>JAKQPV010000136.1:0-1457 GCA_029564515.1 Spirochaetota bacterium | reverse complement strand
GTGCGAAGAGCATGCGTTTCTGGTGAAAAGGGGAGCAGGAAATCGGGAGCACGGGCTCATTTTGGAGCGCGGCGGCTTGCCGCCGCTTTGGAAAGCGGGAGCAAGCTCCCGCACTCCACAAACCGGTCGCAGCTTATCGTCCATCTCCCCGCCTCCGCCCTCGACCGACTTTGCTTCGCATCGAACACGCGCTCAACTCGCATACCCCATTAATCGACTACCGCGAAACAGCCAGGGGCGACGCGTCTTATTTTTTTGTCTTCACGGCCTTTCCCCCATAATATTTGCCATCAGAATTCATTTTACCTGTGCTTGGGGCCTTTCAATCGACGTGCCACGGTGGGTAATGGAGGATTAAGATTATGATTAGGATTACGAAGATGCCCGGCCACCAGTCCTAATCTTAATCCTAATCATAATCTTAATCGTCCCCACAAACGGAGTTCTGACGTAATGAGTCAAATTTAAGATGTGTCGACCCTGGCGCAAAAGGGTGCGGATTCGTAATCGCGGATCGTAATCGGGTAGTGATCGGGGGGCGCGAAGATCGTGCGTTTCTGGGGAAAAGAGGAGGGGCGAGCCTGGGGGCGCGGACGGCCTCGTCCGCGACAACGTGTCGAGCAAAAGGCCGAGCGGTCATGACGGTAACGCAAAACCGCTTCTGGTAGGGACGCCTCGCCGAGGCGTCCGCGGCGGTCTCGGCGAGACCGCCCTACCGGGGGCGTATCTGGCTTGCGTGCAGCCATTCACATTGCGGACGAGGCCGTCCGCGCCCCGACATTCAGCATCAAACACGCATTCAACTGGCTAACCGATTACTGCGGATTCAACTCCGCGAGTTGAATACACACCCCAAGGAGGAAGGAGGAGGGAAAAAGGAAGAAGGAGAAAGGAGGAAGGAACGCCCAACCTGAAACCAAACTGACTCATACCACTGCCGAAAAGTATATGGGATCAAGATTGGGGGCAGGTCTCTTCGTAATCTTAATCGTAATCGTAATCTTAATCCTCCAGTGCCCCCTTGGCGCGTTGATTCACAGAATCCTGACACGGGCTAAGTGAGTTCTATGGGCCAATATCGTAGGTGAAAGGCCGTGAAGACAAGAATTTTGATGCGTCGGCCCTGTCTAAAACGGGATGATCGGGTTTCGACAACTCCTCCCTTCTCCCTCCTCCTTTCTCCCTTCTCCTTCCTCCTCCTTGGGATTGCAGGATGGGCGGGAGTGTGTCACACTGACGGCCATCATCAACATGTGTGGAGGTATGGACATGGCACAGGTGAAGCGCGAAGTTGAAATCACGTTGCACAGTATTCATATACCGGTCACGGGCGCGGGGCTCGATGTCACGACCTCGCATCTGTTGACCGCCGACCTGGTGTGGCCGCGGACCGGCACGGCGCGCAAGAGCGCCAGCCAGTCCTGCACGTTGCGGCAGGGTGCGGCCGAGTTTGCGGC
>JAKQPV010000126.1:0-2171 GCA_029564515.1 Spirochaetota bacterium | reverse complement strand
TAACGGAAGTAAAATACCGGTGCGCTCTTGGCCGGATTGAGCGCGTCGGCGTCTCGGATTTTGTCGAGCAATTCGTTGAATGCGTTATCGAGCGAGTACATCGATCAGCTCCTCAATGGATTTGACGACCCAGGTGAAATGAACTACCGAGCCGGCGCGCTGAATGATCACCCCGCGATGTTCCCCGATCCCGTCCAGTCTCTCCACTACCTCGGAGGGCGTCATTCCGAACAGCCCCCAGTCGGGATGATTGCAGAGGGAGGAATCAGTCACGCCTGCTTCATTGAGTTCCTTGGCCAAGATCGCGACCCCTTCATCCGACATGCGGTAGTTGACTATCTCCCTGCGGCCCCGGACGACTTCGCGGAGGAACCCGACATCCCGAAGGAGACCGAGAACACAGCGGGCGATGCGCACCGACACCTTCTCCGACCACTGGTTGTCCAAACGGCCGTCGTAATGTGCTTCCGACAGAAAAGAGAGCATCGGGTCCGTGTCCATGACCTGTCTTCCCCTGCGGGCGGCGGGCCAGTATTCACGTATCGTGAAGTCATAGACCAGGGGGTCTTGACGCGCCGCAAACACGAACAGGAGTTCGGTGAAAACACGCCCCGGCAGGCCCGATGCAAGCACCTGTTGCAGAATCCGCGCAGGCTTGTCGCTCGGTCTCAAGAACCGCGGTGCAAACACTCTTCGCACGACGTCGCGGGTTCTGTAGGCGGTGGAGTTGCCGAGCAGCCCTTCAGTCTGGACCCTGCGCGTGAAGTCATCGAGCGGTTCATCCGGACGCCATTGTTCGAGGAGACGCCGGGTCTCTTCAATCATTCCGGCACCCTTGCTTATGGCGGTCGAGTATTTCCGCTGCACTTCTTCATCCATGGTCATGGTCATCACCGGCCTCCGGCCGTTTCGGCGGTGAAATAGGGGAAGCCGAGGTTATTCCTCGAAAACGCCGTATGGTAGACAGCGGCGGTTTTCCTCAAGCCCGCAGTGGTCATCAAGTCCTTGTCGGTGCCGATCTTTTTTGCCCCGGGAGCGGCATCCGCTCCCTCGCCGCCGCACATCGGGGCGAGCAACTTCATCAGCTCCTCCGGCCGCCCTAAGGCGTTGCGCAATGTCGGGAAGAAATCATCGGCCGGGTCCGGGGGCATTCGATGGAGTTCGGTTTCCAGGGATTCGGGCAACCTGAAGAGGTGGTAGACGCCGATGCGTCCGACAGCCCGGTCATGAGCGTCTGACGCGGCCTTCCCGGCGGCGTGGACTGCGGCCTGAAATGATGTCCGCGGATAAAGTCGCTCCAGGAATCTCAAGCCGGTCTCGTTCATGAACTCGGTCTTCCACCAAGCAGGCTCGGTGGACTCGCCGAGGGCAAGTACCAGGGCGCGGAGGCGGAAAACAAGAATAGGCAGCGGCGGTTTTTGCTTTTCGTTCTCGCTCGTCATCTGTGCTCACCCTCCGGAAGCGTCAATTTGCCCTGACCGGTCATCTTCTTACAGAAGCTCTCCAGTTGGGCCTTTGCGAGCTTGGAAGGCTTGGATAGACCGTTTTCCCATCGGTTGACGGTCGCGTAGCTGACGCCGAGCAACCTGGCCAGGTCTTCCTGACTCAAGGAAAGCTGTCGTCGTATCTCTTTTACCAACGCCGAAAGACTTCGACCTTCTGTGTCCATTCGCTGCACCTCTCGTCTGGATGGCAGACCACGGCCCTTGCCCGAATATAATAGCGTATGTTATATCTTTCGCAAGAGAAAATCAAGAGAAATCCGCGGCTTGATCGAGACTGATTTCAGGAGCGCCACTTGCCGGACGGAAGCGGCTTGAATCTGCGATTACTTGTCACTTCAACAACATAGAGCCAGACTGGAAGCTTGGTCCCGTTGGCCTGCGCCGAAACCAGAACACGGCGGTAGAGGCAGGGACCGCCGGGGTGAAACCCCTCCAGCCGGTCGATGGCCAAAAGGCGGGTTTCGGGATCGTCGAAGGTGAGAATCTCCCCGTACACGGCGCCCCAGGGCGCGCCTGTGCCCTTCTTTGGGAGCCGGTCGGGGGTTGGCTCGGGATTGGACATGCGGGCCGCGACGTGCGCCTGTGTGGCCACGTCGGCGAGTGGATTGGTGGTCCCGATGGCAATGACGTCCTCATCTGGAACCTCCAGAAACGGGATTCCGGAGG
>JAKQPV010000018.1:0-1673 GCA_029564515.1 Spirochaetota bacterium | reverse complement strand
ACTTTGCTTTGATACATTTTTCTATCCTCCAAATTCTCCTGTGGTTTCCCCGACGGAGGCCGGAGTAGCCCCCGCCGAGTAGCAATTTAATGCCAGGTTAACTGATCGGGGGCACATCGAGGCCATGACCCTTGACCACTGTAACGCCGAGGATCACGCCGCTTGCGTTTCCACCTACCTCTGCGATAGTGAGCTTGAGGTATCGCTTCCCGCCGACGTAGCCAAACTTGACGATCCGGCTCGTGGAATCGTCCGAATCGGCATCGATCGTGTAAATTACGCCCTCTGCCGGGGTTACTCCCTGCATGTCGGCGGCGGCGACGGCGGCGAAACTGGTAGCGTCGGAATGCTCGGCCTTGAGGGTGATTGTTCCCGCATCGGCGGATTTCAATCCTACGGAAAGCTCGATCACGGCGGAATTGAACCCCGCCAGGTCAACGGTTGCCGCCGCTGGAACGGTGTCATCCAAAACGAGAACGGGCTTTATCGCCTGTACGAATTCTATGTGGTTGTAAAGGTCTTTCATGGTGTTTTACCTCCTGTTTAGGTTAAGGGGCCGGTTTCCCCGCCCCGTATTTTTTAGCTTGCCGTTATTTTGAGGGCCTTGATGGCCTCGTACATCACGATGCCGCCGCCGGTCTTTTTCGTGGTGTAAAACTCCACGTAAGGTTTGGAAGAGTACGGGTCACGAAGCATCCGCACACCGAAACGGTCGACGATGGTGTACGCCTCGTTCCAATCCGCGAACCAGATCGGATATTTCCCGGCGCCGATGTCATCAACGTAATCGTCAATGACGATAGGCTTTCCCAAGAGCGTGTCGGGGGCGTTTTCCAAGAGGCCGGGCCGCCACAGATAGTTACCCTCGCCATCCTTGAACTTGCGAAGAGCAAGCAGGGTATTGTCGTTCATGAGCCACTTTGCCGGACCCCTGTAACCCGTTTTAAGAGCGTGCTGGAGGTCGAAAATCTTATCCGCGTTGTTAAGCAGGGAAGCGTGACCGCTGGCGATATACCCGACTTTGCCCCATGTGTATGAAGCGTTGGCCACCGTGCTGTACGAGCTGATACCCTTTGCCTGTTTCACGCCGTCGCCGCTCCAGAACCATGTTCCCTCACGGGCCGCGAAGGTACGCCCAATGAACTTTCCGACAAAACCTTCGGTGTTAAAGGCGGGATCATCGAGCATGGTCTGTGTGACCTTCGGTTTTGCGGACATCTCCTTGACGAAAATGGACACTTCGGCGAAGGTCGGCGTATCGGTTGTCTTTCTGGTGCTTTTTTCTGTCGCGTCCTCGGAGCTTTCACCGAGCTTGTCCACGAGGGTTTTGTACTCATCGGAAGTGATTGTCACAATGTTGGCGAGTTCGCGCATCTTCGATACCGCGCTGAGAACTTCTTTCATCGGCCCCATTACAGGATCGGACGTGAGGAATCCGCCGTCGGGGTCAGAAAGGGTGGACATTTCGGCTTTAACCTCAAGATCGCGCAGGCCAGCGTCTACGCCTGTCCTCATCCATTTGCCAAAGGCCTTGGCGTGCTCTGCCTTGGCGCCGCCGTCGTTGCCTCCACCGGGGAACTGGCCGCGGGCCACAACGGTTTCGATCTTTTCGAGCTGTGCTTTCATCTCGGACAGCCTGGAGATATCGGCGTTGATCTTTTCGACCTTCTCAG
>JAKQPV010000116.1:0-1366 GCA_029564515.1 Spirochaetota bacterium | reverse complement strand
CCTGATCCCGACCATCCTTGTCCTGATCTTCTTCGGCGTGATCGCGGCCATATCCGCTATCGCGGCGCGGGGAATGGACAATCCGGACGTATGGGCGCCGGCAGTTGCCGCTGTTCTCTCCGGCATCCTGCTTGCGGCCCTCGTCTCGCTCATCATATCGTTCGTCTCCCTCTTTGCACTCGTACGGTTCGCTCACACGGGGAGTTTCTTCCAGGCGTTCAACCTCGGGGCGATCTTCTCCCACATCGGGAGAATCGGGTGGGGGGCATGGGTAGTCGCGGTCATCATCCTCGCCCTGATCGGCCTTGCCTACAGCATTCTGGTCGGTCTTCTCGCGAACATTCCGGTGCTGGGCTGGATCATCGGCCTCTTCGTCGGGGTGGCCTACGGTATCTTCCATGCCCGTTACCTGGCTGCAATCTACGAGAGTGTCCCGGCGCCGGGATAAGGTCTAACCCCTTTTTTCCTGACCACTATCCCGGATGGAAACCCGGGGCATGAGCGGGCATCATCGCCGACGCCGGGAGCGAAACCATATGTCCCATGGCGCTCCGGGTTAAGCTGGAGCAACTCCTGTACCGGATCGCCTGTTTATAGGGAAATGAACACTTTATTTTTGAAAAAAAGTGAGATCCTCTTCCCGATCTTACCCATACATTTATATCCGGTTTTCTCACATCTACAGATAGAGGTGATACACCTATGGACTACGGTACTGTAATCTCCAGGTCATTTGAGTATACCAAGGATGCCCTGGTAGGAAAATGGATACAGTGGATCATCCTGGTCGTTCTGTCACTCGTGCAGATATTCACGGCCTCCCTGGTTCCGCTGCTCTCCGGGTATGCCGTGCGGGTGCTCGGCGGGAAGACGCCTGCCCCCGAGATCGACGACTGGGGTCGGCTCTTTGTCGACGGCTGGAAGATGAACATCATCATGTTTATCTACATGATCCCGGCGATCCTCGTCTTCCTGGTGCTCGGGGGTATCGGCGCTATCGGTATCCTTGCAAGCGAGGCAGCCGGCGGCGACCCGGCGGCGGCAGGAGCTGCAGTGCTGAGCATCCTTGGAGGCTTTTTCCTTGCCGGAATCGTCGCGATCATCATGTCGATCATCGCCCTGTTTGCCGTGCTCCGCTTCGCCCATACGGATAGTTTCGGTGAAGCGTTCAACTTCAGCGCGATCTTTGCGCACATCGGCAAACTCGGGTGGGGAACCTGGATCATCGCGATCATCGTCTTCATCGTTGTCGCGTTCGTCTACGGTTTCATCGTGGGTATTCTCAGCTTGATACCCTTCCTGGGCGGACTCATCATCCTCTTCCTCAACACGGCGTTTGTTATTTTCTACTCCCGGTACCTTGCCC
>JAKQPV010000108.1:0-3894 GCA_029564515.1 Spirochaetota bacterium | reverse complement strand
CGGTGAAAAAGGCCGGCGAGGCATTCAGGAAAATTGCGGAATCAAAATCGCTTTTCATATCCCGCGGCGATAAGTCCGGGACCCACGTGAAGGAGCTGAAGCTCTGGAAGGAAGCCGGCATACATCCGGAAAAGCAGACCTGGTACCAGCAAACGGGCCTCGGCATGGGGCAGACTATAGCGGTCGCTAACGAGAAGTACGGGTATACGATCTCGGACCGCGCGTCATATCTTTCGCTGAAAGGGAAGATCGACCTCGTGCTTCTGCTGGAGGGAGACCGGTCGCTGCTCAATAAATACCATGTCATACAGGTGAACCCGAAAAAGTTTCCCGGCGTCAACGCGCCGGGCGCAAAGGCATTCTCGAATTTCCTGGTTGCTCCCCTTACCCAGAAGATGATCGAGTCGTTCGGTGCGAAACAATACGGGGAAGTGCTCTTCTTCCCGGACGCGGGGAAATAGCATCCGTACATGGACCTCATACTCGACGGCATCATCGAGGCGTTCCGGCTTATCGTTACCGGTGATCCGGAGGTCAGGGACATCACGCTTCTGTCGCTCAGGATATCCGGGTCCGCGACCCTGATCAGCACCTGCATCGGCGTATCGGCCGGCACGGCGGTGGCGCTCACGCGCTTCCCCGGCAGGCGGTTTCTCATCAGCGTGATCAACACCGGCATGGGGCTCCCGCCGGTGGTGGTGGGCCTCTTCGTAACGATCTTCATCTGGCGGAGCGGCCCCCTGGGATCGCTCGGCCTCCTCTACACCCCGGCGGCCATGGTCGTCGCCCAGACCGTCATCGCGGCGCCGATCATCACCGGCGTAACGCTGGCCGCGATGCAGCGCCTTCCCGGGAAGCTCCGGCTCCAGATCCTGGCGCTTGGCGCCACGCGGCGCCAGATGGTGTGGCTTCTCATGAAAGAGGCGCGCCTTCCACTGCTTACCGCCGTCATGGCGGGGTTCGGCGGCGTCATCTCCGAGATCGGCGCGTCGATCATGGTGGGCGGCAACATCAGGGGCTACACGCGCGTGCTCACCACGGCCACGGTGATGGAGACAGGCAGGGGCAACTTTGCCGTGGCCATCGCCCTGGGCGTCATTTTATTGATCCTCGCCTTTACCGTGAACTATATCCTCACCGCGATACAGCAGGGGAGGGGGAGATGAGCCGGCCGGTGCTCGAGATACGGAAGCTCGCCGTCACCAGGAACGGCATGCCCGCGCTGGACGTGCCGGACCTCTCGTTCGCCGGGGGCGAGATCTGCGCGCTGATCGGACCCAACGGCGCGGGCAAGACGACCCTGCTCCTGTCTCTCATGGGGCTGGTGAAGGGCGCCGCGGGCGAGGTGCTCTACCGGGGCGAGCGCGTGGAGCCGGGCCGCGGCGCGGCTGCGCTGCGCCGGCGGATGTCGCTCGTGTTCCAGGAGCCGCTCCTGTTCAGCGCGAGCGTATACTCGAACATAGCATCCGGCCTGAGACTGCGCGGCATGGCGCGCGGGCAGGTGCGGGAGGGCGTGGAGCGGGCCATGGACCTCCTGGGGATCGCGCACCTTGCAAGGCGCCGGGCGCACGCCCTGTCCGGCGGCGAGGCGCAGCGGGTGAACCTGGCCCGCGCCCTTGCGGTGGAGCCGGAGGTGCTCCTGATGGACGAGCCCTTCTCCTCGCTTGACGCGCCGTCGCGCGAAACGCTTATCGCCGATCTGGAAAGGATCATCCGGCGCCGCGGCATAACCGCCCTGTTCGCCACCCATGACCGGGGCGAGGCGATCCGCCTGGCGGACCGGATCGTGGTGATGAACCGCGGCGTCGTGGCCCAGGACGGGGACCCGAACACGATCACGCAGTATCCGGCAGATGAATTCGTCGCGTCCTTCATGGGCACCGAGACCATACTCGCGGGCACGGTCACGGCATCGTCGGGAGGCGTGATGACGATCTCGGTTGACGGCGGCGCGGTGGAGGCTGCCGGGACGGCCGATGCGGGGACGGCCGTGACCTTCTGCGTGCACCCGGAGAATATCGTGCTCTCGGACGGTGTGCCGGGAACGAGCGCGCGGAACCTGTTCCGGGGCAGGGTGGAGCGGGTCGTTCCCATGGGCCTGTTCCGCAAGGTATATGTCCGGTGCGGGTTCATGCTCGTGGCCTATGTCACCGGCCAGTCGATCGAAAGCATGGGAATACGGGAGGGGAAAGAGATAACCGCTTCCTTCAAGGCGACCGCCGTGCATGTTATCAAGGTTGTAGATAAAAAATAATTGCCATACGCGTCCGAACGATCGTTCTTGGAAAATCGTGTATTAATGGAGATATGTAACTGGATATGGGCAAGCACGCCATGGGCTCCGGCACAACGGACAGCATACTGAAATACCAGAAAAACGAGATAACCGAGCATGTCCTGTACGGCAGGCTCGCCGCGCGCGCGAGGGGCAAGAACGCCGCCGTCCTGAAAAAGATATCCGAAGACGAGCTCCGGCATTACCATTACTTTAAAAAAGTTACCGGCCGGGAGATCGGGCCGGACCGTTTCAGGATATGGTTATTCAGCGTTATCTCCCGTGTCTTCGGGTTCACCTTCACGATCAAGATGATGGAGAACGGAGAGGTGCAGGCCGAGCATAACTACGAGGAAGTCGAGGTCCGGGTACCCGGGATCCGGTCGATCATCCGCGACGAAGTGAAGCACGAGGAGGCGCTTATCGGGCAGATCGAGGAGGACGTGTTGAAGCACATGGGCTCAATGGTTCTCGCCATAAACAACTCGATCCAGGAAATAACGGGCATCGTGGTGGGGCTGACCTTCGCGCTGGGAAACGCGCTCCTGATAGGGAAGACCGCGCTTATCAGCGGCCTTGCCGCGACACTTGCCATGGTCGCCTCGGAGTATCTGTCGCAAAAGGCCGAATCCGACGACAGGGCCGCTCCCCGCAAAGCCGCGCTCTATACGGGCGTTGTCTATATCACGGTCGTGGTGTTTCTTGTCAGCCCGTTCTTCATCCTCGAAAACCACTATGCTGCCCTCGCTGCGGCAATAACGGCCGTGGTGGTGATTATATCCGTATTTACGTTTTTCATGTCCGTGGTCAAAGGCTTGAATTACCTGAAAGCCCTGGCCGAAGTCGCCGTGATAACATGCGTTGTCGTTTCCCTGTCGTTTTGCGTGGGCGTCATCCTGAAGCAGATCTTTGGCTGACGATAGGCGCTGGCCCATGTGGATTCAGGACCGTCTTTAACACCCGTATAAAAATGACACGATGTTCAATTCCAGATCGATCTGGAATTGACTAGCTTATACGGGCCTGTTTTATATAAATTAATTGCAAACAGTCCGGACGGTATGTAAAATGGCTCCGGATTGATCAGATTCCAATAAACATAATCACACAATTGTGGAGGGTGACGCATGAAATTACGCATGGTATCTTTTTTTATGATTCTTCCACTGGCCCTCATGGTAACGGCCTATTCGCTGGTAAGCTGTACCGATGTAAAGGGCGATGCCGACCCATCGCTGCTGGCCCTTGCCGGCACTGACATTGATCCCGGAGCTTCCGATAACGCCTATTATTACGACCAGTTTTATCCCCCCTACTGGCTCAACTGGACCACTGACGGCTCCGCGGCCATACAGTGCGACAGCTCGTACCTGACGGGCGGGTTCAAGTGCAAGGGACGCTATTGCGACGATGTAAACCTTTTGTGCCGTGGCTCCGGTTTTAACCAGACCTCGAGTTGGTGGACCGATTATTTTTCCGAAGAGGGGACCAACTGGCGGGTGTGCGACAGCAACGCCTTTGTCACCGGCATCAGGTGCACGGGCAAATACTGCGACAACGTTTCGCTTCGCTGCTCCCAGCTGGACAACGGCGGCGTACGGCAGAACTGCTACTGGACA
>JAKQPV010000090.1:0-128987 GCA_029564515.1 Spirochaetota bacterium | reverse complement strand
TTCCTGGTAATTCGTCCGGCACGCGGCGCAGCGGCGCAGGAGATAAAAGCTCCCGGTGTATATGACGATACTCTCCGGCGAGTCGCATACGGGGCAGTTCATTGATCGGACCTCGGCTTATTTCGACTTCGGTTTCAACTGACGGCATAACGGGGAAATAATCAATAAAAAAATCGGGGCGGGGCGGCGGGCGATCCGGCTGATGGCCCGGGCAGGTGATCCCGTCCGGGCCCCGGTTTTTATCTGACGACGGATCCGTCCGGCCTTTTCCGATATTGGTCCGGGAATGTCCGGCCGGTATCTTTCGTGTCCTCATCCCCGCGCTTCTTCTTCCGTTCCTGTTCGAGCTTCTGGCGCTCTTCCTCGAGCTTATTCTTCCTTTCCTGCTCAAGCTTCACGCGTTCCTGCTCGAGCTTCTTCTTCCGCTCCTGTTCGAGCTTCTTGCGCTCTCCCTCTTCCTTTTTCCGGAGCTCTTCCTCAAGCTTATTCTTGCGCTCCTGCTCGAGCTTCTGCCGCCGCTCGTCGTCTTTCTTCTTCCGCTCGTCCTGGAGGCGCTGGCGCTCCTGTTCGAGCTTCGCGCGCTCCTGCTCGAGCTTGTCCCGGCGCTCCTGCTCGGCCCTGTTCTGCCGCTCCCGCTCCAGCTTCAGGCGCTCCTCCTGTTCTTTCTCGCGGCGCCGGTCTTCAAGCCCCTTCTGGCAGGACTGGTTGCACCGGGCGCGCTCCTGCCCGGTCTTTCCCTTGCAGGAGTCGATGCATTCCTTATGGCTCCGGTCCGCGTCCGTGTCGCGCTCTTCCCGCTCCTTCCGCAGCCTCTCTTCCTCAAGTCGGCGCCGCTCGCTTTCGAGGCGCTCGCGCTCATCTTCGAGCTTTTTAAGCCGCTCCTCTTCAATCTTGTTACGGCGCTCCTGCTCGAGCTTCAGGCGCTCCTGCTCTTCCTTCTTCCTGCGCTCCTCAGCCAGCCGCTGGCGCTCCCGCTCCAGCCGCTGGCGCTCCTGCTCGAGCTTCGCGCGGCGGTCTTCCTCCTCCTTCCTGAGGCGCTCTTCCTCGATCCGGCGGCGCTCCTGCTCGAGCCTCGCGCGCTCCTCCTCGAGCTTCTTCTTCCGCTCCAGCTCGATCCTTTTGCTTTCATCGTCATGCTTCCTCTGGCAGGACTGGTTGCATTCCGCGCGCTCCCGGCCCGTCAGCCCCTTGCACGAGTCGATGCATTCCTTGTGGAACCGGTTCCGGTCGTCACTGGACTCATCCTGCTCCCTGCGGCGCTCCTCTTCCAGCCTGCGCCGCTCCCGCTCGAGCCGCTCGCGCTCCAGCTCCTCTTTCTCCCGTCGCTCGCGCTCGATACGCTGGCGCTCCTGTTCCAGGCGCTGCCGCTCGCGCTCAAGCCGCTGGCGCTCTTCCTCCAGCTTTCTCAGTCGCTCCGCTTCCTGTTTTTTACGGATTTCGATCTCTATTCTTTTTTTCTGCTCCTGCTCGTTCCGATAGGTGCGGTCCTCGTCGGAGGACACGTCAAAGGAGATGCAGGACCAGCTCGTCAGCGCAAGAATCGCAAGTAACATGTATTTCGCCATGACAGACCTTCCACTTTTTTTCATTTTTTTCCGTTCGCTATGTGACCGCATGCGGGTTCTTTTCGTTTTAATTTTTTCACCATGGAGGGAAAAAATATTTAGTAACGGACCGGGCCCACAATGACATAACCGGCACATGCGATCCGGATAGCCCGGCAGCGGTTAAACGGTCATTTCCGGGTGCGGGACATTCTCAGCCTTTTTTCCCCTGCCCCGGGATATCGAACATGTACATCGCGGAGAAATTGATGCCGGCAAACATGTCGTTGGAGTCGATTGTGCTCTCGGATTCAATTAAATAAAGCCAGAGATACTGGAACCGGCCGCCGATCGCCAGGGTCAGGTTGGCCTTTTCAATATGATAAGCAAGCGAGAGCGTCGCATTGATCCCGTAATACATGACGACGGAATTCGTATCGGTCGATTTGAGTATCCTGTTGATGGCCTGTCCGATCAGGCCGTTGTTTTGCGGATCGATGGTGCCGAACATGAACACGCCGGAAACGTTCGGCAGGAGATGGAAGCCGGCGCCCAGCGGAAGCGTCAGGCCCAGCCCCAGCCCGGGTCCGCCCTGGTGCCTCGTGATGCGGCTGCCGTACGAGAAAAAGAGCAGGTTTGTCCTCATGTCGACCATGTAGCCCCAGTACTTGGCGCCGAAAAAAACCCGCACATACTTGTGGACCGCGGCCGACACGATGAAGTCCAGGTCATGGCGCGCGGCTTCCATTTTATAGCCGATAAGCGGCGACGACTTGTCCAGTTTGAACTTGCCGTAAAGATAGGAGAGGTTCAAACCCCAGGTGTCATTGAACTGCACCGACAGGATGGGCCCCCCTGCCGCCGCCGGTACCGGCTCGATCCCGGATGACCCCCCGGACAGGGACGCCTGCGAAGGGACCATCGATTCCCACCAGGCGCACCAGACCGAAGCGCCCAGGCCGATGGATGCCGCGCGGGATGCGGCAGGCACCGTGACAATGACCAGCGCTGAAAGGATGATGACAATGGATTTCCTTCTGTTATTCATACTTTGACTTCTCCAGGTTTTTAAGTCGCGAGCGCTCGACGAGATATTCCAGGGAGAACAGGTGCCGCTGAGCGCGCACGACCAGTGCGAAGCCCGCGGCAAAGACCAGGTCACGGACGACGACCCACACGCTCACGGTATCGACAAGCTCGATCCCGAGTCGGCTTACCTCGAAGCAGCCGCAGTCGAACGAGCGGCCGCGGACCAGGTTGACCGTTATGAATGCCGCAAACGCGAGCATCATGAGCAGGGAGAGACAGGCTGCGGCCCTGATCCGGTAACCGACCGCAAGCAGGAGGCCCAGGAGCGCTTCAAGCGCGGGCACCAGGACGGCGGCATACGGGACCAGGTCGGGCGGGATGATGTCGTACCGCGCGATGACCTGCGCGAATTGCCCGGGGTCGGGCAGTTTGAGCGCCCCGGACAGCAGGAGCATGGCGCCCAGCAGGAGCCGCACGGCCGCGGTCAGCCGGTTGCCGTACAGGGTGCTGTTGAGCCCTTTCCTGACCATGCTTTCGCTGTTCATTTGCCGGAACGCTCCACGGGATATCCCCTCTCTTCCCAGCCCGGAAACCCGTCAACGATGACATAGAGGTTCCGGCCATATCCGCGGCCGATCATCGCGCGGGCCAGTTTTGCCGCGGCGCCGCATTCGGGGCCGTCGCAGTAGAAAACGATCTCGCGCGGCCGGTCCATGAGCGCGTCGAGCGCGCCGGCCGGCTGGTCGTCGGCCGGGATATTACCGGCGCCGGCGATATGGCCGGCCTCGAACGCGACCTTCTCGCGCGCGTCGATAAATAGCGCCATGCCGGCATCATACTTGATCTTCGCCTCTGCCTCCGATATGGACACGACCCGCTTCAGGGCGAGGTCCTGCCGGCTCACGGGGACGAAACCGCGGGGATGGAACAGGTTGATCGCCAGGCCGGCGGCCGCAGCGGCAACGACGATGGCTATGATGTCTTTCAGAAGCCGCATGGCGGGCCTCACCCCCTAGCTGGCGCTTTCCTCGCGAACGTTCTTGAACGAGTTTTTATCGATCTTTGCATATATTTTCTTCTCGATGAACAGCTCTACCAGGTCCAGGTCGAGGACTCCCCGCTCGGCCTCGTCCTTCATGATGACCAGGACGCGGTCCAGGGGAACCGCCTTCTTGTAAGGCCGGTCGCTCGCGGCCAGGGCGTCGTAGATGTCCGCGATCGCCATGATCCGCGACTGTATCAGGGTGCTCTCCCGCCCCTTCAGGCCGTCGGGATAACCGCTCCCGTCCAGCTTCTCATGGTGCCGCAGCGCGATTTCCGGTATGTTGCGGTATTCCGGCGGCCAGGGTATCTTGCTCACAAAGTGGTGGGTGTGGGTCACGTGGCTCTCGATCTCTTTCCGTTCCATCGGGTTCAGGCTTCCCCGCCTGATGGAGAGGTTGAGCACGTCTATCGGAGAAATAATGCAGAGACGGTCGCCGTCCACGTTGACGCACTCTATCTCGTCGACCTCCGCCGCAATGCGGCTCAGGATCTCCTCCGGGTTTTCATCCGTCACCGCCGGCTCGTTCATCTGGCTCAGCTTGTCGCGTATCTCGATGATCCGCCGCAGCTTTTCGTTACGCTCCCTGACCAGCTGCGTGAATAACGCGGACGCGTTCTCGCCCTTGTCCATATTTTTCAGGAGCTCGGCCTCCTCCGAGGAATACTGGAGCTCCAGGAACCGGTACAGGTAATTGAGCCGCAGGCAAAGGTTGTCGAAGTCCTTGGGGTACAGCTTCTTCGCCTTCATGAACACGGACAGGTCGATGTACACCTTGCCGAAGTCATGGAGCAGGGCGGCCAGCTCCAGCTCCTTGATCTGGATATCGCTGAAGTGAAAGTCCTTCAGGTAACCGGTGTCCACCTCGTTGACGGCCGTCGCCAGGGCCGTGCATATCTCCGCGACCCTGAAGGAGTGACCGGAGGTGGCCGGGTCCCGCGATTCAATGGCGGATACCGACGCCTTGACGAACTCCTCGAACTGGCGTTGTATCTGGATAATCATGCGGTTGTTCTCGATCGCGATGGCCGCCTGCCCTGCGACGGCCTCCAGCAGGCTGTCGTATTTCTTGTTGAACACGACCACGTGACGGTCAAAATCCTCCGGTTTCAGGAGCCTGATCGTGAAGGCCTCGTACTCGCCCTCCTTGAGCCCGGCCGGGTCCTCCTTGCTGTTGATCAGCTGTATCACGCCGATGATCTCGTCCGCGTGGTTCTTCATCGGCACCACGAGCATGGACCGGGATATGTAATTGTTCTTGCGGTCAAAGGAGGAGTTGAACGAATAGGGAGAACCCGGCGGGAGGTTGTAGGCGTCCGGGATATTGAGCACTTCACCGGTGACGGCCACATAGCCGGAAATCGATTTCTTGTCCATCGGGTTGACGAACTCCTCCAGCGCGATGTCGCGGGAGAAGGTGTGGGAATACTTGAACCGCAGCCGCTTTTTCCCCTCCCCGTCCTGCTCGACGAGGAAGATGCTCCCGGCGTCGGCGCCGGTGATGCGCTTGGAGAGGAACAGGATAAGGCGCAGCAGCTTGTCGGGGTCTTTTTCTATCGAGAGGGCCCGTCCCATGTCGATAAGGTCGTCCTGGTCTTTTTTCGTATCAATGAGCTTGGTGAAGTATTCCTCCTGGAGCGAGCGGTTCAGGTAGAGGTCGTTGATGACCGCAAAAGTTTTACGGACCACGAACAGGAATTCCGATTCCGACAGCGGCGCATGCCGGTATTCGGAGATTTCCCTCAGATTTTCGAATCCCAGGCCGCTGACATCTCCCTCCGGACCGAATATGACAAACTGATAGGAAATATCCCGGAACGAAAGGACATTCAGCAGCTTGTTCAGCGACCGGTACTCCTCTATGGTAATGAAGATGACCGCTGATATATGGCCGGACCCTTCATCGTCGATGAGCCGCTGAACATCGGCCTGGATATCTGCCGATTCAATGATGACATAATCATGCGCGGGCGGGACCGCAACGCTTGCCCGGGCCTTCCTGGAAACCAGTACGATGCTGCTGCTGCCTTCAAGAATAAAATCCATTTACACTACCCGCTTCATTGTCATCAAGGATATACCGGTTGCACGGGGCGTCAATGAAAATTTTGAAGCGGCGCCTCCTCCCCGAATATTACTTGACATTATTGGTTTTATTGTAGACGAATATTCCTCGTGCTCTTCGTAAATCCATGGAAGGATAAACGGAACAGATGACGGACGCATCAAACCTGAACATCCACAGGATTCTCGAGGACATCGGTGAAGCCGTCCTCGTGTCGCTGGCATACCGGCGTTTTCCGCTTGAAAAGCTGGACGCGCTCGTGCGGTCCATCGACGAGATGATGGCGCACCCGGCGAACCGGCGGGAGTGCGAGCAGCACCTTCGCTCGTCAGGCAGCAATTACGTGCTCTTCTTCATATCCAACATCCTGTACAACCTGAAGCAGCGGGGCCAGCTCGTCCTGACGGACGATGTAATGAAATGGCTTACCAGCGTGTGGAAAAATTTTTTGAAGCGAAACCGCTCCTACCAGGAGATGTTCCCCCTCTTCGACGAATACCGCATCCTGTTCAGGAAATATTACCCGGGTAGCGGCACCTTCATCAACCAGATAGAGAACGTCAACCTCATCAAGGACGATTTCATCAGCGACCCGGACGCCGAAGACAGCCCGATCATGAAGCTCGAGAAATTCCACCAGGGGGCGGCGGAAGTCCAGAACGCGATGAAGCCGAGCTATTTTTTCCTCCTGGACTACTACTACGAGAAGAAGATGGCCACCGGCTCGGATTCTAAAGAGGCGGTCGCCCTCGATGCGGGCGGCATCGCGAAATTCGGCCAGATCGGTTATACCTACGCCGACGTCACCGCCCTGACCTGCCAGGCGCTGGGGATCCTCGAAGCTGCCTACCTGATTCTGAAAAAGAAGAAATCACAGCGGCGCCTCATCAGCGTCGACGGCAAGCAGAAGTTCCTCAGCACACCGGAAATTTACACCATGTATCTCGATAAATTCAACGCCATGAAAAAGGAGCTGTCGGGCCTCTACAAGTGAGGCGCAGCGAAGGGAAGCCCATGACACCCGGTACGGATAAAGACATCACCTATATCCTCAAGAACATCCCGGTTTTCCAGGGGCTCAGCGACAGCGACTACGCGGAAATCATCCCGCTCCTCAAATCCGAGACCTATCCTCCCGGAGCCCGTATCATCAAGGAGGGGGCGCACGGCGACTCCATGTGCGCCATCGTCAAGGGCACCGTCAGGGTGTCCAAGACGGACGAAACGGGCGAGGACATACCCCTGGAAACGCTCTATGCCGAGTCCTACTTCGGTGAATTCTCGCTCGTCGACAACATGCCCCGCTCCGCGAACGTAACCAGCCTGGAGGAGACGGAGCTCTACCGCCTCGAGAAGAAGGACTTCGACGAGCTGCTCCTGAAAAACAGGAGGATTTCCGCGGCGTTCTACAAGAACTGCCTGGAGGTTACCTTCTCGCGGTTCCGCAACATTATTTCGAACTTCGCCTTCTCGCAGCACGACCTCAGGAAAAAGTCGACCATCCTGGAGGAGCTCAACAGGGACCTTTCGCAGGCACGGACCATACAGAACTACTTCATCAACCGCGATCTCCTTGACCACGAGCACTCCTTCCTCCCGGGCGTCACGCACTCGTACATCTACAAGCCCTGCATGGAGATAGGCGGCGACTTCCTGAATGTCACCCAGGTCGGGCCGGGGCAGGCGAGCATCATAATCGCCGACATCATGGGCCACGGCATAACCTCGGCCTTGGGCACCGGCGTGCTGAAGGGCGCCTATTCCGTTTCCGTGCAAAAAATGGCCCGGAAGCCCGTGCAGCTGATGAAATATCTCAACGCGCACTTTTCTGAAGTAATCTCCCAGCTTTACGCGACCTGTTACTACGCCCTGGTGGACATGAAGCGGAAAAAGATCACGCTGGCGAAGGCGGGTCATCCGCACCCCCTCTTCTGGAGGGAGGGGAAAAAGGACTTCATCGAGGTTGAATGCCAGGGGACCGGTCTCGGCCTGGTGAAAAAGCCGGTGTTCGGCCAGGTGGAATACCCGGTCGGACCGGGTGACAAGCTGCTCTTCTATACCGACGGCATCATCGAGCAAAAAAACCCGAAAGGCGCCATGTACTCGGAATCCCGCCTGCAGAACATGTTCAGGGACCTCATAGTCAGGAAAAGCGACGCCATCGTCCGGCATATCCATGAAGACCTGACGGTCTTTGCCGGCAGCGCCCCGATCGAGGACGACATCACCCTCTTCCTTCTCGAGTTCTGAAGCCGCGGCGCCGTCTACCGCGACACGCTGAACAGCTCCATCTCCCGCTTCTTGCCCCTGAGGGCGATAACGCCCAGGCTCTCAAGCGCGTAGTCCGCCTCGCCCGCGCGGGAGAGCTCGTTCCGAAGATCGTCGGATATGATGAGCCGGCGTGACCTGGCCTTGCATTCGCTCTGTATCCGCGAGGTCGTATTAAGCACGTCGCCAAGGAAGGCGATCTCCCGCTTGTAGTCCCCCATCTCGCCGATCACCGCGGTTCCGCAGTGGAGGCCGGCGGTAAACCGCGGCACGGCGCCGTATTTCTCGCGATAGCGGCCCTCGAGCGCGGCGACGGCCTCCTCGATCATGAAGAAGCACTCCGCGCAGTTGCCGTCTTTGAGCCCGTCCTTCATCTTCCAGGTGACGATGATCTCGTCCCCGACATACTTGTAGATTTCGCCCTTGCATTCCACGATGGGGCGCGTGGCATCGAAGAAGAAGTCGTTAAGGAACGAGTGGAAGGCGATGTCGCCGATCTCTTCGGCGAGCGCGGTCGAGGAAGACAGGTCAATGAACATGAAGATGCGCTGCTCCATAACGGGCCGGTGGTACCGGCCGACCAGGAGCCTGATGAAGGCCTTCTGCCCCAGCAGGCGGTTCATGTTGATGAGGAACATGACGACCAGTATGGCGGCCATGGATATGGCAACGCTCTGCGCCAGGAATTGCTCCAGGTCGGCGATGAGCCCGCCGGCCCCGAACACGACCAGGTCGGACACGATGTAGGAGAGGACGATCCCCATGATATAAATCACCGTTCGGGAAACGATGATGAGCCAGACCGACATCCTCAGGAGCCGGTCGAGAATGAAATACTCCACGTAGAAAACGGAAAGGCCGATCAGGAAGCCGCACAGCATGCCCTGCAGAACGGTACGGAACGTCGGATCGGGCGATATCAGGACCGAGATCACCGCACCGATGCATATACCCGCGGCCGTGGGAATGGCCAGAAGATGCAGCCTCCGGGCGGAATACCGGGACAGTTTCATGGGAACCTCCTGCCGGCGCCGCATCAGGAGGGCGACAAACCAGCATGACGGACTATGATCCATCGGGAGAATTTTGTCAATTAACTCTCGCGCGGGTACGGCGCGGATCAGGCCGGTTCGGGCGCCTCCTCGACATTTCCACGGACAATGGCGTTCAGCTCCTGCGCCCGCTTCAGCATCAGGCCGGTGAACCGTACGATGTCCCTGGTTGCGTCAGCGATCCCGGACGCCATTTCGGCTATGCGAAGCACCATCTTCCCGCTCTCTTCCATTGAAAGCTTGTGCTCGGAGGTCGACTGGGCTATCGCCCTCGTCAGCTCGTCCAGCACCGAGGCCTGATCCACGATCGTGGCGATAACGTTGCCCAGGCTCTCCATCTCGCGTGCCACGGCGCCGACCTTGCCGTTTATGACGTCTATCCCGCCGAAGATCTTCTCGATAGATTTCCGCGTGTCCTCCATGATCTTCATGCTGTTCTCGATGTTGGAGATAATGGCGCCGATCTTGCCAGAGATCTCCTTCGAGTTGTCTACCGTGGCGGTCGCCAGCTTGCCGATCTCGTCGGCCACGACCGCGAAGCCCCGCCCCGCCTCCCCGGCCCGGGCCGCCTCGATCGAGGCATTCAGGGACAGGAGGTTTATCTTGTCGGTAATATCGTCTATGACCGACATGAAGTTCCGCACCGTCCGCCCGCCCTCGGCGATGACGCGGATGACGTCGGTCATGCGGTCCATGTTCTCGCCCGTTTCGTCGGCGGAGTGCGAGATGTCGCCCACGCTCTCGAGCGCGTCGCGGCTCATCGCGATAACGGTTTTCTGCGTGGCGCGCAGCTCCCCTACCGACTGACTGACCCGCTCTCGTTCCGCGACCTGCCGACCGCCGGATGTGCTGATCGAATCGATGGCCGCGGTCAGCTCCTCGAAGCCGGCGGACATCTGCTCGCTCATCGTCGCCTGTTCCTGCGACATCTCGGAGAACCTGCGGCTGATCTGCTCCTGCTCGCCGCCTATCTGGGAGAGCTCCGCGGACATCTCGCGCGCGGTGGCCATCACGCCCTCCAGCGCCACGGTCCTCTTCTCCAGCCTCCGCTGGGTGGATTCGAGCTCGGTCGTGGTTGTCCGTATACGATCCGCAAGGGCCAGCGAAAGGAGCAACACCATGGCCGCGGACCCGATCTGCAGGGACCAGTCGGTGACGACCCCGGATGGCAGCACACCGAAGGACTTCAGGAGATAAATAAAGCTGCCGAGCAGGAAAAAGCCGACTGCAAGGAGGTAAAACCGTGCGTTCCGGTTCCCCTTCCTGCCGACATGAATCCCCGCCATCAGAGTCGAAACCACGATAACGAGGGCGAGCACCGCGGACCCGGTCATGCCATACCGGTAGGGAAGAATAATGCACGCGATAAAGAAGAGGCCCTCGACCGCGGCGAACACGAGAAGGACCCGGTTCAATACGGGCGCGTACGCTTTCATGTCTAGGAAGCTTGCGGAGAAGATGATGGCAAAAATTGCGAGAAAACAGAGCACCGGGGGGATGCATGCGTTCGCAAACGCCGGAAACGAGGGCCAGAGGAACTGGTAGGCCGTGCCGTTCTGCGTCATGGTAAAAACAAGGAAGCCCAGGATGAACAGGACATAGTATATATATTCCATTTTCCTGAGCGACAGGAATATGAACAGGTTGTAGATCACCATGGTGAGCATTATACCGTAATACAGCATGAGGGCGCGCTCTTCGTCCGTGCTGAGCCGGTCAAACTCGGCGGGAGACCATGCGTTCAGCACGATGCTCATGGAGCTTTCACTCTTGTAGCGCAGGTAGAAGGAGGAAACCGTATCCGCCCGGGCGGTCACCGGGAACACGAACGTACGGTTGATGTACGGCCGCTCGCTGAACGGGAGCGTGTCGCCGGTCACGAAATGCCCGGCCTGCTTCCCGTTCCGAAACACCCACATCTCCAGCTTGTCGATCAGAGGATATTCCTGCTGTATGAGGGCTGCGACGTCCTCTGATCCCCGGTTGGCTATATTGAAGCGTATCCAGTAGACGGACTGCGTGAATCCGAAGCCCAGAGCGCTCTTCTCCGACTTTTTCCACTCCCCTTCCGCCGTGCCGCCGCTGACGTCGCCAATGGTGAGCGATCCGTCCCTGTCTTCAAGGTATTCCGCTGCGGTGCAGAGCCTGCGGGCCTTGAACGCTTCATTGATATCCAGGGACGCGGCGTCAAGAAGCGGGGGCGCAACAATCAGGGAAAATAAACAGGCAAGCAGAGAGGATACTTTTCCGGCTCGATTCATCTGAACGTCCTCCATCGGTTTGTCAAGAAAACTGTCGTTAATTTAACGGGTCCGGCCGACCCGGAAACAGGTTCGAACAGGGCGATACGTATTCATACACGACGCAATTAATCAAGTCATTAACAACAGGAATTATAAATAATCCAGGCAGCCCCGTATACCGAAACCGGGCAAAATCATTCAATAGTAATTTAAATTCGCATTGACTTGACATTACCCTGCTTTATAATAGCATTTAGCAGGCTGGAGGGAACATACTGGATGAGTTCCGGAAAACTCCTTCAGTGCAGTTTTACAGAGCAGGCCTTGTGAACTGAATTCACAAAGCATTGGAAAACAGCGATACTTCCATGTATAGATTACCAGTAGATGGAGCTTTTTTCAGATTAAATCGAAAGGAACAGGATCAGTCCCGGTACAACTATGAAGACACTAGCATATTTCGACTCATCCCATGACATGCCGGAGGAGGTCATCGCGGCCGCAGGGTTCATACCCTACAAGATTTTCGGGGACGTCCACGCCTCGAACGCGCCCGCGGACCAGTATCTCCAGCCATTCTTCTGTCCCGCCGCCCGGAGCTTCATGACCCAGGCGCTTGCCCGCTCGGGTGAGTGGGAGGGCATCATCGTGGCCCAGGGGTGCAACGCAACCAACAGGCATTACGATGTCTGGAAGCGCCACGTGAAAACGCCGTTTCTCTACTGGTTCAACGGGCCGCTCAAGGACGACGCCCTTGCGCTCCGCTTCATGAAAACGGAGCTGTGGCGGCTCGTCGACGCATTCTGCCACAGGTTCAAGGTCAACGTGACCGACGATTTGCTTTCGGCGGCGATACGGGAATCGAACGAAGTCAAGAAGCGGCTCCAGAAGCTTTCCGCATTGAGGAGCGAGAAGGACGTTACGAACCGCGAGTACCTCGAAATACTCATTAAAAGCATGACGCTGCCGAAGCAGGAAGCGGCGGCGGAGATCGACGCGCTGATAGCAAACGTCGAGAAGAAAGGGCCCTTCCCGAAAAACATGAAGAAGGCCCTGCTCACCGGCTCCGACGTGACCTACCCGGAGCTCATGGACCAGATCGACGAGTCCGGGTTCCGCATCGTCCGCGACGACCTTTCCGTGGGCGAGCGGTATTACGCCACGCTCATCAAGGAAGAGGGTGACCCGATCGACGCACTGGCCTCCTACTATCTCACCATACCGAGGCCCGCCACCAAGCTCGGCATGCGCGGGAGGATCGACTACCTGATGAAGGCCATGGCCGACTCCGGCCTGGACACCGTCATTTCGCAGAACATCAAGTTCTGCGAGCCGTTCGCGTACGACTCGGTCCTGGTGAACGGGGCATTGAAAGATAAGGGATACCGCGTCCTCCACCTGGAGCGCGAATTCACGCCGGGCCCGGACAACCAGCTCATTAACAGGCTCGCAGCATTTTCAGAGATGGTATAGGTGACAGACATGAACCGGAAAAACTCATCGCTAACCGAGACCCCGCAGATCAGGATCGACACCCTGCCGCACGCCAGGGAACTCAAGTGGTCCATGATCTATTACTTCCTCGTGGGAAAGCTGTACAGCATACTCCCCTGGAAGAAAACCGCATGGAGCTGCGCCGGCTTCCCGATCGAGCTCCTGTGGGGCTATGACATCTTCCCGCTCCACCCGGAAAACATGGCGACCGTGGCCGCGGCCCAGAAGCAGTCCCAGCGCCTTATCGAGCACGCCGAGAGCATGGGCTACTCGCGCGACCTCTGCTCCTACTGCAAGACCAATTTCGGCGCCGTGGACCTGGACGTCAAGCTGTCCCTGGGCGGCATACCGAAGCCCGACATCATCACCTGCACCAACACCATCTGCGACACCCACTGGAAGTGGTTCCAGATCCAGGCCGAGAAGCTCAATGTGCCGATATTCATGTTCGACTGCCCCAAGATCGTAAGCGGCACGGACGAGCGTACGATCGAGGGATACATCAACTACATGGTCGACCAGTTCTACGCCTTCTTCGAATTCGTGAAGAAGCATACGGGCAAGGAGCTGAACGTCGAGAATATGATGCGGGCCAGCGACGAGTCAGAGCGGATGAGCATACTCTGGCGCGAGATCTACGAGTACCGCAAGTGCGTGCCCAGCCCCTACAGCTCGGCCGAGACCTCGGCGTCGTTCTTCCCCCTGGTGATGCTGCCCGGAAGGAAGGTAGGCATAAAGTTTTTCGAGAAAATACTGGGCGACATCAAAACGCGGGTCGAAAAAGGCGAGGGCACTCTCTCCGGCGGCGCGAAGGAGCGCTACCGCCTCCTGTTCGAGGGCATCCCCTTCTGGTACCGGATGCGCTTTATGTACGACCTCGCGAAGTACAGCGCGGTCATCACCTATGAACCCTACACCTTCTCGTTCGCACCGCCCAAGCCGGTAGGCAAGGACTACTCGGAGTCGCTGCGGGAGGTCGCGCGCATCATGATGGACCTGCCCTACTCGTACAATCTCGATAAGCGGATACAGTATTTCGAACAGGCGGTCAAGGACTATAGCATCGACGGCGTCATCCTGCACGAAAACCTTTCATGCCGGCCCTCCAGCACCGGAATGATCGACCTCAAAAATGCGATCCAGAGCGATCTGAACGTTCCGGTCCTGATCATCCAGTGCGACATGAACGATCCGCGCGCATATTCAGAGGCGCAGATGAAAACGAGGGTGGAAAGCTTTATCGAGCTGATGGAGAAGAACAAGAAGGGATAGCCCCGGCACCTCAGGCGGGGCCGGGTGCTAACCCGACCCCCGCATTTCCCGCTTCTACATGTGCCTGTCAAGCCAGGCAATAACGTCCGCAAACACCTCATCGCGGTTTGTCTCGTTGAGCATTTCGTGACGCCCGTCCCTGTAAAACTTGTACGTCACATCCTTAATGCCCGCATTGACACAGGAGTTGTAAACCTGGAGAACGCCCTTCGTTTGTGCGCCCACCGGGTCAAGCGAGCCGGAGAAAAGGTACACAGGCAGGTCCCGGGGGATATTCCGGATATTGTTTTTATTGTTGATAAAAGCCAGCCCGCCGAGCATATCGCAGAAGAATCCGGCAGTGAACACCTCGCCGCAAAAAGGATCGGCCACGTACTTGTCCACCTCGGCGTTGTCCCGCGAGAGCCAGTCGAAATTCGTCCGGTTGGGCCTGAAGGCCTTGTTGAACGCGCCGAACGAAAGCTTGTCGAGCAGGGGGCTTTTCGCCCTCCTCCCCTTTTTCGCGGCCTCGCGCTTCGCCACGAGGAGACCGATCTTCCCGAGGAGGCCCGGGTCGCCGCCGGTGCCGGAGAGGATGAGCCCCTTCAGCTCTCCGCCGTGGAGCATCGCATACTGCCGGGAAAGGAAGGATCCCATGCTGTGGCCGAACAGAAATACCGGGACCTTTTTGTTTTCCTTTTTGATAATACCGGTGAGCACGTACATGTCGTCAACGACCTTCTCCCACCCGCGCTCGTCCGCCAGATAGCCGACGTTTTCCAGCGAGCCGGCGGTCTTGCCGTGACCGCGGTGATCGTTCGCGTAGACCGCGTAACCGGCAGCGGTCAGTTTTTTCGCGAAGCGCTCGTATCGCGCCGCGTGCTCGGCCATGCCGTGGGCAATCTGTACCGCGGCCTTTATCTTCGATTTCGCGGCGGGCAGCCACCGGTACGCGAATATCTTCGTTCCATCGGACGCCTTGTAGGTAAACGTGTCAGCCTTCATGAGAGGCCCTCCTTGAATAATCATGATTGGTCGGGAACCGGGGCCGCCGGAATTCCGGTACGAAACACCCTTGCGGGTCCGGGTTGAAGTCTGCAGACTCATATTATATGAGAGTGTCTACTAAACACGGGGGCAGGCATGGTGTCAATAATTATTGATTATTATAATTAATATGAACCTGTCACTTCCCCGGCTTGATGTTCAGTTTTTCATTATAATAATCGATGCTGTAAATATTTTCCCGCGCAAGGCGTTCGGGCCTCGTGGGCTCCGCCTTCACCTGCCATTCAGAGAGGCCCTCCAGGTCGTCGATCTTTTTCCCGACGTTGATGAGGGTGATGAGCATGAACTCCCCGGGAATGCCCAGGGCCTCCTTGATCTTGTCCGGGTCGAAACCGGCGATGGGGTGGGCCACCAGGCCCAGCTCTGTGGCCCGCAGGATCAGCGAACCCACGGCCAGGCCCAGGTCGAAGAGATAGTATTCCCGCTCCTTGATGAGGCAGTCATAATCCTTTCGGGCGAAGGCGGCAATGACGAGGGATGCCTTTCGGACCCATTCGTTTCCCTTGTTCAGGCCCGCATGGACCCCGGCCAGGGCCTCCTTCGACCTCACGAAGACAAAACGCCAGGGCTGGTTGTTGTAGCACGAGCACATGAGACGTGCCGCTTCGGCGAGCTCGCTTATGATCTCGTCGGTTATCTCAACCGGGCCCAGGGCACGATAGGCCCGCCTGGCCTGAATAGCTTCCTTTACATTCATGGCATCCTCCTTTTCTCTGTAAATAATATAACGCAGCGGAAATGCCAAGTCAAGGCCGATGGGCCCCGCCGCGTTTTGTCCGGCAGGTGTTATGATACCGGCGGAATGTCGCAGTGAGTCTGGATAACAAAAGGGAGGCGGTACCCGCCGTGGCACCCCTCCCTTTGATAATCAGGATCCGCACCTGATTACGGTCCTGTCAGGCGTACGATTAGCCCAGCAGCCCCTCCCGCCCATTCTTTTTAAATCCGTCCTTCAGCTCACTGAACTTTTCCCTCGTGAGCGGGTGGTAGGTGTTGCTTCCGCGCTCGCAGAAATAGACCTTCATATCGGGATTTTTCTCGAGGTTGAAATGGTCCCTTTTATACGGCTTGACCATGATCTTCTGCGTGTCCGTCACGGGAAACTGGTCGATGATGCGGATATAATCCGGCATCCACTTCGGGTCCATGCCCCCTTCTTTCTGCTGCTTCACGAGCCAGGAGTGCACCTCGCCCGGTTTGAATACATGGTTTTTCTTGAGCTGCACGGTCACCATGACACGCTCGTCCGCCACGTGGCAGGGCGCGCCGTATGCCACGGCGCAGTCTACGCAGGGTATCTCCTGCGCGAACTGCAACACGTTCTCGGCCGAGAAGTTCTCGCCGTCCTTGCGGATCCAGTCATCGGTCCGGCCGTTGAAGAAGAGGTAGCGCTTCCCCTGCGCGATACGGATGTGGCCCAGGTCGCCGGAGTGGTATATCCCGTCCCGGAACTTCTGGCTGGTCGCGTTCTTGTTATCGAAGTAGCCGTCGAACCGGAGGTTGTCCGTGCCCACCTTCCTGCAGATTTCGCCCACGGCTTCGTCGTAATTCGTGAGCTTGCCGTTCGCGTCAATGATCCCCGGCGGGCACTCCGTGCCCTCCTCATTGAGGATGATGACGTCTTTCGGCGCCGCGCCAACGCTGTCTGCCGGATCCCCGGGCCTGTTCGCCGTGGTGATGACCGCCTCGGTGGACCCGTAGATCTCGTAGATGTGGTCCATGGCGAGGTATTCTTTCAGCTTCTTCCGGTCGATCACCGACGCGCCGTTGCCGTACGCGATGCGGAACCTGTTTTTCGGATGGTTCGCGAGCGCCTGTATGATCGCCTCACCGCTCCCGTACTTCTTCTCGAGCGCATCGAGGATGTAGTGGAGCGGCTGGCCAACGTAGTTGAGGAACGCTACGCCATGCTCGAGCATGTCGGTCTCGAAGGCGCTGGCGCTGAACTTTCTTTTCAGCACGAAGCTGCCGCCCACGATGAGCTGGGGCAGTATGCCGATGTACCAGGCGTTCGAGTGGAAGAGCGGCATGGATATGTAGCCCCGGTCCTTCTTCGTGAGGCCGACCGCGCCCTGGACCACGAACCCCGCGCCCACGAGCTTGATGTGCGTACAGGGCACGCCCTTGGGCAGGCCGGTCGTGCCGGAGGTATAGATGACAATGACGGGGCTGAAGTTGTCCACGGATATCCGGTAGCGGCCCGGTACCTTTGTTTTCGCCGCTTCCTCGACAGCATGTGCGAGGCTCCGGAACCCCGTCTTCTTTATGTCCTTTTCCGGTCCCACGCAGTAAATCTCGTTTTTGCCGAGGACGGTGATCTCCCTGACAACCTTCTTGATCTCATCGGCCGAGTTCTCGTTGACCACCAGGAAAGATATCCTGGCCTGGTCGATGACTTTTGCCAGCGTCTCGCCGCGAAAGCCGGTATTGATCGCGAACAGCACCGAGTTGCTCAGCCCTGCCGCGAACGAAGCGAACATGTATTCCGGGGTATTCTCCATGTATATCCCGAGTGCCAGCCGGTCTTTTTTACCGAGCTTACCCGCATCCAACAGCCTTTTCCTTTCAGAGAGAAAAAAGTTGGCATATCTCGTCGCCTGCCGGTAGACCTCCCCGTAGGTGTATTCTTTTCCCTCGAAGATGAAAAGCACCCGGTTCTTGCGCATCCTCATCAATCGAATGGTGACCAACAGCATGGTCCTGAAATTGACGAAACTCAGAAATGTTCGTATAAACGTTTTTAGATTCATAATCGACCTCTGACAACCAGAAAGTATGATGCCTGCCGCGCGGATGCCCTGCCCTCGCGCCCGGTTCCGGGAATAGAGTGCCGGAGGCAATCCCCACTGTCAAACATATTGATAATTCAGATATACCCTATGGGGCATATAAAAATCTTATCAATAACAATCCGAATTGAATTTGCTTTGAAAAAGCATCAAAATTTGGAGAAATATTCCATTTTTTTTCCGGAAGGTGGGCGCGCGGTGTCCACAGCCGTTGCCGGGGTCACGGCATCCGCCATGCCCCGGCCTTATTCGGACTGCCGCTACCTGAAGAGGTTCTGGATTACCGGAAGCATTGATATATCGTTCAGGATAACAAAGGCGCTGAGCATGATGAGGATAACGATGCCGACGGTCTGTATCCGCTCCATGACTTTCTGGCTGAGCGGCTTCCTCCTGATCATCTCAACCGTGAAGAAAATGATATGGCTGCCGTCCACGACCGGGATCGGAAGCAGGTTCATCACCATGAGTATGATCGATATCTTCGCCATGAGGAGGATAAAATCGGGAACGCCCTTGTAATAGAACACATCGCCCGCGATCTTGCCGATGCGGATAGGCCCGGAGAGGTTTTCCCGCACGTTCATTTTCCCGGTAAAGAGCATCCCGAGACCCTTGAGGTTCATGACGATAAATTCGTAGGGCTCGATGAAGGCCTGCACGAGCGCCTTCCCCGGCCGGTACTGTATCCAGACCTGCTCCGGTGCAACGGCCTGGAATATCCCGATCTGGCCGACTTTTTCTATGACCGCCGTGCCCGTGTAGGTATCGCCATCGATCTCGAAGGATATCTTCTTTCCCTGGTTCCCGGTGACCATGCGGAGCAGCTCGTCGTACGACCGCGCGCTCCTGCCGTTAATCAGGATCGATCCTTTAGAAAGATACTTCTTCAGGCTTTTCGAATTCATGAGGGTGAGGGTCTCCCCGGTCTTTCCCTTCGCGTCCATTGCCTGGAAATTCACCACGTCCACGAGGCGCGGCGTGATCTTTTTCTCCATCACGGCCTTTTTACGCAGGACGCTGAAGGTGAGCTGGGTGCCGGCCCGGGCCTGGACCATCTTCGAGAACTCGGCCTCGCTTTTCACTGCGGTCCCGTTTATGGACACGATCTCGTCCATCTCCTTGAGCCCGGCCGCCTCGGCCGCGCCACCCTCGACCAGCTCCACCACCAGTATGCGGGAGCCGTAGGGCATGAGGCCCATCTCGTAACGGCCGCTCGCCTCCTGGCGGGCCGGGGCGACCAGGAACTTCATCGGCTTCCCCTCGCGTTCCACGGCGACGTCGAGCCGCTCTCCTTCGCTGAAGAGGGCCGCGGCCTGAATGTCGGAGAAGCTCACGATCTCCTTGTCGCCTATTTTCAGGACCCGGTCCCCGCTCCGGATACCGGCGGCGTAGGCCGCGGATATGTGCTTGCCCGTCGTCAGGCTCTCCGGGATGTGGACCCGGTTCGTGTCCTTGTCGTAGCCCACCATGTTCATGACAAAAAATATGATGATGCCGAAGAACAGGTTAAAGAGCGGCCCGGCAGCCACGGTGACGATCCGCTTCATCGGGTGCGCCGAGAGAAACTCGTATCCCTTTCCCGAGCGCTCCTCGGAAGGGTCCTCGCCGTAAAACTGGCAGTACCCGCCCAGGGGGATCGGCGCGATCTGGTAGGTCGTGTCCCCGATCGTTTTCTTTATGATGCCCTTGCCGTAGCCTATCGAAAACGTCTTGGCCTTGATACCGACCAGTTTGCCGCCCAGCAGGTGGCCGAGCTCATGGACAAAAATGCAGACGCCGAGCAGGATAATGCCGGCCGCGATATAGGTAAAAACAACCATCGTTATACTCCACTAGAAATAAATTTATTGCTTCCCTGCGATCGTCCGTTCGGCGAACTCACGCGCCTCCCGGTCCACCGCCAGTATATCTTCAAGGGTCGGGTCGTCGACGACCGCCGCCCTCTCAATCGCCTTTTCCACAACCCGCACGATTCCCGTGAAGGACAGCCTCCCGCCGAGGAAGGCGCCGACCGCGGCCTCGTTGGCCGCGTTCAGGACCGCCGGGAGCGTGCCGCCCCGCCGGCCCGCCGCATAGCAGAGGGCCAGCGCCGGATAGCGCCGCCCGTCCACCGCGCTGAAGGTGAGGCGCCCCACCTCTTCCAGCCGGAGCCGGCCGAAGTCGTTCCGCCGCCGCTCCGGGTGCGCGAGCGCCGCGAGCACGGGAAAGGCCATATCCGCCACCCCCATGTGCGCGTAGAGCGCGCCGTCATTCGTCTCAACCATGGCGTGCACGATGCTCTCCGGGTGCACAAGAACGTCGATCCGGTCGTACGGCATCGCGAACAGGTGGTGCGCCTCGATCACCTCGAGGCCCTTGTTCATGAGCGTGGCCGAGTCTATGGTGATCTTGCTCCCCATGTCCCACGTGGGGTGGGCCAGCGCGCGCTCGGGCGTTACTGACCCGAGTTCTTCGAGCGGCAGGGAGCGCAGGCTCCCGCCCGATGCGGTGAGGACGATCCGCGCCACCTCGCCCGGATCCAGCCCCCGGAGAAGCGAGAAAGCGGCGCTGTGCTCGCTGTCGACCGGGATGAGCTCCGTGCCCGAGCCCGGCAGCCTGGCGGCAACGATATCGCCGGCCATGACCAGCGTCTCCTTGTTCGCCAGGGCGATACGGCGGGCCCGCCCTATGCCCGCCAGCGTCGGCCCCAGGCCGGCCGCCCCGACGATAGCGGAGACCAGCACGTCCACGCTCCGGCCGGCCAGCTCGGCGACTCCCGCGTCGCCGTCAAGGAACTCCACCTCCGGGTGGGAGCGCTTCAGGGCGCCGTACTCGTCCGACGCCGCGGCCGCTGACGACGCGACAGCCACGACCGCGGGCCTGAATTCCGCTATCTGCCGGCCGAGGAGCCCGAGGTTGGCCCCGCAGGCGATGCCGTATGTCCGGTATTCGTCTTTAAGGAAACGGAGGACCCGCAGCGTCGTTTCGCCGATGGAGCCCGTGGAGCCGAGAATTGATATTGTCCTGCCCATATGCCTGAACGGATCAGGCAACCCCTTTCAGCATCAGGTAATAGTAAAACAGCGGCATCGAGAAAATCAGCGCGTCGAACACGTCCCACATCCCGCCGTGTCCCGGTATGATGGAGCCGGAGTCCTTGATGGAGCCGTCCCGCTTGACCGCGGACTCGATCAGGTCGCCCAGGTTGCCCAGCACGGACAGCGCGACACCGAGCAGCACTGCCTCGATCATGCCGAAGAGGTGCCTGTCGAAAAATGCCGCATACACCTCGTTGGTGATGACCATGGCGAGCACGCTGAACAGGAGGCCGGAGAAGTACCCCTCCCACGACTTGTTGGGAGACACGGGGAACCCGGTCTTGTGTTTGCCGAAGAGCACCCCGCCGAAATAGGCCATGGTATCGTTCAGCATCACCACGATGTTGAGCAATATGATATAGTACACGCCGTCAGCAAGCGACTTCAGCAATATTACGTGCGAGAAGAAGAACACGATATAGAGCACACCGAAGAGCGTCACGCCCATTGAATAGGCGGCGCCCTTGAGCGGTCTTGTGAACAGCTGGAGCGCCATCATGGCAACCATGAAGACCGAGATCACGCCCAGCACCACCCGCGCGTCGAACGCGGGGATATAGCGGCTGTAGCCGTACAGCTTCCCGTACGCGAACAGGTACATGATGATGTTCACGACGACGGCAAACACCATGCCCGTTTTTACAAATGCACGCCCTTCCTCGCCCCGGTCGGTTATCGAATAATACTCATACAGGCACGCCAGCGTGACGATGAGCGAACAGGCAAGCATCGGGACAGACTGCCCCAGATCGGTCACGATCGTAAAAACATACACCGGAAGCGCGACCACCGCGCTCAGGACCCGTTTGATTGTAGCTTTTTGTATTTCCGTCATAGTCCCCCGTATCTCCTTTCTCTCTGTTGGAATTCATAAACCGCCCGGTACAGGTGGCGGGGCTTGAAATCAGGCCACAGCACGTTCATAAATATCAGCTCTGAGTACGCAATCTGCCAGAGGAGGAAATTGCTGACCCGGTACTCCCCGCCGGTGCGGATAAGCAGGTCGACGTCCGGCATGCCTGCGGTAAAGAGCCCCTTTTCAAGGTCCCGGGCCGTGACGGGCCCGCCGGACTTCGCGCTCTCCAGGTGACGGTTTACCGCGTTCAGGATGTCCTGCCGGCCGCCGTAATTCACGCAGAAATTGAGCTCGAGGGTGCGGTTGCGCTTCGTTTCTTCAACGGCCCGGAGTATTGTGTGCAGTGAAGATGCCGGCAGGCGTTCTTGCAGCCCGGAATGCCTGACCCGTATGCCCCGGGACTTGATGACGTCGATCTTATTCGTGAAAAAGTAATCGAGAAGCTTCCAGAGGCCCAGGACCTCCATGCGCGGCCGCCGCCAGTTCTCGGTCGAGAAAGCATAAAGCGAGATGGCCTTTATCCCCAGGCTGATGGCGGCGTCCATGAGCGGCTCAATGGCCTCGGCGCCGCACCGGTGCCCCTCGGCGCGGGAGAGCGATTTTTTTTTCGCCCATCTCCCGTTGCCGTCCATGATGATGGCGACGTGGGCGGGAACTTTCTTTTTATTGATGAGATGTTTGTAGTCTTTCATGGTTTGGTTGGTTTTGCATACCTTCAGGAGATGTCAAACCAAGCCGCCTGCTCAATTTGTCATCGCGAGCGGAGCGAAGCGATCTGCCATTTGATAACAAACAGCTTTTCCTGTAACTATTACTAATATTCATCTAAAGGAAGATTGCTTCGTCGCCCTTCGGCATGTCCGTAACCGTCTGCGTCGGCAGGACCCTTGCGAGTGCGGACATGCCGGGGCTCCTCGCAATGACAGTCGAAATCGCCCCTATATATTCAGTATCTCTTTTTCTTTATTATCAGTCAGCTTCTGGATTTCGTCAATATATTTATCGGTTATCTTCTGTATCCTGGTCATGGCGTTTTTCGAATCGTCCTCGGAGATCTCTTTCTCCTTTTCGAGTTCCTTGGTCATGTCATTCCCGTCCCGGCGGATGTTCCGTACCGCGACCCTGCACTCTTCAGCCTTCTGCCTGGCAAACTTGACATACTCCTTGCGCCGCTCCTCCGTGAGGTCCGGTATCTGGATCCGGATCAGGTTCCCGTCGTTTGAGGGGTTCACCGAGAGGTCGGATTTGAGGATGGCCTTCTCCACGTCTCCCAGGTTCCCCTTGTCCCAGGGCTGGATCACGACCAGGCGCGGCTCCGGGCAGGAGACGGTAGCAACCTGGTTCAGCGGCATCTCCGTGCCGTACACGCTCACCCTGATCCCGTCGAACATGGCGGGGTTGGCCCTGCCGGTCCGAATGGCGGCAAAATCCTTCTGCAGCGCCGTAACGCTTTTCTTCATGCGGTCTTCCAGATCGGAAATGATATCTTCTACCATGCGTGCCTCCTGTCAGGAAATTAGTGTACCGACCGATCCGCCGGATACTATTTTTTTCAGCGACCCCCGCCGGAACAGGTTAAAAACGACGATGGGCAGGTTGTTGTCCATGCAGAGGGTGATTGCGGTAAAATCCATGATCGCGAGCTGCCCCGTCAGCACGTCGATAAAGGGGAGCGCGTCGATTTTTCTTGCTCCGGGGTCCTTCTCCGGATCGCTCGTGTACACGCCGTCCACCCTGGTGGCCTTCATCAGTACGTCCGCCTCCAGCTCCACCGCGCGCAGGCTCGCGGCCGTGTCCGTTGTGAAGAAGGGATGGCCCGTGCCGCCCGCGGCGATTACGACGCGGCCGTGGTCGAGATGGTCAAGCGCCTTGCGGATGATGTAGGGCTCGGCGATCTCCTTCATCTCGAAGGCGGAAAGCACGCGCGCCGGTACCCCGATGTTCTCCAGCGCGTTCTGCAGCGCGAGCGAGTTCATCACCGTGGCGAGCATGCCCATGTGGTCGCCGGTGACGCGCTTGATCCCCAGGCTGTCAGCCAGGGTGCCGCGGAAGATGTTCCCGGCGCCGATGACGACAGCCACTTCGACCCCGAGACGCTGGACGTCCCGTATCTCCTCTGCGATCCCGGAAAGTATCCCGGAATCAATGCCGCTTTTTGCGTCTCCGGCGAGTGCCTCGCCGGAGAGCTTCAGCAGTATGCGGCGGTACCGCGGCTCGGATTTAGGGTCGGAGGGTTCCATGCTACATCCCTATCTGGTAGCGGATGAACTTCCCCACTTCGATATTCTCGCCGAAAACGGCGATCTTCTGCTTAATCAAATCCTTGATCTTCACGGCCGGGTCCTTGATGAATTCCTGCTCGAGGAGGCACACGTCCGAATAGAACTTGTTGAGCTTGCCGTCGATGATCTTCTCGATCACGTTGGCCGGCTTCCCGGAGTCCTTCATCTGCTCCCGGTAGATCTCACGCTCCTTTTCGATCACGTCGGCGGGGACGTCTTCTATCTTGACGTACATCGGGCTCGCCGCTGCGACCTGCATGCAGAGCTCCTTGCCCAGCTCCTCGAACGCATCGTTGCGAGCGACGAAGTCGGTAACGGTCAACAGCTCCACCAGGACGCCGATCTTCTTGTTGTTGTGGATATAGCTCGCTATGATCCCCTGCGTCACTTCGCGGCCCATCTTCTTGTCAGCGGAGGCAAGCCCCTTTTTCCTGAGAAACTCGACGGCCTTGTCCATGTCGCCGCCCGTCTCCACCAGGGCCTTCTTGCAGTCAAGCATTCCAGCCTGGGTCTTTTCCCTCAGCTCTTTTATCATTTCGCTTGTTATTTCAGCCACGTTCAGTCTCCTTGCTCGTATTTCGTATCATATATCGCGGCGGCCGGGTGCCGGCGCCCCGCTCCTGTCAACGCGTCTTTTTACGGCTCGTATATCCCGTCGTCTTCGTCGTACTCGTAGGTTGCGCCCTCCGCCGCCGGCGCGGCCTCCGCCGTTTCCCCGGCTTCTTCGCCCTCTGCCGCTTCAGCCTCTTCGGCAAGCCCCTCTTCGGTCAGCCCGCCGGACTGCCCTTCGAGGACCGCCCGGGCCATCACATCGAGGAAGAGCGCGATCGCACGAATGGCGTCGTCGTTACCCGGTATCGGGTAATCGATCTCCTCGGGATTGCAGTTGGTATCGACCACGGCGAAGATGGGGATCCCCATCTTCCGGGCCTCCTGCACCGCTATCGATTCCCGTTTGGGATCGATTATGAACAGGGCATCGGGCATCTTCGCCATGTCCTTGATGCCGGCGAGGACCTTGTCCTTCTTGTCCAGTTCGCGCTGGAGGTCAAGACGCTCCTTCTTGGTCTCCGCATCCCACTGGTCTTTTTCCTTCATGTATTCGAGGTCCTTAAGACGGCGGATGGAGTTGCTCACGGTCTTGAAGTTCGTGAGGAGCCCGCCCAGCCACCGCTCGGACACGTAGAACATGTTGCATTTTTTTGCATATTCCACGATCGCGGCCTGCGCCTGCTTCTTCGTTCCCACGAAGAGGACTTTGCCGTTCTTCTCGGCGACATCTTTCATCGCAGCGTAGGCGATCTTGATACGCTGCATGGTCTTCTGCAAATCAATAATGTGGATCCCGTTCCTGGCGGTAAAGATAAACTGCGCCATCTTCGGGTTCCACCGCCTCGTCTGGTGGCCAAAATGGACACCGGATTCCAACAACGCTTTCATCGATACTACTGACAATGCGAGTACCCCCTCTTGTGCATAAAATTATTTCACTCCCCGCACTGCGGCGGAGGATTGATTTCTTTCTCCGGGCGGCCTGCGCGAAAAAGCGCATGCCGTCGGGAAATATATAAGCAACGGCCGCTCTCACGGCGCGTAACCTGTGCAACCTGTCAAGGAATTGCCCTATCACGTGGAAAGAGGCAACCGGCTGCAGCCGATTTATTCACCGGGGCCCTGATGCGCAACCCCTGTTTGATAGCCGCGGGTGCGGCCTAAACCTTCCTGAAGATCAGCACGCCCAGAACGAGGCCGATGATCGACGAGAGGTTTATCCTGATACTGAAGCTGATGATCTCGAGATTGAGACCGATGGGGCCGGTCAGGCTTTTCTGAATGACCCCGAGGGACGGAACAAATCCCGCCACCAGCGCTCCCAGGGCCGACCCCAAAATCGCGCCCACCAGCATGAAGGTGAGCAGGTACCCGATATTGCTTTTTTCGAAGGTCATACCGTTTCCCGGGAAACTCTGGTACATACATTAATATATCTACTGTTTGTCAAGTAAAATTGCATGATATCCCATGATTAGGGATTTATTACCCTTCTACTGTCATTGCTTCGCTCGCAATGACATGATAACTATCGAATATCCCCGGCGGGATGTACATTTCCCGGGATTGTACAAAAAAATGAAAACATATTGACTCCCTCTTTTCAGTGTGTTTATCTCGATGAAAAAAAAGGGAGAGTTGCAGCAATGGCACGACGATTTTCCCGGCAGTTGACGCCAACCGAGCGGGTATACCTTGTCAATGCTGAATTGAGCCCGCCTTTTGCAAACCAGATCATTTTCGAAGGCACGGGTGAATTCAAGCCCGAACACTGGAGGAAGGCGGTCGAGGTCGCGTCAGCGGCAAACCCGGGCAGCCGCCTGGTGCTGAAAGGATCCCTGTGCTTCGCGCGCTGGACCGATTCGGGCAAAACACCGCCGGTGCGCGAGGTAGACGGTTCCCGCTGGTCCGGCATGGACCCGGAGGGAGCCCCCTTCCTAGCCGACCCGCTCCCTCCCGCGGGCCCCACCTGCGAGGTCCTGCTTATACACGGCGATCCCCTGCGCGTCGCGTTCCGCACGCACCATGCGGTCATGGACGGCCGCGGCACCTTCATATGGGCGGACGAGGTTTTCAGGGTTTTACGGGGCGAACGGCCGGCGGGCAACGATTCGGCCATGACCGAGCACCAGGCCGCGCGCAGCTTCCAGAAAAAGGGAAGGGTCCCCCCTCCCCACACCTTCATCGCGCCGACCGGCATGCCGGACGCCGGCGCTCCCGGCTTCACCTGGCGGCGCATCCAGCTCCCGGGAAGCTACCCGGACGCCCTGACGCAGATCGCGATGGTCATGGCGCGCGAGGCCTGGAGCCACCGCGACGGCCCGGTTCGGATCGCGGTGCCGGTCGACCTGCGGCAGCGGGTGCCCGGCCTGCGCAATACCGGCAACATCACCAACCTGGTCTACCTCGATATCACGAAGGACGACACGCCCGCGACGCTCGCGCGCACGATGAAGCGGCAGATGGACGAGCGCCGTGACGGCGAGCTCTACCGGGGGGACGCGCTGGTGCGGTTCATCCCGCTCGGCATGATCCGGAAATCGCTGATCGGAGAAATCGCCCGGAAGCCGGAAACGGGCCTGTACCGCAATTCCGGCATTATATCCAACATGGGCAGGATTCCGGCCGAATATTTCAGCGGCAGCGGGTTCAATTCACACTCCCTGCTGGGGGTCCCGCCCAGCATTGACGTGGTACCGTTTTTCATCGGAACGGCGGGCCTGAAGAAGCACCTCGAAATAATCCTCAGCATGCCGAACGCGCTGGCCGGCAGAGGCCGCATCGATCTGTTAATGAAACGCCTCGCTGAGGAGATGAAGCCGGCTGTCCCGCGATAGGTCCGCAAGCGCTTGCGGACCTATCGCGCTTGCGGAGCTATCGCGTTTGCGGACTTGTCGCTAGTTCACCAGCTCCGGCTGGTACTGCTGGTTGATCAGGATGTTCCTCGCCCGGGCGCCGCTGATCTTCCTGTTCGTGACCGTTACTTCGAAAATGAGCCCCTTCTTCGTCTCGGCATCGCTCTGGTCGAACACGCAGTTCCCCAGCGAATAGGCAAGATACCCTTTCTGGTACACCATGACCGGCTGGGCAACATGCGGATGGTGCCCTATGACGATGTCCGCCTGGCGGTCCATGGCCAGGTGCGCGAACCGGTCTTGCAGGTGCGAGGGCGCTTTCTCGTACTCCGTGCCGAAGTGGATCGACACGATGACGATATCGGCCTGGCTCCTGGCGGCCCTGATGCCGGAGTAAATGTACTTCGAATAGTACCAGGCAACGCCGGACCGGGCCGTGAGGCCGGTCGCGGCGTCATATTTCTGGGCCCGCGATCCCATCTCGTCACCTGCCAGGGTATAGGCCAGGTACGCGATGCGGGTATTTTTAACTGTGAAGATCTTCGCGCTGTAGGCCTCGTCGAAGGTCTCGCCGGCCCCGACATAGGATATGCCGGCCGCCTTCAGCCTGACGAAGCAGTCTGACATGGCGCTCCTCGAGTAGTCAAGGGTGTGGTTATTGGCCATGGACACCACGTCGATCCCGGCAGAGAGAAGGCCGTTGACCGCGGCCGGCTTTGCGCGAAAAGCGGTCCCCTGCAGCACCTTGACCGGATCGGCAGCCCCCGTATCCGAGATCACGCCCTCGAGGTTGGCAAAGGCAAGGTCCGCGCTCTTCGTATACCCGGCAATATTGTTGAAAATAAAAGAATAATCCCCGCTTCCATAGTTCTTAACCGACGTTTCCACTTTACGGGCCATCATCACATCGCCCATAAACACAAGCTTCACAATGTCATCAGTGCTCTCGCCGTCGCCGGTTGTGCCGCCATCCGTGGAGCCGCCACCGGTGGAGCCGCCACCGGTCGTTCCTCCGCCCGTTGTGCCGCCGCCGGTCGTATCACCGCCCGTGGTGCCACCGCCGTCCGGGAAGTCGCCGCCGCCGGTCAGGTATTGTTCGAGTATTGTTCCCGGGGACATGCGTTCTTTTTTATCGCACCCCGCAACCAGTATGCAGGCAATATATATGATCGCTATCAGCATGTGTCTTGTTTTCATAAATCCCCTCCAGCGTTTTAATGAGCGTATCGCCGCATCGTCCTACCAGAACAGGCCCAGAGGCTTATCCAGGTCCCACCCGTAGAAGAGGCCGGGAGAGGTCTCGTTATAATTTATATACCCGTATGCCATGCAGTAGGCGGACAGGTCGTACAGGTTTTCCGGCGTGGCGAGCGATGAATTTCCCCGCAGCTGGTCAAGATACTCCTCGGTGCTGTCCATGATGATGTCCTCGAGCGGGAGCGTCCATGCCTGGACCTTCGCCAGCTCGAGCTTGTTGATCGTGCCGTCATCGATGCCGGTGACCGCGTTGCCGTCATTCGATTCGTACATGAGGTTGTCGTAAATCTCACGGCGATTGATGGCCCGGTTCATCAGGCAGGTGTCGTTGGTATCGTAAAACGCGCCCGCGATCGTGAGGTCGTCCACGTATGCGGCGTAGGGGACGTCGCCGCCGTGCGGGAAATAGGGGGTGAATATCCCGATGGATGGTTCGCCCATGTTGCACCAGAACGTGGCCAGGTGCGGGTCGTCACCGGCATTCACGCCGTCTACCACCAGTGCGAGCCTTGTCTGGGACCTGCTGATGCAGTAGGTGGTGCTGTAGTTGCTGTCCGACGAGCTCGCGGCAATCTGCTTGCCGTTCACGTCGCGCGCGACGAGCCGCATGACCGAGCGGTAGTCCAGGGTGCCGGAGCCGGCCAGGGCCGAGAGGATCTCGTCCGCCCGCACTTTCCGCTCCTCCCCGTAATTGATGAAGATGTAGGAATTGTTGTTCGCGCGGTTCTCGTACCCGCAATAGCCGCCCGACGGGTAGCGCAGCGTGATCCCGTACTGGTCCGTCACCCTGCCGGTGTTCGCGTCGAACTTCCGGAACTGCACCGGCCGGATCAGCCCCAGCACGGACCCGGTATAACATTCAAAGAGCGCGGCGCCGCCGCGGGCGTCAATGACCACGAAGTTGCCGCTGATGACCTTGCCGACGTGCCAGGTGTGCCACTCCCTCACGAGGTTCTCGAAATCGCTTACGGTCACGCACCGCTTCAGCGCCTCCCAGATGAGCATGGTGTTGATATTGATTGCCTCGTTGGTCGGCATGAAGTCCTCGTACACGGAGGTGCAGGCGATCGCGAAGCCTGCCTGGTTCAGCCCGCCCGAGGGATTGACCGGGGTGCCGTTATTCATATTCGCGACATCGTCATAATCGTGGACCATGATATAGCTGCCGGGGCCGGCATACTCGCCGGGGAAGAACGCTACCTGCTGGTGCCAGTTCGCGGAACAGTCCCTGTTCTTCCATATCAGGGGCCTCCCGTTGGCCGTGATCTTCCCGGACACGACGGCGACATCACACGCCCGTGCATCCGTCCACACGAAGTGGCACAGCGCCAGAACGGCACAGACCGCCGCAACCAGGTGAAAAAGAAAATTCCGGATACCACGCTTCCTCATGGCAGACCCTCCCCTTGCGTCAATATTTCCAGCTGTTTAATCGTCCAATCAGCTTTGTTTAATATTCCCAGGCAAAAACTCTTTGTCTTGTTGTTTCACATGATACCAGTAATTTTGAGCCGGGATGCGGTCTATATCTCTTCCGCGATGGTCATTCGACTAACAGTTATAATACGTAATAACGTTCCCGCAACAGCTGAAGTGCGGGCGCCGGCTCCTTGCACGCACAACGTACCATGATACAGCACCGTTGTCTGGCAAGATTCCGGCACATCAAAAAATGGCTGAATGATTTGAAAAAAATTGAATGTTTGCGGATGACATTGCCAAGAAGGAACCCCACTTGAGGAGCAACGCAGGGCAATAAAAAAATTTCATGTGTATATTGTATACGATACATTCCGGTTATATACACCATTAAGCATGTATTTTCAAATGAAGATATGTCCCACGCGCCCTCTATGGGGGATGGGGGCGTTATTGAAGACGACGGAGACAATATCGTCGATTATTGAGTTATGCAACGAGGCTGCTGCGAATTATTATTTGCTCAACAGCTTGATGATCGCATCCAGGGGAGACGTTTCAGAAGAGTGAACCAGCTCGATCTTTATGACCGTTTCTCCGTGCGGGTTCTTTTCCGGATACGCCATGTCCTTTTCGCCGGAGTTTTTCCACGCGTCTTTCTCGCGGTAATCGAAAAAATACGAATAGAGTGTGCGCGAGCGCTCTCCGGTCCTCAGGCGAAGTTTGTGCAGTACCCGGATGCCCGCGCCGGTCTCCAGAGCGGTTTTGTCAGCCAGGGTCACCCGGATGAGAGAGGGATAGAACGCGTATTCGTTCTTCTGCCGCCGCTGTCCCCGCCATCGCGTGAATTCGATGGAGGCGATCTCCGCGAGGGGGACCGGTCTTTTCTTCGCAGTGCCGTCCGCCGGTACTCCAAGTTCGAGGGTCGCGAAAGGAAGCAGCAACTCGCCCTCGATGCGCCCGCCCTGCGCCGTAACCAGCGCCGCGCGGACCCATGACCCGCCGCTCTCCACCTTCCCGCGGAAGTCGGCGGACGGGGACACCGGGTCCTTCGGGCCCGGGGCTTTTTCCTCCGCCGCTACCGAGAGGAGCGGGAGCGCAACGATCACGGCCCACACCATGCGTCTGATGGTTCTTCCAGTGGTCACCTCCGCCCCCTCACACGGAGAACTCGGCCGCGACGGGGGTATGGTCCGAGGGCCGCTCGCCGACACGGGGCCCGCGGTCTATCCAGGCGCGTACCGAGGCCGCGGCCAGGGGTCCGGTCGCAAAGATATGGTCGACCCGCCACCCGAGCCCGCGCGCCACGCTGTCCCGCACCCGGTAGTCCCAGAAGGAGTAGTGGCCCGGGCCCGGCTCGTGCTTGCGGAACACGTCGGTGAACCCCCAGGCCTTGACCGCAGCCAGCGCCCGGTGCTCGTCCGGATGGAAGCCCACGTGGCCCAGGAGCCGCTTCGGATCATGCACGTCGATCGGCTCGGGCGCCACGTTGAAATCGCCAAGCCAGATAAGCCGGTCCGTGGTCCTGTAGTTTCCGGTGAAGTGCTCGAGCAGCCGCCCGAACCAGCCCAGCTTGTACTGGAACCGTTCCGAATCGGGGGAGGTTCCCTGCGGTACGTAGGTATTGACGATGTCGATGCCGAGGATCCGCGCGGAAACGAGGCGGGTGCCCTCGTCGCTCCCCGCGCCGTCGAACCCGTACGACACGTTCTCGATCTCGTGGCGGGAGAGTATCGCAACGCCGTTGTAGGACTTCTCGCCCCTGAACACGGCACGGTACCCCAGCGCCTCGATCGCTTCAACGGGGAAATCACGGTCCTCTACCTTCGTCTCCTGGAGGCAGAGCACGTCCGGCGCGGCCCCGGCGAGCCATCGCTCGATGACCGGCATCCGCGCCCGGATTGAATTTGCATTGTAGGTGGCGATGATCATGGGGTCCCCTCGCCGGCGGGAGCCGGGTCATTTCTTCGCGTCGAGCATTACCCTGTTCGTGGGCCTGATGACCGCGTTCTTGTTCGCCAGGGACACCACCGAGCCGCGGTAGGTCCCGCGCAGGTCGCGGTAGAGCCGTATCCTGCCCACGTACCGGTCGCCGTTGTAGACCGACGCGGTCCGGCCGTCCTCGATCTTCAGGGAGCGGTTCATGTACACAAGGATGGAGTCGTTCTCCCGCGGGTCCAGTATGAGGCCATTCTCCTTTTTTGCCGAGAGGACGAAGTCAAGGGGATACTCGTACTGCTTGATGAGCTGGTTTTTCGAGGCCAGCGCCCCGGTCAGCCTGGACCAGAGGTCCTCGTAATCGCGCACGATGGTCCCGGTCAGGACGTCCAGCGCTTTGAGCGCCTGCGGCACCGAGTTCTGGTACGGCACGCGCATCAGCCTCTTCAGCACGATCGTCTCGTCGCCGATCCGCTTCCTGAGCGAGCCGAAGTCGCTTGGGCTGAACCCGTACTCGTCCAGCAGGGGATCGTATTCCCGGAGCGCGCCGCCTGCGGTCAGGGCGGGACCGCTTCCGCCGGTGATCCCGGCCGCCGGCTGAGCGAACACGGGATTGTATTTCATAATGACATAGTCCATGTACCCGTCGTAGTATTTCTTCAGCGCGTCCACGCCGGTCTCCTGCCGGTCCTGGAGCCGCTTCATGTGGAGCTCGTAGAGGCGGTCGGTGTTCGAGCTGCGGGCCGCGGCGCCCTGCTTCGCCAACTCCTCCTCCTCTTTCGCCCGCTCTTCCTCCTGGGCGTAGATCTGGGAGCGCTTCCGGGCCATGAGCCCGTTGTACGAGGCGCGCACGCTCTTCAGCCGCGCTTCCTCCTCGCGCCGGATCGCGGCGATCTTCGCGTCCGTCTCCGCGTCGCCGAGCCCCTGCGAGAGCACGGCCATCTCCCGGGCGTACGATTCGCGCCGCACCCCGAGCATTGCCGTGAGCATCTCCGCCTCCAGCACCTTCAGCTCGATGCGGAACACGTCTATGTTGCTCCCCCGCTTCCGCGCCGAATCGATCACGTCCTTGAGCCGCAGGTCCTCGAACTCGGTGATGCTCACATCCACGATCGAGTCTCGCCACTCCCGGTACAGCTTGAATCCCAGCACGCAGATCACCACGAACGTGATGAAGCCGAGGATGAACAGGTAAAGCCGGTAATTCCTGTTCTTCCGGGTGCGGGCGTACTCCTCTTCGAGGGAGTATACCTGCGACGTGCTGTCCAAGTCATGGATCTCCTCAGGGAGGAACGGAGAGCGCTTCTGCACGGGCAGGGGGACGGCGTCCGCGGCCGGAACGTCGTGGCCGCGGGTCGGCGAATCATGGAGCGAATCCTTCTCCGCCGCCTCGATGATCTCCTCCACCTTTTTCGTTTCCCTGAAGTCTTTTATTTCGTTTTCATTTCCCATATTCCGTTCCACCCTTTAGGGGGACGCTCGCGCGTCCGCTCGACGAACACCTCCGCGACCGGGAGGGTGCATTTCTTGAACTTCGTGTGCGCGCCGATCCAGTCCCCCTTGTAGTAGAGCTCGAGCCCCAGCTCGAAGGCGGCCAGATCCTTTGACAGGGCGCCGTCGTATTCCGCATCCGGCACGGGCCAGTAGATCTTCTGGCCGGTCGTTTTTCCCTTCACCATGACGGTGTCGAGCTCGATGAAGTGGATCCCGTGCCCCTCGACGTTCGCCTCGATGTCGCCCCTGACGTACTCCGAGCAAATGACCGGCACCTTGTACACGCGGGTCAGGCCCTCCATCCGCGACGCCGCGTTGACGTTGTCGCCGATGACCGTGTTCGTCATGCGCACGTAGGACCCCAGCGTGCCGTAAAAGACCTCGCCGCCATCTATACCGACCCCGATTTCCAGGAGCACCGCCTTGTAGATCTTTTCCTCCTCCGCCGTGAGCTTCCCGTTCTGCCGTATCATCTCGTCCCGGATGTTTCCCATCCGTATGCGGAGCGTCTCCGTTACCTCCTGCAGGCGGTGCGCGGACATGACCGCCTGGTAGGACTTGTTCTTGCCGGAGCCGTCCAGCACGCCGTACACCGCCAGGAGCGCGTCGCCGATGATCGAGCCGATCACGCCGTCCAGGCCGACGATCTCGCGGATGGCCCGGTCGTAGTGCAGGTTCAGCAGGTTGATGATCTCGTTGCCCAGGGTCTCAGTGATAAAGGTGAAGCTCTTGATGTCCGAGAAGAGTATCGTCAACTCGCGCCGGGTGCCCTCGAGCTTGACCACGCGGTCGCGGTAGGCCCTGTTGACCACGTCCTGGTTGGCGAACTTGCGGAAAATGCCGATCAGGTTGTCGACCGTGCTCGAGAGCGAGTTGAAAGCCGCGCCCATGTAGGTGATGTCGTCGTTGGTCGCGCCGGACAGGTCTATCAGCTCGAGCTGCTGGGACTTGATCATCCGCATGATGGAGCGCGTGATCACGTCGATGTAACGCAGCAGGAAGCGCAGGATGAAAATCCCGACGACACCCACGACCACCGTAATGGCGATGATCACAATGCTGATGATGCGGAAGTTGGCGCGTGACTCGGCATAGAACTCGCTCACCTCCTCGGCCCTGAGGATGAAGGCGGACCACCGGGGATTGTATTTGTACATCCCGAAATATTCCTCGTCATTGTAGTGGAAGGTGATGGAGCCCTCGTCCTTCATGGCCGCGAGGCCCCGATTCAGGAGGGCCAGGCCTGCAGCGTCGGCGAAAGCGCCGTGCCGGGGAAGCCCGGGACGGGAGGCCTGGAACAGGATCTTTCCATCGCCCCTTACCCCGAGGAAGAGGGCCTTGGTGTTTTTCAGCTCGTGCACGCCCCGTTTTTCAATGGCGTCGATGGACCCCTCCATGTTCTTGTCCAGCTGGTAAATCTCGAATTGATCGTTGCAGTACGCGTACATGTTTTTCAGGTCTTTGGTGAGGAGCTGGTTCATCAGGGCCAGGAGCTGCGACCGGTTGAATATGTAATTGATGTAATTGGACGAAAAATTCGAGATGAGTATAAACAGGCTGAAGGTTATTATGATCTTGAGGGTGACAGGCCAGACCCTGGTATTATTGATCTTTTTTCCGAACATATGTCATGAACTCACTTTCAAAAATACGGCGGGGCTGATTCTTTAAACCGACCCCTCAGAGTATATACCGGCGGGCAATTGTCAAGATTAAAACCCGCTCCGGACCAAAATATGGCCGATTCCAGGGACAAATCCGGTCCCGGTATCAGGTAAACTTTTACTTAAAAATTCAGCGCAACAGGCCGATATCAGTAATGATGCGGTCCGCCGCCCGCCGGGCAGGCGTGGGCCGTTGCATACAGTCAAAACCGATCGCGAGAGGAACAACCATGATACCGAACTCAGTGCCAAGAGATGCAGTCGTCATTTACAACCGCGCCCTTGAGCTCTCCAACCAGGGCTACCTTGACGAAGCGATAGGCGAATACCGCCGCGCGATAGACCGTCACCCGGAGTTCGTGGCCGCTTACAACAATATCGGCGAGATATACGCGCGGCAGGGCGACGCGGAAGCGGCCATAACATCATACCTTGACGCGCTCAAGATCGACCAGCATTACCGCGTGCTCCTGAACCTTGGGGTCGAGCACTACAACCGGAAAAATTACGCACAGGCGCTGAAATACTTCACCGAGTCGGTCAAACGCGAGCCGCGCTTCCTGGAAGGGAACTACTACCTGGGGCTGGTCCACTACAGCCAGGAAAACTACAAGAAAGCGGAGAAATTTCTGCTCGAGGTGGTCGCCGTTGACGCGCGGCACCTCAAGGCCAACTACCTCCTCTCCCACATCTATTACGAGTGGAAGCAGTACCGCAAGGCCATCGAGTGCCTGGACCGGATCAAAGACCTGGCAGAGGACAAGTCGTTCATTAACCGCTACTACGGGTTCTGCTATTTCTACCTGGGCATGTACGACCACGCGGTCAAGTACCTGACCGACGCACTCGAGTGCAGGCCGGAATACGCCCGGTTTAAAAAGTATCTGGAAAAGCTGACCTACGAGAGCAAGATGAAGGAGATCGGCGACCTGGAAGAGGCGATCACCGAGCTGGAAGGGGACATGGCCGCGCGCGAGCCGAAGGTCATAGACCTCACCAAGCTCAGCATGCTCTACATCTTCAAGGGCGAGTACAAGAAGGCGGAGAAGCTGATCCAGTCCTATAAAAAGAAGCTGGCATAAGGCAGAGAATAGTTACAAGTGAAAAGCAATGGTTAAAAATGCCGCTCCAGAGGAGCGGCATTTTTTCAATAATTCCTCATAATTCACTTCTAACTGTATTTTACCATGAAATATACTTGAATGAGAAAAAGTTATGCGACCTTTCGCAAAGCCTTCCGTCATATATGGAATCATTCGCCCGATAATTCCGGCAAGAGCCGTCTCTGCAAAATGAATTTGATGATGAACTCATATCTCTCCTCCTTTATAATTAATTATGCTAATATAACAGTATTTTAGTATATAGTCAATGTCTTAACATTAAAAAATCCACATTCAGCATAAAAATTATAATCCATCCGGACGGTAATTCCGCCATGCAGGGCGCGAGATTGAGTTTTTATTGTTGATTTATTCTATCGAACAGGATAGCTTCTATCAATGGAAGAATAAATTTCATAATACAAACAAGGAGAATCTGTCATGACATTAACAAGCATTCTCGTTCTGCTGGCTATCGGACTCCTGGCTGGATGGCTGGCCGGTCTCATTATGAAGGGGCGGGGAATGGGCCTGCTGTGGAACCTCATCATCGGCGTAGCTGGCTCATTTCTGGGAGGGTTTCTTTTCGGCCTTTTCAACATTTCGATAATCAGTCCGCTGGTGACCAGGATAATCGCGGCGGTAGCCGGCGCGATTATCATCCTGGCGATCATAAACCTGATCAAGAGGAGATAAGGACCGGCGCGCCATGGTCGTGATCATCGACGAGTGCCGCGACTGCAGGCACCACGTCGCCGAGCAGGGCCCGATCGTCATATGCGAGCACGGCGATTCGGCCACGGCGCGGAACCTGTTCATGGCGTCGTGGGGCCCCGCCTATGTGACTGACTGCCCCTGCAGGGAGCCGGGGGAGCGGGAAAGCATCCCGTGATACCGGCCCCCGCGCAGGCGTTACCTGCCCGCTTCGCTTACTTCTTTAAGTTTATTCAGGCCACTGACGAAATGTTTCTCGATCTCGGGGTATATGAGCAGGTCCATGTAGCGGCCGCAGAAGCAGCGTTGCGGAGCGCTCATAAAGCCCTCGGTCACGCGGACGCCCCCCCCGGCCTCGGCGAAGCTGAACCACCCGGTCGCTGTGCTGCCCATGTCGGTAAAGTTAAGCTCGGTCTTGACAAGAGAGTTGGGCACGCTCTCGGTAATGGTCTGGGTACCGGTCCCCGAGTCGACGCTCGTCCAGGAGTAGGAAGCGCCTTTGCCGGCGGCCACGGGGCCGTAGGCGACCTTCATCGTTTTGTCCGACGCCTGCCAGGGGTCCCACTTCTCGTGGTTCCGGAGGTTGTTGACGTTCTCGAACACAACCGCAACCGGGGCCTTGATGAGCACCGAGCGCTCGACCGCCCCGCGGTCCGGGAGCGAAATGCCGATTATGACGAAGAGCACGGCAAGCACCACGAGGGTAATTACGATCCATTTCACGATCTTCATTTCATGCATCCTCCATCAAAATATGGCAGGAGCATGGACCACTCGGCCGTTTTGTTCAAGAATTATTTGCGCCGGGGCCCGGAAAACCGCACGGGCGCACGGCCTACGCCTCGGTGATAGACTCGATCTGCTTCCGGAGCGACTCCTGGGAAGCGGTCGCCTTGTATACCTGGAGGGGGATGAGCTTGCGCATGTTGCCGGAAACCTTGATCTTCCGCGCGACCCAGCCCTTCATGCCGGCCGACCAGTCGCCCTTGATCAGGATGGAGAGGGCGTACTCCGCGGGCATGGACATCTCGACATCCGCCGCGGCCGCGGGGCCTTTCCGGATGATGCCGCCGTTCATGCTGAACGGCACGTCCGTGCCGTCCGTACTCACCGTGAGGTTCACGACCACGTCTTTCATGGCCTTGGGTATTTCCAGGCCGGCTGCGGCCTTTGTCAGCTCATCGACCTTCGCGAACCATTCATCAGATAAAAATTTGGGCATGCTATTCTCCTTATCATATAACTGTGCACGGCACGTATATACTGCAACAATGCAAGGGGCATCGAAAAGACTGCCGCGGATTTACCGGTACCGGAACCGCCTTTTTGTACTGAAACCGCGATCAGGGCTACGCCGGGAAAGGCCTTTATGATCCCCGCTGCAAGCTTCCAGATCGTTATTTTTTCTTCACAAGCGTTCACCGGAAAAACGAATATATCAACCCGTATACGCTATAATGCCGCATGTCAAGAGAATAAGGTCCGGGAAAATAAATTCAACTATAAGGGTATGCCCCGCCCTCAAATCACCGGTACGCAACAGGGCCTTCCCGGTATATCGGATGCATGGAAGCGACGGTAAAGGACAGGGCCGGTCCTGGCGACCGGCCCCATGCTTATGTTATGTTTGTATAAACCGTTTCACTTCGTAAATCCGACCCTGAAAAACTCCATGGATGGAGTTTTTCAGGATACTGCTAGAGGCTGTTATACCTGTCCAGTACCTGCTGATCGTTCAGGGAATCGCTCCGTATGCCAACCCGGTCGATGATGCCGTCCCAGCCCAGGTTTCCATAAGAGGCGTTGTACGATTCAGAGAGCTGCCCGCCGATGATGAGCGAACCGGCCGAGTCCCTGACTCCGCCCGTGGTGTTGTCGATCTGGCCGTCAAGCACACCGTTGACATAAAGACGCACAGTCAGGCCGTCCCAGGTACCTACTATATGGTACCATACCCCCGGCTGGAGGTCAAAGCTCCCGTGAACGCCTATCCAGTTGCCGTCATCACCGGTAATGAGCATCAGGAGCCGCGCCTGTGACCCCTCGTGAGGATAGATCTGGAGGCTCCACGCCTCGTCGCTGAAGTCGCCCTGCTCCCCCTTGTGCACAATGCCGGCACAGGTCGGGAATGAATCGCCTTTGATAAGGACTTCCACCGTCCCGCTGTCCCTGAGAGTCAGCGTATCGGCGTCCGGGACGGTAAGGTAGTCGAGAGTCGCCGGGTCTCCGTCAAATTCAAGTGCGGAAGTGTTTCCCTCGTAACCCTCGGCCCCGGTCGCGTTTACGATCGTATAGTCAGTTGATGACGGGTCGAAACCGATCCACTCATCAACGATGGCCGGGTCAGGAAGGATGTCCAGCGTATAAGCGGCCCGGGTTCCATTCTCCGCCGTGATCATGAGGACGCAGGTTTCGTCAAGAGTCGCGGCCGGGGTAACGCCGTCATTCTCGTAAACATCGAAAACAGCGCCCTCTGCCGGAATGATTGAAGATTTAAAATCGTTGAGAGCGGTGCCGAAAGGAATGTTGATTATGGCATTGCCCTGTATCTGTCCTATGCCGGGGGTCAGTGATGTATCGCTGCTGAGCATGGGTCCGCGTGCACCTGCAAGAAGCAGGAGCGAGGACGTATCAGAGCCGCCATTCGAACATCCTGCACCAGCGAAAAGGGTCAGACTTATTGCAAGGGCCAGTGTGATATATTTGTTTGTTTTCATAATTATTTCCCTCCATCGGAATAATTATTTTTCTACCTGGAAAGTAATAATGCTTGTGGTACGAGTCAATAAAAAAAGCCCATTTAGGCGGGCTTTTTTTATAAAACTGATAAAAAGTGTGATTTTTGGCGACATATTAATGCTTTTTTGTATAATTATGTCTCATTATCCCGTAGAATTGTTATTCACTGCAATTAAAGAGCATCTGAATCACATCCCGCCTGCCTTTTTCAGCAGATTTATAACGTCCTGCTCCCTTTTCCGGACAGCCGCCTTTACCGGCGTGAGCCCTTCCCTGTTTGCTGTAGTAACACTGGCCCCGCCCTTTACCAGCGCGCTGATAACATCGAGCTTGTTTTTCCCGCGCTTCAGGTCCTTGACCGCCATGATAAGGGCAGTATCCCCGTAATCCGTTGCTGCATTGGCATCGGCCCCATGTTTCAGCAGCAGGCTGATCGTTTCAGGATACCCGCATGCCGCGGCACACATGATCGGCGTCTGCCCGTTGTTTTCCCGGGCGTTGACGTCCGCGCCTTTGCCGATAAGATATTCCGCCACTTCGGTGTGCCCCCCGCATGCTGCCCACCTGAGCGGGTTGTAACCGACCGCGCTTTTCGCGTTCACGTTCGCGCCCTTGTCCACAAGGTACTTTACCATCCCGAGATGCCCCTTTTGAGACGCGAGCATGAGCGCGTTTTCGCCGAGATTGCCCGTTGCCTCGATGTCAGCCCCCTTTTCGAGGAGAAACTTCACGAGCGGGAGGTGATTGTACTCCGCCGCGTACATGATCGGCCGCGCGCCGTACGCCAGCTTTTCATTCACGTCATACCCCGCGTTGAGCAGAAACTCAACGACCGGGATATTTCCCGCTCCGGCCGGATCGTCCATGGGGGTGTAGGGACTCACGCCCTGCCGGATATTGAGCTTCGGGTCCGCGCTGTAGATGAGCTCCACCAGGTCCAGGTTCCCGCGTGATGCGGCAAAGTAAAAGGCGGTCGCGCCGTTGTTCCCGATCTGCCTCACATCCGCGCCTTTTTCGATGAGAAACCTGACGGTGTCCAGGTCGTTGGCCAGCGCCGCACGAATGACCGGGGTCCAGCCGTACCGGTCTTTCGCATTCACATCGGCCCCTTTTATAATGAGCTTTTTAACCGCGGCGATATCGTCTTTCTCCATTGCCTTTTCGAGATCCGCTTTCAGATCAGCGGCTGTGAGGGCGAGCGGTATGAGAAATAATGAAAGGAAGAGAATGCTTTTTTTCATAATAGTATCCATGAAATAGCGTATTGCCCGATTCAGGTCCTTGCGAATGAATCGGCCTGGCCTGTACCGGGTCTGACGAAGCATGGTAACTATCATGGGAGAGCAGATCGATATTTTCAACCCAAAAAAGCGGTGGACAGGGGGGGGTAACCCTGACGCGTTCATGGTCTCGTTCGGGCTCATGGTGCTGTTCACCGGTCCCGGCTATATAGTGTTCTTTGTCCTCAACGCGAGACGCCATGCAGCAGCACGGGAGAAGATGGACCTTCTCCACATGGTTACCTGGCTGATCCGGGGTGCCGCCATGGCCGGATTGTTCCTTTACTTCGGGCTCGGTATCACCGGGAAGCTCCGGAGCAGAGGCATCCGGTTCTCCGCCAATGACATGCTGCACATCGGCCTGATCCCGTGGATGCTCTTCATCGGCTGCGCGGTGGCGAAGCATGTAAGGGAAGCGCCGTCGCATCAATAATCATTCGGGATCCCGTCTACCCCCGATAAATGGCGGGATCAATTGGCGCGGACGTCCGTAACCCCGGCAAGCGCATGGATCAATGTTGCGCACCCGCCGTTTTGTATGTAATCGGTGTGTTCCTCCAGCGTCGCAAACGTTTTCCCGCAAATCGCGCGGCAGCGCAATTCTGAATGTGTGAACGACATGAATGTTTTCAATATTTTCTTTGCGGTCCCGTTATTAAAGTACGGGGGATTTTTACCCGGATGTTCTCTGCACCAATCCAGCTGGCCCTTCCATATTGCGGCTGCCAGCGCACCGCAGGCGTTCCCTGACAATCCCATGCCGCCGGCCAGCCCGGCAACAGTGACAGCCTCTTCTTCGCTCGCGCCCATTTTTTTCAGCGCTTCCGAAGCGCAGCTCCGCATGGGCGTTGACGGCATGTCATCCCGGGAGGACAGGCCGGCACGGGCCGCTGCAAGCGCGGGAGCGGTCCACTGCTCCGCGATATTGAAGCAGCGGAAGTTCGTGAACCCTTTCGATATCGCTTCGATCATCAATTGTGCCATACCGGTAACGGTGGAAAGGTCGTAATGAACGACCTCGCGGCAGTCGTGCGTTCCCGTTACGCGTTTATACGACTCCATGACGGATTGCGTCGACCGCACCGCCGCCGCGACCGCACGGTCGCTGTTCCCGTACAGCCGGAACGACTCGGCGCCCACCGCCAGCGCCGAACCCCAGAGCATCCCGCACTGGAAGCCGCGATGCCTCAATCCGCCGGCCAGCAGGTCCGCCGCGCGCTCTTCGTTTTCCTTTCTATGCCCGAATTCCCTGTTCAGAAGATAAAAAAAGGTTTGGGAACATGTGCCGCAATTCCGGAAAATGTCCTTTGTGTCATTCGGGGCAATTTCTTTGTTTTCCATTTCAGAATCCTTTATGAATATCAGTGCAGAGCCGGGCGGGCCCGCCGTTCCCCCGCACGAAACGCGGGGGAGCAGGACCCGCCCGGCGTTGTTCGTCTTAAGCCTGCCGCGCGGCCATGGCCTCTTTAACCTCGTGCGCGAGGGCGCCCGTGCCGATCATAACCGCGCAGAAGCGTATGATAAACGCGATTGCGTTGAAGGCGTGCCCTGCCGCGGGGATGTGCCCGGCCAGGTCCACGAGCGCCATAACGCCGCCCAGCGCCGCAAGGCCGATTATCAGCCGCGCCGTCATGCTCCTGTTCCCCGCGATGAGCCTGCCCACAAGCATGCCGGCAGGAACCGAGGACAAGAGCACGAGAAGCGCGTACATGCCCGCAGTCGCGACCCCGAAGACGAGCCCGAACGCCGGCGTTATCAGGACCGAAAGCGCCAGGAGCAGTATGAAGAGCACGATCGCGGCGACCGGCGAGAAGATCACTGCGAGGCCCCAGGCGGAGGCGTTCCACGGCTTTTGAAAGGCAAAGTCGTCGATGCGCGCGAACGCGGACGGGAACGCTCTGAAGAGAAGGAGCCCCAGGAGCATGAAGGCGACAGTCATAAACACCGTGCGCACGACGTCCCACACGGTCTCCCCCGCCCTGAATGCGGAAACCGATTCCGGCGTTTTCTTCCAGTCAAACTTGCCAATCCGGGCGTCCTTGCTGACATCAGCGGCCGATCCCGTGAACGTGAGCGTGCCGTGCACAACGGTTCCCGGAAGGACCGTCAGCTTCGTCTTTACCGGGTGACGGTCGTTCTCGTCCTTGAGATTCTCGAACCCGCTGTTGATGGTAACGTCGCCGAAGAACTCGCCGTCCAGGGTCACCGATTCGGCAAACAGCCTGACATCGCCCCTGACGCCGCCGCCCGCGATAACGGTGCGCGCGCCGGATACGAGGCTCCCCCCGACCGTCGAGCCCTTGCGCAGCCGGACGGTCTCGCCGAACGCGTTCACGTTTTTACCGACCTTGCCGGAGAGTACCACGTTCTTGCCCGCCGCGCGAACATTGCCGAGGATCGTGCCTGAAAGGTCCACGCTCTGTCCGCCGCCGATCGCGTCGCCCTCCACCGTGCCGGACGACGCCGCTTTCTGTGCCAGGAATACGAGGTCTCCCTTGATGATGCCGTCGTTCCTGAGCATCTGTACGAACGCGAACCGGTCTCCCTCCACGGTCTCTCCCGCCTTGATTATGACGTCTTCGACCGGCTCGCCGAACGCGACAGCGCCCGTCGCCAGAAGCAGCACTGTAAATATGCCCCCGAATAGAAATTTCACTTTTTTCATTTTACTCCTCCTGATTCAATAGACTTGTTGTAAAACCTAGGCTTTCCTCAGAACCGAAACCGCCGACCTGAGTCCGACAAGCATCGAGGATGCGGCGCCCGCCACCACGACATTCCAGAACAACCTGCTCGCCGACCCTGCAAGCCCGGGGAAGAGACCACCGATAAAATCCGCGGCCAGCTGCGTTTTCCACGCTCCCGCCACGACACCGTTGAGCGTGTCTGCGGCGGCCAGCATCAACTCAACCGGTCCGTTGCCCTGTAGGGCAACGGCGAGGGCGAGTGCCAGCAGGATACCTGCCGCGGCAAGCACGGGCGCCGTGCCCGCGGGCGCCGGGGCCGGAACCGGCAGCGCCCGCACGGCGCGCATGACGGACTCGTCCAGCTCCTGCGAAGCCTCGGCAGGGGCGGCGTGCTCAAGGACGCCGATTATACCGGAAAGCAGGTCGAATCGCTTTTTACACCGGCCGCAGCTCCTGACATGATTATCGAGCAATGCGATTTCGGCTTCACCAAGGCCACGGTCAAAAAATCGCATCATCAATTCATCGTTTCTGCCGCATCGTTTCATCATAGTGCTCCATCCCAGTTCAGGCTGCCCGCAAGCATGAGGCGCGCCCGGTACAGCCTGTTTTTTACTATCGACTCGGGCTGTTTCAGCACATCGGCAATCTCCCGGTAGGAAAGCCCCTCCTGGTGAAACAGCTGCACCGGCAGCCTGTACATGTCAGGCAGGCCCTGCACCGCTTCCAGTACCCGCTCTGTTTGCTCTTCCGCGATGTATTGCTCCTCGGGCCCGGGCCGCGCGTCGCCCACCTCCGTGGCTGATTCTATCGGAACGGTCTCCCGCCGCTTCTTTCTCCAGTCGAAGCACGCGTTCACCGCAATGCGCGTCGCCCAGGTGGAAAACCGGTAGGCCGCGTTATACGTGCCCAGCGACTGGTAAATCCGTATGAACACGTCCTGGTACAGATCATCCGAGTCCTCGCGGGTGCCCGTGTAGTTGTATATCACGTTGTACACGAGCCTCCGGTACCGCGTCATGAGCTCGGCGAACGTCTCCGTCCGTCCCGACAGGCATTCGGCGATGATGTCAGCGTCTGTCATTTCCAAGCGGGCATTCTCCCTTTCACGGACTCGGGCGGACCGGCGATGTTGCTTCCCGTGCGTATCTGACTATATATACTGGAAAATGAATTATTTGTCTGAAAAAAATAATGTAAAGAAAAAAAATCCGAAATGAAGAACTCACGGACCAGGGCCAGGGCAGCAGGCAAGCGCCCAGACATGCTTTTGTACACCCGGTTGCTTAAGGCCGTTTCACCCGCTTACCGCGGAGGCCGATTTATAGCCGTTTATTATTAACTTGATTTTATCATGAATTTTTAGCATTATAATATAATACCTGTTTGTGTAGAGGTGATTCTTACAGGAGAGAAACAAAACAATGACAAATCCTGAAATACTTATCATTGGGCAGGGGCCGGCGGGGCTTTCCGCGGCGATTTACACTGCGCGCGCCGGCCTTGCGACACTCGTACTGGGGACTGAGCCCAAAGTGGCGGGAGACTACAGCATCGACAACTACTTCGGTTTCCCGGAAACGATTACGGGAAAGGACCTGATCGGGCGGGGCGTTTCCCAGGCGAAAAAGTTCGGCGTTGCGATCGAGCAGGAGCGGGTGCTGGGCATTCATGCCGCCGATACCGGGGGATTCATCGTCACCACGGACAGGCGGGAACTGACCGCGTGTTCCATTATACTCGCAACCGGAGTAGAGCGGAAAAAGCCGGCCATCGGCAACCTGGCTGCATTCGAAGGCCGAGGGGTGTCGTATTGTGTAAGCTGCGACGGTTATTTCTTCAAGAACAGGAAGATACTGGTGGCGGGAGAGGGTAATTACGCGGCCAAACAGGCTCTTGAATTGCTCGCATACTCCCCGACGGTAACGATCTGCACACTGGGCAAACAGACCGCCATGAACGATGAATTCGCCGCCTCCATCTCGAAAGCCGGGATACCCGTCATTCAAAAGAACATCACCGCGCTCAGGGGCGATACGCGCCTTACCGGTGTGGAGCTGGACACCGGGGAGGTCCTGGAGGCAGAAGGCCTGTTCGTGGCGGTAGGCGACGCGTCATCGGTCGATTTCGCCCGAAACCTCGGCATGTTCACAAACGGCGATTTTCTTGAGGTCGACGGCGAGCAGAAGACAAACGTCCCGGGAATATTTGCCGCCGGCGACTGCACCGGCAATTTTCTCCAGATAAGCGTTGCCGTTGGCGAGGGGGCGCGGGCGGCGAAATCGGCGATTGAACACGTGAAGAAGATTTGCCGGGCCTGATATCCGTATTCAACACGAAAAGTCTTTTGCTATAGGTTTCTTCCCAGCTCCTCGCCTTCCCGTATGGCTTCCAGCACCTGGCGCGGCTCCAGCGCGTCGCCGATGACGCGCACCTCGCCCGCGCCTGCCGCGCCGGACAGTCCGTTCACCGGGTCAGCGCCAAGCGCGAGCACCACGCAGTCCATGCCGGTGACGGCCTCCTCCGCGCCCGCGCGCTCTATAACCGCGCCGTCGGCGGTGATCCGCTTCACAATTGCGGAGGTTATAATGCGCACCTCCCGGTGCCTGAGCTTTTCCATCAGCACCTCGCGGCCCTCGCTGAACATGTCCGCGCCCGCGGCATCGGTCATCTCCACGATAGTGACGGCCGTGCGGCCAATGGTGATGTTGTCGCCCGCGTTCGCAAGGAACGAGGCGGTCTCGCATCCCACCATGCCGCCGCCCACGATGAGCACGCTCCCCGGCGGCACGTCCGCAGCGCCCGAGAGCACATCGTGCGCCGTGAGCACGTTCGCGCCGTCGGCGCCGGGGATGGGCGGGCGCTTTGCCGCCGCGCCGGTGGCGACGACGAGCACGTCGGGCTTCATCGAGGCCACGAGCTCCGGAGTGACCGGCTCGCCCATGGTTATTTTCGCGCCCGCTTTCAGGGCGCGGCGGTGCTGGTAGCGCGTGATCTTGGCGAGCTCCTGCTTGCCGGGAGGCACGGCAGCGAGGTTGAACTGCCCGCCCGGGACCGCTTCTTTCTCATACAGCGACACGTCGTGACCGGAGAGCGCGGCCGACGCGGCGGCGGCAAGCCCGGCAGGGCCGCCTCCCGCGACGAGCACCTTTTTACGCTTCGACGCCGGTCGCTCCGCCATCTCGCGCTCGCGCCCCACTGCCGGGTTGATGATGCAGGTCATGTCCCCGCCCCGCTCGCGGTTGCGCACGCACCCCAGGCCGCAGCCGATGCAGGGCGTGATGTCGTCCCACGCGCCCGCCTTTGCCTTGTTGGGCCACTCCGGGTCCGCGATCAAAGAGCGGCCCAGCACCACCATGTCCGCGCTGCCGCCCCGTACGATCTCCTCGGCCATGCCCGGCTCGACGATACGGCCCACGACCATGACCGGCGCGCCCGCGGCCTTCTTCACGGAGGCCGCGCCGGCGACGTTCAGGCCAAAGGGCGTGCCCGTGGGCGGGATCACCCGCCAGGCGAGGTCCGGGTACACGCCGCTGGACATATGGAAGCCGGCCACCCCCGCTTCCGTGAAGACGCGCGCGATATAGCCGGTCTCCTCGAGGGAGCGGCCGCCGGGGACCTGCTCCTCGGCGGAGAGACGCAGGGTAACGGGAAAGTCGGCGCCGGCCTTCTCCTGCACGGCGCGGATAACCTCGAGCGGAAAGCGGAGTCGCCCGGTGAGCCCGCCGCCGTATTCGTCGACGCGGCGGTTCCTGAGGGTCGAGAGGAACGAGCCGGCAAGCATGTAGCTGTGGGCGGCGTGCAGTTCACACCCGTCAAATCCTGCGGCGCGGGCGCGGCGCGCGGCATCGCCGAACTGCCCGATGAGAGCCGGTATCTCGTCCGCCGCCAGCCCGCGGCACTTCATCCTGGTCAGGTTGTTCACGATGCCGGCCGAGGGACCAACCGCCTCCGTGCCGTTGAAAAGCGGGGCCAGCGACTCGGGACCGGGGTGCGCGATCTGGGGGATGATCTTCGCGCCATGAGCATGCACTGCGTCAGTGAGCCGTTTAAGCCCGCCGATGAACGAGTCGTCCCAGAGTCCCACCGTGCGCGGAATGTAGGGCGACATCCCGTCGATGGTGCACACCTCGAGGATGATGAGGCCCGCGCCGCCGCGGGCCCGCGCCTCGTAGTAATCTATCAGGCGGTCCGATACCGTGCCGTCGCCTTCGGCGAAATCGGTCGCCATGGGCGCCATCGCGATCCGGTTTTTTATTTCCATGGTCCCGATCTTCACGGGGCTGAACAATGTCGAGAGTTTCATACAAAAAATCCTCCTGGTATAACCACTAAAGAACACGAATAAATACTAATTAGCACTAATAATATTATTCACCACAGAGGCACAGAGACACAGAGCATTAATCTCTTCAAGCCCTTTATCAACAACCGCCGTGACTCAACATTTCTGTGGTTAAATTTTTTCATCACTTATAATACCACTCGTAAATATTCGTATTCATTCACGGTTCTGATTACACTTAACCCGCCAGGCTATGAGGAAGCTGCTGTTTTTGTAGCACGGAAATCAAACCTTGATCCCCTGCGACTCTGCGCCTCTGCGAGAGATGTATCAGGATTTCTCCGCCCGGAGCGCAAGCCCGGTCCAGAGCGCTCCCAGCGCGTCCACCATTACGAAACCGATTACTATCGGCTTCGCCATGCCCAGGAGCACAAACACGATGACGACGAGGAGCGCGGAAGAGCGCGTGAAGACCGTGGCCCGGTACAGCGGGCGGAAGGCCGGATGTCGCCCGGCGATGAAATAATACACGGCCAGGTAGATGAGCACCATGCCGAAGAGGCGCACCGTGATATAGTCGTTGAGCGCGATGCCCGCGAACTCCAGGCAGAAGGCCGGAAAAAACATGAGCGTTATGCCGCACGCCAGCACCCAGAAACCGAAATAGAAAATCGACCTGCCCGCTCCCGTCATAAGACCTCCCTTCCGATCCGCGACAAGCTGGATCGTCAATCTAATTTTTCAACGGGGCCGTCCCCCCTTTTATTGAACAGAAAAAGTATCCGGCTGATCATACGCGCTTGAGATTTCGCCCACGCCCGGGTCAGCGAGGTCCGGTGCGCCTCCGTCAAGCATGACGATTCTCTGTTCCCGCTTCACGCCGAACTCGTCAGCCGTGCGGTGGTCCGGCATGAGCAGGTCGATCCGTTTCCCCACTATTTTACCGCCGATGTCAACGGCGCGGTATTCGAGGCCCCGGTAGGTGAACCGTGATCCCATCGGAATGACCGCCGGGTCAACCGCGGCGATCCTGATGTTCAGGGCAAGATAGTAATTGATGCTTTTCCCAGACGAGGTCAGTCCCGCCCACTCCCCGTTGCAGCACGCCCCGGGGCAGTACGCTGTGATCGTGAAGCCGTCCATCTCCGCGGCGGCAGCCTGAGCGCTGCCGGTGCCGGACCAGCGGAGGACAAACCCCTCGAGCAGGCACACCGCGCCGGTGAAGGCCAGGAGTATTGTCATTGCCAGGATGGCGCCTTTTTTATTGTAAATTTGTTTCATTCTATAGCCTGCAATAATTTTCAACACGGAGAATACAAGATAATTAATCAGCTTGTTGTAAAACAAACCTGTCATTCCGGCCGAAGCGCAGCGAAGAGCCGGAATCCATATTTTTCGCATTGATTCCCGCTGGAGTTTATCCCGAGCCCTTCGACAAGCTCAGGATAAACCTGTCGAGGGGCGGGAATGACAAGCCCAGCAAGCCATAATGATAAACAGGCAGGCAACATGTCTAATATAAATTTTATCCGCTCCTCGGGAGTGGATAAAATTATCCTGCATTATTCATGATTAATGGTTAATCATTAATTCTCCCCAGCCGTCACAGCAGGGTCATATCAAATTTCCAGTACGGGCCTTCTTTCACGAAGTGCAGCTCCATGCCGTTCGAGACGCGTATGACGGCGCGGGCGCCTTTGCGGCTCACGCCCACGATCTCCTGCCGTGCCGCAACCCGTATGACATTCCGCTCCCCACCGGCCGCGAGGGTAAGCGCGCAGTAGTCCCGCACCGAGAGGCGCCGGAGCCGCTGCGCGTCCACGCCAAGCTTTTCCGAGAGCGCCTCAACCTGCCGGTCCTCCATGCGTGAAAAGAGCGCCGCCGCCTCGCGCATCCGCGCCAGGCTGGCGGTGGTGAGCTGGCGCTCCAGCGCGGCCGCGTCCCCGGCCCGGACGGCCTCCCGCAAATCGTTGAACGCGCCCCGGGGCGTGACCGCCGCCTGCGGCGAACAGGAGACGAGCGCGAGGGCGAGGGCGATGAAGGGAAATACGGCTCTCAGTACACGCATCGCACGCCTCCCTCGCCGACCTCGACGATCATGTTGTCGATGAGCCGGGTTACGCCATAGAACACGGCCGTGGCGATGACCGATTTTTCCGTCACTGCGTCCGCGGGCGCAAGGTCTGCGTACCGCACGATCGAGATGTAATCGATGGAGGTCGGCGCGGAGGACTCGATCTCCTTCCGCATTGCTGCGGCAATCGCCGCCGTGCCGCGCTCGCCGGCGCGGAGCATCTCCTCCGCTTTTTTGAGGGAGCGCGATATGGCCAGCGCCCGCGTCCGCTCGTCCGGCGACAGGCGCGCGTTGCGGGAGCTCATGGCCAGCCCGTCCATCTCGCGGACCGTGGGCGCGATGATGATGCGTATGGGGAAATCGAGGTCTGCGACCATCTTCTCGATGCTCACCGCCTGCTGGATGTCCTTCTGGCCGAACACGGACACGTCCGGCTGGACGATGTTGAAGAGCTTGCTCACCACGGTGTACACGCCGCGGAAATGCCCGGGGCGGTGCGCGCCGCAGAGGTGCTCTGTCAGGAGATCGACGTCCACGTAGGTGAGCCGGTTTTTGTACATCTCGCGCTCGTCCGGCACGAAGACCAGGTCCACGCCGGCGCCCTCAGCCAGCCGGTAGTCGCGGTCCAGGTCGATCGGGTACTTGTCGAAATCCCTGGGATCGTTGAACTGTATCCGGTTCACGAAGATGCTCATGACCTGGTATTCAGCATGCTTCTTCGACTCGGCCACGAGCGAGAGGTGGCCCTCATGGAGATAGCCCATGGTGGGCACGAAGCCGATGCGCTTTCCCGACTTTCGCGCGGCGGCGACATGGTCGCGGACGTCCTTTATTGTTTTTGCCACATGCATCATTGGACTCCTGTACCCCGCTGTCCCCCCGAGGGGGCGCGGTCGAACGTATGTGTCTTAATTAGCATATCAATTTTCATCATTAAAAAACACGCGGTATAAAATGTCCATTATTTTAATGCATTATTGCATTATGATAAACGGAAGCAGGTATTCCAGCATAAATTATTTTTTACGCAACACTTCGGGGGAGGGGGGCTACGCCTTCTCCGCCGCCACCAGCATCATGTCGCCCATGCGGAGCCGCTTGGCCATGGCGTCGGCCGTTTTCCTTTGGAACGAGCCCGGCTTCCCGAAGCCGCTGCCATAGGTAGCGTACCGCACTATCCGGAAGCCGTACTTTTCCAAAAGTTTTTTCATTCCCGCGCGGGAAAAAAACCAGAGGTGCTCCGGAAAGTTGTAAAACCGCCAGTCCCTGCCGTAGAGGCGCATGAAATTGGCGCCGCCGGCGCGGCAGGTGGAGATGTAGAGACGGCCGCCGTCTTTCAGCTCGTCGCGCGCCTTTTCCAGGAACCGGTCCGGCCGGTGAAGGTGCTCGATTGACGCCCAGAGCGTGATCAGGTCGAAGGGGCGCGCGAAGGATATCTCAAGGTAATCGTCCTCGTACACGGCAAGGTCCGCGCCGCGCGCGAACTCGATGCAGGCGGGGGAAATATCCACGCCCGTGGCGTCCCATCCCCGGTCGCGCATAAACGCGAGAAAGTAGCCGGCCGCGCACCCGATGTCCAGGACGCGCTTCCCCCCGTCGAGCGACGCCTCGTACCCGAAAAATTCCATGTCCGCAAGGTTCAGGCGGATCACACGCTCGATCTCCCGGCGGGTCTCCTCTGAAAAATAGTCGTCATAGCCCCGGTCGGTCCTGGTGGTAAAGTAGGAGCCGCCGTAGTACGCGCCAATCTCATTGGCGTCGGGGCGGGGCGAGACGAACTGCAGGCCGCACCGGCCGCACTTCACCAGGGTGAAGGGTTGGCCGCCGCGCGACTCCTTGGAGAACAGGGGCTTACGCTCGTCGCTGCCGCAGATGACGCATGTGACCTGTTCCATATCCACCTTCCCTCCGGTCAGACGTTGCCGATAAGTCCGCAAGCGCTTGCGGACTTATCAATGATGGCTTATCGTAAACGTCAGCGAATCCTGGCCGATCACCTGCGTGAGGTCCTTCACCAGCCCCTCGGAGGGCTTGACGTTGTACGTGGAATGGGCCTTGATCACCTTCTCCCCCTCCTTCGCGTTCACGTGGAAGAATATGGGGCACTCGCCCTTGTGGCGGGTGAAGACCGACTCCAGCGTCTTCAGCATGGTGTCGTCCACGCCGATGATGTCCAGCTTTATGTGCAGCGCGGAGATGGCCTCCTGCTTGACCTCTTTCAGCGACTTTATGCCGGTGACGACGATCTTCATGAGCGTGTCGCTCTCGGCCTCGACCACGCCCGTCACCATGATCGGCTTCCCGGAGGTGACGAGCGCCTCGTGCTTCGACAGCACTTTCTCGAAGAAGATCACCTCCACCGAGCTGTCCATGTCCTCGAGCTCGGCCAGGGCGTAGCGCTTGCCGGTCTTCTGCGCCCGCTTCACCTGTAAATTCGCCAGGATGCCGACGATGGAGACCGTCTTGCCGTTGTGCTCGGCCGACAGGCCCTTCAGCGACACGGACGAGAACATCCTGATGTCCTGCTCGTAGCGGGCCAGCGGGTGGCCGGAGATATAGAGGCCCAGCACCTGCTTCTCGTGGGCCAGCTTCTCGTTGTCGTGCCATTCCGGGACGTCCAGGAGATCGACGGACACGGCGGACGGCGCGGAGCCGCCCGGCATGTCAAAGAGGTTCCCCTGGCCGGAGGCCCGGTCCTCCTGCAGGCGGCGGGCGGCCTCGAGGATGATGTCGATCGAGGCGAAGAGCCGGGCGCGGTTTTCGTGCAGGCAGTCCATCGCGCCGGCAAAGATGAGGGCCTCCAGCACGCCGCGGTTCACGGTCATGGATTCCGTTCCCTCGAGGAAGTCACGGAGGGAGTTGAACGTGCCGGCGCGCTTGCGCGCGGCGACGATCGATTCGATCGCCTTCTCCCCCACCCCCTTGATGGCGCTCAGGCCAAAGCGGATGGACGGCCCCTCGATCGTGAAATCGTAATCGCTCGCGTTCACGGAGGGAGGCAGCACGTCGATGCCCGCGGCCCGGCAGTCGTTGATGTACTGGACGACGTCGTCCTGCCGGTCCGGCTGGGCCGAGAGGAGCGCGGTCATATACGGGAGCGGGTAGTGCGCCTTGAGGTACGCAGTCTGGTAGGCGACCAGCGCGTACGCGGCGGAGTGGGACTTGTTGAAGCCGTACTCCCCGAACTTCTTGATCATGTCGTAGAGGCTCTCGGCCAGCTTGCGGTTGATGCTGTTCTTCTCCGCGCCCTTCAGGAACTTCGCTTCCAGGTCGTTGATGATGTCCATGTTCTTCTTGCCCATCGCCTTGCGCAGCTTGTCCGCCTCCGGCATGGTGAAGCCGGCGATGATCTGGCTTATGCGCATGACCTGCTCCTGGTACACGACGACGCCCAGGGTGTCGCGGAGCACCGGCTCTAGGGACGGATGCTGGTATTCGACGAGCGTGGGGTTCCTCTTCCGCTTGATGAAATCGTCGGCCATGCCGGAATTCAGGGGACCGGGACGGTACAGGGCCACGATGGCGATGATGTCCTCGAAACAGGTGGGCCCCAGGCGCCGGAGAAGGGTCTGCATGCCGCCGCTTTCAAGCTGGAACACTCCCTTGGTGTCGGCCTTCTGGAGCAGGCGGTAGGTCTTCTTGTCGTCGAGGGGTATGGTGTCGATGTTCACCGCCTCGCCGGTCGTCTCCCGGATGAGCCGGAGGCATGTATCGATAATGGTAAGGTTTTTCAGGCCCAGGAAGTCCATCTTCACCAGACCCGCCTTTTCCAGCGCGTTTTTCTCGAACTGGGACGAGATGGCCCCGTCCTTGTCCATGTACAGGGGCACGTAGTCGGTGAGGGGGCCGCGCGAGATGACGATGCCGGCCGCATGCCTGCCGGCCGAGCGGACCAGGCCCTCGAGCTTGAGAGAGGTGTCGATCAGGTCCCTGCCCGTTTCCCGGTCCTTGTACAGGGCCTGGAAGTCCTTCGACTTGGCGAGGGTCTCCTTGAGCTCCTTTTCCTCGATCATCTTGCTGATCTCGTTCGCCCGCTGGAAGGGGATGTCCATGGCGCGGGCCACGTCCTTGATGACCGCCTTCGCGGACATCGTGTTGAAGGTGATGATCTGGCTCACGTGGTCGTCGCCGTACCGCTCCCGCACGTAGTCGATGACCTCGCCGCGCCGCTCCGCGCAGAAGTCAAGGTCCATGTCAGGCATCTCGTTCCGTTCCGGGTTCAGGAACCGCTCGAACAGCAGGTCGTACCGGAGCGGGTCGAGCGCCGTGATCCCCAGGCAGTAGGAGACCATCGACCCGGCGGCCGAGCCGCGGCCCGGGCCCACGGGGATGCCCTTCGAGCGGGCGTGGTTGATGACGTCCCACACCACGAGAAAATAGCCGGAGAACTTCATGTTCGTGATGACCGACAGCTCGTAATCGATCCTCTTCTGCACCTCTTCCGGTATCCGGTCCCCGTACCTCTTGCGCGAGCCCTCCTTGACCAGGTGCCGTAAATACGTGTCCAGGTTATACCCCTCGGGCACCTCGAAGTGAGGCAGGATCGCCCTGCCCAGCTCGATCTCAAGGTCGATCATCTTGTATATGTTGTACGTGTTGATCAGCGCGTCCGGGTAATCGGCGAACATCGCCTGCATCTCCTCGGCCGATTTCAGGTAGAACTCGTTGGAGGGGAACTTCATCCGGCTCTCGTCTTTCATGAGCCTGCCGGTCTGGACGCAGAGGAGGACCTCGTGGGAGCGCGAGTCATCCTTGCTCACGTAGTGCGCGTCATTGGTGGCGATGAGGGGGATGTCAAGGTCCGTGGCGATCTTTATGAGCCCCCGGTTGACCGTCTCCTGCTCCTTGATCCCGTGGTACTGGAGCTCCAGGTAGAAATGCTCCCTGCCGAAGAGCTCGTTGAAACGGCCCGTCAGCTCGCGCGCCTCGTTCTCCTTTCCCCTGAGTATCAGGTTGGGGATCTGGCCCCCCAGGCAGGCCGAGGAGCAGATGAGGCCCTCGTGGTGCTTCTCCAGCACCTCGAAATCGATGCGCGGCTTGTAGTAGAAGCCCTCGGTATATCCGATGGAGGAAAGCTTCATCAGGTTGCGGTATCCGGTGACGTCTTTCGCCAGGAGGATCAGGTGGTAGGAGGTGTCCTCGCCGTTCGCGCGGCTCGCCTCGCGGTTCGTCCGGGAGCCGGGCGCCATGTAAAATTCCTCCCCGATGATCGGGGTGATGCCCTTTTTTTTCGCCGCCTGGTAAAAGTCGATGGCGCCGAACATGTTCCCGTGATCGGTGAGGGCCACGGCGGGCATGCCGAGCTGTATCGTCTTTTCGACCAGTTTATCGACCGTTATTGCGCCGTCAAGGATCGAGTAGTCGGTATGATTGTGGAGATGAACGAAATCCATGTCCCTATGCTTTTCCGGAGGGGACATAATTTTCAAGCAATTAATTTCACCGGTCGAAAATAAAAAGAGGAAGCGGGCTTACATGATAATTTCTTCTTTATAAATGTCAAAAATGACTGCGGAGCTACCGATCAGGGATTCATCATATGAATCCGCTCAACAATGCCTTCCACGGAATGGTCGATGTTGAAATAATTGAGATAGCCGAGCGACCGCAGATAAAAATCGACGGGCTGGGACAGGTTGCAGAGGTACAGGACATGCCCTTTATCCTTCATGAAATCGTTGAGGCTGATGAGCAGGTTCAGGCCGATGTTATTGATATACTTAACGCTTCTGAGGAAAAAAACAAGGTTTTTCTTCGCGGTCTTTTCGTTGATGAGCTTTTTGATATACGTATCGTATTTTGGAGCGGTATATTCGTCCAGGTCGCTGCTGAAATAGAGGACCATGATATCATCGCTGACCTCGGCGACCTCCGATATGAAGGTCATGCTGACTTTCCGCACGCTGTCCTGGGCCAGCTTCGACTGCGTCTTCGATATGGCGGCCCCAATTACCGTCAGCAGGTTGCCGAGATCTATCGGCTTGACAAGGAAATCGAAGGCCTCTTCCTTCATGGCCTGCACAATGGTTTTTCCGTCCGCGGCACCGCTCATGAGGATCACATGAATATCCCTGTTGATCGCCTTAATTGACCTTAGGAGCTCGACGCCGTTCATGACCGGCATCTTGTAGTCCGATAGGACCAGGATCGGTTTGTGCTGTGTGAACAGCTTGACCGCATCCTTGCCGTTATGGGCGACTATTACCTGGTAGCCCTTGGTGGACAGGTAGCCGCTTATCTCCCCGCAGATGTCCGGCTCATCGTCAACGATCAGTACCAGTCGTTCGTTCATCGGATCCCCCCGTTCCCGTCATTCTTCTTCCGGCATTCTGCCCGGTTTTCTCGATACCGGAAGACGGACATGGAAAACCGCTCCACTCTCCCCGGGAACTATATCGATCGTGCCCCGGTGCGCCTTGATGATGCCGTAGCTTATGGAAAGGCCCAGGCCTGTGCCTTTGCCCACTTCCTTGGTCGTGAAAAACGGCTCAAATATGCGTTCGGCCACGTCCGCCGGCATCCCTGGCCCGGTGTCTCCGAACCTGATCACAACGTCATCGCCGTCCTGCTCGCGGTATGATTTCACCATGATATTCTTTTCCTGTAAAGGATTTTTCGCTCCCAGCATTGCGTCTTTTGCATTGACGATAAGATTGATGAATACCTGTTCCAGCTTGCTCAGGTCTCCGCGGACCGGGGGCAGGTTATCCGCAAGGTCGAGGCTGACGCCTATGTCATTGATCCTGAGCTGCTCGCCCAGCATGTCGAACGCGACCCGTATCGGAAGATTGGGATCGATATCGCTGAAATCGTAGTCGCTCTTCCGGCCGAATTCCCGGAGGTGGTTTATGATGTGGGCGGCGCGGTCAACCTGCGCGACGATCTTCTGCACCCGCTCCCTGACGAAGTCCTCGGTCGCGTACTTTTCATTCAGCCCGTCCATCAGGTACTGCGATGCCATCTTGATGACGTTGAGGGGCTGGTTCAGCTCGTGCGCCACGCCGGTGGCCATCTCGCCCACCGTGGCCATCTTGCTGGACTGGAGAAGCTGCTGCTCGACCATGCGCTTCTCGGTTATGTCCTTGCCGTGGATAAGGAAGCCCTTGAGCGCGTCGTTTTCATCCTTTATAGGGTTTATAGTGATGCCCAGGACTCCCGGTTTGCCGTTATTATCCCGGTAATTGATGTCGGTCAGATTGATCGGGCAGTTCCCGATGATGCAGGACGATATGCCCGAATATATGGCGTCCCATTCCCAGTCGATGTCATACCCCGTTATCTTCTTTCCCACGGCTTCGGACGAGGGCACTCTGAAGGTCTCCTCCGCCATGTGGTTCCAGTGGGTAATGACGTCGTGCGTGTCCACGCCGATCAGGATCGAGGTGATGGAATTGAGCAGGTTTTCATTATCGGCGGAGACCCGTTTCAGCTCGTCGATGTACTTCTTCCGCTCCGTGATGTCGCGGGCAACGCCAAGGACCGCGTACGGCGTGCCCTCCCGGTACAGAAGGGATGCCGAGGTTTCGATATGCCTGGATTCGCCCGACCGGGCCCTGAGATTATATTCGATGATCCTGGTCTGATTGCCCGTCCGGATCATACCGGCGATCTGGGCGGTCGCGCGCTCGAGATCTTCCACGGTTACGAGGTCCTTGAAGGAGAGCCGGGGGATGTCGTCCCGGGCATATCCCAGGAGAGCGAGGGCGGCGTTATTGGCATCGATAAAATTCCCTTTGAAATCGTGGATGTAGACCAGGTTCAGCGACCCGTCGAAAATGGCGCGATACCGGTTCTCGCTTTCAACGACCGCCTCCTCCATCCGCTTCCTGTCCGTGATGTCCGCCATCACGCCCGTGACCCCGGTTACCGCTCCGCCGCTTGTGACGACCCTGCTGGAGGTGCGCACATGGCGTACGGTCCCATCCTTGTCAAGGACCCGGAATTCGAACGATTCGTTCGCGCCGGCGATCGTTTTTGCCAACCGCCGGATCAGCTCCGGCAGGTCGTCGGGATGCACCAGCTCCCTGAAATTCCTGCCGATAACTTCGTCCACGCGGTACTGGCTTATCCCCTGGAGCGCAGGACTCATGTAGGTGATGGTACCGGCCGCATCCAGCGTGAAAATCACGTCGTTCAGGTTTTCTACGAGCGTCCGGTACTTCTCTTCACCCCGGCGAAGGGCGTCCTCCATGCTTTTGCGCTCGGTGATGTCCAGGCCCGAGCCCACCAGGTAGTCGCTGCCGCCGATCGACACCCGGCGGCCGGTGATGATAAAATCGCGAATTTCATTGTCCACGCCGCTCTGGCGAAGGCGGGTCTCGAAGGTTACCGTGCCCCCGGCAAAACCTTCGTCGAGCATCTTCCCGAACAGCTCCCGGTTCTTTTCATTCATGACATCGAACACGTTAACGCCTGCCATGCGGTCTACAGACGAGCCGTAGAGCTCCTCCAGCTTGCGGTTCCATCTCACGAACCGCCCCTCGCGGTTGACCGCATAAAACACGGTCGGGAGGCTGTCGAGAACGGCCTCCATGAATTCCTGCTGCTCGCGGAGCGCCCGGTGCGATCTCTCCACCTCGGTGATGTCGCGTATTACGCCGCGAATGATCTTCCGGTTGTCTTCCGGGGAGCGTTCCAGGTTGGCGGTCATGACGCAGTGGATGACCTCCCCGTCCTTCCGGCGCAGGGAGGTGCTAAAATCCTTGATGAAGCCGTTTGCCTTGATATGATCCAGGAACCGGTCGGGGTCTTTCGGGTCGACGAATACGTCCCGTACGTTGATCTCCGGGACCTCTTCGCTCGTATATCCGAACATCGCCTCCAGGGCCGGATTGAAGTCCAGGATTTTACCGGACATGTCGTGCGTGTACACGGCGTCTTTCATTGTTTCAAACAGGGAGCGATAGCGGTTCTCGCTCACGCGGAGCCTCCGGTCCAGCCGGTGCTTGTACAGGGCAATCTCGATGTTGGTGACCAGCTCCATCTCGCCGAAAGGCTTTATCAAATAGCCGTACGATTCGGCCGTTTTCGCCCGCTCCACGGTCTTCCGGTCCGCGAACGCCGTCAGGTAGATCACCGGGACGCGATACTTTTCATTCACGATCCGGGTCAGCTCGATCCCGTCCAGTCCGCCCTTGATCCTGATGTCCATGAGGATCAGGTCCGGCGTCTCGCGCTCGATGCTCGCGAGCGCATCGTCGCCGTTCGCGGCCGCGTCCGTGACGGCATACCCGCGGCTCTGGAGCACCTCCCTGATCAGCTCCATGGTGACGAGCTCGTCCTCTACGATAAGAACCTTTATTTCCGCCATACGCCTGCTCCTGCGATCGCAATCATGCGGTCCCCTGAAGGGCCTGCCTGCCGTCCGCCGAAAACACGAACCCTCCGCCCAGCAGCGACAGGCACGCATTCACGGGTGCGGGGTCGTAACGGATCCCCCGGAATTCGGTCAGCTCCTTAACCGCGATTTCCAGGCCCAGGGCCGGGCGGTAGGGCCGGTGCGAGGCGATGGCCTCGACCACGTCCGCCACGACGATGATCCGGGCCTCCGGAAGTATCTCGTCTCCCGCCAGGCCCCGCGGGTACCCGGTGCCGTTCAGACGCTCATGGTGCTGGTACACCATCTCGGCGATCGGCCAGGGAAAATCTATGTTCCTGAGGATCTCGTAGCCGGCGCGGGAGTGGTCCTCGATGAGCTGGAACTCGACATCGGTGAGCCGGGAAGGCTTGACCAGGAGCTCGGCGGGCACGCCCAGCTTGCCGATGTCGTGGATTGAGGCGGCGATCGTGATGCCGTTGATCGTATCGGACGGGAGCCCCAGGTCCAGCGCGATGGCGGCGGCCAGCTGGGCCACCCGCCGCTGGTGCCCGGCCGTGTAGGGGTCCCGGGTCTCGACCGCCATCGCCATGGCCTCGGCGATCCCCATGACCGTGGTGCGGAGCTTCTCGTTGCTCTCCTTGAGCCGGGCCTCGCTCTCCCGCACCGTACGGTCCGCCCGGTGCTTGTGGAGCGCGATCTCTATGTTGCTGGAAAGCTCCCGGTCCTCGAACGGCTTCAACAGGTAGCCGTAGGAAAGCGTGTCCCGGGCGCGCATCACGACGTCATCGTCCGAGTACGCGGTCAGGTATATGACCGGTATGTCGAAATCGCCGGTCATGCGCCGGGCCACCTCGATCCCGTCCTGGTCGCCCCTGATCCTGATGTCGACAAGGGAAAGGTCCGGCATGTCGCTCCCGATCATGCCGAAGGCCTCGTCGCCGGAGGACGCAATGCCCGTGACCGTATAACCGCTCCGGACCAGGCTCTCCCTGATATTTTCCGCGGTGATGAGCTCGTCCTCAACAATAAGGATTTTATTCCCCTTCATGGGACCTGGCCTCCTTTCCGGCAGGGAACGTGATGATGAACTCGGCGCCCCTGCCTTGTTCCGACCGCACCTCCAGGGAGCCGCCGATCTGCTTCGTTAAAATGCCGATGAGCCGGACTCCGAGGGAGCCGGCGGCGGCCACGTCGAACGCTTCGGGAAGACCCACGCCGTCGTCCCTGACCGATATCCGGTATGTCCCCCCGCCCGTGTCCGTCATTGATACTGTTATGACGCCCGTCCTACCGCCCGGGAACCCGTGCTTGAGTGCGTTGGTGACCAGCTCGTTCACCAGCAGGCCGCAGGGCACCGCCTCGTCTATGCCGAGCGTCACCGCCCCCACATCGAGTTGCAGCGCGACCCGGTCCGGGTCCACGCTCAGGGACTGGAAGATCGACATCGAGAGGCTCGTGACGTATTCCCTGAAATCGATGCGGGCCAGGTTTTCCGACCGGTAGAGCTTCTCGTGCACGATGGCCATGGACTTTATCCGGTTCTGCATTTCTCCCAGGGCCACGCCCACGTTGGCGCCCCGGGTTATGTACGAGTTCTGGAGGCCGATCAGGCTGGAGATGACCTGCATGTTGTTCTTCACGCGGTGGTGGATCTCGCGGAGGAGCGCTTCCTTCTCGTGCAGGGAGGCGGCTATCTTCTCCTCGGCGAGCTTGCGCTCCGTTATTTCGGTATGGGCCACGACGATCCTGAGCGGGCCCTCGCCCGGGAAGCGGGTCACCTTGCCGACGAACCATCGATTGGCAAACGGCGCATGGCAGGGATATTCCTGCATATATGTCTCCGCGGCCCCGGTCATGACGCTCCTTATTCCGGCGGCGAATTCCGCCGCTCCTTCCGAACCGGTCCCGGTGGCGAAATCGCATACGGCGAGATAATTCGCGTCTTCGAACACGCGCGCGTGTTCGCCGCCATTTTCAAGAGCGAACTCGCGCCACGCGCGGTTCACGGAGATTATCTCTCCCGTGCCGGCCAGGATGGCGATGTTCGCGTCCAGTGCGTTGACCGTGCTCTGCGCGAACCGCTCGGACTCCCGCACCGCCTCCTCCGCGCGCTTGCGGTCGGTTATGTCGAGCATGACGCCGACGACGCCTCCCGCGGTGCCGTTTTTGCTGGGATACACCGCCGTACTCAATATAACGTCGCGATACGAGCCGTCGGGGAGATGCATCTGCATTTCACGGGTCTGCGTGCCCCCGGCCGCAAGAAGCTCGCGGTCCATCCGGTCGTACGACCCGGCAAGGTCCGGCGGCCAAATGTCATACACGGTTTTCCCCACGATCTCGCTCATCGGCAGGTCAACGAACTCTTCGAACGCGGTGTTGCAGCCGCTGTAATGCCCGCCGTCATCCTTGAAAAATATGGGCGCGTTGATGGAATTGATGACGACATAGAGGAACCGGAACTGGTAGCGGGCCTGCTGTTCCGAAAGCGCGAGATCCCTGCTCTTTTCCACGAGAGAAGCATTGATGCGCCGCCGCTCCGTAATATCGCGGGATACGCCGAGAAGCCGCTCGATGCGCCCGTCGGCATCGCGGATTGCGGTGATGACCGACTCCAGCCAGACCGTGCTGCCGTCATGCCGGTAGAATTCCGCTTCGAGCGTGACAGAGCGGGACCTGTCGGCGGCCCCCTGTTCCTCGAGCGCCATTTCATCCCTTAACCGGCGCGTGAGCAGCTCATAGGATTCCGGCGTCACCTGCTCGGACGGGGACTGCATTATCCGTTCCTCCGGCGTAAAACCCAGGACCTTCATGACCGACGGGCTCACGTATGTCGTGCGCAGGTCCAGGCCCATGGTCCAGACAATGTCGTCCACATTGTCCGCGAGGAGGCGGTACTTTTCCTCGCTCTCGCGGAGGGCCTTCTCCGCCCTGACCCTTTCGCTGATGTCGGATATGATCATGGCGGTCCGATCTTCGCCGCTCCTGTTCTTGAAAAGGGTGGTGCTTACCTCGATCGGGAATTTCTCTCCGTTTGCCCTGAGGCCGGTGAGCTCTCCCTTGAACCGGCCGGTGCGCGCGCGCTCCTCCAGGGCAGCCGCCAGCCGCGGGTCGGTTTTATCGATGATGCCGACGCGTCCGAGACGACAAATCTCCTCCTCTGTGCGGCCGAACATGCGGCACCCGGCCTGATTTACCGAGAAGATGGTACCGCCGGGCTCGGTCAGCAGGACCGCATCACCCATGTTCTCCACCAGCAGGCGGTACTGCTCCCGGCTCTCCTGGAGGGCGGCCCCGGCATTCCGCTCTTCGGTCACATCACGTCCTATGCAGTACATCAGGTGGCGGTCAGGCAGAGGAACGCCGCGCCAGTTTATTATCCGGACCGAGCCGTCCCGGTGTACGTACCTGTTCTCGAAATCCATCATTTTATGCCCCGCCTTCATGCGCGCTACTTCGGCGTCATTGCGCCCATGATCGTCCGGATGGACGAAATCGAGATAAGGACGGGACAGGAGCTCTGCCTGCGAATAGCCGAGCACGAACACCCACGCCGGATTAACGTACTTGAAATAGCCGTCCATACCGGCTATACAGATGAGGTCCTGGGAGAGGTTGAGGATATGGTCACGCTCCTCCTCCAGCCTCTTCCGCTCCGTTATATCCACACCGACGCCGTTGATTTCGATCAATTCCCCGTTCGGCCCCCAGGTGTTGAAGGAATCCCAGTATATGCTCCGCTGGCCGCCGTCGCGGCCGGTAAGAGTCATTTCATACCCATGGACGTCGCCGTCTTCGAACGCCTTCATCATCAAGGCCAACTGGTCGGCGGACTGTCCCGGGTAGAAGGTTTCAAACCAGTCCCGGCCGACCAGATCGTCAGCGGCGTATCCGGTCACCGTCTCGACATAGGAATTGACGAACAGCGTTTTCCCGCCGGGGTCGACTTTGCATATGATGCAGGGGGTGGTTTCCACCAGCGAGCGGTATTTCTCCTCGCTCTCCTGGACCTCCTCCTCGATTTTTCTCCTTTTCAGCGCGATCCCGAGGGTAAGGCCGATGCTTTCAAAAAACAGAATCAATGGAGCGCTGAACATGTTCGGCTTGAATGAAATCAGCTGGAGGAGACCGATGTTATCCTCCCCGGAACGGAGTGGAATGAGCGCAAGGGATTTATACCCTTCCCTGACGCACCGGCCCCGAAATGTCGTGTCCAGAGTTGAATCGTTAAGGGACGCGGACAGCAGCTCCAGGTCGTTGCTCCAGAAACTGCCGCCTTCCGTAAAATACGGATTTGAAGCGTCGGTTTTTCCTTTCAGTACGATGCCGCACAGGCATTCAAGAGAGGGGGTGCCGTCGGAATCCGATAGTGGCGCACCCAGTTCGTCCCGGGAACACAGCGAAATCTCGGTTTCCAGGAACGCATCGCTCAACCCGTCATGCTCGTAATATGGATAGTCGCCGTTCTGTCTGAAACGCAAACCCACGGCATCGAACCCGTAATGATGCTTGATCAGACTGATGATATCCTGGATTATCGTCTGCGTGTTGGCTTCGCGGTTGATCGTCTCAAGGATGTAACCCAGCAGCGCCTGCCGTTCGGATTCGACTTTCCGCGCGGTAACGTCCTTGATGATGGTGGCCACCTGGCCGGCGCGGGGGCGGTAGGCGCTTATCTCAAAATAATTGCGGCTTGCCGGGGAATATTGTTCAAAATGCATGGACTCGCCCGTTAGCGCAACGGACCGGTACCGAACGAGCAGCTCTTCCATGACTTCAGGATACACCTCACGCACCGTCTTCGCGATGATGTCCTCGCGGGTGAGCCCGAGGGTGGAGGCGAATGCATCGTTCAAGTCGATAAAAATGAAATCCGGGGCCCTGTCGGCGCCCGTATCCATGTATTCAAGCAGCGCGAAACCATCCATCATCCGCGCGAAGAGCATCCGGTACCGGGCCTCGCTCTTCTGAAGACGGTCTTCCACGACGCGTTTCTTCCTGCGGATTCCCACATCCTCGAGCTCGCGCTCGATGGCAGGAACGAGCCGCTTCAGGTTGTCCTTCCTGAGGTAGTCGTCCGCGCCCGATTTCATGGCCAGTACCGCGGTGTCCTCGCCGATCATGCCCGACACGATTATAAAAGGTATGTCTTTACCCGAACTGTTCAGGGTCTCCAGCGCACCGAGTGAATCAAAGTTGGGCATCTGGTGGTCGGAAATAATAAGATCCCACTGTCCCTGTTCGAGCGCTTCGGCCATGCCCCCCGCCGTGTCCACGCGCTTCCACGACGGATCGTATCCGCCCTGGCGCAGCTCCCGGATCGTGAGCAAGACGTCGTCTTCCGAATCGTCGACGATGAGGATGTTCAGTTTGCGCGTCATGTTAACCTCAATCCGGTCACATAGGCGGCGGCTCGTTCAGGATAAGCCAGTACACGCCAAGCGTTTTTACCGCCTCGATAAAGCGTTCGAAATCGACCGGTTTTCTGATATAGCTATTGGCGCCGCACCGGTACCCGTTGACAAGGTCGTTCTCTTCACGGGACGAGGTCAGTATCACCACGGGAAGAAGTTCTGTCTCTTTGCTGTCGCGTATCCGGCGCAGCACTTCCAGGCCGTCGATCTTGGGCAGCTTCAGGTCAAGCAGCACCACCGCCGGTGTGACGGGCTTGTCGCCTAAAAGCAGCTCGAGGGCCTGCTCGCCATCCCGGGCAACTATTATCTCGTTGGCGATATTGCTCTTGCTGAACGCCCTGATCGTGAGCTCGACGTCGTCAGGGTTGTCTTCCACCAGGAGGATTGGCTTATTCATATAACGCTCCTTTGTATTCATTTTACCATGGTTCAGCGTACCATTTCAATTCTAATTTTCTATTGTGAAGTAAATTGTCGCACCCTTCCCTATTTCGCCCTCGGCGCGCACCGTCCCGCCATGGCGGTTGATGATACGGCGCACCAGGGCGAGCCCGATGCCGGTTCCCTCGAACTCCTCGGCGCTGTGGAGCCGCTGGAACGGCCCGAAAAGGCGTTCCGCGTATTTCATGTCGAAACCGGCGCCATTGTCGCGGATGAAAAACTCGCGCGCACCATCGCGATCTGAAGCGCCGAATTCAATCTCCGCCCGGGGCTTCCGCGAAGTAAATTTCCATGCGTTGCCTATCAGGTTTTCCAGCGCGGCCCCGAGCAGCGACGGGTCCCCGGTGGCGACCAGGTTCCCGGCAATAACGACATCAACGGTGCGCCCGGGGTCCCGTGCCGCAAGCTCATCCGTTATGCCGCGCGCCAGGGCGCCCTGTCCACCGGCTCGAGCCGCATCTCCGCCCGCCCGAGCCGGGACAGCTTGAGCAGGTCCTCTATGAGCATGTCCATTCGCCCGATCGAATTGTGCATGCGGTTCAGGTAATCCCTTCCCGTTTCGTCGAGCCGCGAGGAATAGTCCTCAAGCAGTATCCTGCTGTACCCGTCAATGGCCCGCAGGGGGGCCCTGAGATCGTGCGAAACCGAATAGGAGAATGATTCGATCTCCTGGTTCGCCTGTTCGAGCTTGGCCGTGCGTTCGGCGACTATTTCCTCCAGCCCGGCGTGCAGCTGCGCGAGTTTCTCCTCTGCGATCTTGCGTTCGGTTACGTTCCTTCCCACGCCGAGAAACCCCATGGGTTCGCCCGCCGTGTCACGGAGGAGCGTCATGGTGACCTCCGACCAGAAGGTGGACCCGTCCTTGCGGTAATTTTCGATTTCAATTGTGCGGGATACGAACAGGTCCTTCCGGGCAAGACGCTCGGGGGTGACCTCCTCCCTGATCATGTTTGACGCCCGGGCGAAGGATTCCGGGGTCATCATTCCCTGCATGGTCAGCTCGTTGAGCTCATCAAGCGTATAGCCGCGATTTTTCAGAAGCGACGGGCTCGCGTAAGTCATCCTGAAGTTCATGTCCATGAGCCATATCGTATCCGTCATATTTTCAGTGATGAGCCGGAACAGCCGCTCCTTTTCCCTGAGCGCCTCCTCTGCCGTTTTCCGGTCCGTTATGTCGTGAATTATCGAGTGAAGGATGTCCTTCCCCTCCAGCCTGATCAGGCTGCTGAAAACCTCCACATTCCGTACCGTTCCGTCGGCCTTCCGGTGCTCGAATTCGTACCGCACCCGCTGCTGCGACCTGACCATGTCCATGGCAGCCTGTATCTCGCCGACGGGATGGTTGTTGATGTCCTTGATGTTCATCTGCAGCAATGCTTCCGCCGGCCACCCGTAATACCGTACCGCCGCCTCGTTGGCGTCGATAATCTTTCCCGTATCCGGATCGATTATCATTTTCACCGCAGCGTGCTGGTGGAACACGCTCCTGAACAGCTTCTCGCTTTCCCTGAGCGTGGCTTCGACCTCTTCTTTTGCCTGCATTTCTTCTTCGAGCTCGCGGTTCAGCCGTTCGAGCTCCTGCATCTTGTGTTCCAGCTTTCGTATCAGCGTCTCGTTGTAGTGTTTGAGTATCGTTTCATCCCCCGTTTTCGGCAACCGCGGGGAAGTCAGCATCTGCTTTCCGTCCGCGGCAAGCAACGATTCTATATTACGCAGAAATTCTTCGGGCTCGGCCGGTTTTACGATGAAAGCGTCGCCCCCCATGTCGAGGGCGAGTCGCTCGTCCCGGGGGTCCGTATACGTGGCGGTGTAAAAGATGAAGGGGGCTTTTTTCAGCCGCTCGTCGGCCTTCCAGATCCGGCATAATGGATACCCGTCGATGACCGGCATGAGGATATCGGATATGACCATGTCGGGAATAGTCGAGAGCGCCTTGACGATCGCGTCGCTCCCGTTCTCGGCCTCCACTACTTCATATCCGGAACCCTGCAGAAGGACGCGCAGGAGATACCGGTTTTCCTCGATATCGTCGACGATCAGAATCCGTTTCATAGTGTACCCTTTCCGCTGTCTGAAATAAACTTCCTGATTTCCGAAACGAATGTTTCCGGGTTTATCGGCTTTTCAAGATAGCCATCGCAGCCGGAGGCAAGGGCCTTTTCGCGGTCGCCCGCCATGGCATAGGACGTGACTGCTATGATCGGGATAGACCTGGTCAAGGGGTTCTTGCGCAGCGCTGCTGCGACGGCATAGCCGTCCATCGATGGCAATTGTATATCCAGCAATATAAGGTCGTAGGGTTTTTCGGCTGCCAACAGGATTCCCTGGGGCCCGTCAACCGCCGACACCACGGCAAATCCCTGCGCTTCAAGTAAAAAAGTGGCCAGATACCGGTTCTGCTCGTTATCTTCAATCATCAGCACGGTTATTTCTTTTTTATTCATCCCGCCTCCGGTCTGCGCAATGGCACTGTTAAGGTAAAGGTACTGCCGCGGCCCCACTCGCTTTCGACGGTAATATCGCCGCCCAGGATATCGGCCAACCGCCGGCATATGGCAAGCCCGAGGCCCGTTCCTTCTGCTTTACGGGTCAGACCCGTGTCAACCTGCCGGAACGGCTGGAAAAGCCCCTCCAGGTCCTCGGCCCGTATTCCGATCCCGGTATCGGCGACCCTGAATTGAATAGCCGGTACGGCATCCCGGGAGCGCCCCGTTCCGGCCGGGAGCAACGCTTCCGTCTCATCCACGGAAAGTGTAACGCCGCCACGCTCGGTGAATTTTATTGCGTTGCTGAGCATATTGATAAGGACCTGCTCAAGGCGTCTCTGGTCGCTGACGATCGCGCCGATCCCTTCGCCCACGTTCACGGCGAGCGACAGGCCTTTCTTGTCCGCCAGCGGTCGTACCGTATCGGTCGCTTTCTTTATCGCGTCCCCGAGATCGAACCGATCGGGATGCACCTCGAGCTGGCCGGCTTCAATCTTCGAAATGTCCAGGACGTCGTTAATGAGGGAGAGGAGGTGCTGGGCGCTGTTCTTCACCATGCCCATCTGTTTTTTCTGCTCGTCGTTGAGCGGGCCCGCCAGGCCCTGGAGAATGATGCCGGTAAACCCGATGATCGAGTTGAGCGGCGTGCGGAGCTCGTGCGACATGGTCGCGAGGAACGCAGACTTGATGCGATCGGCCGCTTCCGCGCGCTCCTTGGCGTCGGCAAGCTCGTCGAGCGTTTTCATGAGCGATTCCTCGGTTTTTTTCCGCGCGGTGATGTCATTTCCAACGGACAAAACCTCCACCAGCGAGCCGCTTTCGTCGACGATCGGCTTGTTCGTCCAGGCGATCCAGACCTTTTCGCCGTTTTTCCGGATATTTTCATTTTCATTGAATATGTGCGTTTCGGGACTGCGCATGATATCTTTCATTAAAAGCTCCAGGTCCCTTCCCGACGACTCAACGCTCGGTACGATGGTGCCCACCACGCTCTTGCCGATGATTTCGTTTTCCGTGAAACCGAAGAACTTCTGTGCATAGGCGTTGAAAAACGTGATCGATCCGTCCGGCTTCCATCGTAAAATCACGCTGTTAGCGCTTTCCACCAGGTCCCGGTATTTCTTTTCGCTTTCCGCGAGGGCCATCTCCGCGCGGTCCTGGTTCTCTATCCGTACGAGGAGCTCCCTGTTCACATTTTCCAGCTCGCTGTTTCGCTCCCTGACGATCTCCTCGAGATGCTCCTTGTAATGCCCGAGCTCCAGCTCGGCAGACTTGCGGTCCGTGATGTCCCGGATCGATTCTATCGCGCCGTACACGGCGCCGTTGCCGTCCCTGAGCACCGAGGCAGCGCCGGCGAGATGCCGTTTGAGCTTCGGATTATACCTCTCAACGAACAGGGTGTCCCCTTTTTTTTCGACAAATTCATAGGCTGACGGCATGGACGGATCGTCGATTTTCAGGACAAGGTCGATCAGGATCGGTTTTCGCTCCCCAAAGAAAGGTAACGCATATTCATAATCCGATGTTCTCAGCATTTCCTTCTTGGTCACACCGCTCAGCTCTTCCATGGCCCTGTTCCACGCAAGTACCCTGCCCCGGCTGTTTATCGCGAAGGTTGCATCGGGCAAAAAATCAATGATATCATACAGACGTCTCTGGATCTCAAGGCGCGACCGGTCCAATTCGTTCCGCTCGCGGGCCAGCACCGAAAGGCTGAGGGTGATGATCGAGATGACCCCGATATACGACTGGAGATAGAACAGGGATGTGCCGGTCACCATGCCGCTTCCGGGACCGGCGCCGCTTACCGTGCTGGCAACCGCGATGGCCGATACAATCAATATCGCCACCGAAGAGCAGGTCCGTCCGAAACGGAAGGCGATCCAGAGGAGCGGAGGAATGATGGCATATTCGAGCTTGTGGTCGTTCAACAGGATGATCAACGATGCGGCAGTCAGCACGGCAAATATGCCGGCCGCTTCCCCCAACCGTGATTTTTCGATTTTCGGGAGGCCCGTTTGTTTCAGCAGAATCACGAGCGGCGACACGATCAGCACGCCGACCGCGTCCCCGAGCCACCAGGTGACCCAGAGCCGTGCGAGCGGCAGCGTTTCCCCGGCCGCCAGCACATAGCTGGACACCCCTATCGAGGCACTCACCATGGTGCTGACGACGCTGCCGCCCACGATGAACGCGACCAGGCCCTTCATGGTATCGAAGGGATTGCCGTCACCCACGAAGCGCCGGACAAGCCAGGCGCCGATAAGTCCCTCCAGCATATTGCCCAGCGCGGTCGCGATAGATGCCGCTATGTAATTTACCGGATCAAGACCTGCCCCCGCGAGGGTCAGCAGGTTCGCGGCGCACGCGCCGATAAAGATGGCCGGTCCCATCCGATACCCGTACAGCAGAATGACCGCCAGGGCTATACCGGAGGGGGGCCACACCGAAGTGACATTCGTAGCGCCGACCGCAAGGAGCAGCGAGAGGCGGGCCGCGGCAAAGTAAATAACCGCGGTCGTCACCGAAACGACGGCGAAGTGCGCCCGGTTAAAACCCGTGCGGGTGCCGGCAAAAGTGCGGTCATGCATGCGCGCTTTCTCCTTCTTCCTGTTCTTCGTCATAGACGGGCTTCGAAGGCACTGTGAAATAGAAACACGTCCCTTTCCCCTCTTCGCTCTCGACCCGGATCACACCGCCGTGCCGTCCGATTATCCTGCGTGCAAGAGCGAGCCCGATGCCGGTGCCCTCGAACTCCTCGGTGCGGTGAAGCCGCTGGAACGGCCCGAAGAGCTTGTCCGCGTAGATCATGTTAAAGCCGACACCGTTATCGCGGATGAAGAACTCGCGGGACGCACCGTTCTCAAGCATGCCGAATTGGATCCTGGCTTTTTTCCGTCGGGACGTGAATTTCCATGCGTTACCCAGTAAATTATCCAGAACTACTTTCAGCAGGGCCGGGTCCCCTACGGCGTCCAGATTTTTATCGATGAGGATGTCGGCGGCGCGACCCGGATCCCGAGCCCGGAGCTCGGCCATGACGGCCTCCGCCATTGCGCCCAGGTCGACCCGTTCGTAACGCATGTCGGCCCGCCCCAGGCGGGACAGCTTCAGGATGTCGTCTATTAACTGGGCCATGCGCATGGTCGCAGCCCGGATCCTGCCCAGGTAGTCGCGGCCCGTGTCGTCCAGCCGCTCCCGGTAATCTTCAAGTATGACCTGGCTGAAACCGTCAATGGAGCGAAGGGGCGCGCGCAGGTCGTGCGATACGGAGTAGGAAAAGGACTCAAGCTCCCGGTTGGACTCCTCCAGGCGGGCGGCGTACCGGCCCAGTTTATCGCGCGCATTTTTTACCTCGCTGAAGTCCATGACCGTGGACCTGCTCCGGAGGTACCTGCCTTCCGCGTCACGGATGGCGGTTGCGCTGACAAGCACCGGGAGGGTGGTCCCGTCATGCCTGATAATCTCGAACTCCATGTCCCTGATGAACCCTCTTTCCTTGAATTGCGGAAAATTCTGGAGAAAGAACATTTTACTCTCATCCGTGACAAAATCTGTAAAGGCCCGCTTACCGACCACTTCCCCGCGACTATACCCGAGCCATTCCAGCTCCGTATCGTTTATCTCCACGAACACGCCATTTTCGTCGAGCGAATGGTATCCGCAGGGAGCGTGGTTATACAGGTCCTCGATTCGGATGGCGTTCTCGATAATAGAAACATTGGCTTCCTCGAGCATGGCAGTGCGCTCGCGCACGCGCTCTTCCAGGTCGCGGTACAACGCAATGCTGTCCAGCGCCGTTCCCGCGGCCTCCGCCAGGGCCTCGATGAGTCCTACCTCCTCGCTGTCCGGGCGGTAGCGGCTGGCCCAGTAGCATCCTATCGCGCCGATAGGATCGGAACGCCGCATCGGGACCATGATCATGCTTTTCACAAATGTTTTTCTGTACGCCTCCTGAGGCACGCGTTCATCGTTATACACGTCCTCAATCACGGCGGTCTCCCGGTTCAGGATGGCCCAGCCGCTGGCGCATTGGGACAGGGGGAATCGCTGTCCCTTCCACAGCGGGCCGATCGCGTCCTCGTCAGCGTAAAAGCACCGGTCGTCCTCGCGGAGAACGAAGGTTACGCCGTCCGCGCCCGCGATGCTGCGGGCCGAATCCCGTATGATCGCCATCACCGCATCAAGGTCACGGGCCGCGGCAAGCCTGGTAACCGCCGAGCTGAGGAGAGAAAGCCTGCTGTTGAGCTGCAGTATCCGGACTTCCGCCTGCTTGCGCTCGGTGATATCTGAAATGATGCCCACAATGGAAATGACGTTTCCTTCCTCATCAACCATGCGCCTCCCGCTGAGAAAACCCCAAAAATCGCTTCCATCCGAACGGACATAATGACGCTCATGCGATACCGAATCGACTTCGCCGTCGATCAGTTTTTTCATTTTATGGTTCCCGTCGCTTTTCTCATCGGGATGAAGATGCCCAAGGTAGGCTGAATCGACAAGCTCATTCATCGGAAGATTAAACATGTCCGCCATTCTCTGGTTCGCAAATACTATCAACCCTTCCGGGTTGACCATGATGATCCCGGCCATGGACGCGTCGAATATCGCATGCAGCCGCTCTTCACTCTCGCGCAGTTCGAGCTCCGCTTTTTTTCGCTCGGTGATATCCATGACGGCCCCGATGATGGTAACAAGCGCGCCGGTTTCATCGTACTGGCCCTGGAAAGTGGAGTGATAATATCCGATGCTCCGGTCAGGGCGGAGAAAGCGCTGTTCATACTCGCCCTTCTCATGCGATTCAATCGCCCTCTGAATCAATTCCTGGTCGCGCCTGTTGTCCTCGGGCCAGGGCGACAGTGCCTGTATCGAATCAATGCGCGGCGTGAACTCCCGCGGATCAAGCCCGAATATCCTGAACACTTCCTCGGACCACTGGACGTCGCCCGTTTTTACATCCCAGATCCAGTACCCCATCCGTGCCATTTCCCTGGCTTCCGCAAGCCTCCTCTCGCTCTCCTGCAGCGCCTCCTCGGTGCGCCTGCGATCGGTGATATCGCGGGCAATCCCCAGCACGCCGAGAAGCTGTCCGTCGATGCCGTACATGGGCGTCTTGATGGTTTCCAGGAGCGCCTTGCGGCCATCTGACGCGAAGGTTACCCATTCCTCGTTGACCAGTGGTCTGCCCGCATCCGCAGCTTTCCGGTCGTGCTCGCGGAAGGAATCCGCCAGATCCCCTTCCACGAAATCGTAGTCGGTTTTACCTACAATATCCGCTTCTGCAGCGCCGAAAAAGCTTTCGAATTTAGGATTGCAATTCAGATATACGCCGTTCGGGTCCTTCAGCCAGATGAGATCGGGAATGGTCCCCACCAGCGTGCGCAGTCGCGCCTCGTTCTCGGCAAGCGCGAGCTCGGCCATCTTGCGCTCCGTCACGTCCCAGACGACGGATATCACCATGTTGTTTCCGGGCAGAGGTATGTTCCGCCCCGAAATATAGGTAGTTTGTTCTCCGGCGCGGGTAATCGGCACGTCAGTCCAGTACATGCGACCCGGGTCGCCGCTCATGCTGTCTTCGATGACCCTTCTTTGAATTTCCTTCCTGAATACGGGATCCTCGTACACCGCTTCCCAGAACCCGTCCGGGTTCTTGAGGTTTTCACGAGTTGTCCTGTACAAAGCGGCGAAATTATCGTTCATGTAAACGAACCTGACGTCCGGCTCGATCGTATTCACGGCGATGCCGACCGGCAGGTTGCCCAGGACCGTACGCGTGAACTCCTCGCTCTCGCGAAGCGCCTGCTCGGCCCGCTTGCGCTCGGTTATCACATCGAACACGGCGACGAAGTATTCCCGCTCCGGGCTGTACACCGAAACGAAAAACCACATGTCGAGCCCGCCAACATACGATTCGAAGCTTTCAGATATTCCGGTTGCCGCGACCCTGGCGTAAATCTCGAAAAGCTCCGGATTATCCTTCCGAATGCCGGGTATGAGGTCTGATACCTTTTTCCCGACAACGTCGTTCAGGCCGGTCAGCCTTTCGAAAGACGCGTTAACGTCGAGATAAATAAAATCCGAGGGCACGCCGTTGTCGTACAGCATTTTGCAGTACGCGAACCCGTTCAGCATGTTCTCAAAGAGGGAGCGAAAACGCTTCTCGCTGGCTCTGAGCCGCGCTTCGGCCCTGCTGCGATCGGTTATATCGTTGATGCTCGACAGGATGACGCGCTCCTTTTTCAGGGAGAGAACGCCGGCGGAATACAGGCCCGTCATGACCTCACCGTTCTTTTTTCTGAAGTTGAACTCGCGGCCGGAAATAATCTTTCCTTCCATGAGCTCCCGCATCACCGCGTTGCGTTCCCCGGCATTCAACCACAAATTGAACCCAATAGAAGAATCGTCCATCGCCTCCTGACGCGAATACCCGGTTATCTCCACAAAGGCCTCGTTGACGTCTATGAATTTCCCGTCGGCCGGCCTTGTGATGGTGATCGCATACGGGGAAACCATGAAGACCCGGGAAAACTTCTCCTCGCTCTCGCGAAGCGCGTCGGCGGCGGCTATCCGGTCGTACAGGTCCCGCTCGCTCTGCCGTCGCCACAGGAGCCAGGTGCCCGCCCCGGCACCGGTGATGAGGCCGATCATCACGACCACCATGAACCAGAACCGTTCCCGGATCGTCGCGTACACTTCCTGCGCGTCCACGCGGGCCACCAGATGCCATGGGGAATCGGGGATCGACTTGAGAGCGGCGATGACCGGCACGCCGCGGTAGTCGATGCCGTCCACGACACCCTCCCTGCCCAGTACGGCCATGACCGCCGGGGTCTCGGTTTTCGCAAGGGGTATTCTCAGATCCAGTGCGGCATTTTTTTTAAACCTGAGCTCGTTCAAAAAGAGGACGTCATCGCTGTCCCTGCGTACAAGGAGCGTCTCCGCGGTCCTGCTCGGCACGGGCCAGCGGGTTATCATGGGATACAGATATTTTCCAGGATCTATCACCATGATAACGAACCCGAACGGTGCGCCTTTGCCCGGTATGTCCGTGAGGGGCGCTATGACCGAAAGATGCAGCGGCGTATCCTCCGCCTCACGGTGGAAATCGGAGAGGATGACCCCTGTCGAAGCGCGCGCATCCTTGAAATATTTCGGGACATGGCCTTCGATCGAGAAGGCCCCCCCCTTAACTATAAGGCGAACAGCACCGCCGGCATCCAGCAGGTAGATGGAATCGTACTGGTACGCGGACCGCATGGTAGTCAGCCAGTTATCGATCTGCCATCGTGCCGCATCATTCAGGGGATCGCCGAAAAAACGGCGCACCAGGGAGATGAACATGGTGTTACCCGAAAGCGTGGCACCGTCACCCAGGCGCTCCCTCCGCCAGCCGGCAATTTCGTCAACCTTCAGCTCCGCTATCGAAACCAGGTGCTGCTCCATCTGGGAGCGGTACTGGTCGCTGAACTTGTTGTAATTGATAAAACCGATGGAAACAATGCCCAGGGACAGGACCATAAAGAGGCCGAGAATCGCGAACGGCACCGGTTTCCGATCGTCGATCGGAAGGGACACGGCGAGCAGGCGGTGCCGGAATATCGCCCACGCGAACATGAGGGAGCCGACCGCGTAACCCTGCGGCAGCACGTTAAGCTGCATTCCCGGCATCAGGTTGAAGGTTGGTACCAGGGTAACGACCAGCATTATCAGGGTCCCGGCGGCTAGCCAGGCCGCCTGGCCCCGGTGCCCCCGCTCCATGCGGACCGACATCACTAAAAGCACTACCAGGCCGGCGAGCGTTACCAGGTTGGCATAAAGAATATGTGTCAGGAAAAAGGGACCAATAACGCGCACGGAATGTTCGGGAATAAAAAACGGGCCGGTCCGGGTGAAGAGCACATCGCGCGCCACCCAGAGCCCGTGCCAGGTGTTCGTCCAGAGCATCGCCTGGGTGACGACGGGCACCACGAAAAGAAGCGCAATGCGGGCTTTAGAGAGGACCGTCGGCTTGCCCACAAAATGAAACACGAAAATAAGCCAGAGTACCGGGGTAACGGCAAAGCAGGGAATGCGCATATTGAACCAGAAGAGGGCCCAATCTTCCGTAGGGCCCAGGAGGGAAATCCCCTGAAACAGGGACAGCAGGCTTACCAGAAGGGCGATCCAGAGGTAGATGCCCGCGGCCGGCACGGTCTTCCGATAACGGCGGGCATACCAGGCAATGATTGCCATTACCACGGTGGTGATGATTATTGAGATGAAATATGCGGCATGCTGCCAGGTCATGAACGCCCTACTCTCCTCCTCGCCAGGAAACGAATCATTCAAACTGCTTGGTCTATACCACCGACCGCATGCTTGCGGTTACTCATGGCCTGATTCCAGTGAGACGCAACAATGGCGTATCAGGCATAATCAACGGACTCGGCTGTTATATTAAGTACAGCAGAGCAAAAATTCTCGATTCAACATGGCACGGCGTATTATGAATGTATAGCAACTGTTACAAGAAGTCAATGCTATCGTTTATTCCGGAGGAATGATCCCCCTTCATTTTGGGCACTCACGATCGACTGTAAGCAAACCTAAAGCACTTATAAGCCCAGGTTACAAATGTAAAAAGCCGGTATGGCAACAGGCACCTATTGTATACCCTGTGCTTGATGACCATAGTGCAATTATTTACATTATTTTCAACTTTTTTATTCGCATACGCGCTGTAATGTTATACTGAACGGGTCGTGTATGTTTATTTTACAATTATTCGGACACAACAAGGCAGGCGGGCGTGGCATCAAAAAGCATTGTGCAATATAAAACAATAACAGCCTTGCCGGGCTGTTATATCTCCTGAAACTGAACATTATTATCTAATTGATCCAAGTTTATTAACAATATCACCACCAGCATTTTATATGATCCCGGGCAGCCTGATTATAAAACACCGGTCACTCCGAGTTGCATTTTTTAATTATTGCATGATTCATCCCTGATGATGAAATCAACCGGATAACACTGAGACACAATACACACTGCTACACAACATCTTATACGGAAAAAAAATTACCTGCTTCATCGTTTTATTGGTATTTTATAACACAGTATAACAAGAAGGAAAAAGGATGAACAACCCTGATACAGGCAATTCCCGGCACGGAACCGGCCCTCTCGGCATCAAACCGAACGGCATACCATATTCGGTATTCATCATTGACGATTCACTGACAGCCCGGGAGATACTGAAGCGCATTTTATTGTCCCTGCAATTCAAAATCGTGGGAGAAGCAGTCAACGGCGAAATCGCGCTGTCCATCCTGAAATCGGGAAGCATCAAACCGGACTTTATCTTCATTGACATGGAAATGCCCCAATTGAACGGAATAGAAACGATAAAATTGATCAAACCTTTGCGACCGGACACGAGGATCATCATGGTAACTTCACATACGGAACGGTCGATCGTGGAAGATTCGATCAAGCTTAACATTGACGGATATATCAGAAAGCCCTATGACCGGGATACGGTTGTGAAAAAAATCGCCTCTCTGACCGGCAGAGAAATCCCCGGGTGAGGGGATTGTTCCGGAGACAAGCCGGCGTCTATCCGGTCCCGGCAGCCGGCATCCGCGGGGTCTGCCCCGGGGAGCAGGTGCGCCGGCCGGTTTTTGTTTATACAGTCCCCCGGTTCGCCTTTTACTCGGTGATGTCCACACCGGCGCCGACAAGGTATTCTTTTCCGCCTATCTCCACCCTTCTTCCGGTGATCCTGAAATTTCGCCGTTCGTCGCCGGCCCCGCGCAACAGGAGGCGGACCTCCATCGTTACCTCCCCGCGCGAGAACCCCTCGTCGAGCTTCTGTGTGAACAGCGGCCGGTTCTTCTCACTCATCATCTCCAGCAGGCTGGCGCCCCGGAGCATTTCCCCGGTGAGACCGCTGAGCTCCTCCAGCTTGCGGTTCCACCGCGCAAACCGGCCCTCACGGTCAACCGCATAAATTATCGCCGGCATGCTGTCGATGACCGCCTCGGTAAACAGGCGCTCCTCTTCCAGCTTCCTGTGCGCCTCCCACTGCTCGTTCACGTCATGGATGACGCCATGAATCGTCGCGCTGCCACGGGACACGCCGGCGATCCGGTAGGCCGAGACCAGGCATCGCACCGCACCTCCGTCCTTTTGCACGATCATAACCGGCTCGTCATTGACCCGCCCACCCGATTCAAGCGCGGCATACAACCGCTTGCGGGCCTTCTGGTCGGCAAAAAGGTCCCCGGCATGCTTGGCCATCAGCTCATGGCGGGAGTACCCGGTCAGCCGCTCCAGGGAAGGATTGAAGTCGATGAAGCTTCCCGCGCCGTCATGTATGTAGAGCGCATCATTCATCGACTCGAACAGGATCCGGAAGCGTTTTTCTCCCTCCTTCATTTTACGGCTGAGACTGTGCTTGTAGAGTGCGATCTCGATGTTCGTAACGAGCTCAATCTCTCCGAAGGGCTTGATAATGTAACCGTACGACTCGGTCATCTTGGCCCGCTCCACCGTCTTCCGGTCTGCAAAAGCGGTCAGATAAATGATCGGGATGCGATACCGCTCGCCGACGATCCTGGCCAGCTCGATCCCGTCGACATTTCCCTTGATCCTGATGTCCATGAGGATCAGGTCCGGCTCTTCCTTTTCCAGCAGCGCGAGCGCGTCGTCGCTGTTCGTGACGTCCCCGATGATGTTGTAGCCCCGGCTTTCCAGGACGTCCCGGATGGACTCAACGGTTATAAGCTCGTCTTCAACAATGAGAATTTCAGGGCCCTTCATTCTTCACTTCCTCTCCGGAAATCCGGAATTTAAAGCTAACGGTGGTTTTTTCTTTTTTCATCTATCAAGCGGCCAGCTTTTCTGTATCCGCCAAACATCATTTACGGTTGGAATGCACCCATTCGATCGCATGGCGCATGAGGTCTCCCGAGCTTGACAGCCCGAGCTTACCGCGACTATTCTTTAGGTGGGTTTCTACCGTATTGATGCTCAGGTTCAGGCTTTTCGAGATATCCACCGGCTTATACCCCTTGCCGATAAGCTCTAAAATCTCCAGCTCGCGGCCGGTGAGGCCCTCGACCGATTTGCACGGTTCCACGGCATCGTTCACCAAACGGTCGATTACAATGCCGGATACGCTGGTGCTTACAAAGAGCCCGCCTTTCATGACGTCCCGGATCGCCCCTATGATTATCTGGGGGGCCTCGCTTTTGGCAATGTACCCGCGCGCCCCCGCGTGAAGTGCCTGCTCCACATACAGGCTTTCTCCGTGCATGGTAAGCACGATTGCTTTTGTCCTCATGCCGCGCCCGGTCATTGCCTTGATCAGGTCAATGCCGCCGGTTTCGCCGGCAAGTGAAATATCGACTATGGCTATATCAGGATCCAGCCGTGCTATCAGGCCGACCGCCCTGTTGGCGGAATCGGCTTCGGCGCACACCGTCATGTCCTTTTCGTGCTCGATTATTTCGCGAATCCCTTTCCGCATAAGCGGATGGTCCTCCAGGATCAGGACGGTAATGGCTCCGGCGTCATGCTTTCCTGTTTTTTTCATACCCTTCATCATCAATCAAATATTCAGCCGGATCCGACGGCCGCATCCTTATAACAACCGATCGCCATCGAGGCTTATATCGACCCGGAATGCACCCTTGTCCTGCGTAACACTGACAACAGCGCCTCAAGGTTCGCCCGGTGGCGCATTATGTCAAGTCCCATCCCTTTAGTGGCCCCATGATCCGGATTTGTTCTGCCAATTTTATTTGAAATGCTTATTATCAAACCGTTTTCCCGGCAGCCCATTGCGACCACGATGACGCCCCGTTTCGCACCATGTTTGGCCGCGTTGTTGATAGCCTCCCGCACGATGTAAAACAGGTGTTCAGCGACGAATTGGTCCCTGATGCTTATTGTACTCTTGCAGTCGACCTGCACCCCGACATTGAGGAGCCGCTTCATCTCAACAGCGTATTCGCGCACCGCCTCCACAAAACCGCCCGGGTCCAGAGCGACAGGCTGGAGCCCCTTGGCTATGAGCCGCGTATGGTCCACGGACTCCCGGACCAGGCGTATCATTGAATCGACATTTTTCAGGTTGGCGTAGCCGCACCCGGACAGTTCATTTTTATGCATTTCTGCTACAAACCCCAGGTAGGAAAGCCGCTGTCCAAGATCGTCATGCAGGTCGCGGCTGATGCGCCTGCGTTCTTCATCCGTTGCCCTGACGACCTCCTGTTCGAGAAGCCGGAGAGCGGTTATGTCCTCGCCAATTGACTGGTATTCTTCCAGCGTGCCTTCGGGATTAAATATGGCGGTATGCGTCCACCTCTGCCACCTGACGCTGTTATCAGGCATGATGATCTCGTTTTCATATGCCAGTATGGGCCTGTCGATGGTGAGCGATTTGATATTGCCTTGAACGGATTCCCGGACTTTCACCGGTATGTTATCCAGGAAAGAGGCGCCCAGCAGTTCCTCGCAGGTCCGTCCCGCGTACGAGCAATACAGGTCATTGACAAAGGTCAGGATAAAAGCCGCGTCGAACCGGCATATGAAGTGCGGGATATATTCCACAAGCTTCCGGTAACGGAGCTCGCTGGCCCGGAGCTTCCGGTCCATCGAATGCTTGTATAGCGCTATATCAATGGAGCGGAAGAGGTCTTTTTCATCATACGGTTTAGAAATATAACCGTAGGGTCCTGTTTCCCGCGCTTTCGTAAAGATGGATGAATCCGTATAGGCAGTCAAAAAAAGGACGGGCACGTCAAGGAAAAGAAGTATTTCACGCGCAGCCGTTATACCGCTGGATTTATTCTTCAGGACTATGTCCATCAGGATCAGGTGGGGGGATGTCGCTTTGGCCAGGGATACCGCGCTGTCGGCGGAGTCAGCTATCCCGCAGACCGAAAAACCCTCCTCCTCCAGTCGGCTTTTCATGTTCTCAGCTGTCACCAGCTCGTCTTCAACGATAAGTATACTGGCCATTGTATCATTCATCTTGTGTATTATGTATAGCTGCCATGCGGCAACTTGTCAATTATTCGTCAGGCTTTCCATTAATCGGGAGTCACGGGCACATTGCATCATCAATATACATTAAAACACTTCCAATACTAATTTTCAATATAAAATTCCTTACATAGAAAAAAAACAGGTATGCCATGATATATGTTGTTGCGATAGAAAACAGAACATGTGGCCTTGTTACGCAAGGCGCCAGGCCATGCATTTACAATCGCCTGTCAGCTTTCTTGCAGATGCAGCATTTAATTCATTAATCCAATATACCCTCCCGACAACGGCCTCCGTTTATGGATCAGCGTCTGTTTGGTCAATATAATAATCATATCACAGAAAGACGCGGGGCCGGATTGGATTGTCGATACGTATGTGGTCAATCCTTAACAGGAAGCAACGTTGACGTGCTCGGGGCTGCCGTTCAAAACGGCAACCCACTTTTCACCCGGGGAGGGCCCGATGCTTCCAGCAAACGGCATGGTCCTTATGCGTGCCGCTTTCCAGTCAGGTAATGTTGACAAACCTGGATCTGAAACGATTGCGGTAACGTTGCCTTCAAGGACAGTTGAAACATTGCCGGATGAGCCGGTAAAATCCGGCCTGGTGTTTGCCGGCTGGAACATGGAACCGAATGGCGACGGTGAACAATTTACAGCGGACACACGCGTTAGTGAAAATATTACGGTATATGCAGCATGGGCAACCCCGGGCCTGCAGTTCACGCTCATTAACGATGGCAAAGAATACAGCGTACAGAAGGGAACCGCGGATACGACAGGAACTGTCGTGATCCCGGGATACTGGTCGGGGAAAAAGGTCACTGCCGTGAGCGCGTACGGATTCAGCCAATGCGACGCCATGACGAGCGTGGCTATCCCGGACCATGTCACATCTATAGGCGCGGACGCGTTCCATGGGTGCAGCAGCCTGACGAGCGTAACACTTCCCGGCAACCTCGCTTACATCGGGAAAGGTGCATTTTACTCTTGCACCGGTCTGGCGGGCATAGCTATCCCGGACAGTGTTACGGAAATCGGGTCATTTGCATTTGCTTATTGCTACGGCCTGTCAAGTCTTACATTCGCACCATCAAGCAGACTTGCAACAATCGGGCAATACGCCTTCGGATTTTGCACCGGCCTGGTGCAAACGACACTTCCGGCGAACATTACGGACATCGAGCACCGTGCCTTTTATAGCTGCATGAATTTATCAGAAATAAGCATTAACAGCGTTGTGCCGCCTGAATTATCCGTATACGTGTTTTTCAGCTGCCCCGCACTGCAAGCTATCAAGGTGCCGGGTTCCAGTATCGAGGACTACAAATCTGCCGCGGGTTGGAGTTATTATTCTGACATGATTATTCCTCAGTAATAAATAGATATGTTTTTAACACGCATCCGGCCTACGGGTATACATACCTTAAGCCGGATACTTGTTTACATAATGATGAACAAATAATCAACAGGACGGTTTATAATCGAACACGAAAAACGATCATAATCCCTGCTGTACATTACTTTGTTATTAATAATTCAATCAAATCCTTGAAAAATTATTGATTAATTTCGCTTGAATTTTAGCATCTTCATAGTTATACTGATATCGTATTATCTCTGGTAATCTGACGTTCTAATAATTCCTATTGACATCCTGCAAACATGGTTGTATAACTGCAAAAAACATCAAAAGGAGCGCAATTATGAAATCGAAATTGCTTTTTATTTCAATTATAGTGTTTGCAGCGGCATTTATTGCGACCGGGTGCAAGAGCACGATCGATTACCCGTCCGGCGATAAATATATCGGCGCGGCAAGCAAGGGCGTTCGCGACGGAAACGGTGAGTATACCTGGAAGTCGGGCGACAGGTACATCGGCCCCTACAAGTCAGGCCTCAGGGAAGGCGAGGGAACGTACTACTGGGCGAAGGGCGACGTGTACAAGGGCTTCTACAAAACGAACATCAAGGACGGAAAAGGCACCTATACCTGGCCTTCGGGCGATAAGTACGAGGGAGAATTCAAGGACGGAAAAATGAACGGCCAGGGCACCTACTACTGGAAATCGGGCGATAAGTATACCGGCGAGTTCAAGAACGACATGCGGGACGGCAAGGGCGTGATGATCTACGCGGACGGCAAGACCCAGCAGGGCACCTTCAAGGAAAACGTCTTCGTGGGAGAATGACAGTACGTGGAGGCGAACTTCAGGGCCTTTGAGTACACGTCTCAAGACAGTTTCATAGAATCAGAGTACCGGTTCACCGGAGACACACCGACCGGATGGACCATAACGAGAAACGGCAGGGAGCATCTGGCCCTGGGACCGGGATACCGGCTGCTGCGTACCATGTACTGCGGCATCTGCTCCACGGACCTGGCCAGAATACACCTGCCGTTTTCTTTGCCCCAGGTCATCGGCCACGAGGCAGTCGCTGCAGATCCCGCTACCGGGCGCGATTACGTGGTCGAGATTAACGACAACTGCGCGGCGCGCGGCGACCGGTCTCCGGAGATATTCTGCGCAAGCGGGCTGGCCACCCACTGCCCGGACCGGATGGTGCTGGGAATCGACCGCCTGCCGGGCGGGTTCGGGCCCTGGCTGCTCGCCCCGGTCAACGCGTGCGTTCCCGTCGAGGGACTGGCGCTGCGCACGGCCGCGCTGGCAGAGCCTTTCGCCGCCGCCCTTCACGCGGTCGGGACCTCCCGTCCCCGCGCCGGGGACTCGGTCGCGGTGGTCGGGCCCGGGAGGCTCGGCCTTCTTATCATTGCCGCGCTCTCCTCCTGCCGGGCGGCAGCGGGAGGATTCACAGTCACTGCCCTGGGACGGAGCGGAAAGACCCGGAAAGCGGCAATCGCGCTGGGCGCGGACAGCGCCGAAGACATCAAGGATTACGGCGGACGCTCCCGGGGACAGTTCGACCTCGTGTTCGACGCTTCCGGCACGATGGAAGGCTTCGAGGCATCGCTCCGGCTCGCGCGCCGGGAGGTGCACCTCAAGTCAACGAGCGGCAGGGAGTTTCACGGCATGAAGCACCTGACCGGCCTGGTCGTGGACGAGCTCTCGCTCCTCCCCTCTGCCCTGGACTCTCTCGATTTTCACTGGGACAACGAAGACCGCGTTAATGAATGGGTCTATGCCGCGCCGGGCGCCGGCGGCTACGACCTGCCGGAGCGGTACAGGGCGCACCGGGGCGACGCTGCGTCCGCCGGGGCCCTGTTAACGACCGGGGCCTTCCGCGGCCGCCTGCCGCGCTTCGACATCGCCATTGCCTCCTCGATGGAGGAGATCGACGCCTGTATCAGGCCGAGCACCGGTCATGAGCTTTCTCTTGTCAGGCCCCGGGGGGCCATCGTGGTCGCACAAAATGGGGATAACAATCCCCTGCTCCGCTTTTGTGCCTCCGGCGGACGTGTGCGCACTTCACGCTGCGGCGACCTCCGGCAGGCCGTGCAAACGCTCCGGCAGCATGGAGCGACAGCCGCCCTTCTTGAAAAAAATATCATTACTCACGAGTTTCCCGCCAGCCGCCTTCCGGAAGCCTATGAGATGGCGAAAAAGGGCCCGGCAATTAAAGTTCTGGTCAGGCATGACTGATCCGGACTGCTCTGACACCCGTACATGGCGATAACTATCTATCCTCCGGGGGTGTTTACTCTGACACCAAACACCCGGGACCGATAACTATCGGTACAACCGGACTGCTCTGACCCCGGACGAGGCGATAACTATCCATCCTCCGAGGATGTTTACTCTGACACCATCCTTCTCCCCCATCCATCCGGACGGTTTATTGTACAAAACCAAAAAAATATCACTTTTTTTATTGACGCTGTTGACGATAAGTTAAACATGTGCTAACTTTAAGACTTAATTCTTTTCTTATATAGCATAGGGGAATTCAGATGAACAGGGAACAGAAAGACGATTACGAACTCATTGCAAAGCATTGTCCCGATTGCAAATCACTCGTAATGGCAAAGGTTGAGAAACAGGCAACCGGCACGATGAGATACAACGGGTACAAGTGCTCCAGCTGCGACTGGGCGAGCCCGGGCTGCGCTACCGCGAGCAAGTAACCCGCATTACGGGACGAGGTCATGCGGCCCGTTCCACCTTATTTTCGCGCGAACACTCCTGACACGGTTCACTAAAACACGCAAACACCGGTTCTGTCGCCCCTAAAACGGCGCAGGCGCCCAAGCCGCGTCCGCCCGCCGCGCAGCGGACAGGGGTCCGGCTCGCGCATAAAAAAAATCAAGAACCGTCCCCCGCACCCGGTTGTCTATCACCCATAAACCAGGCGCGCCGACCGCACATGCATACAGGCGCGGATTGCGATACATCAGGTCTGCCGCATCACCGGGCGTTTGACGAACCGCGCGGGGCGGCTCATCCATCATCAATACACAGGAGTACCGTCATGAGCACAAAACAACCGTTACGTTCAATCATGCTTCTTTTCGCCGCCCTGTCGCTGGGCTATCTGGTCGCGGGATGCAGCGCCGCGAAGCTGCAGTCCCTGAACCCGCCCCGCACCATGGACGAAAAGTCCTGCGCCGGGGAGATGGCCGCGCGCAAGGACTTCGCCAGGAAGGCACAGCCGTCCGGGATCGCGGTCATAAACCGGGACGCCGCACCGCCGGACTTCAACACCGAGGAATACGACTACATCAGGGAGAACGAGTTCCGGGACGCGGCCCGCACCCCGCTGTCGACCTTTTCGATAGACGTTGACACCGCCTCGTACGCGAACCTGCGGCGCTTCATCAACGCCAGCCAGCTGCCTCCCGCGGACGCGGTCCGGATCGAGGAGATGATCAACTACTTCGACTACGATTACCCGCAGCCGGAGGACGGACACCCCTTTTCGATAACGACCGAAGTGTCGGGCTGCCCCTGGAACAGGGAGAACCGTCTTGTGCACATAGGGCTGCAGGGCAGGTCGCTCGATTACGAGAACCTCAGGCCCTGCAACCTCGTCTTCCTCATAGACTCGTCGGGCTCGATGCAGGACGCGAACAAGCTCCCGCTGCTCAAGCAGTCGCTCAGGCTCCTGCTTGACGGCCTGACCGCGCGCGACCGCGTTGCCATCGTGGCGTACGCAGGGGCGGCCGGCCTGGTCCTTCCCTCGACCCCGGCGGGCAGGAAGGAGGAGATCATCGCGGCGATCGACCGGCTCCAGGCCGGGGGCTCCACCGCCGGCGGCGCGGGCATCCAGCTCGCGTACGCGACCGCGAAGCAAAACCTGGTCACCGGCGGGAACAACCGCGTGATCCTCTGCACGGACGGGGACTTCAACGTGGGCGTCTCCTCCACCGCCTCGATGGTGCGGATGATGGAGGAGTACCGGAAGACCGACATCTACCTGACCATCTGCGGCTTCGGCATGGGCAACTACAAGGACGGCCGCATGGAGCAGATCAGCAAGGCCGGCAACGGCAACTACTTCTACATCGACAGCATCAGGGAGGCGAAGAAGGTCTTCGTGAAGCAGATGCGCGCGAATATGTTCACCATCGCGAAGGACGTGAAGGTCCAGATCGAGTTCAACCCGGCGAAGGTGAAGGCCTACCGGCTCATCGGGTACGAGAATCGCGTGATGCCGGACGAGGACTTCAACAACGACCTGAAAGACGCGGGCGAGCTGGGCGCCGGCCACACCGTGACCGCGCTGTACGAGATCATGCCCGTCGGCTCGAACCAGGCCGTGGGCGGCACCGACCCGCTGAAGTACCAGCAGGTGAAGACCACCGACGCGGCCGCGGGCGCGGAGGTCATGACCGTGAAGCTCCGGTACAAGCAGCCCCGCCAGTCGGCGAGCAGGCTGATCACGGTCCCGGTCAGCGACGCGGGCACCGCGTTCGCGGGCGCGTCTGAAAACTTCCGGTTCTCCGCCGCCGTCGCGGGGCTGGGCATGATCCTCAGGGACTCGCAGTTCAAAAAGGACCTGACCCTTTCCGACGTGATACGGCTGGCGCGGGGCTCGCGCGGCAGGGACACGGAGGGCTATCGGGCCGAATTCATCACCCTGGCAGAGACCTGTGCTCTTTTAAAGAAGTAATCTCTTTTTTCCCCCTGCCCTGCCCCCGGCGGCCATGCGGACCTTCCAGGGGCGGGATTGTTATCCATTCCTCTGCCCGGCCCTGCGGCCGGGCTTTTTTTTATGGCGTGCTCTGACCCCTCCTCTGCTTGCCGGCAAATGCTCTGACCCTCTTCCGTGTTCCCTGTCCCATGCTCTGACCCCGACGGTCTGGATTGTTATCCACTCCCCTGCCTTGCCCTGAAATCGGGTTTTTTTATCAATTCCGGCCTGAAAAGGAGTACTTGCAGGCGACAAAACCTTCATTTCGTCATTTTCTTATTGAATAAAAACATGCTTCGGGCGAGATTATCCGGCACCGCTTGCCGTTGCCGGAAAAGTGTTGTATAATTGATGGGATATTCGGTATAAACAGTAAATGCTCAGGAAACCGCGTTAATGGACCAGTTCAGATACCTTGCCCTGCTGCTTCTCCTCACCCTGCCCCTGGCCCTGGTGCGCTGTACCTCGGGCGAGCAGCAGTCCGCCGTCCCCCTGGATACGTACAAGGATGTCGCATCTGTCAACGCCACATATTCAAATCCGGGTGTCGGTTACGAAGCAATTCCGGTCACCATCCCGGAACAGGACGCGGGAAGCAACGTGAGCTTCCAGTACACCCTTGACCTGGGGCTATACACCAAGAATGTATATTTCACCTTCACCAACATCGATGCCTCCGCCAGCACCTGGTACCCGTCGCTCGATTCATCGCTCACGGGCATAAGCCAGACAGCTGCTTCGGATACGTTTGAAGAAGACCGGGCAAACCTGCTGACCACTGACGGCGCCGCCCTGCGCGGCACGCCCGAGATCAGCGAGTTCAACAGGAGCCCGTGGGAATTCCTCAACCAGGTGAACCCGGTGAACATGCTATTGAACAGCATTGATATTCCGGAGCCGATGCTGGCCGATGAGGTTGATGATCAGCAATCATTCAAGATAAGCGCAACCAGGAGCATTGACGCAACGTGCCATTACGCCAGCAGTACCCCTGTTGCGACCGCGTTCGGAAATAAAACCCTTAGCATATGGGTCGATGACACTCAATGGACAACCACCGGAGAAAAAAACAAAGTCAGCCAGTTCATGGTAAACGCACTGGCAAACAAGTTCCTGAAAGCGGATCCGGACAACGACATTTACGACTGGGTCACGAACATCTACGGCGATGTCGTTTATAACACAGCAGAATGGGGACCCGTATCCGACTCATCGCTATCACCATCAGACCGGGCCATGATGATCGGCGTGGATAACCAGATCACGATCCTCCTCTACGATATCAACTTCGATAATTCCACGACCGGCGGGGTCGTGGGCTACTTCTGGGCCAAGGACAATTTTAAATCATCAGTCATCTCTTATTCCAACGAGCGGATCATGTTCTACATGGACTCGGTATTGTTCGCCACAGTGAAGACTGGCGAAGCTCCCTGGGACATTACGGATTACTGGCCCGAAACCGTCATCTCCATCCTGGGCCACGAGTTCCAGCACATGATCCACTTCTACCAGAAGACCGTGATGCGCTCCTACGGCAACGGGTCCGAGACCTGGCTTGACGAGATGTGCGCCCTTGCAACCGAAGACCTGGTCGCGAACAAGGTCCTGGTAAACGGCCCGCGGGGGGTACAATACGACGTTCCAAGGTGTATAGCATCAATGAGTGATCCTTCTTGGCCAAATATTTCATACGGCAGGCTGCCCCTGTACAACCTGTACAACGACTATTCCCTGACCAAATGGTATTCGGGCGACTATGTGCTGGTGAGCTACGCGGTCAATTACGCGTTCGCGGCCTTCCTTGCGCGCAACTATGGGGGCGCGGAATTGTTCCGCAATATTGTGCAGAATCAGTATATAGACGCAGATGCAATAGAAGATGCATTAGAAAAGTCAGGGTTCCCCGATGTTACCTTCGGCCAGGTGCTCCAAAAGTGGGCGGTTGCAAACCTGCTGTCTGATAAAACCGACACAGACACAGTCAAAAAGTATACGTATAATAACGGTGATGCCGCATTTACGACATTCTCAAGCGAGATCGGTGGCATAACCTATACCCTGGGCTCCATCGATCTCTATAATTATAAGTACCCGAGCGCAACGCCGCAGGTGGGCCCCTACATCCACGACACCATGAAATTCGGACTCATGCCCCAGGCCTCCAACTACTACTACGAGGCAGGCACCGGCCTTACCGGGGAGCTGACCTGGAACATCAAGCTCAAAAGCAGGGTGCGGATGAACGTGGTGGTGAAATAGCCCCTTCCGGGCCGCCCCCGCGCCCAGATTTTTTTATTGACGGGAAACCATTTCTCCGGCATAACCGTGGCAGATTCCCGAAAGAGGTACCCCATGATCGACACCAAGCTCCTTGAGATTCTTGCCTGCCCGGCCTGCCGGGGAGACATCGAATATAATACTAAAGAAGAAAAGATCATCTGCACGGAATGCGGCAGGCGCTACCCGGTACGGGACGGGATACCGGTCATGCTCGTTGATGAGGCGGAGCTGCCCGCGGGGCAGTAATCTCATTGACAAAATACCGGCCGTTTTATTGTTATTAACATCACGGCGAAAACTCCGGCGACCAGTTTTTCCTTCATGCCGCTTCCCCGGTGCTTTCCGGGCGGGCCGGCCATGATGCCCCGTTCCCGCGGGCCTGCCCCGGGACGGCCGCCGGCAGCAGAGGGCCGTAACGATCGAAACCGTAGGGGATACCAGTCATGTTCGATTCAAAATCGCCTGTCGTAAAAATCGTGAGCTACACCATTACCGGCTTTTTCGTGCTCATCATCGTCATTTCCTTCGGCATGCCCGATTTCATATCGCGCATGGGCCTGGACCAGAGCTCCGTGGCCGTTGTCAACGGCGAGAAGGTGGACCGCTACGACTTCCTCCGGTACCGGGACAGCAGGTTCGGCGACATGCGCGGCGACGAGAAGATGGACGCCATGATCCTCTCCTATTACATCAACGACGTCCTCCTGCTGCAGGAGGCGCGCAGGAACGGCTTCTTCGTCACGGACAACGCGATAAAGGAATACATCCTGAACATACCCGGCCTCAGGAACCCGGCCACCGGCACCATCGACAAGGAGCGGCTTGACTTTTTCCTCGAGCGGATCAACATGAGCTTCCTCACCCTGCAGAAAACCGTGCGCAAGGAGCTGCTCCGCGGCCGCTTCATGCAGTTCATCAAGATGGGCGTGGCCGTAACGCCGGCCGAGGTGGCGGGAGAGTTCGCGGCTAACAACGCGGCCCTCCAGGTGAAGTACTCGGCCCTGAGCTCCATGGAGCTGGCGAACATGTACCGCGCCGGGATCGCCGTTACCGACGCGGAGATCACCGCCGAGATGGCGAAGAACAAGAGCGAGGTCAAGGACCCCATAACGGACCGCGAGCGGGTGAAGAAAAAGCTGGAGAACGCCAGGCTCAGCCGCTTCAAAAAAGACATCATTGACAGGATCGACGCGATCGCGGCGAAGGGCGGCTCGTTCGACGAGGCCCAGGCCGTGCTGAAGGGCAAGGTGGCCCTCTCAAAGACCTTCAAGCCGGGCGACCGCGTCACCGACGACAAGGGACAGGCGATCGCGGGCATCAACGGCTCGAAGATATTCCTGGAAGGGTTCATGGGACTGGAAGAGAACAGGACCTCGCGCATCATCAATGCGGACTCGGGGCTCTACATCTTTACGCCGGTTTTGAAGAACATCAAGAGGGACGCTCCTTCCGAAAAAGATTACAAGATGATCGCCGACAACCTGGAGCAGGAATCGATGCAGATGATACAGGGCAATATCATGCAAAAACTGTACGAAAGCGCAAAAATAGTAAAAAATTTAAAAACTGATTGATATATAACACACCTGGTGCTTGATTGTAATCACGAGCGCCGCACGGGCGAACACCGGGCGGCGGGCACAGGCAGAGATTAAAACAAGAGAGAAAAGAGGTCCGTTCAGTATATGGTGAATATTAATGCCGAATTCGTTAACCCGTTCCTGGAGGCGGCAAGCGCAGTGTTCAAGTCCGTGCTCAATGTCGACCTGCGGAGGGGAAAGCTGGTCATCAAGGAAAGCCCTATCCCGTCCCTTGACGTGGCCATCCTCATTGGCATTACCGGCGGCGTCACCGGCGAGGTCGTGTACAGCTTCAGCTACGGCATGGTCTACAAGATCGCGCAGGCGCTGGTCCCCGGCCTGAACGAGCAGCAGATAAAGGAAGAATACAAGGACATCATCGGCGAGATGGCCAACATGATAACCGGGAACGCGATGAACCTCTTCGCCACGACCGGCCGCAGGATCAATATGACCACGCCGACCGTGGTCGAGGGCAAGGACTTCACCATCACCCTCATCAAGCAGACGACCCTGGGCATCAACCTCTACAGCCCCATGGGCCAGCTCGAGATGAACGTGGCGCTTAAATAAAGCGCCGCGTTTTAATCAAAAATATTCCCTCACCCCCTGAATTAATTTCATTTTGCGCGCTGCCGTTCGTAGTAATACAAACGGCGGATAATTCGCGCAGACATTGAATTTATCTTGACCGTTAATCCCGAAGACAGTATTTTCAAGCATGAGGAAGAAGATGGCGAAAACAGCGGTTAAATCCCCCACCTTCGATGAGTACAAGACCATCAAGGACGAGATTATCGAGATCAGCGAATTGCGGTTCGAGAACCTGCTTACAAAAAAGCTTGATCAATTCAGGCGCGACTTCAAGAAGGAGCTGATGGACGAGCTGAATCCCCGTTTTGACGCCATCGACTCGAAATTTGACGCCATCGACTCAAAATTCGACGCCATTAATTCGAAATTCGAGACACTCAAGTGGTCGGTGTGGTCCCTGCCGCTCGTCATGACCGTGCTCATGGCCCTGTTCACGCTCCTGATGAAATACGTGGTCGGATAGCCCGTCTCACCCGAGCCCGGACCGGGCCGTCATCGTCTCTTCGTCCAATATATAATCCCCGAACACGGCAGGCGCCTCCGCCTGGAGGAGCTTCAGCATGTCCGCGCACACGCGCCGTATCTCCCACTGGGCGTTCCGGTCCAGCCGCAGGCGGAATATGGCCCTGAGCTCGCGGAAGTTTGCGGAAAACACGATCTGGCTTTCCGACGCGTTGGGGAGCACGAAGCGGGCATCTTCCTTCTTCATGCCCCGCTCGCGAAGAAAGCGGTACGTCTCCTCCGCGCGTGCCATGAAATCGCGGAACGCCCTCGCCGCCTCCGCGTCGGCCAGGATCGCGTCCGGGATCACGTAGTTGAAGCCCGCCTCGTCCACGTACCGCTGCGACTGCTGGGAAAAGCTCGCCAGGCGGTGCCGCACCAGCTGGTGCGTGAAGGCCCGGGAAGCGCCCGTGATGCGGAACGACGCTGATCCGTGCTCAAGTATTGAATGGTGCCCGCGCTTGATGCAGTTCCGGATGAAGCTCTTCTCCGTTCCCTCGGCGATCCGCTCCAGGGACAGGTAGCAGGTGCGCCCCGCCTCCTCGATGAGCTTCTCCGCGTTCGGCGTGATCGCGAGCAGCGTCACGGTAGGTTTAGTCAGTTCCATGTCGTTTTTTCCTTATGCCGCCCCGCCCGGTGAGGGGGCGCGCCAGATCGTGCCGGTGAAAGGCAAAACTGATATTGCTATAAAATCCCGCACCGCAATACTTCAAGAACTAATTTTAATCTTTAAAAAAATAAGCGCACCGGATTTACGTTATAAGCATCATCCCGGGCAATCACGCCCCGGGGGTTGCAATGTTTTTCCAAAAAAAAACGATGATTCCTGTTGACTGCGCCCATGTTTCAGCATATATTTTAGTAATTTCTATATTACTTAATGACTCACGTGCAGGAAAACAATTTATCGGGGAAAGTTTAAAAGGAGATATCAAGATGAGATTCATGATGCTTATGATCCCGGAAGTGTACCAGGGGGACAAGGGGCTAAAGGCCGGCAAGGATTTCACGCCGGGCCCCGGCGACGTGGAAAAAATGACCAGGTATAACGAGGAGCTGGCAAAGGCCGGCGCCCTTGTTGCGCTTGACGGGCTTCACCCGCCCATAGAGGGGGCGCGCGTCTCCTTCCGTAAAGGAAAACCGATTGTGACAGCCGGGCCGTATATCGTGCCGGAGAACGCCCTCGGAGGATACTGGATCATACAGGTCACGTCACGTGAAGAGGCGATCGAGTGGGCGAAGCGCGTGCCCGCGCGGGACGGGGACGTGATCGAGGTGCGCCAGATATTTGACATCTCGGAATTCCCGGAAGAGGTCCGGAAAGCGGCGGATAATCCGGCCGTGTCGGCGCAGGTCGAGAAATTTTCACGTTCCGCCTGAGACCCGCGTACCCGCGGGATGCACGGGCGGCCTGAATCATCCTGCGCGTTTGTCAAAGAAGGGAGGTTGCCGATATGGTTAAGCTGCATTTCTCAATTATAATCAGGGCGCCAAGGGAAAAAGTCTGGAAAACCATGCTCGCCGACGCCACGTACCGGCAATGGACGGAGGAATTCGCGATCGGCTCGCATTATATCGGCGACTGGTCGGAAGGGAGCAGAATGCTTTTCCTCGCGCCCGGCGAACAGGGCGAGACCGGCATGGTGAGCAGGATCGCTGCAAACCGGCCCTTTGACCTGCTGTCCATCCAGCACCTGGGAGTGATGAAGGACGGGATAGAGGACACCTCGAGCGAAGAGATGACGAGCTGGTCCGGCGCAATGGAGGAATACCGGTTCAGGGAGGTGGAGGGCGACACCGAGGTGCTGGTTGATACCGACACCACTGAAGAGTACCGGAAGATGTTCCAATCCGTCTGGCCGAAGGCACTGCGGAAGCTCAAGGTCCTGGCGGAAGCCGGGGAGAAAAGGATAACCCGCAAGCGCGTTAATCCGGAAGTTGTTCTTCCCCGCGGGAGTGGGACAAGCAAAATGGATGCGATCTCACGGAACACCTGACAGGGTCGCATCGAGGAGGGACGCTCATGCAAAAAATAACCCCGTGTCTCTGGTTTGACGGCCAGGCCGAAGAAGCGGTGAACTATTATACTTCAATTTTCAGGAACTCTAAAATTCTGAAAATCGCCCGGTTTGGCGAGGCAGGGTCGGACGCGTCCGGACAGCCGCCGGGAACGGTCATGACGGTCCTGTTCCGGCTTGAAGGACAGGAATACCTGGCCCTTAACGGAGGGCCTACATTCAAGTTTTCCGAAGCCGTTTCATTTATCGTAAACTGCAGGACGCAGAAGGAGATAGACTATTACTGGGAAAAGCTGTCCGAAGGCGGAGAGGAAGGTCAGTGCGGCTGGCTGAAGGACCGGTATGGCCTTTCATGGCAGATCGTTCCCGCGCGACTGGGAGAGATGATGCAGGACAGGGACCCGGAAAGGGCCAACAGGGTCATGCAGGCAATGCTCGCAATGAAAAAAATCGACATAACTATTTTTAAAGCAGGCCTACAACAGGCACTGAGTTAAAGGAGGGAGCCATGAAAAAAATAATAGTTGGGATCCTGATCGTTGTCGTCGCGGCTGTCGCGGTGACACTCATTCTTGCCGCGACCAAACCGGATACGTTCACGGTCCGGCGGTCGGCCACCGTCAATGCGAAACCCGACAGGATCGCGGAGCAGATAATCGACTTCCGGAAATGGGCGGCCTGGTCTCCCTACGAAAAATATGACCCCGCCATGAAGAGGACCTTCAGCGGGCCCGGGAAGGGCACGGGCGCAGTGTATGAATGGAAAGGCAATTCCGACATCGGTTCGGGCCGCATGAAGATCCTGGAGGTCACTCCGGACAGGATTTCGATCCAGCTCGATTTTTTCGAGCCCATGGAGGGACACAATACAGCCGAGTTCATCTTTGAGCCGGAGGGGTCATCGACCAGGGTTACCTGGGACATGCACGGCCCGACCAGCTTTATCGGGAAGATTTTCCATGTTTTCATCAATATGGATACCATGGTAGGGAAAGACTTCGAGGCCGGTTTGCAAAACCTCAAGGCAGTGGCTGAAAAGTAAGCCTCCCCGGTTCAAAGGGGTGTTCTTTACTTTTTACAGACGGGGATTCCCCTCCCACCATGGGGCGCGGGTCATTCGCCGGCAATGAAAATCAAAACTCATACCGGTAATTTCAAGCTCCCTGCCCAGTGCTTTTTGTGTTGAAGAAATCATTATGAGGCCCCCCGTTTCGGAAGGGCGGCCAGGAAACCGTTATTTCCGTCGGAGCCCCGCGCGGGTAAAAGCCTTCAGCTCCCGGATCCTTTCTTCCGTCGAAGGGTGGGTTGAAATATAGTCGGCAAAGGCCTGTTCTTGTTGTTTCTCCCGGAGTCTGTTGTGATCGGTCTCGATCCTCTCCAGAGCCGTGCCGAGGGCCAGTGGGGATATCCTGTTCATTTCGAGGACCGTTGCGGCGTAGCGGTCGGCCGTCCGCTCAAAGTCCCGCGAGTATTTCGATTCCAGTATCCAGCCGGAGACCGCCCCGACTATCGCGCTCACGTCGCCGATGTACGCGGCCATGAGCGCTGCCACCGCCGAGTTCTGTATGATCTGCCGGATTGAATGGCGATGCGAGACATGCCCGGCTTCATGGGCGTAGATGGCAATGAGCTCCTTCCTCGTTCCGGCGATCTTCACCAGCCGGTCCAGGAAGAGAATGGTCCCGTCCGGCAGCGCGAAGGCGTTGGCGCCCAGAAGCTCGCTGCTGCGGAACTCGACCCGTATCTGCGGCCTGTTTTCCCCGGGGAGTTTTATTTTCTTGAAGGTGTTGATCAAACCGCGCTTTTTCTTTTCGGAAAGCTTCGTAGGGAACAGCCACTTCCCGTCCAGGGCCTCGAGGCTTTTGGCGCTGATGTAGGTGAGAACAGGCCGGGGGATACGGTCAGCAACAATCTTCGCCGCCAGGGGGAGGCCCCAGCGGTAGCCTGCCGCGACCAAGCCGAGCAGGAGAACGAATGAAAGGGCGATCCGTTCCCACCTGCCCTGGATCCTGGCCACGAGAGGCTCCCGGTAGCCGATCTGCGAAAGGAGCGGCGCTATGTCAGCGGTTTCGTCCAGCTCGCAAAACCCGCCTGTTTTAAATTTGATCATGCGCGCGGTTCCCGCAAACGGTTCGCTTACCGTCAGTTCCGATAGCGGTATTTCCCTGCTGACGCCGTCGCCCTTGATGACGCACGAACCGGCTTTAATCAGGATGGTCGCCCGGTTCGCCTTGCTGGTTTGTCCGTCATAATACCGGCAGGAGACCCCCGGGAACCGTTTGTAGGCAGAACTAAAAGGAGATGTCAAAGTCGAACGCACTGGTGATCTCCTCGCCCGCGGCCCCGACGTCCTCCGACAGGTCGGCGGCAAAGGTATCGAGCCCGGCCGGTGCCGTAAGCTCCAGGTAGTCCATGCGCATGCGGATTATTTTCACCAGCGCCCATGGCCAGTACAGCCCCAGGGTCAGAATCGTCAGGACCAGGTTGCCGGCGATAACGGTGAAATATTTTCTCACCGTGATGGTCGATGTGAAGGATACGCCGCCGAGAGCCACGTTATTCCAGATGAGGTTGGTGATTTTAGCCTTGAAGAAAGGATAAATTACGATGATAATGCCGGCATACATCACCATCACGTATGCCATGGCGATGATGCCGGCCTGTCCCTTGTCCTGCTTCAGGCTCTCGGCCCCCGTCGCCGTTATGCCCATGACAATCATGAAGCCTATAACGAGAATCAGCACGAACAGAAAGGTAAGCGCGAAGATCTTGTAAACGTCGGTGAGGGTCGACTTGAATGAAAAGCCCGTTTTTCCGAAAGAGGTGTTGTCAAAGGTGAACTTTTGAATTTTCCAGAACTGCAGGGGATAGGCCACCCCCAGTGTTATCATGGTAAGCAGGCCGTAGGCGTAAAAGCATGTTGCCGCTTCCCCCACGCTCCCCCTGAACCGGAACCGTATCGAACGCCAGCTGCTGTTGTGCATGCGGAACGCGAGGGACCGGGTCACCAGCCAGGGCAGCATGATTAAAAACATGACAAGCAGAACCAGGTAGAGGCCCAGGTGTACCTGCGGGGCGATGTTGAGGGCCGCGATCATGGCCACGGCAATGATCCTTCCTTTCAGGATGGCCAGGGGGGAGCCGTGATAATCGAACCCCGAATTGTCGAGCTTTACGCACCGATAGAAATACTGGTTGGTCCTTACTTTCGCCCAGGCGGAATATATACCCAGGGTTATGATCGAAAGCAGCAGGTTCACGATCCAGATGCGGAAATATTCCCTGCCGGATCCGGTGAATTCGAGTTTGTATCTGTCCGGCCGCTGCGGCGCCGGATCACCCGCCTGTTTCTGGACTTGCATGCCGTTTCCCCTCCTCCCTGCAGATGTTTCTATTCATCAGGATTTCAAGCCCCCTGTCCAGCGCTTTTTGCGCGGAAGCCAGCCAGCCCGGTAAACCCCGGTCCGGATAATGACCATCATGGCCCGGAAACGATGTGTCTCAGTGCGCTCTTCAGGCGGATATGTATATTTTTCCCCGCCCTTTCATCGGGAAAGGTGGCTCGGCACTAAAACATATTCATTGTTACTGGCGGACAATTAATGTCAGAGACAGCGCCGGTGCGGAAGTCCCTATAATTTCATCCCGCTGAACCCGAAGAACGCCAGCGCGAGCAGTCCCGCGGTGATGAAGGTGATGGGCACGCCCCTCAGGTTTTCAGGTATGTCGGCGATCTCGAGCCGCTCCCTGATGCCGGCCATGATGATGAGCGCGAGGGTGAAGCCGGCCCCTCCGCCGAACCCCTGGGTCACGCTTTTCAGCAGCCCGAGCGACGCCTCCGGCGCGGCAAACCCGGAGGAAAGGTTGAGTACCGCCACGCCCAGGACAGCGCAGTTGGTGGTGATCAGCGGCAGGAAGATCCCGAGCGCGTCGTACAGCCCGGGCGAGACTTTCCGTATCACCATCTCGACCAGCTGGACCAGCGCCGCTATTACCAGGATAAACACGATCGTGGTGAGGTAGGTCACGCGGTAGGGGACCAGCACGTACTTGTAGATCGGGAAGGTGATGAAGGAGGTCAGTGTCATGACGAAAATCACGGCCAGCCCCATGCCCAGCGCCGAATCAAGCCTCCTGGAAACGCCCAGGAAGGGGCAGAGCCCCAGCATGCGCGAGAGCACGTAGTTGTTGATGAATATCGTGCTCAGCAGTATCGTGACGAAAACTTTTATTTCCATCTGCTACTTCCCCTTCTTCCGGGCATTGATCGCGTTCATGGCCCAGAGCATGAAGGCAAGGGTGAAAAACGCGCCCGGCGCCATGATCATGACCGCCGCCGGCTCCATCCCCTGGACCAGCGGGTAGCCGAAGAGCCGGTTCGCCCCCAGGACTTCCCGTATTGCCGCCAGGACCGCCAGCGTCAGCCCGAAGCCGATCCCCATGCCGATCCCGTCCAGCACTGAGGGGAACACGCCGTTCTTCTGCGCGAACTCCTCCGCGCGCCCCAGGATAATGCAGTTGACGACGATAAGGGGAATGAAGATGCCGAGCGACCGGTACACCTCGGGCTGGTAAGCCTCCAGCAGGAGGTCAACCACGGTCACGAAGGACGCGATAATGGTGATGAAAATCGGGATCCGCAAATGTCCCGGCACGATCTTCCTGACGGATGAAATGATCAGGTTTGACCCCACGAGCACGAAGATCACCGCCAGCGTCATCCAGAGCGCGTTGGAGAGCGAGGTCGAGACCGCGAGCGTGGGGCAGAAGCCGAGCCCGATGACAAGCTGCGGGTTGCGGCTCCATATTCCCTTCACAAGCTCTTTCCAGTATCTCATTGCTTCGCCTCCGCGCCTTTACCGGCCGCCGCGGCCCGCGCCTTGACGAGAAGGGCCATGCCCCGCTCCACGCTCCGTACCACGGCCTCGGTCGTTATGCTGGCGCCGGTCAGCGCCGATACCGCGTTCAGCGCCAGCAGGCTTTCACGCATTTCCGGGTTCCAGTCCCCGCGCCGCGCTATGGATATGCGGGCACCGGCGTCCACTCCCTTGAACTGGTTCTGGAACCAGGGAGTCAACGGCTCGTTCGGCAGGTCGCCGTTTGGAATGCCGCCGCGGATATGGTCAAACAGCGTCTCGCGGTGCGCCACCTCGACGCAGCGGTCGCCAAGACCGGGAGTCTCGGCCTGCTGTATGATGGAGAGCCCCAGTATAACGCCCTTCTCGTCAACCCCGACCATCGACTCGATGTCTCCGCCGTACCCGGCGCCCCTGACGATGAACGCGTATCCCTTCCGTGCCTCGCCGTCTTCCCGCTTCTCGCCCTCCCACCAGGTGAAATCCCTTCCGTCAACGGGGGCCGTGCGCGCGGGGCCGATATCGAAACCGGGCAGGACCAGATCGAGCGACTGCTGCTGCTTTTCCAGGGCGCGCTTCGCGATCTCTGGCGCGGTCAGCTTCTGGACCTGCGAGAGCGCCATGACGCATATGAACGCCACCGCAACGATGATCAGCGTCGGCTTGAGTATGTCCCGTATCATGGCCGCGCCTTCTCCTTCACCCCGAACACCCGCGGTTTCGTCAGGCGGTCTATGAGGGGCACGAAGGCGTTCATGATGAGTATCGCGTAGGACACACCCTCCGGGTATCCTCCCCACAGGCGGATGACAAACGTGACTATTCCGCACCCGGCGCCGAACAGGAGCATGCCTTTCCGGGACACCGGGGACGTTACCATGTCCGTTGCCATGAAAAATGCGCCCAGGACCAGGCCGCCGGACAGCAGGTGGAAGAGCGGCATCATCTGCCAGCAGGGACAGCCCGTTGCGTAATAATAAACGGCCGCGGCGGCGGCGACAGTGCCGGCATAGGCGGCGGGTATGTGCCAGGTTATGATCTTTCTGAACAACAAGAACAGCGCGCCGGCCAGGAGCAGGAGCGCGGAGGTCTCGCCGATGCATCCCCCGACATTCCCCATGAACAGCGACTTGAGCATTTCAGGCGACACGGCCATCTTGTACAGCGGCGCGGACCCGAGGCCGGCGTCCGCCAGTATCCGCGGGCCGTCCCTGAGCAGGCCCAGCGGCGTCGCCCGGGTCAGCGTGTCGTAGACCGCCGGGGGCAGCCCCCCGTTGTTCAGCAGTGCAGGCGACAGGACGTTGTCGCCGGAAAAGCGATGCCAGGCGGTCGTCATGTATACGGGCCAGGACGCCATGAGTAACGCGCGGGCCGCAAGGGCCGGGTTGAAAATATTGAATCCCAGCCCGCCAAAGAGCTGCTTGACCACGATTACGGCAAATGCCGATCCGATCGCGGCCATCCAGCAGGGGGCCCGGGGCGGCAGGTTCATTGCAAGAAGCAGGCCGGTTATCACGGCTGACCCGTCAAGGACCGTAACGGGTTTCCGGAGAAAAAGCCGTATAAGCGCCTCCGCGACAACGGCCGAGCCCACGCTCACCCCGATAAGAACCAGAGCCGGCATGCCGAAGAGGTATACGGAGAAGGCTGCAGCGGGCGCGAGGGCGAGCACCACGGACCACATGACTTTGTGCACGGACTCGCCGGAGCGTATATGGGGCGCGCTGGAGACCAGCGTCATCTGTTCCCGTTGTTCCTTCTCTTTCATGCTTTGGCCACCGTATCGGGTTTCGTTCTCTCCTGTGCAAGCTTTATGAAATGAGACAGGGGCCGGCGCGACGGGCACACGTAGGAACAGCACCCGCACATGATGCAATCGCGGGGGTTCAGCTTCAGGGCCAGGTCGGGCCTGTTTTTCTCCACTGCATTCCCCAGGTCGCAGGGAAGGAGATTCATGGGGCATGCGGCAACGCAGGCGCCGCACCGTATGCAGGCCGTGTATTCGGCGTGCGTTGCCTCTTTCCGGGTCAGGAACAGGACGCCCGATGTCCCCTTCACGACCGGCATGTCCAGGGACGGAACGCTCACGCCGCACATGGGCCCGCCCATCACGATTTTCGCAGGCTCTTCCACGAATCCGCCGCATTCCTCGACGATGTCGGCGAGCCGCATGCCGAGGCGGACCTTGTAGTTCCCGGGCCGCGCGATCGCCTTCCCCGCCACGGTCATGTAGCGGGAAAAGAGGGGCATCCCGTACGCCACGGCGTCCCGGATGGCGAGGATGGTGCCGACGTTCTGCACGATCACCCCCACGTCCATGGGGAGCCCGCCGGACGGGACCCGGCGGCCCAGCAGGCTTGCGATCATCTGCTTCTCGGCTCCCTGGGGGTACCTGGTCCTCAGCTTTTTTATAGCGATTGATTCGCGCGGGTTAAGCTGCGCAAGGGCTTTTTTCAGGGCGGACACTGCCGCTTTCTTGTTGTTCTCCACGCCGATCACGGCCGAGCCGATCCCCAGCGCGGCCAGGGCGATCCGCGTGCCCTCGATCACTGCTTCGGGAAAGGTCTGCATCAGCATGTCGTCAACGGTGAGATAGGGCTCGCATTCGGCCCCGTTCACGACGAGGGTATCGATCTTTTTCCCTTCCGGCGGCGACAGCTTCACCGCGGTCGGGAACGCCGCGCCGCCGAGTCCCACGACGCCGGCGTCGCGCACCCGGTCCCGTATCTGTGCGCCGGAAAGGTCCGTCCAGGCGCCCGTGGGCAACTGACGCGCGGATGCGGAGAACGAGCCCTCCGCCTCGATAATGACGGCCGTCTGCGGACCGTACACGGTCAGCACCGGGGCGATGTCGGCGACCTTCCCCGGAATCGATGAATGGACATGTGCGCTGATTGCGCCGTCGGCGCTTCCGATCAGCTGGCCCTCGGAGACAAGGTCTCCCTTGTTAACGACCAGCCTGGCGGGAGCGCCGACATGCTGCTGAAGCGGAATATAACAGGTATGGGGTATCGGAAGATTGATGAATTTCAGGCCTTTTGTGCCGGCTTTAGATTCGGGCGGATGTACGCCCCAGCCAAAGCGTGAAAACATCCCTACACATCCTTTGTAGAATATATCTCGTCCTTGATCGGCAGTTCTTTCCGCAGATTCTTGATATAGGGGAACAGCTCTCCCGATTCCGTATAATACTCACAGTCATCCATGATGCGGCGGGCGACGGTGAAAAACTTGTACAGCTTCTCTTCGCCGGAGCGCTTGACCCATTTTTTCTTGAGGCATTTGACCCGGAGAACGTAACGGTCGGGCTCGGATTCATACTGCCTGATCACGATGCAGTGCTGACAGTTAGCGCAGAATATCTTCTCTTTTGGCATTCGATCACTCCTTACGTATTACTCTATGATGAACGAGCGGTGTATTGTTAACGCCGACGGGTGCCGGTCAGCCCGGGTGTCCCGTCATCCTCATATCCACGTGCTGCAGAATCGATGAAAAAAATCAGGATATCGTTCTTGAATTTTTCACTAAGAAATATTACCGGTAAACAGTCAAGTAGTTTTTTAACGCTTCCCATGCCGTACCGGAGACCAGGGGCCGGACGTCCGGGCGGGACTGTTAATAAAAATAAAAAACAACTTTTTTATTGACATAATGACACTCCGGCAATAGTGTCAAAAAAGAGCCGCAGGACATAATATTTCAGGGTATTCGGCGGTCTCGCGGCGAAAAGACGCTGTCATGTCAGATAACCAGAGAACGAATCAACGGTCGCTCAAAAAGGTCAGCTCCCTCGCACTGAAGGAGATGCAGATCGGTATTGAGGAGTTCAATGAGCTTCGAGAAAACCCGTCCCTCCTCGTCGATACCGGCTATGAATACGTGGAAATGGGGGACTACGAGAAGGCCCTCAAGCTTTTCAGCATAGGCGCCATGCTCGACAACACGGACCCGGACATACTCAACGGGCTGGGGATCACCCTGTGCGAGCTCGGCAAGTTCAGCAAATCCCGCCGGATACTCGAACATTCGATCAAGCTCAATCCGAATGACGCCGTCACCCTGGCCAATCTCGCCGGCGTGTGCTGGGAGATGGGCGACCCGGACCAGGCGATCTACCACTACACCCGGTCGCTGGAGATCAACCCTGACATAGAAGAGATCCACTTCAACCTGATTAACCTGTATATAGAATGCGGCGCCCTCTACATGGCTTACATGGCGTGCCTTACGTTCATGGAGCGTTTTCCGGATGATGAAGAGGCGAAAGAGCTGATGGAAGAGATCATCCTCAACCTGGCGATCTCCCTGTACTAGTATCCCTTTTTAATTCTCTGGATGTATTCCTCCGCTCCGCCGCGGCGGTTCCCGAGCGCTGCGCGAATCCCGTCCTCGAGGTTGATCTTCCAGGAGCCATTTTCCCGCGCCATGTTATACTCCGCCTCCATGCCGATCATGTTCTCGACCGGGTGGTCGGTGTAGCGTATCCGTATCGTCCCGCGGTCGCCCTCAACCTTCCGCGAAACCTCCTCCCACTCGGTTTTCGCGCTGAACACCGGGAGTATCCGGAGCCGGCCCTCCTTCGTGACAGCGCCCTCGCTTACCGCCCGGTCGATCGCGTCCACGGTGCCCGCGGTGTAGTGGAGCCGCGCCTCATCGAAGGTCTTTGCCTCCCTGAGCTTCTCGAATACGCCGTCAAAGCTCGCCGCGCCGCCGCCGCGCGAGCACCCTGCCCCCGCGACGAGCGATGCGAGGGCCGTAACCGCCACGATCCGTATCACGTTCTTCACGGCGCCCCCTACTCGAATATGTTGGTGCACTGGAGGCGGTTCTTCAGGTTGAAGAAATCGCTCCCGCGCGGCACATCGCGCAGCCTGGTGAGGAGCGTGTCCTTGTCGATCAGGTCCGTGAACGGGACAGCCTTCAGGTCAAAATTGTCGGTTACCGATACCATGACGCCGAAATTCTCTTCCATATAATACTTCGCGGCGCCGTAGCCCAGCATGCTCCCCATGACCACGTCGAAGGCGGTGGGGTGGGCGGAGCGTATCTCGTATCCTACCTGCTTCGGCGTTATCTTCACGTCCAGGCCTGTCTTTTCCCGGTACCGCGCCTTCACCGATTCCGCGACGATGCTCGAGATCTTCGCCTCCCCGAGCAGGAGGTTGCCGTGCCGGTCGGTCGACTTCGGCTTCAGCTCGGGCGGCAGCTTGTCGACGATCCCTTCGGAAATGGCGATGACGCCGTACGGCTTCAGCTCGCTCTCCCGCGCGATGATGGCGTCGGTTATCCGGTCCACCATCTGCTCAAGGTTGACCGTGTCGCCCGTGACGTCCTCGGCGGAAATCATGATGATGGCCTCCGCGGCGATGCCGGCGGCGTAGGTGATCCAGCCGGACTTTCTGCCCATGAGCTCTACGACGAAGAAGCTGTCCGTGGCCTGGGCGTCCGCCTTCAGGTTCAGCAGTATCTTCTGTGCGACGTCAACGGCGGTCCAGTACCCGAAGGTCCAGGGGATGCCGTAGTAGTCGTTATCGATCGTCTTGGGTATATGGATGACGGGGAACCCCATGAGCCAGAGATAGTTCGCTGTCTTCAGGGTATCGTCGCCGCCGATCGAGATCAGCGCGCCTATTTCCAGGTGCTCGAACGCGTCCAGGATGTTCCTGAGCCGCGCGTTCTTTTCCGGGTTGTTCAGGTCCTCCATGGTCTTGATCTCCTTGCCCGGGTTCGCGCGCGAGGTGCGGAGGAAAATACCGCCCCTGTTCCTCGCCTTGGTGATCTCGTAGGTGATCGTGCCGTAATGCACGTCCTTGCGCAGTTTCGGATAATGCTTGTTGAAATCCTGGACGAACTCGTACCCGCGCATGATCCCGGTCACGGGGATGTTGTTGTCAAGGAAATTGAGCGCGACCGACGATATGACCGCGTTCGCGCTCGGCGCCGGCCCGCCGGAAAAAAGGACGCCCACTCTGTTGAATTTCGGTTTCATAATGCTGCCCTGCCCCTCAGAAAGAATAACTCAGCACTATGTATCGCAAAATCGGGTTGTCAAGCACATTCGCCCATTTCAGCCGCCGCCCCGCGAGGTTTTTTTGTTGATTATTTCGATGATAACCAATAAAAGAGCCTATCGATTCGAATTGACGCTTAACATCCGGAGAGCACCATGGATTTCAACGTGAAAAGCCTCGGGCCATGCGCGGTCCCTTCGCCCCTTCTCGAAACATACGCTTCGTACGGATCGGCGTTCGTGGACGACGATGACCGCGTCGTCCACCAACCGATGATCCAGGACGGGAACCTCTCCGGCGTGAACCTGGAAGAGTCTTTCGAGCAGGCCGGCCCGCGGAAGGCGATCCGCTTCAGGCCCGACAGGGTGAGGTCGGCCATCGTGACATGCGGAGGGCTCTGCCCCGGCATCAACGCCGTGATCCGGTCCATCGTCATGACGTCCCACCACCGGTACGGGAGCAGCTCGATCACCGGGATACGCTACGGCTACAGCGGGCTCGACCCGGCGAAAGGATACGGCACGGTCGAGCTCACTCCAGAAATGGTCGAGGACATTCACCTGGACGGCGGCACCATCCTGGGGTCTTCCCGGGGCGGCACAGAGGACATGGAGCTGCTGGTCGAAACGCTGGCGTCGATGGGGATAAACATCCTCTACACGATCGGCGGCGACGGCACGCTCAGGGGCGCGCACAAGATAGCCGCGATCGCCGAACGGCGCGGGCTTGACCTTGCCGTGATTGGCATACCGAAGACCATAGACAACGATATCAGCTTCATTCAGCGCTCCTTCGGTTTCGAGACCGCCTTCTCCCTCGCTGTGGAATCCATCTACACCGCCCACATCGAGTCCAAGGGCGCTCCGAACGGCATCGGGCTGGTGAAGCTCATGGGCCGTCACTCGGGCTTCATCGCGGCGCACTCGTGCCTTGCCATGAGCGATGTCAACTTCATCCTCGTGCCGGAGGTCCCCTTCGACCTCGGCGGCCCCAACGGCTTCCTGGCGCACCTCAAAAAAAGGATGCTGGCCCGGCATCACGCCGTCATCTGCGTCGCCGAGGGCGCCGGGCAGGACCTTCTCGAGAAGGAGGCGGCCGCCGCAAAGCGCGACAGGTCGGGGAACGTCTCGCTCGGCGATATCGGCGCCCTGTTAAAGAGCGCCATTAACGACTTCTTCAAGGCGGAGGGTATCGAGGTCAACCTGAAATACATAGACCCGAGCTACACGATACGGAGCGCGCCGCCGGTCCCCAACGATTCGATTTTCTGCGGGCAGCTCGGACAGAACGCGGTCCACGCGGGCATGGCGGGCAAGACCGACATGGTCATCGGCCTCTGGAACGATATCTACACCCATGTGCCCATTGAGCTCGCCGTTTCGGCGCGGAAGGTGATCGATACCGGCTCGCGGTTCTGGTACGATGTGATCGATTCCACGGGCCAGCCGGTCTCGATGAAAAACTGATGGAGCGCTATTTTATTCGGTACCAGTACTCGGTCCGGTAAAAGAGGAACACGTACCGCCGCACCCGTATCTTGTTGTCGCTCATCCGCCATATCCTGCAGGAATAATCATTGCCGCTGCCGACGTCCAGGAACCGTCCGCCGGAATAAAAGTCAAGGCCGTCGTCTTTCGCCGCCGCTTTCTTCATCCCCCAGAGCATGACCATGCCCACGATCGGACGGCCCTTCCTCGTGCCCGCGCAATCGTCGCACCGCGACCCGGTCGAAGGGTCAAGGAGATACTCGATCTTCCCGTAGTAGATGCCGTCCTTCTCCCATATCTTTATGTGGGATTTCGCCCTCCCCGTCCGCGCATCGACATTTTTCCAGGTGCCGACGATGTCCAACTCCGCGCGTGCCGGGAAGGCCGCCAGGATGACAACAAGGGCAAGGCAGATGCTCAGGGGGATTGCAGGTTTCATGGCGCTTATCCTTTTCGTATAATCGTCCGGGTGACCCGAATGCTACACGGGAAAAGCGCCGTTGTCAAGTGAAAATAGGAGCCGGCACCACGCTGGTCACGCGAGGCCGCCGTAGATATCGCAGGAGAGATAGCGGACCGAGAGGTCCTGCGCGATCCGGTGCTGGGACGCGAGGGTAAGGTCGTCCCACGGAAGGTCCTCTTCGCCGCCGGCTGCCGATACCATGATGAGGCCGTGGCGGGGGTCCAGGTACACGCCGCCGCACCGCACGACCCGGGCGCAGCCGCAGTCTCCGCACACGATGGAGAGGTCTATCGTACCGGCGCGGTCCGCCCTGTCATTGAGGAGAGCGGCGGTAAAGGAAGCGAGCCGCGAGCGTATCGCGAAGACGCTCATGTCGATGTCGGTTATCATCCGGCTCAACTGCCGGCGCGTCAGTGCCTGTTTCATGCCAGTGCCTTCGTGGTCGTGGTGTGTGATGGTGGAGCGGGACCGCCTGTCAGTCAGGCGCCCCTGCGGATTATCCGGGTTATGCCTTCCCTGCCGGCCATGAGGAACCCGTACAGGCCCTCCCTCTGCCGCGGGGCCGCCGGCTCATAGTCCGCCAGGTCAACGCTCCAGTGGCTTCCGTAAAGCGAATCCAGCACCTGTTTAAGGTCGTCAAACGCAAGGTCCTCAATCTCCTTTCCGAACAGCACGCAGTCGCTTATCCGGTCGTCCTTGCCGGCGAGGTCGCCGCACAGCCGCTCGCGCTCGTCGATATATACGTTCTGTACCTCAAAATAGCGCAGGGAGTCATGGTACGAGCGGGTCGAGTCCCTGATAACGACTTTTTTGAGCTGGACCGGCGCGGTCGTGCCGTGCGTGAGCTCGGTAATACGTTCCTTGACCGCGAACAGGATCTCAAGCCGGGCGCTCTCAATGATATCAGGCGTTTCGATTTTTCGTGCCATGGGTAACCCCTCTTTTCGGTAATTCAATCCAGGATAACGCTTTTTATTATTTTCGGAATTACCGCGGGTTTACTCGATATTTTTTGTTATCGACCGGGCGTCGGCGGGCCGTTCGCCCAGTCGGCGCAGGTCCCGGCATGTGATCCGGCGGCCCGGTGCAGCGATTCCCCCGATGCCGCGGCCGGGAGCGCGGTTACGCACCACCCGGCAGGGGCCGGGAAATCCGCCGTTCCACCGGCGATGTAGACCGTATCGACGGGCGAGCCGTCCTTTTTCATCAGGCGGACCGTCTCTCCGCCGTTGTTCAGGGAGAACGAAAAACCGGCAAGGTCCGGGTGCGCGCCGAAGAGCGCGAAAAACCCCTCCCGCGACGACGCGATCACCACCCGCCCGCCCGCCGGAAGCGCGGTGCCGGCCGGCAGTGTAAAGGTACTGCTCGATGCCGATCCGTCAACAACGACCATGCCCGAAAGATCGCAGGGATACTCGTTGCCGTTGTACAGCTCGATGAACTCCTTCCCCTCGTCGCTGCCGGCCGCGTCATAGAACACCTCCCCGATCAGGATACGGCCGTAATCCACTCTCCGCTCGACCTCCAGCTCTCCGGTAGCGCTCAGCCCGCCGTGAAGGGCGCGTATGGTCCCGTGACCCGGCGCCCTGCCGCTGACCAGGCCGTCACCGTCAACGGACAGGACGTCGGCGGTAAGGCTCTCCCACACCGTACCGTCGGCCGGGCTTTTCGTCCCGTCCGAAAGGATCAGCCATGCCTCGGCCCTGACCGCCTCCGCTTCGATGATGCGCGCGGCCGGCATTATGACCTCGAGGCCGAGCACGGGCATGCTGCGGGGCTCTAACAGGGGATTGTATTCATCCGGTAACGCGCAGGAGACCAGGATGGCGAAAATGACCGGTACAACAATCGTGGGTAATGTTTTCATGACGACCCCGCCGTTAAGAAAGTTTCTCGTCGTTAGTACGAACGGGGCCGGAGCGGCGAAAAATTTTTTTAAAAAAAATGGGCGGCCCGTTTCCGGACCGCCCAGTTATTTCGTTGTGCCGCGAGAGGGACTTGAACCCTCACAGGCGTAATGCCCACAAGATCCTGAATCTTGCGTGTCTGCCAAATTCCACCATCGCGGCTTATCTGCTTAATCCATACGAGCGGAGGGTCCTATTTGTCAAATAAAAATTCTGAAAGCTTCTGAAAAATAGACTTGTCGAATAACTCGTCTGCATTCCGGCCGAAGCGCAGCGAAGAGCCGGAATCCATATTTTTCCGCATGGATTCCCGCTTTCGCGGGAATGACAGACTTTGTATCTGCCCACGGGCAATCCGGCCCCTTACGCCGAATATTTGCGGATCTCCTTGATCATGTAGTTCTTTTTCCCGTCTTCCAGGTCAAGGTTCACCACGTCTCCCGCTTTCAGTCCGAGGAGAGATTTTGCTATGGGGGACCGGTAGGACAGGATCCGCTTCTCGAAATCGGCGTCCCAGGGGCCGAGAATGGTGTAATCGCGCTCCTCGCCCTTCTCCTGCTCTTTGAGAATGACCCTGGTCCCGATATTTACCGCGTCTGTCGATATCTCGTCCAGGCTGAGCACCTGCGCCTTTTTCATCTCCCCGTCCAGCCGCGAAATGGACAGCTCGAGCGTCGCCTGCTTTTCCATCAGGGCGTTGTACTCCACGTTCTCCCGGATGTCGGCGGAGACATCGGCCACCTTCGTCAGCTCCCTCGAGATGTTCACCAGCTCCACGCTGACCAGCCGGTCCAGGCTGGCCTTCATCTTCTCGTATCCTTCCCGGGAAACGATGAGCTTCTCCACGTCTACTTCCCACATCTCGTCGGCCCCGGTCTTGACCGGCTGGAACCCGGCGTGGCTGGCCTTTATCACGCCCAGGAACGCCTCCTTCTGCGGCTCTTCCACGTATGAAATGTTGCTGAACAGCTCGTAGATCTTTCCCAGGAATCCCGGGTCGAACTGTTCCGCGATGTATTTCAGCGCCGCGGAATTATTATCATGCAGAACGTCGATCGCCATGTTCTTCAACCGGTTTCCCTCAAGCTCGATCTTCTTGAGCTCGTTCATGAGACGGAAATAGGAAACCGTCAGCCGCTCGCGCGAATAATCGAGCCAGTCGTAATCCCACTGTTTGCTGAAAATGTTCCGCGCGACCCAGATGAAGATCTCCGGGTACTGTTTCGCCCCGGTGATGACCCGGTCTATGAACCCGTTGATGATATTGTACGCATGGGCGCGGATCAGGTTGTTGATGATATACTTGTGTATCCGCACCGGGATCTCGAACAGGAGCTCCGCCAGCACCTGCGGCCAGTCCTCCCGCGACTCCTCGATCAGGTTCACCAGGTCTTTTTTGTAGTCGTACGAGGATATCTTCATCGAAAGGAGCGACAGCTCCTGGCTTCCCTTGATGAACTCGATGACCTTTTCGCGCAGGGCGTCCAGCTTGAGCTTCGCCGGGTCGACGAATTTGGTCATGTCTTTCAGGATCATGTACGAGAGCACCTGGCGCGTGGCCGAATCGCCCTTCATTTCTTCGGTAAAGTAATCGATAAAGTAGGGGACGACAGACCTGCCCTCGTCCGTATCGATGTTGTTGACGAATTCAATGGCGATATCCAGCTTCTTGCTGAACGAGTCGGACCCGGTGAAGCTCTCGAGGAGCTCCTCGGCAAAGGTCACCGGCTTGTCCCGCACAAAGATCAGGTCCTTTTTCTTCTCGGAGAACCCGTAGTGGGGATCCCGCTTGATTTTCGTCCGCGCGCGGCCCCACCACTTGGACCAGCCCTTTTCCGGCACCAGGGCGGGGATAAGCTCCCGCTTGACGTCCTCGAGCAGGATTTTCCCGCCGTAGGAACGGATCAGTATCTCGAAGAACTGCATGAAATCGTCCCGGAACAGGTTCTTCACGTATTCCGGGTCGTCGTACTGCATCACGTACAGGTGGTCCCGGGGGATCGGTGCAAGGGACTGGAGCGCCATCTGGATCGACATCTTGTGCTCCGGCTTTTCCCTGAAGCTTATCACGATATTCTCGCTGTCCATGTCGGTGATTTTGCCGAGCTTCCAGGTATTGTGGTATGCGTAGTTGCCCTTGTCGAAGACGATGTTCTTCTCGAAGTCCTGTATCGCGTACTTCACCGGCGTCTTGTAATTTGCCAGCTTGGAGAGCTTCATGAACTGCTCGAACTGGGAATGTTCGCCGTACTTGACCCGGTAGAGATTGATCAGGTCGCGCCGCGCATGGGTGTCGTCCGGCCGGTACTTGAGCACCTTCTTGAGGAGCTCGAGCGAGAGGTCGGGGTTTTGCTCGTCCCGGTACTTCTGGAGCAGTATCTTCAGAAGGCTGGCTACCAGCTCAAACTGCTTGGCCTCGACCAGGAAGCGCTCGATGCGTTCAAAGAAGGCGATGTCCTCCCAGGACACGGAAACCAGCTTGGTCCAGAGGCTGGTAACCTCCTCGTACTTCTTGTTCTTGATGAAGCCCTCGATCGACAGCTTCATGTAATGGATGCTCTTATCCGGCTCCTCGTCGATAATGGCAAAGGCGAGCTTCTTCGAGAGCTCGGCGTCGAACCGGTCGATTTTCAGCAGGCCCTCCAGCACCGGGATCGCCTCCTTGTTGCGTCCCAGGCGCTCGAGGCTCAGGGCCATGGCCCGCAGAGCGGCGCTCGATTCTCCGTATTCAAGTATCTTCTCTGCGATGAGCTCCACGACCGCCCACTTGTGGTACCCGGTGAATATCTCTATGAGCCGCCGCAGCTGCTTGGCGTCCTCGATGTTGTCGCGATGGTACCCGATCTGGCCGATCAGGTACATCGACGTAATCGAATCGGCGTGCTCGGCAAGATGCCCCCTGCACGCGTCCATGGTTTCCGGTATGATGTCTTCGGAGACCACCGAATTGAAAAGGTCATCGAGAATCTTGAATTTCGAGATGCCTATATCCTTCGGCTCGATTCTTCCCCACAGCTCCTCCTTGAAAAGCGAATCGAGTTTTTCCATAATTTTATCTTTTGCCATGATGTCTACCCCGCTTTGTGGTATTGGGGAACTTCCCCTCTCGTTCCGGATACCATCCCCACCCGCCCGGCGGACCCGTGCGTCCCGCTGTAATTTTCAGGAGCCCGGTGCCGCGGCGCGATTAGCCGTAAGCGGGGATCGAATCCCAATCTCAAATTTGAATATTTTCAAAAACAGAAAATACCCATCCTGGAGAACGATGGGTATTTTCATGGAGCGAAAAAGAACTGCTAATTATATGTAAAGAAATGTTCTACTTTATTTTTTCTCTCCGCTCTTTTGTCCGCCCTCGAACACCTTGTGAAGCTCATTACCGTCAAAGTTGACTTCGTAGGTATCGGTCAGTACTTTCACCTGGTCAAAGAAGAAGTAGGTCGTCTCGGTCAGCTCCTCGCGCGACGCGGTCGGGTCCGCCTTCAGGACAAACCGCACGATCTTCGTTGTCCGTGTCTGCGGGAACGATTCGAAGGACTGGGGCACGTTGACCGGTATATCGACCTTCATCGGGCGCCAGCCGACAAAATTGACAGACCCGAACTTCAGCACATGCGTGGAGCCCCGGTAATCCTTGACCCATACTTCCAGGTTATAGGGGTGGCCGCGGCCATGGATCCAGAGGGATATGCCCTTCGACTGCCCGGGGAGCTGGATGCCGCGCTCCTGCTCGTCCTTTCCCGTATTCGGGTTATAGGTAAGGACCGGCGTCTTGTCTTTCCAGTCCACTTCAGGGGGCGCCAGGATGTGGATCTCGTTGGGGCCCGGATACCGGAACTTGAACCCAACGCCAAGTATCTTGTCTTTTTTCTTTCCTTTCTCGGTGAGGGAAAATTCCTCAACGTTCATGTCGTTGGGCCCGCCGGCGACCAGCTTCATCTCGAGCTTGGTGACCGGGTTTTTCATTTTCAGTTTCTGCTCGGTCTCCGCCTTGGCGAACACCTTCGGCGTGGAGTCGACTTTCCAGCCGGTATCGCCGATCACGGCGTTCTCGAAGTCCTCTATGACGACCGCTTTCAGCTCGTTGCCGCTGACGTCCGCCGGGACATTGGTGATAATCTTGGACTGGGCCGGACCTATCGTCACCACGCCGACGAATACGGCAACCAGCATGCTCAAAATAATTGCGACTGTTCTTTTGTTATATGATCTCATTAAAAGCCTCCCTTCTTAGCCTATCTCGATTAGCCTATATCGATTTTACCAGGTATCCTTGATCGTCTCGTCACCGGTAAATTCTGACAGATCCGTAATTACCCTGAACTGGTCTATGTACGTGTAGAACGTGCCCGGAATCTCATAGTAGTCGCTCTCCACGAAGAATGAAACGAAGTGGAGGTTCTTATCCAGCATGGCATAGCTTGCTGACTGGGGCAGCCATCCCGGAACGATGACGGACATCTCTCTCCAACCCCAGAAATCAAGCCTTCCGACTTTCAGCTTGTGAAGCTGGCCCTTGTAGTCCCGGAGCTTGACCCAGAGGGTATGACGGAATTTTCTCCCGAGCACCCAGAACTTCATTTCACGCGCCTTGCCCCTGATGATATATTCGTTGGGCGGGAAGACTTCCACGCGGTCGAAGCCCCTGTCGAGGAAGTACGTTTTGACGCCCATCACGTACGCGTTTTTATGCGGCAAACCGTTTTCATCGGTTACATCATCCTTGAATTCGCCGGCCTGCCCGTCTTCATTGACCGCCTGCCCCTGCTCATTGACCGGGCGGGGTTTTCCGGGTATCTTCCGGGTCTTGGTATCGCCAAGCGGACAGGTCGATACCGCCCTCCAGTCTTCGCAGTCCTCGAAGTCATTTATCCAGTCAACAACCAGACCGTCCTGTTTTTGTTTCTGCTCTTTTTTAGGCTCGTTCTGAGCCTGCAAAAGCATTGATCCATTGCCGGTAAACAGCATCAACAGGCCAATAGCCAACGACAATGTACCCAACCTGGTCATCCTTTTCATTGTTCGCTCCTTTGAAAAAAGTATTCTCGATAATTCAATATGTTGATGGCAATAATACGTCTACCACTACGTTGCTTGTAAAAATATCGGCTCTCAATTGTGCAAAATTTAGTATAAAAACGATAAATCTTGTAACCGCTGCATTGATTTTCCAGTGTGCCGGCCAACACCGGAAATACACATTGCAAAAAAAATAACTAATTAATTTATAAATACTATAAAGATAATCATCCTTGTCAAGAAATTAATATGGGACCAAGGGGAATCTTCGAGCAGGACGTCCACGACAGGCGCCAAACAGTCATGCAGGTAGACATAATACATGTAAAATTTGTTATTGATTAATTTATTAGCGTCGTTAGTCTTATCCCCTCTGTATATTGTAAAAAATCGGAATGCACATGGACAATCTTAAAGAATCAGGGCTCGGATTCATCATAAAGATCATATCAGCGGTCGCTGGTATAATCGCAGGGTTCCTCCTGTGCAGGTTTATCCTGGTATCCTGCAGTGTCACTGATAACACGATGAACCCCAATCTAAAAAAGGGCGATACGATCATATTCCTCAAGCACGTGACCCCGAAGCGGGGGGACATAGTGCTTATCGATAGCCCTGTCGAGCCGGGACGGGTCATGATCAAGCGGGTACTTGCCGCCGAAGGCGCTACCATCGAGATCCGGGACAAGGTCCTCTTCATCAACAACGACAGGTTCGTGATTCAGTGGAAAACGACGTCAGCCGACACCAGGGTGTTCCCGATGAACTTCACCTTCCGGGACAACCTGCCCGCCGTAAAAATAAACAGGAACGAGTATTTCGTGCTGAGCGACAACCTGGACACGGGTTTCGACAGCCGCGCCCTTGGCGTTATACGGGACGACCAGATCATCGGAAGGATGATTTACCGGTATTAATCACACTATCAGCGTACGCACAGTCTCCGACACTTTTTGTTTCGGGGAGACCGCCGTCATGCGCGGTCCCTGCTTCAGATTACACGGCGCGACATGCGCATCGGGCAAAGGAGACGCCTCATGGTCAAAGCGGTAATTATGGCGGGAGGAGAGGGAACCAGGCTCCGGCCGCTGACCTGCAACAGGTCAAAGCCGATGGTCCCGGTCATCAACAAGCCTGTCCTCGAGCATACGATCAACCTCCTGAAGAGGCATGGCATCAGGGACATTATCATGAGCCTGTTTTTCCTTCCTGACAACGTGCAGAATTACTTCGGCGACGGCTCCGAGTGGGGCGTCACCATAAGCTACTCGATCGAGGAGACTCCGCTGGGCACGGCGGGCGGGGTGCGGTACGCCATCGGGGACTGCGGCGACACGGTCGTTGTCCTCTCCGGGGACGGCATACTCGATTTCAACCTGACGGATATCCTCGGGTTTCACCGGGAAAAGCAATCGCCGTTCACCATAGTATTGAAACGGGTGAGCAAGCCGACCGAATACGGCATAGTCATAACCGGCGAGGACGGAAGGATCGAGCGCTTCCTTGAGAAGCCCTCGTGGAGCGAGGTGTTCAGCGACACGGCGAACACCGGCCTGTACGTCGTCGACCCAGGGATCATCCGCTCCATGGTCCCCGAAGGAAGCAGGTATGATTTTTCCATCGACCTCTTCCCCGCCATGCAGAAAAAAAACATCCCCCTCTACGGCTACATCGCGGCCGGATACTGGTGCGATATCGGCACCCTCACCGCCTATGCCGACGTTCATCGCGACATTCTGAACGGCATGGTGGACATCGACTTCCCCGGGAAAAAGATCGACCGCGCCATCTGGGCGGGCAGGGACGTTGAAATCCATCCCGGTGCCGTCATCAGGGGGCCGGTACTCCTGGGAGAATTCGTCAGGATCAGGGAGGGGGCCGAGGTATCGGAGTTTTCCGTCATCGGCGACAACTGCGTCATAGAGGAAAACGCCTCCGTTCGTAAAAGCATCATCCTCCACAACACCATCATCGGGCCGGGGTGCGAGCTGCGCGGTGCGGTTATCGGGAAGCGCTGCGTGCTCGAGCCGCACGTGTCGATATACGAGGGATCCGTCATAAGCGACGACTGCCGCATCGGCGGCGGCGTCGAGATCAGGGCAGGCGTGCGCGTCTGGCCCGACAAGTCGATCGAGCAGGGTACGCGCCTTAACGAGGACATTATCTGGGGCCAGCGCGCGAAGAAGTCGCTCTTCGGCACCGAGGGTATCGAGGGCACCTTCAACGTGAAGATCACGCCGGAGTTCGCCTCCAAGCTCGGCTCGGCCCTGGGGGCCTTCCTCCGGAAGGACGCGAAGATTACCGTGAGCCGGGATACGACGTCCGCGTCGCGCCTCATCATGCGGGCCTTTACCGCCGGCCTCCTCTCCATGGGTGTTGACGTCTTCGACATGGAGATCGAATCGGCGCCGCTCAACCGCTACACGACCCGCTTCCTGAACGCCGACATGGGCGCCTACATCCAGATAGCGCCCCTCACCGAGCTGCAGTTCATCCAGATCAGGCTCTTCGACAGGTACGGGTTCAGGATATCCGTGAACGACGAGAAGAAAATCGAGAACATTTTCTTCCGGGGCGACTATCCGCGCAAGGACGCCTTTGAAACCGGGCGGCTCGTGTACCCGAGCCATTACGTGGAGTCGTACATCCACAACGCCCGCTCCTACATCGGCGACGCGCTGCCGTCATCCCGGACGTGGAAGATCATAGTCGACTGCTTTAACGGAACGGCATCCCACGTCTTCCCCGAGCTCCTGACCGAATACGGCTGCGAGACCATGGTGCTGCGCGGCCAGATACGGGAATTCGCAAGCGAGGAAGAAACGAGATCGGATACCCGCGAGGCGATAAAGAACATCGTGAAGATGGCGAGAATGAACGGCGAGATCGGCGTCATCGTCGGCCCCCACGGCAACCATATCACCGTGGTGGACGAGGGGGGCGAGATCCTGACCGACGAGGACCTTGTCGCGCTGCTCTGCCTCTATTACCTTAAATACCGGAAGGACCGGATCATCAATGTGCCGGTCACGACCTCGATGATGCTCGAGCAGTTGATCCGCGACGCCGGCGGAGAGGTGATCCGCACCGCCACCGGGCTCCGGGCTCCGGCGGATGTGACGGACCTGTTCCGGGGCGGCCCGGCGGGGCGATTCCCCTACCTGGAGATACGGTATGACCCGATGTTCATTTTCCTCCGGGTGCTCGAGTTCCTGAGCCTCGAGAACGCCTCGCTCCGGGAGATCAAGCCGCAGCTCCCGAAGGGGAACATTATCCACACCTCCATCTACTGCACGGCCGAGGAGAAAGCGGCGGTCATGCGCCTCCTTACCTCGGATGCGGACCAGAAAAAATGCGATTTGATTGACGGGATTCGCATAAACGAGGAGAATGCCTGGGTGCTGGCGCTCCCTGACGCGTCGAACCCTCTGGTCCATCTGTTCGGCGAGGGCACAACCATCGCGGTACGGGACGCCATCGTTGAGGAATACACCCTGAAGATAAAGAAATTTCTGAGCAGCATGTAGGGTTGAGGTTCATTTCATGTATAATATCAATACGAAGCGGCTGATTAAAACCTTCACTGACATGGCGAAGATCCCCTCGCCGTCCTGGAAAGAGGACGCGATGAGGGCCTATATCCGGAAGAGCGCAAAAGAGCTCGGTGCGTCCGTACGAGAACTTCCCTGCGGCGAATCGAAAAACCTTCTCCTGACCCTGAAGGGCGACGCAAAGCGGAAGCCGGTCCTCTTTTCCGCGCACATGGACACGGTGACCCCCTGCGAAAACGTCCGGCCGCTGGTTACCGGCACGAAGATCACCTCGGACGGAACCACCATCCTCGGCAGCGACGACAAGGCCGCGATCGCGATGTTCATCGAAGCCCTCCGGTATATCAGGGAGACCGGGATGCCGCACGGACCGGTTGAGATCCTCATCTCCTGCGCGGAAGAGGTCGGTCTCCACGGCATCAAGGCGTTCAACATGTCCCTCCTCAAATCGAAGCACGCCTTCGTGTTCGATAGCGACGGGCAAATCGGGAAAATCGTGCTCCAGGCCCCCTACCATTCGACCATGACCATCACCATCACCGGCAAAGCGGCACATGCCGGGATGGAGCCCGAGCGGGGCATCAACGCGATTAACGTGCTCTCAGAGATCATCACGCGCCTCCCGACGGGACGCCTGGACCACGAGACGACCGCGAACATCGGGACGATTACGGGCGGACGCGCCACGAACATCGTTGCGGAAAAGGCCGCGTGCGTGCTCGAGGTCCGGTCGCTCGTTCTCAAGAAGCTCAAGGCGCAGGAAGCCGTTATTCGCGCCGTGGTCCGTGAGACTGCCGCACGCTCGGGTGCCCGGAGCGCCATCGCGCGCACCATGGAATACGCCGGGTTCACCATACGGCCGGACGACGGCATCGCGCGCATAGCTCGCTCGGCCATGGAGCGCGTGGGCATACTGCACCAGTTCATGGTCTCGGGCGGGGGAAGCGACACGAACATCTTCAACAAGGCCGGCATTCGGGCCATCAACCTCTCTGCCGGCATGATGAAGGTCCACACCACGAATGAATACGTCATGATCCGCGACCTGGTCGACGGAACGAAGGTCGTGCTCTCGATCATCGAGCTGATGAAATAATTCATGAGCGATATCACCCCCGCCATCATATTCTCAATCATCGCGGGAGACGTCCTTGGAACGCCTCTCGACGGCATGAGCAGGGGGCATATAAAATCCTGCTTCGGTCAGCTGTCCGGTTATCCCGATCCCGAACCGGCGCTCAAGGGCAAAATGGACCGCTGGAAAAAACCCGGTCTCTATTCATCCATATCCCAGTTTATGCTCCTGCTTGGCATGTCCTGCCTCCGGAAGGGCTCCTGTACCGACGCGTTCTTCCGGAGCATGACTGATTCTCCGGCACTCGCTGAAAACGGATATGCTGTTTTTCGTTACCCGGACGGTATAGAAAGCAGTTTCATCGCACGCTGCAAGGACCGGGTGGGGGGACCCGTGCAGTCAGCATATCCGTCGACGAGGATACTGGCAGCGCTCGCGCCGCTGGCCTTCAGACGCATAGCTCCCGCAGAGATCCTGGCTGATGCGACCGGTTTCCTGCGTCTCTTTACCGCAGACCCGAAGACGCTGGCGGCAGGGCTGCTCCATGTCTTTCTTCTGAAGTCGCTAGCTGAGGATGGTCAGGGAGGACCTGACCCTGTCCGTGCGGCCGTTGCCTGCGCGGCGGCGCTCGAGGAGATGATAGCTTCGGAATGCTCCGCGCAGGTCTTCGCTTCGGGGGCGAATCCCGGCGTCCTCGCGGCAGAGGTCCGCGGACTCGCCGATATCCTCGCGCTCGTAGCCGGCGCCGACTCGCCCGGCGCCGCTGAAGATTTAATCTGCTCGCATCTCAACAGGACCATCCCGAACCGTATCACGCGGGCCACGGTCAACATGCCGTCCGCCCTCCTGCCCTATGCCGTCGCGTTCACCTCCTTTTACCGGGATGACGGGCGGATACTCTACCGTGCGGCCGCGGAAGGGGGCTCTTCCGCACCGTTCGCCTCAATCGTCGGTTCGCTCGCCGCGTCATTCAGCGGCGCTGCCGCGGCGCCGGAAGAGCTGTTACAGGGCCTGGTGAACCGTAAACGGATTTCAACGACCGCGGATAACCTCGCGGCTGGCGCCCCGGGCCCCGATCTCGCGGAAGAGTTCATCAGGGCCGAGGCGTCCCTCACCCGGAAGGCGGACGAAGAGCTCCGGGCGCGGACGCGCCATCTGAAGAAGAAACCGGAGAAGAAAAGCCCTTCCCGCGCCGACAGGGAGCAGGCTCTTGCCCGCCACGTGGTTGAAAGCTGGACAAAAATTGACAAGGCGAAGTGGAAAAAGGAAAGAAAACAAAGAGGGCAAAATGGGGAATCGTGAAAAATATTTGACAAATTGCCAATAACTATTACTTTCTAACAGTACGGAATCAGCGATGGGGCGCGCTTCCCCCATCCGAATCATGGAGGACCCTCAATGCCACATAAGATCGTTAAAGGAATTATCTGCATATTCACCATATCAATACTGTTCCAGGTGCCGTCTCTCTATTCCAAGGACCTGAGCTTCACGTTTCTTGACATAAAAAAAATCAGCAGTTACGATACTGACCGGATCGCATTCCAGCAGTTCGAAAAAACGCCCGACGCGCTCAACCCTGACAGGAGCGATAACTCCCTTGCCCTGCTGATGATAATCAGGGACAAAAAAATTTACCTCATCCAGGACGGATACGACAACCCGGAGCAGGTGTACTTCAACAGGATCACGTTCGACCAGGGAAACAAGCTGACCCCCAACCTCTGGCTGAACCTGATCGACGGAAAACCGGATTACGTCATGGTCACCGACCGTCGGATCGAGGTGCAGAGAAATACCGACAAGGACTGGGTGTCGAAAAATTACAACGAGCTCTACACCAGCGTGAGGGACCAGTTCCTCAAAAAACACGTAACCATATTCCTTTCACTGATAGTAAACCGTAAAGAAAGCGAGATGGTCGTAAGCCGCAAGCTGCTGCCCCGGAGAACCTTTGACAGCCCCGATCCCAGATTCGCGATTTCCGCGTCCGCCAGGACCAGTGACGGCGGCACGGTCTATTACGCGGAGGACAGTGACGGCGACGGCGTGACGGAAACGTTCACCGTGCAGTGCAGCGACGGTTTCCAGTGGGGATACAAATCCGGCCCGAACATCATATGCATCGAGAAAAACACCCAGAAAGACATTCAGCAGATAATCGGCAGGATTACGAACCTGGCCTATTACGGGACCCAGGAAGAAGCCGAGATCATCAAGAAGAGCCTGCCCACCCCGGATAAGATCGGTGTGATGATCAACTCACTCTATAGCATTGACGCTGAAACGGACAAGATGCTGAAGAAAAACGGAATCGATATCGAGAAGAACGTAGAGGACAGCTCCAAACCGGAAGGCAAATAGCAGCGTAACAGGCTGGCAGGTTTATAACAAAAAAGCGGCATCATCCAATGCCGCTTTTTTTATCTATTACAAATACTTGTTATTTCCAGTTACGGATCGCATGTGATTCGGCCAGGTTTTCCTTGTACGGGAGAAAATCGAGCGGATTGAGCGGAATGTCATTATACCTGATTTCAAAGTGAAGGTGATTACCGGTCGAGTTTCCGGTGCTTCCTACCAGGGCAACGACCTGTCCTTTTTTCACATAGTCGCCTGCCTTGACAAAGATCATGGAATTGTGAGCATACCGTGTGATGAAGCCGTCACGGTGCTCTATGCATACGGTATTACCGAACCCTCCGTCATAACGCGTCGATATGACCCGGCCATCCATGACGGCAACGACCGGCGTGCCCTTCGTGGCCGGCATGTCGGCGCCCGTATGGAACCTCCCCCCCCTCTGTCCGAACGTTGAAGAAATGTTCTCAATATTTGTGATGGGCCAGATAAAATCGCTCTTCTGGCTTGCGACCGATTCGCGCTTGATTCCCTGCGCTTGGAGCTCTCCGAGATATTTTTCAGAATACGGCACGAAGATGGTCTCACCCCAGGTTATCGTAGTCCCGTTGATATCCTGGATGTCTTTCATCGTAATGCTGAATTTGTTTATAAAAAAATTAAGTTTCGCCTGGGATTCAGCAGTCATCCAGACGCCGCACCGTCCCTTGTATTCCTGTATATTCAGATTATCAACAGAGACAGAATCTTCCGCCAGGGCGATGGCTGTATAATTTATAAATAAAAACAGGGTTAATGCGATTATCCTTCTCATTCCCAAATCCACTCCTCTAAGATCTTTGTATATGTAAACAGGTTGTATATGTAAACTGAAGGCAGTTTTGAAAAAGTTTTTAATATTAATCAACAGTACTATTATTTGTCAATAAAAAAATTAATGATGATTCCTGCTCAAAATTCATTATTCTTTGCTATCAGACATATTATCCATTTCTTCTGAACACGATGCAAGTATATGTATAACAAAAAATGAACGTCGCTCATTTGTCGATCAGTGCGGAGAAACCCACGGCATGGTGGCGAGAATGACAGGGCCTATCTGATAATATTGTCAATGTAATTCAGAGAATACGAGCTTTTGATATGCTGTCTCCTGAGACAATAGTTATCTCTTGTAATAATATTGGAGCCGTAGTCGGTTGAGAAAACCCTTCGATACCCCGAGTTCGCCGCCAGGTCGATAATAGTGAGGTCGTATCTCCCGAACGGGAACGCGTAGTAATCGATATTTTTATTCAGATATAATTCCTGTACTCTCTTCGAAAGATACAACTCCTCGTACAGGCTTCTCCTGTCACCGGGGTCTTTTGACTTTGACAGCTTCACAAGATCCTTGTGGCTCATCGAGTGCGCCTGGATATCAATCCCCTGCCGGTCCATCTCCCTGAGTTTTTTCCATGTTAGGTTTTTTGATGATCTCAACGAAATCATGTCAACATATACGAACAGGGTCACCGGATAACCGAATTCCTTAACAAGGGGGAGCAGCTTGCTGCTCATTGATCCATAACCGTCATCGAAGGTGATAACGATCACCTTCTCCCGGTACGGCACAGGGTTCTCGAGCCGATGGATCAGCTCTCTCAGTGGGATCACCCGGATGCCGCGGTCGCGTATGAGTTGAAAGTGCTCGCGCAGGGTAGCAGCGTCGATGGAAAAGGGACCCTTACCGTCTATATTGTGGTACAGGAGGACCGGGATCGCCAGAAGCCGGGTCGCGGTCTCCCTGTTTTTATGGACCCACGACATCCGGCCCATGGCCGTCATGTCAGAATCGTCAATGAACAGGAATATCGCGATCAGCAGTGAGACGAGCAGCGAACCGGTCAGGATATGGATACTTTTCATATGATTGACAATTATACTATAGTACTATTTTCTTATCGTATTCCCCGTTACGGATAATCAGTAAAAAAGTCGGATAATGCCATTATAACCCTCCACCGCCCGGTGGGGCACCCCCATAATCGTGATTCCGGACTTTGAACTTTTCATAATATTTATACTTTACATTTTTTACCGGTATGCTATACATTTTAACCACGAAGCAAAACAGGATGAACGCCATGATTAAATTCACCAAGATGCAAGGGACCGGGAACGACTACCTCATAATCGACTCCAGAAAGCGCTCCGTCCCGAATTTGAAAAAGCTCGCCGTCAGCATATCCAACCGGCACTACGGTGTCGGCTCGGACGGCATACTGATCCTGCTCAATTCCAAAACGGCCGACTACCGGATGCGCATATTCAACCCTGACGGCAGCGAGGCCGAAATGTGCGGCAACGGAATACGCAGTTTCGCCAAATACCTCTACGATAACCGGATCATCACTAAAAAACAGGTCGATATCGAGACCGCTGCCGGGATCAAGAAACTTGTCCTGAACGTCACGAATAAAAAAGTCAGGAGCGTGGTCGTGAACATGGGAGCCCCCATACTTCAGAGGGAGCGGATCCCCATGATCGGAAAGCCGGGCATGGTCATCAACGAGGCGCTCCGCCTGGACGACGGTACAACCTTTGATATAACGTCGCTGTCCATGGGAAACCCCCACCTGGTTGTCTTTGTCGAGGATATCGACAGATTCCCGGTGGAGAAATACGGACCACTGCTGGAAAACCACCCGCTCTTTCCCAACCGGACGAACGTGGAATTCGTGAAGGTAATCAGCCGGAAAGAGGTCTCGCAGAGGACATGGGAGCGCGGTACGGGGGAGACACTCTCCTGCGGCACCGGGGCCTCCGCGGTAACGGCCGCCTGCATTCTGAACAAGATTACGGACAGAAAGATCCTCATACACCTCAGGGGCGGCGATCTAAAAACCGAATGGAGGGAAGATGACAACAACATCTACCTGACAGGGCCGGCTGTTGAGGTGTTCCGAGGGGAGTGGCCGGAGTAAGGGGCCGGACAGCCGGGTCCGGCTTCTGTCAGAATTCCCAGAGCGGTGCTCCGGGAACGCCTTTTTCCAGGACCATGACGGTTTTTATCGATGGGATGTTTTCTTTGATGGTTTTCTCCAGAGCGCTTTTAAACATGCTCTCCGAATTTTTTATCGGCCCGATGTCCGGTTTCAGTTCCGCAGGCTCTAGATCGAATACGCAGACCTTCCCGGCGTTTCTGCTTTTCGCGTAAACCCACACCTTCCTTACAAACAGGTCTACCGGCACCGCGAGCGAAGTATTGTCATACCGCGAGCCCTGGGTCACCATCTCGAAGAGAATCCGGGCTGTTTGTTCGTCGTTGTCATACACGGGAATGGACCGGCGCTCATGCGAGATGCTCGTGCCGTCAAGGCCCGGGATATAAACCGAAACCTGCTTCTGATGGTCAAGAGAGGGGATATCCGGGAAGATGTCCGCAATATTCTTATCGGTGTGGAAACAGTACATCAGGTAATCAAGGATGAAGAGAGAGGCAAACAGCACGATCAGGCGTCTGGTACGTTCCTTCCCGTCCGGGAAGTCTATGAGCTCGGTCCTGACTTTGTCCGCAAGGCGGAAGACCCGGGCCTTTACCTGGGTGTTGAACAGGAAAAAGGCCTTTTGTTTCAGGGCCGCGGCTTTCGCCTTTATGCTTGCACTGGAAAATTTCATTTGCATTCTGCTTTCCGATAGGATAGTGGTACAATAGGAAAAGGGGCCGGCAGAATCAAGGATTTTTTTTTGACCCGGGCAAATGCGGAAGCGCAGGCTTTTCAGGACCCGCCCGGTCACCCGTGAGTCACTGCACCTGTATCAGGCTGTTATACCGGCTGATGAAATGCATAATTCCGGCGGTAATGCCATCGGCGATTTCCCTCTGGTGGCTCTCTTTCTGCAGAGAGCGGGCCTCTTTTGCGTGTGATATATACCCGATTTCGACCAGGGCAGCCGGCATCAGGGCTCCCCGCAGCACGAAGAAATCGGCCTTCTTGACCCCGCGGGACACGAACTGCGGGCTGTTTTTCGCCAGGCCGTCCTGGATCGCTCCTGCAAGGGCCGCGCTCTCCTTCTGTATCTGGGTGGTCAGCATCATGGCCTCGATGTAATCGACGTCATCGAAATTTTTCTTCTGCATGGATTTCTCCTCGAGGATGATGACGTTGTTTTCCAGCGCCGCAGTGTTACGGGCATCCTCATTCGTAGGGTTTTGAGAGAGGAAGAAGGTTTCGGTCCCGGATATTTTTCCCGAAAGCGAGGAGTTCACGTGAATACTCAGGAAAATGCCGTTCTGTTTTTTGGCAAGCTGGCGGTTGGCTATTGCGGTCCTTCCCGAAAGCTCGACAAACCGGTCATCGCTCCTGGTGACGACGATCCTGAGGGACGGGAGCTTTCTCCTGATTTTTTTCTCGACGAGCCTGGCTACCTTGAGCGTGATGTCCTTTTCCCGGACTCCTCCCTTCCCCACGGCGCCGGGGTCTCTCCCCCCATGACCTGCATCGATTACGATAAAGCTTATCCGGTCCTTGGTTCCCGCGCGGTACGGCTTTTCCTTTTTGTCCGGAGCCGTTTCCCCTGACTCCCGCCGGACGACGAGCCTTCCCTTCTCCCGTTCGAACGTGATATCCGGGATAAAAGAACGCGCGATGAATGTCGCTGCATCAAGCGGGATGAGCACCCTCCCGGCCTTCCTCCGCACCATCGTGTCCGACTTGAAGAGAGCGCCGTCCACCAGCATCACCGACAGGCCGACACCGTAGACAGCCTGGTGGCTTTTCAGGTACAGTCTCCCCTTCTGGGATATCATGTCGAACGAGTGGTCCAGCCCGAGCTGCGCCGCCATCTCGTCGAGGCATACATACTCTCCCCTCCCGGCTGTAATAACAGAGATATGTTCTGGTGACGACGCAGCCGGAAACGCAAGGAGGATCAGAAACGCCGCGAAGGGACCGAGTCTACGCCTTTTTATCAAGGTATTGCCTTGTGTAGGTTTTGATATAGAGAATGCCGCCGAGGCCATAGAACAGCAGAACGAGAAATACGGAAAAATGCTTCAGCGATATGCCCATGAATGAGTAATCGAGCGATATGATATATAGTGCCCCGCACAGCGCCGTGCTGACGGCACACATCTTGCCGAACACGTTCGGCCTGACCTGTATATCGTTACGCATGTAGAGGAGAATGCCGGCAATCACGGCCACTACTTCCCTTGCAAGCGCAATTACCAACACCCAGAGAGGAAATCCCTTGTACAGCACCAGGAACAGCATGGCGAAGAGACCGGAAAACTTATCCGCTATCGGGTCCAGGAACCGGCCCAGCTTCGATACCTGGTTCATCAGCCGCGCCAGGTTCCCATCAAGGAAATCGGTCATGATTATGAAGACAACGACGCCCATCTCGTACCAGACATATCCCGTGTCTCCGGTCTGGTATTCCTTGTAGATGAAATACCCCAGGAAGGGGGCCGCGATTATTCTCATTACCGTCAGCAGATTTGAAACAGTAATGATCTTATCCTGAAAAATTTCCCGTACCTTCATGTCCCTTCCGATCACCGGTCAGATTGGTTTATCAAGTACGCCGGCAGTATCGCTCTATCAGCCATACAGCCGCCCCATTGAATATATACCCGCATGACCGGGACCAATCGTCAAGATAATTTCCGGGAAGGAATCCAATTAACCCCTCGGTGGCGCAATGCCATCGGAATATTCGGGTACACGACCATAAAAAATAACCACCCCGGAAGAAAAGACTTGAAAATTACGCTGGAATAAATCTTATGAACACCGACCGACAAACTCCGGCGGAATTAACGAAATGAAAAGCTTAAATAAACTGGTCGTGCTGGTATCAGTCGCGATCCTGATCACCGGAACGGGCTGCTCCGACAAGAAGGATGCAATCACGCCGGATACCTACGGAATAATCCTCAAAGGATATTCAGCCATGCGAATTGACCCTATGATCTTCGCGGGCATCATAACCGAGCTCAGCAAGGGTACTACCGTCCGCGTCCTGGAGAGGTCGAGCGAAAAGACCTGGGTGGGGAAGACCCATGACTACTGGTTTAAAGTTCGTACGAAGGACGGGATCTCGGGCTGGGTCTTCGGCCAGAACATATCGATTCATTCATCGAAAAATGATAAATCGATGGATTCAGTCGTTTCCGATTTCATGCAGATAGAGAATGCGCGGGTAAAACAATACCTGATGGGAAAATGGTGGAGCACAAATGAATTCGGCGATTTCACTGAACACTGCCTCGAGCTGTATGAAAGCGGTACGTACAAGTCGTACCTCAAGGGTAACGAGAACAGCCCCATCATCGGGACCTACAAGCTCGATTTTAATAAAAATGAAATTATCTTCTCGCGGGGAACTTCATTTAAAAGCAATCTCGACCTGGCGCGCCGGGGCAACGATTACACGTTGAAAAAGGACCGGAAGGACTTCCAGCTCCATTTCACCAAGATATCCATCGAAACCAGCCCCGAACCGGAAGTGAAGGAGCCGGAACCGCGTAAGCCCGATGCCGCCGATGGGAACAAGGCTCAATAAATACCTGGCACTGTGCGGGCTCGGCTCCCGCCGGAAAGTCGAGGGGCTCATCGCCGCGGGGCGCGTATCCGTCAACGGCGCCGTGACCGCGAGACTGGGGACCGTGATCGAGCCCGGTGACCGCGTCGAATTCGATGGAAAGCCCCTGGAACTGCTCGAAGATCGCATCTATTTAATGCTCAATAAACCGCGCGCATATATCACCACCCTAAACGACGAGAAAGACCGTCCGACAGTGATGAACCTGGTCCCGGAAAAATTCAGGCGCGCGGGCGTTTACCCGGTCGGCAGGCTTGACCGGGAAACTGAGGGCCTCCTCCTGCTGACCAACGACGGGGACCTCGCCTACCGCCTCACAAAGCCGAGCTTCCATGTACCAAAGGAATACAGGGTCGAGATTGACCGGCCGCTCGCGCCCGACGACAGGGATAAAATCGCGCACGGAATTTACCTTCATCAGCTTGAACTGAAGACACGGCCGTGCAGGGTTGAGGTAGTCGATGAATCCTCGCGGTTCGTGCGCATGGTAATCGTGGAAGGGAAGAACAGACAGATCCGCTATTCATTCATGAATTGCGGCTACACGGTAAAAAAGCTCGAGCGCGTGGCATACGGGAACCTGTCATTGAAGCGGTTGAGAAGGGGAAGCATCAGGACCCTGACATCATCAGAAGTCCGGGAATTGAAAAAGCTGGCCGGCCTGAAGGCCTGAACGCGTTCAAATGGGGGCGGACGACTTCCGTGTTTTCAGGTAGGCTTCCGCAGCATCCATGGTTTCGAAAATCCTGAAAAAATTGCCCATCTTCGCTATATCAAACAACTGCAGTATCTTCGCGCTGTTGCAGACCACGACCATTTCATTGTTTTTATCCTTGATTCTCCTGCTGATGTTGATCAGCGAACTCATGCCCGTCGAATCGATATAATCGAGGTTATTGATATCAAGGATTATATTGCCATATCCGATCTCCTCGAGCTTTTCCTTGATTACGGCTGAAACCCTCGGTGTCTTGATAAAGTCCAGCTCCTCAAACTGCATCGAGAGGACCGAATACCTGTCATATTTAACGCTTTCTATCATGCCCTGTTGTATGACCTTTCAAAAATTGAAACGCCGGCTTTTTCGACATGACTGGAGCTGCCTGAATGTCAGCCGCATGCCACCATGAGAATCTTCACTACAATTCTTAATATCGTCAAAACTGTACAATAAATATCGTTACAGGAGACATAAAATTGAATTATTATATTGAGTATGCCCGGCCAAATCAAGGAAAAAAACAGATCTTTGGTTTTTTCTGAATGCCGATTGCACGTCGGGCTGAGAATTGGCACGACATATAACCAGCCCCTGCCGCCCGGTGAATTTATTTCTTATGCATTTGTCCCTCAATGTCGATTTCTTATAGGGAAACGGCATGCCCGAGAGCCCGGTGATACGGGTATCGTCATGACCGGGAGCTAATAAGTTCTTAATACCGGGGACCACGTCATGCAAAATATCGACTTCTATGAGAGAAAAAATATACGGGTCATGCCCCCGCAATTCACAGATACCTATGATCCAGAATACCTCCCCAGGGTCGCTCAACATACGCCCCGGGAGATGGAGCGGGTCAGGAAAAAGGCCAGCAGGGCATTTTTTCTGGTGTCTGCACTTTGCATCCTCTGCTTCACTGCGGGAATCGTCATAGGTATTAAATTTTCAGGCGGTACCCAGCGGGAGATCGTTGATAAAAAGACATTCAACGCCGTCGCCAGCATCGGCAAGAACCTCCCGTTCCTGGGCGGGGAGAACCGGGTCTCCTCCGA
>JAKQPV010000084.1:0-2276 GCA_029564515.1 Spirochaetota bacterium | reverse complement strand
TATGAGGAGCGGGTGCTCCTCGATGAATACTATGCGAAAAATTGGTCGCTCTGGCTCGATATCGAGGTGATCATCCGCACCTTCGGGGCGGTGCTGAAAAAGCAGGGCGCCTACTGATGAGGCAATTGTTTTCGGGTGAGCGGGAAAGGCATGCGTCGGTGCAGCCGATGAACAGGGAAGACGATCAGAAACCAGCACCCCGCGGGCCGGGTGAAAACCGAGGATTCCTTGCCGGGATTGAAGAGGCCATCCAAGGTATATCATCGTCCGCACTCCTCATGTTGGCGGGAACGGGAGCCTTTCTGGCTCTCCTGCCTGCTTGGCTGAACTACGACATCATCTCCCGGGACGGCGCATTCCAGTATGTGCCCCTGGCACAGGTATTTCTCGAGGGACGGTTCCTCGAGGGCCTGATGGGAGAGGTCGATCCCTTTTTCCCCCTTATTATCGCAGGCATCGCCTGGCTCACCGGGCTCGAACTCGAGCTCTCCGGAAGGATTGCCTCCTACCTCGCCTTCGTGCTGACAGCCGTGGGCATGTACAAGGTGGGGGAGATCCTTTTCAGGGATCGCATGGTTTCCCTTCTGGCCGTTCTCTTCCTCATCACCAATCGGCAGCTGGTGGATCGCTCCATCGACTGTCTGAAAGAGTCTCTCCTACTCTGCTGCATCATATGGGGAAATTACCTGGTTCTCAAGGGGATATCCTCAATCGACAAAAAGAAACTCTCCCTTGTCCTCGGCGCACTGATGTTCTTTGCCGGCGGGCTCTTCAGAAGCACCGCCCTGGTATTTCTGTGCGCATGGCTCATCGTATGGGTATTTCATGAAGAGAAGGGGCGGCTTGCCCGCGCCGCGCTCTTCATCGCGCCGGTATGCGGGGTTCTCGCAGTGTGGGCCGTCAATCCCGAACTGCCGGTGTTTCGAAAAAGCTACCAATTCGGCTATTTCTTTGTCTCTTCTCATGGCGCAGGCCATATCCTGCGGTCCGGTGCCAGTGCCGTGACCAAGTTCTTTTCCACAGGCAATCCCTTGATCATACTCCTGGGGCTGACAGGCCTGTACCGCTACAGGAGAGATTATTATTCCGGCCACCTCGTCCTGGTGCTGGTGATGTTTCTCCTGGTTCTGACATTCTGGGTCTTTGCCTCGGATCGGTATTTTCTCGCGCCCATCATGTGGATCTATCCTCTCGCCGCTTTCCATACGCTCGAGATCATTCGCTCAGGCACCATGCTGCCGAGGTCGTTTGCCGTAATCGCTCTCCTCTCGTGCATGGTGTTATGGGCACATCTTTCCTTCACTCCGCCCGATCCCGATAAACTCGCGCGGAGAGACGCCGGAGAGTGGATCCTCAGCCGTGTTGGCCCCGGACATGAAATTCTCTCGAACCGCGAGAGGCTCGCCTTTTATGCCAAAGGGACTGGGCTTCCTCTGGATGCATTCAAGAAAGCACCCTCGAGCAAGGTCCTGGCGATCGACACCGGTGAAGAAGACGGGAAGATGCTTCAGGAAAGTCTTGATAGTCAGGGCATCCTTCCAGACAAGCGGTTCGGATCTATACTCATTTATCTTCCCCGGTCAGGAGATCTTGACGAAACAGAAAGGTAAGTGATAGATGATTTTTGAACCGGACGACTGCTCTTTGATGAACATGGCCTTGGAAGAGGCGAAAAAAGCCGCCGGATGCGGCGAAGTCCCGGTCGGCGCCGTGCTCGTGATAGGCGGAAGGATTTTCACGGGCCATAACCGGGTGATAACGGATTCCGATCCCACCGCGCATGCCGAGATCGCGGCAATACGCTCGGCAGCCCGGGAAGTGGGCAACTACCGGCTGCCCGGGTCGTGTTTGTACGTGACCCTGGAGCCGTGCATCATGTGCGCTGGCGCCATCGTGCAGGCCAGGGTCGAGAGGCTGGTATACGGAGCCCGGGATCCGCGCTACGGCGCGGTGGAATCCATGGTGAAGATATTCGATCTCGATCTGAACCACAAACCGGTCGTGCATTCGGGCATTCTGGCGGAGCAGGCCGGTGAGCTTTTGACACAGTTCTTTGAAGCGAGAAGAAAAGGAGAGGTACCGAAGTGGTCATAACGGGGCCGACTCGAAATCGGCTGTCCCCTTAACCGGGGACCGTGGGTTCGAATCCCACCCTCTCCGCCACTACTTTTTGCCTTTTTCTGTTGTATCGTCCGGAATCCACTCGTACTCGGTTATCTCGATCTTTTTCTTGGCCTCTATCTTCTTCACCGGTATCTCTTTTCTGGTGATCCGGT
>JAKQPV010000053.1:0-1502 GCA_029564515.1 Spirochaetota bacterium | reverse complement strand
CGGAGTTTCCCCGACGGCGTGAACATTTCCGACCGCGCTGACAACGGCACCGCCAGCCGCTTGCCTCCGGGATCCCTGACTGTGCCGCCGGTCTCGTGCAGTTTGGCAATCTTCGACTCGGAAAAGACCTCGATGCCCATGCCCTCGATCTCGGGCGACACCAAAAACACCCGCTTGAACGTACCAAAAAGGCCATGGCCGGACGCGCCGCGCACACCCGGAGGGCCCTGAAGCTGTTGCTGTCTGAACCGTTTCAAAAACCCTTTGCCGATACGATCCAGCCCGTCTGCCAGCTCAAACTTAAGGACGCGGGGCGCGATCTTGATCGCCCTGTCCAGTGCCCTTGTATCAATCTCTGTGGTTAACTGCACCATGCCTACCACCCCACCAGAAGATGCCACATCCCCTCATCACGGCTAATGACATCGTTGATACGAGCCTCGCGGTCGAATCCTTCCGAGTCTTTAAGCGTGATGCGGTCGTCTGCTTTACTTACTGCCGCGATGCCGTTCATTTCATCATTGGCGATATAAACCTCTGCCTGTTTCTTGAGCGACCGGTTGATGTTTTCCTCTGCCGGTGTAAGCTCATAGCGCACAACCACGGCCGGGATCACCTTGGATATTCCCGCGCCGGTCGTATACGTGATCTCCTCGGCAAACTCGCCCATATTCAAGAAACAACCGACAGCATCCTTCGGCATTTGTTCTTTTAAGCTCATGAACATGTCCCCAAAAGGGGCCCGGGAGCAGTTACGCCCCCGGGCATCCCTCGTGATTAAGCGTCAACTTTGATCAGATGCGCGAAATACGGATCAACGATCAACTCGTCCACATGCTGGCGCACGCGGAAGATATCGCTTCTGGCCGCATCATCGCGGTACTGCTCGACAGTGGCATTCTCCGGGCTGTCCATCGTCCAGAGGAACGTTCTTCCCACGGTCGGATCGGACAATCTCTGCCCCTCGCCGATCACCGCCACCATGGCAAAATCATCGCTCCAGATATCCGCGCCCTGAAACGACTTGCCTTCTTTCGCGGTGTTGTAGATCGCCTTGCCGACAAGTATCCTTTTCACGCCGAGAATATCTGCCATGGCGTTGAGGATCTCCGCTTCCGTCAGCCTTGCGACATACTGGATCGCGGCCTTGATCTTCTCGTTGCCGAGAAGCCGATCGATATTCGCCTTGCTCATGATGAGCGTTCCCGGCTCCATGCCGCAGTTCTGCCTCACCTGCTCGCGCGCGGCTCTCACCTGAGCGATGACATCGCTTGAGGCGTTGTCCCAAGGCGCAGTCGAGAAGTCGGTAAAAAGCTTCGATCCCGTAAAAACCGTAGTATCGAAAACCTTTGACGCGATCCTCTTCTCCTGCGCCTGCAGAACCCTGCGCGTCACGATCTGAACGGTCGTAAGCTCGGCATCGAAATCCGTGGCGTACATTTCCCGTTCGGAATCGTCCAGAGGCCCTTCCAAACCGTGCTCTTCGCAGTTGTACTGCCGGT
>JAKQPV010000047.1:0-50220 GCA_029564515.1 Spirochaetota bacterium | reverse complement strand
GGCCATGGTGCCGTGGCTCCACTCGGACAGGATACGCGTTTTACCCTCTATGACCGCGCGGGAATAGGCGCGGTCATATCCCCGCATCTCCGCGCCGGAATAGGAGTTATGCGAGTAACACGCCGCGCCGAAGGCGATCATGTAGCTCTGGTTGGAGTTCGGAGAACCGATCATCTGGATGTTCTTCTTCTTCTGACGGAGGATCTCGAAGTAGGCCTGCATCGGGGTGCGCACGTAGCTGAACCCGGTATCGCTCAGGACGTCCCCGTCCCTGACGAATTCGCCGATCGCCTCCTTGAGAGACAGCCTCTTGTCCCGGCGCGAATGGTCCTTTTTTAAATGCGCGCTGCGTGCGGATTCGAAGTCGACCAGCCGGTCGAGAATTTTCGTGTCTTCGAACTTCAGGTTTTTTAACGCCTCTTTATTGTAGTCGAACGCGCTCATGGCATCCTCCGTGAGTGTAGCATTAAAGTATTAATATATGCAGCTTCGGCCGGCAAAACAATCCTTCCGATGAGTGATTTTAAACGGCATTAATCACCGGACCGGTGGGTTGAACATAGCAATTTTTGTGATACGGGTGTTTGCTTCCCAACCCCGGCGGGTCCCGGAACGGGCCATGGCGAAAAAGTAGTGGACAGGGACCCGATAATCCGGCTGGAAATGAACCGGGAGCCGGACGGTAGCGGGCCCAGACAAAACCCTATGAATATCAATGCTGACCCGAAATGTCAAAAACAAACGCGTTAAGGATTCTAGAATCACAGGGAATCACTTTCACCACCTCGGAATATGAAGTGAACGAGGAGGAACTGGACGCGGTCAGCGTTGCGAAAAAAATCGGCGCGGACCCGGAAACGGTTTTTAAAACACTTGTTACAATCGGCGATAAAACAGGCCACACCGTTTTCGTCATTCCCGGGAATTGCGAGCTCAATCTGAAGAAAGCGGCGCAGGCAAGCGGCAATAAAAGAATTGAGATGATAAGGATGAAGGATCTCCTGCCGGTAACCGGGTATGTCAGGGGCGGCTGCTCGCCCATAGGAATGAAAAAGCCATTCCCTACCTACATTGACGAAACAGCGCAGCTGTACGATGAAATACATGTCAGCCCGGGCGTGCGCGGGACCCAGGTTAAGCTTTCGCCGCATGACCTGAGAAAAGCAGTACATGCGGAATTTGCGGACCTGGTATGAGGGAAGCATCCATACAATGCTCTCGGGCTGCCTGATTATTTTATCCCGTCTTATGCCAATTGAGCCTTGACATCCCGTCCCTGATGATGTATTCCGTTAAGCACTTTCCAGAGGGAAAGCCATCTCATATCACGGGGAGGACTTTCATGAAAAAAATACTCATCTTTACCGCTGCCTTTTCCCTGGCTTTATGCCTTATCGCCACGGTCGCATTCGGCGATTCGGATTACAACGTGTACTGCGCTGAAGGCAAAATCGAGGTCGACAGCAGAACCCTGGACCAGATGAAATCGGCACGAGGCTCGGACACCTGCCTCCTCAAATCGTTCAGCTACTCCTCCGATGCGGATACATTCGCGGAGTCCGTGGGAGGAAAAGGCGCAGCGTGCAGCTGTAACTGATTAAACGGCGGGATAAGCGTCAATAACGCCTGGCTTCTATTACCCTGATCAGCTTTTCGGCATCGAGCTTTCGCAAATACAAGGGAACAACGGTGTTTTTGTACGCGGAGAGGTTTTCCTCAAATGTTTTATTGCTGCTGTTGACATAAATCACCCCCAGCGGCAGCTTGTCCGTTTCGAGTGATCTTTCAAGCGCCGCGCCTCGGTTTGAAGGATCATGGTCGTCGCCCAGGTAATAGGTATTCTGCCTGTACCAGCTGAAATTATTGGCCTTATTAAAGGAGACGCAGGGATGGAGTATATCGACAAGCGAGTAGCCCTTATGCATGACAGCCTGCTTGATTATTTCTTTCGTTTTTTCAACGTCGCCTGAAAACGCCCGCGCGACAAACGAGGCATTCATTGACACCGCCACGGCCACGGGATTGAACGGCTCGAGGAATACCCCCGTAAGCTGCACCGGTGTCCGGAATCCCCTCCTGCTGGTGGGGGACGCCTGTCCCTTCGTCAAACCGTAGACCATGTTGTCATGCACCAGGTTCGTGATATCCGGATTTCGTCTCAACGCCGCCAGAAAGTGGTTGCCGCCTTCCCCGTAGGTACACCCGTCGCCGCTTTCAACGATAACGGTCAATTCCGGGTTGGTTGCTTTTATCGCGGTTGCCGCGGGAAGCGACCTGCCGTGGAGCCCGTTGAAAAAACTCGCGTTAATATATTGCGGCATCTTCGCGGCCTGCCCGATCCCGGACACCATCACGATGCGCTCCCTCGGGATGTCCAGTTCATCGAGCGCACCCTTCACCGACTTGATGATGTCATAATTGCCGCACCCCGGGCACCATGCAAGGTCGGGCGGCTGTTCAAAATCGAATACCGAGCTCATTATCTTCCCCTACGTGAATTTTTTAAACTCTGCGGCCAGCTCCTCGACGCTGAAGGGCATCCCGTTATATTTCAGTATCTTACGGTTGAATTCCCTCCCGGCATGCATGCGTATAAGCGTTCCGAACTGGGACCCATAGTTATTCTCCACGATGGCGGTGTACCGCGCACGCTCCAGGTACTTTTTCGTATCCTCATGCAGCGGGTGGACCTGTGAAAAATGGAGGAGTGCCGTGTCGCTTCTCCCCGATGCCTTGATTGCTTCGAGTATGCAGCTCAGGGTGGAGCCCCAGGACACGACCAGGCACCGGTAATCAACCGGGCCATAGAGGTCGGGCGGTATGCTGTCGGGACCCATTGATTGAAGCTTCCTCATCCGCTTGTTCATCTGCTCCACGCGAACCGAAAAATCCTCGGTTATATATCCGGCCTCGTCATGCTCGTCGCTGTCCAGACACACGATGCCGGTGCCGTATCCCGGTATCCCTCTCGGCGATATGCCGCTATCCGTAACCCGGAATCTCCGGTAGCCTTCGTCAGTCGCCACGATGCCGCTCGCGCTCATCGGGCTGTCGACTGCCAGGCCCGGGACCGTACCGTTTGAATCAAGGAAATACTGGTCGGTAAGGATTATGACCGGGACCTGGTATGTATCCGCCATATAAAAGGCTTTCCGGGTAAGATTAAACCCCTGCACATAATTTCCCGGTGCGTATACAATCCGTGGAAATTCACCATGACCCGCGAAGAGGGCGAACAGGAGGTCGCCCTGCTCCGTCCTGGTGGGCATGCCGGTTGCCGGACCGGGCCTCTGTCCGACATGGATGACCAGCGGAGACTCGGTCGCTCCTGCCAGGCTCAGTCCCTCCGTCATGAGTGCGAAGCCGCCGCCGGAGGTGGTCACCATTGCACGGCCGCCCGAATACCATGATGCGACGGCCATGTTTACGGCGCATATTTCATCCTCGGCCTGCTCGACCACGATGCCGAATTCCTCTGAATATTTTGCGAAATTGACGAGAACATCGGTGGAAGGAGACATGGGGTATGAAGAAACGAAATTGCACCCCCCTGCAATTCCTCCCAGTGCGATTATTTCAGCGCCGTTGAACAGCAGCTCCATCGACGCATCGGGGGATGTTGCCGGCGGAATCTCGATATTCCAGGAGCGTGCGATGCTCCTGCCGGCCTCGATCCCCTTCGCGAGGGCCCCGACATTTTTTTCAATCACCTCGGCAGCGGCACGGGAAAAATAAGACCGGACCTGGCTTCGCGCGCTCTCCCCGTTGATCCCGCATATGCCGGCGAAGAGACCCATGACGACAAGGTTGAGAAAGGTTTTACCACCGATCTCTTTCGCGATATCCGAGAGAGGAACCTCGACAACCGTATATCCCCCCCTGCGGTACCGGTCTTCTATAAATGCCGGGTCGCCCAGTATGACCGTCTCCCCCGTGATCCGGTCATGAAAGCGCGCCAGGGCACCGGGGCCGAATGGGATAAACACGTCTATTCGCTCGATGAACGAACCAACCCGCTCCGAGGAAACCCGTATTTCCGTGGAATTATTCCCGCCGCGGATGCGGGACATGAATTCGCTGAAAGAGAAAACATACCGTCCGGAAAGCTTGAACATCTTCATCAATAGACGCTCGAGTGTCTGAATCCCCTGTCCCGCTTCGCCTGACAGGACGATCGACAGGTCGGCCCTTCCGTTTTTCATATCACTCGCCACCGTAGATGGGATAACCGGATCAGCACAATCCGTAGATCACACCGCCCAGAGAGGCAGATCATCTTTCCGCCTGCCGGAGTAACGCCTACCTGAAAACAGCAAGCACAAGCACGATGAAAGCAATTACGGCGACTGCCCCGTGAACCGGGATCAGCACCACGGGCATCGGCTTTTTTCTCACATGGAATGAAAACAGGGTGAAGCCGCCAAGGGCCGCGGCGCAGAACAGGGCCAATGAAGCGTTCATCATCATGTTGTCCGTATCGGCGACGACATTGATTATGAGGGACACAAGGCCGGCTGCGGCGAACAGGCCGTGCCCGATGACAAGGGGCATGGGCATCCCCTTCCCCCTGTTTCTCAGAGTAACGAGGGTCATTCCGCCAGCTGCCGCTAAACCAAAAAGAAGTACCGGGATATACATCATGGTGTGACCTCCCGAAATAATTATTTGGCAAAAAACTGATCAACTGGAATTATGAAGGATATTCGCAACGATTACAATACTGTTGCATGTAACTTGAATATATGAATGATATTCTGAAAAGTCAATCACCCCGGACAACAATGTCAGAGAAATTGCACGCTTAAAAAAAGGCCCGGTGGCACGACGGGTATCTTCCAGGCCCGGGTTCCGAATCGCCCCAGGCAGGATGAACTATTGCGGGCACCGGCTTTTTAATTACGCGCGCTGGGCGGCGCATGCTCACGATACGACGGGGGGCACCCCGCATGCTTCTCGATGAATTTCCTTGTCGCCCATCGCAGGAACACCCATGAGTAGCGCGCGCCGGCAAGGTACAGACCGACATAGAACACGAGGTGCGAAATGCCGTAGATTACCGGCCCGCCCACGATGGCGATCAGAGGCTGTCCGAAATAGACAGCGAGCACGCCGAACAGAGCGACCGCCGGCCACCCGATGAGATAGCTCAGCGCCATCAGGAAGATGCCTGTTATTATGCGCGGTGTCGGCTTATCTTTAAATGCCCCCAGGTCGGCCTGTTCCCGGATTGCGTTTTTACCGAACTCGGTCCGGGCGGCCCATGCCGCGATTTTTTTCAGCACCATCGGTCAACTCCCCCTGAATACCGGGCTGGCATCATGTCAACGGTGCGCCCGCATCACCTGCATCCTTATACTACCGACGCCCGGCATCAGGCAAGAAAAAAACCTTGACAAATACGGCTTCGGTTAACTAACAATCAGGTCTGTTTTTCAGGCGCCTGTCATTAAACCGGTAATTATCAAATGAATAGACACGAATCGGAAATAACCATCGGCGAACAGGAGCTTTCCCTGGAAGCGATCCTGCGCGTCGCGAGGGACGGCGTCCGCGTCCGCGTGAGCGGCAGCCCCGATTTTACCAGGCGCATCGAGCGATCGCAAACCCTGCTGCTGAAAGCGCTCGACAACGGTACGCCGGTGTACGGCGTTAATACCGGGTACGGCAAATCCTGCGGCAAGCGGATGGCGCGCGAAGTCGCAATAAAAAACGGCATGAACCTGATCAGGTTCCACGGCTGCGGTACCGGCGAGCCGGTCGGGATACCGGAGGCGCGCGCCGCCATGCTGACCCGGATCCTCTGCTTTTCTCGCGGCTACTCTGGCGTATCAATGGAGCTGATCAAAATGCTCGCCGAGTTCCTGAACCGGGGCATCACGCCCGTGATGCCCTCGGAGGGATCTGTCGGCGCGTCGGGGGACCTCACGCCGCTTTCATACATGGCAGCCGCGCTCATGGGCGAGCGCGAGGTGTTTTACCGCGGCTCCCGCGTTCCCGCGGCCGAGGCGCTGAAGAGCGAGGGTCTCGCGCCCTACGTGTTCGCACCAAAGGAGCCTCTCGCCATGATGAACGGAACCTCGGTCATGACCGGCATCGCGGCTCTCACTATCGACCGGTCGCGCAAGATCATGGACGCACTGCTTGCCGCTACGGCACTGTCGATACATGCCCTTATGGGCAACGCGCATCACTACCACCCCGCAATCGCACGGGCAAAACCCCATCCCGGGCAGGACCGCATCGCACGGGTTATTGCCGGGCTGCTGCAGGCGAAAACCGATCCCTCGAAGCTCGAGGCAACGGCTCTGGAAACCCTCCAGGACCCCTATTCGCTCCGCTGCTCTCCTCAAGTACTCGGCGTGCTTGACGACGCGATCGGGTGGGTGACCCGGTGGGTCGAGATAGAGGCGAACAGCGCCAACGACAACCCGCTCATCGACCCGGAAACAGGTGTCGTGCTCATGGGCGGGAACTTCTACGGCGGGCATATCGCGCTGGCCATGGACTCGCTCAAGGCGGCCCTGGCCTCCGCCGCGGACATGGCGGACCGCCAGGTGGCCCTCATGGTCGACCCTCACGTGAACCGCGGTCTTCCTGCGGACCTGGTCCGCGTCGAGGCGGACGAGATGCCGTACAATCACGGGTTCAAGGCCATGTCGATCGCCTCCTCCGCTCTCGCTGCCGAGGCCCTGAAAGCCACGATGCCGGCCGCCTCCTTCTCACGCTCGACCGAGTCTCACAACCAGGACAAGGTCAGCATGGGAACCATCAGCGCCCGGGACGCCGCCCGCGTGTGCGAGCTCGCCGCGCGGGTCACCGCGATCCATCTCCTGGCAGCGGCCCAGGGCTGCGAGATCCGGGGGAACATCGAGACGCGCCCCCGTCTGGCCGCCATGCTGTCCGGGATACGGTCGATCGCAGACCCGGTCACCTCGGACCGCCCCATGGACCGCGACATCGCTGCGCTGGTGCAGATCATAACCGCGCAGGGTCTCGACATATCATAGGACAGCCCGCCCCATGGCACGAATCTGCATATCACTCGACGAACTGATACATTCCCTCGAGGACCATTGCTTTTTCACGCACTATTACCTGGACCGGGAGACCGGCGAGATCATCATCCAGTCCGAGAACGACCCTACCGAGCGTCAAGAGATCGTCGGCGAGATGGTGAACCCCTTCCCCGAATACGATTCAAGTGAGCGATACCTTCCCGTCGAACCGATGGAGTCCCGACGGGGTATCGAAATCATGGAGTCTTTCGCGGGAAGCATGCCTGACGGGGAAGCCAGACACCGGCTGCTCGGCGCATTATCGAAGCAAAAACCCTTCCGAAATTTCAAGGACACCCTCTATGACTATCCCGATCTCGGGGAGCGGTGGTGGGCAGATCACAATGACAGCATGATAACGATCGCCGCAGATTGGCTGAGACACATCGGGATTGATTTCGAATTGATTCCATCAGGAAAGGGCATACAGTGAAATGAATGAACCGATCAAACAGGCTCTCATCCTCGGAGCGGAGCGGGTCGCAGCGTGGGCCGACCTGCTGGACAGCATCAACGTGTTCCCCGTGGCCGACGGCGACACCGGCAGAAATTTAAAAATAAGTCTCTCGCCACTGCGGGAGCCGGCCGCCGAGCGGGAACGCACGATCCACCGCCTCCTGCTCAACGCGCGGGGTAACTCCGGCAATATCGCCGCCCGATTCTTCGCCGGTTTTCTCACGGCCTCCTCCGTTAGGGAGTTGCCGGCCGCGGCCCGGCTCGGCAGAGAGCAGGCCTGGCAGGCAGTGCATGATCCGAAACAGGGCACCATGCTCACAATGTTCGACGCCCTGTCCGAGGCCCTCGAGGCCTCGACGTCAACGGAGGAACAGTATCCCGGCATCATCGCGCGTCTCGAACAGGCCGTGCGCTCCACGCCCGAGTTCCTCCCGAAGCTGAAAGAGGCGGGTGTGGTCGATTCCGGTGCCCTTGGCATGTACATTTTCTTCGAGGGCTTTTTCAAGTCCCTGGCGGGCGACACAAGGAGTTTTCCTCTGATCACCTCCATATTCAGCGACCAGCTCCGCATTGCCTCATCCTTCGCGATTGACGGTGAAGACGGGTATTGCGTCGATATCACTTTTGACGCGGGCCCGGAGCATGACAGGGCCATGCAGGCCCTTGCCGGGATCGGGGAAAGTCTCGTGGTCATTCCGGGCGAGGATTACGTCAAGGTCCACCTTCATACTGCCGATACTACAGCGGTACGGAAGCGCCTTGAAGCCATGGGCGAAATAATCCGCTGGGCCGATGACGACCTCGGCGAGCAGGTCCGCAGTTTCAGAACATCCGGCCGGCGCCAGGCCATTCATGTCATGACCGACGCGGCAGGATCCGTGACCCGCGATGACGCGCAGATCCTCGGCCTGACCCTGCTGGACAGCTATATCACACTCGAGGACCTTGCCGCGCCGGAAACCTGCGTCAGGCCGGCCGATGTATATGTGTCCATGCGGCGCGGTGCGCACGCCTCCACCTCACAGGCATCGGACTTCGAGCGCCATGAGCTGTACCGGAGCGTCACGAGCCGGCACGCCCGTGTCCTGTACCTGTGCGTGGGGTCCGCGTATACCGGCAACTTCGGCGTGGCTTCCCGCTGGAAGGAAAAGAACGACCCCGAAGGACATTTCACAGTCATCGATACCGGCGCCGCGTCCGGACGCCTCGGCGCGATCGCGATCGCCACGGCCCGTTTCTCATCGCAATCGGACAGCCCGGAAGCGGTCATCGACTTCGCCAGGCGCGCTATCGAACGCTGCCGCGAATACATCTTCATCGACAACCTGAAGTTCCTGGCCGCCGGCGGCCGCATCTCGAAGACCAAGGCCTTCTTCGGCAACATGCTGAACATGAGACCGATAGTGACCCCCACGTACGAGGGCGTGACCAGGGCCGGGGTGGCAAAGAACTTCGGCGACCAATTCGCCTTCGCCCTCGCGCGCCTGGCCGAAGAAGCGGGGCCGAAGCCCTTCATCCTGCTCCAGTACACGGACAACCGCGAACTGGTGGAAGAACAGGTCTTGCCGGAGATCGCGTCCCGATATCCCGGCGCGGACATCCAGCTCCGTCCCCTCTCACTCACCACCGGCGTTCATGTGGGACCGGGCACCTGGTCGCTTGCATTTTTACCGGAGACAGCAATAATATGAACAGAGGCAGATTCGCCGTCATCATCCCCGTGTACAACCACGAGCAGCGCGTCGCTGACGTGATACGGGGCGCGCTCAAGCTCGGCTTCCCGGTCATTGCCGTGGACGACGGGTCCACGGACGCAACGACGGAGCGGATACAAGGAATGGCCGGCGTGTCAGTAATCCGGCATGAAACGAACAGGGGAAAGGGCGCTGCTCTCAAGAGCGGATTTGCCGCCGCCGCGGCGGTAGCCGACTGGGCCATCACCATTGACGCGGACGGGCAGCATGACCCGGACAATGCCCGTACCCTTATCGCCGCGATACCCGAGGGCGCACTCGCCGCGGAGAGGCGGCCCATCATCATCGGAAGACGCGAGAACATGGTGGGCGACGACGTGCCCTGGACGAGCAGGTTCGGCAGGAAGTTCTCAAACTTCTGGGTTCGCGCCTCGGGCGGACCGGCCGTGACCGACTCGCAGAGCGGGTTCCGCATATACCCGCTCCCCCAGAGCGGGAACATGCGGGTGCGCGCCAACCGGTTCCAGTTCGAGGTGGAGATACTCGCCAGGGCCGGGTGGATGGGCTACCCGGTCATCGAAGCACCGATCAGCGTCAGCTACACTCCGGGAACGCCGCGCATCTCCCACTTCCGTCCCTTCGTGGACTTCTGGCGCAACTCCGGCACATTCATGCGGCTCATTTTCCAGAGGCTGCTCGTTCCGCGATTTATCAGGAGGAGAATGTCGTATAAGGCGTGACCTCATCCCCCCGGCCCCCTTCTCCCCAGGGAGAAAGGGGAGCGCAACGACCGGCTCTGACTCCCAACCCCTCTCCCTTCGGGAGAGGGGTTGGGAGTGAGGTCAGAAGGATACATGACTACTTACACACAAATGCCATGATAAAACTCTTCTATAAATTCCTGACCCTCTTCACACGTATATTCGGCACCTGGTTTTTCAAGGTGTTTTCGCGCTTCGTGTCGGCCGGGTACTTTCTCTTATTTCCGTCGCGTGTTGCTATCGGCGTACGTTTCTACCGTGCGCTGTTCCCCGAGCGCGGCCGGGCCTATTGTCTCTGGCTTACCTGGCGGCAATTCCACGGGTTCACCGACGTGTTTCTCGACCGGTTTTTATTACAAACCTCCGGAGACATCTCCTATACATCGGAAGGCTGGGATATCCTCCAGAAAGCAGCGGACGATAAAACCGGCGGGGTCATCGTGATGTCACACATGGGGAACTGGGACGTGGCTGCGCACCTTTTACGGAAGCGCGGGCTCCGGCTCCTCCTCTTTATGGGAATGCGGGAAAAGGAACAGCTCGAGAAGATGCAGAAGGAAAGCCTGGCCGAGAGCGGCATGACCGTTATCGCGGTGGACCGGGAGGGGGGCTCGCCCTTCGACATCCTGGAGGGCCCGCGCTTTATCAGGGAAGGAGGCCTCATCTCCCTGACCGGCGACCGGCTCTGGACCCGGGACCAGCGCGCGGTGCCCGTACAATTTCTCGGGCACCGCGTCCTTCTTCCGGATGCTCCCCACCGCATTGCACTCATATCCGGAGCGCCGCTTTACGTATTCTTTGCGTTCCGCACGGGCGATAAAAAATATCACTTCTCCATATCCGGACCCATCCGGGTTGCGGCCTCTACACGCGCCGGCCGGGACAGCGCCGTGCAGGAATCCGCCCAGCAATACGCTGACATTCTCGCTGAAAAGGCGCGGCAGTACCCGGTCCAGTGGTATCATTTCGAGGAATTTATCGGGCGAGACAGCAACGCAATGCCGGGCCCGGGGACCCACAAAAGCTGACATTATCACAAAATTGAGGGATGCCAACCGGTTTAAAATTAGTTGACATTATAGGCCGATTTTCGCTTATGGAAATGAAAAGTTCTCAAAGTCTGCACTGAATCGGAGGCCTTTTTAAGTTTTAAAACATATCTGAAGCGCATCAAAAATCAAAAAAAACACTGAAAATGGATAATAAATATAAGAGAAAAGATGCACCCTCTTTGCATCTGAATGAAAGTAGCTTCCCGGATACCTTGCTGATAGACGGTATATGAGGAAGAATAATTAGAGTTCCGGTATCAAGAGTTGATGCCTTGACATATACTTAAACAACCATTACGGAGGTTAAAACTTTGAAGGTTTTAAAACGATTATTCTTCTCAGGATTAATCCTGTCGCTGGCGACCCAAGTTTTCGCCAGTGAAGCGGATCTTGCGATTCCGGATCTGCATGCCGGCAGCTATACACTGTTCGGCGTAACCATAACCGCATGGCAGCTTCTTTTCTATGGTGCGCTCGTTATATGCGGTACCCTGGGCATCAGCTTGTTCCAGTTCTTCATGATTAAAAAGGAAAAAGCCCACGTGTCCATGCTCAAAGTCGCAGAGATCATTTACCAGACCTGCCGGACCTATCTGCTGCAGCAGGGCAAGTTTCTCCTCATGCTGTTCGCATTTATCGCCGTGGCAATGGCTTTCTACTTCATCGTGATGAAAGGCGAGGCGGTTCCTGTTCTTCTCCAGATACTGCTCTTCTCGGTCATCGGCATGGGCGGCTCCTACTCGGTTGCGTGGTATGGCATCCGGGTCAACACCCTGGCCAACGCCCGTACGGCTTTCGCGTCCCTTGAAGGGAAACCCTGGAACGTGGTTAACATCCCGCTCCGCGCCGGCATGAGCGTCGGCCTCTTCCTGATTTCACTCGAACTGGTCATGATGGTTATCATCCTCCTGTTCGTTCCCCGCAACATCGTCGGGTACTGCTTCCTCGGCTTCGCCATCGGCGAGTCCCTGGGCGCGTCTGCCCTTCGTATCGCAGGGGGTATCTTCACGAAGATCGCTGACATCGGCTCCGACCTGATGAAGATCGTCTTTAAAGTCAAGGAAGACGATCCGCGGAACCCGGGCGTTATAGCCGACTGTACCGGTGACAACGCCGGCGACAGCGTCGGCCCCACGGCTGACGGTTTCGAGACCTACGGCGTTACCGGCGTTGCCCTGATTTCCTTCATCACGCTGGCCATCACCGTTCCCGACATCATGGGCCGGGTGGATATCGTGAAAGTCCTGGCCGGTATCGGCATAGCCGATGCAAGCAAGGAAGTCATCGACGCCATCGCGAAAACATTCCAGGCCGAGCTCCAGTCGAAGCTCATCGTCTGGATCTTCGCAATGCGGTTCCTCATGGACTTCCTGTCTGGTTGTTCATATTTCGTGAACCAGGCGATTTCCACGATCAAGTATAAAGGCAAAACTGAATTCGATTTCGAAGAGCCCCTCATGAGGCTTATATGGATCGCCGCGATCCTCTGCATCAGCGTATCGTTCGGTATGAGCTACCTGCTGCTGGGTAACCTTGACCTTACCCTTACCGCGGACGCCATAAAGAACAATGCCGAGATCTGGAAAAACCTGGCATTTGCGTTCCCCGCAGACGTAACGGTCATCAAATTTGCCGAATATCCGGGCATCTGGTGGAAACTGGCCCTGATCATCAGCTGCGGAACCCTCGCCGCTGTGCTCATCCCCGAGTTTACCAAGATATTCACCAGCTCCAAGTCGAAGCACGTTAACGAGATCGTTACCGCGACCCGCGAAGGCGGGGCGTCCCTTACGATCCTTTCCGGTATCGTCGCCGGTAACTTCAGCGCCTTCTGGATGGGCCTTCTGATCGCCGGCCTCATGGCGGGTGCCTTCATCACCAGCACCTTCGGCCTGGCCGATGTCATGGGTCCCTTCGCATCGATCTTCGCGTTCGGCATGGTGGCCTTCGGTTTCCTCTGCATGGGTCCTGTTACCATAGCGGTCGACAGCTACGGTCCCGTTACGGACAACGCACAGTCCATCTTCGAGCTGTCACAGATCGAAGCGATTCCCAATATTAATGCAGAGATTAAAAAAGACTACGGTTTTGATCCCAATTTCGAGCTGGGCAAACACTTCCTCGAAGCCAATGACGGCGCGGGCAACACCTTTAAGGCTACCGCGAAGCCGGTTCTCATCGGAACGGCTGTTGTCGGGGCGACGACCATGATCTTCGCGATCATCCTGCTGCTCAAGAGCAAGAACATGCTGAATGTCTCCCTTACCGACGCACCGGTCCTCCTCGGGCTGATCTGCGGCGGCGCTGTGATCTTCTGGTTCGCCGGCGCTTCGATGCAGGCGGTCACCACGGGCGCGTACCGGGCGGTCGAGTTCATCAAAAAGAACCTGAACCTGAACAAGGCCGAGGCCGATCTCGAGGACTCCAAAACGGTCGTCAAGATCTGCACCCAGTATGCACAGAAAGGTATGTGGAACATCTTCATAGCCCTGATGTGCCTGACCCTGGCTTTCGCGTTCATCGATCCCAACTTCTTCGTCGCGTATCTGATTTCCATCGCCTGCTTCGGCCTTTTCGAGGCCATCTACATGGCCAATGCCGGCGGTGCATGGGACAATGCTAAGAAAGTCGTTGAAGTCGATCTGAAAGAAAAGGGCTCGGAGCTCCATGCCGCATCAGTCATCGGCGACACGGTTGGCGACCCGTTCAAGGATACTTCATCCGTATCCATGAACCCGATCATCAAGTTCTCCACCCTGTTCGGCCTTCTGGCGACCGAAATCGCGATCGCGATCAAGGTTGCGGCGCGCGACTCGAGCGCATTCGACTATACGGCCTATGTCGCTGTCGTATTCTTCATCATCGGCCTGATTTTCGTGTGGCGTTCCTTCTTCGCCATGAGGATTCCTCCCAAAGTATAAGGGCGGCATCGCTTCAGATTAGATAGCATCTATAAGGGGCGTCTCCATGAGACGCCCCTTTTTTATTCGTTTTTTTATTGAATTGTCCGGGGCCGTATGTATAGTAGTCAATTCCGGCGAGCCTGACCCTTTCCGCCGCCGAAGCCACAGCACAGGGAGCGGCCGAGTGCAGCAGACAAAATTCCACGCTATAATGAACAGAACGCTGACCATCATCCTCCTCACCGGGGCGGTCATCATCGGCTTGTACATGATCAAGATTCCTGAAACCAGGACCTGGGGAATAATTATCTTCCTGGCCTCTTTTGCCCTGCTCTACACCTTCGTGGTCCGGCGCAGGAATACTCCGAAAAAATGATACTGGTGAAAATGACACATACTATCATCAAGCTTGAGAGCGTTGACTCCACCAACACCTATATCAGGAACCATCCCGAGCTGTGGGATATGCAGCTCTGTGCCGTCATTGCGCGGGAGCAGACCGGCGGCAGGGGCCGTCACGGACGGACCTGGCATTCCGGACCGGGACAGGACCTGACCTTTTCGGCGGTATTAATTCCGCACGGCACGGCTTCCGGTATCGCCTGCGTCACCCTTCTGGCAGGGCTAGCCGTTTACCGAGCCATCAGGCCGCTGCTGGGAGAAAACCTGCACCTGAAATGGCCGAATGACATCCGGTACGGCGACCGGAAGCTGGGCGGCATACTGTGCGAGGCAGTGCCCAGGAATGAAGGGCCGATCGTGATTATCGGCATCGGCATCAACGTAAACTCGGTCGATTTCCCCTCCCCCATAGGCGGGACAGCCACATCCCTGAAAGCGATCACCGGGAAGGATTACGATGTACCGGGCCTGTGCGAAGAAATCCTTGACTGCCTGGCAGACCTGTTTCCTCATTTCCGGGTCCCCCTCGAAGAGGCGATAATCCGGGAATGGACCGGCGCTTCGCGATCGACTGGAAAGGCCGTGCGTTTTGCGCACGCAGGTATCGAACGCCAGGGCATTATCGAAGGCATAAACAGGGACGGGTCATTGCGGATCAGCATCCCGGGCGCCGAGCCAGTCGCGCAGTACCGCGGTGAGGTCCTTTTCCCGGAAGACGACCGGGAGTAATTGATAACTGACCGGGATTATGGTATATTGATAAACCAGACGCACCATGAACAGCAAACTCATTCAACAACAAATTGAAGAAGCCCTTGGCTTTCTCCATGAGCTGAACCCGAACCTTGCGGGCCACAGGAAAAATGACGACCGCTCCGATACCGGGTCCCGCCCGCATCTTTTGCAGAAAGTGGTGGTGGCTAACCGCGGCGAGATAGCAAAACGCTTCTTCCTGGCCCTTCACGAGGAGGGTATCCCGTCTGTGGCCGTGGTGACCAATCCCGACCGGGGCCAGTCCTGGTATGAGTTTGCCGACGAGGTGATATTCATCGGCGACCCGGACAACTACGCGAGCATACCGGTCATACTCGGGGCCGTTCTCCTGACGAAGGCGAACGCCGTGTACTCAGGATACGGATTTCTTTCGGAAAACGCAGTTTTTGTCGAAGCGCTGGAACATCTGTCCACCGGCCACGGCCCGGGTATAATCTTCATGGGACCGGATCATAACACCATGCGGCAGGTCGGAAACAAGATGAACGCCCGCAGCCTGGCCCGGCAGCATGATATCCCCCTGTTTGACAGCTCCGGCAAGATCGCCGGGTTTGATTTGGCAGGGGCCCTGAAGGAAGCGGGGCGGATCGGCTACCCCGTTGTCATAAAGCCCTGCTCAGGCGGCGGCGGCAAGGGCGTATCCATTGTGCGCGCGGAAGCGGACCTTGCTGCCGCGGTCGAGTCGTCCTCGCGCATCGGTCGCGACCTGTGCGGCGACGCGTCATTCTACATCGAGTCGTTCATCCGCAGGCCCGTCCATATTGAAGTGCAGGTTTTCAACGGGAGGGCCATCGGCATCAGGAAGTGCGCCGTCCAGCGCCGCAACCAGAAGATCATCGAGGAGAGCGGCCATTCCTTCCTGGACGACTATGTCTCCCTCTCACTGCTGGCGGCCGCGGAAAAGATAGCGCACATGTCCGGCTACAGCCGCGGCGGAGGGGCCGGCACCGTCGAGTTTCTGATCGATACTGACACGGGCAGGATCGGCTTCATGGAGATGAACACACGTCTCCAGGTCGAATACGCGGTCACCGACCAGTCCCTCGGCATTGACATCGCCAAATGGCAGATCCTCTATTACGACGGACGGGAGGACGAGATCAACGGCCTGGACGGCATCAAGAGCCGCATCTCGGAGCATGATCACTCGATAGAATGCCGCATATACGCGGAGGAACCCGAAAACGACTACCTTCCCTCGCCCGGCACCATCATAGAGATCGACCTCCCCACCTTCAACGGCATACGGTGCGATTTCGGCTTTATCGAAGGGGATTCGGTGCTTCCCATGTACGATCCGATGATCGGCAAGCTGATAGCTCATGGCGCCACGAGAAAGGAGGCCATCATCCGGCTTGAGCGCGCTCTCCAGGAGCTCTACATCGGCGGAGTAAAGACCAACATCAGCCAGCTGTTACGGATCGTCCGCCACCCGCAGTTCATCAGGGGAGATTACACCAATACCCTGCTGGACGAGCACCCGGAGCTGAACTTCAAGGAGCCGCCGGACGACCCCTCGGCGCCCATCGACCGGCGTTCCTTCAAGCATGTCATGTTCGGGGCCCTGACGGAGCACCTGCGCATTCTTCATCACGCGGTCAAGGAATACATCGTCATCGCCAACCTGAACGGGATTATCGATGCCCCCTCCGCGACCGACATCCCCTGCAGCTACACACTGGAATACCGCGGCAGGCGCTATCACGTCGAATTCATCCAGACGGCCATCGGTACATTCCACGCACATGTCAACGGCGGATACAACGGTAAAATAATGCTCGGTTCGATGAACGACCGGTGCGATGACTTTCTCTTTGTCATCGGATCCGGCTCCTTCCGCGTCCGGGTGAACCGTCACAACGACTACATAGATCTCCGCATGAAGGACGAGTCCAACAAGATTAACTTTTACCGGATGACCGTTATCCCTGACCTCGCCGGCGTTGATAACAACATGCGCAGGGTGGTGTCCCCGTTCCAGGGATCGTTCGTTGCTTTCTGCGGTGAGCTGCGCGTCGGCGGCCGCATTGGCGCCGGCGATCCGCTCGTCATCCTCTCGTCGATGAAAATGGAAACGGTCATCACCGCGCCAGTGGCCGGTACGATAGTTCACCTGATCGAGGACGGTGATATATCGCGGCTTCAGCTCTCGCGAACCGCCGGAGGACGCATCGTCGGGAGGAGCATACAGGAGCGTGAAGTCCTGGCCGTAATCCAGACGGAAGCGGCTGCCGGGAATACCCGCGAAAACAATGCCGGGAACGACACCATGCGCCGGGACCCCCTGCCGGGAGATTCGATACTGGACCATCTCTACCGGGACACCTTTGTAGACCTTGTTGCCGGAAATCTTGAAAAGCACTTCACCACGGCGGCCGAGCTGGCCCGCGCTGCGGCCCGCGGTTACATCTATCAGCCCGCGGTCATCGAATCGTTGCGAAAAACATTCAGGTCGATCCCGGCAGAAACTATCAGCAGGCATTGTACCGGTGAAGCGGTCGAAATCCTCGTCGGCATAATATTTCACTATGTGAACGTCAAAAAGCTCCTTTCCCCGGTGGTTTCAGACGAGGGGCTCTCGTTCCAGGAAGAGCTGGGCCAGCACATACCCGGCAAACCGGAGAACCTGGACGCTCCCGTTACTCCTTTTGAGGAGCTTCTTAAAACGCTGGTCGAATCATACGGCATACCCCGCTGGGACGGGCGCTCCGAGATGAGCCTCCTTGCCCACCAGTTCTTCTTCGTGCTGATACGGCGGGCATATCAGTTCTGCCTGGACCAGACCGAGATCATAAAAAAAATAGTCCATATCATCTCGACAGCCACTGTTCCGGGGAAAAATATTGCCGGGGTTCTCGAACGGCTCATGGAGCAGGAGCAGGCCGAGCGGGACGATTCGCTCCTGAAATTCATCAAGAAAATATTATCATCGCGTCCGGGCGAGGAGACGGCCGGCCTGCCGCACAGCGATGACCGCCCAGCTTCCCCGGCGGCAAAAAATCTCTATCTCAATTTCCGGGACCAGTTCACCGCGGGGATAATCGATCTCTGCGCCGCTTCACTTGCATCCGGCCCGGAGGGCACCTGTACGGATGTCAGGCCCGAGATCTCCGCCCGCATCGCCCTTCTCGAAACGCACTACCGTGTGAGGGGTCTCTACTCGCCCCTGGAAGGCGTGTCGGTTTTTCTTCTTGAATCGCCGGCCGCACCGGAGGAGCGTGCGTACATCGCCTATTCTGTCGCTGATTACCGCGAACCCGCCGGCAGCGGCGAGCCGCTCTCGTACTTCTTCACCCGGACCGCACAGGCCGTTTTGATGTACCAGCAGATTGAAAAAGCCGGCGCCTGCTGGTCGGAAATCATCGTGCGGGGAAAAACCGTATCATGGAGCGCGTGCGCCGGGGACGGGGAGATCGGTTACGCGGAGTTTAAGAATATCTGTGCCGCATCGTCATCTGTCATCCAGAACGGCTTTCCCTTCCGCTGGATCGTCACCATGGACGTCCGCCTCCCCTTTGCGCCCTCGACCCGGAGCAGGGACATCCTGTTCTACCGGTGCGGTGATACGACGGTTGTGGAGTTTCTGCTGCCCGTTGACCGCAACAATCCCTATCATGACAGGGAGCGTGCCGGCCTCCCCGATCAGCGCCTGCTTGAAGCGGGCAAGTGGCCCATCGAGGCATGGGCCGGAGAATGCTTCGATCCGGGTTCCATGCGGGAGATCCGCATCCCGTCGGTAGACGAGTCCCCGGGCGAGACCGCAAGTGAGCTCCGCATCATAACGCGCCCCGTGGGATCCAGGATATACCAGGGGACGATAAACGGCATCCCGGCCTGTTTTTATATGAAAGATTCACGCGTCAGCGGCGGCTCGACCGGGAGCAGGGAGGGACTAAAATATATTGCCGCCGCCTATCTTTCGTACCTGAACGACTGGCCGCTCTACGTGTGGAACGACAGCGCAGGCGCCAATATCATGGAAGGGATCATCTCCCTCAACCGGGGCGCCGAGGGCTTCATGATGAATACCCTGCTCACCGGGCGGGCCGGCAGCGCGTCGTTCAGCGGATATGTCGACAACACGTCCGACAGTGAGCTCCGGGCGCTTTTCCGTGAGCTGGACCGGCACTTCGGCCTATCCCGTGATCGTCTCGACGCCCGGCACCGGTCGTTCCAGCTTACCGCAGTGGGGATCGGCTCGTCCGCCGGGCTGGACGTGTACGGATCAAGCCAGGCCTCTATCCAGATACTGCTCGACTCCGAGGAATCGTACCGGGTTCTCACAGGGTCCAAGGTCATACAGACGGTTATCGGCGAGGAGATTACCAACTACGACATCGGCGGCGCAAAGATACTGGGAAAATGGACGGGGATCGTGGACATCGTCGCCTGCGACAAGCTCCAGCTCATCAGCTGGGTCCACCTGATACAGGACACCTTTTGCACGGGCAGGCAGCTTTCCCGCATCTCGCGCGCGCCCGGCGTCATCGCCGCCGCCAAAAAGGAAAGCCCCTCGATCGTGTTCAGCGAAACGACAATACGCGGCAACGTGGATGGCGGCATGTTCTGGCCCTTCAAGGAGAGTTACTACGCCGCGGAAGCGCTGATTGGCGGCTTCGCCAAGCTGGGCGGCCGCCGCGTGCTTGTCATGGGGCCCCGAACCCACACCGGTCTCAGGTCGCTGGCGAGCATCATCAAGGCGCGCGAACTCCTCCGCGTCGCGCACCGCACCGAGACGCACCAGATAATCGTCTTCGGGAAAAAATGGCAGCAGATCTCGAACATGACGGAAAGCGCGCAGATACAGCCCCGGGTCGACCTGATGAATGCCCTCCGGAAAAAATCGGGCGTGCGGGTCCACATGATAACGCACCCGGATGGGCTCAGGTGCTTCGATGTCAACAGCACAGCCGACATCATCATGTATATAACGAATCAAAAGGCCTCACATACGGAATCGCTTTTCGCGGAAAAGAACACGCAGTTCATTGTCGCCTCGTTCGAAGAGGCATTTGACCTGGCGAACCGGCTAATCGCGATGATCGATCCCCTCGCCGTTCCGGCGGAATTCGTCCCGCCCGAAACACAGGCCTCGATCCCGCCCGATCCGGCCGAGCCCTATGACATCGTTGATTCCATTATCGAAAACACCTTCGACTGCGGCTCATTCATCGAGTTTTACCGGGACATGAACAACCCGATTACGGGACCCAACCTTATCACGGGCCTTGCCACGCTGGCAGGCCGCACGGTGGGCATAATCGCGGACCAGCCGCTCCTCAAGGGCGGCGGCGCCGATGCATTCGGCACGGAAAAATTCCGGGTGTTTACCGAGTTCCTGAACCTGAACAGAGTGCCGCTCATCATGCTCTCCAACTCGTCGGGCTTCGTCCCCGGCTCCCAGCAGGAGCGCCACCGGATCCAGGCCATCGGCGCCGAGTCCCTTGACGCCAACATCACGGGCACGATCCCCGTGGTGAGCGTGGTCCTGAATCAGAATTACGGCGGCCGCCTCATCCACGCCTACAACAAGTTTTTACGACCCGGCATCGTATACCTGGCGCTCGAGCAGTCCATCATGGCTGTTATCGGCGTCGATGCGGCATTCGACCTCCTCTATGGCAGGAAGTACGCGAGGCTCATTGAAAAGGGCGAGATGGAGCGCGCCGAAGACCTCAGGTCTCGGTTCGCGGAAACGTATCTGGAAAAAGCGCGCGCCTCAAACGACGGGATCGATTCAAGCCTGGTTGACTGGACAGTACCGTCAGCGGCAGCGCTGCGGGACCACCTGATCAGGGGGCTCGACCTGGCGATACGGCGATGCGTTGAAGCCTTCGGCGGAAAACTCTGACAGGGACATTCTCACCCGATCATTTCATCCGCGGTGTCTTTCGTGATGCGCACCCATTCGGGATCCGCGAACCGTTCCCCATCCCAGCGCAGGCGCACCAGGTCGAAGGATTCCTGATAATGGTCGAGCTTTGATCCGCGGTCGGGACAGTGCTCTATAAAAAGCGTCTTCCCGGGGTCAAGGCCGAACTCTTTCACAATGACGGTCGCGAGACCGGCGATGAAGCTTGTAACGCTCGTCCCGGGATTCTCCTCGAACAACTCCGAGGCAATGACAATCGTTTCGTCTTTCTTTTGAACGATTTTAAGCCCGCAGCGGGACGGTGCGCCCCACTGCCCCTTGAAATCAAACAGCCTGTCCTGATAGCTCATACGGTGCCCGACCTTACCTTTCCCAGCCTGTCCGCCCAGTTTTCCGGGAAGCCTTCGTAATAACCGGTCCATCGCATTCCCTGCCTGGCATAATACCGGTGGGCATACGCGACCCGGGAAACGGAGGGTATTCCCACGACAAGCAGGTAGAGTGGACCAAGAATCCGGGACTGGACGGAATGGCCGAATTCATGGAGTTTATTGCGCTCATCAAGAAGGAACAGTTCGTTACCGATGTCCGACCAGAATATGAAAAAGCCCAGTGACACGGCGCCGCTCCTGACCTTTATGAACATCCGGCTGCGCTCCAAGGAGCGTTCCATAATCGATCCGTGCACAGCATGGATGAGCAGATTCGCGACGCCCAGAATGTTCTGGGGAAGCTCCCACAGGAAAAGTATGATGTTAGCCACAGCGTTCATATAGCCAGCCTGACACTCCTGCTCTCATCATGCGAGCAAACGACATGGCGCAAATTTTATCAAGATTTTTTTCACAGGCCGTTTCTGGCTGACCCCGTACCATCGTCAGAAATAGAGTTGACAGCAATTTAAAAAACGATGAAAATCCATGATACTGCCGGCAATGCCGGGCGGGTTAGCGAGGGTGGGGAGGTGCTTGCCGACCAGATGATCCAGATACAACGCCTGCATAAAGCGTACGATGACGTTATCGCCTTGCGTGACATTGACCTGATCATCAGGAAAGGCGCTATTACCGGGCTCCTGGGACCCAACGGCGCGGGCAAGACCACGCTTGTGTCAATTCTGACCGGAATACTGAAAAAGACATCAGGCCATGTTATCATCAACGGCATGGATCTCGACCGGGAGGCGGACGGGATCAAGTCGATCACCGGCATGGTGCCCCAGACCCTGGCGCTGTACCCGCTCCTGTCGCCCCATGAAAACCTCGAGTATTTCGGCGCCCTGTACGGCCTCAGCGGCAAACGGCTGAAAGAACGCATGGAGTTCGCCATAGAGGTCGCCTCGCTCCGCTCCTTCCTCCACCGGCGCGCCGGTAAATGCTCCGGCGGAATGCAGCGGCGCCTCAACCTTGCCATCGGCCTTTTGAACGAGCCGAAGATCCTGTACCTCGACGAGCCAACCGTGGGTGTTGATGCCCAGTCCCGCCAGTACATGCTTGACATGATACGAAAGATAAATCTCGAGCGGGGAACAACTATCATCTACACCTCGCATTACATAAGCGAGATAGAGCAGATATCCGATGATATCGTCATCATTGACGAGGGAAGCATCATCCTGAACAACACAAAGGAAACCATTCTATCGTCAGGCGACGCCTGCGCGATTCAAATTGACCCGGCCGACGCCTCCATCGGAAAAGCGCTGCGCGGCATACCCGGGGTCACCGTGGAGTCAGGGACAATATATATCGATCGAAACGAAGAGCTTTATTCCAACATCATCCAGGCACTGTCGCTCCTGCGTGAAAACAGGATCGGCATAATGAACATGCGGTACAACACCAACAGGCTGGAAGAGTTGTACCTCCATCTGACCAGCAGGCAGCTCAGGGACAACGAATGATCCGTATACTGTACATTATCAGGAAGGAAGTGACCGAGATTCTCCGTGACCCGCAGTCTCTCGTCCTCCTCATTGCGATGCCGGTAACCTTCGTGCTGGTGATGTCGCTCTCGATGCAGGCGCTCTTCCAGCCCGGCTCCGATTTCAAGATCAAGATCATCGCCGCAGACCTCGACAGGAGCGCCGAGTCGGTACAATTCCTGGAAACCCTGAAAAAGTTAAAGAACTTCACAATAACCGTCTCGGACGCGGTCACCTCCCAGGACCATGTCCTCGGCGCCATACGGGAAGGCACGTATAACTTCGGGCTTGTCATCAACAGGAATTTTTCCGCCCACATCAGGGAGATCAACCGGTCAGTGCCGGGTGAACCGATGACCGTGTATATCGAGCCGGCCATACAGCTGTCCATCCAGATGGGGGTGAAGAACCAGCTGGTCATGGAGCTGATGAAGCTGAGGGCCCACACCTTCTTTGAAAAAAACGCCGCCCTGCTCTCATACGCCGGCTTCAGGGAGGAAAGCTTCATGCCGCCCCTCGAGCGCCTGGCGGGCACGCGGTACGTATACAAGGACGGACGGGACACGGCCATGCCCAACGCGACCCAGCAGAGCGTGCCGGCCTGGCTCGTCTTCTCGATGTACTTCATCGTGATCCCCATATCCCTTATATTTCATACCGAGAAGAACAACGGCACCCTGTCGCGCATGAGGAGCATCAACATCAGGAACGGGTACCTGATCGGCGGCAAGATATTTTCGTATTACATCATCAGCTTGATACAGGTGGCCTGCATGATGTGCGTCGGCCGTTTCCTGGTGCCGCTGCTGGGCGGCGACGCCTTACGTATCGGCAGCTCACCGCTCGCCCTGTACCTCATGGCGTCCTGCGTGGGCCTCAACGCAATCTCCTACGGGCTGCTGGTATCCGCGTCATCAAAAAACACGCAGATGGCAGGGTCCCTCGGGGTCATACTCGTCATCATTTTCGCCGCCATCGGCGGGATCATGGTCCCGAAATTCGTGATGCCGGCCGTCATGCAGGACCTCTCGATCATCTCTCCCCTTGCGTGGGGGCTGGATGGATTTCTCAATATCATGCTCAGGAGCGGGAGCGTCGCGGACATCATGCCCCAATGCGCCCTCCTGTCAGCAACCAGCGCCGTCATGCTCGCGGCGACGGGCATTGTGCTGAAGAAAAAAATATTATGACAAGGGTACGGCCATGAAAGGATCATCGGATGAAAAACTGAAACGGGAGCTGAAAGAGCTTATAATCGAAGAATGCGATCTCGACATCACAGTTGAGGACATTAATGACGACGACACATTGTTCGGATCGGATTCGCCGATCGGGCTGGATTCCGTGGACGCCTTACAGATTTCCATAGCCGTCCAGAACAAGTACGGAGTTGTCATCACCGACAGCAAGGTCCTGAGAAGAGTGATGAAAAGCATAAATACCTTCGCGGACTATATACAACCGGAGTAACGGCACATGGAAATCGCTTTTATCCGCGGAAGCGCGGTCACCTGCTCTCTCGGCGAGAATATCGACGACATTATCGCCCGCGTCAGGAACAGGGAATGCAAGACGACGGAACTGCCGATCTCGATCGCGAAATTGAACTACACCAGGCCCTATTACAAGATCCCGGGCGGAAGCGGCGAGCGGGAATCCGACCTTGAAGGATATTTTTACCGGATCCTGTTCAGCACCGTCACCCGGGCGATCGAAAGCGCGGGCCTGTCCGCTGACGAGGTCCGGGGGAGCGCGCTCTTTTTCGGCTCCACGTCAATCGACATGCCGATGTTCGAGATGACCTATAAAATGCGCGAAAATAAAAACGGGAAAATCCTGTCGCACGAGTCGCCCGGGTACGGAAAAATAGCCGGGATCGTGGCCGAAAAATTCGGCATCACGGGGCCCTGCTACACCTTCACCACGGCCTGCACCTCCAGCGCGAACTGCCTGCTTTACGCGACATCCATGATCCAGGCCGGGCGTATCGAGCGGGCGATCGTGGTCGGGTACGACCTGTTTAACGAGGTCGGCTTTTACGGATTTGAATCCATGAAGCTCATCGAGCCCTTCACGTACAAGCCCTTTGATAAAAACAGGATCGGCATTATCATGGGAGAGGGATGCGGCGCCGTGGTGCTGGACAGGAAAAGCAGGACCGGACGAGAGTTCCGCTTCCTTGGGGGGTCAAACGCATGCGACACCTTCAACGTCACGACCCACAACATAGAGGGCGACGACATCGCCTACACGATACTGGATGCACTGAAGAGCTGCGGCCTGACCGTGCGGGACGTCGACGCGATCAAGGCGCACGCGACCGGCAGCCCGGCCAATGACGTCACGGAATTCAACGGGATGAAGAAGGCCTTCGGCGATTCCCTGCCCCCCTTCTCCGGCATTAAACCCTATATCGGCCATACCGTGGGGGCAAGCGGTGTGATCGAGCTTGTCATTATCATTGAATCGATCGCGCGGGGCTTTTTTCCGGCCACGCCCGGGTTCGAGGAGGCCGATGACGAGATCGGCGCGCGCCCCCTGACAGAACCCTTGCCCATGACCGGGGGCACTGTCATGCTGAACTTCTTCGGATTCGGGGGCAACTGCACCTCTTATATCGTCACCAACAAGGACTGAGAACCATGTATATTCATTCATTTTCGCCCTTCATCTGCGATCCAATTGACGACATCGAGGGCCTCAAGGCGGATTTAAAGAACTACACCGACTTTTTCTTCCGCCGGGTGAACAAGTTCATCCTGCTGTCGCTCTTGGGAGTGCACAAGTGTATCCATGGGAAGATGATCGACAGGAACATCGCCGTGTATCTCACGACTGAAAACGGGAACCTGGGCGATACCGAAAACGTGCTCCACCAGATGTACGACGAGAACTCGTTCCCCAAGCCCTTCAACTTCATCAATACCATGAGCAATACCGCGTCCTTTTATGTGGCCCAGAGCCTGAAGTCCCTGGGACGGAGCATCACCGTGTCAAGCAAGAACGTGTCGTTCGAGCGCGGCCTTGAGCTGGCGGCCGTGGACCTCGAGCGCGGCCATGTCAGGGAGGCCCTCGTCGGGGGCGTGGACGAGGCCGTGATATCCCGCGAACATTTCATGAAGAAATACGATACATTCTATCATGATACCAGGTTCGTGGAAGGAAGCAGCTGGCTTTATCTTACCGTTGAAAAAAACGGCTCCATTGGTGAGATTACCGGGATTAGGACATGTCAATCACGGGAAGCAGCCATTCAATGGATACAGGACAAAACAGGGACCCCCTCAGTCATTGCCTTCGGTATTCTGATACCACCCGTAGAAAAAGATATTTTCAAAATGGGGTGCAAGGCTGAAACGGTGTTGGACTATCTTGGTGGATATGGTTATTACGATACCGCAGCATCATTCGCCACTGGGAAATTCCTTGAGTCAGCCACGGGCGGGACCTTCGCCCATATCAACAAAAACATACACGGAAGCTACGTAATTTTTACCTGCAAAAAGTATTGAAAACGGAGCGCTGCATTTTTCAAATAGGGATCCATCATTTCCACTTTATTTTTTTCAGCAATAGATAAGCCGCCTTCTCTTCCTCCGCGCATTCGCGATATAATTGGGCAGTTTTTTCAAGATCCACCTCGTCGGTTTTACCCTGGATGAACTTCCCGCAGGTTGAAGCGGCAAGCCTCCACTTGTCCCCGATCGCCACGAATTTTTTTGAGGCTTCCAGGAGCTCCGGGATCTTCAATATATCGTAGGCTTCACGAAGAAAGGCCGCATATATGTACCGGAATCCTCCGCCGCCGGTGCCGACCTCCTCCTGGAAAAGGACTATGTGGTAGAAAAGACCCCTGACAAACTTAGTGTTTGGATTTTTCTGGAGCCGCTGTATCATCCTTGCAAAGGTTTTAATTCCAAGGATTCCGTAATAGGGGAACATCGGCTGCAGCATCATGAAGAGAACGCGTTTGATCGATTTTCTTATCGCTTTTTTATAATCTATCGTTTCAGGAAACTCAAGGGGATAAAACATGAAACCTTTCGGCGCCTGAGGTCCCCTGGAAAAACGTGCCATCTTAAGATCATCACGGTGAACCCTTGTCATATGGTCCCACAGGGGATCATTGATCAGGTATTCATCCCCCTCCTTGCCGGTGACAATGGTCATGTGACTATTGTTGGGAATACGGAACTCCCCCAGAAAATATTTCAGATAGGCCACGGAACCCTGGATTCCAACCGGTTTGCCTTCATCCAGCAGCCGGTCCAGCTCTTTCATGGCCTCCTCTTCCTGATTGTAATCATAGGTCTTGATGCAGAATTTGATGCCGAGGCGTTTTTGCACTCCCTTGACTATGCTCTGAGGAAGCATCCGCCACGAGATCAGGGGCCTGCCCCAAATCTTGACGAAGGGGAGGTACACGAAACCGATATTGCTGGAGATGCCGAAGGCCATGGGTTCCGATAGGTCAAAGCCGTAATTGGTCACAACGGAGGAAACGGACCCTGACTCGCAGTGCCCCCCCTGGTAATGCCTGTATGGTTTCTGGGCTATTGCTTTTTTCATGATAGGGTACTCTTGAATTTCATGATAATTTCAACGTCAGTGTGCAGGATATGGGCGTACCGCGCGAGGGTGGCATCGTCCAGTTTTTCGAATCCCTTAGGTGTTAAATGCTTTTTCACTTTTCGCCATGGTATCTCGGTAAATTGGGCCAGGCCGACAGGATCCAGATATGCACAGTACATGAAGTATTCAAGCGGTGATGACTGACCATTTTTAATTCTTTCCTTTGCCTGTTCCGCCAGTTCCCTGAACTCCTCCTGGAGATTGAGTCCTGCATAGTATCCCGGATCCCATCCATCTGATTGAACTTTTTCAAATTTACCCTCGTCATTCTCCGCGTATTGGACAAGGGTTGTCTTGAGCATCCTTTTACCGTCTTGAGGAACTTCTTTAACTTTCATATTAACACCCTGTTACATGATTCAGTACCTTTATTTCAAAATATGTTTTTGTCAACATAAAATCCAGCGAAGAATCCCCTGTAATCCTGATGGATTACCAACTTATTGATCACAGTACATTACCATATCAACCTGTCATTTCGAACGAAGCGAGAAATCATTCCCCGGTTATTTATAAAAGATTTCTCAATCGCTGTGCTCCTTCGAAACGACAATACGCCATATGTTTGTCTAATTTCTAATAGGTCCAAACAGGATGACAGGGATTGCTTAATTGAATTTATGTTGACTATATCACTGCAAACAGTACACTCAAAAAACTGCTGTAGAATATGTTCATCAATAATCTAATTATCACGAGGTTATCATGGAAGCAGATAAATGGTGGAGCACCTGGGCCCCGGTTTGGGACCATATCGAAGACAGGCATTTCGGCACCACGACCACCGAATTACTTATGGACCAGATAAAACCTGAAGTCCTGGTAATAGGCGCCGGCCAGGGGCTTATCGTACGGTATTTAAAGAATAAAGGCATCAGCGCAACGGGCCTTGATATTAATCCCGACATGGTCAAAGTCGCGAAAGATAAATATGATCTCGCCATAGTTGAAGGCGATGCCGGAAAACTGCCCTTCCAGGATGATTCATACGCCACCGTTATTATTTCTTCGGGCGTGGTCGATTACGGAGCCGATGAAGCAGCCATTACCACCTTCATAAACGAAGCGAAAAGGGTCTGCCGAAGGGGCGGAAAGATCCTGGCGGCCTTTTATAAAATTACCGGGCGCATTGAAAAAATATACAAGAAGATCGGCGTCATCGATTCGGACAGCATGTACCGCATGAAGAGAATCTTCGAGATCAACGAAATAGCCGAGAAATTCCCCCCTCTCTGCGCCATCCCCATACAGAAATGGACGGGTAAAAGCATGGCGCGGGTCAATTTCGAGTGGCTCATTGTCGGCCTGACGCAGCCAAAGGAATTCAAGACCGAAAGAAAATGGATCAATGCCCTGTTTAAAAACGCCAGGAAAATAGGCCTGGAAAAAAAAGTCATGCTCGAAAGCGTCCCGGACTCGATACCCTATCGCACTACGGTGCAGGTTAAAGAATTAATGGAAAAAATCCATGTCGGGTACCGGGAAATAAAAGAATATGATGATTCCTCGGTCGTGATCATCGAAAAATAGCGTCACGGGCTCTCAATGAAGGCTTGCCGTACCAGGTCCAGTATCTCGGGTTTATCCACAATCGTGTGACTGCACCAGGGCTGTATTGAATTTATATTGACTTCAGCAGAGCGACTGATAGAAAATCAGACTGTTATTGAGAGGCTGCAATCCAATTTTCACGAGATCGGCATGAAAACTGACAGATGGTGGAGCACCTGGGCGCCGGTATGGGATCATATAGAGGACCGCCACTTCGGAACCAGGACAACAGAAGCACTTAGTGACAGAATTACATCCGATGTACTGATAATCGGCGCCGGTCAGGGGCTGATTGTTCGCTACCTGAAAGACAAAGGAATCAGGGCGGTCGGCCTCGACATCAACCCCGACATGGTCAGGACCGCGAAGGAAAAATACAATATTGACATAGTTGAAGGCGATGCCGGCAGCCTGCCCTTCGATGATGAGACGTTCAATACGGTCATCATTTCATCAGGCGTGGTAGATTACGGTGCGGATGAAGCCGCGATTGCACGTTTCATCAGCGAGGCGAAACGGGTATGCCGGATCGGCGGAATAATATTTGCGGCATTCTACCGCATAGTGCCGCCCATAGAAAAGATATACCGGCAGATCGGCGTAATCGACAATCATAACATCTACCACATGATACGGATCTTCGAGGTCAACGAGATAGGCGCACGGCGCCCGTTCAAATGCATGTACCGGATACATCAATGGTCCGGCATGGACCTCATTCGGGCCTTTTTTTACTGGACATGGGTGGGTATTACCCTTCCGAAAGAATTCATGGGCGAACGGGACTGGATCAACGACATTTTCAGAAAGGCAGCGGAAATGGGTATTGAGAAAAAAACCCTCCTCGACAGCGTGCCGGATAAAATTCCATACCGTGCCAAAACCGACATCGAGGCGCTGCTCGGCAGGATCAATGTCCGGTATCGCGAGATCATGGAATTTGACGACTGCTCTGTCGTCGTCATAGAGAAAGCATAGGCCACTCAATGTGCCATGCTGCCGGTCAGCGGACTGCTACCGGTCGAGCGGTCACTTCCACTTTATCTTTTTCAGGATGAGATAGACTTTTTTCTCGGATTCCGCCCATTCCCGCACGAGTGCGGCCAGGGGCATGAGATCGAAATCGTCCTTCCTGGCCTTCACGATTTGCGCACATACATTGGCGATATTCCGCATGAGGCCCGCAGTCTCGGCCATCTGCATCTTCGCCTCTTCAAGCTCCGGGATGCCGAGGAGTCGGGAAGCCTCCTGCAAGAACGCCGCGAACATGTAGCGGAACCCGCCGCCGCCCGTGCCCACTTCCTCCTGGAACATGAGCAGGTTGCCCAGGAAGCCGCGCACGTACTTCTTGTCCGGACTCCTATGGAGCTTCTCGATTTTCCGCGCGAGGGTTTTGATTCCCTTGATCCCGACGATCGGGAAGATCGGCTGGAGCATCATGCTGACGGTCTGCTTTATACCCTTCTGTATCGCGTGCCGGTAGTCTATCGAAGCGGGGACCGATTCAGGGTAGAATATAAAGCCGCGCGGCGCGAACATACCTTTCTCGAAACGTGCCTTGCGCAGATTTTCGGCGTTGAGTCTCATTGGATGATCAATCATAGAGTCGCTGATAAGGTAATAATTCCCTTCCTTTCCGTAAATTACAATTGTGTGACCGTTGAAAAAGACGCGAAATTCGAGTTTTAAATATATGAGATAGTTCATGCAGGTCTGCAGACCCACCGGCTGGCCCTGGGCCAGGAGCGCGTCCAGCTCATCCATTGCTTCCTGCTCGTCGCTATACGTTTTCGTTACGAATTGTATTCCAAGCCGCTTCTGAATTTTTTTCAGAATCATGCTCGGCGGCATACGGTAGGATATCATCGGGTGACCCCACACCTTGACAGGGGGAAAGTAAAAAAAAATGAGTGCACTGGCGATCCCGAATATCAGCGGCTCAGAAATTTCGAGTCCTGAATTCTTCAGCATGTTACAGACGGCCCCTGATTCACAGTGGGCCGCCTCATAATGAACGTATGTCCGGTCATCTTTCTTGTTCATGTCAATCATACCTTGTAATTCTTTATCGTATCAATGTCGATCAGAAACGCCTGTGCGTAACGCTGCAACACGTCGTCACCCAGGGTTTTAAAAACGCCCGGTTTCATATGCTTTTTCACCTGCCGCCGGGAATAGCCGGTCAGGGCTATGACCAGCTCGATCTCTATATTAGCTTGATGCATGAAATACTCCAGCGGCGACGTCTTCCCCTGCCTGATCCGCTCCCGCGCATCTTCGGCCCGGTCCCGGTACATATCAAACAGGTTCTCTGCAACGATGACCCCGTATTCAGTCATCTCCTCATACTCCTCGAACACATTTCCCCTGCCATCCACCGTATACCTGACCCGCCTGCTATTTGCATCAAACAGATTACCGTTCTTATCAGTATCAAGAATTTTCATGAATCACTCCAATTCCGCCGTTATTGATTCACTTGATCCGCTCCGTCTATCGCCGAGCCGAAGGCCTGCCGCATAAGGTCGCGCCGCCGGGGCTTGTAGGTACCCAGAGTCCGCTCCCGCTCAACAACCTTCTGGATGAGCCGGAACATCTTGTACTGCTGCGGCTCGTCCTGGTAGAAACGCTCCCACGCGAAGTAGTAGAGTTCCTGGAGCCGCTCCGGGCTCAGGAGCTTCGGCCGGTACACGACCCTGCCGGCATTGTAGTTGTTCCAGTCGCGGTCGGTGATCCGCTTCTGCTTGACCATGTCGTCCCAGGCCTTGGTGTGCGGAAACGGTGTGAGGACAGTAAATTCCGCCAGGTCAAGGTCGATCTCCAGGAGAAAGTCGATGAGCCGCTTGACGTACTCCTCGTCGTGGTTGTCCATGCCAAGCAGGATCGTGCCCTCGACCGCGATGTCGTGGTCGTGGTAGCGCTTGATGCGCTCCTTGATGAAGTCCGACGTGTCGAACACGGCCTGGTACACGTACCAGGCGCCTGCCTGCCGCGCCATGTCGAGCACCTCTGGCTTGTCCTCTATGGTATGGCTGCACCAGTTCTTCTTCAGGGGAATCATCTCCCGGAAGAGATCGAGCTCCCATTGCGTATCCTGTGCCAGCGAATTATCCACCACGAAGAGCCGGTTGTTGTCCACCAGGGCAATTTCTTCAATGGCCTTATCTATCGGGCGCGGTCTGAATTTTCGTCCGCCCAGATAGGCAACGGCACAGGGATAGCAGTTGAACCGGCAGCCGCGCGAGGCATGGACCAGGTCAACCATCTGCACGCCCTTGTAATAATAGAGGTCGCGCTTGTATATGCTTCGCCGTGCCGGGCCTACGCTCTCGATCGGGGGAAGGTCCGCGATGTAATTATACACGCTCTTGAGGGCGCCGGTCCTGAAATCGGTGAACACCTCCTCCATGTGTCCCTCGGCCTCCCCGAGGAAAACCGCGTCCGCGTGCTGGAGCGTCTCCTCGGCATGCAGCATGGTCGAGATGCCGCCGAAGATCACCTTAACGCCCCGTTTCCGGTATTCGTCCGCAATGGCCCACCCCCGCTTGACCTGCGTGGTAAGCATCATGGATATGCCCACGAAATCCACCGGGTCGTCAAAGCTGAAAGATTCCAGATTCTCGTCAACGAACTCAACGTGGACATAATCAGGAAGCGCGGCAGCCATGACCGCCGGGCCGTGTGGCGGCAGGTTGAAGGTGGTCTGCTCCGGGAGCTTTTCCCAGCGCGGATAAATGAGCCTGAATTTCATGGACAACTCCTTTTTCGATTCACATCTCCCTGGTTTTATCAGGGAGTGTCAAGCATTTTCAAAAATTGATCATACGATCATATTGTTCAAACGGACGCGTAATGTAAATAAATATTCCGAATACTTGTCCGGAGGAATATATTTTTACCATCAATCAATTTCATCCGGGGGCCCTGTTCCCGGTTTTCATGATGTTTTTCATCGATATTGATTTTAACTGCTTGCAATATTTTTTTAATTGCACAGTATATGTATAATCACGGAAAGCCCATGCCAACTAAAAAGAAACCGGGAAAGGCCACTCCCCATGTCTCTTCACGGGCGCCTAAGGATAAGTATAAGGTACTCTTCGAGAGCTCTGCTACAGCCAATGCAATCATCGCCGAAGACTCGACTATTCTGCTTGTAAATTCAAATTTTGAAAAACTCCTCGGGTATTCGCGCGAGGAGATACAGGGCAGGATGAAGTGGACCTCCTTCGTGACCGAGGAATACCTCGCGGACATGAAAGAATACTATGACCACCGAAAAGAAGAATACAGCACCCTGCCCCAGAGCTATGAATTCAGCGCCAGGGTCCGATCCGGTGAAATCAAACAACTCTATATCAGCATTGCACTGATCCCTGAAACGAATGAAAGCATGATTTCGCTGATCGATATTACCGGGCGCAAAAAGATGGAAGAAGCCCTCAAACAGAGCGAGGAGCGGTTTCGGGACCTGGCGCGGCTCCTGCCCGAGTCGGTGTACGAAGCGGACCTCGAGGGAAGGATCATCTATGTGAACGATGTTGCCCTGGAGCGATTCGGATATACTCGCGAGGATATTTCAGCCGGCCTGACATTACTGAAGCTTGTCCTTCCTGAACAACGGGCCCGGGCTCAGCAGAATATCGGCAAATTATTAAAGGGGGAAAAGCTCGGCCTCAATGAATATATGATAATCCGAAAGGACGGGACCAGCTTCCCCGCCCTGGTCCATTCCACTCCCATAATGCAGAACGGCCAGGCTGTCGGTCTCAGGGGCTTCCTGGCGGACATCTCCAGCATCAAGCGGGTTGAAGAAAACCTGAAATTGTTCCAGTACACCATTGACCAGGCCTCTGAAGTCATCTTCTGGCTCACGCGCGACGGAGGGTTCGAATATGTCAACGACGAGGCCTGCCGCTCCCTGGGGTATACGCGCTCAGAGCTGCTTGGCATGAAACTTTGGGACATAGATCCCGTCCTCTCCATCGAAAAATGGGAATCGGACCAGGCCCGGTATCATTTAAACAGGCAGGGCGGGTCGGACACCTTCGAAAGCGTTCACCGGTGCAAGGACGGCACCCGGTACCCGGTCGAGGTAAAAACCCAGTTCCTCTGGTTCGGCGAGCATGAGATGCATGTCGCCGTCGTGCGGGACATTTCAGAACGCAAGCAGGCCGAGAAGGAATTGCACGAAAGCGAGGAACACTGGCGTTTTGCAATAGAGAGGACCGGCCACGGATTGTGGGACTGGAACATGGAATCGAATGCCGTCTATTATTCGCCCCAGTGCAAGGCCATGCTCGGATATACCGATGATGAAATGGGAACCGGGATAGAGGAATGGATAAACCGCGTTCATCCCGATGATTTTAATCGAGCCAACCGCGCTCTTGAAGATCACCTGAACGGCACCACGCCCATGTATTACAGTGAGCACCGCTGCAGATGCAAGAACGGCGAATACCGGTGGTTCCAGGACCGGGGAATGGTCATGAGACGCTCGCCTGAGGGCAAACCGCTCCGGATGATCGGCACGCAAACGGATATAACCGGGCACCGGCAGGAGCTTGCACGCTATTCGTCCTTCATCAAATTTGCCCTGGACGGTCTCGTGGTATTTGACAGGTCCGGCCACATCGTGGAAGCCAATGAATCGTATGCGAAAATGCTCGGTTATAACCAGGACGAGCTAATGGGGATGTTCCTTGGTGATCTCGATGCCAGGTTCAATCTTGAGGAAATGCATTCCCTCACCGAAATCATGATGAGAGAGGGATCGGCGCGGTTCGAGACCCAGCATCGCAGAAAGGACGGCGGCGTCATAGATGTGGAGGTCAGCATCAGGCTCCATGAAAAGGAATACGACTACCTTTTTGTGATCATTCGCGATATAACAGAGAAAAAGAAAGCTGCCGCAGCCCTTGAAAATTCCCTGCAGGAAAAGCAGGCCCTCCTGAAAGAGCTGCAGCACCGGATGAAAAACAGCCTGGCGATGATAACAAGCATAGTAGCAATAGAGAGCGAGAGGCCGGAAAACGCCGGCGCCCGGAAGATACTGGACATATTAAGGGGGAGGATCGATTCACTGGCTAACCTTTATACCATCCTGTTTCAATCAGAGCAGGCGGCACTGGTGAACCTGGACCAGTATGTTTACGCCATCATCAGGTCGCTTGCCAGCACCTATGTTACTGCTGCCAGCGGCATAACAATAAAACCTGATTGCACCCCGGTTTGCACAGATACAAAAAGTGCCACCGCCTGGGGTCTTATCACCAACGAATTGCTTACCAATGCCCTCAAATACGCCTTTCCGAAGGGCGGGGGTGTAATCCGTGTCATTCTCGGACACTCGAACGGGAACATTGAACTTGCGGTAACTGACGATGGTCCGGGGCCTGCGCCCGGATTCGACATTGAGCACCCGACCGGGTTCGGCCTGCTCCTGGTGGGAATGCTCGCAAAGCAGCTGGGAGGATCATTCACCTTCGAGCGAGGGCGGGAAAACATGTTTCTTGTGCGCGCGCTTGAAACGGTTGATGCAACGAAGTGCCTCTAAGTATGGAAAATCATACCAATAACAATTAAACGAAAAACGTGTCATCGCAGCGGCTCCGCCTCTATCAGGTCAAGAAGCAGCGAATAGCCGATTGCACCGTGCGCCTCGAGCTCGATTCCGCCCGGCAGCCCGTCGCCCCGGATTCGAACAAACCGCGCGGTGCGCGACTTGCGTTCCCCTGAATACGAAACGACGTCAACAGTCCCGTCCGGCGCGGGAGAGATGTCCGTCACGTCTCCGCCGGACCGGTACCGGCACGTTTGCCTGCCGCGCGCCAGGCCGATTTCGGCCGGAACACCCGCAGGGGCGAAGAGCATAAACCTGATGTCCCGCACCATCCCCATCACCATGTCCGGGTTCGAGAAGGGGCCGATGCCGCGCAGAATGACCAGCTTCCCGTCATAGGTTGCATCGCAGAGTACCAGCCCCTCCACGGACATCAGCACGCAGCGGAGCCGGCCAGATGAAGGCAGCGCCTCGGTCACGCCGATCATGGTCGTACCGCCCCCGCCGGGGAACGAACCGCTTATGGAATGGACGAGCCGCCATCCTTTTTCGAGAAAGGGCGCGCTGCACTGCTCGGGGTGTGCGGAGCTATCATCGCCCGGCGCGGGCCTGAGTTGTGGTATGCCCGAGCAGGCAACGAACAGGGGGAGCAGGAGACATGCGAGAGCGCGGTTGCATCCCATCACATTTTCCGGAATACCGCTTCCGGGATCTTTTCGTTCAGCTTCACATCGCTGAACGAGATCACGGTGCGGGACTTTTCGCTTTCATATATCGTGACCGAGCGGATCACGCCGGGCCTGTCAGAAAGCTTCAGCTCGATTTTCGTTATAATATCCGACATTCCTTTTTCCTTCGGCGTGAGGAGGATCGTCCGGCCGGCCTTGAGCTCGGCCCTGAAAGCGGGGTTCGTATCGAAATTCCCCTTCATCCAGAGGGCTATCTCCTGGATCACGACCCGCATCGACTGGAGGCGGGCGGCAGAATCCTGCACAACGGCATCGCCCCGTTTCACGTAGCGACTTATCGAGCTGCCGTGCACCAGGAGAACGCTCCACACGGGCGAGGAATATTCCCACCGCAGCGAGCCGGGCGCCTGGTAATAGAGCTTCCCTTTTGATACCAGCGGCTTCGCCAGGATCTCCATCTGCTTTATCTGCGTGAAGCCGGCCTCAACGGAGGATATGTTCCCGGCACCCTTCTTGATCGCGTCCCAGGAATCGCCCCACCCGATGAGGAGGAGGGAGAGAAGAATGGTGGCCATGATTCGCATCAAGGCATTTGTATGTTGATGTTTCATTTATTTTTTTCCTTACCGTTCTGATAGCGTGCGGTTCAAACCGCACGCTATCAGAACGCCCTCCTACATCATCCCGCCGTTCACGGAGATAACCTGGCCGGTAATATACGAGGCGTCGTCCGAGCAGAGAAAACGTACGACTTTCGCCACCTCCTCCGGTTTTCCGATCCGTCCCATGGGGATGACGTTCTTGATGAACTCGACCGGCGCGTCCTTGATCATGTCCGTCTCTATAAGCCCGGGCGCGACCACATTCACCCGTATGCCCTTCTTGGCGATCTCCGACGCAACGGAGCGGCTCGCTCCGATCAGGCCCGCCTTGGCGGCGGAATAGTTTGCCTGTCCCTTGTTGCCGATAAGCCCGGCCACGGAAGCGATCGAGACCACGGACCCTTTTTTCCGCCTGAGCATCTTCTTCAAAACCGGCTTGGTCATGTTGTAAAAGCCCTTGAGGGTCGTGCCGATGACCGCGTCCCAGTCCGCTTCCGGCATCATGAGGAACAGGTTGTCCGCCGTTATGCCCGCGTTGTTGACCAGCACATCTATCGTTTCGAAGCGCTGCATCATCTCCTCCACCGCCTTCCCGGCCTGCGCCGAGTCAGCGATATCGAACTTCGCGATCTCGCCGTCGCCGCCCCGCGCGCGGATCAGAGCGAGCGTCTCTTCGGCGGCCGCGTCATTCGAGCGATAGTTCGCGACCACGTAGTATCCGTCGGCTGCGAGCTCCAGGACTATGGCGCGGCCGATGCCCCGGCTCCCTCCGGTTACGATGGCGACTTTCTTTTCCTGCCCTTCGCTCATGGCATTGCTCCTTGATCGGATTCCTGTTCCGGACGGAACACCTGCAGCTTGATCTGGCCGACCGTCTCGTCGCCGATCCGGGCGGTTCCGGCTATCTCGGCATAGGTCCCTCCGCGTTTACGGTCATTGATCGTAACCTCGATGCGGGAGCCGACCGGTATCCGGTCCAGAAAGAACTCGGCCTTCTTGATGCCCACGATCCAGCCCACCTTCCCCGCTGCCGGGTCCCCTTTCCGCATCTCGTCCCATCCGAAATGCGCGCCCGCGGTCTGTGCCGCCAGCTCGATCAGTATGATCGGATCGACAAAGCCGTCCTCGCACAGGGGCCAGCGGTCCGACGCGGTGGACGCGGTCACGCACCGTTCATCATCCATAACGGTGATTTCGCCGATGAGCTTCATGGCTCCGCGGTGGGGGATCAGTGTTTCGATATCGTGCATGGCAAATTTCCGGCCGTCAATGGTACAATACCATAGTTGCACCGGCGGATTGATGTCAATAAAAATATCTTGACACCAGGCCGGTATCAAATTCTATTCTAGAGAACCACACGACCGAGGAACCCAATGGAACAATTGATTTCCGAACTTAAAGAAAAAATAATCGAGACGCTTGACCTTATCGATGTCAAGCCATCCGACTTCAAGGAAGACGAGCCGCTTGTCGGCGGACCGCTCGGCATCGATTCCATCGACATTCTCGAGCTTGCCATGATGATCGACCGCGACTACGGGATTAAAATCGACAACAAGGAGCTGGGGCAGAAAGTCTTCGTATCCCTCAGGACCCTGGCAGAGCATATCCAAAAAAACAGAAACAGGTAACACGCGTGAACCGCACTCGGGTTTTCATAACCGGCATGGGGATAACCAGCTCCCTCGGGGAGGGCGTGGCCGCGCATCTGGACGCGCTGAAGAGCAACCGGACCGGCATTCGGCCGCTCGGCCTCTTCACCGTGTCCGGGGGCAACCTCTTCCCGGCCGGCGAAATCGCCGGGTTCCGCGCTCCGGCCGGAATTCCCCGCACCCACGCGCTCGCGCTCGCGACGGCGCGCCAGGCGGTCCCCGCCGGCGCGGTACCTGACGCAATCATACTGGGCACGACCACCGGCGGCATGCCGTCCACGGAAGAATCCCTCAGGAAGGGAGAGACCGGACCGGATGCCTACCGCCTTCATTCAACTTCGTCCGTCGCCGAGCTGCTGGCGGCTGAAACAGGCTGCACCGGACCAGTCATGACCGTTACCACGGCCTGCTCGTCGGGAACGGCTGCGATCAAGCTCGCCCTTGAATTGCTGCGGAACGGGATGGCCCGGCGTGTCCTGGCTGGCGGCGCCGACGCGCTTTGCCGCCTCACCTATTACGGATTCAATTCCCTCCAGCTCATCGACCCGGCGGGCGCGCGCCCGCTGGACCGCGCCCGCCGCGGCATGAGCGTGGCCGAGGGAGCCGGCATGATCATGCTCGAGGCGGCCGGGTCGCCGCCTCCGGGCGCCATCGCCGAGCTGCTGGGTGCGGGCCTTTCCTGCGACGCATATCATCCCGCGGCTCCGCACCCGGAAGGGGACGGCGCGCGAGCCGCCATGACGCGCGCCATCGAGGACGCGGGCGTACGAGCCGCCGACATCGGGTACATCAACCTGCACGGCACCGGCACCACGGACAACGACCTGGCGGAAGCCCGTGCCATCCGCGCCCTGTTCGGCGAAACCGTGCCGCCCGTCTCCTCGATCAAGGGCGCAACGGGCCATTCTCTCGCGGCGGCCGGCGCCATCGAGGCGGTCGTCTGCGCCATGGCACTCAGGGACGGCATCATCCCGGCAAACACCGGCTGCACCGAGCCCGACCCCGCGCTTGGCGTCATGCCCCTGCTCGCCCCCCTGGAGAAAAAGCCGGCGCTGGTGCTGTCCAACTCCTTCGGGTTCGGCGGCAACAATGCGTGCCTGGTGATGTCCGGCCCGGACGCCGCGCGCGAAGAGCCGTCCCGCACGCCCCTGTTCAGATTTGAGGCTGTCAGCAGCGCCTGCATGACCGGCGCCGGAGACACAGAACAAACGATCGCCGCTATCATCGAAGGGAAAAAGTGCCGCGGCTTGCTGCCGCTGGCCGACATATCTGCCAAGCTGCCACCGCGCGAGGTGCGGCGGCTCAAGCGGCTCCCGCGCCTCGTCATATCCCTGGCCATGGAAGCCTCCGGGATCGCGGGAAGCGCGGCAAAGCCGTCATCGATATTTTTCGGGACCGGGTGGGGCCCCCTGTCCGAGACCCACGATTTCCTTTCCAAGCTCTTCGAGTCGGGAGAGCAGTTTACCAGCCCCACCGACTTCGTCGGGTCCGTGCACAACGCGCCCGCGGGGCAGGCCGCCATCTGGCTCAAGGCCACCGGCGCAAACCTGACCGTGACCGGCGGCGACTCTTCCTTCGAGCAGGCCCTGTTAGCCGCGGCCCTGGCCGCGGGCGAAGGCGAGGCCCTGCTCGTAATGGGAGCCGACGAGCACCATGAAGTTCTATCACCCCTGTTCGACGCGTCCGTACGTGCGGGCGGCCCTTCTTCAGACGGCGGCGGCGCCCTGTGCCTCAGGAAAAGCGGCGCGCCGGCCGGGGTCACCATTGCCCCGCTCTTTTACCGGGGCTCGCGGAACAACCGGGACGTCATTTCCGCATTAATCGAATCCGCGGGAGGCGCGGGCGTTATAACGAAAAAGTACGCCGCGATTTTCGCCGGTATGCCGGCCGGGAACAGACAGGAGTGCGAAAGCAGATTAAACCAGCTGATTACCGCGACCGGCTTTACCGGGCCGGTCATAGATTACCGGGGCCTGACGGGCGAGTTCGCGTCAGCCTCCGCTGTCGCTGCAGCGCTTGCCGTTCGCTTCGCCGCCCGGGGCGAGATCCCGGCTCCCGTCACCGGCGGCGCTTCCTGCCCCCTGGCCGGGAAGGGCATCCTCATGCTCGGTCTTGGCGAATTCATCACCGCGGTTGAGATAACCGCCTGAAACAGTATGAAAGTCCTGCTCATATCAGCAAACACCGTGCGTGTCCCCTATTGCATCTACCCCATCGGACTCGACTACGTTGCCGGCTCCCTGTCGCCGCGGCATGAAGTAAAAATCGCGGACGTGAATATCGTAAGCGGGACAGCAGCGATCGGGGAGCTGATCGACGGGTTCGGGCCTGACATCGTCGGCCTCTCCCTCCGCAACATCGACAACACCGACGCGATGGACGCGAAAGGCTTCATCCGCGCCTACCGCGAGCTGACCGACGCCGTCCGCGAACATACCGCCGCGCCTGTCGTCCTGGGCGGGAGCGGGTTCACCATATTCCCACGGCAATTGATGGATGCCCTGGGCGCGGATTACGGCATAATCGGCGAGGGCGAGCGGCTTGACCAGCTCCTGGACGCGATCGAAGAGGGGCGGGACCCGTCCGAATTGGAAGGCGTCATCATGAAACACGCGCCGGAACCGAGCCCCAGGCCGCTTGAATCTATTCCCCCAAGAAGATTCAATCCGGGAGGCCACGACCGGTTTTACATCGCCCGGGGCGGCATGCTGAATCTGCAGAGCAAGCGCGGCTGTGAATACAACTGCGTGTACTGTACCTACCCCCGCATCGAGGGAAGTGACTTTCGCCTTATACCGCCGGAAGAGGTCGCCGCCACGGCGCTCGAGCTCGAACGGGCAGGCGCAAAATATTTTTTCATAACCGACTCGGTCTTCAACGGCAACTACGGGCACAGCCTCGAAGTCGCCCGCGCATTCGCGAAACAGGGCCTCTCGATCCCCTGGGGCGCCTTTTTCGCCCCCACGCGCCCTCCCGACGGGTATTACGAGGAGCTGCGCGGCGCCGGGCTGACGCACGTCGAGTTCGGGACCGAGGCGCTGTCCGACCGGATGCTCGCGGCCCTCAGGAAACCGTTCAATGCCCGCGACGTGTACGTTGCGCACGAGGCGGCCTGCGGCGCGTCCCTTTATATCGCGCATTACCTCCTGCTCGGCGGTCCGGGCGAGAACCGGAACACGGTGGTCGAGACGATTGAAAACGCAAAGCGCCTGGAGAAATGCGTTATCTTCTTTTTCTGCGGCATCAGGATCTATCCCCACACCGCCCTCTACGACATAGCCCTGGCGGAAGGCCAGATCTCGGCGTCCGACGACCTGCTCGAGCCCGTGTTCTACCAGTCCCGGGATATCGACAGCGCCGAGATATACCGCATGGTCTCGGAGGAGGGAGCCGGGCGTGAGAACTGGTTCGTCGGGTCGGGCGGGAGAAGAAGCGCGCGGCTGGTCGCGCGCCTTCACAAACAGGGACAGACCGGACCCCTGTGGGAGCACATGATCAGATGAACCGGGGACCTTCAATCGTCCCCCTCGCGCCGGCGCACCTGGTGGGGCTCGGCGCGTTCCAGGCGGCCGCCCTTCTGGCGCTGGCCGATGTTCGCCTGGCCGCCCTGCCGCTTGGCATATTTATTATTCTCTGCTTCGCGGCCCCCCTGTTCCCGCGCTCGAGCTTTTATCTTCCGGTGACGTACCGGGCGACGGCGCGCGGCCGCGCCGTCGCCCTCACCTTCGACGACGGGCCGGACCCTGACACCACGTCCGCGCTCCTCAATCTGTTGAAGAAGCACGGCGTCAGCGCCGCATTTTTCGTGACCGGCAGCCGCACAGCAGCCCGGCCGGACCTGGTCCGCATGATCCTGGAACAGGGACACGAGATCGGCAACCACTCGTATAACCACTCGCCGCTCCTCATGTTCGGGTCCGCGGGCAGGATACGAAAAGAGATCGCCGGGACACAGGAAGTACTGGCCCGGCTCGGTATCACGCCGCTTGCCTTCCGTCCGCCGGTCGGGATCACGGGCCCGCGGCTCTGGCGGCCGCTCCTCGAAAGCGGCATGTTCTGCCTGAATTTCAGCCGCCGCGCCCGTGACGCCGGCAACCGCCGGATCGGCGGACTCGCGAAAAAGATAGCGCGGCGCGCCCGGCCGGGCGACATCGTGCTCCTGCACGACGTGGCGCCTTCTCCCGGTTTCGATGTCCGGTCGTGGCTCGGCGAGATCGACTCGCTCATCGTTTCACTCAAAGACCGCGGGTTCGAGATCCTTCCCCTCTCGGCGCTGATTGGCAGGCCGGTCATGCAGTCGGCAGCCCTCTCGTCGCCCGCGTCCCTTTTCTACGGATCAATTGCCGGATCCTACAACAAAGAGCGGCAGAAGCACACTTCGTGGAAAAAAGAGCGGGATTTGTTCAATTCGAATCTCCTGCCGCTTCTCAACCGGGGCCAGGCAGTTCTCGAGCTCGGCGCCGGAACCGGTCTCTTCACCATCCCGATCGCGCGCAGGTGCGGACACATCACGGCGATGGAGCTCTCTCCCCTCATGGCGGATCTTCTGAAACAGACGGCCGCGCGGGAAGACATTGAAAACATAGACTGCCGGACCGGCGACATCGAGCTCCTTGATGCGGGCGGGCCGTATGACGTGATCTGCTCCTTCTCGGCCCTTGAGTATGTCGCGGATACCGGCGCCCTGTTCGCCCGGCTTTTTCCGCTGCTGAAGCCCGGCGGCATTCTCTACGTGACCACAGCGCGAAGATCCCTTTTCCGCTTGTTCACCCAGGTCGGCAACGCGCTGCGCCAGGGACTCTGGCTGCGCGCTCATTCGCGGCGATCCATCGAAAAAGCGCTCACATCGGCCGGTTTTCGTCCCGAACGGATTTCTGCGCATCTCCTTACATGTGGCCACTTCGGCGGCATGCTCCTTGAGGTGATAGCGAAAAAAGGGGGCCAGTAGACGGGTCTTTTTTTCTTGACAACAGGTGCAGGCTTTTATTTTAGTTAAATCCGTTTTATGCGGTACCTGCATACTGCGTAAAATCCGGAATTATCATATAATGAACAGTCAGTGGCATAGTGTGCGAAATCCGAGGGAGGACGGCCCGCACGAACTCTCCGCCGAAGCGACCCCGGGACGGGACTCGCTCTGGTTTGACGGTCATTTTCCGGGCTCTCCAATTCTTCCCGGTATTGCGCAGCTCGGCATGGTTTCCGACCTGCTCAAATGGCACGCGGAAAATCAGGGCGCGAGTGTATCGATATCTTCATTTTCAAGGGTGCGGTTCCGGCAGTTCATCCATCCCGATGACGCCGTAACCGTGACAATTACGCCTGAGGGCGGCGATCCGACAGCATATAAATTCAGGATCGTTGCCAAGGGGCAGCTTGCGTGCAGCGGGCAGTTCAGGACGGCGGCTGCCGCCGAATGAACTCAATAACGATGAAATAACGAAAGAGGAGGGACCCTCATGGCTGATACAAAAATGATCCTTCGCGTCGCGGAGATCCTGATCGAAGAGCTGAAGCTCGAAGACGTGACGCCGCAAACCTTCGACCCGGAGATCGATCTGATCGATGAAATGGGGATCGACAGCATGGACCTGACCACGGTGGTGCTGGTGCTCCAGGACGAATACGGCATTTCCATCGATGAAGACGACTACCCCAAACTGAAGACCGTTCGATTAATCGCCGAATATATCGAGCAAAAGTTGAATGAAAAGTGAACATTCGCTATATTGACCTAAAAACCCGGCGCCTGTCCGGGAGCCGGATGTGACAGCGATGAATGTCAAACACGCACCCATACCTGCATCGGAACAAAGCGCGGCCGGCAGCAAGATGAAATTCTCGCAGATCATCGCGGACCCCGTCGTGCGCGAGCGGTGGGAAAAAGTGCGCCGCTGGTTTTTCCTTCGCGAGTCGACCTATGACATGACCAACCGCTGCAACATCAGGTGCGACGGGTGCTACTACTATGAAGGCGAGAAGCAATTCACGAAGGAAAACGGCAGGCCCGGCGACTGGCGCGCCCTGATGGAGTCGGAGAAGCAGCGCGGCATCACCTACGTCGTCCTTGCCGGCGCCGAGCCGTCCCTGGTCCCCGAGCTATGCCAGACCTGCTACGACGTCATCCCCCTGGGCAGCATCGCCTCCAACGGTTTCAAGCGACTCCCGGAGAGAGTCGGATACAAGATACACATCTCCGTATGGGGTAACGACGACACGAGCCGGCGCATCCGGAACGCGAAGGACCTGCTCGCGAAACAGATCGACAATTACCGGAGCGACCCGCGCGCCGTGTGGGTATACACCTTCACGCGGGAGAACATCGACGAGATATACGCCGTAATGGAGGCCCTTGCGGGCAACGGCTGCAGAGCGACGTTCAACATGTTCTCCGCTCCGGTGGGATACGCGGGCCCGCTCCGGCACGATGCCGGCTCGCTCGCCCGCACACGCGAGGTCATGCTGGACATCCTGGCGAAATACCCGGAGCACGTCCTGTATTCGCCCTACAACGCGGTGGCCCACACCCACCGGCTCGGCCTCCATGACCTGTACGCCTGCTCCTACCCCCGGATGAACCCGTCAACCGATATCGGGCTCGGCAGGTCCTTCCGCCAGTACCGGACGGACCTTACCTGGGACAGGGGCGTGGCCTGCTGCGTGCCGGACACGGACTGCCCCGACTGCCGTCACTACGCAGCAGGGAGCGCGGTGGTGACCGCGCGGCTATACCGCCACGGCTCGGACCCGGAAGCCTTCAGGGCCTGGCTCGACTACGTGGACACCTATCTTGCGGTCTGGGTCATGGGATACGAGAAGGGGAAAAACCTGCTGGACCGCCCGACGCCTCCTCCCGGGTTCGGGCTGTAGGCCGCGGGCGCACACTGAAAACGCAAGGAAAAATTCGAGGAGAAATTCATGAACACCGTCAGTTCATTGCTTGATACAGAATGGCATGAGCGGTACCGCCGCATAGCCACGCTCAACATCCGGAGCTCCATCTACGACGTGACCAACAACTGTAACCTCCGGTGCAAGGGCTGCTTCTTCTTTTCATCCGACGAGCACAAGAAATCCCCGGACGAGCCGGACATCCGCAAGTGGGAAGAGTTCGTCGACAAGGAGAAGGCGCGCGGCGTCAATCTGGCGATCCTGATAGGCGGGGAGCCGACCCTCTACCTGGACCGGGCAGAGGCATTCTACAAACGGCTCCCGACCTACTGCGCCACCAACGGCATCATCAAGGTCCCGCGCGACCGGTTCCCGGACATGATGGTGGGCATCTCCCTCTGGGGCGACGAGGAGGACGAGAAGACGCTCCGCGGCCGCGACGTTTTCTCCATCTCCCGCAAGAACTATGAGGGCGACCCGTATGCCTACTACCTCTACACCATCACCCCGAAACAGATAGGAAAAACCGAAACAATCATACAAAAAATCAGGGACGCGGGGCTCAAGGTGCACATGCAGCTTCTCTCCAACGACGAAGGGGTGGACGGCTTCTCCTGGACCGAAGAGGAGCTTGCCGCCATCAGAATCGAGATGGACGCCATGCTCGAAAAATACCCGGACACGGTCATCTCCTCGAAATACTACCATGAAATAATTACCACCGGGAAGATGCTCGGCAGGCCGTTCGGCTGGAACGAGTGTCCCTCCGTGACCAAGCCGCTGGACAGGCGCAACCCCCAGCCAAAGAGGCTTATCGAGTTCATCCGGTGGGCCGCAGACCTGAAAACGATGCACCGCTGCTGCACCTCCGAAACGCGTGACTGCTCCACCTGCAAGGACGGCGCGGCCCACATGAGCTGGGTCATGGTGAACAAGCGCGCCCACATGCGCTCGACCAGGGACCTCCAGAACTGGATCGAGGTGTACGAGATGTTCGCGAAGCTGTACAAGTTTATCCCGTGGTGATTGCATTACATTTGTGTCATATACCGATGTTGCCATTGCGAGGAGCCTTCATTGATGGGGGCTACGAAGCAAGCTTCACCATGAGAAAAAATATTTAATGATTCTGGAAATTGCTCATCGCATGATAAGTCAGATCGCTGCGCTGCGCTCGCGATGACAAGAAAGAACGTATGATGAGTGCATCAGACCCGAAACAACCGGTAATCCTCGGCTACGACATGGTCTCTCCGCTTGGAACGGACCTTACCTCCCAGTGGGAGCGCGCCGCCCGCGGCGAAAGCGGCGTGGGCCCGCTGACCCGCTTCCCCTACGATGAGAACTTCCCGGTGCGCATAGCCGGCCAGGTCGCCGGGTTCGATGCTGCGCCCTACCCGTTCCTCGCTCCGCGCGAGATGGCGCACTGGACCTCGCCGATATACCGGCACGCGATGCTCGTGGTGCACCGGGCCCTGGCGGCAAGCGGGATCGAGATCACCCCGGGGCTCGCGCCCCGCGTGGGCATCACCTTCAGCACCGCCGTGGGCGGGCTGGATGCGGTCATAGCCGCCGACCGGCTCATGGTGAAGGACGGGAAATCGCCCCATCCCTTCACCAACCCGAACTCCTGCATCAACATGGTCGGCGGCAAGGTCTCGATCCTGACCGGAGCGACCGGGCCCATAACCGCAACCATCACCGCGTGCGCGACCGGAGCGACCTCCATGATCATCGGCTCGATGTTCCTGCGCCAGGGGATCGCCGACGTGGTGATCTGCGGCGCGGTGGACTTCCCGCTCGTGGAGCCGATCGTGGCCGGCTTTGCCTCGATGAACGGTGCATACAAGCACAAAAAGGACCAGCCGGAAGAGCCCGCTGCGGCAAGCAGGCCTTTTTCAGCTAACAGGCGCGGCTTTGTCGTATCCGAGGGGGCCGCCTCGGTCGTCATCGCGACAAGGGAATTCGCGGAGGCTCACGGCCTATCATACTCGTTCGAGATTGCGGGATGGAGCATGACCTCGGACGCGTACCACTTCGTGGCGCCAAACCCCGCCACGGTCACCCGCTGCGTCGGGGAGAGCCTGGCCGCGGCCGGCTTGAAACCGGCGGACGTGGCTGCGGTTAACGCGCACGGCACCTCGACAAAGATAGGGGACAGTGTCGAGTACGATGCCCTCTCCGCCGTTTTCGGCGGCACCATCCCGCCCGTGTCCGCCAACAAGTCGCAGATCGGGCACGCCATGGGCGCCTCCAGCGGCATAGAATCCGTGTTCGCGCTCGAGGGCATGAGACGGGGCATGCTCCTTCCCACCATCAACTACTCGCCCGACCCGGCAATCCCGATCGACTGCGTGCCCGAAGGCGCGCGCCCGCTTACCCAGGAGTTCGTCCTGAAAAATGCCTTCGGCTTCGGCGGGTGCAACTCCTGCATCTTGTTCCGCCGCGTTCAGTAAGCATTTCCTTAAATCGTGATAAACTGAGGCAGGCCCCGGTAGGGGGCGTCCCACTGCACGTACCCGATCCGGTTTTTCCGGTTCCGGTCCGAGATAGTGGGCAGGGACATGCGTATGATCGGTATGCCGGTATGGGGGGTCGAGGTATAGGCGAACAGGAAGCGGTGGTTGTGCCCGTGGATCACCGAGTGGAACGGGTACCGCCCGAGGAGGCCCTCCTCGATGTAGTGGCCGCGATAGATCCCGGCGTGCCGGTCCCCGGATTCGCGCCAGAGGCTCCGGTGCGTCACCAGGTGCAGCAGGCACCCGCGCGTGTCAATCGACGACAGGCGCTCAGCGGCCCAGGCCACCTGCTTTTTTCTGATCCTGTTCATGCCGACGAGCCCCAGCTTGTGGGCCTGGCCGCGGTGCGTGCTTCTCAGGCACACGAACAGGTGGTTATCGAACCGGACGATGGAGTCGCATTCCTCCCGGGCGAGGACGCCCTCCTGGAACAGCACCGGCTCCATGAGCCGCTCGTACCGCTCCCGCGCCTTCCAGTTCGTGAGAATATACTCGCCGATCCAGTCGCCGAAGTCGTGGTTGCCCGGGGTCAGGACGAGCCGCATGCCCGCGCCGAGGAGCGCGCTGATGAACTGACCGGCCTCCTCGTATTCCCCCGGCGTGGCGTGCTGGGTCATGTCCCCGGCAATAACGACAAGGCGCTCCGGGTTCATGGCCGGGTTCACCGCCGCTTCAATGAAATGCCGCACGTTTTTCGATACGGTCGCGCCGAAATGTATGTCGGATATGAGAAGCATGGAAGCGCATACTCCTGGGGGATAGATTTGTGAGCCGCCTGACCACCTTGTCCCTGTATAGATAAATAGCAAGGAATTTTCTCATGCTCGCGGCCCGCCGTCCCGGAATATGCCGGTCGGCTCCTCTGGCGCATATACTTCTTGACTTCACACCTTGACGCAATCATTATACGTCTCCAGAAAACAGGCTTCGGTTGACAATGCCTATGAAATAGGCATCAATGGCCTTCTTACTGGCAGCGGTCATGGCTCTTCCCGGACTATCCGCGTACCGGATCTGTCATCCCCCCGTACTGCCATACCAGTACAGATTCCTGAACTTATCGAGTAATAAATATGGGGGGAGTATTTTTACCGCACCCTGACCGACACGACGCACCCCCCGTGGCGATACATTACCGGTAACAGAGCCATATTATCATTGACCGGCCCGGCACACGGGTGTAAACCTGCACCGGCCGCCATCCCGGTGAAAGAGGTCTTTCGATGAAACTGTCAATTCTCGGCATTACGGGCAGCCCGGTGAAAGAGGGCAACGTCGAGCTGCTGTGGAACAAGATGCTGGACGCGGTCCGGGGTCCGGACATCTCGGCGGAAACGGTCAATCTCTCCGTGACCGACATACAGGATTGCCGGCACTGCAACTTCTGCCTTAAAAAACAGACGCCCGAGCGCTACTGCGCCATACAGGACGGCGCGCAGGAGATATACCGCAAGGTGGAGTCGGCGGACATCATCGTGCTCGCGAGCCCCGTGTATTTCATGCGCACCAGCGCGATAATGGCGGCCATGCTCGACCGCATGCGCGTTTTCGTGTTCGGGAACGTGGCCGGCGGCAGGCTCAAGAACAAGGTGGGTGTGAGCGCGGCGGTCGCGTGGGCGCGCCACGGCGGTCTCGAGACCACGCACCTCTCGCACCTCTACTTCTTCCTGACGGCCGAAATGCTGCCGGTGAGCGTGCACCACTGCATCAGCCCGCTGGGCGCCTCTGCCGTGGCCAGCCCCGGCGGAACGGGCCTGTTCGACAGGGAAATACGTCACGGCATCGAAAAGGACGCCGCCGGCCTTCACTCTGCATCGGCAATGATGAAACGCGCGGTGGAGCTGGCGACCCTGGTCAGGAAAGGCAGCGGGATGGAGTGAGAGCGGCAGTGGAGATGTCATTGTTCGGTGTAATGAGATTTATATAAAAATTGAATAATACTGAAACGGATATAACCAAATAAAGCGAGGCATTAATGAAAACAAGGCGATACTCACTGTTTGTCATTCTGGCCGGCATTGCCACCTTTGCGTCCATGATTTTTATGATCGCCATGAGCGGCGGCGAAATAGCCCGGCCGGCCGAATATCCCAACAAGGAAGGATTCACCCAGGCCATATTCTGGTTCGAGATGGTCCGGAGCCCGGAAGAGGTCAGGTCGGTGCTGGGAGATCCGGGTTCCACGGAAGGGATCAGGCTGCGCCATGCCATGGATATGACTAA
>JAKQPV010000022.1:0-2907 GCA_029564515.1 Spirochaetota bacterium | reverse complement strand
GGGAGCATCGCCATCGGGATCAAAACCGGGTGGCAGCGGAGGCTCCGGCGATTCGCCCTCCAGCGAGGATTCTGTGAGCGGATCATCCGGAGGTACGGGCGGATCACCAGGGCGGGGCTCGTAGATCTGCACCGGATCGCCATCAAAATCGGGATCGGCGAAAAGAGCGGTGGCGCGGCGAAAGTCCATGATGGTGAAGAAGAACTTGTTATAATCCTCATTGATGCGCGTGCCGCGGCCGATGATCTGCTTGAACTCGGTCATCGAGTTGATGATCCGGTCGAGGACGATGAGGTGGCAGGTCTGGGCATCCACACCGGTGCCCATGAGCCGGGAGGTGCAGGCAATGACCGGGTAAATGGACTCGGGATCGATAAAGTTGTCGAGCTGGGCCTTGCCCTCGTCGTTGTCGCCGGTGATGCGCATGACGTACCTGGAGTTGGCGGCGGCGAGGTCGGGATTGGCGTTCACCATGGCCTGGCGCATGCGCTCGGCATGGTCGATGTTCTCGCAAAAGATGATGGTCTTGGCGAAGCGGTCGGTTGCGCGCAGGAATTCGCTCACTTTGGCGGCAACCACCTCGGTCCGCCTCTCCAGAACAAGATCGCGGTCGTAGTCGCGATCGTTGTACTCCCGGTCTTCGATGACCTGGCCGTACTTGTCGGTTTGGCCATCCTCCGGGCGCCAGCCGTCGAGGTCCTTGTCGAGGCCGATGCGCACGACCTTGTAGGGTGCGAGAAAACCATCGGCGATGCCCTGCCGGAGGGAGTAGCTGTAGATGGGCTCGCCGAAATACTCGATGTTGGAGACGTCGCGGGTTTCCCTGGGCGTGGCGGTAAGACCGATCTGTGCCGCCGAGTGGAAGTACTCCAGAATCTGCCGCCAGCGGGCGTCGTCCGCTGCGCTGCCGCGATGGCACTCATCGATAATAACGAGATCGAAGAATTCGGGCGAGAACTGCTTGTAGATGTTCATCTCCTCTTCCGTGCCGGTCACGGCCTGGTAGAGGCTCAGATAGATTTCGTAGGATTTATCGACCATGCGGTTGGTGATCTTGGTCATGGCCTGGCCGAAGGGCTTGAAATCATTGGTCCTGGTCTGATCGGCGAGGATGTTGCGGTCCACGAGAAAGAGGATGCGCTTCTTCACGCCGGCCTTCCAGAGACGCCAGATGATCTGAAAGGCCGTGTAGGTCTTGCCGGTGCCGGTAGCCATGACCAGCAAAACCCGGTTCCGGCCGGAGGTGATGGCATCCATCGTGCGGTTGATGGCAATGTGCTGGTAGTAGCGCGGGGATTTCCCCGAGCCGTCGTCGTAATAGTCCTGGGTGTTGACCTGCTGCTGGCGGGTGGTCCAGTTTTTAGCCTTGCAATAGCGCTCCCACAGCTCTTCGGGCGAGGGGAACCGGTCGAGCGGGATTTCGCGGGTGACAGCGCCATAGGCGGCGGTACGGTCGTGCTCCAGGAAGGCGTCACCATTGGAGCTGTAGGCGAAGGGCACATCAAGTATTTCGGCGTACTCGAGGGCCTGCTGCATGCCGTCGCCGACCGAGTGATTGTTATCCTTGGCCTCGATGACGGCCAGCGGAATATTGGGTTTGTAGAAGAGGAGATAGTCCGCCTTCTTCGCCTCCCCCCTCTTCACGGTCTTGCCGCGGACGATGACGCGGCCCCTGGTGAAATAGGCCTCCTCGCGGATCTGGGTCATCACGTCCCACTTGTTGCCGTTTGCTCCAACCAGCGCGGGAGTTATGAACTTGGTGCGGATGTCTGCTTCTGAAAGAGCCTTCTTGTTCATCGGTAGTGGATTTCTCCAGTCGTTCGCGGAATCCTGACGCGGAAGTATAAACATAGCTGATTAAACAGGGAGCAAAAGCGGCCATAACTCCTTGCTGGAGTTGTGGCCGCTAAATCCCGCTCGAATCATCTTTGCCGAACCTCTTGCAGCAGATCGACGATTTCATCTCTTGACAGGTTAATATCGATGCCTGGGACATCCAGGGGAGAATCATTTTTCGTGACCGGCTTGATGACAAAAATCGTCCCGTCTTTACGTTTTATCAACACCTCGCCGACTTTATTAGCTTTGTCGAGAACAGAGGCGAAATTCTGTCTTGCCTCAGAATAGGTATATATGGTCATTTTAAACCTCGATGCAGTTTAAGCCAAGTTTTGCCGCCGCCTCTAGGAGTCCATGATCAAGAGAAAGAAGCGGTGCTTTATAGGTCTGGGCGCATTCAATAAAACAGGCGTCATAGGCATAGATTCCCAGGGTATGGGCCAATTCCAAAGATTTATTCAGATTGACGTCACACAGCTGAACAGGAATTCTTTCAAAGGCCTCCAGGGCTGAATAGGCTTGGTCCAGAGAGATCCGATTTCTCTTGAACATTGCCGAGATGGCGTTGCCAACTTCAAAGGGAAGAGAAGAGGGGGCAAGCAGATGGGCCCCTCTGGTTTTATCAATTAATGAAGGCTTGTGCTCTTCGTTGGTTATAACCGCAATTACAATGGAGGTATCAATTACAATTTTCATCCTGTGCTCATATTATGTACAATTGTACAATATTAATGAATTGATAATAAAAATGCAACGTTTTTTATCTCATAAGCCTATTTGTCACCCATCTCCTCTCTACTTTTCCTTGCAGCATTTGAAAATCCGGCGGGCCACCGCTGCAGCCATCCGCACCAGCGGCATCCGCGGATTAAACACCATCCTCGAAGGCCATCTTCCAGCGCCTCCGGGGATTATCAAATTTCACCCTGTCAGGACTGAAATTTGATGGGTCGTATTTCCCCCCAAGCCAGGTAATCATCTCCTCATACTCTTCATTCTCTGGATCAGAAATGACTTCCAGTAAGCCTATATATCCGCCAATCCCTCCGCAATCTTCCGGAGGACATG
>JAKQPV010000001.1:0-262583 GCA_029564515.1 Spirochaetota bacterium | reverse complement strand
CCAGTATACTTTCCAGCATATTATATTATCAACAATGTCTTTAATGATAACATGATTCTTAAAGAGATAGTTATCGCCATTTTTATTATTTTTTTTCTGCAATATGTACTTTTTAATAGCGCGTTGGAGAAAATATGAAACCGAGAACTTGCCCAGCCGCCGCATGTCCTGAAAGTATTCATACTCGTCAGGCCTGTACCGGATATGAAACGTATGCCAGTCATCGCAGTTGGCCCGTTCCTGATACCTGATGAGAGTGCCGGGAAATTCGGGACCCCCAAAATCAGACATTTCTTTCTTTAACAGAATAATCGCCATTGCTGACCGCGAAATGCCCCGTGATTCGGCTGCGGAGGCCAGTGCTTCCAATAGAACCTTACGAATGTTAAGCGTGGTTTTCATATCGAGCTCCCCGAATAATATAAAAATAATTTCACGATAATACGAATGGGGAGCCGTTCGGGCGAAAAAAATTTCACCAAAACGAGCCAGGATGCAGGGCCGGGAATAAAAAAGATTGAAAATAGAAAGGCACTATTAATAAAGTAGCGATACCGTGCCGTGCGTGCGCATGTCAACTGACCGGCTCGGAGATGCGATGATGAACTTAACTGAAGCAAAGGAAATAATCGGCAGATACGGCCTCAGCCCCAACAAGCGGCTGGGCCAGAATTTTCTTGTATCCGGGGACATGAGGGATAAAATGATCGACATGATCGGTGTCGCGACCGACGACCGGGTCCTTGAAATAGGCCCCGGGCTCGGGGCTCTGACCGAGCGGCTCGTCCCGGCAGCGGAAAGCGTGACGGCCGTTGAGGTCGATTCGGGCCTGAGCCGCGTTCTCGCGGACCGCTTCGGCGCGGAGGCAAGCTTCAGGCTGATTCACAGCGATTTCCTGAAGCTCGACCTTGCCGACACCTTCACGAAAGTCGTCTCGAACCTCCCGTACTACTGCGCCTCCGAGATCCTGTTCCACGTCGCCCGGTTTTCCGCGCCCCACGTGTACGTCCTTCTCCAGAAGGAGATGGCGGAACGGATTGTAGCCGTGCCCGGGAGCAAGACCTACGGGGCGCTTACCGTGACCCTGGGGTTTTATTACGAACCGAAAGTACTCTTCAGGGTATCGAAAGAGTCGTTCTATCCCCGGCCCGAGGTGACCTCGTCGTTCGTCCGTCTCGTGAGAAAAAGCCGCCTCCCGGTTGATGGCGGAGAGATAGAGCTCTTTCACCTGGTCGTTAAGTCCGCGTTCTGGGGCAGGCGGAAGACCATGCTCAAGGCCCTGTCCGAGTCCCCGCACCTTGAGACCGGGAGGGAGATCGCGGCGCGGATGCTTGAACATGCGGGCATTAACTCCGGTGTCCGTGGCGAGGACCTGGGGCTGGAGTCTTTCGTGGCGCTGGTCCGGGCGTACCGGGCAGTAATGGCGGAGAGATAGGGCGGCAGGCACATGGCACAACTTGACCGGAAAACAATAGAGACCCTCCTCGCCCGGGTGCAGAAGCCGGGGCGGTACATGGGACGCGAGCTGAACGTGATCGTGAAGCCGGACGCGCGCCTGCGCATGGCCCTCTCGTACCCTGACCTGTACGAAGTGGGCATGTCCAACAACGGACTGCGCATACTGTACGACATCGTGAACGCGATCCCGGAGGCCGCCTGCGAGCGGGTCTTCGCTGTTGAGGCCGATTTCGAGCGCGCCCTGCGCGAGGCCGGCGTCCCCCTGTTCACGCTGGAAACGTATACGCCGCTCCATGCGCTCGATCTGCTCGGCTTCAACATGTCCCATGAATTGCTCTGCACAAACGTGCTGCAAATAATCGACCTGGGCGGCATCCCGCTCCGACGCGCGGAGCGCGGAGAGGGCGTGCCGATAGTTATCGCCGGCGGAGCGGCGGTGTCCAACCCCTTCCCGCTGGCGGACTTCGTGGACGCGTTCTTCATCGGCGACGGCGAGGAAGGGATCGCCGAGATCGCACACGCGGTGCTGGCCGCGAAGGAGAAGGGACTCGGAAGGAGCGAAACCCTGGAGCGCATCAGCACCATCGCAGGCGTGCTCCTGCCGGACAAGTACCGCTTCTCCTATGACGGATGCGCGCTCACGGAGGCAGAAGGCCCGCCGGTGCGCAAGCGGGTCTACCGCGGCCTCGGTCTTGCGGACCCGGTACGGCCGCTGGTCCCCAACATCCGCATCGCGCAGGAGCGCGTCGTGATCGAGCTGACCCGGGGGTGCAGTAACTTCTGTAATTTCTGCCATGCCGGGTTCTACGACCTGCCGTACCGGTGCTATGATTTCAACGCCGCGTCGGACCGCATTGACGAGATCGTGCGAAACACGGGTTACAACGAGGTGACGCTGTCATCCCTTTCAATAAGCGATTACCCGAAGCTGACCGGGCTTATTAACCGGGTGCTGCCCAGACTCACGGAGCAGGGAGTATCGGTCGCGTTCCCGTCGCTCCGGGTCGATCGCGAGACGCTTCCCATCATCGAGCAGATATCCGAGGTAAGGCGCGCCTCTCTCACCTTTGCGGTGGAGTCCGCCTCCGACGCTATCAGGGCGCGTGCCAACAAGAAGGTCGTCCTGCAAGACCTGGTCGATATCGTGAAGCACGTGTATGGAAGGGGATGGAAGGTCATCAAGCTCTACTTCATGATCGGGCTTCCCGGGTGCGAGGAGCAGGACGAGGCCGGGGGCATCATCGAGCTGTTAAAGAGTATTTATAAAATCGGCGGGAAGAGGCTGGACATCAACGTGACCGTGTCGCCCTTTGTGCCAAAGCCCCATACGCCGTTCCAGCGCGATCGCCAGATGGGCCGCGACTATTTCGAGAGCGCGATCCTCAGGATCAAGCGCGGGCTGCCGCGCTCAATCAAGATCAAGAACCATGACGTGAAGGCGTCGGTCATCGAGGGCGTGCTCGCACGGGGCGACGCCAGGCTCGGTGCCGTCATAGAGCGGTCGTACCGCGACGGCTGCAGGTTCGATTCCTGGGAGGAGCAGTTCCGCTTCGACATCTGGCAGAAGAACCTGGAAGGCCTGTTCCCGGGGTGGGAGGCGTGTCTGGGCCGCCGTGACGAGGCGGTTTTCCCCTGGAGCTTCGCTGTCACGGGGTTCGAGGGCATGACAGATAAACTCGCCGGTGCCGGCGCACGGGAGGTCGGCAGGCGGGAGCGGCCGCGGCGGGAGGGTGATGAGATCGACGCGGCCCGTATCCGGGAGGCGCGGAAGGCGTTCGAGCGGCGCTTCTCCGTCATGAAGCGCGTGCGCCTGCGACTTGCGAAAACCGGCATGATGCGGTTTATACCGCACAACGACTTCATGGAGATCGTGAAGCGCGCGCTCCGGATGGCAGATGCTCCGGTCGCCATGACGCAGGGATTCAACAAGAGGGAGCGTATGTCGGCCGGGTTCCCGCTCCCGCTCGGTATCGAGAGCGAAGCGGAACTCGTCGACATAGAGCTGTTCGACGATATCGGCGAGGGCTTTCTCGACAGATTGAACAGCCGGCTCCCGGAGGGAATATCGGCGCCGGCAATCCGCTTCATAGATGAATGGGTCTCCCTCATGGCCCTGACCGGGGTCGTGCAGTACCGGGTGACGGACATGACCGGGGAGGTCATCGGTACAATGGCCCGCAGCCTCGGGGCAGGGATCGATTTCATCAAGCGGACCGGTAAAACCGAGAAGCGCCTATCCTTCAATGAGGCGGTCCATTCCCATAAGATGCCTGACGACCGGACAGCGCTTCTCTGGTTGTACGCGGGGTCAGAGCAATCCATCAGGATCGACGACGCGGTGCGCAATCTCGCGAACATCGACGGCCCCCTGCCGGTGAATATCAGGATCGTGAAGACAGCGCAGTACCGTAAAACTGAGACCGGGATTGATCTTCTTCTATAGGTCCGCAAGCGCTTGCGGACCTATAGAAATTAAGAATATTTTACTTGAAAAAATCTCAACAAAAGGTATCTTTTAGTCAGGAAGAGTTACTTACAATATTAAAGGCTTGAAAAGCCAAAAATCCATAATTCAGGGAGGAATTTATGGAAATATCAAACATCAGCGGTCCGGATACGGTGCCCCACGGCTTTTCTACTGAGCCCCCGCGCCAGGAAGAGACCAGGCAAAGCGAGCCTCAGCCAGTTAATAGAAACCCGGAACCTGCCGAAAATAGTAAAGGGACCACAATCGACACATACGCATAGGCAGGGTATATGGCTCTTAGCAAGGCGGAAAAAGCGGCATACAACGACGAGATCAAGGACATCAAGCGCGACGTTGAGCAGGTCAAAAAAGCCATCAATGAAGCCATGATTAAAAAGAAGAAGTATCCCAACATCAAGGGATACCTCAGCCTGGAGATTGCCAGCCGCGAGATGGACGTGATCGACGATATCCTTAAAATGAACGACCTGTCCGTGGAAATGCTCGGTATCAAAAACAACAGCCTGCTCGAATCCGCCAAAAAGGAATTTTATAATCTCATCAAGCACATGGAAGAGGTCGTCGGATCGGATATTGACAGGACCCTCAAGGAAAATGATTTATACCTCGCGAGCATCAACCGCCTGAACCAGGCCCAGATACTCACGTTTATTCACCGGATGCACCGGGTTCTGAATGAATTGAAAAACAAGTTCGGCACTGATTCCAAGTGGAAGTGGCTGTTCGTGGAGCTCCAGGCGCGTGTTGCCGTAATAACCAAGAACATTACCAGCTTTTCCGAGGTAGCGAAGTTCAGGGACCCGCGCTCCGATTTTTTCTATGAGCGGCGCGACCTGATGCAGCTATGCAAGGAGAGCCTTACCGAGGCTGCCCGCCAGTTCAGGACGAAGTACGAGATGGCCGGCAAGGCACGGAACGACCTGAAAATGTCGATCGAGTATCTTTCTGCACTTCGCAAGATACATGTCCTTTTCGGCGAGGATACTGAAGCCGTTAAGCTCAAAAACATTATTGATGCCGCGAAAATTGCACTCGAAGCTGAAGACAAGGCCAAAGATAAAAATAAGAAAGAAAAAGCAAAGTCCTGAAATATACCGATAAACACCTCTATTCAACCAAATCCATCGTTTTATATTGGCTTTAACTCGCCAGCTTTTTAAATTGTTATAGAAGGCTTTTTTTTTATTTTTTAAGCTTGACTATAGGCTATATTTTTATTAGTTTTTTATTAGCACTCGGTTTAAACGAGTGCTAATATGATGGATTGAATGATATGGTCCGCGAAAGTGTACAGACAAGGCCTCTGAACGAAAGAGAAGCTTCAGTTTTACAGGCTTTAATCTATGAATATATTACCACCGGGAAACCGGTCGGCTCACGCTCGTTTGTGCAAAAATATTCATTTTCCATCTCCCCGGCAACCATGCGGAATATCATGTTTGATCTTGAAAGCATGGAGTATCTGAAGCAGCCTCACACTTCGGCGGGAAGGATTCCCACGGACATCGGTTACCGCTTTTATGTCAATTCGCTCCTGGACAATTATGATTTTTCTTTAAAAGAGCGCGAGATATCGGTGAAGGAAGAGGCGATTAAAAGGGAGGTCCAGCTTGACAAGATTTTTTCCGTGGTGACCCGGATGCTTTCAAGCGAATCGCGTTACGCGGCCGTCATGCTCACTCCCCGGTTCGATTTCACCGTAGTAAAGCGCATCGTGCTGGTGCCCATGGGCATCAACGAGATACTCTTCATCCTGGTCACCAGGACCGGCATGGTCCTTCCCAAGAAGGTAACCGTATCTGCGAACGTAACGCAGGACGACATGTATGCCTTTTCCGCGTATCTCACCGAGGAGCTCAGCGGCTATGCCGTGTACGAGATCATGGACTCGATATTCGACCGTCTCCGCCAGGAGCACTCTACCTGCCCCAACAAGGACATGGCGCTGGACATAGCGCAGCTGGCCATCTCGGATTACGAGGAGCCCCGCCTTCATATAGAAGGAATCGAGAACCTGCTGAAGATCCCGGAGATGGTCGAGGAGGAGCGGCTGAACAGCCTGCTCAGCATCATCGAGGACAAGAGCATACTCAAACGGATACTCGAGAAGGCGATTGAGTTCGAGGGTATCAGGACCCTGATCGGAGAGGAAGTAGCGGAAGAGAAGGTGAAGGGCTGCAGCATGGTATCAGCCTCGTACAAAATCGGGAACAAGCTGGTCGGGGCAGTAGGCGTAATCGGCCCAACGAGAATGGATTACGAGAAGGTCGTGCCGCTGGTGGACTATACCGGAAGGGTGGTCACCGAGCTGCTCACCAAAATGTCTAAATAACCAGGCAGTGCCAGTATATACGATTTCGGAGCATATGATGGATAAGCATAAGGAGCATCACAAGGCGAAGGAGAAGGACCTCCATAACGGCAGGAGCGAGGATGCGAAGCGGGGCCCTGACCAGCCCGGCAGGGAACCTGAAAAGCAGGCCGGGAGCGAAAAGTCCCCTGACGAGAGGAGGAAGGAAGAACGGAGGGCGGCGTCCCGCAGGGAATGCGACCGGCTGGCGGCCGAGCAATGCAGCGCCGCGCTTGAGGACAACAGAAAGCTGAAAGATGACATGGACGCCCTCAAGGACACCATGCTGAGGCGGCAGGCCGATTTCGAGAATTACAAGAAGCGCATGGCGAAACAGCAGGCCGAGGTCCGCACCATGGTGGTGCGGGACTTTGCGCATGAGATCATTCTTGTTAACGACGACCTCCTGCGCGCCATTGACGCGTCGGAGAACATGCCCGCGGGCAGCTCTCTGGAAGATGCGCACAAATCGTTCGTGCAGGGCGTGTCGATGATCTCGAACCGCATCGAGGAGACCATGAAGAAATTCGGCGTGGTCGAAATCGAGGCGCTCGACAACGAGTTCGACCCGAACTTCCACGAGGCGATGGATATAGAGATGAGCGGAGACGTGGAGCGCGACACCGTCACGAAGGTCTACCAGAAGGGATTCCGTATCGAGGACCTGGTAGTGAGGAGCGCGCGGGTAAAGGTCGCGAAGCCGGCACGTCCTGCTGCCGGAACGCAGGCTGCGGAATGCGACGGACCGGGATCGGCCGGATCCGGGGGTGAGACGAAACAGTAAGGCGCAGGCGAAGAAGCAGAATCGGGCCGCGCGGGGCCGGAGACGGGCCGCGACGGCGTATCAATGATATACTACCAATAAGGAGACGAGCAATGAGTAAGATTATCGGGATTGACCTTGGCACGACAAACTCGTGCGTTTCGGTTATGATAGGCGGAGAGCCGGTCGTTATACAGAATTCGGAGGGGCAGCGCACCACGCCTTCGATCGTTGCGTTCACCGACAAGGGCGAGCGCCTGGTCGGTCAGGTGGCGAAGAACCAGATCATCACCAACCCTGAGAACACGGTCCGCTCCATCAAGCGCTTCATGGGACGCCGCTTTGGCGAGGTTGCCAACGAGATGCGCATGGTGTCCTACAAGGTCATGGACGACGGCCGCGATGGCGTCAAGGTCAAGACCCTGGCGGGCGAGTTCACGCCCCAGGAGATATCGGCCCGCGTGCTGCAGAAGATGAAGCAGACCGCGGAGGATTACCTGGGCGAGAAGGTGACCAAGGCGGTCATCACGGTGCCGGCCTATTTCAACGACGCCCAGCGCCAGGCCACCAAGGACGCGGGCCGGATCGCCGGCCTCGAGGTCGAGCGTATCATCAACGAGCCCACGGCCGCCGCTCTTGCGTACGGCCTGGACAAGGCGAAGCGCAACGAAAAAATAGCGGTATACGACCTGGGCGGCGGAACCTTTGACATATCGATCCTTGACCTGGGAGACGGCGTGTTCGAGGTCAAGTCGACCAACGGCAACACCCACCTGGGCGGCGACGATTTCGACCAGCGGATCATGGAATGGCTCATGCAGGAGTTCAAGAAGCAGACGGGAATCGACGTCTCCGGCGACAAGATGGCGCTCCAGCGCCTCAAGGAGGCCGCGGAGAAGGCCAAGATAGAGCTCTCCAGCAAGTCGCAGACCGAGATCAATATCCCGTTCCTCACCGCCGACCAGTCGGGCGCAAAACACATGGTCATCACCCTGAGCCGCTCCAAGCTCGAGCAGCTCATCGAGGACCTGATTGAATCGACCAAGGGGCCCTGCGTCAAGGCGCTCGAGGACGCGGGCCTTACACCCGGCGACATCGACGAGGTCATCCTCGTCGGCGGCTCTACCCGGATGCCGGCGGTGCAGGACCTGGTGAAGCGCATCTTTGCCAAGGAGCCGCATAAAGGAGTGAACCCGGACGAGGTGGTGGCCGTTGGCGCTTCCATACAGGGCGGCGTCCTGGCCGGGGACGTGCACGACGTGCTGCTCCTCGACGTCACCCCGCTGTCGCTCGGTATCGAGACGCTGGGAGGCGTCATGACCAAGCTCATCGAGCGGAACACGACCATCCCGACCAAGAAGAGCCAGATCTTCTCGACCGCGTCGGACAGCCAGCCGGCGGTTTCCATACACGTCCTGCAGGGCGAGCGCGAGCTCGCGGCGCAGAACAGGACCCTGGGCAGGTTCGACCTGGTGGGGATACCGCCCGCTCCCCGCGGCGTTCCCCAGATCGAGGTTACTTTCGACATCGATGCGAACGGCATCGTGCACGTGTCCGCCAAGGACCTGGGCACCGGCAAGGAGCAGAAGATCCGGATCGAGTCCTCCAGCGGAATCAGCGAGGACGAGATCAAGAAAATGGTCCGCGAGGCTGAAGAGCACTCGGCCGAGGACAAGCGCGCCCGCGAGCTGATCGACGCGCGCAACGAGGCGGACTCGTTCGTCTATTCGCTGGAAAAGCTCCTCAAGGAGAACGGCGACAAGGTCGAGCAGTCCGAGAAGGAGGCGATGGAGGCCGAGATGGCGAACGTCAGGAAGGCGATCGCCGGCGACGACCTCGCGGCGATCAAGGAGTCAAAGGGACGGCTCGAGCAGGTCTCGCACAAGTTTGCCGAGCGGATCTACCAGCAGCATGCCCAGCAGCAGCCCCAGGGCCAGCCGGGCGATGCCGGGGCGGGGCAGGGACGTCCGGAAGGAGCCGAGAAGCCGGGCGCCGGCGGCAATGAAAAAGTCTATGACGCGGATTACGAAGTTGTCGATGATGATAAAAAGTAATGGGCATTCATGACCCGATTGTGTATATTTAATTTCACGGGCTGCTGATCGACAGCCTGCAGTCCTGACAGACAAGGAAGCAACCATTGGCAAAGAGAGATTACTATGAGGTCCTCGGAGTTTCGAAGAGCGCGTCGGAGCAGGATATAAAGCAGGCGTACCGCAAGCTGGCTTTAAAGTTCCATCCTGACAGGAACAAGGGCGACAAGGAATCGGAGGAAAAGTTTAAAGAGGCCACGGAAGCATACGAGGTCTTGCGGGACCCCAAGAAGCGCGCCTCCTACGATAAGTTCGGTCACGAGGGCGTTCAGGGCTTTGAGGGTTTCGGCCGCGGCGCCTATTCCGACTTTTCAGACATATTCGGGGACTTCGACTTTGCCGACATATTCGAGGGCTTTTTCGGGTCCGGGTTCGGGGGCAGGGGCCGCCCCAAGAGGGCGCGCCGCGGTTCTGACATCCAGTACGATCTTTCGATAACCCTCGAGGAGGCCGCGTCGGGCTACGAGGTGCAGATCAAGGTGCCCCGTAACGAGACCTGCGAGACCTGCGACGGTACCGGCTCCAAGGCCGGGACCAAGCCTGCGGTCTGCCCGGTCTGCAATGGCTCCGGGCAGATACGCCAGACCCAGGGCTTCTTCTCGATCACCCAGACCTGCTACAAGTGCAAGGGCGAGGGAAAAATCATCTCGTCCCCCTGCTCTTCGTGCGGCGGCACGGGCCTCAAGCTCCACAAGAGGACCATAACCGTCAAGATCCCGGCCGGCGTCGAGTCGGGCTCGCGCCTCAAGATCACCGGCGAGGGCGAGCACGGCCCCAACGGCGGCACGCGCGGCGACCTCTACGTCGTCATCCACGTGAAGAAGCACCCCTTCTTCGAGCGCCACGGCAACGACATCATATCCCTTGTCGACGTCTCGTTTCCCATGGTCTGCCTGGGCGGCGAGATCGAGGTTCCCACGATCACCGACGGTAAGGCGAAGATGAAGATCCCGCCCGGGACGGAGAACGGCCAGATCTTCAGGCTCAAGGGGAACGGCATTCCGTACCTTGGCTTGTACGGCAAGGGCGACCAGCTGGTCAAGATAAACATCAGGGTGCCCAAGAAGCTGACCCCGCGCCAGAAGGAGCTTCTGAAAGAATTCTCCTCCCTTGACGGCGAAGAAGCCGGTCACGGGGGGAAGGAATTCTACTGAGCGCATGGGACCGAATCGCGGAACCCCGCGATGCGTTTTTCGCTGACAGCAACCGGGCACGGCCATCAGGCCGTGCCTTTTCATTTATTACCGCAACTACTCGTCCTCTCGTGTCATGAACGTCCCGGTAAAAAAGTATTTGCCATCGATTCGGGCATTTCCGGCCCGATTTTCAACCTCTATTATCTTGACAGGAAGTGGTGGAGATGGCACCGGGCAGGCGCCCCGACGGCTTTTTTTTACTCTTGACGTTTGCCGGGGATGCGCGCACCCTGTCCCAAATAGCGCAGGGAGCATGATATGTTGCCAATAGTCGATTACGGCGGTATAGCCATAGTAATTCCGAAGGTGACTGCGGTGGGAAGCGTCATCGAGGAAGAAGATAAATTCGGGTTCGAGGTATATCTCACCGGAATTAATGATCCGCTGGTCATCGGGTTCGACAGCCGCGAGGAAGCGGTGGCGTCCCGCAACGAGCTGATCGCGATCATAGCCCGTTTCCACTACGTCCGGGAGCTGGGCCCCGATTATGATATCGAGGAGATAGCCGAGGAAGAGGTACAGGACGCCGAGGACACCGAGGAGAGCGACAAGCATTGATACCGGCCGCGGGGGGAGCCGGAAAGGACAAACGGATACGGGAAATGATACGGAACGATTTTGATCTGCTGGTACGCGGGACCGAAGAGGTCCTGCCGAAAGACGAATTCAAGAAGAAACTCGAGAAATCGGAGCGGGAAAACACGCCGCTTATTATCAAAACGGGCTTTGATCCGACGGCCCCGGACATACACCTGGGACACACCGTTTTATTAAGGAAGATGAAGCATTTCCAGGACATGGGGCACACGGTCGTGTTCCTGATCGGAGACTTCACCGGTATGATCGGCGATCCCTCCGGGCGTTCCGCCACCCGCAAGAGCCTTACCCGCGAAGAAGTGCTGGAAAACGCCGAGACCTACAAGCGCCAGGTGTTCAAGATACTGGACCGGGAAAAGACGAAAATCGTGTTCAATTCCGAGTGGTGCGACCCCATGACGTTTGGCGACGTGCTGGGTCTCACGGCCAAGTACAATGTCGCGCGCATGTTGGAGCGCGACGATTTCGACAAGCGCTACAAGGGCGGGGTGCCCATTACCATCCTCGAGTTCATGTATCCGCTGGTACAGGGGTACGATTCCGTGGTGCTCCGGGCGGACGTCGAGCTCGGCGGCTCGGACCAGAAGTTCAACCTGCTGGTCGGCCGGGACCTCCAGCGGGAATACGGCCAGGAGCCGCAGGTCATCATGACGGTACCGCTGCTGGTCGGGCTCGACGGCGTGCAGAAGATGAGCAAGTCCCTGCACAACTATGTCGGCATCAACGAGCCGCCGAAAGATATATTCGGCAAGATCATGTCAATATCGGACGAACTGATGTTCACCTACTTTGAGCTGGTTACCGACGTGCCGCGCGACGAGATTGCCGGCTACCGCGAGGGCATCGGGAAAGGGACCGTGCATCCCCGGGACGTGAAGGTCATCCTGGCGAAAAACATATGCGCCCAGTTCTATGACCAGGAGACGGCCGAGCGTGCGGCCGGGGAGTTCACCCGCGTCTTTTCCAACAAGGAAGTTCCCGACGATGTGCCCGAATTCCATGTTCCGGACGGGGAAAAGACGGGCGGCTCGATCTGGATCGTGAAGCTGATGGTCCTGGCCGGCACGGCCGCTACAAACGGCGAGGCGCGCCGGCTCATCAAGGGCGGCGGCGTGACCTTTAATAACGAAAAAATATCCGCCGAAGACTACGAGCTTCCCCTTCCAGCCGAGGGGATCCTCAAGGTCGGCAAGCGGAAGTTTGTAAAAATAATCGGCTGATCGCTGCCGGGAGCGTTTACCCGGCACCCAAAAAATATTATTAATTGTAACCACGATAAACAATCCATGTCCAATTCAGATAGTGAAGATATTCAGATCATTGACAAAGTCCTGGCCGGGGATATAGAGGCCTTTTCAATGATCATCCGGAAATATCAGGACAAAGCTTTCAATTATGTCTATTCCCAGATAAAAGATTACGACGAGGCCATGGATATCACACAGGAAATTTTTATCATGACCATGGAGGCCCTGCGCTCGTTCCGCCGGGAATCAAAGTTTTCTACATGGTTCTACAGTATCATGGTCAATTACTGCAAGAACTACCGGAAAAAGAACAACAGGTATAACCTCGTTCCCATAAACAGCTCGAGGGGCGACGATGAGTACGACCTGCAGCTGCCGGACGAGCGGGAGAATCCCGAAGAGGAAGTGATCTTGCAGGATTCCCTCAGGATCGTAAAAGAGGAGATAGGGAACCTTCCAGACGATTACCGCGAGATCCTGCTCCTGAGAGACATACAGGGGCTTTCGTATAACGAGATCGCCGAGATTGAGGGCATATCCCTGTCCAATGTCAAGGTGAGGATACATAGAGGCAGAGAGTTCTTGAAGAACAGATTACTCGCGAGAGGTTTGATATGAGCGGCAATCATATTCCGTTTCATACGCTGTCTGACCTGTATGACAATGAGATCGGTTCGGGTGCCGAACGTGACGACCTGATGCGCCATATGGCCTCCTGCCCGGAATGCGCGCTGGAGTACCGGCGCCTGGAATCGACCGTGCGCCTCTGCGGCGAGTACGGGTGCGCGACCTGCGTCGGTGAAGAATTCCCCGCGGGCGCGATGCGCGGTATCAGGTCAGCCAAAAGAAGGAAGATGTTCCTGAAATCGCTGCCGGCCATGGCGGCGTCGGTACTGATCATTGCGGGGGTCGGGCTTTTCAACACGGGCATCATCGGCGTGCGCGGCGGCGGGATGATGTCTGACGGCGGCTATCGCAAGTCGGTGAGCGATTCCGAGCGGGTCATCGACATCATACGGCAGCACAACGCGACCATCGCCGGCGTTACCGACGAGTATGTTGAAGGTACCGTGCCCCTCTCGTCCTTCAATGAGCTGAAAAAGCGCCTCGGATCGCGGAGGGTCGCGTACCTGTTGGTTGACGGATCGTCGCCCGCGCCGGCAGTCCAGTGGAATAACGCGATTGAAGATGTGGGCCTGACCGACGGGCGGGGTGACATCATGACGGAACCGGGGTCCTCGAAGAGGTTCGTCGTTTTCAGGGTATTCCGCTGACCGTCAGCGGATATCGCCTTCCACCGCCGGGACGCCCCTGTGGATGATGTCCCCGGTACTCACTACATGTCCCCCGCACACTCCCTGCGAACTGCAGAGCGAATGAATATGGCTGGCTTCATCGTAATCGGCCTGCGCGTCCTCGACCTGGATCACGCGGTAACCCCGGTCTGACGCGTCCCGCGCCGTCGTTTCAACGCACTGGCTGGTTGCAAGACCGGTGAACAGCAGCGTGGAAACGCCCATTCCCCTCAGTATCCCGTCAATGCCGGTGCCCGTAAAGGGACTGAACGTTGTCTTATCGATGACGGTTTCACCGGGGAGGGGCATGATCGGTCCGACAACGGCGGCATCCGGCTCATCGGCCAGCGGATAGACCCCATCGAATCCCGCCCTTTTTCCCCTGGTGTAGGAGTCTCTGAAAAAGCGGTGAAGGTCGGTGCGGTCAGGGTCTTTTCCGCAGAGACGGAGAAAAACCGGCGGCAGGGACGAGCTCCTGAATACCTGAAGGAGGAGGCGGATATTCGGTATGACAATTGTTTCGCACCGGTTCGCAATGTAATCGAGGCATCCGGGCTGAAGCGCGTTGAAATAGGCCCAGTATGCCGAGGTCTTCTGCAGATAGTAGTGCTGCATGTCGACGACGATCAATGCGGGGCGCCCTTCCTCCAACGGTTTGATCTCCCGGGCCGTTATTACTTTTTAAGGCAGTTCATGGTTTCCCAGAACTCATCATAAAATTCGCGCAGCTCGTCGTTTTTTCGGAGCGGCCGGTAGTCAGGGCAGCTCCCCTTCCTGAATTCCTTCATGTAATTTGTCATCACGTGGAGCGGGCCCGAGATCTTGTGGGAGAAAAATATGAACTGGAAGAAGATGATGGCCGTCTGCAGTACCGTCATGACGATCAGGATGGCCAGCACGATGCGGCTGTTTCTCATGATCCGCTCGTGATTGTCGTATATATTGTTGGTTATTTTCCCGTTTTCCCGGATCGCTCTTGCAATCGGGTTTGCCGCATCCTGAAGAGAAGGGGTGGCCATGAACGTGTCGAACATGTCCTGCTGCGTATCGATTATGGCCGAGATATCCTTGTTGCTCCGGTTTATCAGCCGGTTCGTGTCACCGGCGAAATAGAGCAGGACGCCGCAAATTGCGAGCGTGGTAAAGAGGGGCAGTATGACGGCGCGGGCCGATAACCCGATCTGAAATTTTTTATCAAGAACGTATTTTTTTCTTGTCAAGGCCATAATTAACCTCAATAATTAATGAAGTGTACCGTGTGCGCTGCGGCGCACTTCTGATTCATTCAGTATGATCAGATCGCGATATTCGTCAATGATTTTTGCTCCCGCCGGCGCTGGTGCGGCCTGTTTTTTTACCGGGGGAGCGTGGATCGCCGGGCACGATACAATGAAGCGGGATGCAATAACTGTATGAATACGTTCAGTATCATTTTCGGCCTCGCGGCTTCGGCCTTGATCGTGTTCGTCATCGTTTTCGTGCTTGTCAAGGACTGGCGGGACCAGGTAATGCGGTATTTTGCCTTCTTTGCATCCTCGGCCCTGTGCATCCTGTTCACCATGTTCCTGACCTATGCCTACCCGGATTATTTCGACCTCACACAGCTTAACAAGGTGACCCAGCTCGGGACCATCATGACCTTCTCTGCGCTTTTCGCCATGTCGTTCGTCTTCCCGAAGTCCTCCAGGCAATTCCCGTTCTGGATCACGGCGCTGATCCTGCTGCCCGCTATCGTCGTGGGGGTCGCGGTCGTCGCGACCGACATCACGATAACCAGGGCCTATTTCAAGGGAGGAAAATTTATCCGGGACTACAACCAGGCGTATCATGGATACACTGTTTACGCGGGTCTTGCCTTCGTGTACGTTATTTCCGCGCTGACCAATTTCGTGCGCAAATACATTCAGACAAAGATCGCGATCTACCGGCTCCAGATGCGGTACCTTTTCGTTGCCTCGACGTTCTCGATCACCGTGGCCGCATTTTTCTCGATCATCATGCCGCTCGTTTTCAATTATTCAGAGCTCTACGTTATCGGGCCGGCGATAGCATCATTCTTCACGATATTTTCGCTGTTCTACAGCATCATCGCGTACAACCTTCTCGATATACGGACCGTTATCCACAAGACGTTCGTGTACGGTGTCATTTCGACGGTCATCACGCTTCCCATCATCGCCATTGTCTGGGCCCATGACTGGAAGCTGGGGATCATGGGCGATCTGCCGTACTACATCATCGCGGGCGCCGTGGTCCTCGTCTTCATCCTGTTCTCGGTCTACCTGCAGCCTCTCGTTGACCGGGCGTTCAAGCGCAAGCAATACGCCTTCGGGTCCGCGGTCGATACCTTCGTCCGCGATATCGCGGAGGAGAAAAACCTGGCCGATATCGTGCGGCGGACGGTCGACACCCTCCAGGAGGGTCTTGCCCTGCGGCGGGCGTTTTTCATTCTCCTCAACGACGAGACCCGGAAGTTCGAGCTGTTTTATCACAAGGGAGGCCAGGAAAAATTCGAGCTGGAGCCGATCGAGCGGAACGCGTCGATCATACGCTGGTTTGTCCGCAACCAGGAGATCCTGCAGTTGTCGAGGGTTTACACCGACGACAAGTCCTTCGCCGAGGTACGGGACGAGATCGCGGAGTTCTTCAACGAGAACGGCGTCCAGGTCATCCTGCCGGTGTATTACGAGCGGCGGCTGGTCGGCCTTCTCTGCCTGGGAGTCAAGGAGACCCTGGCCGGCTTCCATTCGGACGAGATCGGCAAGCTGAAGTACCTGCATGCAAAGAGCAATGACTTCATTTCCAATGCGCTCAGTTACGGGAAAGCGGTGAAGGAGCAGATGATCAGCCGGACCCTGGACCTCTCGGCCGCGATCAGCCAGAGCGCTGTGCCCCAGTCGCTGCCGAATATCGGGAACGTCAAGTTCGGCGCTTTCGTCATACCCAAGTATGTGCAGGGGAGCGATTACTTCGATTTTATCAGGCCGGGAGAGCAGGGCGTCGGCGTCATAGCGACCGACATCTCGGGCATAGGCGTCAACAGCGCGCTTAACTCGGTTCTCCTCAGGTCGGCGTTCCACGCGAGTATCCACGATGCGCCTTCCACCTCGACCGTCATGGGGAACATCAACCGGGTCCTCTACGACTACGGCCGGGGTAAGGGGGGGCTGGTAACCGCCTACTATTTATACTACGATATCAAGTCAATGCGGCTCATGTACTCGAATGCCGGTTATCCGGCGCTTGAGCTTTTCAGGATAGAGAAAAACAATTTCGATAGCCTTGATGCCGAGGGCATCCCGCTCGGTTACGATTTCAATACCTCATACGGGAGCGGGCGGACCGATCTTGTCCGGGGCGATATCGGCATACTCTATTCAAAAACCCTGACGAACTCGAAGAACCAGAAGGGCGACGAATACGGTGTGCTCAGGCTCCGGGGCACTGTCATGGAGAACCGCACGCGCAACGCCTCGGATATTGCAGCACAGATCAAGATATCCTTCGAGTCCTTCATGGGCCTGTCGTCTCCCGAATCGGATGTTGTGCTTATCGTATTTAAGATAGTCTGACCCATGTCCCCGACCCGCCTTGCAGGTATTCTTTCCTCGACACCCCTCCCATGGGAAACCGGGCGAATATGAAATTTTTTATATAAGAATCTGAAAAAAATCCAACCCCCTGTTGACTTTTTATTTTATTTTGTATAAAATATAGATGATAGTCGGGCGGGTATACATAAAGTTAATTATTACAATCCACAGCGATGTTATGATAGCTTATATAACATGATACAAGCCACTTGATACAACATTCATTTATACATGCAATGAAATACCGGAGGCCTTGATGAGCGGCAAGCAAAATCAGATTAATCGTGCGTTTATCGGCGAGAGCGATGACGTGGTTCTGTCCAATTCAATTTTCGGCGAACGATGCTGTGAGGAGTTCAGGGAAATCGACAAGCATGAGATCATCTCCAGGATGGCGGATATTCTCGGACCGGATCCGATCAACCTGCACCTGGCGGAAGATCTTCTCAACCAGATGAAATTCGAGATCGCGAAATATGTGATACATCATGAGTATTGCAAGTGCAACAGCATCCGCTCCCAGCTGCTGTTGTGGCTCGACAGCAAGATCAACCCGGATAACGCGAGGAAGCTGTCCAGCTTCATCGAGAAGTATTTGAAGTAGCTCCTCCGTGATGTGCGGTGCGGTCGCGAGGCCGCGCCGCCCGGCTCAGACCCTGACATACTGAAAAATCCCAATGACGGACGACGGCCGTGAATAACAAGTCGCTTCTCCTGCATGCCTGTTGCGCTCCCTGCGTGAGCTACGTGTATGAGTTGTTCGCGGGCACCCATGATGTAACCGTTTTCTTTTACAATCCGAACATAGCGCCCCGTCCCGAATACGACAGTCGACTGGCGGAGCTGGAGCGGTTCGCGGCAACGCGGGGCTTCCCGCTTGTCACCGGCGGACACGATGCGCGGGAATGGACGCTGCGCGTGAAGCAGTACCGCTTTCTCGGCGAGCGGTCACGCCGCTGCCGCGAATGCATCCGCATGAGGCTTGAAGAGTCGTTCAGGAAGGCTGCGGAGACTGGGATCGCGGCAGTCGCCACTTCGCTCTCGGTCAGTCCTCACAAGGACGCGGCCATGATCAACGGAATCGGTAAAGAGCTGGAGGCGCTCTGGGGCGTGCAATTCATCGAGGGTGACTTCAAAAAGTCCGACGGGTACCGTAAATCGGTAGAGCTGTCGCGCGTCTATGGGTTTTATCGCCAGAATTACTGCGGGTGCGTTTATTCGAAGCTCGAGCGGAGCGGGGAGTCGGAGTGGACCCGCAAAGCCGCTCAGTCCAGCCAGCGGATGTCCTCGTAGTTCCTTACCTTCTGCCGCTCAAGCATCTTCTTCCATTTTCTATCCACCCGCGCTCCTCCCAGGTCCGCGTTGGTCAGGTTCGCGTTTTCCAGGCTCGCGTTGTCCAGGTTGGCCTTCCGCATGTCGGCATTGATCAGCGTGGCCCCCTGTAATACGGCTTTGAAGAAGTTCGCGTCGGTCAGGACCGCGTTGATCAGGTTCGCACCCGTGAGCCTGGCTTCAGCCAGGTTTGCCTGGATGAGGCGCGCTCCGCACAGGTCGGCCGCGGTCAGGTCGGCGCCCTTGAGCCGTGCTCCTTCGAGGTTCGCCGTCCTGAGGCTGACATCCTTGAGCGAGGCAGCCTCGAAATTCACCCATGTGAGGTTGGCGCCGGTGAGGTCGGCTGAATCGAGCCGTGCGGCCTCGCAGTTCGCCTTTTTCATGTTGGCGCCCCTGAGAATCGACCACGACAGCTCGGCGCCGCCCAGATCTGCGCCGGCAAGGTTGATGTCCCGGCAGTTTGCGCCGATGAGGTCGGCGCCGTTCAGGTTGACGCCCTTCAGCGACACGCCGGAGAGGTTGGACTTCGAAAGGACCGCGCCCTTGAGCCGTATGCTGGCGAGGTTAGAACTGGTGAGGTTGACGCGGACAAGGCGCGCCTTGCTCAGGTTGGCATTTTTTAACTTTGCCCCATGAAGGTTAGCCCAGGTAAGGTTCGCGCCGTTGAGCTGCGCGCCGGTCAGGTCGGCGCCCCGCATATCGGCGCCGGAGAGGTTCGCGCCGACCAGGTTCGCGCCGGAGAGGTCCGCTCCTCGCAGGTCGGCATTGCCCAGGTTGGCAACTTCAAGCTTGGCGTTTGCGAGCTCCGCGCCCCTGAGGTTCGCGTTGCTCAGGTCGCCGTCACCCCGCATCGCGTAGTTGTAGTCCGATTTTTTCTGGACACTCGGGAGCACGCACCCTGCCGCTGACGCGGCCAGGATCAGTATGGCTGGAACCGTAAAAAAAGATCGTGTCATGTCATGCATCTCTCGTAAGGATTATCCGGCCGTTCACCGTGCCGGTCAAGGCTACTTGCTTTCCGGGTCCAGGACCTCTTCGCCCTGTCCCGCCTGGCTTGAGGCCTGCTGGATCGTGCGCCTGTTCGCGTCCGTCAATGACGCCCCTTTCTGCTGAAGCAGGGAGGCAATATCGGTATGTCCGTTAACCATCGCCTTCATGATCGCGGTATAGCCCGTCCTGTCGGCGCTGTTCAGGCCGGCGCCGGCACCGAGAAGGAGCTCCACTGCCTCGAGCTCGCCGCTCGCGGCCGCCTTGATCAGGGCGGTCTGCCCGGTATTGTCAGCCTCGTCCACGCTCGCGCCTTTAGACAGAAGGAGCCTGGCGATCTCAAGGTTGCCTTCTCCCGCCGCATTCATCAGTGCCGTCGAGCCGTCGCCGCTCCTCGCGTTCACGTCTGCGCCGCGGCTTACCAGCACCGAGGCTATATCTGCGTAGTCCTCTTCGGCGGCTATGATGAGGGCCGTTCGGCCGGAACCGGCGTCCTCGCGCGCATTCACGTCTGCGCCGCGCGCAATCAGGCCGTTGACCCGCGCGGTATCGCCTTTGGCGACTGCGGCGACGAACTGCCTGCTGATCTCGGACTTGACCGAGCAGGCTGCGGCGAGCGCAACGAAAAGGAGCGGCAGATATCTGTAAATCATTGGCGTGCCCCGCTGAACGAATCTATCGTAACACTATGAACGGCCACGTTTAATAAAAGTCAAATACATTTATTTGTTATACAGTCATAGTTTATTCCTTGACCGGGAGCCGCTCAGGTATTATACTGTTAATATAATTAAAAACATCTGTGGATTTAACCGCTGCGGCGCGTGTCGGAGCGGAGCGGTTTGTTGTTTTAAAAAAAACAAAAGGAGTGTTCCCATGAAAAAGCCTGTTGCTCTATTCGTTATCCTGTTTTCAATAGCAGCCTTTATATCCTGCGGCGGCGAAAATATCAAGCCGACAGGAAACAAGGTCGTTGATGAGCTTAACACGAAGCTTTCAACGGTGACTATAACCGGGTTCCCGTCCGGCAAGGAGTCTTCGAATGCGACCTGGGACCTCAAGCTGACGATAGCGATCCCCATCGTGAAAGAGGTACTCCCCAGGGTTCCGGGCGGATGGTTTTTACAGGTAACCGGCCATTCCGATGCGGAAGGCGGCATTACCGCGGAGAACAATTACAAGCTGAGCGCGGCACGCGCCAAGATGGTGTTTGACCGGCTCAGGGAAAAAGGGGTCAGGGACACCAAGCTTACCCAGAAGGGCGTGGCCGGAACGATGATGAGCGGGAAATGCGGCAAGTATGGCGCATGCCAGCGACGCGTCTCTTTCAGAATCGTGCCGAAGTGACGCGTCGTTTAAGAGCCGACTGATTTCATAATAATAACATTGCATAATGCGAGCAACGCCGGCCTGCGGGAATACCTGTACGCCGGCGTTTGATTACGGTCCGCGGTCCGCCCGTTTTTTTCTCCCGCGCCTGCCTTTTTTTTATTCCTGCCGTCTTCCATTCGTAGTACGTGATGATGAGTAAATTAAACCGCGAACAATACCTGGCCTCCCGGGCAGACAGCGGTGTGAGCCTTGTCCTGGCGGGGGCGGGAACCGGCAAGACGAAAACCCTTGTGGAAAAGGTGGGGAACGTCATACGCGATCTGCCGCTGGACCCCGGGCGGGTACTGGTACTCACATTCAGCCGCAAGGCCGCGGAAGAGCTGAGAACGCGCATTGCCGCCGGGAGCGGCGGAACGGGCGTCATCGCGTCCACGTTTCACGCGTTCTGCCTGGATCTGATCCTGGAGAACTGGGAGCGGCTCGCTGCGCCGCGCCGCTTCTCCGGCCCCCCGTCCGTCATCGATAAGGATACCCGTGCGCGTATCATCCGCGATCTGGTCAGGGTGGACCTCGGATGCTTCCTGGGGGTGCCCCAGGAGGTGGTGGTCGGCCTTCTGGACCGGCCCGCGCGGCCCGGCTCGTGGAAGTGGAAGAAGCTGGAAGAATCCGGTCTGGCAGCCGAGCTGGACGCGCTCGCGGAGCGGTACGAGGCTAAAAAGCGTGAGCTGGGAGCGATCGATTACGGGGACATGATCGGCCTTGCCGCCCGCCTGCTCGAGGGCGATACGGAGGTGCGCGCCCGGGTACGTGACCGGTTTCGCTACGTGTTCGTCGACGAGTTCCAGGACGTGTCTGACGACAATGTCAGGCTCCTCAAACTCATCCTTCCCGAACGGGGCGGCAACCTTTTTGCCGTCGGCGACGACTGGCAGTCCATATACGGGTTCAGGAATGCGCGGGTCGAGTATATAGTGCGCATGAAGCATTATTTTCCCGGCGCATCGGTCCGGCGCCTCACGGTCAACTACCGGTCACGCCGAGAGATAGTCATGCTGTCCTGCAGCTTCATCCGGAAGAACCGCTTTCGTACCAGGAAAAGCCTTTCCGCTTTTCGCGGAAGGGGCGGCAGCGTTCGACGGATGGCCGTCGCTTCGGTCGAGGAGGAGACCGGCGCCATAGCAAAGCTCCTGGAGGGAAGGGCGCCCGGCGGGACACACGCGGTGCTTTTTCGCAATAACTGGCAGTGCCGGTACCTCGGCGGACGGCTTGGTCCCGTTCTGGAAAAGGCCGGCGTTTCGGTCATGACGATGCATGCGTCCAAAGGCCTCGAGTTCGACACGGTCATCGTCGCGGGAATCCGCGACGGCGTGATACCCGACCCGGAGAGCGGCGTCGAAGAGGAACGCCGCCTCCTCTATGTCGCCTGTACCAGGGCGCGCGAAGAGCTGTGCGTCATCGCGCATGTGAACGAGCGGGGAGAGGTCGCCCGGTTCGGGCGGGAGCTGGGGGTTGCGGCACCTCAGTCGTAGTCCCGTTTTTTCCAGAATTCCTCTTTAATTTCCAGCCGGCTCCCCTCCCATCGTATCGTGCCGAGCTGGGTGAGGCGCTGGATAAGCCGCGAGAAAGTCTCAGGTATGGTGCCGATTGCCGAGGCGATGTCCTTCTTTGACAGGGGAATGTCGTACGAGGCTTTCCTTCCATAGTGGCTGTCCAGGAAACGGAAAAAGCGCTCTTCAACGTCATAAGCGGTGAGATAGAGTATCCTGCCGGCAAGGTAGCGCTGCTTCTTCATCAATACGCTTATGAATTCAGCCCTGAATGCCTCGTTCCCGAGGAGCGTATTGAACGAGGCCTTGTTTAGCGAAAAGAGCCGCGAGTCGGTCACGGCGGTCGCGCTGACCGGGTAGCGGTCCTTTTCAAAGAGGATGACTTCCGCGAAAATCTCTCCGGGCGAGGCAAGCTTCACGGTGATTTCCCTGCCGTCCGGCGCGCTCTTGAAGAGCCGGACGCTCCCCTCGACCAGGATATAGAAAGACTGGCCTTTCTCGCCTTCCAGGAATATCATCCTGCCCTGCGGGGCGGTGATTATGGTTCCCATGGCGGCGATCCTGCCGGCGGCTTCATCGCTTATGCCGCTGAAGAGCTCCGAATCTTTTAATAATTTTTCAATATTCACATTGCATGACCTGTAATTGTAATCTGTAAGATTACTATTGCAGACATCGATCAATAAGTCAAGAGAATGATTCATTTTATGTTTCAACGCAGGGCACGCAAAGAACGCGGAGGACCTGGCTAAAAAAAATAATCCGCCAACCGAAGCCCGGTCAATAAAATTCCAGGGTGACCTTTTGTATCAAGCGTATTCAGCCTGGTGGCCGTTCCATCATTAATAATTCATTATTTGCTGATAATTGCATTTAGTATTGACCTGCGTCAAGGGCAGAATTATAATGAAAGCGTATATTGAATAATACAGAGCAATGACCGGGTGTTTCCGGAGATGATTCATGTAATCAGGAGGGGGGCGGTATGAGCGAGATCATCAATAATTCCGAGCTGAAAAGAAAGCAGCTGAAAGAGCTGATCCTGAAGCTCCACAAGGGGGTTGACCCCGAGAGGGTCAAGGCCGAGATACGGCAGGTGATGGGGCAGATCCCGTATGATGACGTGGTCAGGATCGAACAGGAGCTGATCGCCGAAGGCCTTCCCCAGGAGGAAGTGGTGAGGCTCTGCGACCTGCACACCGCGGTCCTGGACGGGAGCATCGACCAGTCGGGCGCGAAGACGGCGCCGCCGGGCCATCCGGTCCATACTTTCAAAGAGGAGAACCGGGCGCTCGAGCGCGAGATTGCCGCGCTTGATGATACGGTCCGCGGCGCGTCAGGCGGGGAGGGCGGCAATCCTTCGCCGGATCTGTACCTCGCACTGATCCAGCATTTCAACCGTCTCATGGACGTGAACAAGCATTACCAGCGAAAGGAAAACCTGGTGTTCCCGTTCCTTGAAAAGCACGGGATAACCGGCCCGCCGGCGGTCATGTGGGCGAAGCATGACGAAACCAGGGCGCTGCTGAAAAAGGCGCTGGCGGTGCTTGCCAGCGGCCTGTCGGCGGGGACCGAGGTGCGCTGGGTCCTGCCCGAGCTTTCCGCGGCAACACGATCGATACAGGACATGATATCGAAGGAGGAAAACATACTCCTGCCCATGTGCCTGGACGCAATCACCGAGGAGGAATGGTTCGAGGTATACCGGCAGAGCCCGGAGATCGGCTTCTGCCTGTTCGATCCAAAGACGGAGTGGCTGCCGTCGAAGGGGATATGGGCGGATGAGCCGGCCGCCGGCATTGACGGCAGGATCGGCCTTCCGACCGGCAGCCTCTCGGTGCGCGAGCTGGTGTCGCTCCTCAATACGCTCCCGCTCGATATTACGTTTGTCGACGCGGATGACACGGTCCGGTATTTCTCTCAGGGCAGGGACCGGGTCTTCACACGGAGCAGGGCCATCATCGGCCGGAAGGTTCAGCAATGCCATCCGCCTGCGAGCGTGGGAAAGGTACAGAAGATACTTGACGACTTCCGCTCCGGCGCCGGGAACGTTTCATCGTTCTGGATCAACTTCAAGGGAAGGTTCGTGCTTATCGAGTACTTCGCCCTGCGGGACGAGAAGGGCGTATACCTCGGCACGGTCGAGGTGTCGCAGGACCTGACGGACAAGAAAAAGCTTGAGGGTGAGAAGAGGCTGTGACCTCACCCACCGGCCCCCTCTCCCAATGGGAAAGGGCGAGCCGGAGGCGTGGTGAGGCCGGTGCGGGGTACTATTATCGGTTTATTGATCGATATTCTGGAGGAGTAACACCATGGAAAACACGAATTCTATTGATGAATACACAAGGGAAGGCCTCGAGCTCGAAGGCCTCGTGACTTACCAGCCCGGTTCGGTGGTGAGCCGTACCGTGATTAACAGGCCGGCGGGAACGGTAACCCTGTTTGCGTTCGACAAGGGCGAAAGCCTGTCGGAGCATACCGCTCCATTCGATGCGCTTGTTTCCGTTCTTGACGGCACGGCGGAGATTTCCATTGCGGGGAAGTCCCATACCCTGGCCAGGGGCGGGATGATCGTCATGCCCGCGGGTAAACCGCACGCGCTCAGGGCCGTCGAGAAATTCAAGATGATGCTGGTCATGATCAAGGGGTAGGCATCGCCTGCCCCCTGCCGTGCTACGTTTCCCCCGGGGTCGCTTCCACGGAAATGTTTGAACTGAAGCATCCCGATTACCGGGGCCGCGCAATATTTTTTTTCTTGCTAATATTTCCGGTGGTTGCTTTACTATTCATATTACGGGCGAATATGTTATTCGTCAATCGATAACCCGCGCTTCCGGGTACGGGATGCGAACCAGTGGGGATGCGATCCCTGCATCCCGTCATGATTGCGCAACTACCAGTTGCCCGACCGGTCCTCATATGAATAATTTTTTCGATAGCCTTTCAATTTACATGCTGCCTCCCTTTCTCTCCCTTGTCGCGGGAGCCGTGCTGGCCGTTATATCCATTACCCGTGGAAAACTGAGGCAGGAGAACATTTTGTTTTCACTGCTGGTGATCTGGTGGATCATGTTGTGCCCGGTGTTTATATGCCACCATTTTTTCAGGGGGGACGAGGAGCTTCTCCTCGCAATAGAACATCGCGTCCATTTTTTTTACGTATATCTTCCCCCGTTGAATCTCCTTTTCTTTTATAAAATGACCGGGATCCGGAGCAGGTTCATGCTCCCGGGCGCGTTTGCAATAAGCTTCTTGCTTTCGCTGACAACTTTTACAGACTACTATTTTTACGGTTTCTATGTTTTTGAGTGGGGGTATATCGCGAAGGGTGGCCTGGCGGTCAGGCTGGTTGAATTGTACGGCAGTATTCTTGTTGTATATATGATCGTTTTCTTTGTCAGGAAAATCAGAACAGAAAAAAACCAGATAATGCGGCTGAAGCTTAAATATATACTTCTCTCCTTCATTTTAATGGGTCTTCTCACTATGACGAATATCCCCGCCCTGAACGGGTATGATCTGTATCCCCTCAGCAACATGATGTTCATACCTCTTGTTTTTCTCGGTTACGGGGTCCTGAGCTACCGGCTGATGGACATACGAAGCGTTCTCCATATAACGTTCATGTGGGCGGTCATCTCTTCCCTTATCGTCATTCCCAACGCGCTTGTATTCTTTGCGTTCTATCCGGTGCTTGACGCGCTCCACAGCACGGCCCTGTTCGGCGTCGGAGTTGTATGGTTCTGCGCCAATTACGTTTACTTGCTGAAGGTGCAGCCGCTGATCGACCAGGTGTTCAACAAGCGTAAGTTCAACCTCTATAAAATTGAAGCATCTTTTATTAATGATATTTATTATTTGAAAACGATCGATGAGCTGACAGGCCAGTTCGTGGATGTGATCACGAAGTCGCTCGCCTTCAAGAAAGCCGAGCTCGTGATCTGCCATCCGGAGGTGTTCAGCGCCAATAATAACGCTTCACTGAAGTGCGATATGGACCCGGACATTAAATCATGGATCGAACGGACGAATCACCTGGTCGACAGGGACCTCATTGTGTCCAAGAGCAATTACGAAGAATGGCGGGATGGACTGCTCGAGATCTTCAACAGGTTCAACGCCCAGTATATCGTTCCCATCATGCACATGGGCCGGCTTGTCGCGCTGCTCGCGCTGCCGGAGAAACAGAACCTCACGCAGTTGAAACGTTACGAGGTCGTTTTCATCAATAATATACGCGCGGCGTTTTCCATAGCCATGGAAAACGCCTTCATGTACGGCAACCTCAACATGCTCAAGGACAACCTCGAGCAAATGGTCATAGAGCGCACCAGCGAGCTTACCCGGACGCGGGACCTGCTCCTGCAGGACATAGACCTTGCCCGCAAGATCCAGCTGGCGCTGCTTCCTCAGGACCTGCCCCGCATGGAAGCAGCGGAAATTCATTTCAAGTATGTTCCCATGATGGGCGTGGGCGGTGATTTCATCGATATATTGATCCCCGGGCGTGAAAACCCGTACGTCGGCGCGGGTAATGCGGCCTGCTTTTTCATCTGTGATGTTTCGGGGCACGGTGTTTCAGCAGCACTCACCGCGGCGATGGTTAAAATGTCTCTCCTGTCATGGGAAATGAACGCCGCCTATCCGGCGCGTCTCCTCACGATCATCAGCGACGCCCTGAAGGGAAAAACCGGTGACAATTTCATCACTGCCGCGGCCTGCTATGTAAATCTTATAACGGGGGAGGTCACCTGCGCCAATGCCGGTCATCCGCCCGTGATCGTTATCCGGGCTGACGGGACCGCGGAGTTCATACAATCGAAGGGGAGGCTGATCAGCGGATACATACCCTCCAATTGCGAGGACGTCGGGTTCGATTTGCACGATAACGATCTGCTCGTCCTGTATACCGACGGTATCATAGAAGAGCGGAATGATCATGAAATGTTCGGCGAGGAGCGCTTCCTGGATATCCTGCTCTCAAACCGGGGCGGTCCTGTCGACATGCTGTGCAATGCCGTTTACAATTCCCTGATCGAGTTCAAGGGCAATGCCATGCTTGATGATGACTTTACCATTCTGGCGATGAGGTACAGGACCAGGCGGTGATGCGGGTTTCCCGCCGATCATCTCGGGTCATAAGCCTCCGAAGGCAGCCAAACCGTACCTGCTCCTGTGCCGGATCCCGGATATTAATTGATTGCTTATTCCCGCTTTGTATCGTATCTTGATCGGTACCGCCGGTGCTCTGCAAGGCCGGGCGGATATTTTTCTCCATGGCGGATTATAAAGTACTCTCGCGAGATAAAATGGCGGTATCACAGCACCATGAAAAACGGTGGATCAACCAGGGCTCCCGGAAACAGGGGGCGTAATGCGCCCGGCACGGAGCGTGCCGTCATATTCGATATCCAGCGCTTTTCCCTGCATGACGGCCCCGGAATCCGCACGACTGTTTTTTTCAAGGGATGTCCTCTCCGATGCGCCTGGTGCCAGAACCCTGAATCGCACAGCCGCAACCCTGAAATGGCCTTTTATGCTGAACGATGCAGGGGATGTTTCAGTTGCCGAAAGGCCTGCCCCCGGGAGGCTATCGTTGACGGACCGGACCGCAGGGTGGATTACTTCCGCTGTAACTCATGCGGCGCATGCGCTCAAGTCTGTCCCGCCGGCGCACTGAGGCTGATAGGCGGTGAACGGGACCCGGGATCGCTCGCCGCGGAGGTGTTAAGGGACAGGGACTTTTTTACCGATTCGGGCGGGGGTGTGACACTGTCGGGCGGTGAGCCGATGGTATATCCCGCGTTTGCACTGCGGCTGTTACGACAGGTGCGCCAAGATGGCGTCCGCACGGCCATCGAAACCTGCGGCATATTCGGCATGGCCGATATGAAGAAGCTGCTGCCGTATCTCGACCTTGTCTACTTTGACCTGAAGCACATGGATATGAAGAAACACCGGGCGTATACCGGTGCGGGTAACCGTGCGATACTCTTGAACTTCACCGGCCTCTCGAAGGCGTTCCGTCATCTCCAGGCCCGGATGCCGGTGGTCCCGGGCTTCAACGATGACGAGAAAAACATCCGGGCCACGGCCCGCTTTCTGGCCGGAGCGGGGCGGCGCTCAATACACTGTCTTCCGTTTCACAACCTGGGCGAGTCGAAGCTCCCGCGCCTGCATACGGACCAGAGGCCCCTGGGCCTGCCGCCGGCGGAAAAGGCGGACCTGGCGCGGGTGAAAAAAATATTCAGGCAGGAAGGTATCGATGCAGTCATCTACGAGTAAACGGCGCGAGACCGGCGCGTCCGGCAGGATAACAAGGCTCAGGGCGGCCGTGCAGGGCGCGGCCCCGGGCATATGCACCGAGCGCGCGCTCATCTGGACCGCGTATCACCGGGACAGGGGAAACAGGAGAAAGCATTCCCATATCAGGATGGCCGAGGCCCTGCGTGAGGTCCTCCTTAACAAGACCGCCGGCATCTACCCGGACGAGCTCATCGTGGGCAATTTCACTTCCCGGCGCGTCGGCGGCTCGATCTATCCCGAGCTGCACGGCGTTCCGGTCATGATAGACCTGTTCAGCTTCAACACCAGGAAAACGAACCCGCTCGAGATTTCCCGCCGGGATCGTATTGCGCTCATGAAAATAATCCCCTTCTGGATGTTCCGCTTCCTGGGGGTCAGGGCCTACCGGTCTCCTTTCACGCTGGCGCGCTTCATGGTAAACCAGCTCCGGGGCCACCAGTATCTTATCAATGAAACAGGGGGAATTTCGCATCTCGCGCCTGATTACGAGAAGCTGCTGGCGGTCGGCACTGACGGCATTGTGGCCGAGGTCCGGTCCCTGGAGAAAGGCGCGGTGCCGGGTACCGACCGCTGGCATTTTTACCAGGGCGTCAGGATCATCGCGGAGGGGCTTGCGATGTTCGGCGAGCGGTACGCGGAGCTGGCTTCGCAGATGGCCTTTGCGGAACAGGACCCCGTCCGAAAAAAAGAGCTGCTGGCAATTGCGGCAGTATGCCGCCGTGTACCCAGAAAAGGCGCGCGGACGCTCCAGGAGGCCGTGCAGTCGCTCTTCTTCGCGCAGATCGCCATCAACCTGGAGAGCCTGGACAACTCGGTGTGCCCGGGCAGGATGGACCGCTACCTGTATCCCTATTACCGGGATGACCTGCGGACGGGCCGGCTGACCAGGGCGCGGGCGAAGGAGATACTATCCGCGTTTTCAATCAAGATGTCCGAGATCATCCCGGTGTTTTCCCGGCACCTGACCGGCTTCCACGGCGGCATGTTCAACGGCCAGGTGGTGACCGTGGGCGGTGTGGATGCCCGCGGGAAAGACGCGACGAACGAGCTGAGCTATATATTCCTGGAGATAATGGAAGAGCTCAGGATGCGCCAGCCCAACTACCACGCGCGGGTGCACGCAAAATCGCCGCGGCGGTACCTTGACATGATCTACGAGGTGCTGGCAGCCGGGAGCAACTCGCCGGCGCTGTACAACGACGACGTGATCATCCCCACGCTCGTGAAGCACGGCTATTCACTCGCGGACGCCCGGGACTATACCGCTGTCGGGTGCGTGGAGCCGGTCAGCCAGGGGAAGAGCTTCTCCTCGACCGATGCGGCGCTGATGAATACGGCCCTCTGCCTGGAGCTCGCGCTCAACAGGGGCCGTCGCTTCGGGTCGCCGCTGCGCACCGGGCCGCGGACCAGGCCCGTTTCGCGGATGCGGTCCATGGACGACGTGTGCTCCGCCTTCGAGGCGCAGCTCGGGGGCATGACGGACCGGCTCATCCGGGATCTGCAGGCGATCGAGCGCGCCAACACCCGCCACCATCCCACGCCGCTGACGAGCATGCTGCTGGGCGACTGCCTGGAGAAGGGCGTATGCTCAACGGCGGGCGGAGCGCGTTACAATTTTTCGGGTGTGCAGAACACCGCGCCCATCGATATCGGCGATGCGCTCGCGGCGATCGAAAAAGTGGTGTTCACCGACCGGAGGATCACCCTTCCGGAGCTGGCGGCCATCCTCAAGGCAAACATCCCCGACGAGAGGGACCGCGACTACCTGCGCGGCCTGCCCAAGTACGGCAACGACGTCGAGGAGGCGGACCGCTGGTCCGTATATGTCATACGGGCGCACACGGACGCGCTCCGCGCCGCGGGCCTCTCGACCCGCGGCGGACGCTACGTGCCGGGCCTCTATTCCGTTACCGCTCACGAGTTTTTCGGACGGGTCACCGGCGCGCTTCCGCACGGCCGGAGGAAGGGCGAGCCGTTCGCGTCGGGAGTGTCGGCCGTGAACGGCATGGACAGGAACGGGCCCACGGCGCTCATCAACTCGACCAACAGGATCGATTTCACGGAGATAGCGAATGGAGTGAATTACAACCTCAAGTTCGACAGCCATACCCTGCGGGGGGAGACGGGCAGGGCGGCACTGGCGGCGCTCATCAGGACCTTTTTCCGGCGCGGTGGCATGCAGGCCCAGATCAATGTCGTGGACCCGTCGGTGCTGATAGAGGCACGGGACCACCCGGACCGCTATCCCAATCTCCTCGTGCGGGTCTCGGGTTATTCCGCCTACTTTAACGATCTCACCCCTGCCATGAAAGATGAGATCATACGGAGAAATTGCTACCGGATCGGGTAGGAAGGCCGTGCTGTGGGGGCCCCGGGGGAAGCGTACATTGCCGGTGTAAAATTACGGGAAACAGATAGTTATCGCCATTACGGATGAACAATTGGCATCCGGACCGGTTAGCATCCCGCGAACAGCCGTCCTCGATATGCGTCTTCCTGAACAAAATCACCTAACAGTTTCCTGAAAAACTCCATCCATGGAGTTTTTCAGGGTCGGTTTTGAGAAGTGAATTCTTAAAACCTCACATTTTTCTCGGCAAACGCCTCGAAAAATGGCGGTACATCCTGTACCACATTAGCAGTTTGCTGTTTTTCAGCAAACTGCTAATATAATACAGAAAGCCAATGAAAAAGTTTGCATTATATTGTACCTGTCGATATATAATAGTAATGATAGGCATCGGCTATAAACTATTTAAGATGAAATCGATGTTCCTGACATTGTAACCCCATGATACGTTCCAGATATGCTGAGGCATGAAATGATAGCTGCAAAGAAAACAATAGCCCTCATGGCGTTAATCCTGCTCCCGGTCCTGGCTTTGTCCGGATGTAACCGCTTGCAGAGCGGATCGAACCCACTCGAATCGTTCATGTCGTTGAGCCTGACTCCCGATACCACGCCGCCCCTTGTCTCGAACACTACCCCGGCCGATGGCGCCTCCGGCATCGCGTACCCGACCAGCATCATCGTCGTTTTCAGCGAGCGGATGGACCCTGCCACCATAAACGACACGACCTTCACCCTGTACATCGGCGCGACACCGGTGCTCGGCACCGTGTCCCTGGTCAATCGTACCGCGACTTTCGCAATAGGCCAGCCGATAACTCCGCTTACTACCTATACGGCTACCGTGACGACCGGGTGCGCCGATATGGCGGGCAATACCCTCGGAGCGGACTACACCTGGACTTTCACCACGGGGACGGGTCCTGACGTGACCGCACCTATGGTCACCGGCACTTCGCCGGTGGACCTTGACATAAATGTTTCCGTGAGCACCACCATCCAGGTCGTTTTCGACGAGGCGATAGACCCGGCCACGGTGGACGACACGTCTTTCTACATTGAAGAAGCCGGCATCCCGATATCCGGAACAACCTATACCACGACCGGCAATATCGCGACCATGTCCCTGCCGGCCAATCTTAACCCGACCACGGTCTATACGGTCACGGTCACAACCGCGGTGATGGACCTTGCGGGCAACGCGTTAACGTCTGATTACGTCTTTTCCTTCACTACCGGCACGGGAGCGGATATCACGCCGCCGAACATCGACATCACCGATCCGCTGGATGCGGCCACTGACGTGTCCCTCACCGCTCCGATATCTGTCAGCTTCGACGAGGATATGGATTCGGGGACTATCACCACCGCGAGCTTCACGCTCCACATGGGCGTGCTGCCGGTTTCAGGAACGGTGGCATACGTGGGCCCGGGGCCGGATTACGCGTTCACGCCGGACCTCCCGCTCCTGCCGGGCGCCACGTACACGGCTACGGTCACGTCCGCGGTCACCGACCTCGCGGGCAACCCGCTCGCCGCCGATTACGTGTGGTCTTTCACTACCGGCCTGGCGCCAGCCAATCTGGCGCAGGGTTTCGTGTTCAACGACCTCGACCGCAATGAATTTTTTGCAGGCGGGTCAGCTACCATTAATCGAGCAGTTGACGAAGGCGACCTTACGTCGTACATCATCTACTGAGGGAGCGACGCGACTACGAAGATTCCTGGCTCGCTCATCGAGCTGCCAAAAACGGGATTCGACATAACCTTTGGGATCGGCTACGGCACGGCAGTGCCGGGTAGCGCGACCCACATGCTCGTGTACTCGAAAAACCTGTTCGGGGAGTCGGCCGCGCCCACGGCGGTCCCATTCCACGACATGGTCTGCCGCATGATCGAGATCAACACCCTGGACAATACCGGCTCGTCCCCGTCGAATTTCGCCGCGTATAACGGCCTGCTCTATTTCAGCGCCCGTGACGTCACATACGGATATGAGCTCTGGTCATTCGACGATTCTACTGAAACATTGAACCTGGCAGCCAGCATAAACCCCGGCGGGGACTCGTTTCCGACGGACCTCATCGTATACAACGGCCTGCTCTATTTCGCCGCCGATAACGGCACGATCGGGCGGGAGCTCTGGACCTATGATGATTCCCCTGCGGTCCTTACCTGTGTGCAGGATTACTACATCGGAGCGGCTGGCTCTGACCCGAAGTTCCCGATTGTATACAATTACTCCGGCACCGATTACCTCTTCTTCCAGGCCAACGACGGGTCGGGGGGCTTTGAGCTCTATGAATACGACAGCACGGCCCCGCCGGCTTCGTATTACGATATCAACGGGACCGGCGACTCCAGGCCAGCGTACATGACGGCGCTTGGCGCGGACTTCTACTTCCAGGCCAATGACGGCCTGGGCACCGGCGAGGAGCTCTGGATCTACGACACGGGCGGCACCCCGAGCCGGCTTACCGACGCCAATCCCGGCATTAATAACTTCTCGCCAGCGTATCTCTACCCGTTCCAGGGGAACCTTGTCTTCCAGGCCAATGACGGCACGAGCGGCATCGAGTTCTGGCAATACGTCCCCGGCACCGGCGAGTCCCTCATCGCGGACATCGCCCCGGGCGGCCTGCACTCGAGCCCGTATGGCTTCCATGAGTACGACAACAAGCTCTATTTCTCGGCCGATGACAATACGAACGGGTACGAGCTCTGGGTCTATGATCCGCCCGCGGCCCCCGCGATGGTGAACCTCAACGCATCGGGGAACGCGTACCCGAATTCATTCGTAAGCTACAACGGCGACCTCTATTTCAGCGCGAGCAACGGCGTGAACGGGCAGGAGCTCTGGGTCTACGACGGCGCCACTCCAATTACCGTGGGGACCAACATGCGGCAGGCCTGCGAGATCAACAACGCGGACTCGTCGTACGTGAACAACCTGTTCGTGTACAACGGCCGCCTCTACTTCAGCGCGAATGATGGAACGAACGGGGCCGAGCTCTGGGTCTATTACCTGAAGTGAAAAAACGAAACGGCCCGGTTTAGAACCGGGCCGTTTTTTTTGTTACCGCCTTTCCTGTCACAATCCCTTCGCCGCCGGCGGCGTAAAATACTTCTGCATATCGAACGGGTCCATGATCTCCTGCTCGCGCCTGAACCCGAGCTTTTTCTCCCCGCGGTTGAGCAGGTACTTTGCAAGCTCGAGGGGCGTGGCCTGCGGCGCGTCCACGCCCGCTTTCGCGAGCGCCTGCCGGAGCAGCGCCTCTGCCCTGTTCGCGAATGCGATCGAGTCGCCGAGCACGCGGCCGGTCTCCGGCGCGTTGTGGAACCCGAGCGAGTTCTCGGCGCTGATGAACACGAGTCGCAGGAATGCCTGCAGGTAGGCCCCTTTCGCAGCCTCATACAGCCCCGGATCTACCGCGGCGCCGGCATCACGCCGCGCGTTCGCGATCTCGATGAGCTTCGCGGCGGAGGCCGTGGCGTATCCGGCGCGGGAGAGAAGGGACGCTGTCCGGTCCTGGGTCGCGAACACCTGGTCCTTCAGCCACGTCGCGGATTCGGTGTGGCACTGGGCGCAGGCCCGGAGGTCCGCTTTGAGGGGGCTGGTCACGTCGTGGTCCGATATCTTGTACGAGCCGCTCCGCCGGTACGGCATGTGGCAGTCGGCGCATGCCACGCCCGCGCGGAAGTGGACGCTCTGCCGCGTGAAGAGCTCGAACTCGGGGTGCCGGATAAAGGGCAGGTCGAACCCGGTCACCTTTTGCTTCCACTCGATGCGCTGGAAGTCGGTGAGGAGGTCGGCTATGATGTTCTCGATCGAGATGTTGCCCCATGAGCCGCCGGTCCATGGAAGCTGCACGTCGCCCGCGACCTTTTTCTCGCGGTCGCGGGGAACGTAATAGGTGATATGGCACTGGGCGCAGGCAAGGATGCGCGCCTCCTGCCGGGAAATGTCCTTCTTGCCTATCATCTCGAGCCCGCGCTTCAGGTGGTCCTTGTTCGTGGTAAGGCCCATGTCCGTGTTCTTGTGGCAGTCGATGCAGGAGGGGCCTTCCCGGCGCATTTTTTCCGGCAGCATGCCAAGCGCGTCCTTGAACTTCGCGGTCAGGTATTTCATGCCGTGCTTTTCCACAAAGGTCCTGTGATAGGGCGATTTGCACGCGAGGCATACGCCGCCCGGCTTGGTGCGGGACTGGTCAATTTCGACCTGGTCAGTGACCGCGTACTGGTGCCCGCGCGGCTCGTTGTACTCCACGCCAAAGCCCCACCCGTTGTAGAGGAGGGCGGCATACGGGTATTCACTCAGCTTGTCCCAGACGATCCGGTCCGTGTCCCACCCGCGCTTGTACCTTGATTTGTCGGTCGGCTTGGGGTCGCGGGTCTTGAGCCAGGATTCATATTCCAGGGGATATACCTTTCCCCACTCCGCAGGGTCAAACTCGCCGTCCCTGATCAGGCCGGCCTTTATCGGCTGGGGCTCCGACGGCCCGCACCCGGCGAACACGCCGGCGGCAATGACGGCTATGAGGATAACAATCCCGTACTTTTTCATGACTCTCTTTCTCCTGTTATTGTTCTCTAAAGCTGAATTCGTTGAGATTATGCTGGACGCGCCGATGGCAGGACCAGCAGTCCCTGCCGTCGGTGCTGATGCGGGACACCATTTCATTATGACAGCGTATGCAGTTTTGCTGTATGACCGTTTTCGCGTGAGCGGTGGCGGTGATACTGTCCGGATACGCCCCGCTGAAAAAGGAAACCACGTCCTTGGTCCCGTCGATCCCTTTCCAGACCAGGTGGTTCACTTCATTGTCGTTGGGGAGATGGCAGTCGACGCATTTGATCCCGCGGTGCAGGCCGGTGAGGAACCATACCTCGTACTCGGCGTGCATCGGGTGGCAGAGGTTGCAGAAGGCCGGCTTCGACGTCTGGTCGAGAATGCCGTGCGGCACGAACGCGATAACGGCGAGCAGGACGAGCGCGCCTGCGCCGGCGAGATACTTTTTCCAGGTCATCTGTATCATTCATTCCCCCGTGATGATTCAACGTTCAGCATCACATTTACAAAAATTAAATGATTATGCTAAAAACTCAATCTTTTTACTGGAATCGGATCATGAAAAATCGGCTTTCTCTTGACCTGGGTCAATGCGCTGAATACGGGCAGGTGTTATATTCATTACTGAACATGCATCACCGGGGCCCTGCACCGGGCCCCGGACCAATCCCCGGGGAGGGGGGCGACCCCCTCCCACCCCCCCCTCTTACAGGGGACAGGGTGCGATACGCAGGGCAGGGAACATGCACCAAAAGGAGGAAACCATGAAACGAAGCATCATCACGATAGACGAGGACAGGTGTAACGGCTGCGGGCTGTGCGTGCCCGACTGCCCGGAAGGAGCGCTCCAGGTCATAGACGGCAAAGTGCGGCTGGTGAGCGACCTGTTCTGCGACGGGCTGGGCGCCTGCCTCAAGACCTGCCCGGAGGGGGCCCTTACCGTCGAGATGCGCGAGGCAGAGCCGTATGACGAGCGGCGTGTCATGGAGAACGTGGCGAAGCACGGGCCTAATGTCATCAAGGCGCACCTGCACCACCTGAAAGACCATGGCGAGATGAAGTATCTGCGCGAGGCAATCGAATTTTTGCAGGACAAGGGGATCCCGGTCCCGGTGTACGAGGAGCCCGCGCCCGCGATGGCGTGCGGTTGCCCCGGGTCCGCGGCACGCGACATGCGCGACCTCCCCGAAAAAAAGGGAGCGGTTGGCGGCGCCCGCATCGGTTCCAGCCTGCGACAGTGGCCGGTCCAGCTCAAGCTCCTGAACCCGGCAGCGCCCTATTTTGACAACGCGGACATACTGCTCGCAGCCGACTGCGTGCCCTTCGCGTACGGCGATTTTCATCGCGACCTGCTCGCAGACCGCATCGTGGTCATGTTCTGTCCCAAGCTCGATCCTTATATAGAAGAATATATTGACAAGCTTGCGGCAATCCTGACCATGCACGACATCGGTTCGATCACCGTCGCCCGCATGGAGGTTCCCTGCTGCGGCGGTGTGAACACGATTCTGGAACGGGCCATGGCGAAAGCCGGGAAAGAGGTCCCGGTCCGGGAGATAGTTATCGGTATAAGGGGAGATATCCTTCATGAAGATCCAGTGCCTGCAGCACGTGCCGTTTGAGGGGCCGGCGCATCTCGCGATCATCGCGCGTGACAGAGGGCTGACGCTTGAACGCACCAGGGTGTTCGACGGCGAGGAGCTCCCGGGCACCGATGACTTTGACCTGCTGGCAGTGATGGGCGGTCCCATGGGCGCGAACGACGAGGCGGCATATCCGTGGCTTGCCGCGGAGAAGAAGCTCATCGAACGGTCGATTCGCGAGGGTAAGCTCATTCTCGGCATCTGCCTCGGCGCGCAGCTGATCGCCGACGTGCTGGGGGCCCGGGTCAGCCGGAACCGCCACCGGGAGATTGGCTGGTTTCCGGTGCGACGGGGGGCAGAGGCCGGGTCCTGCGCGACCGGCAGGGCGCTCCCGGCGAGCTTTTACGCCTTCCACTGGCACGGCGACACGTTCGATATACCCGCCGGAGGGGTCCGCATTGCGGAAAGCAATGCCTGCCGGAACCAGGGATTCGTGTGGGAGGACCGTGTCGCCGCGCTCCAGTTCCACCTTGAGGCCACGCCGGATAGTGTACGTGCCCTTCTCGGCAACTGCGGGGATGAGCTGGACGGTTCCGAGTTCGTGCAGAGCAGGGAGGCTATCCTCGATTTCCGGCATGTACATGACTGCAATAGCCTGTTTGAAACGATCCTGGATCAATTGGCGTTTCAGGGATAGTTATCGGTGGGCCAGGGGGTCAGAGCATCCCAATGGCGATAGTTATCGCCAATAACAGGGGGTCAGAATATCCCGATAGCGATAGTTATCGCCATTGCACAATAATATGGATATAGAACCATGGAAAAACCTGACGAAAAAACAAAATCGATCAAAAAAGACGCGGAAGTCCTCGCGGAATTCATAAACATCTATTGTTCGGACAGGCATGACAGCGCGGAGAAGGGGCCCGTTACGGCGGGAGGTACCGTTGGAATATATCTCGAGGGGTGCGATTTTCATTTGTGCGGGGAGTGCCGCAGGCTCCTGCTTCACGCCGTTTCGAAGCGGGCCATCTGCCCCTATGACCCTAAGCCGTCATGCAAAAAATGCGAGACCCATTGCTACGCGCCCGGGTACCGCGAAAGGATACGCGAGGTCATGCGTTATTCCGGCATGCGTCTCATCAGGAAAGGCAGGCTCGGCCTGATACGGAAGTATTTCTCGTGACGATCATGGAATGCAGGGCCGGATGCGGCGCGTGCTGCATTGCGCCGTCACTATCATCTCCCATACCCGGCATGCCGGGGGGGAAACCGACCGGCGTCAGGTGCGTTCAGCTTACGCCGAACAACCGGTGCGCCCTGTTCGGGGAGCCCGGCCGTCCTCCCGTGTGCGCGGGCCTGAAGCCGTCAGAGGAAATGTGCGGATCAACCTTCGACGAGGCGCTTGCGCGCCTGGCGTGGCTGGAGAAGATAACGCGTCCGGACTGACCCGTGCCGGACTGCGGATGCCGGTGACGTTTCTCAGCTTGACGCGAGTTTTTCCATGATTTTAGCGTGGTATTCCGGAAGGAAGACCCTGCCGGTCCGTTTTTCCATGAGCATGTTATAGCGGAGCTGTTTCTCGTTCAGCCTGACCCGGAGCGAGACCTTTTCCTCTTCCTGAACACAGGCGGCGAGGAGGGCCTCGATCGAGGTTATCTGGTTGCGCAGCTCGAGCTCTTCGGGTATCACGCCGGCGTTCTTCAGTATCTTGAGGGACATCCTGAGCTCGGGTGAGACGTTGTCAAGCCCGTCGGGCGGGAGCGGCTTGCCTGCCAGGGGGTTGTTATCGAACTCGCCCCGATCCATGGCCTCCAGTATTCTCCGTTCCGCGATTATTTCGAATGCGTACATACCGGCCCTCTTACAGGGGGATTGCATATCGGCCTGACCATATACGTCAATAATTATTTCTTCATTATAATATCACGTGCGGAGACCGCGGGAAGAAGTCCCGGTAATGCCTGGCACGGGCATTCGCCGGATGACGATAAAACCCCGGCACCGGGTCAAAATTATTTCTTGACGTGACCGTTATGAAGGGTTTTTGTATTAACAGCATGGCTTTATGGAACCGCATATGAAGAAATTGTTTCTCACCGGGTGTGCCGTTGGAATCGTGGCACAGCTCATGCTTCCCCCGGCCCTGGATGCGTCATATCCCCCGGTGCGGTTCATTTCGGACATTGCGGCATCAGCCGCGCGTTACAGTCCCTCCGACAGCGCCGATTCAGTGTACGACGAGCGGATGAAGAAGTCCTGCTCCCCGTTTCTCCGCGTCGGGTTTGCCGCTCCCACGATGATTTACATGATGGACAGGGACCTGAAATACTACTATAACAGGTCATGGGGACTCATGGCCGACTGCTTCTTTTATAAAAAAAAGAACCGCAGGGGCAACGGGCTCGATATAGGCAGCCGGTTCACGTACCGGAACTTCCTTATAGGCGACGACATCCAGGAAAAAACAAGCTCGCTGCTTTACGGGGAAAACCGCGTCCACCTGATGTCGTGGGACATATGCTTCCGCGGCGTGATCGGCGTTTACTTCCTTCACGAGCTCTGGCAGCTCTACGCGATCGCCGCGCCGCGCCTGCTCCATTATCACTCGGTAATGAAGGACAACAGGCTCGGCGGCCCGGACAAGAACGTCGACCTCGTTTCGATCGGCATAATCGGCGGCGCGGGACTCGAAGTGACGATCGTGCCCATGATGGGGCTGTTCGCCGAGTACAACATCGGCTACACCCCGGTGGGAAAGTCCCATAACAATGTCGAGGGCCACCAGGTATACGTGGGCCTCACCTGGCGGACGCTGTACCCGGGGTACACGGAGTACTGACATGAAAGAACTGGCCCGTATCCTGCGTCCGATCGCCCTCTGGTTCCTCAGGGGGGCGTGCGCGTGCGCGTGCCTGCTGCCGCTCTCCTGCGCCTTCGGGGACGAGGACGCGGTCGGGTCGCTTTTCGATGACAACAAGGACCCGCTCTTTGTCGCCGTGGGCAGGGACTCCCTGGGGAACTACTCGATCCACGCGTCCCTCACGGGCACCATGTGGACCCCGAATCTCGTTCCCGTGGGCGAGGCTGGAACGCTGAATTTCGCGGTGTACGGCGACGGCATGTTCATGACGGGCGGCGCCGGCGCAACATCTAATTTTTACATGTCCCGGGACGGCCTCCTCTGGGCCAGGGGCAGCACGGGCGGAGGCCCTTCGGACCCGGGCGAGCTGTACGACGGCGTGTATGCCAACGGGCGATACGTGGTGGTGGGCAGCAACAACGACGGCGAGGCCATGGCCTATACCTCCCTGGACGGCCTGGCCTGGGCAAACAGCAACCTGGACAACAGGTTCAACGGGTCCCTGTACGGCGTCACGTACGGCAACGGCCTGTTCGTGGCGGTGGGCTCCCAGGTCGGCGACTGTCTCGTCGTGGTGTCGGCCGACGGCATTCTCTGGTCGGGAAACCTGAGGCAGGCTTCGTCCACTACCCTCAACGACGTGGCATACGGAAACGGGATCTTTGTCGCTGTGGGGGTAGGCGGCATGGCGGCGGTCTCGGCTGACGGGCTGGCCTGGACCGAGGACTTTGTCATCGGTAATGACTTCATGAGCATAAACGGCATCACTTACGGCAGGGACCGGTTCGTGGCAGTGGGCAACATGAACGGGTTCGGCTCGGGCGTCGTATATCTCTCGTACGACGGCCTCGCGTGGACTAATAACGTCAACAACGGTACGGTGACGTCCGACTTCCAGGACGCGGTCTACTGCAACGGCTATTTCTTTGCCGGGGCAGTGAACGGCAACGTCGCGTATTCCCGGGAGGGGCTGGTTTGGAGCACTTCGTGGGTGAACGGCATCACCGTCCTTAACGGCATTACCTGCCGGCCGTGACCCGCTTGCCGGGCGGGGGCTGCAGCTAATTTTCATCCGCCTCCCTATTTTTTATTGACATTATTAAGCCATGATTTTAGCCTACTCATTGCACGGTGTATCGCACAAAAAGTTCAAGGAGCCTTTTCATGGACAAGATAGTAACGGATTTCGTAAGGAATTATCCCGGACTGATACATAATGTCGTTTTCATTCTCGGCCTCCTGATGGGCGGCTTTATCGTCATCAGCGGCTGCATTCGTTTCGGCATAGCCATTTACAGAAGACACAAGGGCATATATCCGCCGGCGACAAGCCAGATGGAGCACCATTAAAAACAACGATCGCTTCGTTGCAACGCGGCCCCGCCATCACGGCGCGTGCCGCCCTGCCCCGGCCAGGCCACGGCCGGTATAGCACATTCCCGCGGAAGCGGGAATTTTATTTTTTAAGTTGACGCATGAGGACCCGCCGCCATCGTGTTCACTGGTTGAGAGCCCCGCATGAGAAAAGTACTGCTGACAACGACGGCCCGCTGGGGCACGGTATCATACCGTAAATCGGGGGATTTCCCCGGGAGGGCGATCATCCTTGTCCACGGGGCGGTGGGCGATTCCCGGCTCTTTCGCTACCAGCTGCGGCATTTCGGCACGCGGTGCAAGACGATCGCACTGGACCTCCCGGGACACGGCCCTTCCTTCAACGGTACGGACCACACCCTCGACGATTTCATCGGCGCCATCGAGGACGTGATGAAGGCCGAGAACATACCCTCGTGCGTGCTGATCGGCCATTCAATGGGAGGGGGCGTGTGCCTCGAGGCGTACCGCCGCGGTCTCACCGGGCTCGCGGGGATGGTGCTCGTGTCCACGTCGTCCGTCCTTCCGGTGTCCCCCGTGCTGGTCGATATACTCAGGCGCGACGACATGGATGCCCTGGCCGAGCTGATCGTCGGCGCGGTGTTCAGCAAAAAGACCGACCTGCTGATCGGCTTCGCGAAAAAGGGCCTGTACGAAATGAGCCGGACCGTCATCAAGAACGACGTGGACATCTGCCTGCGCATGGACTATGCCGGCATGCTTGGCGATATACGGGTCCCGGTGCTGGCGGTGGCCAACAGCGGGGACATGGTGATCTCGTGCGAGATGACCGCCTCTCTTGCCGGGGGGATTCCCGGTTCACGGTTCGTGAAATTCGACGATCCGGGCCATGTGCCGTTTTTCGAGAATCCCGGGGCTTTTAACGCCGCGGTCGACGCGTTTTTAAAGGATAATTCGCTCATTGAATGATCTCCCGCGCCGCAGGGCGGCCGCACTCCGGGCGCCTGGCGGGAAGTACTTGACAAATTGCGCACTATTTCACATTTTACCAAGAGTGCTTCAGATCGTCGAAATTTAATAATAATATTCTAATTTTGTCACATGGGGGCATACTATGGCTATCAAGGTTTCCATCAACGGTTTTGGAAGGATCGGAAGATGCGTTCTGCGCGCCGTCGCGGCGGGCTCGGGCGGAGTCGAGGTCGTCAGCATCAATGACCTTACCGACGCAAAGACTCTCGCGCATCTTTTCAAGTACGATTCGGTTTTCGGGATATTCGACGGCACGGTTTCCCACACGTCCGATTCGATCGTGGTTAACGGCAAGAGCATAAAAGTGCATTCCGAGAAAGACCCGGCAGCGCTTCCCTGGAAAGCCGAGGGCGTGGACGTCGTGGTCGAGGCGACCGGCCGGTTCCGGGACAAGGCCAAGTGCATGACGCACATTACCGCCGGGGCGAAGAAGGTCATCATTACCGCGCCTGCCAAGGACGAGGACATCACCATCGTCCTCGGCGTCAACGACGACAAGTACGACAAGAACAATCACCATATAATCTCCAACGCCTCCTGCACCACAAACTGCCTGGCGCCGGTGGTCAAGGTCATACATGAAAAATTCGGGATCGAGAAAGGCCACATGACCACGATCCACTCCTATACAAACGACCAGCGGATACTGGACCTGCCGCACGAGGACCTGCGTCGCGCCCGTGCCGCCGCGCTATCGATGATACCGACCACGACCGGCGCCGCCAAGGCCGTGTCCCTCGTGCTCCCGGAGCTGAAGGGAAAGCTGGACGGCAACTCGATACGCGTCCCCACCCCCAACGTCTCGGTGGTGGACTTCGTCTGCCTGGTCAAACAGCAGGTCACCGTTGAGAAGGTCAATGCCGCGCTGAAGGAAGCCGCAGAGGGCAAGATGAAGAACATCCTCCAGTTCTGCGAGGAAGAGCTGGTGTCCGTGGATTTCCTGGGCAACAACCATTCGTCGATCGTTGACGCGGCCTCGACCAAGGTGATCGACGGCAACATGGTCAAGGTACTGAGCTGGTACGACAACGAGTGGGGCTACTCGAACAGGGTTGTGGACCTGATCAGGTTCATCATGAAATAGACATTGTATCAGATCGTGCCCGGGCGGGTTTTAACCCGACAGGGCACGGGGATCGATTCAGGGAGGCACGGGTTTTAACCCGTGCGCGGAGTAATCGAACAAGGAAGAAAACAATCATGGCACGACGAGAAATATTCTCCGGCAACTGGAAGATGTACAAGACGAGCAAGGAGGCGATTGACCTCGTCAACGGCCTCCTCGCAGGCATATCCGGGATCGGGAACCGCGAAGTAGTGGTATTCCCGCCGTCGCCCTGGGCCAAGGCGGTGGCCGATCTCTGCCGCGGCACGAAGATCTCCGTCGGAATGCAGAACATGCACTTCGAGCAGGAGGGCGCTTTCACCGGCGAGGTTTCGCCGCTCATGGTCAGGGACGCCGGCTGCCGGTACGTGCTGATCGGGCACTCCGAGCGGCGCCATGTCTTCGGCGAGACCGATGAGGAAGTGAACAGGAAGGTCGCGGCCGCCCTGAAGAACGGCATCGAGCCGATGATATGCGTGGGCGAGCTCCTCGACGAGCGCGAGAAGGGACATACCAACGATGTCCTTACCCGCCAGGTAACGAAGGCCCTTGCGGGAGTGGGCGCGGACCAGATGAAGACCATAGTCATCGCCTATGAGCCGGTATGGGCCATCGGGACCGGCAAGGTCGCGACCCCGGAGATAGCCGATGAAGCGCACCGGCACATCCGGAAGGTTGTGGAGGGCCTCTACGGGTCCGCGGTCGCGCAGGCGCTCCCGGTTTTGTACGGCGGCTCGGTCAAGCCGGACAATATCGCGGGCCTCTCGGCGAAGGAAAACATCGACGGTGTCCTGGTCGGCGGCGCGAGCCTGAAGGCCGATTCGTTTCTTGACATTATCCGCGTAAAATAATTGAGTGCGAGGCAATATGGGTATTCTGACAACGGTGATATCGGTTGTGTTCATCATCCTCTGCGTCCTGCTGGTCATTCTCATCCTGCTCCAGTCGGACAAAAGCGCTGGCATGGGCATCCTGGGCGGATCAAGCCAGTCTGCGTTCGGATCGTCGACGGCCGACGTCATCACCAAGGCGACCGGCATCATGATCGGCCTTTTCATGCTCGGCTCGGTGGGCCTTGCGACCCTCGAGTCAAACCGGGTCGAATCGCTCAAGAAGGAGCTGACCGGTGCCGGCGGGAAGAAGGCCGACGTGAAAACCGGCGCGAAAGACGAAGTAAAGACTGACGCAGCGAAACCCGCCGAACCGGCGAAAGCCGACAAGGGCGCGCCCGTAAAGTAAGCGTTCCTGCCATGGCGCGCGATCTGAACGTAGATGCGGGGGAATGCACCGGGTGCGAGTATTGCGTTGATTCTCTCCCCGGGGTGTTCCGCATGGATGAGGACGGGATAAGCACCGTCATCGATGCGGGAGGCGCTGATGAAAAAAGTATCCAGGAGGTCATCGATAACTGCCCGGCAGGGTGCATTCACTGGAAGCGATGACGTCACTATATTCCGCTCCGGCGGCAGGCAGAGCATAAATAATCAAACAGGAGTGTTTCAATGGTAATCAAAGACTATATTTTTACATCGGAATCGGTATCGGAAGGGCATCCCGACAAGGTCGCCGACCAGATATCCGATGCAATTCTGGACGAGCATATCAAAGGAGATAAAAAATCGAGGGTGGCCCTGGAAACCCTCGTTACCACGGACCGGATCGTCCTCTCCGGTGAAATAACATCGACGCAGAAAGTCGATTACGAGAAAACCGCCCGCCAGGTGGTCGCCGATATCGGCTATACCGTCCAGAAGATGGGCTTTGACCATATAGACAGCAATTGCCAGGTGTTCGTCCACACCCAGTCTCCCGACATTTCCCAGGGCGTTACCGAGGGGCAGGGGCTCTTCGCCGAGCAGGGCGCCGGCGACCAGGGCATGATGTTCGGCTACGCTGTTGATGAGACGAGCGAGCTGATGCCGATGCCGATACTGCTGGCCCACAAGCTCGTGAAGCGGCTGGCCGACGTTCGCCGCAGCGGCGATCTGACGTTCCTCAGGCCTGACTCGAAGTCGCAGGTTACAATTCAGTACGTGGACAGCATGCCGAAGCGGGTCGACGCCATCGTCATATCCACCCAGCATACGGATGAAGCGACACACGACCAGATCACCGAGGGCGTCATCGAGACGACCATCAAGAAGGTGATACCGGCCGGTTTTATCGACAAAAACACGAAGATTTACGTAAACCCGACGGGCCGTTTCGTCGTTGGCGGCCCCAGCGGCGATACGGGGCTTACCGGAAGAAAGATCATCGTCGACACCTACGGCGGCATGGGCCGTCACGGCGGCGGCGCGTTTTCCGGCAAGGACCCCTCCAAGGTAGACCGCTCGGCCGCGTACATGGCCCGCTATATCGCCAAGAACATCGTGGCCGCCGGCCTTGCCCGCCGCTGCGAAGTGCAGCTCGCATACGCGATCGGCGTCGCCGAGCCCGTTTCGGTCCTGATCAACACGTTCGGCACCGGTACCCTGTCCGAGGACAAGATATCCGACAGGGTGCGGAAGGTCTTCAACCTGAAACCGGCCGGTATCATCGAAATGCTCGATTTATTACGGCCCATATACCGCTCCACGTCGAATTACGGTCATTTTGGCAGGGAAGACGCCGGCTTCGTGTGGGAAATGACAAACAAGGCGGCCGCTCTGAAGGGCTGATGCCGCAGGAATAGGATGCGAATTTTGAATTGATAGGTCCGCAAGCGTTTGCGGACCTATCGCGTTTGCGGCGCTATCGCGTTTAATGCTTTACAACGAATGGACACGAACATACCGAATTGACCTGGAAAGCGATAGGCAATGGGCCTTGAATTATATTTTGGTATGATATATTTCTCTCAGAGAGCATAAAGAACAGGGAGATATACAACTCGATAATATAATACTTTGTGCTCTTTGTGAGGCCCTTTCCTGTTATAACATACCAGGGGCTTGAAGAGAAAATTCATTTATTAATAATCAGTGTTCATTCGTGTCCATTAGTGCTGCTTCCCGTATGCAGGGAAATCGTTCATACTCCGGCCATAACCGACCGATAATAACGGTGGACCCATACGTCAACCAAGGACCGGACACATGAAGGAAGTCAAGATCAAAGCTTACTTATACCGCTGCGGGTGCGGATACGAATTGAAGGTGTTCCTCGATTCGGGGATTCCCTCCGAGACATGCAAATGCAGGGGATGCGGAGGGACGATCCAGCGCAAGGAAAGCTGAAAGGGCTCCTGTTGTCGATTCCCCGACGCATACGTTTGAACAATATTTATACTGCTGAACGGTTCGTGAACATGAAGAAACTGCTGCTTGTACCGTGCGCCGCGCTGATCGCGCTCGCGCTTCCCGCTGCCGCCCTTGATACGGGCGGTACCGCTGCCGCAACCAGGGATGCGAAGCTCCCGGCGAAAGAGGAGGCAGCACGCCCCGCCGCGGAAGGGGGCGCCGTTGTGCGCGAGGGGGATAGCGGGAAAAAAGAGGAGAAGTCCCGCAACTTCAATGTCGACGCCCTGATCCTGTACGGACAGTACAACCGCATCCTGTGGGACGCCGGCATTACCCAGAGCTTTGACACGTTCACATACCAGCTCAATTCCGATTTCAGCCGCTCGAACGATTACGGGTATAAAAACTCTCGTTTTTACGACAACGAGATCGGATTTAGCGGAACAGCCGACCTTTCCGAAAACTGGAAGTTCACGCCCGAGGCGGAAGTGAGCAACGAGTCCCACGGCATGTTCCGGAATCCCTTTTACAACCGGGAAGAAAAGGACCGTATCATCCTTAACATCAAGAATACGTACCAGCCGCGGCCCTTCCGGTGGGACTTTAACCTCAGCGGGATATATTTCATCCACCGCTTCGACACGTCGTTATTCCCTGACGTGTACACGTACCGTCCCTACCATTCGAGCGATTTTTACAAGGCGGGCGCCGAGATCGGCTGGCAGTATATCATATCGGCAGCCAACAAGGTGAGCTTCAATTCGAAGTTTGCCCAGTACTTTTATTCCGGCCCGTCGGACAATGACACCTACACGGCGAACGAGCTGATCTGGAATTTCAACGTGGGCGAGTACTTCAAATTCGGGCTGGGCCCGCTCTACGCCTACAACCGCGACGGCGGGCATTTCGTCTCCGGAAGGATCGAGGCGTCCACGGTCAACCTGAAGTTCGTATCGGTAACCGCCTCGTACCTCTATGATCTCACGCCCTTTACTCCCGAGAACTATTACTTTAACCAGCGATACGTGCGGCCGTATTACAGCCTTTCGCCGGGCCGCGGTCATCATGCCACCCTGGTAGTGGGGGTGGACGCGAACCGGACCAGCGACAGGCCCTTTTACGTGAAGAAGGTGAAATGCAGGGCAACCGGGACCTTCCTGACCAGCGACCGGTACTATTCCTTTTTTTCACTGCCGGAGCAGGTCCTCGCGCCGCACCAGATGAAGATCGCCGAGGCCCAGGCCCAGGGCGAGGCGGCCCTCGGGCTTGCGATATACGCCGCGTATGTCGAGCTGGGCGCCCGGTACCAGTATTCATATTTTTACGCGAGCGACTACGTGACCTACCAGCCCGAGCATACGGCGGGGGGGTACGTCAAGCTGGAGGTATGGCGGTTCGAGACCGAGTTCAGCACCTCGTACCGCGGCCGGATGCATTCCAACCCGTTCATGGATGTTACGATGAGGCCCGCGCTGATCGGCTCGCTCCACCTCCAGGTCAAGGTGTATGAATCGTTTTACCTGTACGGAAAAATCGACAACATATATAACGGCAAATTCAGCACCGTATACGGCTACCCGGAGCAGGGGCGCACGATAATCGGCGGTCTGCGCATAAGCATATGAAGCCCGGAGGTGGCGGCCCCGCCGCCCCTCCCGTGCGCCGCCTTTATTTGTAACCATGTGAACCGGTATTGCCACATACATGGATGGTCGTGTGCCTATTCTCCACGTCCAGAAACTATTTCTTGACACGAAACCGGTAACGTACTATCAATGCCAGATTGCTCCAATCGACAGCGGGCATGGTGCGTGCTGTAACAAAGAAACAGGTTTTTGATGAGAAACTTAGCAATAGCCCTGGTATCGTTAGCGGTCCTCTGTGCCCTCCCGATGCTTTATCCCCAGCCTTCCAAGTACGAGGGAAAGAAGGTCGTCACGGTCCTTTTCGAGGGTCTGAAGAACGTAGACGAAGACGACCTCCTCTATATCATGAAAACAACTTCCGGCTATCCGCTTAAGGCCCTGGAGCTCCGCGAGGACATCAAGAAAATCTTCAAGAAGGGGAACTTCGAGAGCATCGCCGTCGAGATCGAGGAGTACATGGACGGGGTGCGGCTGAAGTTCATATGCAAGGAGCGCCCCCTGGTCAAGGAAGTCGTGTTCAAGGGCCTCGACGAGGTGTCGGAGTCCGACCTTACGACGGTCATCCCCGTGAAGGAGGGCGCCGTCATCCGGAAGGATTACCTCGAGAAAAGCGTGGCCGCGATCAAGAAGAAGTACGAAGAGGAGGGGCTGTTCAACGCCGTCATCCGGTACGATGTGAAGCCGGTCAGGGGCGACGAGAACAACGTCAGGGTCGTTTTCATCATAGACGAGGGAGAGGAGATCCGGGTCCGGAAGCTGTCGGTCCTCGGCGCCAGGAAGCTGGGAACCAGGGAGTTGCTCGCGGTCATGGAGACTTCGGAAAAAGGGCTGTTCAAGGACGGCGATTTCAAGCGCGATGTATGGGAGCAGGACAAGGCCAAGGTCCTCGCGTACTACCGCCAGAACGGGTACCTCGAGGCGCAGATACTCGACGAGACCGCGGAGTACGAATGGGTCAACCCCGAGAAGAAAGACAAGCGGGGAATATTCCTCACGCTTAAGGTGAGCGAGGGAGAGCAGTTTTATTTCGACAAGTATTCGGTCAGGATAGAGGAAAAGGGGACGGCGCCGGTCTTCAAGCCCAAGGTTTTCATGGATAATTTCGAGCAGACCCGCAGCGGCGCCATTTTCAACGACACCCTGTTCCAGCAGGACCGCCAGATGATCAGCTTCAAATACGCGTCGAAGGGATATATCTTCGCACGGGTCCAGCCGAACAGGACCGTGACGGAGCGTGAAGTCAAGGTCAAGGGCAAGCTCGTAAAGAGAAAATTCGTCGCAATCGAGTTCGTGATCGAGGAGGGCACCCAGGCCTACATCGACATGATCATAATAAAGGGAAACAAGAAGACGAAGGACAAGGTCATCCGCCGCGAGATCCTCCTCAAGGAAGGGGACCTCTTCGATTCGAGCAAGCTGCAGCTGTCCCGCGAAAAGGTGTATAACCTCGGCTTCTTCAAACAGGTGAACATAGATGTGCGCCCGGGCAGCAGGGACGGGTACATGAACCTGATCGTTGACGTGGAGGAGCAGCCCACCGGAACGATCTCCCTGGGCGGCGGCTACGGGACCACTTCCGGCTTCTCCATCTTCGCGGACGTCGCGGAGAACAACCTCCTGGGCAACGGCCAGCGTGTCGGCGTCAGGTTCGAGTACGGGCCGGAGCGGACCTCCATCACGCTGTCGTTCGCCGAGCGGTGGCTCTTCAACCAGCCGATCGGGCTCAACACCTCGGTATTTTACAATCTTTACAACGTGAAGTCGAACCAGACCGTGTTCCCGACCCTCGACAACGAGTCGGAGTACAAGCGCGAGGGTTTCGGCTACGCGCTGGGCCTGAGCTACCGGTTCCTCGACTACTTTTCCGCCGGCGCGAGCTGGTCCCACGCCTTCACCCGCGTGAAGGACCCCTCGGGCAACAGCTCGGAAGAGGTCTATTATTCCAAGCGGCTCGGCTTCCAGGAAAAACGCTCGGTCACCGTGTTCGCCACGTTCGACAACAAGGACAATTACCTGAATCCCACGAAGGGCGGGAGCGTCGAGTTTGCCACGAACTTCACCGGGGGCAGTGTGCTGGGCGGCTCGGACCACTACATCAAGCTCTCGCCCGACGCGGCGGTCTATTTCTCGCCGTTCCACCTGCCCTTTCTCAAGAGCCATCCCTGCGTGTTCGAGTTCCGGGCGAGCGGGGACTTCATCATGAGGCCGGCGGGCGTGAGGAGCGTCAACCGGAGACAGCCAAGGCAGTCGCCCTACTATTACCTGAGCGATGTCGATTTAAAAGATCCCTGGCTCGAGCCCGAGGACAGGCTCAACCTCGGCGGCCCGGAAACGCTCCGGGGATGGGACTACTACGACAAGAAGTTCCCCGAATCGTGGCAGGATGTCGGTCTCTTCCATAGAATACTGTACGGCGTCGAATTCCGGGTGCCCATACATCCGCAGATGCTCTGGTTCGCCGTCTTCTTCGACGCCGGATCGCTCTGGTCCGACACGTTCTGGGAAAAGCAGATGACGAAGGACAATCAGAAGATCATCTACCAGGACCTCGCCACCGGGAAGCTGCACCGCGTGCAGGACATTTTTACGGGCGACGTCAACCTCCTGAAATACTTCAAGTATTCCTACGGGTTCGGGTTCAGGATCCAGATACCCATGATGCCGCTCCGCTTCTGGTTCGGCAGGAAGCTCATTTACAACGGCAGGTTCACCAATGTCGGCGGCTTCCAGTTCCAGTTCGGCATCGGCGACATGAGGTTCTGATGAGGCCCGGCACGGTCATCGCCGCCCTCCTGGTGGCGGCATCGGTGTCCTGCTCGAATTTCAAAAAGAAAGAAGAGCCGGCGCCGCCGGTGATCCGTTACATGAACCTGAAAGCGGTCTATGGTTTTTCCCTCAACCGGAACCGTGACGCACTTGACGTGAAAAAAAAGCTGGATGAGAAGCTTGCCCGCATGAAGGAGGTCCGGGGCGGCCTCAACGAGCCGGCGACCGACCACGTGGCCCTGCTGGATGAGTACCGCGGGCTTGATGCGGAGCTGTCCGCGCTCAGGGGACGATCCAGGTATTACAAGACAAAGCTGCTGGGGCAGATCGACCGCGCCGTGAAGAACGTGGCGAAGAACCTCAAGGCCGACTTCATATACAATATCGGCGACGAGCTGATATATGCGAAGAAGGAGTATGATGTTACGGAAGAAATCATGCGGGAAATCATCCGGCTGGAAGAGCGGAGCGCGCCCGAGTCGCGGTAATGTCCCCGGCCCGGCCGCGGGCGCACGGATCCTCGGGCTCTTGTCACTCTGTGCTCTCCTGGCGCTGCAGCCTGCGTGCGTCAGCAAGGAGAGGCGGATCAAGCGGGCCTTCGACGGCTTCAACGGAAAATATGTCGTTTTTATCAGCAAAACGAAGTTCCTCCTGGAAGTGTATAACCGGAACCTGGAGCCGGTGGCCGGATACCGGATAGCATACGGCTCGAACACCGACCGGAAGCCCAAGCTGCATGAATCGGACAACCGCACCCCGGAGGGCCTCTACCGCGTCAACGAGATCCTTAGCATGGATGCGGACAGGAAATCCTCTTCTTACAAGACGCTTAAAAAGATGAACAAGAAGTTTTTCAGGGCCCGCGACGGACACAGCAAGTACGGCGCCCCGAGCGTGGACCTGGGCGATAACGCGTACGGCCCCCGCTTTTTCGGGCTCGACTACCCGAACGCCGCGGACCGGAAGCGCTACCGGAAGGCTCTTCAGTCGGGTCTGGTGCCTCTTACATCAAGCGGCACGCCGCTGGGTATCGGGTGGGGCATCGGTATTCACGGCAACAATGACGAGAAATCAGTCGGGAACCTTTCTTCCAACGGCTGTATCAGGATGTACAATAACGACATCGTGGAGTTCGAGCAGTATGTGCAGATGGGCACCCCGGTGATACTTTCGCCGGATTGAGGGGCTGCGGGGAGCCCCCGGCGTCGTGCCGGCACCCCATATTTTTTATGTTGACATAATTCCCGCCGCTGATGAATACTGTCGCTGATTTTTTTAATGGAGGAACATCGTGCTACAATTAACTGGCATAGCATACGCCGCTGGCGAGACAGCTCCCCCGGCTGGACAGGGGGGGATCCAGGGAATTCTTGGAAATTACAGTTTTATCATTCTGATGGTTGCGACCATCGGTATATTCTATTTTCTCCTGATTCGCCCCCAGAAGAAGAAGGAGAAGGAGCGCACCGAGATGATCGCCGCCCTGCAGAAGGGAGACAAGGTCATGACAGCGGGCGGCATGTACGGAGTGATTGACGGTTTCAAGGAAGGCGATATCGTCATAGTGAAAATAGCCGGCAACACCAAGGTCGAGTTCAACAAAAGCGCAATCCAGACAAAGGTCAAATAGACCGGCCATGAGAAGGCACACACTGCATCTGCTGCTGGTCCTCGCGCTGCCGGCCTGGCTGCTGGCGGCGGCCGTGGCGCAGGAGGGCGGAGGCACGGGATCGAATCCGGACGCTTCCGCCACCGAGAGCCGCGGCGGCGCGGAAGGAGCATCGCCGGATACGGCACCCGCCGGCAAGGACGGGACGGTCGCGCCGGACCGCGGGGACGCGACGGCGGTTAAAACCGACAGGCAGGCTGACCGGAAAAAGAAAGCGGTGCGCAAGCCGGCCGCGGCCGAGGAAAAGCAGAAGGACGCACCGGTTGAGGAAGCGGCGGATGACGGGATCGGGGAAAACCTGCTCCTCATCGATCATGAAAAAATAAAATACGACCGCATCCCCGGTATCACCATCAAGGCCGAGGACCAGGGAGCGGATTCGATCGTCAATATTCCCGATGACAGGATCGGCGGAGAGAACAAGAAGGAAAAAGAGAGCGCCGGCATTTTCGGAAAGAACACCAGGGCGATAGCCGGATGGGGCATCGTAATACTGATCTTCATCCTGTTCGTCATATACTCAAAAACAAGATCACGAAAATCGAAGAGAAGGGTCGTACGGACCGTTCCGAAACGATAACGAGTGCAGGGGACATCCATGACCAGGGGAATGATATATAAACTCATATTTATCCTGCTGCTTATTGCTTTTTCAATCGTGCTGATTCTTCCGACGTTCGGTGAAAAAACGATGAGCATAACCATGAACGCCGACGCCACGGCCGAGCAGGTCGATGCCGTCAAGAGGAAATTTCCCGCGGTTACATACGAGATGGCGCAGAAGGACTCCGTTATAACGGTAACGGCCGGGGGCCGCAACATCACCGATGCCGTCATGAATGATGTCAGGTCGTTTCCCGGCGTTAAAGATGCCGTCATCCGGAAGCACTGGGCCGAAGACATGGTCATGGCCAAGAAGATCAACCTCGGTCTTGACCTCCAGGGCGGCATGAACCTGGTCATGCAGGCCGATTTCAAGAGGATCGAAAGCAGGTCCGCGGACAATAAAAAGCTTACCGAGAAGGACAAGACCGACCTGACCCAGCAGGCTCTGGAGCTGATCCGGAACCGTATCGACAAGTTCGGCGTTGCCGAGCCGTCGATACGCCCGCGGGGCGTGGACGCAATCGAGATACAGCTCCCGGGTGTCAAGGACCCCAAGGCGGTAAAGAAGGCTATCGGAACGACCGGCCGGGTCGAATACCGGCTTGTTGACGACGAATGGACCGGCAAGGCGGGCGAGTGGCTGAGGGCCAATTACAAGGGTGCGGCCCTGCCCGATGACGCGGGGACCCAGGACAGGCTCCTTGCCGACATGACGGCGGGCCTGCAGCTTCCAAAGGACCGCGAGCTGCTGTACTACTGGGACCGTAAAAAAGACACGAACAAAATTATACCCACGTATCCGATCGTCCTCTTCCGGGAAGTCGCGATCGCGGGTAACGACATAAGCAAGGCATGGATCGGACAGGACGAATACGGCGGACTGGCGGTCCATTTCACGACCACGGCGGACGGCGCGACGAAGTTCGCCGACGTCACGGCAAAGAAAAACTGGGGCAAGAAGCTGGCGATCGTCATCGACGAGAAGGTGCGGAGCGCGCCGCGGCTCAACGTCCAGATCACGAGCGGCCAGGCGATGATCAACGGCAACTTCACCTACGAAGAGGTCAACACCCTCACGCGGATCATCAAGGAAGGCGCGCTGCCGGTCGACCTGAATATTATCGAGGAGCGGACCGTCGGACCATCGCTCGGCCAGGACTCGATCGATTCCGGCATCAAGGCTGCGCTCCTGGGGATCGCCGCGGTCGTCATTCTCATGGCGATGTATTACAAGCTTGCGGGCGTCATAGCGGGCCTGGGGCTCGTGCTGAACACGATCTTCCAGATCGCGATACTGTCGTGGCTGGGCTTCACTCTGACCCTGCCCGGTATCGCGGGCATCATCCTTTCCGTCGGTATGGCGGTCGACGCGAACGTCCTCATTTACGAGCGCATGAAGGAAGAGCTGTGCAGCGGCAAGTCCGTGCGGATGGCCGTAAGCCTCGGGTTCGACCGGGCGTTCTGGGCCATCTTCGACGGCAACCTGACGACGCTGATATCGGCGTTCGTGCTGGCGCAATTCGGCACCGGACCCATCAAGGGTTTTGCGGTGACCCTCACCATCGGTCTTCTGGCAAGCATGTTCGTCGCGCTGTATATCACGCGGTACGTGTACGAACTCATTTCTCTGAACAAGAAAATTAAAAGGCTCAGCATTTAAGGGGGCTCAGGTTGAAAGAGCGGGTAGTTCCATTCATCAAATACAGATTCTTCGCGTACGCGCTGTCTCTCGGGCTGATCGTTGTTTTCTCAATCATGACGGTTACGCGGGGCGGTATCAGAATGGGTGTCGATTTCGTCGGCGGCCAGAAGATTATTGCCAGGTTCGAGAAGGGCGTTAACGAGGAGCTTATTCGCAAGGCCCTCACCGCATTCAGCCCCACCGTCCAGCAGATCGGCGAGGCGGAGCATAACGAATACATCATACAAACGAAAATCAGCAGCGAATCGCTGACGGAAATCCAGGACGGCCTTACGGCACTCGCCGGAAAGACGATCCCCGGCATGCAGATACTGAACCAGAGGGCGGTGCTCATGTCGTCCAGGGACGCGGTCGATGAAGCGGCGGCGAACGCCCTGATTGCTCCCACAAACGCGGTATTCCGGAAAATCGGCGATCCCGCGAAGAACATCTACGCGATCTACCCCCGCGAGTCCGCGGACAAGAAGCAACCAAGATACAATCCCGATACGGCCGTGAACAACCTCCGCGGCGCGCACGAGAACCTCGACATCCTGAAGGGCGTCGCCCTGTTTGCGGTGTTCAACAAGCCGGTCGACGGAAAGATGCTCGCCGACTCGCTCTCCACTCTGCACGCCTCCTCGGCCCAGGCCGTATACGGCGAGAAGCAGGGAGCGCTGCTGTACAAGATCGCCGTCGACGAGTCCGACCGGATCAGGGCGGAGCTGGAGAAAAACTTCAAGAATTCCCAGGTCATGAGCGTTGAGAACGTCGGCCCGGCCGTCGGCGATTTTTTAAAGAAGTCGGCCCTCAAGCTTATCCTGGTGTCAATCCTCCTGATGACGATATACCTGGCGTACCGGTTCGAGTTCCGCTACTCCGTCGGCGCAATGGTGGCGGTTCTCCATGACGTATTCCTGGCGTTCATCTTCTGCGGCGCGGCCGGCGTGGAGATCAACATCCCGGTCATCGCGGCCCTTCTTACCATTTTCGGTTATTCGGTCAATGACACGATCGTCATCTTCGACCGTATCCGCGAGACCTCCCAGATAGAAACGAAGATCTCATTCGTGGAAATTGTTAACAAGGCGGTCACGTTCACCATGTCCCGGACGATTCTGACGTCGTACCTGACGCTCCTCACGGTTTTCGCCCTCTTCTTCCTCGGGGGTGAGGGGATTTCGGATTTCGCCATGGTGCTGCTGTTCGGCATGATCGTCGGCGTGTATTCAACCGTGTATATCGCGTCCCCGGTCGTGATCTCGTGGGAAAAGCTGATGGCCAGGATACGGTCCTGACCGTCGGTACCGCACAGGCCGGCCTTCACGGCAGGAGGCGGTTCGAGTGAAGAACACCATCCTTTTTTATCTCCTCTGCATGTTCCTCTGGCAGGCGGCGCCCGCGACTGCCGACGAATTCGGCCCGGACCGCCTCCTGGGCTTCACGCGCAGCCTGATCGGCAGGCAGGAATATTACCGCGCCCTGGTCGAGCTGAAGCGCCTTGATTCGTACCATCCCGGATACCTGAGCCCTGTCGCCTTCCATGTGACCGAGCTCTATCTCCTTTCCAGGGGAAAACAGTACGCGGACATACTGAGCCGGAAGATGCCGGCAGGCGACGCCAGCCTCGCTGCCGCGGACCTGGTATTCAAGTGCGACGCCGCTATCGGCGCCTCCAATTTTGCCGGGCTCGACACGCTCGTAGCCGGGTGGCAGTCCGGTGCAGACCCCTATTTTGACGGGCTGGTGAAAAAGAGACGTCTTTATTCAAGCCTCGTGTCGGGACGGTACGGCGCGGCGGGCGGGATTTGCGGCCCTCCCGAGGCGCCCGATTACGGCGCCTGCCGCGAGTTGATCGCACTGGCGCAGCGGGATTCCGCGGGCGCGAGGAAGCCGTGGCTCGCCGTGGTGCTCGGGCTGGTGCCGGGCGCCGGGTATTTGTACTCGGGCGAGATAGCCACGGGAGTATTTGCATTTCTGCTGATCGCGGCGGACGCGGTCCTGACCTATTTTGCGTTCCGGACGCGCAACGACGTCATCGGCTATTTTACCGGCATCGTCGGCGGGCTGTTCTACGCCGGCAGCATGGCCGGCGGCTATTTCGCCGCGCGGCGCTACAACATGAAGCGCTTCGAGACCGGCCGCGCATCGCTGTCGTCTGCAATGAAGCTTGATGGCGACCGGGAGGAATTGTTCAACAGGTACGGTATCGGGAGAGATGAAAAGCGCTAATCGTCACATGGAAACCGCGCTGAAGATAGCTTTCAGGCATATGGGCCGGACATCACCGAACCCGCCGGTGGGAGCGGTCATCGTGAAGGACGGCGCCGTCATCGCGTCGGGCGGAACGGGTCCCTGCGGATCCTGCCATGCCGAGATTGACGCTCTGGCCGCGGCTGGCAGCGCGAGCTCCGGCGCCGAGATGTACGTGTCCCTGGAACCCTGCAGCCATTTCGGCAGGACGCCCCCCTGCGTCGAGGCGATCATCCGGGCCGGGATCAGGCGGGTCCATATACCCGCCCTGGATCCAAACCCCCTGGTCTCCGGGAAGGGGGTCGCGGGCCTGAAAGCCGCCGGCATCGACGTGGTGTTTGTCGAAGAGCTGGCCGAACAGGCCGTGGACCTGATACGGCCCTTCAAGAAATATATCCTGCGCAACCGTCCCTTCGTGCTCAGCAAGAGCGCGGTGACGCTCGACGGCCGCATCGCGGCCAGGGGCGGAGATTCGCGCTGGATATCGTCGGAGCACTCGCGCTACCTGGTGCACAAGCTCAGGGCCAAGGTCGATGCGGTCATCGTGGGGAAGACGACCTTCACCCACGACAACCCGGCGCTCAACGTGCGCCTCGGCTCGTTTGGCGCCGAAGTCCCCGCGTACTTCAGGAACCGGGAGCCGGCGCTTGGCGGACGGAACAATTTTCTGCTTCACGCGCTCCTGACCGAGGAGATCGTCGAGCCGGGCGCCCCGTTGCGCGTTGTGATCGGACTGCCCCGGGAGATCGACCCGTCGAGCGCACTGTTCGCGGACGGCAATTATCTTTTTTTCGAGCGGCGCGAGGCGGCGGACCGGATTGTGCGCGAGGGCGGGAAGATCGGCGGGATCAACCTGCACCTGGTCGACGCGGCTTCTTCCCGCGAGGAAATCGCGGCGGTCCAGGAGGAGCTGCACCGGCGCGGCATCATGTTCGTCCTGCTGGAAGGGGGCGGAAGGCTGGCCGGATCGTTCCTGGATGCGGGCGAGATCGACCAGTTCCTGTACATCATCACGCCGAAGATAGCGGGTGACGGCGTGCCGTCGCTGGCGGCGACCGGTGTGGACGCCATTCGCGACGCCCTGGTCCTCAGGGACGTGACGACGGTGCAGGTGCTCGACGACCTGATATACTGCGGGTACCGGGAACCCTATCATTTCGAGATGCTCTGAGGAGGGCGGTATGTTTACCGGGCTAATTGAGGAAATCGGGCGCGTTGCCCGCGTGCAAAGGGCCGGGGACGGCCTTAACCTGGTGATAGAGGCGGCGCTGGTCCTCGAGGGGACCCGCACAGGCGATTCCATCTGCATCAACGGTGCCTGCCAGACCGTGACGGCCATGGATGCCCGCACGTTCACCGTGTTCGCCTCGGGCGTTACCGCGGCGGTGACCACGCTCGGCGGGTTCGCGCCGGGACGGCGGGTGAACCTTGAGCGGGCCATGACGCCTGCGTCCCGTTTCGGCGGGCATTTCGTCCAGGGTCACGTGGACGGGCGGGGAAGCGTCGCGTCGATCGACCGGGACCGGATGGGCATGGGCGTGACGGTTTCCGCCGGACCGGAGCTGCGCCGCTACATCGTGGAAAAGGGCTCGATCGCCGTTGACGGCGTATCGCTCACCGTCGTATCACTCACTCCCGCCGGCTTCACTCTCTACATTATCCCCGGGACTCTTAACGGCACCGTCATTCCCGAATGGAGGGCCGGCGACAGCGTGAACATAGAGACGGATATTCTCGCCAAGTACGTGGAACGGATGCTCGATGCGCGCGGGCAGGGCGGCGTAACGGACGGGGGAGGGCTGATGACCAAGCTTGCCGAAGGCGGGTTCGTCTAGGCCGCAGAGGAGCCGCAGCTCAGATACCGGCGCCGGGGAAGCTCTTCCGTGCTTCGTCCAGTGTGAGAATGCGGAAGAACTTGTCGAGGAACGCGGTCTTGAATACCTTCGTAATCGCGTCCTGCATGTCGTACAGGACGAGGTCGATACCCTGGTTGCGGGCGGTGTTCATCAATAAAATGAGCGACCCGATGCCGGATGAATCTATGAATTCCACTTTTGAGCAGCAGAGCAGTATCGCTTTCATGCCGGTGTGCATCAGCGGGGCCGTCTTCGTCCTGAAATGGAGCACGTCCTCGATGGTGAATTTGCCATCCAGGGTGACCACCGCAGTGGTTTCGGCGGGCATGTTGACCGTGATTAGCATTGCCTAGCGCAGCCGGTCCCAGAGATTCCGTTCCTCGATGATCCCGAAAAATTTTTTTTCGAATGAATCCACTTCGCGGTAGTTCGGGGTCTCGGGATTTCCCCTGAAGAGTACCGCGTATTTTCCGATATATTTCACTGCGTCGACCATGCTGTTGTTCTTGATCGCCTTCAGTATCTCATGGTAAATGATGACGGCGGCGGAGTCCATCACCTCTTTGCGGAACGACTTGTACTTGATGTCAAGCCGGTCTATGGTGCCGTCGGCCGCGTAGTGCCTGTTCGGCATCGACGGGTCCGAGAATTTCAGGAGGTAGACAATGACGGCACGCTTGATCTCCGCCAGGTTCCCTTCGCCGGCGATCTTGCGTATTGCCTCCAGCGCCGCACCGGACTGCTCGTCCTTCAGCCGGTTCTCCTCCTCCTGGCCCTCGTGCGCCCGGATGAGCTTTTCGACCTCGACCTCGTCCACCTCGGATATTTCGTGCTCGAACTTCCGGTTCATCCGGACGAACTCCCTGTCGGAGTAGGTCTTGAAGCCGTCTTTCAGGAGGTTGACGAACTCGATCGCCTCGTCGGAGGCGGTGACCCGCGGCTGGTCCTTCATGGATTTGAGGAAGCCGATGGACAGGTTCCCGGGGATGGAGAGGTCGAACTGGTCGGGGGCCACGGATTTAACAAGCGACATCTTGTAAAGGAGGGGAATTTTCTTGCTGCCGCTTTTACTGGCCTGCTCGAGCAGCGATATCAGCTTCTCCATCGGCTCGGCCGGAACCGCGGGAGACCACCGGGTGAGGGGGGTGACCAGGTACTCGTGATACACGTTACGCCCGTGCTTTGCGAGGCTCTGGATTATCCTCGTGTAATTGTCGATCAGCGGAGAACGGATGGTGGTGATATTATCTCTCATTTAATTGAATGATAACGGTGCCCGGCCGGGTGTCAAAATATTTTTTACCCGAGATCGAATATTTTTTCCAGGTTGACCGAGCCGGGGGCTATCGGAAGGGCGAGCAGCTTCCGCTTGAGATGCGAGGAGAGGTAGATTGCGTGTACCACTTCCAGGGCGTTGTACCCGTCCTGGCCGGTCGAGGCGATTGGCCCCCCCCGTCCCGAGCGGGCCCTTTTTACCTCCAGGTAAAGCTCCCTGAAGCAGTTATTTCTCCTGAACGAGGGGAAACGCGCCTCGACGAGGTCGCGAAAACCGGCATAGAAGCGCGACGGGCGGGCGGTATAGAGCCGCTCGTACCCGTTGCCGATCACGATCTTTCCCCGGGTGCCCGATATCTCGAGCTCGAAAACGAAGTACTCCCGGGACCCGCCGGCCTCAAGGAAGATGTCCACCCCGCCCTCCGTCGTGAGCCAGGCGCAGGCCCCGTCCTCAAAACCGCTCCGGCGTCCGGGGCGCCGGAATTCACCCTGCACCGTGGTTATCTCGCCAAAAAGATAACGGAGCATGTCCACCAGGTGCGTCCCGTCATGGAGAAGCGGGCCGCCGCCCTGGTCCGCGGAAGACCTGCCCCGGTGCCCGCCGGTGAGGATCGAGCCGTGGACGGAGCGAACCTCGCCGATGGCGCCGCGGCCGATCAACTCCCGGATCTTCCGGTAGCGGCTGTCGTACCGCCGCTCGTGGTTGATGATGAGCGTTGTGCCGCGCTTTTCGCATTCGGCGATGATCCGCCGGCAGTCACCGAGCGACGCGGCCATCGGCTTTTCCAGGACGATGACGCGCACCCCGCGGCGGGCCGCCTCGATCGCGATCGGCGCGTGGGTCTCGGTCCATGAGGCAATGATGACGGTCCCGGGCCGCGCACCCGCCAGGAGCTCGCGGTAGTCCGCGATCCTGTTTTCAGGCGGGATGCCGGCGTCGGCGCCGAACCGGTTCAGGCGCTCGCGATTGATGTCGCATGCATGGGTGACCGTTATACCGGCGGCCGAGGCGCCGCCGTAGTGCGTGCAGGGTTTGTAACGGAGCGGGTCCCCTTCAAGCAGGCACCCGATCCGTCCGCAGCCGATGAGCGCCGTGGTCATAGGATGGGCAGGTATTCCTGGATTTCGTAATCGGTGATGTACCGGTTGTAGCGGTCCAGCTCAAGACGCTTGTTGTCGATGAACCTCGTGAACGTGGGCTCGCCGAGCGTATCCTTCATGAGGGGGCTCGCCTCGAAGTAGGAAAGCGCCTCCTGCAGATGAGCGGGCAGGTACGGAACATCGGGCCCCAGCGGGCTTTTGCCGTCCAGGTCTTCCACCGGGTCGCCGAGCTGGTACTTCTCGTCGATCCCCTTGAGGCCGGCGGCCAGGACCGCGGAAAAGGCGAGGTACGGGTTGCACGACGGGTCCGGGTTCTGCAGCTCGATGCGCATCGCGTTCGGCTTGTCGGGCCTGCACTGCGGCACCCGCACGAGGGCGTTGTGGCTGGTGTTGCTCCAGGTCGCGCGCGTCGGCGACTCGAAGTCCTTGTGGAGCCGCTTGTACGAGTTTATCCACTGGTTGGTGAGGACGAAGAATTCCTTGCAGTGAGAGAGAAGGCCGGCAATGTAGTGCTCGGCTGTTTTTGAAAGGTGCGATGAACCGTTCTTGTCGAAGAACATGTTCTTGTCATCCTTGAAAAGGGACTGGTGGATGTGAAGGCCGGACCCGTTCTGGTTTGCCAGCGGCTTCGGCATGAAGGATGCGTAGATGTTGTTCAGCAGCGCGATTTCCTTGGTGATGAGCCTGAAGGTCATGATATGGTCCGCCATGGTGAGGGCGTCCTCGTGCCTGAGGTCGATCTCGTGCTGGCTGTGAGACCCCTCGTGGTGGGAAGAGATGACGTCGATGTCCATCTTTTCCAGGGTCAGCACCGTGTCCCGCCGGTAATCTACAGCGATGTCCAGCGGCGTAAGGTCGAAGTAACCACCGCGGTCGAGTATCTCCGGATTGGCCGAGTTCTTGAAGTAGAAAAACTCGATCTCGGGACCGATGTAAAAGGTGTATCCCTTCGCAGCGGCCTTCTGTAAATTTTTTTTCAATATGAAGCGCGAGTCCCCCTCGTACGGGGTCATGTCCATCTGGTGGATGTCGCAGATCATCCGCGCCACCGAGTCCTCCTTGGGACGCCAGGGGAGGATCTTGAAGGTCGAGACGTCCGGGATGGCGATCATCTCGCGCTCGTCCGACCGGATGAAGCCGTTCAGCGTCGACCCGTCAAAGCGCACGCCTTCCGTGATGGCGTCCTCGAGCTCGTCGATCGTGATCGCGAAGCTTTTCAGAAACCCCAGTATATCGGTAAACCAGAGGCGTATGAATTTTACATTGCTGTCATGCGCGAGTTTCAGCACGTATTCCCTGTTTTGATCGATAGCCATGAATTACTGCTCCTCGTAGTGGTGGCACCTCTGCCCCGCGGACCGGGGCAGGCGTCCGTCACCAGTTCATGAAAATAAGCACGATGAATAGAATAAGTATTACCGCCAGGAAGGCCATCATGATGATGGTGCCCCTGGTCATCCCTGACTTTTTCCCCGGAGCCGCGGCCCCGGCTTTTTTCTGGGCGGCGCCCCCGAGCTTCTTCGTGAGGAGGCCGTCGGTCAGGGGGTCATAGAGCTTGAGCTTCACCTGCTTTTCCGCTTCCGTGAACTTGCCATATATACCGGGCGCGATCAGGGCCAGGATGTCGGTGGGGTTGTTCTTGCCGGCGCCGCCCTTTATGTCGATGACCTCGGCTGCGGTCGGCAGGATCTCGTTCTCCTGGCGGAGGTTCAACTGGTCTATGAAGTAGTTGGCCCGGTCAGACGACGGTTGTATGTAGACCAGCAGCTTGTCGCTGATCCGGAGCTCGTACACCGGTTTTCCCTTGACCGGGGCGACGATCGGCTTGACCGGAAGTATGACCGCGTCGTCCTCCACGCCGAAGCCTGCGCCCCCGCCGGATTCCACGGGGGCGGGTTCCTCGTTCTTCGGGGCGCCCTCCAGGGCGGTCCGGTAATCAGACTGGGACAGCTCCTGTATGGCGGTTTCAAGAATGAGGTTCTTGTCGTGGATGATCCTGTTGACCAGGTCGAACAGGATCACGTCCATTGCGTTGTAGTCGTATTCGCATACGTGATCGTAGAGGAGGGTAATCGAGTTCATCTGTTCGGAGAACTTTTTGAACTGGTCCATGATCGAGGACGTCATGGTGGCGTTAAAATTGCCCTTCCACTTGACGTTCGATATATATTCCCGGTACTTCGTCCAGTCTTCATGGGGTTCGATGTTATACAGGTCTGAATAGGTCGAAACCACCGCGTTATAGGAGTCGAAATTCTGGTTGCTCTTGAAGATCAGGATAAACTGCCCGTACAGGCTGAGGGACGCCGCCTTGAAGCGCCCTTTTATTATCATGATATCGTCTCTGATCTCCCTGAAATCCTTCGGGTCATCTTTCATGAGAATATCCGTATAGTTTTTGGTTGTCGGATGCCGTGCCCGTGTGTATAATCCGCTTAAATCCTGTTTGTGTCAATATAAAAATAACAGCTGCAGGGCTTAAAAAAGCCGGGCCGCTCTGCGCGGGCCAGTACAGGCCGGGCAGACAATTTTTACACTTTTAACGACATAATAAGAATAAAAAATATTTGATTTACGGTGGGTCTGTACGATATATATAGTGTATACATAGTGGTTGAGGGATCCCTCTCCGCTGCCATTGGCGTACCGGCATCATTGATGCAATCGGCCATTTATTATGCCATAACTTTTTACAGGGGAACAGAAGGCATGAATACACCACTGACAAAACGGTCACTTCTCCTTGCAGTAGCGCTGGTATTGCTGCCGGCTGCCGTTTTTTCGAGCCACGACCAGACGAGCACCGAAAGAATACTGAAGGAAAACAAGGAATTCGTCGAGTTCATCAACATCAGCGTGACCAATTTCGCCGGTGGAAAGAAAGAGGACTTCAAGAAAATCTATGAGAAGCATTTCAATGCTGACATTGCCTACCTCCAATCCGATTACAAGCGTGCGTTCGAGCGGGTCTACACGTCCCAGGGCGAGATGGAAGGGCTTTACCGGAACATGGTGAAGGAATATTACCTGGAAGACTCGAAATCGATCCTTGACAGGCTTGCTCCCGGGATCATACGTTCGAAGAGCGCCCGGGCGCGGCTCTACCTGACCCTGGGATACCGGGACCGGACAGTAAGCTGGGTCCATTATACCGTGGGCGACGCCTCCAATCCGAAGCTCTATTCCTACAAACTGTACAAGTATGTCGACGCGATCAAGATGGCGCGCCGCGCCAAGAGGTTCGCGTTCCTGGCTCTGTTCGAGAGCCAGCCCGTCGAGGTCAAGAAAAAGATATACAACCAACTGTGCAAGACCGAGCGAGACTCCGGCAACAAGTTCATGGGACGGTTCATCGACCTGAACGAGCAGGACTATATAACCGAGATCGCGAAGGACTATGAAACGTATCAGAAGGCCGAGGACGCCTCTGTCGACAAGTCGGGCGCCAGGCCCACGGACCCCACGTTCGAAAAGAAAGTTGAAAGGCGGGTCCGCTTCAGGAACGAGACGAAGGCCGCCCGCTACCTGCTGAACGGGGAGTTCGACCAGGCGGAAGACCTCATGAGGCCTTACATCGAGGACTTCAACTTCAAGATAATATTCGCCACCTTCGATGTTCTCACCGCGGCCGAAAAGGCCGGCGGAGCGAAGGGTGAAGCGATCGATTATGAAAAATACAAGGTCCACCAGGTCGACAATTATTCGCGCTTTTCAAACAAGTCGATCCTGGATGAAGTCATAGACATGGTCAAGGTCGAGGACGATATAACCGTCAAGGGTGAGGGAACAAAACCCGACGGCGGGACGAAACCCCCTGAAGAGAAGGGAAGCGGCGGCGAAGGAAAGGTGGAAGGCAAGATCGAGTAGCCGGCGATACAGCCCACCTCTGCCGCGGGAGCCGGGTCCAGGCCCCTGACCGCGGCGGCAACAGCGGGTCATGCCCGGTACAACCGGCATGGCCCGTTTGTTTTTACGGGCACCGCCGGTCGCGGCCGCGCCGGGCGGGCAGCGTGCCCCGTAAAAAATTGTTGCAATTATACTGTTTATGCACGATTATGATTTGCTCCCGGGCCGGTTTTTCCGGGGGCGGGAACTACGGCAAAGGAGCGACGAGGCAACGGGTATGTTCAGAAAGGTCCTCTTCATGGCAGTCATGTTGTTCTCGGCCCTCTTCTCTGTTCTTATATTTCTCGATATCCTCTACTGGGTATTCAACTGACCGGCGCAGGCGGGCCCCGGAATAATCTGACAGGAAACGACAGCAGTATGGATGATAATGGCTTAAAGCCTCCGATAGATTTAAAGTCGCTCATCTCGAACTTGACGATCCGCACCAAGCTCATCTCGATCATTTCGCTCATCCTCATACTGGCCCTCTCGGGAATGATCATGCTCGCAACCAGGTTTTTCAAAGCGGACAACGAAATCCGCGCGAACGAGCTGAACCACAAAATAGCGGAAATTACTTCCCTGAACATACAGACCGATTTCGCGGCCCTCGTCGAAAAGCTCAACCTGATGGGAAACACGATGATCCAGAATTTCCCGCAGAAGGGGATTTTTACCGACCTGTTCTTCGCCAATGACAGGAACATGCTGTATGTGGGAATCTGCGTGCCGGCCGGGAACGCATACCGGGCGGAAAATTTCATTTTCAGCAAGAACGCCTTCACGGAGAACCGGCTCTCCCTTGCGGACATGCCCCGCGTCATCGCGGCGTCCTCCGAGGCGTTCGGAAGGGCCTTCAGCGGCGAGGCCTACATCCAGAACGTTTCGAAAAGCTTCTGGGTGCCGGCGATTGTCATGGCGCTCCCGTTTCAGAAGAATGCTGACGGCTCGGTCGCATCGGTGGTGTTCGGCTACCTGAAGCTGGACAAGTTTTTACAGGCGTTCCAGACCAGGGACATCTTCGAGACCTTCATGGTCAACAGCGGGGGCGATATCATAGCCCACCCGGACAGCAAGGTTGTCCTCTCCCACGGCAACTTCATCAACCTGCCGATCGTGGAGGAAATGCTCAAAAGCAAGCTGGACAACGGGCAGAAGCGGTACCGGGATGCCGCCGGCGCCTACCAGCTCGGCTCCTTCAAGAAGATCGGCATCGGCGGACTCGGGGTCATCTCGACCGTGAGCGAGGAAAAGGCCTTCAAGGCCGTGTACCAGATCCGGAAGCGTAACCTCCTGATCATGATTATCGTGCTCACGCTCGCCGTGCTGATCGTCTATTTCTTCAGCAAGACGATCACGACGCCCATCATCCGGCTCTTCAGCGCCACCAAGGAGATCGAGAAGGGGAACTTCCGGGTGGACATCGCGCCCACCTCGGGCGACGAGATCGGCCAGCTGACCAGGTCCTTCGTGTCCATGGGGCGCGGCCTCGAGGAGCGGGAGAAGCTCAAGGAGACGTTCGGCAAGTTCGTGAACAAGGAGATAGCCGAGCTGGTCCTCAAGGGGGACATCAAGCTCGGCGGCGAGCGCAAATCGGCGACCATATTCTTCTCCGACATCCGCGACTTCACCGCGATCTCGGAGAAGCTTGAGCCGGAAGAGGTGGTCGAGTTTCTCAACGAGTACATGACGCGCATGGTGGGCTGCGTCAACGCGACGAGCGGCGTCGTGGACAAATTCATCGGCGACGCGATAATGGCCGTGTGGGGCGCGCCGGTCTCGTACGGCAACGACACCGAACACGCCATCGACGGGGCGCTCATGATGAGGAAACAGCTGGCCGAGTTCAACCAGGGCCGCGGCGGCATTAAAAAGCCCCTCATCCGCATCGGCTGCGGCATCAACACCGGTCCCGTCCTGGCCGGCCAGATCGGGTCGGAAGAGCGGATGGAGTACACGGTCATCGGCGATACCGTCAACCTCGCTTCGCGGATCGAGCAGCTGAACAAGCCCTTCGGAACCGATATACTTATTTCCCAGGACACGTATGCGATCACCAGAGGGATCTATCGCGTCGAGCCGATGCAGAAGATCAAGGTGAAGGGGAAGGCCGAGCCCCTGCAGATCTACGCCGTCCTGGGGCGGATGGACGACCCCTCCGCGCCGCGGAGCCTGGAAGACCTGCGCCGCCTTCTCGGCATAGAGATGACGGGGAAGCCCGAGGTTGCCGACGAGGCCGAGAAAAAGTATGAGATTATCGAATAATATAAACCCCGATCTTCTCGCGGTCGGAATAAGCGCCTTCATAATTACGGTCTGCTCCGCGCTGCTCTACGCCGATTATTCGAGCAGGGAGGGCGCCGGAGACGCGAAGCAGATCGGCACCATAACCTACAAGAAGAAGGTCGCCCAGCGCAAGTACGCCTCCCAGGTGGTATGGGAGGACCTGGAACAGAATACCCCGGTCTACAACAACGACACGATCAGGACCGCCGACCTCTCCGAGGCGATCGTCAACCTCGCTGACGGCACCAGCATCAACCTCGACGAGAACAGTCTGATCCTGCTGGCGAGCGCCGGCGGGGGCATCAACATAGATTTTTCCCACGGGTCGATCACCGCCAACCGCGCCGCGGGCGCGACCGGCGATGCCGGACAGGTAACCATCAAGTCGAAGGAAGCGGTTGTCTCGCTTGACAAGGGGGACGTGAAGCTGTCCAGGACCGGCGACAGGGGCATGGACGTTACCGTGACCGCGGGCACCGCCGAGATCAGGACGGGCGCGGTGGAGAAGACCATTGCCAAGGACGAGAAGGCCGTTATCACGGAGGACCGGCAGGCGAAGGTCGTACGGTTGAACCTGAAGCTCTCGTCGCCGCGTCCGAACGAGAATTTCGTGACAACGGCTGCCGCCATGCCGGTCAGCTTTGCGTGGAAGAAGGCGGATGGCGCCGGCGCTGTCAGCCTGGAGATTGCGCGCGACGGCGGGTTTGCCCGGGGGATCATGACGCGCCCCTCGGCCGGAACGTCACACGTCGAGAATCTCCCGGAGGGGACCTACTACTGGCGCATCAGGGCATTCAATGCAGCTACGGGCGCGCCGGAATACAGCGACATCCGGAAACTCGGCGTCATCAGGGACCTGCCGCTGCGGCTCCTCTATCCCCGCAACAACGAAGTCATGTCGTACAGCGTGAAGCCGCCCATCATAAACCTGCGATGGGCCGAGAACAGGCTCGCGACCGAATATATCGTGGAGATATCCCGCGACCCTGCGTTCCGGCGCATTGAACGCACCCTCACGACTCCTTTTAGGGAGATTTCCGTGGACCGCCTCGGCGCAGGTGCCTATTACTGGCGCGTGAAAACACGGAACGCAGGCGTCGGCGCATACGGCGCGACGAGCGCGGCATCGGCGTTCAGGATTGACAGGCTCGCCGAGCCGGGCCCGCCGGTGCTCATCGCGCCTGCCAGCGGCAGTCGCATCAGCTCGTCCATGCTCGGAAAAAACAGGAACTTCATGTTCAGCTGGACCGCCGACAGCGAGGTCGGAAGCTACGATCTCCTGATAGCGCGGGACGACGGGTTCCGGGACATCGCCTTCAGGGCGAGGATCACCGGCAATTTCCATGCCCTGAACGAAGGCCTGCAGCCGGGATCCTACTACTGGCGGGTCGTTGCGCTGCCGCGGGGCGATGGCAGAGAAGTAGCATCGGCCGCGGACAGGTTCACGGTGGTGGCCGCCGGCACGGTGCGTCCGGGCGCTCCCCGGATAACGGGCACCGCGGACATTGACGGCGCGAAGCGCGTGACCGTGCGGTTCCCCTGGACCGTGAGCGACTTCAGGGGCGCACGCCTCCTTGAGCTTTCCCGCGACAGGGGATTCGTGAACGTGGTGGCCGTCAGGAACACGATGGAAGACCATGCCGACATTGACGCTATTCCACCGGGCGAGTACTACTGGCGGGTGCGGCTCTATGAAAATGGCCGGAGCCTGATCGCGGAAAGCGGAGCGCAGCCGCTGTACGTCGGAACGCGGGGCGAGCTGGTTGGCAGCGCCGGAGAGATCGTCCAGGGAAAGACGGGGGCCGAGATCGCGCGCGAGGAGGCCGAATTCACCAGGCTGCGCGAGGAAGCGGCGAAAAAACTGCGCGAAGAGCAGGCCCTCAGACGGAAAGAGGAGCAGGCCCGCAGGGAAAAGGAAGATCAGGCCCGCAGGGAACGGGAGGAGATAGCGAAGAAGCAGCAGGAAGAGCAGGCTGTCAAGGAGAAGGAAGAGCTTGCCCGTAAGCAGCGTGAGGAAATCGCCGGCAGGCAGCAGGCGGAGCTGGAGCGCAAACAACAGGAGAATCTTGCACGCAAGCAGCAGCAGGAGCTTGCCCTAAAGCAGCAGGCGGAGCTGGAACGCAAACAACAGCAGGAGCTTGCCCTAAAGCAGCAGGAAAACCTGAAGCGCAAACAACAGGAAGATCTAGCACGCAAGCAGCAGCAGGAGCTTGCCCGAAAGCAGCAGGCGGAGCTGGAACGCAAACAGCAGCAGGAGTTTGCCCGAAAGCAGCAGGAAAACCTGAAGCGTAAACAACAGGAGGATCTCGCACGAAAGCAGCAGGAACTGGCACGCAAACAGCAGGCGGAGCAGGCTCAGAAACAGCAGCAGGAGCAGGCGCGGAAGCGCCAGGAGGAGATCGACCGCAGGCAGCAGGTTGATCTGGCCCGCAAGCAGCGGGAAGCGACCGGCAAGCCGAAACCGGTTCTTACAATCGTATCTTCGGTTAAGGGAAGCGAAATATATATCGATTCGAATCTCAGGGGACGTGATACCGTGACGATAACCCAGGAGGCCGGCATTGGCACCCTGGTGGAGGTGAAAGCCGACGGCTATGTCACGTTCAAACAGACCGTGAAGCTCGCGCCCGGCGAGAAAAAGCGCATCGATGCGCGCCTGGCGGTGAATATCCCCGTGTACAGGGAAAAACACCCCGGCAGGCGGACACGCTGGAGAACCAACCTGGCGTCAACGGTCACATCGCGCCCGGTAAGCCGGAACAACATGATCGTGGCCACGACAAAAAACGGCGTCCTGACCGGGCTCACCATGGCCGGCGCACGGCGCTGGAGCACGCCCCTGGGGAGCCCCGCACGCTCGACCCCGGCCACTGACAACGCGGCGGTCTACGTCGTCACCGTGAACGGTTATCTCTGCTCCGTTAACATCAATACCGGGGCGCTTAACTGGAAGAAGAAGGTCGAAGGCCCGCTCCTGTTCGGGGCTGAGCCGATCGTGGAAAAAGACCGGATCTACATTGCGACCAGCTACGGGATGGTGCAGGCTTTCGCGCCGGACGGCAGGGCCGTGTGGGAGCGGAACCTTGAAGAGGGGATCTTCAGCTCCATCACCTACGATGACGGCCTCCTGTACGTGGGCACGGACCGCTCCCGCGTCTATGCCCTGAACGCGCGGGACGGGTCGGTTCGATGGTCCTGCGATACCGACGGCCGGATATTCACCTCGTCGCCGAAAATATACAGGGGATACCTGTTCGTCGGCTGCTACAGCGGCAGCTTCTACGCGATCGACGCGCGGAGCGGATGGGTCAAGTGGGTGTTCAGGGCGAACAAGCCGCTCCTCTCGGCCCCCGCCTTCCACGGCGACTCCGTCTTCTTTGGTTCCGAGGACGGCATGTTCTATGCCGTCGGCGTCCGCAGCGGGGCGAAGCAGTGGGAGTTCCGCGCCAGGGCGCCCATCCTGACCGGTCCGGAGGTCTTCGGAAACAGCGTTCTTGTCCCCAGCGGGAACACGGTCTACGCGCTCGATGCCGCGTCAGGCGACCTGAACTGGAAAGAGGGCCTTGCAGCGGGAATAAACACGCCGGTCACGGTTGTCGGAAACGCGGCGTTCGTCGGGCTTGATAACGGTGAAGTGGTTTCGCTCGGGTCCCTGTAGCGGGGCCGCCGGGCCGGGGAAGTGATTTACGCGCGCGGGAAGCGCCTGGAGAAATAATATGCCGAACGATACAAACACCACGGGACTGAAGATTGCCGCCCTGAGAAAGAAGCGGAAGATGAGCGTCGAGGAGCTCTCGAAAAAAACGGGGCTCCCGGAGGCGCACCTTGCCGAGATCGAGGAGGGCAGGGGCTTCGCCCCGGTGGGGGACATGCTGAGGATAGCGCGCGTCCTTACCGTGGACCCGGCCGAGCTTCTGGAAAAGGGAGGCGGACACGACCGGGACCTGGAGAAGCGGCGGATAAGCGATTTCCGCAAGCGGGAGGAGGCGTACCAGTACGAGGTCCTCACGCCCCAGGCGAAGAAAGACCATCTGCGCGCGTTCAGGATCTTCATCCCGCCCCGCTCCGAGCACCACGGCGTCAGTTACCAGCACGAGGGCGAGGAGTTCATCTACGTGCTCAAGGGCTCGGTCGAGGTCACGGTCGGCCAGAAAAAGCACCTGCTGAAAAAGGACGAGACGCTCCACTTCGATTCGGGGATACGCCACAAACTGAAAAACCAGGGGAGCACCGAAACAGTACTTATCGTAACCCTGTACACGCCGTAGGGAGCAGCCATGAACCTTCACCTCACAGAAGAACAGATAATGATCCGCGACATGATCCGGGAGTTCGCGAGAAGCGAGATTGAGCCGGTCGCGCAGTACTACAACGAGCGCGGGGAGTATCCCGGCGCCATAATCAAGAAGCTCGGCGGCCTCGGCCTGTTCGGCATGATGGTGCCGGAGCAGTACGGCGGCTCGGGCGCGGGCGCGGTGAGCTACAGCCTCGCGCTCCAGGAGATCGCCTATTCCTGCGCGTCGGTCGCCGTGACCCTGAGCGTCACGAACCTTGTCACCGGGCCGATCCTGGAATACGGGGACGAGGACCAGAAGAAGGGCTTCCTCCGGCCGCTGGCCGCCGGCGAACACGTGGGCGCCTTCGCCCTCACCGAGCCGGGGGCCGGCTCCGACCCCTCGTCGCTCACAACCGCGGCGGTCAAGAAGGGAAAGTCCTACGTGCTGAACGGGACCAAGCAGTTCATAACGAACGGGAAGCACGCCGGGGTCTTCGTCGTCATCGCGCGGACTTCGAAGGAGAAGAACGGGCTGTCCGCCTTCCTCGTGCCTGCCGGCGCGAAGGGGCTTTCCGTGGGGAAGGAGGAGCGCAAGATGGGGCTCCGCGCATCGGACACGGTCGAGATCGTCCTGGACGAGTGCGAGGTGCCGGCGGCGAACATGCTGGGCAGGCCGGGCATGGGGCTCACGATCGCGCTTGACGCGCTTGACAGCGGAAGGATCGGCATTGCCTCACAGGCGACCGGCATGATCGCGGCGTGCCTGCACGAGGGCGTCTTGTACGCCGGCGAGCGGCGGCAGTTCGGGAAGGCCATAATCAGGCACCAGGCCATCCAGCATATGATCGCGGACATCGCCGTGGACTACGATGCCGCGGCCCTCCTTACGTGGAGCGCCGCTTCCCTCAAGGACGCGAAGGCCTCCTTTACGAGGGAGGCCTCAATCGCGAAGCTCTATGCCACCGAGGCGCTCAACCGGTGCGCCTACCGGGCCCTCCAGATCTTCGGGGGATACGGCTATATCAGGGACAACAAGGTCGAGCGGCTGTACCGGGACGCGCGCGTGACCACCATCTACGAGGGGACCAGCGAGGTCCAGCGGATGGTCATCGCGCGCGAAACCGAGCGGAATTCCTGAGCTACACCCTCACCACCATCGCGACCGCCTCGCCGCCGCCCAGGCACAGGGTGCACAGCCCCGTGTGCTTCCTGCGGCGCTCCAGCTCGTGGATGATCGACACAAGCACCCGGCACCCGCTCGCGCCGATGGGATGGCCCATGGCCACGCATCCGCCGTTGACGTTTACTTTTTCCGGATCCAGACCCAGCTCCTTCATCACCGCGACGGTCGAGCCGCTGAAGGCCTCGTTGATCTCGAAGAGGTCGACGTCTTTGATGGAAATCCCCTCTTTCTTGAGGCACTTGGGAACGGCCCAGATGGGGGCAACGAGCACGTACTTCATGTCGATGCCGTGGGAGGCCTGCGCGCCGAGGGTCGCCCGCACCGCGCAGCCGAGCTCGACCGCCTTTTCTTTTGACATGACTACGACGGCGGCCGCTCCGTCGCTGATGACGGACGCGTTCCCGGCCGTGGTCAAACCGCCCTCCTTGAAGGCCGCTTTCATCTTCGAGAGCTCTTCGTAGGATGTATCGCGGGGGCATTCGTCGGTGTCGAACTGCGCGGGTGCGCCCTTGCGCGCCTTGACCGGTACCGGGACGATTTCGTCCCTGAACACGCCGCCCTTGATCGCCGCGAGCGATCGGCGGTACGACTCGGCCGCGTGCCGGTCCTGGTCTTCCCTGGTGACCTTGTATCTCTCGGAGCAGAGCTCGTTCGATATGCCCATGTGAAAATCGTTCACGATGTCCCAGAGACCGTCGTGGACCATGTGGTCGTCTATTTTCCCGGGTCCCATCCGGAAGCCGAAGCGGGCCTTCTCGAGATAGTAGGGGGCCATGGTCATGTTCTCCATGCCGCCCGCGACAACCACGTCGGCATCGCCGCACTGGATCGCCTGCGCGGCGAGCATTACCGCCTTGAGGCCCGATCCGCAGACCTTGTTCACGGTCAGGCCGCCGACGTGCCAGGGCATGCCTGCCATTACCGCCGCCTGCTTCGCCGGGTTCTGGCCGTACCCGCAGGGGAGGACCATCCCCATGATGACTTCGTCCACTTTCTCCCTGTCGATCCCGGCGCGACGGACCGCCTCCTCGATAACGATGGCGCCGAGCCTGGTGCCGCCGGTAGTCGCGAGCGACCCGTTGAAGCTCCCCAGCGCCGTGCGGCAGCCGCTTACTATGACAACTTCCTTCATTTCCGGATTCCCCCTGTGTGATCTAACAGTTTCCTGAAAAACTCCATCCATGGAGTTTTTCAGGGTCGGTTTTACGAAGTGAATATGAGGCAAACGTTCATTGTTATTATCGATATGCTCATCATGTTCGTTTGCCGTAAAACCTCACGTTTTTCTTGGCTTATACCTCGAAAAACGGCGATACATCCATGTATCGCTTTGCAGTTTGCTGTTTTTCAGCAAACTGCTAATAAAACTTCTCTTTTATATTATATTCCCACAGCTCAACGAGCTTGTCGAACTCCTTGTCCCGCGGAAGGTGTTTCGTGGCCATGTTTTTACGCTTGATCAGGTACGCGACCGTCGAGTCTTCCAGCAGATATGGTTCCCCGATCGCGTTCAGCTTGACGATGAGGTAGTTCAGGTTATGTGTCTGAAAGTCGCCGATCGCCTTGGACGCGACCGTGGGCTCGTATTTCAGCAGCAGCTCCGTGAAATAGAGGCACATCCGCCACGAGTCGGCGCTCCCCGCAAGGCCCGATTTGAAATGCATGGAAAGCTTCTCGAACAGGTCCATGTTCTGGTAGTAGGAGTCGTAGATGATCTTGATGAACTCGGGGTAGAAGTTCTGAACTTCCATCAGGTCTATCGGCTCGTCCTTCTCTATGAAGGTGTCGAATATCTCCTTGCTCTTCTCGCCCGACGGCTCCACGGGAACGAGCTCGACATAAAGATCCTTGATCACGGTGCGCACCTTGCCGGCCTTTTTCAGGTAGACCTCGATCTCCACGGGCTCCACGTAATAGTGCTTGTTCGGATCTACGATCATCGGGCTTTCTCCTGCGCCCCTGCGGCCGGCGCCGGGGGTGCGATCGCGTCAAGCGCCTCACGCTGCTTCGACGTGTAGGCGATATCGCGGGCCTCTTTCAGCAGGCGCGGCCTTGTCTTCGCGTCCGCGGCCGGCAGCAGCTTCAGGATTTCGTTGAACCTGATCGCCGACTCGATGAGCTTGTTCCGGGAAAGGTTCCAGAGTGTGTCTCCGTGGCTTACGACCACCCGCTGGCCGTCGAGCATCATGAAGACGTTTTCCGGGTAGATCCAGTCGGGATTGCGGTCTTTCAGCCTGGTCGAGGCGATCCTGTGGTAGCCGTTTTTAAGGGCCACGGCGTTGGCGTAATGGAGGATGTCGTTGTCCCGGATCCTGATGTTCATCTCTTTCGCCAGTTTGCGGTAGCGCGCGTCTATGTCGCGGCTCTCGACAGCGCCGGCGCGGTCGTCCCTGAAGGCGCGGACGATGGCGGGTGCGTTATGGGAGAGGATGATCGCGGCGGCGATGATAAGCAGTGCGGCAACGGGGACTGCGATTTTCACCGTGACCGGCAGCGAGCGGACCTTTGCCAGGAACCGGGCGAGAGGCCTTTCCGGCCCGGCCGCCTGCGACGGCGCCTCGTCCTCCCGGGGCTCGCCCGCGATGGAGCGCGTCCACGAGTGCTCCAGGCTCAGGGACTCGTCCCGGTACTGTTCTTTCCGGGTGTCGATGGCGCTCCTGAGCTCTTTCATGCCGGGCGTGTTTTTAGCCCGGTACTGCTCCGACCGGGTGTAAATCTCGACCAGGAGGGCAAGCCGCTCCCGGTCGCGCAGGATCCGGTCCCTGCACTCGAGCAGGGCGGGGTCGATACGGCCGTCCGGCTCGCCGGACACCGTATCGAAGAGGACCGGTCCGGTCTTCCCGCCGTAGTCGATGATGAACTGGAACAGGCCGCCGTTATGCAGCACGAGCGCCACGACATGGCGGGAGGGATCGAAGGACCCGGCAGCGCGGCAGCGCGCGGCAAGGGTTGCGGAGAAGTCCCTGAGGCGCGCCAGGAGCCTGCGGTCCCTGGTCCCGTGCATGATGACCCGCGCCATGGACAGGACGTTGAAGGCGAGCTTCGCGCGGGCCTCGTCAGCGGCGCCGCCGTCGGCCGGCGCGGTAAGCTCGGCCAGCAGCGTTTCCGGGTCAGCCGTGATGCGCGCCGCCAGCTCTTCGCCCAGGCCGACGATCGAGTCGATGTGCTCGGCACGGCCGAAGCGGTAGAGGGCGTAGTGCGTGCCCGGCGACAGGACGATCTTCTCGCTGCCCGCGAGCTTGCGCACGTTTTTATTGCCATCGTCGATGACGGCGCAGGGGGCCGTGCTCGACTTGAGGAGCATCGCGATGTCCTCGAACGCGGTGTAGGACGCCACGATGAGATCGGGCCCCTCCCGGATGATTTCCCGCGCCCCGCCGGCCGACTTCAGGAAAGCGACGGTCATGCTTTCGCCCGCGGGCGAGACGTTGTTGAAAATAATTTTCAGGTTGTAGGTGTCCGGATAGTTCCTGATCGTCAGGCCGGAATCGGCCCGGTAGTTCATGCCGCTGAAGTTGTCCTTGCGGATGGAGGCGCCGGAGTATAGCCTCTTGAGAAGCTCGATGTCGGTGCTGTTGGCGAATATCTTGATCTTGCGGCCGGCGTTGTTCAGCCACTTGAAGAATTTCGACAGCGCGATGAGGTTGAGCGAGGGATGGAGCACCGCCTCGATCCTGCCGGGATCTATGCCCAGCAGCGAGAAGTCCCGCAGGTAACTGGCCGGGAACAGGTACGAGCAGAAATGGCTCCTGTCGTAGAACATCGGATTGTGCCCGACGATCACCATGCCCGAGCCGTCGTAGCGATGCGAGCCCCGGTGGGTTTCCGACAGCAGATCGTGGAGCCGCTGCCAGGTCGCGGGCCTGCCCGTGATCTGGTTCAGGTCGAATATCGTATTTTTATTGAGGAGGGTCTTGAAGTTTCCGTTCCGGTAAAATACGCCGATGAACTGGTCCTTGTGCGATATGTTCTTTTCCCGTGAGAGCTCGGGAAGGTCCTTCTCGATATCCACTATCGAGGCGTTGGTCAGGTCCAGGCCGAAGATCCGCTGGTAATTGAGGAACCTCTGCACGATGCCCCGGCTCCCGATGTAGCGGTTTTCCGGGAGGCGCCGCACCTCGATGTTGAACTGCTCGTGGGCCGGGTCGCCGATGAGACCGTCGGTGATGATGATGTTCTCGATAAGCGGCACAAGCTCGACCGGCATATCGTTCCAGTTTCCGATGCGGATGAACGGCTTGATGTCATCGGTCGTTTCGCCGGTGAAGATGATATAACACTCGGGGTCAACGATGAACAGCCTGTCGCCGTCCGATTGTATTAGGTCCTTGATTTCCATGACGTTACTGATCACGTGAATTTTACCCCCCGCCCACTCCGGGGGGCGGGGGGAGGAAGAGCTGAATCGCCATGCGCGATAAAAAACACTTTTATAAACAACGGAACCGGAATGCAATTACATTTTGCCTTTGCACCGTACCGGTTCTGCCGCTCAACGTCCCGGGGCATCCTCCGGACCGGCCACATGCAATTTTTATACAATTTCATTTAATTGCATAATATTTTGCGGCAAAATGGCGAATATATACTATAACACTCTTGACCGGGGTTGCCATTGTTTATTACTTTACATCTGAATCAAGAATAAGAATAATATTATATAGCCGATCCGGAATGAAAAACCTGTCATGAGCCGCTTCCTGTCATCCATACTGAACCTGTATTTCAGGTTTGCCTTTGTCCGGCAGATCCTCTGGTCGATTTTTGTCCTGGTGGTCTTTTCAATCATTGTCGCCATGGTATTTCAGAACACCAGGGCGGTTACCAACCCGGTCGGCTGGGAGAGGAGTTTCCAGGTTTCATCCTTCAACGTCGTGGCCAGGGGCCTTAACGCCGCCTCCCGCGGCGACGTTATCGTCGTCACCTACGAGGGGCGGGGCGGCGGAAAGCAGGGTGTGTTCGCGTCCATCTCCTTTGACGGCGGGGCCACCTTCATGCCGACAGTCAGGGTCGCGGACGCGGCTTCGAATATCCCGCTGAGCCCCCATGCGGCGGTGTCGCCCTCAGGGCTCATTACCGTTGCCTGGCAGGCGTATGTCGAATCGGAGTCGACCAACCGCGTCTATTCATCCGTGTCCCGGGACTACGGGGCGTCATGGAGCGCACCGGCGCAGATATCCCTGAAAAAAGAGATGGAGATGCTGCCGCGCGCCTACTACGACGATCGTAACGTGCTTCACCTCTTTTATCACGGCAGCGTTGGCGAGAACATCAGCCTCTTTCACGCCCTGAGCGAGGACGGGGTCGAGTTCAAGACGACCGGCTCGCTCATGCGCCTGACCGGCAACATGCGGGGCGCGTTCTTCCCCTCCATCGTCGTGTCGGGGAAGCAGTTCTTCATGGTATGGCAGGGCAAGGAGGAGGATTTCTCCGATGAGCTCTTCTTCATGAAATCATCGAATTACGGCTCGAGCTGGAGCATGAAAAAAAGGATCACCTCCAGTTCCGGGAACAATATCGCGCCCGCGATCGCGATACACAATAACACCCTGTACGTGGTCTATCAGAATAACGACGAAAAGAACTGGGCCATCAAGATGATACGCGGCACGAACAGCGGCTGGTCATGGGAAGACAAGCCCCTTGTCGTGTCCGCCACCGAGGCCAACTGCTATGCGCCCTCGGTCGGGTCGGCGGGCGAAGACGTGATGATCCTCTGGTACGACACCAGGATCGGCGGCTCGCGCATCTATGGGCGGAAGTTTTCGCCGCGGGACAGGGCCTTCCAGAACGAGGCCGAGATTTCCGAGGCGCGGTACGGGTCCCGTAACCCGGACGTTGTTTCCGTCGGGCGGCGATGTATCGTGTTCTGGGAAGAGCGAAATGTCATCATGGCCAAGCAGACGGACGTGTATACCGAGCCGCCCGCCGTGTTTTCCGATACCAACCCCGCAGGTAAATGGTCCCGGCTACCCTACGTGGTCATGAAGTGGAGGCCGCCGCGGGACGAGTCGGGGATAGCGGGTTTCGCCACCCTGGTGAACGAGATACCTGACTTCAACCCCACGGTCGTCAACATGAAACCGACCGCTAACGAAGAGAGGCTGGCGGAGAACGTGTCCGACGGCATTTCGTATTACCATATCAGGGCCGTGGACGGCGCACAGAACTTCAGCCGCACCATACACTACAAGCTGCAGCTTGCGCTCAACCCGCTGCCCGGGCCGGTTGTCGTCTCGACCTCGCACCCGCAGGGGAAGCCCACCGCGTCGGGCTCTCCGGCCTTTTCATGGAACATCGACGAGGGGGAGCGCGTGAAAGGCTTCATGTATGCGCTTTCGGCGAATGCCATCAAGATGCCCGACACCTTCACCACGGACCTCGGCGTCGGGTTCGACGGCCTGGAGCCGGGCAATTATTTTTTCAGCGTCGCGGCCGTCGACAAGACAAACCAGATGAGCCGGGTCACAACCTACGATTTCATCATCGGCAGCCCGGACCAGCAGACGGACCCCGACTATTACCGCCGTCTCGCGGAGCTGGAAAAGCAGTTCCAGAAGAAGCACCCGATCAAGAGGTACATCGAGACCGAGACCAGGCCGCCCTCGGTGGTGATACGCTTCCCGTTCAACCCGCGCGTCGTTCTCGAGAAGAACGGCTTCAAGGCGCTCATCGAGACGGTCAACATCGCGCCGGGATCGATCGTGGGGTACTCCGTCTACATCGACGACGAGCGGAGGGAAGTGCCCGGACGCGTCAACCACACGGGCGCGACACTAGAGGTGAACGGGCTCGCCGACGGCGAGTACTACATCGGTGTGAAATGCAAGTACGCGCTCGTTGAGAACGGCGCCACCCGGTATTACTGGACCAGGCCCTTCGAAACGAAGATCATGGTGCGCCTGCCGGCCGAGCGGTCACCGGTCGTGTATTATGCGCGGACAATCATGGAAAAATTTCCGAACAGGTTCGGCCTGATTACGCTTACGTTTGTCGGGCTCGGGCTGGTCATCACGACGATGGGGTTCGGCTCAAGGATATCATTTTACCTTCAGCTGCTGCTGTTCAGGCTCCGGCTCCTGGTCCGGCTGGCTCGGAAGAAGGGGGAATGAGCGGGTGATGGGACTCGAACCCACGACGTTCAGCTTGGGAAGCTGACATTCTACCACTGAATTACACCCGCGTGACGTCCGGCAAACCGAACGGTAATACAAAAGATATTTAACGGCTCAGAATTTCAAGAAAAATTTAACACGGGGCGCCCGGGCCCGGAAAAAATATCGAGATGCCTCGCCGTTACGTATGAACGGTGGCTTTTTTTGTTTTTTTTCGTGGCCACCGCTGTCTAATAAACGTGTTTCGGGGGACCGGAAAGAAATATGATTTTTCATTCAGCATACAGGCCGGTACTTATTTCGCTGGCGGCGGCGCTCCTGGTGTCGACGGGGCTCGGTGCGGCCACTGTTCGGGAAATGAACCGGGAGGCACAGGCCTACTTCGACAAGAGGGACTATAACCAGGCGATCGGCCTCTGGCTCAGCTGCCTTGAACAGGAGCCCGAAAACGAGAAGATACAGCAGAAAATCGAGATGGTGTACGAGATCAAGCAGCGGAAGGACATCTCTTTCCAGAAGGCGAAGCTGTATTACCGCCTCGCACGCAGAAAGCTGAAAGGGGAGAATGATGAAGAGGTGAAGACCGGCATCACGACGGGGAAGGAGGCCCTGGATGAATTCGCGAACGCCTACCGTACCGATCCCAATGACGGCGACATGAAGGACGCCATGGACAACATGAAGAACCTCGAGCGCGAGATACGGGCAGCGGAGGAGAGGATACGCCTGTCGGAGGCGATGCGGAAAAAGGTTGAGGCGTTAAAAATCGAGGCCCGGAACGAGATGCTGCTCGAGTACCCGGATTACCAGAAGGCGCTGAGGACCTGGAAACAGGTTCTCAAATATGTGCCCCGGGACAACGAGGCGATCGAGGGCGAGCGCAAGTGCAAGTTTGCCATTGAAAACCGGATCAAGTTCGAGAAAATCCGTGACTACATGGCGAGGGGCGTCGCCTATTTCAACAAAAACGAATACAACCAGGCACAGGCGGAATTTAACGAAGTGTTGAAGATCGACCCGAAGCACCGCGACGCGAAGGACTATATCGAGAAGATAAACGATCTCATGGAAGAAAAGATGCTCCTGGCCCAGCGGCAGAAGCAGGCCGAGGACGCCTACCGTTCCGGAAAGAACAACATAGCGAACAACCGCTTCAAAGAGGCACAGGACGACCTGGAGGCCTGCCTGGCCCTGGTGGAGGACTACAAGGACGCCGCCGAGCTCCTGAAAAACCTGGGCCGGCTCAGGAAGGAGTGGGAGCAGAAAGAGCGCGAACGGAGGCTGGAGCGGATAAATGCCACGTTCCAGGAAGGGATCATGTCGTACACCCAGGGCAATTACAAGCGCGCGATCGATTCGTTCGTGCTTACCCTCTCCCTGGATAATATGAACGAGCACGCCAGGGAATATCTCCAGCGGGCGCGGGATGCCCTCAGGATTGAGGAGGAGGAGGCGGTCGACGAGAATTCGCCTTATTATGAGGTAATACGCTCCCTGTCGATGGCCGGTAAATCGCTCTATGGCAAGGGGATGTTCGTCGAGTCGAGGAAGAAATGGGAAAGCATACTCACGCTGTTCCCGAAAAACAAGGTGGCGCGCGAGTTTATAATAAAGTGTGATCTCATGATTAATCCGGAAAACAGGGGAAATGTCGTGGCGGCGCGGGTCATGGAGGGAAAGGAGTATCTTGACCGGAAGGACTACCGGAATGCGCTTCGCACGTTTAATATCATAAAATCAATTGACAGGGAATACCCGGGGCTTGATAATCTCATCGCCCAGGCGGCCGCCGGCCTCAAAGAGGCCGAGGCCGGCAACATGACGGCAGTTGAGAGGGCCGATAACGAGCGCCGCTACCAGGGGGCCATGAATCTCTACCAGGCTGGCGGGAAGGATAACATCGAGAGGGCCCTTGCCCAGCTGCGCCTGGTCGTACGGACCGATCCGACGAACGTGCGGGCGGCGATTACGGTAAACAAGATCGAGTCGCAGCTGCGTATCGGCGGCGGCGCGATCCAGCAGGGGCCGGTGCTGACGGAGAAGCAGCGCGAGCTCGTGAACAAGTACTATAACAACGGCATATTTTACTACACCAGCAATAATTTCCCAAGGGCGGTGCAGGAGTGGCGCAAAGTGCTCGCCATTGATCCCGGCAATATCAAGGCCCGGAACAATATCAGAAAGGTGCTGGCTTTCATGGAGCGTTAAGCAGGATGAGCGACGACAGGGGCAGACGCGGGCCGGATGCGGAGAAGGAAGAGGGACGCATGGCTGGAGAAGCGGCGCCCGCCGGGCGGCGGGGCGTGAGATTCGGCATCAGGCTCAAGTTTTCACTGGCCATCATATCGATCGTGGTCATGATTATTGTCGCCCTGACCCTGTTTTTCATCTGGAACGAGAGCTCGCTCCTCAGGACCCAGGTCATGCAGATGGTAGAGCGGGAAACCGTCCACCTCGCGAATACCGCCCAGCAGTCGATCGGCGTTGACGAGCTGTCGCTCATCGAGGCGATTAACGACCTGAAAAAGATCAAGCACATCAAGTACGCCTTTATACTGGACAGGGATGACCTCGTCATCCGGTATTTCGACCGCCGCGGTACGCGCGACCTGGAGAAGCCGCTGAGCGACAGGATCGACCGGAAGCTGGCGGACCGCACCGCGAGCGCCGAGATACTCGTAAAGAACGTGGAGGATCCCACGGACACGCTCGGCACGGTATACGATTTTTCCAAAACGGTCATGGACAAGCTGGACCGGAAGATCGGGACCGTGGTCATTGGCCTTTCGGACATCATCATACGGGACGAAATAGCGAAGCTCGTGAAGTTCATCATTCCCATGTCGCTTCTCGTCCTCGGGATCGCGATCATCGCGTCCATCATCATGGCGACCGTCACCATCCGCCCCATACGGGCGCTGTCCCAGGGAGCCGAAATCATCGGCAAGGGGAACCTTGACCACCGGATACAGATCAACAGCCGGGACGAGCTTGGCCAGCTTGCCGCCGAATTCAACCAGATGACCGCCCAGATCAAGGAGGCGAAGGAAAAAGAGATCGAGTCCCGCATCATGGAAGAGCAGATAGAGATGGCCAAGGAGATACAGGAGGGGCTCAACCCGACGAATTTCTACGAGAAGGGCGGGATCCAGCTGAAGGGCTACACGAAAGCGGCGCGCGGGGTCGGCGGCGACTATTTTGACTTTATCGATATCGACGACAACCGGGTGGGGGCGCTCATCAGCGACGTATCGGGGAAGGGTATCCCCGCATCGCTGATCATGGTGATGATCAGGACCGTGTTCACCTCCTACGTAACGCGGGGCGACGTGAGCTGCGCGGGCGTCGTCAGGGCGATCAATGACGCGCTTGCAGTCGACTTCGCGATGGACAAGTTCGCCACCCTGTTTTTCCTCATATATAACCGCGAGACCGGGGAGCTTGCGTTCTCCAATGCCGGTCACGGGCCGCTGTTCTGCTACCGCGCCTCAATGAAGTCCTGCACCATAACCAAGCTTGACGGCGTGCCGATCGGTATCATGGAGGACTCGGAATACAAGCAGGCGCAGGTAAGGCTGAATCCGGGCGATATGGTCGTTCTATTTACCGACGGTGTCACGGAAATGCGGAACGAGAAGGCGGAGGAATACGGACTCCACCGCCTCAACAAGCTTATCGTGGAGAATGACTTCCTGAACGCCGAGGATTTCGTCAGGCTCCTGGTCCACGATCTCGAGACGTTCCGCGGCAGCGAGCCGCCGCATGATGACACCACGGTACTCGTTTTGAAAAAGATATCGTGATTGGACAGGCCCCTAAACGCGATAGGCCCGCAAACATATGCGGGCCTATCGTATTATTCATCCAGTTAAATATGCCTTACAGGATCTCGTCCTCCGAGTCGTAGATCTTGAAGAACTTGTCCAGCGTGGCGAGCTTCAAGATATTGAGTACGTCCTCGGTCGGGCTCATCAGGGCGAATTTCCCGTTATGGGCCCTCATTTTCTTCTGGCCGGCGACGAGCGCGCCTATGCCCGAGGAATCCATGTAATTAATGCTCCTCATGTCAACGATGACGCTATGGTGTTTCCCGTCGGTGATGCTGAAAAGCGCCTTTTTCAGCTCGCTCACGTTATACAGGTCGACTTCTCCGCTTACCTGTATGACCTTGTGTTCGCCGAGGTCCCTGAATTCAATGTCCATCAACTCCTCCTAGAAAGGCCGGCCATCCAAAACCGTGCCGGTTCTCCGGACTTTAATAGTGTAAAAATATTACCTTGTTTGTAAAGCAGAAAAATCCATCCGGGCGAATTTTATAGCGTGCACGCGATTCATGTCTGAATTTCATTCATATACTCGCGACGTGGTAGAACATGAAGGCGGCTATGATTATGGTAAGGTTATCGTACAGGCCCGCCTATAAATCAAGGAATAATTTATCGATGAATTCCGACAGGTCAAGAAAATTATTCACTTCTTTCATCTCGGTGCAATGCCCGCGGTATAGGTGCGCGACGCTGTCGGCCCAGTTCCAGAGGTGCTTCCGGTCCGGGTTCAGCCATAGTATGTTCCGGGACCTCTCCTTCATGCGGATGAACGAGTCCAGGCCCGGGTTCTGATAGTTGTTCCGCCCATCGCCCAGCACCAGCACCGTTGTCTTCCGTGTCAGCGAGTCGCTGAAATCGGACATGAACTGGTCGAAGCATTTTCCGTAGTTGCTGCCCCAGCCATAGGTGAAATTGGTGTCGTCGAATATCGAGTTGAGCGCACGCTCCGGGTCCATTTCCATGAACAGGGGCGTTATCTCCACCATGGTGCTGATAAATGCGAACGACCTCACCTTGGAAAAAAGCCCCTGGAGGGTATAGGTGAGGAGGAGCATGAACCGGGAGTACTGGTTGACCGATCCCGAGATGTCGCACAGAACCACGAGCTGGGGCCGGTCGATCTTGCGGTCCTTGTGAAAAATCTTGAACGGGACCCCGCCGTACTGCATGCTCGTGCGGAGGGTCCGCTTGATGTCGATGCCGCCGTGCCGGACGCGCTTTTTCCTGAGCGATATCCGGTTCTTGAGCTTCTGCCCGAAGCGCCTGATGAGCTCCCGCATCTCCTTGATCTCTTCCGGCGTTATCCGGTATATCTGCTTGTGCAGCAGGTAGTCCTCGCGGTCCCGTATGCTGGTGCCGATCCTCCGCCTGTTGGCCCGCTCCCGGACCAGGTTCATGATGGCGTTCGTGAGGTCCGCGCGGCCCTCTCCTTCCTCTCCCTCGCCGCCCTGGCCCCGCGCCATGGCGAACCGGCTCCGCGCGTTCATGAACATCATGCCCGTGCCGCCGCCGGTCTCGCCCTGCTGCTCGAGCTCGTCGAGGACCAGGCTCAGGATCTCCTCCGGGTCCTTGCCCAGTATGGCGTCGTCCGTGAGCCGGTCAATGATGTCGGCAATCGCCTGTTCGAGGTCGGCCACGTCTTCCTCGCGCATGCCGCCCCGTTCCTGGAGCGTCTCCCTGGCGTTCATCTCCCTGAAGGTGTCAACCACGCTGGACTGGATGTCCCCGTCGACCGAGAAGAACTCGTTGAAACAGCGGTCGAACACCGGGATGTCGGTATAGTCCTTCACCAGGGTGGTTTTCAGCGTCTGGCGGAAAACGCCCCGGTCGAGGAGCGAAACGTGGGGCAGGGCTTTAAAAAGGGAAAGCACCTCGTCGGACGAGATATTGATGCTGGCGTCCCTGAGAACGTCCATGAACTCGTATAGCTTTGTCTGGATTGCGGATGCCCCGGTAGCGTTCGTAGCGGGCCTCCTTCAGCTTAGTGAACGAAGATGTTTTTCGCGTTCTTTCTGGCGTGCTCTATGTCTTTCTCGTATTTCAGGATGAAGTTGAGCGTTTCAACCGCCACGTCGTGGGTAAGGTCGTTAACCCCAAGGATCACCAGCGCCCGGGCCCAGTCCAGCGTCTCGCTGATGCTCGGCTCCTTCTTGAGCTGGAGCTCCCTGATCATGTGCACCGCGCGGACCACCTCGGTACGGAGCTTGTCGCCGCACTCGGGAACCTTCAGGGTCACGATCCGCTCTTCCAGCTCGCGCGTGGGATAGTCGATGTAGAGATGCAGGCACCGGCGCTTCAGCGCGTCGGACATTTCGCGCGCGTTGTTTGAGGTCAGGAACACGAACGGCTTGATGTCCGCCGTGATGGTGCCGATCTCGGGAATGCTCACCTGGAAATCGGAAAGCACCTCGAGCAGAAACGCCTCGAACTCGGAGTCCGACTTGTCTATCTCGTCGATTAAAAGGAGCGTACGGTTCGCGCTGGTGATCGCCTTGAGTATCGGCCGGGGCAGGAGGAACTTGTTGGAAAAGAATACGTCGTCCTCCTGCGAGAGGCGCTCGACCGCCTTGGCCAGCGTCTCCTGTTTGCTCATGATGGCTGAGAGCTTGTCTTTCAGTATCTGCGTGTAAAGGAGCTGCTTCGCGTACTCCCATTCGTACAGGGCCTTGGACTCGTCCAGCCCCTCGTAGCACTGGAGCCGGATCAGGTCCATGCCGAGGGCCCCGGCGATGCACTTGCCGAGCTCGGTCTTGCCCACGCCGGCCGGGCCTTCCACCAGGATCGGCTTTTCCATCTTGAGTGCCAGGAACACGGTGGTTGCGATGTCCTCGGAGGCGATGTAGTTCTGGCCGGCCAGTCCTTCAATGGCGATTTTTACGCTGTCAAACATGGGGACATTGTGATGGGTCCGGGGATATTGGCAAGGAAATTATTGGAAAAAGTGATTTTTATGGCCTGAGTGATAGTTATCGCCTTTTTTTTTGGGGGGGGGTAGGGCCAGAGCATATATGGGGGGCAGAGCAATACATCATATGTCCGGGGGGTCAGGGCAAGACAGGGAGTGATAGTTATCGGCTGTCCGGGGGTCAGAGCAACATGATGGTGACGTCTCCTCCCCCGTTTTGACAAGGCATTAAGGCCGGGTTTTTGACCCGGCCTTTTCGTGTTCGGCTATCTTTTCTTTTTTAACAGCGCCTCGACCCTGAGAGGGAGACCGAAGATCCGGAGGAAGCCGGTCGCGTCTTTCTGGTCATAGAGCGTGCTCGCGTCGAAGGTGGCGATATCCGGCTCGTACAGGGTGACGGGCGATTTCCGGCCGACCACGGCGCAGCTCCCCTTGTAGAGCTTGACCCGCACCGTGCCGGTCACGTTTTTCTGCGTCTCCTCGATGAAGGCGTCCAGCGATTCGCGCTTCTTGGTGAACCAGAGCCCGTAGTAGGCCAGCTCCGCGTACTCGTGCGCGAGCCGGTCTTTCAGGTGCTGCGTTTCGCGGTCCAGGGTGATCGATTCCAGGTCGCGGTGCGCCGCGTGGAGCACGGTGCCCGCCGGCGTCTCGTACACGCCGCGCGACTTGATGCCGACGAGGCGGTTCTCCACGATGTCGACCCGTCCCACGCCGTTCGCGCCGGCGGTCTTGTTGAGCTGCCGCATGAGCTCCACCGGCCCGAGCTTCTTTCCGTCAAGGGATACCGGGTTGCCCTTCTCGAACCCGATCTCGACATAGGTCGGCTTGTCCGGGGCCTTCTGCGGCGATACGGTCGTGAGGAACATGCCCTCGTCCGGCTCGTTGTACGGGTCCTCGAGTATGCCGCCCTCGTAGGATATGTGCAGGATGTTCCGGTCCATGCTGTAGGGCTTGTCCTTGGTGACCGGAACGGGGATGCCGTGCTTCTCCGCGTAGTCGAAGAGCTTGGAGCGCGAGTCCAGGTCCCAGATCCGCCAGGGGGCGATGATAGTCAGCTCCGGCGCGAGCGCCATGTAGGTCATCTCGAAACGGACCTGGTCGTTGCCCTTGCCGGTGGCGCCGTGGCACACGGCGTCGCAGCCCTCGCGCAGTGCGATCTCGACCTGCCGCTGGGCGATGATGGGTCGCGCGAGCGAGGTGCCCAGCAGGTAGCGGTTCTCGTAGATGGCTGTCGCCTTGATGGCCTTGAACACGTAATCCCTGACAAAGCCCTCTTTCAGGTCCTCGATATAGCACTTGCTCGCCCCGGTCCTGATGGCCTTTTCCTCAAGGCCGTCCAGCTCCTCCTCCTGGCCGACGTCGGCGGCCATGCACACGACCTCGCACCCGTAGTTCTCGATCAGCCATTTCACGAGAATGGATGTGTCCAGGCCCCCGGAATAGGCGAGACAGATTTTCTTGATGTCCATAATATACCTCTGTTATTGGGCCTGATCCGGCCCGGCAATATCATTTGAGCACGGCCAAGCATGTTCCCGGGTCGATTTTTTTCAATGAAAAAAATGGTTTTTCTGCGGGAGGGATGAGACATGGTGTTAAGGATGGGTCCGCAAGCGCGATAGGTCTGCACGTACGCTGCAGGCGGGGTTGATCAACCCCGCCTTTGCATGCGATTAAACGGTTACGCCGGGTCCTTTGCGAATTTCCTGAACAGCAGGACGAACAGGATGCCGGCGATGTACATCTCGAGCCCGTACACGCCGTTGACGATGAAAAGCGAGCTGTAAAAGTCGCCGATCTGGTCCTGGATGAGTATGGCGAGCGTCATGGACAGGGCCGAATTGCGCACGCCCGTTTCAAAGGCGAGCGACTTGAGCTGCTTCACGGACACGCGGAAGAGGCGCGCCACGAGGACGGCAACCACCATCCCGGTGAGTGCCAGTATCAGCGGGGCGAAGTAGAACGTGATGCTGTAGCGCTCGGTGTCTGCCAGCGCGCCGAGGTTTGTCACAACGCCCGTTACCATGATGAAGAGCACCGTGATGATGCCCAGGACCGAGAAGACGGGCGCTGCCTTCAGCGCGATTTTCTCGGCGCGGGCCCGTATGGTCATCCCGATCGCGAGGGGCAGGATGACCAGCACGACGATGGTCTGCGCTATGAGGACTGCAGGGACCGACGCCCCGGTTCCCGTCGTCCCGTATAGCGAAAGGAGGAGGGGCGTGCAGAAGAGCGCCAGCACCGTCGAGACCGAGGTGAGGGAGATCGAGAGGGCCAGGTCGCCCTTCGCGAAATGGGTCAGCAGGTTCGAGGTCACGCCCGCCGGGCTCGCCGTCGCCAGGATGAGCCCCAGGTATATGAACGGGAAGGCATGGTAAAAGCCGAAGAGATGGCTCAGGCCCAGCGCCACCAGGGGCATGAGGCCGTACTGGAGTATGACGCCCAGGACTATGGCGAGCGGTTTTGTGAAGACGATGGTGAAATCGCTCAGCTTCAGCGTAAGCCCCATGCCCACCATCACGAAGAAGAGCATGAGCACGATGGATATCTTGAATATGCGGTCAAAGAGAATCGCTTTCGGCTCGCCGGCAATGCGGGCGAAGGTATAGGTCCTCCCGTCATGCGTGCCCGGCAGCGTTTCGAGAGAGAAGATCATCCGGTTCTCGGACAATTTCTCATAATCAGCCGGGGTCCGCCCTCCCTCAGCCGGAAGGGAGATAACGTACATGTCGCCGGTGCTGCTCCGGATGAAGTTGAGTGCCCGCCCCTCTGCCGCATCCTTGCCGGGTTTTGCTTTCAGAATGCGGAGGTTGCCGGTCAGTTCAATTTTCTTTGCCGCCGACCAGTCGAGCCCGCTCGACAGCGCATTGAGCCTGTCGACGAACGCGACGTCCCCCTCGGTTATCGTTTTTTGCGAAAGATATTTGTAGAGCTCTTCCCCCTGCGGCGGGGTGCCTTCCGCAAAGGCCGCCGTCGCGGCAAGCATGATGACTGATAAGAAGAAAGCTGACATGGTCCTGGTGAGCATCGATCCGCCTCCTGTATGATGGTTGATTTACCGAAGCCACTGCGCGTGAATCGTGGCTGCAGCATTGCATGTTATCGGGGAGCTGTCAACAACGAAGAGCGGCCGCTCCCGGTCAATTATAACGGATTGAAAATGAAGTCACCGCTGCTGCCGCCGCGCGAATGGAGCTGCGCGGTTTGGTCCGGGACGGCCGACGCGCGCGGGGCTATCTGGACATCAGCGCGCACATAACGGCTTTTTGCACATGGAGCCGGTTTTCCGCCTCGTCGAACACGATGGAGCGGCCCGAGTCGAGCACGTCCCCGTCGATCTCCTCGTTGCGGTGCGCGGGCAGGCAGTGCATCACCTTGGAGTCGGCCCGCCCCTTGTTCAGCAGCTCTTTCGTGATCTTGTACTTCGCAAGCACCTTTTTCTTGGCCGCCGCCTTCTTTTCCTCGCCCATGCTGATCCAGACGTCGGTGTAGATGTAGTTTGCGTTTTTGACCGCCGCTTCCGGGTCCCTGGTTATCAGCACGGTGGAACCTGATTTCGCCGCGGTCTTCCGCGCGTCGTCAACCACGTACGAATCGGGCTCGTACTGGCGCGGGCAGGCGATCGTGATGTTCGCGCCGAGTATGGCGGCGCATTGTATCAGCGAATTGGCCACGTTGTTCCCGTCGCCCACGTAGGCCAGGGTAACACCCTTGAATTTTGTCTCCCGCTCGTAGATCGTGAAGAAGTCGGCGAGCGCCTGGCACGGGTGGTGCTCGTCGCTGAGCCCGTTGATGACCGGCACGGTGGCGCTCTTCGCCAGCTCGATCACGTTGTCGTGCGAGAAGGTCCGAATCATGATGCCGTCCACGTAGCGGGAGAGCACTTTCGCCGTGTCGACGATCGTCTCCCCGCGGCGGAGCTGTATGTCGTTCCCGTCCAGGAAGAGGGCGTGCCCGCCCAGCTGGGTGACCCCGGTCTCGAACGAGACTCGTGTCCGGGTGGAGCTTTTCTCGAATATCATGGCCAGCGATTTTTTCCTGAGAAAGTCCGGGTGCTTCCCGCGGGACGCGTCCCGCTTCAGGCCGGCCGCGAGGCGGAATATGTCCATGATCTCGTTCCGGTCAAGGTCGCTCACCGTGACCAGGCTCCTGGTTTTCAGCTTGGGAATGTTCACTGTTGCTTCTCCTCCAGGAATATTCCTTCCAGGATCTTCATGCCCGCTTTCGCAATTGTGGGCGGGATGTTGAGCGGAGGCATTATCCTGATTACCGTGTCGGCCGTGCAGTTTATCACCAGCCCCTTCTCAAGGGCCCGGACGACCAGCGGCGTGCCGGGGCGGTCAAGCTCGATGCCGATGTGAAGCCCCATGCCGCGCACGTCCTTTATGAAGCCGAATTGCTTCTTCATGCGGGCGAGTTCCCCGAGGATGAAGGCGCTCGCCGCGCGCGTGTTCCTGAGAAAGCTTTTAGCCGCCATCTGCCTCAGCACGGCCGCGACCGCGGCACAGGCCAGGTGGTTGCCGCCGAAGGTGGTGCCGTGCACTCCCCGCGGGAAGAACTCGGGAAGGAAGTTTTTCGCGTGGATGGCGCCGACCGGGACGCCGCCGCCCAGGCCCTTGGCCATGGTAAGGATGTCCGGCACGACGCCGTAGTGCTGGTAGGCGAACATGACGCCGGTCCTGCCGACGCCGGTCTGCACCTCGTCAACGATGGTCAGGACCGCGTTCTTGCCGCAGAGGTGGAATATCTCCTTCACGAAGTCCTGCTCCGCGATCTGGATGCCGCCCTCGCCCTGGATGAGCTCGATCATGACTGCGCAGATGTCCCGGCCCTTCTTCATCTCTTTGGCGAACGCCTTCGTGTCGTTGAAGGGCAGGTAGGTGAAGCCCGGCAGGAGCGGGCCAAACCCATCGTGGATTTTCTTCTGGGCGGTCGCCGACATGCCGCCGTAGGTCCGGCCGTGAAACGAGTTCGTGAAGCTGATGATCCGGTACTTGTTCTTCCCCTGGCTCAGACCGTACCGGCGCGCCAGCTTTATGGCCGCCTCGTTCGCCTCGGTGCCGCTGTTGACGAAGAGCGTCTTGCCGGGAAACGATGCCGCGGTCAGGAGCGCCGCCGCCTCGATCTGCTCCCTGTTGTAGTACCAGTTGGAGGTGTGGAGGACGCTGTCGACCTGGCGGTGGAGCGCCTTCGAGAGGGCCCTGTTGCGGTGGCCGAGGCTCGATACGGCGATCCCGGAAAAGAAATCGATGTATTTCCTGTTGTCCTGGTCGAAGAGGCAGCTGTCCTCGCCCCGCACGAAGCAGACCGGCATGCGGTCCCCGTAGTTCTGGAAGAGGTGTGCCTTGTCGTCGGCCATGATTTTTTTCAGTTTTGCTGAGCCCATGTCGCGTTTCCCGGTATCCGAAAAGTATTTTCTGCCGCCAAAAAAAATAAATCGGGGACGATCCCGATTCCTTTGAAACATACGCAAAAATAAAACGTAACGTGTATGCTAAATTAATATCCGCTTACGTCAAGAAATTAATGGGAAAAGTAAAAAAAATGGGCGCGTTTCCGGGCTGTCGGGGCATGCAATTATCCTTCCGTTGGGTTCGCGGAGCGGCTCCGGCATGGCTATTCATCGCTGGTGAGGCGGTAGCCCACTCCCGGTTCCGTGATCAGCAGGCGGGGACTGGCCGGGTCCTGTTCAATTTTTCTCCTGAGCTGGAGAACATACACGCGGAGGTAGCTCGTGTCCGGCTGGGAATCCGGACCCCACAGCTCATGAATGATCTGGGCATGGGTCACTACTTTCCCCGCATGGCGCGCAAGAAAGCGCAGAAGCGCGTATTCGGTCGGTGTAAGCCTGAGCTCCTCTCCGTTTCTGGTGACTATCCTCCGGGCAAAGTCGATCGTAATGCCGCCCGTGCTGAATACACCGTCAGATGAATCAGGCAGGCTGAGACGAAGGGCGGCCCTCATGCGCGCCAGGAGCTCTCCCATGCCGAAGGGCTTGGTTACATAATCGTTGGCGCCGGCATCCAGAAGGTCTACCTTGTCCTGCTCGGAGTTCTTAACGGTTAAAACGATGACCGGCGTCTGCGACCATTCGCGCAGTTCCCTGAGGGCTTCAAGGCCGCTCATGTCCGGAAGCCCCAGGTCGAGTATCACCAGGTCGGGCCGCACCATGGCGACCTGCTGGAGCCCTTCCCGGGCGGTGGTAGCATCGTGCACCTGGTAGCCGTGCGCGTCAAGAGTGAGCCTCAGGAGCCGACGGATCTGCGGCTCGTCGTCAATGATGAGTATCACCGGTCCTTCGTTCATGCGGACATGCCTCCTTTCCGATCCGATGCCGGCTGGAGCGGAAGCGTGATAATGAATTCTGCGCCGCCTTCGCGGCGATTGCCTGCGCGTATGCTCCCGCCGTGCACCTCCACGATCCCTCTGCAGATGGACAGGCCTATCCCCGTGCCTCCCGGAGAGGTCTTCGATCCGCGATGAAACTTGTCGAAGATAAGGGGGATGTCGGCCGGGTCGAGTCCGGGGCCCGTGTCCTGAACGGCAATGACCGCAACGTCTTCCGTCCGTGATGCTGTCAGGCGAATCTCCGAGCCTGGCGGGGTGTAATTCACGGCGTTGTAGACCAGGTTGCAGAGCACCTGTTCCATTAGTGAAAAGTCTACCGGGACGAGGGGCATATCATCCGGTATGCTGATGCGTACCTGGTGGCCGGTGAGCTCGTTTTCAAGACGCCGGAGTACAACGCTTGCCAGGTCCCCGATATCATGGAGCTGGATGTTCGGCTTCAGCATGCCCGACTCGAGCCGGCTCATGTCCAGGAGGTTTTCCACGAGCCGGTTGAGGCGTTCACTTGCCCTGTTTATTTCAAGGGCAAGCTCCCTGCGGGTCTCAGGCCTGGTCTCGATCGCATCGTCGAGAAGGCCGCTTGAAGCGCCCGTTATCGTGGTCAGGGGCGTGCGTATCTCGTGGGATATGGAATTCAGCAGGATTTTATACAACCGCTCCGATTCGGTAGCCAGGAGGGCCTTCTGGTTTACCTTCGACAGGTTTTCCCGCTCGATCCTGGTCGCAAGCTGGGAGATGACGCTCTTCAGCAGGTCTTCCTGGTCCGGGGTAAACCCGGCGCCGGACCGGGGCGCGATACCCATCACTCCCACCACGGTCCCCGGCGCGATAAGGGGCAGGTAATGCGCATCCGCGTTCGGGAGGGTGTTGGTGTAGAGGCCTGCGGGCGTCCGGTTCTTGAACACCCATTCGGCGATCGCGTGCTCTTTCGCTGATACCGTAAGGGTGTCGGCCGGATGCTGCTCGACGGATAAACCGCCTGCCCCGTCTGCCAGCAGGATGGCCGCGCGCGCGTCGAGATTGTCTTCAGAATACCGGATTGATGCGCTGATAACATCCTCGATACCGGGAGCGTCATCGAGCACCTTCGAAAATTCGAGCAGCGCGGACATCCTCTGCTCGCGGGTGCGGAGGGCCCATTCTTTCATGCGCAGCCGTGAGGTGAGACCGCCGAGTATAAGCGCTATGATGAAATACATGCCGAACATCAGGCCGTCTTCCAGTTTTCCGATTCGAAACGTGAACCGTGGAGGTATGAACAGGAAATTCCACAGGAGGGCGGAGAGCGTGGCCGAGAGAAAGACCGGGCCCCTGCCGATGAACAGCGACAGCATCACGACGCAAAAGAGGTATATGAGTGCGACGGTCCAGTAACCCGTGACCGGAATCAGCGGAAGGTTGGCAAGCGTCACGGCCGAGACTGCTGTGGCGCCAATGAGATATCCCCTGAGGCTTGGCATAGAAGGCCGGCCGGGACGTATCCGTGACTTTTCGCCAAGTACATCCGGCCGGGTAACAACATGTATCTCAATGTCGCCGCTCGACTTCAGGAGACGTTCGACCAGGCTTCCTCCTTTAAAATAATCCGGCAGGTATCTGCGCAGCGGCTTGCCGACCACGATCTGGGTGATGTTTTTTTCCTGTGCCGTCCTGACGAGTCCTTTGATTATATCCTCGTCCACGGTTGATATGACCTCGGCGCCAAGCTCCCGTGCAAGGTTGAGGTTCCGCGTAAGTATCTCCTGCGAGGATTTCGAAAGGGCCCTCCGTTTTTCGATATACAGCGCAGTCCAGGGGGCCTGCAGGTTGAAGGCGATCCGCCTGGTCCACCGGATCAGGTATTCCGAGTAGGGGCTGGGGCTGACCGCCACCATGAGCCGCTCGCCCGATTTCCAGGGCCCCTTGATGTTTTTCCGCGCGTTGTAATCCCGCAATTCATACCCCACGAGCCGGGCCGTATAATGCAGGGCCATTTCCCTGAGCGCGGTGATGTTGCCTTTCCTGAAAAAGTTTTCAGCGGCAAGGCCGGCCCTGTCGGGGACATAGACCTTCCCCTCGGCAAGGCGCTTCAGCAGCTCTTCGGGAGGGATGTCAACCAGCTCGACCTCGTCCGCGATTTCAAGAATGGAGTCGGGCAGGGTTTCGCGTATCCTGATCCCGGTAATTTTTTCCGCGACGTCGGCCTGGCTTTCGAGGTGCTGGATATTGAGCGTGGTGAACACCCGAATGCCGGCGTCCAGCAGCTCGATGACATCCTGGTACCGCTTTTCGTGGCGTGATCCCACTGCATTTGTGTGGGCCAGTTCATCGACAAGGACGATGGCCGGCTTCCGGGCCAGGATCGCGTCGATGTCCATTTCCTCGATCTGCAGGCCCCGGTAATCAATTTTCCTGCGGGGGATTATCGTGAGGCCCTTCGCCAGCGCGTCGGTTTCGGCCCGGCCGTGCGTCTCCACGTATCCGATCACGACATCGACCCCGTCGCGGGTCAGCTGCTGCGCCGCTTCCAGCATGGCGTAAGTTTTTCCGACACCGGCAGACATGCCGAAGAATATCTTCAGTCTTTCCCTGGAGCCTTTCCTGTTCTTCTCGCGTTCCTCGTCCGTGATCGATCGCAGGAGGGAATCGGGGTCCGGCCGTTGATTACCGTTCCTCATTTCTTCCCATCCATGGCGTCCAGGGCCATGTTAAGCTCGAGCACGTTGACGTATGCATCGCCGATAAAGCCGAAATATCTTTTCCTGCAATGCTGTCCGATCAGCCGGATGATATCCGCCTGTTCCAGCCCCCGGTTTTCCGCTATCCGCTCTGCTTGGAACAGGGCCGCGGTCCTGCTAATATCGGGGTCAAGGCCGCTTCCTGATGCGAGCACCAGGTCCGCGGGGACCTTCTCGCTTTCGGTACGGCCGTTTTCTTTCCGCACCCGGATCGCCAGACGGGACACCGCCTCGATGAAGCCCTTTTTCGTGGGGCCGTCGTTTGAGCCGCCTGAGTACATTCCGTCGTAATCATGGGCGGACGGCCTGCCGTGAAAATATTCCGGTGACACGAAATGCTGGCCGATTAACATGGACCCGACGGCCCTTCCGTTGGCTCCGATTATGCTCCCCCCGGCCTCCCGTGAAAAGCCCGCTTGAGCAATTCCCGTCATTGTAAACGGGTACACAACGCCCAGGAGGACGGTCATTGCCAGCATCATGAGAATCGACGTGAATAACTGTTTCATGATATATTCTCCTATACTATTCCGCAAAATGCAACCAATAAATCGATCAGCTTGATGACGGCAAACGGCAGGAGAATGCCGCCAAGGCCGAATATGAAAAAATTTCTCTGCAATAAATAGGATACGGTTGTGAACCGGTACTTCACGCCGCGCAGGGCCAGCGGGATCAGCGACGGAATGATCAGGGCGTTGAAGATGACTGCGGAAAGCACCGCGGAAGCTGGGCTCGAGAGGTGCATGATGTTGAGCGCGTTCAGTCCGGGGTATGTGGCCGCGAAGAGTGCGGGAATGATGGCGAAATACTTCGCCACGTCGTTTGCTATGCTGAAAGTCGTGAGGGCGCCGCGGGTGATGAGAATCTCCTTCCCGATCTCAACAATGTCGAGGAGCTTCGTCGGGTTTGAATCCAGGTCGATCATGTTGGCCGCCTCGCGCGCCGCCTGCGTGCCCGCGTTCATTGCCACGGCGACGTCGGCCTGCGCCAGCGCAGGGGCGTCGTTGGTGCCGTCGCCGATCATGGCCACGAGGTGGCCCCCCTGCTGGTATTTCCTGATCACGCCGAGCTTCGTCTCCGGCTTTGCCTGGGCCAGGAAATCGTCGACCCCGGCCTCGGCGGCGATTGACGCGGCGGTGAGGGGATTGTCGCCGGTGATCATGACCGACTGGATGCCCATCCGCCGCAGGTCGGACAGCCGGGCCGCAATCCCCATCTTGACAACATCCTGCAGCCTGATAACGCCGATCACCTGGCGGTTTTCGGCTACGACGAGCGGCGTTTCTCCCGCCATGCTGACCTGGTCGGCTGCCTGCCGTATCGGGCCGGGAATGTCCGCGTTGAGCCTCAGCAGATACTCCTCGATCGACTTTATCGAGCCCTTTCGGATTTTTTTGTTCGCCATATCGATGCCGCTCATGCCCGATTCGGGGGAGAAGGGAACGAAGGCCGAACCTTCGGGTTGTCGTATGTCCCTGCCGTGGATGCCCAGCTCCTTCTTCGCCAGGATCACGATACTGCGGCCTTCGGGAGTCTCGTCAGCGAGTGAAGACAGGAGCGCGGATTGTACCAGCGCGTTTTTCTCGACCCCGGGAGCCGGGATAAACTCGGAAGCCATCCGGTTGCCCAGGGTGATGGTGCCGGTCTTGTCCAGGAGCACGGTCGTAACGTCTCCCGCCGCCTCCACGGCCCTGCCGCTCATGGCAATGACATTGTGCGCCAGGAGCCGGTCCATGCCCGCGATCCCGATGGCGGGGAGGAGGCCGCCTATAGTGGTCGGCATGAGGCATACCAGCAGGGAGATGAGTATCGGTACCGTTGTCCGGATTCCCATGTAGCCCGCGAACGCGGGAAGGGTCGCCACTACCACGATGAACAGTATCGTGAGGCTCACCAGGAGGACCCCGAGGGCCGTTTCGTTCGGCGTTTTCTGGCGCTTCGCGTTCTCGACCATTGATATCATGTTGTCCAGGAATGTTTCCCCCGGGTTCACGCTGATCCGCACGGTAATCGCACCGGAAAGGACCTTCGTCCCGCCGGTCACGCCGCAGCGGTCGCCGCCGGACTCGCGTATGACCGGCGCCGATTCTCCGGTTATGGCGGACTCGTCCACCAGCGCGGTCCCCTCGGTCACGTCCCCGTCGCCGGGAATGATCTCCCCGTCTTTGACGGCAATGCGGTCACCGCGCCTGAGGGCGCCGGCCGGTACGATTTCGGTCGTTCCGTTCGCCGCTATCCTGGCCGCCGCGAGCTGGTTGCGCGTGCCCCTGAGGGACTCGGCCCGCGCCTTCCCCTGTATCTCCGCGAGGGCCTCCGCGAAATTCGCGAAGAGCACGGTGGCCCAGAGCCACGCTGATACCTGGAGACCGAGCGAGAAGCTCTGGCCGGTGGCCAGGTACCAGGCCGTCACCGCGGTCGTGATGGTCGATCCGATCTCGACCACGAACATTACGATGTTTCTCCAGAGGGTCAACGGATTCAGCTTGATGAACGACTGCCTGATTGCCGCTGTTATGTATTTCGATTGCCATATGGTCATGGGTGTGCCTCTCTCAGAAAAGTTTCATCTGGGTAACGAAGAAATGCTCCAGTATGGGGCCGAGCGAATACACCGGAAAAAAAGTAAGGGCCCCCATGATGAATATGACGCTTATCACTATCACGATGAACATCACGCCGGTGGTGGGGAAAGTCGCCGCGCTTGCCGGGACGATTTTCTGCCGGGCGAGGGAGCCCGCCACCGCGAGCGCGGGCAGGATCGTTGCGAACCTGCCAATGAACATGGCAATGCCGATCGTGATGTTGTAAAAGACCGTGTTTGCGCCCAGGCCGGCGAAGGCCGAACCGTTGTTGCCGTGGCCCGATGAGTATGCGTACAGGATCTCCGACAGGCCGTGCGAGGAAGGATTGTTAAGGCCTGAAAGCCCGGCATTGGTCGAGATGGCAACAGCCGAGAAAATGACCATGGACATCATGGGGAGGAGCATGGATATCATCGCCATTATCATTTCGTAGGAGCCGAGTTTCTTGCCCAGGAATTCGGGGGTGCGGCCGATCATAAGGCCCGCCACGAACATCGCGAGAATGACATAGAAGAGCATGCCGATCAATCCCACGCCCACGCCGCCGAAGATCACCTCGCCGATGCCGATGTTGAACATCTGCACCAGGCCGCCCAGCGGCATGAAGCTGTCATGCATGGCGTTGACCGAACCGTTCGAAGTGGCGGTAGTTGACCCGCTCCACAGGACGGACCAAAATATGCCGAGCCTGGTTTCCTTTCCTTCCATGTTGACCGGGCCGGCCAACCCGATGTTTTCCAGCGCCGGGTTCGGCCGCTGCTCTGAATAGAGGATGGCCCCGAGACCCAGTATGAACAGTATCAGCATGGCGAAAAAGAGGGCCCTTCCCTGGCGCGCGTTTTTTATCATGAATCCGAACATGAAAACGAAGGCCATGGGTATAAGGAGTATGGCAAACGTTTCAACAAGGTTCGTCAGGAACGTGGGGTTCTCGAACGGGTGGGCCGAGTTGGCGTTGAAAAACCCGCCGCCGTTCGAGCCGAGCTGCTTGATGGCCACCTGGGAAGCGGCGGGGCCCAGCGGTATCACCTGGCGTGCATGCTCGAGCGTTTCCGCGGTCACCGGCGCATTAATCGACTGGACGACGCCCTGCGAAAGCAGGAGTATGCATACGATGACGGAAAGCGGAAGGAGCACATACAGGACCGACCGTGTCATGTCCACCCACAAGTTTCCCACGGTGGCGGACTCCCTCCGGATGAAGCTCCTGACGAGGGGCAGGGCCACCGCCATGCCGATTGCGGCAGAGAGAAAATTCTGGACCGCGAGTCCGGACATCTGCGTCAGGTAGCTGACGCCCGATTCGGGGACGTAGGATTGCCAGTTGGTGTTGGTGACGAATGAAACGGCCGTGTTGAAGGCCGTGTCCCATCGCACGCCGGGGACCCTGGCGGGATTCAGGGGCAGAACGCCCTGCGCCATCTGAACTACAATCAATACGACGACCCCCGTGATGTTAAACAGGATAAAACCCAGGGCGTAGCGCTTCCAGGAATATTCTTCTGCTTCGTCGACCAGGCATATGCGGTAGATGATCTTCTCGATGGGCCGCATGAGTGGCGTCATGAAAGTGCGCTCGCCGCTGAAAACCGCCGCCATGTACCTGCCCAGCAAAACGGAAGCGGTTGTCAACAGGGAAAAGAAAATGATCGCTGTGAGGCTGTCTGAATAATTCATGGATGGTACCTTCGTCATTATGAATGCATTCAAATATCGCGATACTATGGTAAGGTATTCTCATGATAAAGTAAATACGGAAGGCATTAAAAAAGCGGGCAGTGGCGTTAGGACGCGGTTAGTTTACACGGCGCTTGCGTTAAGGAAGCGTTAAGGCCGGGCCGGGGCCCTGTTTCGAGGCGTTTTGCGGCGATGGTGCACCCTGCCGCGGCCCTCCTACGTCGAATATTCCGCGTTAATTTTAACGTAGTCCAGGGATATGTCCGTAGTCAGCATGGACCAGGACGCGGACCCCAGGCCGATATCGACCGTCACCTCGAAGGCCCTGCCGCTTATTATCGCGACAAGCGCGTCGCGGTCGAAGTCGGCCGGCGCGCCGTTCACCAGGAGCGGCATGCTGTTGAAAGACACGGAAAGCTTCCGCTCGTCGACCTCCGCGCCGGAGTAGCCGGCCGCCGCGGCGATCCTCCCCCAGTTGGGGTCGTTGCCGAAGAACGCGGTCTTTACCAGGAGCGACTGGGCCACGGACCGCGCGATCCGGGCCGCGTCCTCCCCGGATTTCGCGTGTGTCACCGAGATCTTCACCCGCTTGGTGGTTCCCTCGCCGTCGTCGATGAGCATCTCCGCAATGCGCTCGAGCACCGCATGAAGCGCCTCCCCGAAATTCGCGAGGTCGCCTGCCGCGGTCAGGGGGCTGTCTGACCGCGGCGAGAGGATGAGCGCGGTGTCATTGGTCGACATGTCGCCGTCGATGGTGATCGCGTTCAGCGTCCTGCCGATGGTTCTGGAGAAGAGCGCGTTCAGGTCGCCGGCGCGCACCGGCGCGTCGGTGACGAGGAAGCAGAGCAGGGTCGCCATGTTCGGCGCGATCATGCCCGATCCCTTCGCGGTCCCGGCAATGCGGAACTCGCCGGCCGATGTCTCGAATGACACGCAGACCTGCTTCGGGACCGTGTCGGTGGTCATGATGGCGCGCGGGATCATGCGGCCGCTCTCGGGCGAGAGCCCCGCGACCAGGTCCTGGTGCGATTTCATCATCTTCTCCAGGGGGAGCTGGCGGCCGATGATGCCGGTGGAGGCCATCAGGACCGACTCCGCCGGAGCTCCGATCCGTGCGGCTATGTCCGCGGTGAGGGCTACGGCCGTATCCATGCCCTGGTCGCCGGTGCAGGCGTTGGCGTTGGTGGCGTTGACCAGCACGGCCCTCACCGGACCCGCGATCCGCTCGCGGCACAGCTTGACCGGCGCGGCCGAGACCTTGTTGGTGGTGAACATGCCGGCGGCGTTGCAATCCTTCCCGGAAACGATCAGGCAGTAGTCGAGCCTGTTTTCGTAGCGTATGCCGCACTCTATGGCGGAAAAGGTGAATCCGCTGATATTTTCAAGCCCGCCGTCCAGGAATTTCATGTCCACATCCTATTGTAATTATTTTGTTGACTGCATTGTCAGCATGGTATAAGTATTGTATGATTATGTTTACCGGTCAATTATTTTGCGACCGCCGCTCAATTTTAATACGGGCGGTTGGAGGGCCGGGGCGGTATCAGCCAGGAGACAGGCGTGGTCCAGATAGACGTTTTCGAGCATGGCGCATTGAAGATAATACGGATAAAGGGAGAGTTTTTCCTCGGTTACGTTCGTCAGGTGGAGGAAACCTGGAATCAGCTGGCGGCGGGCTCGCCGGAAATAATTGCCATCGACTGCAGGGAGATGACGTTCGTCGACTCATCCGCCATCGGGACGTTCGTCAAGTTCCTGCATAACTCGATGGCCCTCAATTTCAAGCTGATATTCTTCGACCTCAACGAGTCAATCATACGCATATTCAGCAAGGCAAAGCTCAACAAGATCTTCACCATACTCTCCCGTGAGGACTTCAACAGCATCTACCTGAAGAAGTCCGGGTAAAACGGCCGTTTGCCGTCCGCTTTCCCCCATATTATTCATAATCCCACCGGATTTTTCCTATATTACCCTCATCCGCCACCGATAATAATAATGAAGGATCCCGTTGCCTGATAGCCTCGCGCGGCTTGCGCGCAGGGACTGCCGGCAAGCGGCTTCCGGATTAAAGCTATGATAAAAGCGTTACCGACAACATGCATCCTGTTGACTTTCCTTGTTTCCTGCGTTCCGGGGGGCGGCAACTACAGGGACGGCTGGCGAAACGGGTGGTTTTACAACAAGGATGACAGGGCGAAGATCGTTCGCACGGCAAAACGTTACCTGGGCGTCAAATACAAAAACGGCGGTACGAGCCCGCGGGGGTTTGACTGCTCGGGTTATGTCATGTACGTGTACGAAAAGAACGGAATACTGCTGCCCCGGTCGGTAAAAAGCCAGTACAATGCGGGGAAGAAGATCGGGCCGCGGCAGAGAAAGCCGGGCGATCTGGTGTTTTTCAAAACCTCGAAAAGAAAGCGCTATTCGCATGTGGGGATATACGTGGGGGATAATCGGTTTATCCACGCGCCGCGTACCGGAAAACGGATTTCGTTCGCGGAGCTTGACAATCCTTACTGGAGAAAGCGCTATATCGGGGCGGCAACGTTTATGGGAACGGGGCGGATGTAGGACGCCCGAAAAGCAGAAATGATGGTGAAAGGCTGTCTTATATGTCATTCCGAGGAGACCTCATTTATGAGGGCGGCGAAGCAATCTGCATGGTTCACAACATGTTTAACTATTAAAATGAAACATTTCGTGATAAATGAACAGATCCCTTCTCTATTCTCGCGATGACAATGGTTAATAAAAGAAGCCATTATTGATAGCCCATATGTTATATCCATCAGTATTTAAGTATAATAAGCTCTTAATATAATTCTTGACAGAATTTGTGTAGCTGTTAAATTTGAGTTGGCTGGAGTATTTCTATTTTTATGCGAATTGGGATTTATCCAGGATCCTTTGACCCTTTGACAAACGGACATCTTGATATAATCGAGAGGTCCAAGGGGCTTTGTGATAAACTGGTAGTGGCTATAGCGATCAATCGCGCAAAACAACCTCTATTCTCGGTTGAAGAGAGGTTAGAGATCATAAATAACTACTATGAGGCCGACAGCTTTATCGAGGTAGTTTCATTTGAAGGTTTGCTGGTAGAGTTTTGCAGGGCACGGAGCATCAATTATATCGTTCGCGGTGTCAGAAATATTACCGATTTCGAATATGAGATGGCAAATGCTTCCGTTAACAGCAAGCTGGCCCCTGAGATTGAAACTATTTTCCTGATGACCAAAGGCGAATATTCTTTCATTTCTTCGAAGATGGTCAAGGAAATCGCGAGCTTCAAAGGTGATCTCGCCAGTCTTGTCCCCCCAATCGTCATAAAAAAGGTCAACCAGAAATACTCCGACATGCGTGTCTGACCGCGGCCTTGCCGCGCCGGAACGCATTTCATCCGCATCAACCACCGGCCAAAGGCACGGCGGGTGCGGACGGGCCCCGGGGACGTCATGCGCGCCAGGCGCGTTCCCGATGCGGCCGACACACTACGGAAAACAGGAGGTCCGGTATGACCATACTGACAATAATTCTACTGATTGCTATTCCCGCTGTCGGGATAGCCGGATACGCCTTCCGCGCGTATCTCGGCAGGATCAAGCTGAGCTCCTCGGAGGCAAAGTCCCAGAGGATCGTTCAGGACGCAATCAAGGATGCAGAGAACAAAAGAAAGGAGCTCCTCCTCGAGGCCAAGGACCAGCTCCTGAAAGAAAAGAACGCGGCCGAGAAAGAGAACCGTGACCGGCGCCAGGAGCTGCAGAACATCGAGAAGCGCCTGGTCCAGAAGGAAGAGACGATCGACAAGCGCCTCGAGCAGATCGACAAGCAGGAAAAAGTTCTGAAGGTCAAGGAGCTGGAGAACCAGGAGCGGGGCGAGGAGCTTCGCAAGGAGTTCGAGCGGCACAAGAAGGAGCTCGAGCGCGTGGCCGGCATGTCGTCCGAAGAGGCCAAGCAGGTCCTGATGAAAAACCTTGAGAATGAGACGCGCTTCGAGGCGTCGAAGGTCATCAACAAGATAGAGGAAGAGGCAAAACGGGCGGCGGAGAAGAAGGCGAAAGAGATCATCATCACCGCGATCCAGCGGAACGCCTCGGATTACACTTCTGAGAGCACCATCACGACCGTTTCCCTGCCGTCCGACGAAATGAAGGGGCGGATCATCGGCCGCGAGGGCCGGAACATACGCACGCTGGAGAATCTCACGGGCGTTGACATGATCATCGACGATACGCCGGAAGTGGTCGTCATCTCCGGCTTCGACCCGGTCCGCCGGGAGATCGCGCGCCTCTCCCTCGAGCGCCTGATCCAGAACGGCCGGATACACCCGGCCCGCATCGAGGAGGTGGTCGAGAAGGTCACCACCGAGATCGAGGAAACCATGCTGGACGAGGGCGAGAAAGCCGCCTACCAGCTCGGGATAACGGGCCTGTCCAAGGAGGCGCTCTACAACCTGGGCAAGCTGAAATACCGCTCCAGCTACGGGCAGAACGTGCTCTCCCACAGCATGGAGGTGGCCAACATGGCCGGCATCATGGCCGGCGAGCTCAAGCTTGACGTGCCTCTCGCCAAGCGGGCCGGGCTGCTCCACGACATCGGGAAGGGCAGCGTGGTCGAGGGCGAGGGCGCCCATGCCATCGTCGGATCCGAGATGGCCAAGAAGTTCGGCGAAGGCGACAAGTGCGTCAACGCAATCGCCTCGCACCATAACGACCGGGAGCCCGAAACGTTCGAGGCGGTCCTGGTCCAGGTCGCCGACGCGATATCTGCATCGCGCCCCGGCGCCCGGAAGGAGTCGCTCGATACTTACCTGAAGCGGCTGGACAACCTTGAGCAGATAGCCCTGAACTTCAAGGGCGTGGAAAAGTGCTACGCCATCCAGGCAGGCCGCGAGCTCCGCGTCATCGTGGACAACTCGATCGTCAGCGACGAGAAGGCGGAAGGGATAGCGAAGGACGTGGCCACCAAGATAGAGTCCGAGCTGAAGTACCCGGGCATCGTGAAGGTGACGGTCATACGGGAGACGAGGATCATAGAGTACGCGAAGTAAGGAACTCTGTCGCTGTCATCGCGAGCGCAGCGAAGCGATCTGCCGCATAAATTCTGCGGCAACATGTTTTTCGGTTTTCATGGCGTATTCAGCAGCAGGTTGCGGATTGCTTCGTCGCCCCCGCGGGCGAGGGCTCCCCGCAATGACATTTTATAAGGAACGTGTTATATAGCATACTAATGGGCCAGACATTCAAAATACTCGCCGTCGGTGACGTTGTCGGCCGCTCGGGCCGGCAGATACTCAAGGACAAGCTCCAGGGCATCGTGGACGTGCACCGGATCGACATGGTGATCGTCAACGGCGAGAACGCCGCGGGCGGCAAGTCGATCACGCCGGATATAGCGCAGGAATTCTTTTCCATCGGCACGGACGTAATCACCACGGGAAACCACATATGGGACAACAGCGAGGCGCTGAAGATCATCGACTCGCAGCCGGCCCTGCTCAGGCCGGCCAACTACCCGGAGGGCGTCCGGGGGCACGGGCACTGCTTCATCGAGCGGAAGGGCTTCCGGATTTGCGTGATCAACCTGCAGGGCCGGCTCTTCATGGAGCCGATCGACTGCCCCTTCCGGGCGTTTGACCGGCTGTACGGGCAGGTCAAGGATAGCGCCGATGTCATCATCGTCGATTTCCACGCGGAGGCCACCTCGGAGAAGAGGGCCCTCGGGTGGTACCTGGACGGCCGGGCCACGGCCCTGTTCGGGACGCACACGCATGTCATGACCGCGGACGAGGACATCCTGCCGAAAGGGACCGGCTACATCACCGACATCGGGATGACCGGCTCCTTCGATTCGGTCATCGGCATCAACAAGGAGAACTCGATGAAGCGCTTCCTGACCTTCACGCGCGTCAAGTTTGAGGTCGCCGAGGGGAACTGCAAGGTCAACGCGATTATGCTCGAGGTCAACAAGGAAGGGAAGACGGAGAGCATAGCGAGAATAATAGCGTAGTAGACCCCCTGTCCCCCCGAGGGGGCACGTAAGACGGGTCGTTTGTTATATTATATAGCAATTCACCTATTCAATGCCGGTAATGGTAATTATTGACAGCCATGAGATGATTGATTCAAGTATAATCAAAAAGGTAGCAGTCACCTCCGACGCGCCCCCGGCGGGGGACGGGGGGGAGTAACACAATGTTACTCGAAAAAATAAACAGCGTCCGGGACCTCCGGAAGCTCCCGCCTGAACAGCTCGAGCCGCTCGCAGCGGAGCTGCGCGAATATATCCTTGATGTCATATCGAAGAACGGGGGCCACCTGGCGTCGTCACTGGGCGTCGTCGAGCTCACGATCGCGCTCCATTACGTCTTCAATACCCCGCGCGACAAGATCATATGGGACGTGGGGCACCAGACCTACGCGCACAAGATACTCACCGGCCGCAGGGAGGCGTTTAAACACATACGCCAGCTGGGCGGCATCGCGGGCTTTCCCAAGGCCCGCGAATCCGAGTTCGATACCTTCGACACCGGGCACAGCAGCACAAGCCTGACCCTCGCCTACGGGGCGGCCGTCGGGCGGGACCTGGCCCGGAAGAAGCACAAGGTCGTCGCCGTGATCGGCGACGGGTCGCTCACCGGCGGTATGGCGTTCGAGGCGATCAACCAGATGGGCCACAGCGAGAGCGACCTCATCATCATTCTCAACGACAATGAGCATTCAATCTCGCAGAACGTGGGTGCGATGTCGAAATACCTCACGCGGATCATCTCGGGCTCCGTGTACAACCGCATCCGCCGCACGTCGATGGCCCTGATCAAGCGGGTGCCCCGGGTCGGAAACTTTCTCTTCAATTTCATATCCCGTTTTTTCGACAGCTTCAAAAAGATGATCATTCCCGGCCAGCTCTTCGAGGACATGGGCGTCCGCTACTTCGGGCCCATTGACGGTCATGACATGGCCCAGCTCATCGGAATCCTTGAGCGGGTAAAAGAGATAGACTACGGGCCCAAGATGATCCACGTGCTGACGAAAAAGGGGAAGGGTTACTTGCCCGCGGAGATGAACCCGGCGCGCTTCCACGGCATCGGTCCTTTCGACCTGGCCACCGGCATACAAAAGGCCGGCCCCTCGCTCTCCTATTCCGAGATCGCCGGCAAAACGCTGGCGCACCTTGCCCGGAAGGACCGGAACATCGTGGCGATTACCGCGGCGATGAAGCTCGGCACGGGCCTGTTCGAGTTCGAGAACAAGTCGCCGGAACGGTTCTTCGATGTCGGCATAGCCGAGCAGCATGCCATAACCTTCGCCGGAGCGCTGACGAAAAGCGGGCTCAAGCCCTTCGTATCGATATATTCCACATTCCTCCAGCGGGCGGTCGACCAGCTCATACATGATATCGGGATCATGAACCTCCCGATCAGGCTTCTGATCGACCGCGCCGGCATCGTGGGACAGGACGGCGAGACGCACCACGGGCTCTTCGACATTGCGATCATCCGGAACATCCCCAACTTCATGATACTGGCCCCCTCGACCGGCGAGGAGCTGCGCGACATGATCCTGTTCGCGTCCCGGTACGACCGCGGCCCCGTTGCGATCCGTTATCCCCGCGGCGGCGTGAACCCGGAAGGATTCAGCTTCGAGAAGTACGGCCGGTTCGTCCCGGGCGCGGTGAAAAAGCTCGCCCCGGGAAAAGACGTCGTCATGTTCACCTTCGGCGACATGGTGAAAACGGCCCTCCGCGTGCGCGAGCTGCTTGGCGAGCGCGGCATCGGCATGGCGGTCGTCAACCTGCTCACCATCAAGCCGCTGGACGTGCGGGGGATAGAACGGGCCCTGCGCGCCGCGCGGTACGCCGTGACCCTGGAGAACGGCGCAGCGTCCGGCGGGGCCGGCGAGTATATCCTCGCGTCCATAAGCCCCGCGCTCAGGAGCAGGGTCCTCTTCTGCGCCGGGTTCCCGGACTGTTTCGTTGCGCACGGGACCGGGTCGCAGCTGTGCAAAGAGCACGGGCTGGACGCCGAGTCGCTCGCGAAACGCATTCTCGCTCTCGCTAAATAGCCTCCCGCGTTATCCGCTTATATTTGTTGACAGAAATGACACTCTGTGCAATATCCTGATAGATTCTCCATCCACGAGGGGGGCTCCCAGATGAAACGGTTAGTGATACTAATATGCGTGATATATATCGCAAGCCTCACCGCCTGCTCCGATAGCAATAAGGATAGCGATAGCGAAAAGACCGTGACTGCACTGGCGGCGTACATGGCCGCCATCTCGAAAATCTGGGAAAAGAAAACAATTGCTGACCTGTCCGGTCCCTTCCTGCATTTATGCGATTCCTACGCAGGTAAAGAGCCGAGCTGTTCCAATTGCCCGGGCACGAATCCCGAGTTCGCCTTCTTTGTCAAGAGAGGCGACCCCACGAAGCTGATGGTCTTTTTCATGGGAGGCGGCGCGTGCTGGAGCATCACCAACTGTGTGTACAACCATACCTATTCAGAAGACCTGTTCGAGTCGGTGATGCTGCTCGGTCTGGTGAGCTCCGGCGCTGGGAAAAGCCGGGGCGCAGGCGGCTTCATTGACACCACAAATCCCGACAACCCGTTCAGGGACTGGACCATCGTCTACGTTCCCTACTGCACCGGCGACCTGGGTGCGGGACAGAAGGACAAAGACTACATGGACGATTACAGTCCCGAGCCGATACCGAATGTGACAATACGCCATAGAGGCGCAGTAAACCTATCTCTCGTGGTTCAGTGGATGAGGGAAAACATCCCTTCGGCCGCGGTTACGCACCTCTTTGTTACCGGTTTGAGCGCAGGCAGCTATGCCTCGCTCCTGGCGTTCCCCTATATCCGCACCGAGTATTCCGCGGCCACCACGGCCTGCTACCTGGGTGACGCGGGAGTGGGGTTTACGCCGGCAACGGACGCATGGGGTAATACATTTACCGATATTGCCAATGTGAACTGGGGGGTTGTATTGCCCGTGGACGTTTTCGGTACAACTGATATAAGCACATTTCCGACATACAAAGAGCTCGTGTACGCGGGTGTAAATCACTACCTGGGTGCAGCCACCGGCGAGCGATTCGCGCAATACACGACGAAGTACGACAAGACCCAGACATGGTTCTACAACATACAGGTGGAGGACCATATCAATTATCCTAACTTCTGGGGTTCGGAGTCCGGCGCGGACCCTGACCTCTGGGTTTATCAGGACTGGAGTGACGGCATGTACGATGATTCCGGCACTACCGGTGCAATCCAGATCGAGCTGCCGAATTACGCCTATTATATAGGTGCAGGCACCGACCATACGATCATATTCTACAACAAGACCTATACCGAGACCTCTGGCGGGACCTCGTTCGTCGGGTGGGTAGACAGCCTGGTCAACGGCGCCATGCCGGCCAGTACGGCCTGCTCCGAGCCGAATTGCGGCGCGCCGTTTTAACCACGCATTGCCAGAGGGCGAATTTCTCCTTTACATCCGGCTCTCCTTCATGCGAACGTACCGGCAGGAACCGGTCCCATGAAAAAAACACGCATTGACATCTTCCTGGCCCAGGGCGGCCTGTCGCAGTCGCGCGAGAAGGCCCGCCGCGAGATCGTGGCCGGCTGGGTGAAGGTGGACGGCGAGACCGTGACCGATCCATCCCGGACGGTCGCGGGCACGGAGCGGATCACGGTGGAGCGGCCCGGCGGCCTGTACGTGAGCAGGGGCGGGCAGAAGCTCAAGTCCGCGATCGACCGGTTCGGCATTGTGCTGGCGGGCCGGACCGCCGCGGACCTGGGCGCGTCCACCGGCGGCTTCACGGATTGCATGCTGAAGGAGGGGGCCGCGCGCGTCTACGCCGTGGACGTGGGCTACGGCCAGCTCGACTACGCGCTCCGGAAGGACCCGCGCGTCGCGGTCATGGAGAAGACGAATGTCCGGGCGCTTACGAGGGCGCATTTCCCCGGCGCGGTCGATTTCTTTGCTGCGGACCTCTCGTTTATCTCGATCGTGAAGGCCTTTGACGCGATCCGCGACGCCTTTTCCCCCGCCGAGGGCGTTATCCTGATCAAGCCGCAGTTCGAGGCGGGCCCCGGTGACCACAAGAAGGGCGTGGTGCGGAAGCCGGAAGCGCACCGGGAGATACTGGCCAGGGTGCTCGCCGCGCTCGCGGAAAAGGGGATGGCCCTGAAAGGGCTCACGCACTCGCCGATACGCGGGCCCAAGGGGAATATCGAGTTCCTGGCCCATTGCTCGGCAGGGGAGAGTGTCCCGGCAGCGCTACCGGACGGAATCGACAGCCTCATCTCGGACGTCGTGGCAGAGGCACACCGGTCATTCGATGCCGCCCCGGGGGACGACGAAGCAGAGTGACGCCGAAATCTCCCGGGCATTGTTCAAAGATAAAAACCCCGCGCAGCTGAAAGTAAATATTTGTTGACCTCCCGGTTGCTATCTGCTTTGTAATTGTAAAAGCAATTGTCATTGCGTGCGTAGCGAAGCGTGCCTCGACAGTTCGGCAGGCTCACTGCGCCGCTCCGCTCGGCAACCGATTGGTCCCTGAGCGTAGCCGAAGGGAGCTTCGTTGCCCTCCTGTCTGAGGGCTCCTCGCAATGACTGGTTGAATGTTTTCCCTGGGAAAAACGTTGCGGTAATAAAATGAAAAGAACAATAACCATGGCCGTCGTCACCATGCTCTGCCTTGTCGCGCTCGCCGCGCAGGCTTACAACATGATCGCGGTGATTGCGTACCCCGTCCCCTACAACCCGCGCTATGGCGTGCTCAAGGTGGAGGACCGGTCGGGCGTTCCCTTCAACAAGGTCCGGATACATATCTATGACATCAACGGTGATGACGTGTACAGCAGCATGTTCTCCGGGTACCCGGCCATCTGGAACGGCAGGACCCAGACCGGGAGGATGGTGAGCCCCGGCATGTACATAATTAAGGTCGAGGCCGAGAATGTCCTGACGGGCCTGTACGGCAAGAAGATCCTGAGAATCCTGGTTGAGTATTAGACGATGAGGATACGTACCGCGATATGCGCCATCATGACAGCCGCACTCGCGCTGGCGGCCGTACCGGCGGGCGCCTCCGGGGCCGGGAGCAGGGCCGCCTATATCCGCGGCGGGTGGGTCGGCGCGGACTACGTGGCCATGGGAAGGACGGCCGAGGTCCTGTGCGACGACGTCTATTCGATCTACTGGAACCCGGCCGGCCTCACCGAGCTGCGCTACACGCAGGTCACCACCGAGAAGGAGATCCGGGACAAGGCGGAGAAGGGACGGGTGGACGACATCAGCGAGGACGACCTGATCCGGTTTTCCGAGGAGGAGAAGAGCTTCTCGGTACAGCTGGGCGTCACCGGCGCCCTGCTCGACGAAGACCGGACCACTGGCTTCGTCGGGGCCGCGATCAACCTTCCCGTCGGCGTGTTCGGTATCGGCGCCTATACCATCGTCTCGACCGGGATCGACCGGAGGGACTACAGCGGCGTGAAGACCGGCGAGCTTACCTACGCGGGCTCGGCCTGCTATCTCTCCTACGGTGTCTCCCTGGGCGTCGCCTCTCTCGGTGTTACGGCGAAGGGCCTCTGGGAGAAGCTGGGCAACACCAATTACGTCGGCGGCGGGGTGGACATCGGCACCCAGGTGTACGTGCTGCCTTTTTTAAAGATCGGGTTCGTGGTCCAGGACCTGGGCGCGGGCCTCTACCCTGTGGAACAGCGGTACGGCGTGCGCAAAACCTACGACCTGGGCTATCCCACGCTGCGGCTCGGGATCGCCCTGATCACAAACCGCAATTTCACGCTCTCCGTGAGCGGGATCAAGCACCTCGAGCAGAAGACCTTCGGGTACGGCATCGGGGTCAGGTACGACATCGTGAAATACGTCTCGATCTTCCTGGGCATGCAGGACCTGGCTTTTTCCACCGGCGCCGCCATCCATGTGAGCCAGTTCGACGTGTCGTACGCCTTTACCATCGATAACATCAACTATGGATACAATCACGTTGTGTCCATGCAGTTGCTCTTCTGAGGTGATGCCGTGGGCCGCTACCGCATAATGGGGATCCTGAACGTAACGCCGGACTCGTTTTACGACGGCGGCAGGTACGCCGACCGGGGTAGCGCCGTCGATCGGGCGTACCGGATGCACGACGAGGGCGCGGACATCATCGACATCGGGGGCGAGTCAACACGGCCCGGCGCGCTGCCTGTATCCGAGGCCGAGGAGATTGACCGGGTGTGCCCCGTTATCGAGGCCGTGGCACGGGAGATTGGCGTACCCCTTTCCGTGGATACGAGCAAGGCAGGAGTGGCCCGGGCGGCCCTTGCAGCCGGCGCCGCGATCGTGAACGACATCAGCGGGCTCACCTTCGACCGGGGTATGGCGGGGGTGGTCGCGGCGCACGGGGCGGGCCTGGTGGTCATGCATATCCAGGGAAGGCCGGAAACGATGCAGAAAAACCCCCGGTACGGCGACACGGTCGCCGAAATATACGGGTTCCTTGCCGCCGCGACGCAAAAAGCCGTGGAAGCCGGCATCGCCCGCGAAAAGATTATTGTCGATCCGGGCATCGGTTTCGGGAAAACGCTTGAAGACAATTACATAATACTGCAGAATATCCGCGAGTTCGGGAAGCTCGGGTTCCCGGTGCTCGTGGGGCTGTCGCGGAAGTCGCTGATCGGGAAGCTGTACGACCGGGAGGAGGACCGGCTTCCCGCGACCATCGCGCTGAACGCGGCCGCCCTGCTCGGCGGCGCGGACATCATACGGGTCCACGACGTGAGGGAGCACCGGCTGGCGCTGGCCGGTCTCGAAATGCTTGCACGGGTTAACAGACGGGATGATTGACATAGCCTATACATTCGCCGACTACATGAAGCTGTTCTGGGACTACTTCCGGAACGTCATCGACGTGGTGCTCGTCGCGTTCGTCTTCTACCTGGTCTACCGGTTCCTGGCGAACACGCGCGCCATCCAGCTCCTGAAGGGAGTGCTGGTGATCATCGTGGTGGCGATCCTGGCCAAGTTCCTGCGACTGGACACCCTGGACTGGTTCATCACGAAATTCGCCTCGTCGGTGGTCATCGCGATGATCATCCTCTTCCAGCCCGAGCTCAGGCGGCTGCTCACCCAGTTCGGCCAGCGGAACTGGATCGGCACCGAGGGGGACAAGGAGCCCTTTCCGCTGGACGAGCTTGTCAACGCGCTGGTCTCCATGGCCGATGAGAAGGTCGGCTCGCTCATCGTCATCGAGCGGAACACCGGCCTGCGCAGCTACGCCGAGTCCGGGGTCATCGTCAACGCCGACGTGTCCGAGGAGTTCATCCGGACCATCTTTTTCCCGCTGACGCCGCTCCATGACGGGGCGATCATCATCCAGGAGGGAAGGATATCGGCCGCGGCCTGCTACCTCCCCCTCTCCGACTCGAAACAGCTCAAGAAACAGCATGGCGCCCGGCACCGCGCCGCCCTCGGTATCGCCGAGGAGACCGACGCGCTGGTGCTCATAACCTCAGAAGAGACGGGCAGCGTCTCGATCATGGTGAACGGCAAGTTCTTCCCCAAGGTGAGGTTCGCTGATTTAAAAAACATGATACTCTTCTTTATGAACCCCAAGACCGCGTACGAGGACAAGTTCCGCACGCCGCTCAAGAAGGGTGGAGAATGACCGCATGGTACGCAGGATCGTAAACAAAATCGCATCAGAAGCGAAGAAGCGGGACTATCTCGCCAGGTCCATCTGTCTGCTGCTCGCCGTCATCCTCTGGGCTTACATCGCGGCCGGCAAGACCGATACGCTCCGTTTCCGGATGCCGATTGTCCCGCGGAACGTGCCCTCGCAGCTTGCGGTTTCCGACATGTCCGACCGCTACGCCGTCCTGGTCGTTGAAGGGCGGAAGGAGCACCTGAAGAGCATCAACATGAAGAACATCAGGGCCTACGTAAACCTCGACAACGCCGTCATCGGGTCTAAAGAATACCCGATCCGCCTTGAAAAACAGCAGGTGCCGGAAGAGGTGACCCTCTCTCTGGCCTCCCGGGAGGTCACGGTGACCACCGAGAAAAAAACCGAGCGGTGGGTGCGGGTCGTCCCGGTCATCGAGGGCAGCGTGCGCAAGGGGAAGATCATGATCGACCGCATGGTGTTCCCCGAGCGTGTGCGTATCACGGGCCCGAAGTCAATCATCGATTCCATCGATTCGCTTGACACCGAGGAGGTGTCGGTGGATAACGAAGCCGCGGACCTGCACCGCCAGGTCGGGCTGCGACACGAGCGGCTCGCCGATATCTCGCTGAGCGAAAAAGTCTTCACGGTGAAGGTGACGATCACCGACCTGAAAGATCTGGTAATGGTCACCCTGCCGGTCAGCATCCTGAACGGAAGCAAGGACTTCGATTACGAGCTGCGGGACCGGGAGGCGGAGGTCTATATCCGAGCGAAAAACAACCTCGTGGTGGCTGCTGACCAGGTCGAGGCCTCCGTCGATGCGGCACGGCTGAATTACCAGGCGCTCTTCGGGAACGAGACGTCCGCCGCAGCGTCGGCGGACCTCCCGGTAGCTGTCACCGGCAGGACGGTGGCTCCCGTGGACATCGTGTCAATCATACCAAAGAAGGCGCTGGTGCGGATCACCAGGAAGAAGCAGGCGGCGGCGCCGCAGGGGGATCATGCCGGGGATTAAGCTGTGCGTTAACATTGACCATATAGCCACCGTGCGCCAGGCGCGCGGCGGCGCCTATCCGGACCCGCTCGAGGGCGCCCGGCTCTGCGAAGAGAGCGGCGCCCACGGCATCACCGTTCACCTGCGCGAGGACCGGCGCCACATCCAGGACCGCGACGTTATCGCCCTGAAAAAGATAGTGCAGGGGACCTATAACCTGGAGATGGCGCTCTCGGACGAGATCATCGCGATCGCGAAAAAGATCAGGCCCCACCAGGTCACCCTGGTGCCGGAAAAGCGCGAGGAGATCACCACGGAGGGCGGCCTTGATGTCGCCGCGCACTTCGACCGCATACGCTCCGTGGTCGGGCAGTTTCATGACATCGGCATTATCGTTTCGCTGTTCATCGAGCCGGAGGAGAGCACGGTCATGCGCTCGAAGGAATCCGGCGCGGATTTTATCGAGCTCCACACCGGGGCCTACTGCAACGCGGCCGACGCGGCGGGACGGGACCCTTCCCGGGGCATGACGCCCGACGTGGACCGGGAGCTGGGCCGGATCCTGCGCGCCGCCGAACTCGCGGTGGACATCGGGATCGGGGTAAATGCGGGTCACGGGTTGAACCGCGCGAACCTTGCTCCCGTGCTGAAGGCGCGCGGCCTTGAGGAGCTCAACATCGGCCATTCCATCATCGCCCGGTCGATATTCGTGGGCCTGCCGGCGGCGGTTAAAGAGCTGCTTGACATTATCGGGCGGTGACGCTGCAATGGCCCATCATGCCTGCACCGCGGCCGCACCGGCGGGCGCATGACAGGCAGGGAGTGCTGAAATGATCCAATTACTGAAACTGCTGCTTTTAGCCGCGTTTATATACGTTATTATAACCATGGCCCGATTCCTGATACGGACGGGACGCCTGGCTGAAGAGCGGCGGAAGCGGGAAAATATCCGCGAGAAGGACCCCGGCCCGAAGAAGCGGGAAGGGGTTATAGAGCTCGACAAAGACGACTACAAGGTCGAATAACGCCGGAGAAGAGACATGAAAGTCAGCTCAATTGCGTGTATCGCGCTCCTGCTCGCCGTAACCGCGCTCTCATGCGGCGGCGTAAAGGGGGAGTTCGGTTTCAAGAGGTTCGGCGACGATACCTACCACCGGATCGACGGGACGCCGGAATTCTTGAGCGACGAAGAAGTCGCCTGGGTATTTAAGCTCGAGAAGAAGTACAGCGAGCGGAACATCGGCATTATATGCCAGAAAAAGGAGATGGTCTGGGTCGATGTGACCAACTCCTCCCAGAAGATCACCGAGGCCAGCAAGGCCATCTACGGCACGATCAAGGACTTTCAGCCGGGCGAGTACCGCATCATCCTCACGCTGGTTAAGGACGGCAACGATCTCATCGCAAGCAAGGATTTCATTATTTACGAGAGGGAGGACGGGGAGGAATAAATTACTTCCGGCTCCTTGCGGCCCTCTCCCCGCCTTTCTGCAGCTCCAGCAGCTTCTGCTCGCTGTGCTCGATCACTTCCTGCCTGGTTTTGGGGACCTTCTGCCCGCTGTACACAAGGTATGCTGCATAGAGAATAACCACCGCGAGAAGCACCACGGCCACCTTAATGAGTTTTTTCACCACGGAGAGGACGATAAGAATGCTGACGACGACAGCCGCGGCCAGTACGAGCTTATTGGCTGTCAGGAAGGTAATAATCTGTTCCATTGCTTTGCTGCTTTGCTTGGCTTAGAAAGGATTAGCGAGGGAGGGATTCGAACCCTCTACGCCGCGGGTATGAGCCGCGTGCTCTAACCAGCTGAGCTACCTCGCCGTAAAAAAAGCGATTAGCGCGGGCAGGATTTGAACCTGCGACCTTTGGGTTATGAGCCCAACGAGCTACCAGCTGCTCCACCGCGCGATCTGTCCGTCAAACTATATGACACGGTAGCCGTGTCAAGATTTTTTTACGGTATGCCTTATTTAGCGTTATTGATAGTAAGATACTGCCCGGGAAGGGAAATTTCAAATAAAACAGTGAGGACCGGACGGAAGGCCCGGCCCTCCGGTATGGAGGCATCGCGCGATTTAGTATTGACAAAAGAAATGTCATGGTTGAGCATATGAAGCCCCCGCAGCGGCTGTTGAACCTGAGAGACGGACATCATGGAGATGAACATGAAGCGAATGGCTGGCGCGGCCGGGTTACTGTGCGCGGCAGTTGCGATAACCGCCGCCGCTACGGTGCCCGCCACGGCCGACTACGTGTTTTATAAAAACGGCCGGGTCATCGAGGGAGAGATGCTCATTACCCCATCGGTGCTGCAGTTCAAGATGACGGCGAGCTCGGTTGATATCTTCTGGGCGCCTCCGTCGTTCCCTGTAAAAAGCTACCTGGTCTACCTGCGGCGCGGAGCCGGCGAGTTCGTCTTTGCCGGTGAAACGTCGCGGCCGCGCATGCGCCTGGAGGGACTCGAGTGCTCGACTGAATATACAGTGCATGTCACGTCTATTGACGGCAATAATCACGAGTCGTCGCCGAGCAGCGACATACGGTTCGTTACTTTCGCGGGCACACCCAGGCCGCCGGCGCGGCTCAGGATCGCGGGAATAACGCCGGACGGGACGGGCTACGCCGCGCGGCTGGTATGGGAGAAGGCGGAAGATACCTGCGGCGGACCGGTGAAGGAGTATTGCGTGTATGTCAGGTCCTCTGCCGATACCCGCGCCGGTGATAATAAAGAAAATAAAAAGCCTGCCCGCCGCGGCGCAGCGCCTCCGGAGCGGTTTCCGGGATTTCGGCTGGCAGGCAGGACTGCCGGAACCGCGTTCAGGCTCGAGGGGCTCGGGGAACATGTCCGGTACACGATCATGGTAACCTCTATTGATGCGTTGAAAAACGAATCCGGGACCTCCACGCTCTCATTCACGCCGGCCCCCGGCGCGCCTCAGCCCGCCAACCGGCGTCCCGGCGACCCCTTTCCGGCAGGATGCCGCATGATCGCAGGAAAGGACGGGCTGGAAAACACGGCGCGGATTTACTGGAAGGCGGCGCGCGACCAGGACGGATATATCTCCTCATACCGGGTCTACCGGAAGGCAGGGAGGACCTATGAGCTGGCCGGTACGACGCAGCGAACGGATTTCGAAGTCCGGGGACTTCCGGCTGCCGGTGTGCGCACCTTCGTCGTGCGCTCGGTGGACGACCTGGGTGCGGAATCCCGGGACAGCATTACGGTCGCGACAGGCCTGACCTGCCCGTTGACCGTAACGGCCCGCACGGTCTTCCTGTTCCCGCTCGGAGATTTTGGGCGCTTCTTTCGGCCCGGTTACGGCGGCCTCATCCATGCCGGGGTCGGGTTTTACCGGTTCAGCCTCGGAGCGGAAGCGGGCTACCTGCGCTGCGCGGGAAAGACCGACAGGATCGCCGAGTCCTCCATGACCCCCTTTGCGCTCGTCGCATCATACGAGATACCGCTGGCGCGGTGGTTGTATGTCGTTCCCGGGCTTGCCTTCGGCGGGTGCCGCGCCGACGCGCGCAGCGCGCCGCTTAAGACGCCCTTTATCAGGATTCCCCTGTACGAGAACAGGGTGGCGGTCGAGCCCATGATAGGCGCAGGCCTGGCATTCATCTTCATGCCGTTTGACATGATTGTTGCCGAGGCACGCTTTGAATATCGCGGCATGATCGAGAAGAAAGGCCTGGCCGGGTTCATCTCCATCAGCGCGGGTGCGGGAGCGAGGTTTGACCTGAGATGAGAACAAACATCAGGACATCGCGCGCGATACGGGGTGCAGTGCTGCCGGCGCTGGCCGCGGCGATGCTGGCCCTCTCGTGCGGGGATTTCTACTATGACATGATGGGCACGGAAACGGTGCTTGTCACCCTGTGGCGATGGGTTCATCCGCGCGACCTTCTCACCGACAACTTCGATCCGAAAAAGTCCCCCTTTGCCGGCTCCAGTTTCGCGGGGGCGTCATCGGGCGGCAGCGGCAGCGCGATCGTGACCTGGCGGCAGGATCGCGGCGGCGAAAACCATATCATGATGAGGCAGCGCCGCTACGGGATATGGTCGTCCCCTGCAGACCTGACGCTGGCCGTCAACCCGGCGGGCGGCGTTTCCTCGTCCCAGCAGACTGCCATGAACCTGAGAGGTGACGCGATCGTGGTCTGGCTGCAGAACGACGGTATCCATACGCACGTATACGGACGCCAGCGCCGGGGCGGCTTCTGGAGGACGATCGACGCGGGTTCCGGCCACATCGACCCGGAGGGCCAGTCTTCCAACGCTCCCCATGTCGCCATGGACGATAACGGCAACGCCATTATCGTATGGTCGCAGAGCGATGGGACTTACAGCCATATTTTCAAGAGCGAATACCGGGGCGGCGCCTGGACGCACCCCTCGAGCCTGGCGGGCGATAATATCGACCCGGAGATTCCCGCCGCGCAACCCTCATACCGCCCCCGCGCGGCCATGGATAACGCGGGGAATGCCATTATTGCATGGAGCGGTTACAGCGACGCATCCAATGTGCATGTCTACAGGAGCGAGTACCGGAGCGGATCGTGGACGCATCCCGCGAACCTGGGCAATCATATCGACCAATCGACGATTTTCGCGCAAAGCTCGGACGATGTCAGGGTCGCCATGGGAGATAACGGGGAGGGGGTGATCGTCTGGAGCGCCGGGGACGGTACGAACACGCACATCTACATGACCGAGTACCGGGGCGGCGCGTGGAGCGCTGCGCCGGATATAGATTCCGGTCATATCGATCCCGACGGGCAGAATTCCGACAGTCCGGCGGTTGCCATGGACCGTTCTGGAAACACGATCATTGTCTGGATGCAGAGCGACGGCGGGGTCCGTCATATTTACAGGAGCGAATACCGGGGCGGCGCGTGGGTGCACCCCGCGGGCCTGGCAGACAACATAGACCCGGACGGGTCGCCGGGCGATTCGCTTGAGCCGCGGGTTGCCATGGAAGACGGCGGCAGCGCGGTTATAACCTGGTTCCAGGCCGACCTGATAAGCTATTATCATATTTACATGGCGGAATACCGCGATGGCGTATGGCGATACCCTGTCTCGCTCCAGACGGACAACATCGATCCCCGGAGCGGCACCAGCGGCCAGAATGCCATGTGGCCGGCCGTATCGATGTCCGATGGCGGATATGCCGTGATCGCGTGGCATGCCTCGGACGGGTCCTACAACAGGATTTACATAAGCGAATACGCGAAACACAGCCTCCCCCTGCCGCGGTAGAGCGCGGCCGCGGGCACCCGGTAAAATATGTATTGACTCTCCGGTGAGGATGCTGCATTCTTCTTGCATAACGGACCGGAGCCGCCAGATCATGTCTAACCCCCTCAAATTTTTCGGCAATCGTACGGTCGGCCTCGCCCTGGGAAGCGGCGGGGCCAAGGGCCTGTCGCACATAGCGGTCGTCGAGTATCTGCGAAGCATGGAGATACCGATCCACATGATAGCCGGGTCCAGCATCGGTGCGGTGGTCGGGGCGATCTACTGCGTCGGCGCGCTCGACCGCTTCAAGCAGGACATACTGAAGCTCACCCTGCGCGAGATGCTCAAGTACATGGACCCTGTAGTCCCCCGCTCGGGCCTGATAGAGGGCAAGGGCTTCGTGAAATTCCTGGAGCGTTACGTCCCTCCGGCGGCGCTGCTTGAAGAGCTCGAGGTGCCGCTGGCGGTCGTGGCCACGGATTATGCCACCGGCGCGCCGGTCGTGTTCCGGAGCGGGAACGTGCTCGAGGCCCTGCGGGCCAGCGTATCGATCCCGGGCGTGCTCGTGCCGGTGCGGTACCGGGACACCCTTCTCGTGGACGGCGGCGTTTCCATTCCCCTGCCCATCAGCGTGGTACGCGGTATGGGAGCAGGCCTGACGATCGCGGTCAACCTGCACCCGCGCCTCAGGAAGCGGGGCCTGCGCCACCTGGTGAAGTCCCGGGTGGAAACGCCCGCACCGGTCCACCCGGAGGACGTGGAGATAATCAGGGGAGGCAGCGCGCTCGCGGCGACGTCCGCGGGAGGCTCAAAGTGGCTCCGCCTGATCGAGCAGTGGCTCGCGGCGGAGCGGGGTACGGGCGGGAAAAACATGCCCAACATCTTCGACGTGATAGCCCAATCGGTCGACATCATGGAATACATCAATACCGCGCTCATGCTGAAGTACGATTCCCCCACGGTCCTCGTCGAGCCGAACGTGACGGACGTGTCGACCCTGAATTTCGCGGACGCGGGCAAGATCATGTACGAGGGCTACCTGGCCTGCTCCCGCGTGAAGGGCCAGCTGACCCGGAAGATCAAGGCATGGGTATGAGAGGAGCGGCACGGGGCAGGATACCTGAACGATGACCAGAAAAGAAGACATCAGAAAACGTTACGATGAGCTGTGCGACCTGATACACAGTTACAACCGCCATTACTATGACCTTGATACGCCGCTGGTGGACGACGCCGAATATGACCGGCTCATGCTCGAGCTCGTCGACCTCGAACAGAAGAACCCGGGCATACGCCGGGAAGACTCGCCCGCCGCGCTGGTCGGCGGGTTCGTGTCCCCCGCCTTCTCGGAGGCGCCCCACGACCCGCCCATGCTCTCACTGGGCAATATCTTCAGCGGGGATGAGCTTGATGACTTCGACGCGCGGTGCCGGAAGGCGGCGGGCGGCGGGGAGGATATCCTCTACTCCATGGAGCTCAAGTACGACGGACTCGCGATCGAGGCGGTGTACGAGAAGGGCCGCTTCGTCAAAGGGTCCACGCGCGGCAACGGAAACGTGGGCGAGGACGTGACGCGCAACATGGCCACCGTCCGCGCCGTGCCGTCCTCCCTCGCGCAGCCGTACCCGGACTACCTCTCTGTGCGCGGCGAGGTGTACATGAAGCTCGAGGGTTTCGAGAAGCTCAACGCGGAGCGCGCGGCCGTGGACGAGCCGGTTTTCGCCAATCCGCGGAACGCGGCCGCCGGCTCGCTCCGGCAGCTCGACCCGGCGGTGACCGCGTCGCGCCCTCTCGATGCGGTTTTCTACGCGCTCGGCAGGGTCTCGGACGACATGCCGATAGCCGACCAGAAGGCGCTTTTCGATACGCTGCCCCGGCTCGGCATTCCCGTGAGCGGGGAGGCCCGGGTGGGGGCGATCGGCGCGGTCCGGGACTTTTATGCGCACTGGCTGGAGAACCGGCACGCGCTCGACTTCGACATTGACGGCGTGGTGGTCAAGGTGAACGACTTCTCCCTGCGGGAGCGGATGGGCGCCACGAGCAAGGCCCCCCGCTGGGCCGTGGCCTGGAAATTCCCCGCGCGCGAGGCGGTCACGGTGCTGGAATCGGTCGACTGCCAGGTCGGGCGCACTGGCATCGTCACGCCGGTGGCGAACCTGCACCCCATAAACATCGGCGGTGTGATCGTGAAGCGCGCCACCCTCCATAACTTCAACGAGGTCAAGCGGCTGAACGCGCGCATCGGAGACACGGTGAAGGTGATCCGCTCCGGCGACGTGATCCCCAAGGTGATCGAGGTGACGGCGCACGCCGGCGGTGCGGCGATCGAGCCTCCGGCGGCCTGCCCGTCGTGCGGCGAACCGCTCCGGCAGGAGGACATCTACGTCCGCTGCGTCAATCCCGGGTGCGGTGCAAAGCTGCTGGAGGGGCTCAACTTCTTCGTGTCGAAGGACGGCATGGACATCGAGTACGTGGGGCCCGAGCTGGTCGCGCGGCTCCATGCCGCCGGGCGGCTCAACACGGTCGCGGATTTCTACAAGATTACCAAAGAAACGCTCCTGGACCTGGAACGGATTGGCGACAGGCTCGCGGACAAGATACTGGAGTCGATCAACGCGCGGCGTCGAGTGCCGCTTTCGCGCTTTTTACGGGCGTTGGGCATCAGGAACGTGGGCGGATATGTGGCCGATTTGGTGGCGGGGCATGCCGGGAGCCTGCAGAACCTGCTGAACATGTCATACGATGAACTGCAACGTTTATGGAAAATGGACAAATCGAATAAGATCGCAGGCTCAATTTATGAATATCTGCATGATGATGATGCTATCAATGTAATACAGGACATGCTCGCCGCCGGGCTCGTCGTGGAGGACGAAAAGGTGGAGCGGGCGCCGGACAGCCCTGTGAAGGGAAAGACCTTCGTGGTCACCGGCACTCTCTCCCGCTTCAGCCGGCAGGAGGCCGAGGCGCTCATCAAGCGGCTGGGGGGCAGGGCGGCCGGGTCCGTGAGCGGGAAGACCGACTACGTTCTGGCCGGCGAATCGCCGGGCTCGAAGCTTGACAGGGCGCGCGAGCTGGGCGTGAATGTCATAGATGAAAACGAATTCATACGCATGACGGGCGAGGGGGGACATGAATAGGATCAGGGAATTCTGCACCAAGCACTACTATCTTTTGACATCGGTACTCATGTTCATGTCGTTCCCGTCATACGATGTCTGGTTCCTCAAGGCATTTCCCTTCTTCGCCTGGATCGCCCTGGCGCCGGTCTTCATCTATGTCCGGGACAAAAAGCCCCGGGAGGTCTATCTCTCCGCGTTCCTGGCCGGCCTGCTCGGGAATTTCCTCGCGTACGAATGGATCGGGAATTTCGGCGCCGCGGTGACCGGCGGGTATGCGGTCATTCTCGGATTCCTGATGCCGAGCCTCTCGGTATTCTTCGCGCTGAAGATATTCGCGGCAGAGATGATCGCGCGGCGTTTTGAGAAGCTGCGCCCGCTCGTGTTCCCGGCGGTCTGGCTTTTCGTGGACTGGATCCAGACCATCGGGTTCCTGGCATACCCGCTCCCCAACTGGGCGTACTCCCAGTACCCGTTCACTCCCTTTATACAGATGGCGTCGCTCACCGGCATCATGGGCATCACCTTCGTCATCGTGCTCGTGAATTACCTGCTGGCGGAGCTCGTCCGTGCGGGGGGCTTACGCGCAGCGCCGGTTCGCGGCATCCTCCGGATGAAGGAGGCGCGTCTCCTGGGCATCGCGCTGGCCTTCGTCGCGGCAATGACCGCGTACGGCGCCGCGGTGATGGCGCTCAACACCGGGGCCGGGAAGAGCGGCCTCCGCGTCGCCATGGTGCAGTCCTGCATTTCACCCTGGGAGAACTGGAGCGAGAACCGCTTCTCCTACCTCGCGGAGCTCAAACGCTACACCGGGAAAGCTATGGGGGACCGGCCCGACCTGGTCATCTGGTCGGAGTCCGCCACGCTTGAGACCATCTCGTACGATTACGAGCAGGGCATGCTGAACGAGTTCGACCAGGAGGTGCTGGCGCTGGCGCGGCAGAACGAGCGGCCCCTCCTTACCGGCGAGATCGGCGTGGTCGAGGATTATTCGGACATCATACTCAGACGGTACCCGCAGAACAACGCGGTGCTCATCAACGCCGGGGGCGAGGTCGTGGGGAGCTACGCGAAGATACACCTGGTCCCGTTCGGGGAATGGTTTCCCTACGAGAAGTGGCTCGGCTTCGTGAAGCGGATCACCGAAAGCATGGGCGGCTCGAGCTTCGTGCCGGGCGACAAGCCAAAGGTGTTCGAGGTGGGCGGCAGGAAGTTCGGGGTCCTGATCTGCTACGAGGGGATCTCCCAGCGGCTCTGCCGCACGTACCGAGCCATGGGCGCCGAGTATTTCGTAAACATCACGAACGACGGGTGGACCGACACCTTCCGCGGCCACATGCAGCACTTTTCCGCGTCAAAGTTCAGGGCCGTTGAGAACGGCATCTGGTACCTGCGGGCCGGCAACACCGGCTACACCGCGTTCATTGATCCCTACGGAAGGATACGCAAGTCGATCCCCATTTTAAAGAAGGGCTTTCTCGTCGACGAGATAGATTTTTCGCTCAACCACCGGACTCTCTACGCGCTGATCGGCGACCTGTTCCTCTACCTGGCCATGGCGTTTGTTATCGCCCTTGCCGGTATCATGGTGTTCGAGAAGGTCCGCTCCTCTGCCGTAAAAAAGTGATAATGAGCCGCTGGCAGCTGTTTTAGCACCCGCAAATAAGGACAACATTGTAACCCTTGCAGGCAGGTGGTTATCTGCACTCCAGGGTCAGAGCAACCTTCCGGCCGATAGTTATCGGTAGTCGCGTGGATAGTTATCGCCATTCTTTCATTACTTACAGCCCCCTTATGCTATAATTAAAATAAACAAAATAATAAAAATATTACAAAAAAATAAAATTTAAATGTTATATTTTGTAATTAATTGTAATAATAAGTAAAAATTAGTAATAATTTTCTTGAAATTATAAGAGTCCAATATATAGATACTGCCCAGATAACAATTGGACATTATCCAACCGCCGGATAACCGCGGAAAGTCCGCGAGCTGAAAAATTATACATGCAACATGTGGAGGGACGATGAACGTTAAACTGAGCAAACGTAATGATAAAAAATCGAAAAATGCGGGAACGCAGAAAACTCTCTGCTATAATCCCGGCACGGGTGAAAAGCTGGCTGAATACCCTGTCAATACCACCGAAGATGTTCGGATCGCGGTAAAGAAAGCGCGAAGCGCGCAGGTAACCTGGGCTGCAATGCCGATCAAAAAACGCGTGAAACACATGCTTAAAATTCGCGCGCATATTATTTCAAATATAGACCGTATCTCCGAGATTATTTCCAGGGACAACGGCAAAACGCGGGCTGATGCGCTTATTGCCGAAGTGGTCCCCTCGACCATGGCCATTTCCTTCTACTGCCGCAAGGCCGCCTCGTTTCTGAAAGACAGGAAGCTGCCGCTCGGTAACATCGCCTTTATCAACAAGAGAAGCAGGGTCGCCCGCGTGCCCTTCGGCGTGGTCGGGATCATCTCGCCCTGGAATTATCCGTTTGCAATACCGTTCTCCGAGGTAATCATGGCGCTCCTTGCCGGCAATGCCGTCATCCTGAAAGCGGCATCCGAGACGCAGGTGGTCGGACACGCACTGAAGGAATGTATCGAGGCCGCAGGCCTGCCGGACGGAGTGTTCACCTACCTGAATCTTCCCGGGAGCGTGGCCGGCGACGCGTTGCTCGAATCCGGTGTGGACAAGCTTTTCTTCACCGGATCGGTGCCGGTCGGCAAATACCTGATGAAAAAGGCGTCTGAGACCCTCACGCCGGTATCGCTCGAGCTGGGCGGTAACGACCCAATGATCGTATGCGATGATGCCGACCTTAAAAGAGCGGCCGCCGGAGCCGTGTGGGCCGGGCTTCAGAACGCCGGGCAGTCATGCGGCGGGGTCGAGCGGATCTATGTGGACCGGAAGGTCTACTTCCCCTTCCTGGCGCTCCTGAAAGAGGCGGTCGAGAAGCTGCGCGTCGGGTATGACACCGGCCACAATATGGACATCGGCGCCATGACGACCCGTCGCCAGATGGATACCGTGCGTTCGCATATCGATGATGCGCTCAGGAAGGGGGCCATCATTTTCGCGCAGTCGAAGTGCCCGGCAGGCGACGCGGGGCAGTTTTTGCCGTGCACGGTCCTGACCGAGGTCAACCACGCAATGCTTGTCATGAAGGACGAGACTTTCGGGCCGGTACTCGGCGTCATGCCCTATGACAATATGGAAGAAGCGGTAGCTCTCGCCAATGACTCATACCTGGGGCTTACCGGATCGGTATGGTCGAAGGACAGGAAGAAGGCGATGCGCATCGGAAGGCGGATCCAGGCCGGCGCGATCACCATAAACGACCACCTGATGAGCCACGGCCTGCCGGAAACTCCCTGGGGCGGTTTCAAGCAGTCGGCTATCGGCAGGTCGCACGGCGATATCGGATTCGCGGAGATGACACAGCCACAGGTCATTGTGAACGACGTGCTGCCGTTTGCGCGGAAAAACATGTGGTGGCAACCATTCAGCGTGAATATCTACAATGGACTGAAGGGGCTTTCAGAGATGCTCTATTCCAAAAACCCGTTCCTGCGTTTACGGGGGGCGGCGCTGCTGGTCAGGGTGTTTCCAAGGACGTTTAAATCGGACCTGTAATTCTCAGCCGATAATGAAGCCCCGCATCGACACGGTGCCGTTCTGAATCCCTTCATGGAAGAATTCCACACGGTCCGTCTCCTCGCGGAGCGAGAGGGCGTAAAGCATCGGGATATAGTGGTCGCTCGTCGGCGCTGCCAGGGCCATGTTCCTGCCCAGGCTTTTGTACTCGACAAGGGCCCGGTGGTCGCCGGCCAGGATGAGCGACTTCAGCTTCTCGTCGATATCGACGGCCCAGTCGTGGGGCTCCGCCTCCATGTCATACTCCATCATGTTCAGGTTGTGGACCATGTTGCCGCTCCCGATCACCAGTATGCCGTTCCGGCGAAGGGCGGTGAGGCGGCGGCCCAGCTCGTAGTGTGACCGCGGGTCCATGCCCGGGTCGAAGCCCATCTCGAACACGGGCACGTCCGCGTCCGGGAAAAGGTGCACAAGCACCGCCCAGGACGCATGGTCGATCCCCCATTCCGGGGTGCAGGTGACCATGTATTTTGCGGTGCGCGAGACGAACTGTGCCTCGTCCGGCGCGCCAGGGCAGGGGTACTTCACCGCGTACAGTTCGGGCGGGAATCCGAAAAAGTCGTAGATCTGCTCCGGGTTCTTCGCGCAGTTCACGACCGGCGATTTCGCAAGCCAGTGCGCCGAAACCACCATGATCGCTCTCGGTCGCGGCAGCTCTCCGCCCAGCTTCCTGAGGGCGCGGGTGTAGCCGTTGTCCGTGACGGCGTTCATGGGTGAGCCGTGTCCTACGAAGAGGACCGGCATTAAAGGCGATGATGAATTCATGGTACTCATGGTGAACACGAATGTCCGGAACGTGTGTTAATCACGAATGATCTGTCGTTCAAACCGGTTGTTGAAAATCGCTGCCGCCGCCGCTTGGGGCGGCGGCGGCAGCGTGGATCTTTCTCTGTAGTGCAACAATCGTTCGTTTTACGATATACTGAAACGTGCTGCGGGTATTTCCTGGATGGGGTTTTAGTATCCCTTTCTTTTTTTATAGCAATCCTTGCAGTAAACCGGCCTGCCTTCAGCGGGCTTGAACGGAACTTCGCAGTCCTTTCCGCAATCTGAGCATTTCGCCTTGAACGTCTCCCGCGGTCCTGAATCCTTCCTGAAACCGCCGCCGCCACCGCCGAATTTGTCATTGTAAGCCATTATTCTTCCTCTTGTTGTAATTGAAATTTGAAACTACGCCCATTCTTCATATAGGGACGGGATGTCAAGGAAAATATGTGGGTGAATAAGGCGAGGACGAGCATCCTCGCCCCCGGATGAGCTCCCCCACGCGTGCTTTCGATAACGCCGCAAGCGATTGCGGCGTTATCAGTACTCGGGCGGAAGCTGGTTTACCTGCGAGAAGGTAAAGACCGGACCGTCCTTGCAGACGAAGTACTTGCCAACGTTGCAGCGCCCGCACTTTCCGATGCCGCACTTCATCCTGTTCTCGAGCGTGGTGAAGATGTTCTCCGCCGAGAAGCCGAGCTTGGTGAGGATAGGCATGGTGAGCTTGATCATGATGGGCGGCCCGCAGAGAAGCGCGATGGTGTCAGCGCTCGAGGGCGCCGCTTTTTCGAGTACCGTGGGAACGAACCCGACCTGTCCCTTCCACTCAGGGGTCTCACCGCCCGGATCGACGGTCGTGATAAGCTTCACGTCGCCGCGCTTGCCCCATTCCGCAAGCTCGTGCTTGTAGACCAGGTCCTGCACCGAGCGGGCGCCGTACACGATGGTGATGTCCTTGAAATTTTCCCGCGTATCGAGCGCGTTCCAGATAACGCACCGGAGCGGCGGGAGTGCGATGCCGCCCGTTACGAAAAGGAGGCTTTTCCCTTTCCACTGGTCGATCGGGAAGGTATTCCCGTACGGGCCGCGGAAACCGAGGGTATCGCCCACTTCGCGCGATGCCAGGGCCTTGGTGACCCGGCCCATCTTCCGGAAGGTGCACTCGATGTAGCCTTCGCGCGTCGGGGAAGAGGCGATGCAGAAGGTGCTCTCTCCCTCGCCGAAGACGGAGTACTCGCCGAACTGTCCGGCCTTGAAGTTGAATTTCTTCCCCTCTTCCTCGTTTATGAATTCCAGGCGGAAGGTTTTCACGTCCGGCGTTTCCTGTATGGCTGCCGCTATCCGCATGAGGTAGGGTTGGTATACGTTTTTGTCTTCCATTACCGCGCCTCGACTATGTCTTTGATGTGCTGAAGAATGTTCATGTCAACCGGGCAGGCGCGCGAGCACCTTCCGCATCCCACGCACCCGACGACCGAAAGCTGGTCCGGCTGGTAGGAGAACTTGTGCATGATCCGCTGGCGCCAGCGCTGGCTCTGGACATCGCGGGGATTGTGCCCCGAGGTGTGCAGGGTGAAGATGCCGAGCCCGCAGGAGTCCCAGCAGCGGAGCCGCATGCCCCTGTTCGCCTCGGTCTCGTCCTGAACGTCGAAGCAGGTGCAGGCCGGGCAGACGTAGCTGCAGGTGCCGCAGCCGATGCAGCGGAGCGACTGTGCTATCCAGACCGGGCCCTCGAAGGAGCCGGGGAGTTTTTTCTCGAGCTCTTTCAGGTCGAACTGGACTTTCACATCCGCAAGCTGCTTTCCCGCGGCGCTGTCGGCCGCGGCCGCGAAAAGGTCCGGGGCCATGGCTACCAGCGCCGTGCCCTTCTCGGTGACGATCTCGGCAAGGAAGGTGTCGCCGTCTATCTCGGTCAGGAGGATGTCGCTCCCGGTCGTGTCGCCGGGCGAGCCGCCGACAGAGGTGCAGAAGCAGTATTCATCGCACGACGTGCAGCTGACCGCGATGACCGCCGTGGCCTCCGCCCTGGCCCGGTAGAGCTCGTCGTTGTAATCCTTCAAGTACACGGCGTTCAGGACCGCCAGGCTCTTCGCGTCACAGGGCCTGATGCCGAACACAACCGTGGGAGCGGGCGCCGGGGGGCCCTGTTCCATGGCCACGGTGCTCTGCTCGGTCCTGAACCTGAGCATCTCCTCGCACCGGGGCAGGAGCGCGTCCTTGGCCGAGAGCGTTGTCTGTATGTAGCCGGAGGCGACATCGCCGTACGAATCGACTTCCCTGAAAATCGTCCGTCCGTTGCCTTCGACGGGCGCGAGCACCCGCTTTCCGCCCGATTTCAGGGCCTTGAACAGGCCGTCGAGCGAGCTTTTCTTGATCGTTTTTTTCTCTGTCATGGTCGTCTACCTGATGAAGTCTTCTTTGTCTTCCGGCTTGAACGCCGCCAGCACGTAATCGGCCTCCTGGCCGAAGTTGTCCCCGATGTCCGCGATGATCCGCTGCGTCAGGAGATTGAGCGGAATCTTGAGCGGGCAGTTCCGGTAGCAGTCGCCGCAGTTGACGCAGCGGCCCGCAAGGTGCATGGCACGCATGATGTGCCATTCGAGGTTACCCAGCTCGTGTGCCGGAACGCTTATCCACTGGGGCTGGTTGCATTCGACCGTACACCGCGGGCAGTAGCACATGGGGCAGCTGGCCCGGCAGGCGTAGCACTTGATGCATGCCGAGGTCTCCTCCATCCAGAACTTCCAGCGCTCCTCGCGGGTCATGGCGTCGAGCTTTGCGACCGCGGCCGCCTCCTCGGGGGAGAGGGCCAGCGGAATTTTGTCAATGTATTCGTTCATCGATTTGAGATCCGGGAAGTCCAGCACCTGGCCGTCGTCCGATATGCCGATGACGGTGATGTCGCCTTCCCTGAACTGCTCCTCGTACATGAGCTGCTTTATCGCCCGCATGACCGGGGTCCGCGCCACGATCGCGGGTTTTCCGAGCGCTTTCACTTCCTGCTTCGGGAGGTAGACCGCCAGGTTCTGGAGGCAGCGGGCGTCCATAACCAGCGCTCCCGCGTCCTCGGGCTTCTGAATGAAGACGGCGTGAACGCGGTCGCCCGTTCCCCGGCCGTAGCCGATCACCACTTTGACGTCGCCGCCGGAAAGCAGCTCCCCGGCTTTCTGTATGATCTTATCCTGCATGTTCCGTCCTCCAGTTCGCCCGGATCGGGGAGAGGTTCTTGTACTCGTCGTAGGGGCCCAGGGCCCGTATCTCCTTCACCGCGGTGTTGACGACCTCTGCCCACTTCGCGCCCTCGGCCGCCGACACCCAGGAGAAGATGATCCTCCGGATGTCAATCCCCATGAAGTTGAGGAGGGAGCGGAACACGATCCAGCGCCGGCGGGCGTGGAAGTTCCCGGAGGTATAATGGCAGTCGTTGGGGTGGCACCCCGATACGATGATGCCGTCCGCGCCCTTCGCGAAGGCTTTCATCAGAAGCATGAAGTCGATTCGTCCCGTGCAGGGGAGGCGGATGATCCTTACGTTGGCGGCGTACTTGATCCGGCTCGTGCCGGTCAGGTCCGCACCGGTGTAGGTGCACCAGTTGCAGACAAAGGCTATGATTTTCGGTTCGAATTCTGCCATGTCGTTTCTCCTATAATGCCATCAGCTCGGCGAATACCTGCTCGTTGCTGAAGCCCTGCAGGTCTATCGCCTTCACCCGGCAGAGCGCCACGCAGGTGCCGCATCCCTGGCAGAGGCCCGGGTTGATCTTCGCGGCGCGCTTGACCACCGTGCCGTCCCGTGTTTTGATATCTTCCATTTCAATCGCCTGGTAAGGGCAGGCCGGCACGCAGAGCGCGCAGCCCGTGCAGGTCGTGAAGAGCGGGGGAGCGGTGCGGTTTACCACCGCGATGATCGGTTCCCGCGTCAGTTCGCTCTGCGAGAAGAGGGCCGCGACCTTGCTGGCCGCGCCCGAGGCCTGGGACACCGTTTCCGGTATGTCCCGCGGGGCCTGGCAGGCGCCGGCCAGGAAAATGCCGGCCGTGTTCGTCTCAACAGGCCGCAGCTTCGGGTGGGCCTCGGCGAAGAAGTAGTACGGGTCGTAGCTCACGTGGAGCTTCTGCGCCAGCTCTTCCGCGCCGTCATTGGCGACGCTGGCGGTGGCCAGCACCACCATGTCCGCCTTGATCTCGACCGTCGTGTGGCCCAGCAGCGTGTCAGCGCCCTTGACCACGAGCTTGCCGTCCTCCTCGTATATCGTGGACACCCGCCCGCGGATGTATTTCACATCGTCTTCCTCTATGGCCCGGCGCACGAACTCATCGTACATCTTGCCGCCGGAGCGGATGTCCATATAGAACACGTAGGCCTTGCCATGATGCACCTTGTGCTTGTAGAGCATGGCGTGCTTGGCCGTGTACATGCAGCATATTTTCGAGCAGTAGGGAAGGCCCTTGGCCTCGTCGCGGGATCCGGCGCAGGCCACGAACACGACGGTTTCCGGTTCCTTGCCGTCGGAAGGCCGCCTCATCTCGCCCGACGTGGGACCCGACGCGGACGCCAGACGTTCGAACTGCAGGCCCTGGATCACGTCCTTGTACTTGCCGTAGCCGTATTCGGGGAAGAAATCGGGCTGGAGCACCTTGAAGCCGGTGGCGAGCACTATTGCCCCGATGTCGATGTCGAGAATCTGGTCCTCCTGGTCGTAGCGGATCGCCTTCGTGGGGCAGACCTTCTCGCACACCTTGCATTTGCCCTTCAGGAAGAAGGTGCACTGGGTCTTGTCTATGACCGGCTTGTTAGGCACGGCCTGCGGGAACGGGGAGTATATGGCGGGCCGGAAGCCCAGGCCCTCGTTGAACTCGCTCAGGTTTTTCTTGGTGGGGCACTTCTGGGAGCAGAGGGCGCAGCCGGTGCAGAGCTTTTCGTCGACGCAGCGCGCCTTCTTGCGTATCTTCACTTTGAAATTTCCGATGAAGCCCTCCATGCTCTCGATCTCGGAATAGGTGTGCAGGGTGATGTTCGGGTGCTGCGCCACCTCGACCATCCGCGGCGTGAGGATGCACTGGGAGCAGTCCAGGGTCGGGAAGGTCTCGGAGAGCTGGGACATGTGCCCGCCGATCGAGGGCTCGCGCTCCACCATGACCACCTTGTGGCCGGCGTTGGCGATGTCCAGCGCCGCCTGGATGCCGGCGATCCCGCCGCCCAGCACGAGCGCGGTCTTGGTGACCGGCACCTTGATGGAGTAGAGGGGCTGGTTCTTTTTCACCTTCTCGACCATCTTGCGGACCAGGTCGGTGGCCTTCGCGGTCGTGGCATCGTTCTTCTCGTGGACCCACGAGCAATGCTCGCGGATATTCGCCATCTCGCACAGGTAGGGGTTCAGCCCCGCCTCCGCGCAGGCCCGCCGGAACGTGGGCTCGTGCATGTGCGGCGAGCAGGCGCTCACGACGATGCCGTCGAGCTTGTGCTCCTTTATGGCGTCCTTGATCATGGTCTGCCCCGGGTCGGAGCACATGTATTTGTAGTCAACGCTGTACACGACGCCCGGTACCTTTGAAAGGGACTCGGCTACGCCGGGGCAGTCAACCGTGGCTGATATATTGGTTCCGCAATGACAAATGAAAACTCCGATACGTGACATTTACGCTTCCTCCGTCTGCTCTGATTGCGCTGCCGGGGTGGCAGCCGCTGCCGCGACCTTCGGCTTTGCGGGGGCCTCGGCCTCGGCCTTTGCCTTCTCCGGGAACCGCACCTTCACGATGTGCCGCTTCAGCCCCAGCTCCTTCTCGCCGAGCCCCATGGCCAGGCCGATCGCCTGGGTGATATATATGACCGGTATGGTGTAATTCTGTCCCGCGGCCCTGTTGATGAAATTCCGCCGCATGTCAAGATTGGAGTGGCACATCGGGCAGGCCACGACGATCGCCTGGGCGCCTTTCCTCACCGCGTTGCCGACAATCTTGCTCGACAGCTTGCCGACAAGGTCGGTGCGGGAAATCGAATGGCCGGCGCCGCAGCATTCCACCTTGAAGTCCCAGTCCAGGGCCTTTGCCCCGATCATTTCCACCAGGGTGTCCATGGTGCGCGGGTCTTCGGTCCGGTCGAAATTCACCACCTTGGGCGGCCGCACCAGCAGGCAGCCGTAGTAGCAGGCCACGTCCTTGTCAAAGGGCGCTGTTACCTTTTCCCTGAATTTCTCCGCGTGGCACTCGAGAAACTCGAGCATGTTGAGCGGCCTGACCGTCCCCCGGTATTCCATTCCCGTTATCTCATTGATGCGCGCCCGCAGCGGCGCATTGTCCGCAAGCTCGTGCCGCGTCGCCATGAGCCGGCCGTAGCAGGCCGCGCAGGGGACCAGCACCTCGTCCACGCCCAGCGTTTCCGCGAGGGAGAGTATCCGCGCGGGAAGGGCGAGAGACAGCTCGTTGTTGAGCGCGTGCGCCGACGATGCGCCGCAGCAGTTCCAGTCCGGCACATCGAGGAGCTCAAAGCCCATCTTCCCGACAATCGCGCGCAGCGATTCATCGTATTCCCGCGAGGACCCGAGGAGGGAACAGCCCGGATAGTATGCAATCTTTGTCATTTGGCCGCCTCCATACGGGTTTTACCCGCCTTCTTGAAAATTTGCGACATGTTTTTCCTGTTCTTGATCAGGTGGGGGAAGAGCTTCAGCTTTCCCTTGAAAAACAATTTTGGTGCAATGAGGACGTCCTGGAACAGGTGCCATGAGCGCGCCTTGTACCCGGCGATCAGCCCCACCTCGTACAGCCTTCCGACGTAATGTATAGAATCAAGGAATGTCTTGTAGAAGGACACGAAGTCTTTCGCACGCGGATTGACCATTTTCAGGCGGACTGATTCGCTCCGGAGGAAGTCCATCATCTTCGGGATGTCGACCTCCTGGGGACAGCGGGCGTAGCACATCTCGCAGGTCAGGCAGACCCAGGGAGAATAGGCCCGCAGCACGGTTTCCTCGGCCCCGTCCAGCCCAAGCTGGAGAAGCCGGAGTATATGGCTGGGGGTGTAGTCCATTTCATCCGCCATAGGGCAGCCCGCGGTGCACTTGCCGCACTGGTAGCAGCGTGTAACCGATACGCCGGTTGCCTGGTGGAGCCTGCCCGCCAGGGTATCGACAGCATGATCATGGATAGTTGCGCTCATGGGGGGTCTCCGCAAATATTAGAGATATCAAACAATTGGAATTGTTACAAAACCGGTATTTTCGAATGATCATCGCTTCCGGTTTACCGAACCGGTTTATGATGGAACATCCCATTTCCTACAGATTCTGAAGGGGCCGGCATTAATTCCTGGCTGCTTTTCTTAAGAATAACGTGTACAGCAAGCGTTAAATTCCGATTTGCAGCAGATTTGACGCTAAAAAAACAGGCAACTTTTGTCAATGAAGAAAATTCGTGTTTCAGGGTGAATATTATACAATATTGCAGAGATAAACGCCTTTTCCCGGTATTGTGCAAGGTATTGTGCGATAAAAATGGCCCTCACTGGATAGCCGATAGGCATGCGAACGTTTGCGGATCTATCGGCGCCGGGTTATGATGACCCGGTTCAGCCGGTCGAGTCTGACACGCAGAAGGAGATCCGGTCGGGCAGGAGGCCGCGAATCCCTGAAAACGATTCGAATTTTTCCAGGCCGGGAATACCACCAAATTCTGGTTTACGCCCGCTCCGGATCATGCTAGCATGACGCCGATAAAATGCGACGGTTTCCAACGGTACATGATTAACATATACTCGTACAGGAGATTGAGCATGACTGTAAGGCATATTGTCTCCACGGCGGGCGCGGTAATCGCACTCTACGTCATAGCATCAAGCATCTTCCATTTAATCGGCTACAACATGCGGCTGCTCGTGTGGGTCGACCAGTGGGGGCCCGCTGCAGGGTGGGCCATCCGCGTGCTTCTCGTCGTTACCGGCGGCGTCATGTATTATATCGGCAGGAATGCAGAATAACGACTCTCCCGGCGGCGGAGAGGCGTATCGCGATTACGCGGGTTTCCTCCCCGCGGCGGTAAGGATGATGTCCCGGAGGCGCGGGAGGAAGATGTAGCAGAGGGTACTCCTGACCCATTCGCGGTACCTCTTTTCCTCCGGGTCCATCCCCTGGACCTGGGCAATGCAGGGGCTGGCGCCCAGAAACGATATCACCAGGAAGTTAAAACTCTGCACGAACATGCGGAGCTCCTCGGTCTGGAGGCCGTTCGTCATCTTTTCGGAGAACGTTCTGAGCAGGCCCTCGATCAGCTCCGGAAAATGCCGGTACCCGGGAATTTGTGAAATGTTTTCCGCCTGCGAGATATTGAGGGCCAGTATGCGGAGCGGCTCGGGCTTACGCTGGTTGAAGTCGAGCAGCAGGTCTATGTACTGCATGAAACCTTCCGCAATTTTCATATCCCTGACGGCGTCGAGCCACTCTGCATGCGATCTGATGAATTCCTCGCACAGGTCCTTCACGATCGTTTCGAAGAGGCTTGCTTTTGTCGGGTAATAGTAATTGATGAGGGGGTGCTCCACGCCTGCTTCCTTGCCGATCATGCGCATGCTGGCGGTATGGTAGGGATGGCGGGAGAAAATTTTCCTGGCGGCGTCCACAATGACGCCCCGGGTACGCTCGCCTTTCGTATCTTTAATAATGCTGTTATCCTTTGCTTTCATTGACGCACAGTGTAGTATATGGGCCGTATTTGTCAAGTAAACCTTTCGTGTCGGCGGCCCGGGCGGTTTATTACCATATATACGGAATAAGCCTGTCCCGGCCCCGCGCGAACTCCGGGTATCCGTCTATCTTCATCAGCGTTTTTTCCTCGGCCATGATACGTGCCGCCACCGAGGGGATGAACACGAACAGGAACAGTGCCAGGGTTATCCAGTTAAAGAAAAACAACAGGATCCCGGCGTGGGCGGCAAGGTTGCCGGCATAGGCCGGGTGCCGGATGAACCGGTACGGCCCGGTATCGATGATCCGGTGGCCCTCGATGGTGCGTACCACGTGGGCGTAGTACGCACCCAGCGTCCTGATTGCCCACACCCGGAGGGAGACTCCGGCGGAGAAAAGCGCGATGCCGGCCAGGTGCGCGGGGCCGGGCCGGAGCCAGGCCTCCTCGAACATGAGGGCCGAGAGGATGACCAGGGCCTGTGCTATGCCGTAGAACTCGCGCGTGCCCCTGTCCGATTCCCGGGCCTCCTGCACGGTTTCGGTCTTCGTTACCGCGATCTCGAAACAGATCCAGAGCACGTATGCGAGGATCATGAGCATCTCGCAGTCGACGGGCATGCCGGCCCACAGGTTCCGGGCGTTGGTCAGCCGCGCGTACACGGCAACGACTACCAGCGCGAGCAGGGATGCGGGGAAGAGGAACGGGACGATCTTTTTCATTGCCGGCCTTGCCCTGTGGCATGCCTGCCGAAGATTCGCAGGCAGAGTATGATTATCGTCGCGGCTGCGACGAGGATGAACAATATGCCGGAAAACGCATAATCCGTGCCGGCGAATTTTCCCGCCGCAAACACCACGGCGTACAGGAGCATGCCCATCGAAACGTGGTACAGTGCCGGAGCCCACTGCCTGCCTCTCATCAGGCCGATGCCGCTGATCAGCAACAGCGCCGATGTCAATGCTTCAGCCACGACCAGCGCGGCCGTGCCGGCGCTTCCCTCATCAATGATATCGCGCGCGGCGCCGGAAATGAACAGGAGCGCCCAGAGCAGCATCATGCATGCTGAACTGATTATCCCGTACAGGGCGGACACTTTTTGCAGTTTGTCCACTATTTGTTCCTCCGGTTTTCATGGGTTCGCATGCTGGCGGTTAGCGGGCGCTATGTGCCGGCCGCAGTGAATTGATTTATAACTGACACGATTATAAAACAGCATGCATGCTGTTGTCAATTGTTTTTAGGAGCGCACCCTGCGCCGGGAGGTGTTTGAATGGATGCACCGACAAGAAGAAAAGTGAAGCTGCTCCTGGCCGTTATCACGGCCCTTGAAAAGGCCCCCCTCCCGGTCAGGCTGGTGCTGAAACCGACCGCCAATGCTCCCGTCCTGTCAAAAAAATAAAAGTGCTGATCCGGGCCTACAGGTCCGCTATCCGCCAGAGGCCCAGGCTTTTGTCCGCATAGGTCCCGCCCCCCTCGGTGCAGCGTTCGTTGACGAGCTCGAGGGGCTGCGGCAGGTCAAAGGGGGCCTTCTCGAGATTGATAACCCGCCAGTCGCCGGTCACGATGTCCCGGTTGCTTTCGCATTCCGTGAAGGTCGTGGAGAAAAGGTAGCGGATGCCGCTTCCCCGAATGACGGACAGCGCCTTCAGGACGTCATCGTTCGACAGGTGGACCAGGCAATCCCGGCACAAGAGAAGGTCCGCGTCGGGCAGGGGGCCCGCGGTGATGTCCAGCACCCGGAAATCCCGGGCCGCGCTTCCGTGCATCTTCCTGTTGAGTGCTATTATTTCCGGCACGATGTCGCCGCCGATATACCGGTCGATGTCCAGATCCACGCTTTTCATCCAGTTGAAATCGCCGCAGGGAAGGTCGAGGAGCACGCGGACGCCGTACGCGGAGACCAGGCGCTTCAGCGCGGCGGCGACCTCCCCGGTCTGGCCGCCGTCGGAGCCCTGGCCCGATTTCGATGATCTGCCGCTCCACAGGTTAGATTCATAGATGCGTGTGAACACGTCCCCGGTCGTGTACCGTATCCCGCGGTCAGCCAGTTTCCGGAAATACTCCACGTCGAAGGGGAGCGGCTCTCTCGGTTTTTCCATGATGCGTATCCTGCTGCGCTCGCATGCGGCAGTTACACTATTATTGCCGATGGCGGTTTTGCAAGAAAATTTCAGGTTTTTCTTCACAGAGCGGCTTTCGACGGGGCAGGGGCGTAAAAATGCTTGCAAATCCGGTCATGGGGTGCACTATACACGGATGTCATGGACCATGCTGCACATGCGGTGCCATTCCCGTCCCTCGACAGGCTCGGGATAAACTCCGGCGGGAATCCAGTGAGTATGCGGAACCGGTCTCATGAAAATATTTCACCTTACAGGATGATGGCTCCCCGCGTTCGCGGGGATGACGGCTGCAAATCCATAAAGCGAGGTGCTGTATGAAGGTACAACTTCCCTGGGGCTCCGGGACCCTTGCCGTTGACGTTCCCGATACGTGGGAGATGGTCTACCCCGAGCGAAAGCCGGGAAACAGCAGGAAAAAGGCGGACGAGCTCGACCTTGTACGAAGCTCGCTCGCAAAGCCCGTCGGCGCGCAGCCCCTCGCGAAGCGGAAGCTGAAGGGCAAGAAGATCGTCATCATCGTGGACGACAACACGCGGCCCACGCCGGTCGAGCGCTTTTTCCATCTCATACTTGATTCCCTGAAAAAATCGGGCGCGCTGCAGAAAAACATCCTGGTGATTCCCGCTCTCGGCATCCATACACCGATGAAGGAGCACGAGATGGCCGCCAAGCTCGGGCCGCGGAACGTGAAGCTGGTTCGCTGGGAAAACCATGACGCGTTCAACCTGGAGAAAAACCACTATTTCGGCACCACGAGCAGGAACACGCCGGTGTACCTCAACCGTAACCTGAAGGATGCCGACCTGGTCGTGCTTGTCGGCGTGATGGAGCCCCACCTCTGGGCCGGGTTCGGCGGCGGCCTGAAAAACATATTTCCCGGGGTCGCCTATTCGGAAACGATCGGGGTCCACCACGGGATACTCGCCGAGCCGCCCTACCGCGTCAACCGGGTCGGCATGATGCCGGAGGAAAACTCCTTCCGCACGGAGCTGGAAGAGGTCCGGCGGATGGTTCCGGCCGACATTTTCTGCATCAACGTGGCGATCAACCAGAACCATGCCATAATCGCCTCCTTCGCCGGTGACCCGATCGGGGCGCACCGCGAGGGAGTGGCGTTCATCGCGCGCGAGCAGGGCCTCCGCATGGACCGCCGGGCGGACGGCATTCTCCTTAACTCGCACCCCTTTGACATAAATTTCAAGCAGGGGATGCGCTGCGTGGGGAATTCGCTGCCGGCCCTGGCCCCGGGCGGCGCGGTGATGGCCTTCATGAGGGCGGAGCGGGGCCTTGACGATATCACGCCCCCGGAAGACTCGAAGCCGCTTTGGCTTGCCAAGCGGGTCCTCCGGCTCGCCGGGGCCTCCCGCGTAATGAAAGTCCTTGAGAGCAGCAAGAAGGGACTGAACCCGGAGGAAAAGTTTCTCATCTACTACTCGATGCAGCTCATGCGGGAATATGACTTCTTCATACACGCGCCGACGCTTACGGCAGAGGACGCGAAAAAGCTCGGATTTTACGTGTACTGCGAGCGCCCGGAGGACGTGATACGGCATGGCGTGAAAAAAATCGGAAAGCGGGCCAGGGTAGCGGTGTTCACCGAGCCGGGCGTGACGTTTCCAATCGTGAGGTGATAGCAGGGTATGGCGAAGTTCACCCTTGACAGCAGCCTGCTGACCGGCATCGCGGAAATCGACGGGCAGCACCGGGAGCTGGTAAAGCGGATCGAGGAGCTCGATGTGGCGATTTATAACAATACCGCCAGGGTCCAGATGGTCATGATGATCGAGTACCTCGAGTCATATGTGGGCAGGCATTTCGACGCTGAGGAGGAGATCCTGATGAAAATCGGCTACCCGGATTTCTCCGCCCATTATGAAGAGCATAAGAAATTCCGCGAGTGGTTCAGTCAGGTATTGCGGGAATACAAGGAAAAGGGAGCCGATAACTATCTGGCCATGGATATTAATCGTGAGATCGGGAAATGGTTTGATAATCACCTGATGGTAACCGATGCGGCCTACATTCCTTACCTGAAAAAAGCCGCCGGTTCCTGACGCCGGCGGCGGTCAGCTGCGCGGCTTCAGGCGCTCGATGAACTCCCTGGCGTTGCGCACGTAATGCCCGGCAGCGTGGAGAATCTCGGCAGTCTGCTCGGCCGTTATCGGGCGGACCGCTTTCGCGGGGGAGCCCAGGACGAGCGAGTTGTCCGGGATCACGGTACCTTCCAGCACCAGCGCGCCCGCCCCGACCAGGCAGTTGCTCCCGATGATCGCCCCGTTCAGCACGATGGCGCCCACGCCGATGAGGCTGTCGTCGCCGACGGTGCAGCCGTGGAGCATGGCCTTGTGCGCGACGGTGACGCCCCTGCCGATGAGCAGGTCGTTCCCCTTCTCGCAGTGGAGCACGGCGCAATCCTGAATGTTGGAGCCCTCGCCGATGATGATCGTTCCCTCGTCGGCACGGACCACGGCCCCGAACCAGACGCTTGCGTTCTTCCCGATCCTGACCGAGCCGATCACCGATGCGCTCTCCGCGACGTAGCAGTCGCCCTCGATGATTACGGTCCTTCCGCCCAGGTCGTACAGCATGGTTATTCCCCTTCCCGCGATTTCGCGGCGCCGCTGCCGTTCATGCGCTCGAGCGCGCCGAGCACCGTGTCGTAGTCGTTCGACGCGTTCCAGAAGAGGTAGCCCTTCGCGCCGGAATCGTTGGTCGCCTTTACCTGTGTCATGATGTACTGGCCGTTGTAGTTGGAGACGCGCCAGCGGAACGCCTGGAGCCAGGGACGCACCAGCGCGTTCCTGCCCGCAAGTGCCAGTACCTTCCTGCAGCCTTCGTAAATGAAGTAGTACGGGTTGTCGCCGGGCCGGGCGTATCCGTCGAAGTCGTCGTTGAAGTGCGACGGGTAGAGCATCGGCGATATGATGTCGCAGTGCCGGGCCAGGAGCTCGATCCGCTGCCCGGTCGAACTGATGTCGACCGCCTTGCCCCATGCCACGACCCCGAAAATGTCTATCGACAACCGCGCGTTCCGGGCCCGTATGCTCCGGTGGGCGCGCTCCAGGAAGCGGGTGATGGCCTCGTCCTTTGACATCCTGCCGAAATCGTACGAGAAGGCGGCGTCGCGCGTGCTTGACCCGGTGGGAAAGCGGATATAGTCGAACTGTATCTCGTCGACGCCGGCGTCGGCCAGCTCCAGCGACAGGTCGATGTTGTAGTCCTGTACCTTCCGGCTGGTGGGATCGCACCACTTCTCTTTCGATCCGGGGTTCCAGGCGCCGCCGCCCGCGGTCCTGATGGCAAGGGACGGGTCTTTTTTCCGCAGCAGGTGGTCGTGGAATACGGCGAGGCGGGCCACGGTGTAGAAGCCGTTCTCTTTCAATATGCGGACGAATTTTTCCAGGTTATCGATCGAGCATTTTTCGTTCGTACCGTACCGGACCGCTGCCGGGACGCGGCTCCGGTATGTCAGGTCCCCGCCGATGTCCTTCGCGTCGAACACGATGGTATTGATGCCCAGGGCCCTGTACCGCTCCAGGTTCTTCAGTATCATGCCCGAGCCGACCGAGGTGCCGGTGAAATAGAGGCCCCGCGCGGTAATAAGCGGCGGAAGCGATCGGTTCTTCACGTCCGTAAGGAGACCGGGCAGCGCATTGGGGACCAGGACAGCCGTGCCGGCCGGCACATCTCCGTTTTTCAGGCCGTTGTATTCGCGTATGTCGCCTGCCAGGCGCGAGGCCCGAAGATATTCGGTGTAGCGGACGGCTTCTTCCGCGATCTCGCCAGCACCGGTATCTCCGCCGGCGCGGTAAAGGAGCATGCCGCCGGCCCGGAAGAAGCCGCGGGGCAGGTCACGGTAGGTGTGCAGCCAGCCGCGGTAACGCGCGTGGTCGACGATCGTCAGGGAACCCTCCCCGTAGGGGAACAGGACCTCAGCCGTTTCCAGGTAGGAGCCGATCAGGTAGTCCCGTCCGGTCAGTATCGCCCGGTAATTGACTGCGACCCCCAGCGACAGGGTTGCGGCCGCAAAAACTGCTACTATGATTTGTCTCGTGTATGTATTCATGGCATGCTTCTATATGTACAGGACATAATATAGGCCCCTGTTTATCAATGATTTTTTTTCCCGTGCGGCCGCCGGCGGCGAATCGCGCGATACCGGGCCTGTTTTTTTATTGATTTAAAACAAGCCGGCGTCCATAGTATCTCCGGTTGCATACGACCAATCAATAACGGCGCTTAATGACCACTGAACAGAGGACAACCGGGGGTGCGGGCAGGGGGGCGGTCGATTACATCGGCGCCAGGATCATGACGTCCTGGGCCGGCTTGCGTGATTTCGGCGCGTACGTGGTTTCCATTGCCAGGTCCCTGAAGTCGCTTCGCTTCATCAGAAAAGACGCGATCAACACTATTATCTTCAGCCAGACCCGGTTCACCGGGATCGACGCGCTGCCGTTCGTCACGGTCGTGGCCGTGCTGGTGGGCGGCGTTGTCATTATCCAGAGCATGACCAATCTGCCGAAGATAGGCATTGCCGGGTATTTCGGCAACCTCCTGGTCATTATCATCGTCCGGGAGCTCGGCCCGCTGGTCACGGCCCTCATCGTCGTGAGCCGGTCCGGGACCGCGATGGCGACGGAGATCGCGACGCAGAAGTGGAGCCGCGAGATCCTTTCCCTGGAGATTGCCGGCGTCGACCCGCGTCTCTACATCGTGGTCCCGCGTCTCGTTGCCTTCACGATCTCGATCTTCTGCCTGACCGTCTTTTTCGATATTGCCGCATTCCTGGGCGGGTACCTCATATCCCTCACGACGATATACGTGCCGATGGACGTCTTTTTCCGGGACCTGGCCACGACGTTTTCCCTGAATGACCTTGCCGCGACCCTGATTAAAAGCGTCATCTTCGGGACCCTTATACCCCTCATCAGCTGTTACTACGGGATGATGCCCCGGTCCAAGTTCGAGATACCCATATTCGCGTCCCGCGCGGTGAGCCGGTCGCTCTTCGCTATCATCATACTGAACGTCATCATCTCGGTTTCGTTCTATTTTAACTGGGTGGAGTGAGGCTGTGACGCCGCTGGTCGAGTTCAAAAACGTCTCCTGCGAGGCGCCCGGGTACGAACCGCTTGCCGGGCTGTCGTTCTCGCTGCGCGAGGGGGAAAACGCTGTATTTTTCGGTATCGAGGGGTCCGGCATCAAGACCATCACCCCGCTTCTCCTGGGCGTCGAGGGCCGGTGCGGGGGCGAGATTATGTTCCGCGGGGAACCGGTGGGGGAGCTCGACTACCTGGCAAGGCTGCGCTACCTGAACCGCATCGGGTACCTGCACGGCGATTACGGCCTCCTCTCCAACAAGACGGTCGAACAGAACATATCCCTCCGCCTCGAGTATTATTCCGAGTATTCCCGGGAGGAGATCAGGGCGATCACCACGCGGCTCATGACGGACCTGCGCATCCTGGACCGGCGCGCGGCCCGTCCCGTCGAGCTCACCCGCTCGCAGATTCTCCGGACCGCGTACGCGCGGGCAGTCGCCCACAACCCGGACCTTCTCCTGATCGAATTCGCCCTCATCGACCAGTCCCCGCTCGATATCATTTCGTTCATGGATGTCATGAGGTCCCGGACCGCGAACCCGGAAAAATCGGTGATGTTCATGACTTACGAACCGCAAAAATTTGTTGATTTTGCCGACGCATTTCACATGCTGTATCAGGGCAGGATCGTGTTTTCGGGAACGAGGGACGACTTCTTCCGGTCCGGCAACCCGTTCCTTGCCCAGTACCGGGACGTGTCCCTGCGGGGGCCGATGGATATCAGGTAACCGGATAAAGCCATGATCAGGATCGACAGGAAAAAAATAATCGAATCGATGCGACGGAGCCTGGGCAGGACCGAGTTCAGGGTGGGGCTGTTCGCCATCATACCGGTCGCGCTGATCGTGATGGTCATCCTTGTCAACCTCGGCTATTCCCTGGCGTCGTCCACCATTGACGTGTACGTGAAGGTGAACAGCATCACCTCGCTGCAGAAGGGGACGCCGGTGCAGGTAAAGGGATACCGGCTGGGCCGCGTTGTAGAGATCAGGCCCATCTTCAAGCCGGCGCTCCATTTCCTGGCCACGCTCCGGATACGCAAAGACATCGAGCTGTACGAGGACTGCGCCGCCGTCATCACCAACCAGAACCTGATCGGCGATCCGGTCGTGGAGCTGCGGAACCCGGAGGCGAAGGGCGCCTTCTTACGGGAGGGCGACGTGCTTGAGGGGATCGAATCCGGCAGCATCGAGGACATCATGGCGAAGGTCAACACGCTGCTGACCGAGGCAACGACGATCATGACCCTCTACCGGGAGGTGTCGCAGGAGAGCAGGGGCGACCTCCGCAGGCTGGTGGTCAGCCTGGCTGACAGCGTCGCGAACGTGAACAATGTCATACAGAACTCGCAGAAGGACATCATCGACATCATCGGGAGCATGCGCAAGACCGCGCAGACGCTGGATGAGGTCTCGGCCGAGATTAAAAAGAACCCGATGAAGTTCCTCTTCCAGGGCAAGAAATAGACGGCCCCACCGCACGCCTTATTTTTTCTTGTTAATGTTAACCGCTTCCAGGATACTGTACGGCTGCTTGTTCTGCGATTCGTGGTAGATCCGGATCAGTATCTCCGCGAGGATCCCGATCTGGATAAAGAGCACGCTCAGCACGATGAGGAGCACCGTGAGGAGCAGGAACGGGTTCCTCGACATCGAATGGTTGAGGAACACCTTCATCAGTATAACCGCCGTCCCGCTGAGAACGCTCAGCACGAGCATTATGAAGCCGGTGCCCCCGAACACGTAGATCGGCTTCGTCGAGTATTTCCCCAGGAAGGAGACGGTTATGAGGTCCAGGATAACCTTGAAGGTTCGTATGATCCCGTACTTGGAGCTGCCGTACTTGCGGGGGTGGTGCGTGACCGGGATCTCGGTGATGTTCGCGCCGATCCAGGAGGCATGCACCGGTATGAAGCGGTGCATCTCGCCGTAGAGGTTCACCTGCTTCAGGAGGTCGCTGCGGTACGCCTTCAGGGAGCACCCCAGGTCATGGAGCTTCACGCCGGTGACTTTCGCGATCAGCCAGTTGGCGATCTTCGACGGGATTGTGCGGCTGATCAGCTTGTCCTTCCGCTTCTTCCGCCATCCGCTCACCACGTCGTACCCTTCCTCGATTTTATGCAGCAGCGTGCCAATGTCGTTCGGGTCGTTCTGTAAATCGGAATCCATGAACACGATGACATCGCCGGTCGCATGGTCAATGCCCGCCGACATGGCGGCCGTCTGCCCGAAGTTGCGGCGGAACAGGACCGCCTTGATGTTGCGGTCGGCAAGGGCTATGTCCCGGAGGATGTCGGGCGAGGCGTCCCTGCTGCCGTCATCAATGAAGATGACCTCGTAGGTCACGCCGAGCGGCTTCAGGGCCTTTACGATCTCCTCGTACTGGAGGCGGATGTTGCCCTCCTCGTTGTATACGGGCAGTACCACTGACAGGTACGGGTGCTTCGGTACGCTTTTTCTGGCGGATTTCTTCGCGGGCATGATTGTACTCCACAGCGAGCTGGCTTAATTTTTTCTTGCAAAAAGCAAGGGTAACGGGGTATCTGCTTTATTACAAACATTTTTTTTGAAATGTTGCGTGTATGAGCCCCGTGATCCGTGTCATTGCGAGGAGCCGCCCTCCGGGTGGCGACGAAGCAATCTGTATAATGACAGGAAATTGTTGTATTTAGAGTGAATGGGCCTTCTCGGGGTAATGGGCGGCGCGCTTCGCTGCCCTCGCGGTGACAACGGGAACGGTTCCGCCATAATTCGATTTTATTTTGCAGTGGATATAAAATCATGAACAAATCCACCCTCTCCCACGTCGTCGAACCCCTGCGCGAGATGCTGGGCCAGTATGATTTCGTCCTTCGCGGCTTTCGCGAGCGGAGCGGCATGAAGCTTGCCGCGGTCACCTGCGACTTCCTGCCCGCGGAGATTGTTTCCTGCCCCGGGCTTGTCCCGCTGCGGCTTCCTTCTTTCATAACGGGCCGGTGCGTCGCCGCGGGTGTACCGGCCCTCGGCGGCCTGTCGGAAACGTACGACTGCCTGGTCGTCCCGTCCGGGTGCGCGGGCAGGCACGGGATCGGGGAGCCGGGCGTCCCGGTGCATGAGTTCGCGTACCCATCCGGCTGGGGCGGGGAGGCGCGCCGGAAGATGGAGGCCGCGCTCGAAGGCCTGCTCCGGGCTGAAGGGCTCCCCGGCCCGGAATCACTGGACCGGGAAAGACTCCGCGCGGCCACGATTGAGTATAACGCATACCGGAGGCTGGCCCGGGGCATCGCGTCCGTGCGGAAGGAAAAGCCGGACTGCCTCTCGTGCGCGGACCTGGCCGTCGTGTTCGAGGCGGCTGTCGTGTTCCCTCCGGCCGTCGCGGCCGGGCACCTGGCGTCCATCCTCGACGCGCTGAACCGCGCGGAGAGCGAGGGGCCGGGCGGCATGGTGCCCGTTCTGGCGCACGCGAGCTTCGCCGGCGGCGCGTCCCTGCTGGACGGGATCGAGGACGCGGGCTGCCTGGTCGTCGAGGATGACCTGTGCGGCGGGAGGAGGGAGCTCGACATGTCGTACAACCACGAGGCGGGGGACCTGTTCGCCGAGATACTGGACGCGTTCTCCTACCGCCCCCGGTGCCCCTCGGTGCGCCCGCTCGGGGAGCGCGTGGAGCTTTTCTATTCCATGCTGAAGAGCCACGGCATCGAGGCGGTCATAATCATCGAGGACCTCTGCTGCCCGGCACGCGCGCGTGACATCGGCGAGCTCAGGGTACGGCTTATGCGGGCGGGCGTGGACCCGCTGGTCGTGAAATCATCCGATGCGTACGAGAAGGTAAGGGAGTACGTGGAGTTGGCTGGATAACAGTGAATAGTAGTTGTTAACAAAAAAAATCCGCTCGGAGAGCGGATTTTTTTTACCTTAACTATTAACTATTCACTTCGTTTTTATTTCCCCAGTTTGTTGATATAGTCTCCGGTGATCCTGAACGCCTCCCCCAGGAACAGGTCATTCTCCAGGTCGATGAGCTTTTTCCCTTCCCTCTTGTTCAGCGTCTTTTCCATCTCCTTCTGCTTCTGCTTTTCGATGGAGGACTCCTCCTTCAGGCTGATGGTCTTGCTGTTGACCTGTTCGCGATAGTTCCTGATCTTCTCGATAAGCTTGCGATACTTCTCGTTGCCGTTGATGCGGGCGGTCGAGATGCCGGACAGCTGCGAGATCATGCCCGGGGTCACCATGGCGTAATCCTTGTGCGGCGCCGGCTCGATCTTCTCCCAGGAGAGGGGGAACCTGCTCTTGCTCTCGCCGATGTCCCATATCAGGGTCATGTCCGGCACCTTGATGTCCGGCGCAATGCCGGTCAGCTGGTTCGATGTCCCGGAGGGCTGGTAGAAGATGGATATCGTGATCTTGACGGCTCCCTTTTTCTGGGGCAGCTCGTTGTAGGTCTGGACCGTCCCCTTGCCGAAGGTGCTCTCCGGTCCGACGATCAGGCCGCGGTTGTAGTCCTTGATGGCGCCGGCGAGGATCTCCGACGCGCTGGCGCTGAACTTGTCTATCAGCACCACGATCGGCCCGCTGTAGACGATGTTCTCGTCGTTGTCGCTCACCACGTGGGGGTAGTTCCTGCCGTCGACTATCTGGAGCACGGGGCCGCTGTCTATGAAGTACCCGGCGATGTCGACCGCCTCGTTAAGGAGCCCGCCGGGATTCCCCCGGAGGTCGAGTACGATGCACCTGACGCCCTCCGTCTTGAGACGGCCCAGTATGTCGCGCACGTCCCCGGACGAGCTCTTGCCGCTCTCGCGGTCATAGTAGAACGAGGGGAGCTTGATATAGCCGATCTTGTTCTTCTTTTCCTTGTCGAGGTAGAATATTTCCGACTCGGCGTCGCTGTCCTTCAGGCTGATCTCCTCCCGAACGATCGGAACGATCATGCGTATCGCCTTGTTGTCCTCGCCGCCCTTGCGAAGCACCGTGAGCCGCACCTCGGTGCCCTTGGCCCCCCGGATCTTCTTGACGACGTCGCGCAGGTCCATGTCGATCACGTCGAACGCCTCGCCGTCCGACTGCGAGACCGCTATGATCTTGTCGCCCGGCTTCAGCTTGATCTTCTCGGGCAGCTTGTCCGCGGCGCCGCCGACGATGATCGATTCAACGATGACGAAGCCGTCCTCTGACTTGAGCCGGACGCCGATGCCCTCCAGCTTCAGCTTCATTGAAATGCTGAAGTCCTCGTTCTCGTCCTGGGTCAGATAGTTTGAGTGCGGGTCCAGCGCCGTGGAGAAGGCGTTCATGAAGCGGTCAAGGAGCTTCTCCTCGTTGATCTCCTCGACCCTCTTGTTCATCAGCTCGTATTTTTTCGCCAGCTTCTTCTTGGCCTCGGCCAGGCTCTGGTCCGCCGAGATATAGTTGAGGAGCTGGAGCTTGATGCTTTTACGCCAGCGCTCGCGCATCTCTTCCTTCGTGCCGGCGAAGTCCACCTTTTCGCGGTCCACGACCATCTTTTCGTCCGCCGTGAAATCGAACTTGCTCTTGAGGAGCTCGCCGACCATCTTGTTGCTCTCTATATAGCGCTGGCGGTACACCGAGTAGATGTCCTCCATGAAATCGAGCTGGTTGTTGCGGATGTAGTCGTCGATCTTTGTGCGATATGCGGCGAACCTGTCGATGTCTTTCTTGTAGAAGTAATATTTGCCGTAATCCAGCGACAGGATGAAATTGTCCAGGATGCGGGCGGACAGCTCGTCGTCCAGCTGGTGGTAGCGCACGTGCATGGCCAGGAACTGGTTCACCAGCGCGGGGACCTCGGCCTTTTTAAGCCCCTGTGAGTTTTTAAAGCAGGAGAGTATTATAACCAGCGTCAGCAATGAGATCAGCCGCTTTTTAGACATTGTTTTTCACCCCGGATAGTAAATGTTCCTCAATTCGATAATCTGAGTATAATAATTAGACTTTTTTTATGAAGAATTAGTCAATAAAAATTTAAAAAGGTTACCGGTTAATTGCCCGGGCCGCCGGACCCTGATTTGTTATTGACATGCCCGTTCCGTCGATATCACCTGCCGTCATGAGCCGGGCCCCTGACAGGACGAAAAGCATTGGCGCGTCGGCAGCGGCGCTGCTGCTCGCGGTGTCATGCTATGGCTACCGCGCCGTGTCCTTCGACAGAAAGATCGCGCCCGCATATCCCGCCCCGGTCCGGGACCGGAGCGCTGACGGGCAGGCGGAAGGCCCCGGCTCGAAAAAAGCGGCGTTTCGATTCACGGTATTCCGCTACCTGGCCCTTGTGCGGGCATCGTCGCCCGCCGCGGATATCAACAACAGGGCGGTTGCGCTCGCCGGCCAGGCGCGGTACGGCGAGGCCGACATACTCTTGCGGGAGGCGATTGCCGAGGACCCGGGCATGGCCGCCGCGTATAACAACCTGGGCGTCGTGTGCGAGCTGACCGGAAGGCGCGGCGAGGCATTCAACCGCTATTCAACCGCCTGCCTCAGGGAGCGCGACAACGAGGTGTTCAGGAACAATTTCCTCGGCTTCGCGGATTCGGGGGCCGGCATGAAGTGACGTTCACCGGGACCCCCGGACCGGTTGCTGCCGGGCGTTATCGCGGTCGTTCTTTTATAATGGGCCTTTATATTTTTCATATGGTAACTAAAATACTTGTCAATCATGGTTAAAATTTGATATATTGCACACATGGCCGTGAATCTGATGTTTCCCCGAAGCTTCAATGACCCCGGGGTTTCCCACGGTAAATGGTACCAGGCATGCTGAAAGACTCCTATCTGCGCACACACGATTACCTGCGCGTTTCCATAACAGACAAGTGCAACCTTCGCTGCCGCTACTGCATGCCGCCGGAAGGCGTCGAGTTCCTGCCGCACGACCTGGTTCTGCGCAACGAGGAGTTCATACGGATCATCGGGCTTTTCGTCTCGCTGGGCGTGGTCAAGGTGCGCTTCACGGGAGGCGAACCCCTCGTCAGGAAGGGCCTCGTCGACATTCTCTCCGAGACGGGCAGGCGCTTCCCCGGCGTCGAGCTGTGCCTGACTACGAACGGAACGATACTGGGAGACTATATCGACGACCTGCGCCGCATCGGGGTCCGGAAGCTCAACATAAGCCTGGATACGCTCTCCCCGGAAACATACCGCGATATCACCGGGAAGGACGGACTGGCGGATGTGGTCCGAAACATCGACCGCGCTCTCTCGACCGGCGATTTCGACATCAAGATCAATGCCGTCCTGATGAATGAAACCCTGGACACGCTGGATGACTACCTCGATTTTTTCAAGGACCGGAACGTGACACTCAGGTTTATCGAGCGGATGCCGTTCACGGAAGAAGACGGCTGCTACTCCTACCTTCCCGCCGACCGGCTGATTGAGGGGCTCGGGACGCGGGGAGAGCTCGCACGCAACATGACCATCGACACGAGCGTTGCGATGATGTACGAGTTCCGCTACCGCGGCAGGTTCCCCATCCGCATCGGCGTCATCCCGGCCATATCGAAAAAATTCTGTTCCTCCTGCAACAGGCTCAGGATCACGTCTGACGGATATTTCAAGACGTGCCTCCATTCGTCGCAGGAGTATGACCTGAAGGGCCTCATGCGGAGCGGGGCGGACGACCGGACGCTCCATGACTTCATCGTGGCGGCCCTGTCGGAGAAGAAGGGAGAGCACACCCTGGAATGCCGGCCCGAGGGGGGCGGCTGCTCAGCGTTGACGCCAAGCCGCGCGATGTCAAAGATCGGCGGTTGACGCTTGCAGCGGAAAATTCACCTGGAGTGGTAATGCCCGCATGAGATATATCGGTGTCATTATAATTATAGCAGTTATCGCGGGCGGCGCGCCGTTCGGGTGCGCAAAGCCGCCCGTGCGCACGGTGGAGAAGGGGGCCGTCAAGGTCACGTGGGAATTCCACCGCGTGGAGCGGGACTCCGAGCCGTACACCGAGGCGGTACTCCTGATCAACGGGGCCAACGCGCACCGTCATCTCATCGGCGTCTTTTATGGAAAGGTGAGGAAAATAATGAGCGCGTCCGAGATCACGCCGGAGTTGGTCGGCGGCACCATCTCGGGCTTCGTCACCGTGAACATGGGACGGGGGAGCGAGGTTATCGTGCGCTTCAACGAGAGGGACATGATGCTCATCGTGGCCGAGAGACAATGGAGCGAAAGCCTGCCGCCGGGGTCATTCAGGGTCATCAAGACCATACCCGTGCCGGAAATGAAGCAGGAGGAGACCGGTTTTTAGCCTGCCTGCCGGTACAAAATACTTGACATTTGGCAACATACGTTCTTTTTGTGATATTTTCGCCGCGGCGCCGAATGCCGCCGGTACAATCGTGATCAGGGACCCGGATGTTTTTTAACTCGTATGCATTTGTTATATTCTTCGTAGTTGTTGCGACGCTTTTCTTTACGTTGCCGCACCGTTACCGGTGGGCCCTCCTGCTCCTGGCCAGTTACTTCTATTATATGTACTGGGACCCGAAATACGCGGTCCTCATCCTGACCACTACCGTCATCGTGTACTTCAGCGCGATACTGATGCACAACAGGACTGCCCGCGTCAGGAAGCTTCTCGTGGCGTTTAGTTTGCTGTCCAACCTGGGAATTCTTTTCCTGTTCAAGTATTTCGATTTTTTTAACCAGAGCGTTCGGAGCCTGCTCGGCCTGTTCGGCATATCATACAATGTTCCTTCATTAAAAGTACTCATCCCTGAAAGCCTGGGTTTCCTTAACCCGGTTGTCACGGACCTGTACGCCCTGTTCGGCATTAGCTATAATGAGCCGGCGCTGACCTTGCTTTTGCCGGTAGTGGGCATCTCTTTCTATACCTTTATGGCATTGAGCTACACGATCGACGTGTACCGGGGCACTCGCGAGCCGGAGCGGAATTTCGGCAAATTTGCCCTGTACGTGAGCTTCTTCCCTGTGCTCCTGTCCGGTCCTATCGAGCGATCGACTTCGCTTATTCCGCAATTATACCAGGAGCAGCGGTTCGATTATGACCGGATTACGGATGGGCTCAAGCTCATCGCCTGGGGCCTGTTCCAGAAGTTCGTGATCGCTGACCGCCTGGGCATGTATGTGAACCAGGTATACGGAAATCCGCAGGCGGCAGCCTTCGATGGCCTGCCGCTTCTCGCGGCGACCTATTTCTTCGTGATACAGGTCTACTGCGACTTCGCCGGGTACACCGATGTTGCCATCGGCACGGCGCAGGTACTGGGATTCAAGCTGACACCCAACTTTAAACGCCCCTATTTCGCGTCGACACTGGGCGAGCTCTGGCGGCGGTGGCATATAACGCTGATCACCTGGTTCAGGGACTATCTCTACATCCCGCTGGGGGGCAACAGGGTCTCCAGGTGGCGCCTGTACCTGAACATGATCATCGTTTTTTCTCTGTCGGGACTCTGGCACGGTGCGCAGTGGACCTTCGTCATCTGGGGATCGCTGAACGGCGTGCTGCTGATCCTGGGACGCATGACGAAGACCATGCGCGACTGGACGCGGAACACTGTTTTCGCCGCCCTGCTTAAGGTTCCGGCCGCGGCCTATTTCGTCCTGTGTGCCGCTTCAGTCGCCGTTGCGCTAATTGCAGTTGTCGGGCCTGCCCGGAGCTCCGGCTTGCCGGTCTCTGCCGCAGTCGTTGCGGTATTCATGGCAGGGCTTGGCCTCCTCGGGATCCGCAAAGACCTGTACGAACGAGCCGTTGTAGCGGCTAAGAAGCTCTGGATGATTTTTGCGACCTTTCACCTCTTCGTACTCGGAGCAGTGTTCTTCCGGGCGAATAGCGTTGCTGACGCCTGGTATATACTGAAGAATTTCCCGGGAACGAACGTGCAGGCGGTACTGAAATCGTTCGACGTTGTCCAGCTCGCGCTCATGATCCTTCTCGTTTTTGTCATCAACATCGTGCATTACATACAGGAAACGCGCGGCAGCATCCGGGACATGATCCGCGCGAAACCGCTCTGGGTGCGGTGGACCTGTTATTTCCTGCTCTGTACGAGCATAGCGCTCCTGGGAGTTCGCGGGTCCCAGCAGTTCATCTATTTCCGGTTTTAAGGTGCGCGCGTGAAACGACTGATATCAAAAATAATCATACTCGGGGTCATCTCGATCCTTCCCCTGATGATCTATAACATAGTGCTGGATCCCTACTCGGTGCTGAGGAAGGACTACCGCAACATGATCGTGTGCCCCAACGAGCGTTTCGCGAAGACCGACTTCATCCTGCGCAACCCGGGCAAGTACGACTCGCTCCTGTTCGGCTCGTCGCGGGTGAGCCAGATCCCGATGGCGGTGCTCAACAGTAAGACGGGCGGCCGCTGGTACAACATGTCCTTCATATCCGGCGTCGTGGCCGAGAACCTCGAGATATTGAAATTGTTCGTGAAGCACAAGGTGCCCATCAGGAACATAATGATCGGGCTTGATTATTTCTCGTTCCAGATGCTCCCGCTGCAGAACCAGACCAGGACCATCCTGTATCCCGATACGCTCAGGGACAAGCTCAAGTTCTACTACACGTTCCTCACGCTCGAGCCCGATTCGGGGATGCTCTACGAGGTGCGGTTCGACGGCAAGAGCGCGTACTACGACCTGGAGGGGACCGGGGAATATGATTTTCTGAAGAAAGAAGAAAACCTGAAGCTCCACCCGGAAGAGCATGACCCTAAATTCAGGCTCCCCGTGTTTGTCGTCTGCGCCAACCGGATACCCGAGACCATTGCCGAGATACGGGAGATCATCGCCATATGCAGGGAAAACGGCATCGGCCTGAAGTTTTTCATCAACCCGGGCCATGCGTCGTCATACCTGTGCGACAACCTCGAGTTCCAGAACAGGGTCAGGACGGAGCTCGCCGCGCTGACCGATTTCTGGGATTTCAGCCGCCCCAGCAGCATCACCATGGATAATTTCAACTACGTCGATATCATACATTACCGGAAGAAGATCGGGAGCCTCCTGGTGGAAAAAATGTCAGGCGGGGATACGAAAGCGCCGAAAGATTTTGGCTACCTGGTGACGAAGGAGAACGTGGCGGATTACCTGGAGCGGTCCTCTGTCGAGTACCACGCGCTGAAGAAGAAGCTGAACCCCACCTGCCTGCCCTGCGGGAAAAACTGACGGGCGGTCGCTCACGAACCTGCCGGGCGCGCTGTTCCGCGCTTCATGACCGCGTCTTTCAGGTTCAGCCCTATCGAGAGCACTGCGCACCCGATGAACACCGCGAGCGTGACCGCATCAACCAGGTGCGGCGGCGGGTTGAAGCCGGTCAGCTCGAGAATCAGGAAATGTATATACGAATCCGATCGTATGGGGCGGCCCAGCGCCGCGCGCACCTGCCAGTGCCAGTCAGTGCAGAAGCAATATCCCCACCCGTACCAGATCCCGAGGACGAACCAGGAGCATGCCGTGAGAAGGACCGTAACCAGGTGCGCTTTGCGCGTTTTTTCCCATATCCATCCCGTCATGTTGAAGAGCGTGAACACGCTGTGGAACACGAGGAAAAATATGTCGAGCAGCTTCAGCACGGGCGGCCTCCCGGCCATGGATTGATCCAGGACGAATATAATTAAACGTATTTTGGCGCTATCGTCAAGAACTTTCGGGTTAGGGGCCCGTGCGCGTTGACAAGCCGGGGGCCGTGCAGTATATTATACAAAGGATTCAACACGGATCACGGAGAGGGAAAATTGATGAATGGCAGGCTTTATACTCGGTTGCAACGACCCGTTATGCTTCAATGTAATTGATTGATGTACATTTTCCTCGCTCCCCCGGAGCCGAAAAAATAATCCGGGATCATGGTCTCTGCGTTATTGTTTTATCAGGTTGTCATGGAAATCATCGATGCCGTCAAGTCATGGTGAGCGGAACGTGAAAAAAGAAAACCGCCTCGGCGGGGAGAAAAGCCCGTACCTGCTTCAGCACCGGCACAACCCCGTGGACTGGTACCCCTGGGGCGAGGAGGCCTTCGCGCGCGCCCGCGCCAAAGACCTGCCCGTGTTCCTGTCGATCGGCTACTCCACCTGCCACTGGTGCCATGTAATGGAGCGGGAGTCTTTCGAGAACGAGGAGGCCGCGCGCGCCCTCAATGAATCGTTTGTTTCCATCAAGGTGGACCGCGAGGAGCGGCCCGATATCGACCGCGTGTACATGACCGTCTGCCAGATGATGACCGGCAGCGGCGGCTGGCCGCTCACCATCATCATGACCCCGGACAAGAAGCCGTTCTTTTCGGCGACCTATATCCCTCGTGAGAGCGCGGGCGGGAGGATGGGGCTCGTGGACCTGCTCGGCCGCGTCGCCGGGATATGGAAAGAGCGGCGCGCCGATATAGAGGGATCGGCCGCATCCATTGCCGCGGCCCTGTCGCGGCAGGCGCCGGAGGCGGGGGAGGAGGAGCCGGGGAGGGCCGAGGCCGAGGCCGCCTGCGCCATGTTCGCTTCCGTCTACGATCGCGTCCACGGCGGGTTCGGAGGCGCGCCGAAGTTCCCCTCGCCGCATAACCTGATCTTCCTGCTCCGCCACGGGCATTATACCGGCGACACGGGCGCGACCGGCATGGCGCTTGAAACGCTGCGGCGCATGCGCGCGGGCGGCATCTTCGACCAGGTCGGGTTCGGGTTCCACCGCTACTCGACGGACGAGCGGTGGCTGGTGCCGCATTTCGAGAAGATGCTCTACGACCAGGCGATGATGGCGGCGGCGTACCTCGAGGCGTACCACGCCAGCGGCGAGCCGTGGTGCGAGGCGGCCGCGCGGGAGATCTTCGAGTACGTCCTGCGCGACATGACCGCGCCGGAGGGTGCGTTCTATTCCGCGGAGGACGCCGACAGCGCCGGCTCGGAGGGGGCGTTTTACCTCTGGACCGACGCGGAGCTGGAAGAGGCGCTCGGCCCGGAGGACGCGGCGTTCGCGCGCCGCGCTTACGCCTTTCGTGAAGGCGGCAACTACGTGGACGAGGCGGCAGGGAGCAGGACCGGCGGCAACATTCCGCATCTCGCCGGGCCGCCGGCCGACCCGCACCGGCTCGAATCGGTGCGCGGGCGCCTCTTTGCGGCGCGCGGTCTGCGGCCGCGGCCGTTCCGCGACGACAAGGTCCTGGCCGACTGGAACGGGCTCATGATAGCGGCGCTGGCAGCGGGCGCCCGGATCACGGGAGAGGACCGCTACCGCGCCGCCGCCGACCGGGCCGCCGACTTCATTGTGCGAAACATGGCCGGCGCCGACGGGAGTCTGCTCCACCGCTACCGGGAGGGGGACGCGTCGATCGCCGGCAACCTCGACGATTATGCATTTTTAACCTGGGGGCTCGTCGAGCTGTACGCCGCGGGCTTTGACGAAGGCCGTCTCGGGCAGGCCCTGCGTATCGCCGCGGCCATGCTTCGTTTGTTTTCCGATACCGGCGGCGGCCTCTATTTTTCGCCATCCGACGGCGAGGAACTGCTGGCGCGGAGCGCAGAGTACCATGACGGCGCGTATCCCTCGGGCAACTCGATCGCCTACTGCGCCCTCGTGCGGCTCTCGCGCCTGACCGGCGACCCCGCGTGGGAGAGCGCGGCGCGGGGAATTCTGCGGGGAGCGGCGGCCGGCCTGCGGCGCCATCCTGCCGGTTACGGCATGCTTCTCGCGGGGATGCTTGCTGCCACGGCCGGTTCCCGCGAGGTGGTGCTTGCCGGCGACCCGGGCAGCCCCGCGTTCAGGGGAATGCTGGACCGTGTCCGGCGGGCCTATATGCCGGACTGCTCCGTGCTGGTCAAGCGGCCCGGCAGCGGCGGAGAGGCCCTTTCGGCCGCCGCTCCGTTCACCGGTGACATGAAGGTCCCGGAAGAGGGTGCTGCCGCCTATGTTTGCACCGGCGGCTCCTGCCGGCAGCCCGTTCATTCGGCCGGAGAGCTGGAACGCCTCCTGTCCCGAAAAAGTACTTGATTTATTTCGTTCATTATCAACAATACATGAGATTTTGCCGGGGATGCGTCATCCCTGTTTTTTTTAGAAAATAATCGTGTTGTTTCCGCACGCATGTAGAGGGGCAGGCCTTCATTCAGGCCGGGTCCCGGGGCGATCCGGCAACGCGCCGGACGCATGAAAGGGGAAGGTTCATTCAGGTCATGACAGAGCATAATAACGAGAATGTTACTATCCTGCCCCGGGGCGGATACCTCGTCGACACCCCTCTCGGGTATATCCAGTTCGGTTCTCCGCCCGAGACCATTAAGGACACCATGCGTATGCAGGGCGGCGTTCCGCAGATCTTCGTGCTGACCGACGAGCTGTTCAACTGGATGAAGGGCATCAGCATTGCAGAGATCGAGTTTCCCATTTATTATAATTTCTTTCTGAAAAAGCGGCGGACCACCATCATTTGCCGCGAAGATCAGTTCGAGCAGATGAAAAAGGTCCTTCAGGAAGCCATCTTCGGGCCGAAGGAGTTCAACATTACCGGCGACTATGATCCGGCCGTAATCGGAGACGGCGTGCCCGAGATCAGGAATGAGATGGATTTCTTCCGGAGGAACCTGAAGTTCTCGGACCTCCTCTCCTTCGGCTTCTTCAAGAACAATAAATTCACCTACCAGGGCATCACCATCGAGATCACGGAGAGCGGGAGCTTCCGCGTGAGCGGCAGCGACGGCATGATCGCGATGGTCCCGGCGCGGGTGGAATACAAGCCGAAGTACCTCATCGGCAAGCGGCTCCCGGAACCGTACCGGCCGCCCCTATTCGGCGTGACCTGCCTGGGCCCGAGCCACGGCTTCGATCCCGAGGAGAACACCTCCGGCTTCATAGTCTGGCTGAACCACAGCGGGATCATGGTCGACCCGCCGGTCAACTCGACCGAGTGGCTCGTCTCCTCCAACGTAAATCCCAAGCTGACCGACAGCATCATCCTGACGCACTGCCACGCCGACCATGACGCCGGCACCTTCCAGAAGATACTGGAGGAGCAGAAGGTCACCGTGTACACGACCGAGACGGTCATGATGAGCTTTCTCAGGAAATATTCCGGGCTGAGCAATATGCCCATTTCGTACCTGATGCGGCTCTTCAATTTTCACCCCGTAAAGATCGGAAAGCCGACCTTTATCCACGGCGGGCGTTTCGACATGTTCTACACGCTCCACTCGATCCCCACGATCGGCTTCAAGATGAACTTTCAGGACCAGACGTTCGTCTATTCATCGGACCATAACAACGACCCGGAGGTGCACGAGGAGCTGCTGAACGGCGGCCATATCACACGGCGGCGCTACGACGAGCTCCGCAATTTCCCCTGGGACTCCAAGGTCATATACCACGAGTCGGGGATCGCGCCGCTCCATACCCCGATTACGTACCTGAACTCGCTGCCGAAGAAGACCAAGAAGCGCATCGTGGTATACCATATCGCGAAGAAGGACTTCCCGGCCAAGACGGCGCTCACCCTGGCCAAGTTCGGCATGGAGAACACGCTCTATTTCAAAACGTCCCACCCCCGGTTCGAGACGGCCTATCAGATCATGGGCGTGCTCAAGAACCTGGACTTCTTCGAGGCCCTGCCGCTGTCCAAGGCGCAGGAGTTCCTCGACATCGTCGAGGAGGAGCACTACCGCAAGGGCGAGAAGATCATATCGAAGGGGACCCAGGGCGACAAGTTCTATATAATCTATTCCGGAAACGTTTCGGTCGACAGCGGGGGCCTTGAAGAAAAAAAGATATATGGCGCCTTTGATTATTTCGGCGAGGTGGCACTGGTCACCGAGCAGACGCGCGCCGCGGACGTGATCGCGGAAACGGACCTGGTGGTATACACCATAACCAGGGACAAGTTCCTCAACTTCATCGTCGGCACCGAGTTCGAGAAGACCCTGACGCGCCTCGCGCGGATCCGCAACAGCGAAACCTGGAACCTGCTCTCGACCAGCGCGTTTTTCCGCCACTGCACCTCGTCGCAGAAGACCTGGCTCGAGTCGATGTTCGTCCCGGTTGACCTGCAGGGAAAGGGCGAGATCATCCGCGAGGGCGGGGTGGCCGAATACGTCTACATAATCAGGAGCGGAGAAGTGGAGGTGTCGCGGGGCGGCGGCCGCGTGGCCCTGTTAAAGCGGGGCGACCTGGTCGGATCGGTCCAGCTTCTCCAGATGAACAGGCCCGAAGACTACACCTTCTCGCACTGGGACACGGTCTCCCTCTTCGGGATCAAGTCCGGGGACATGAAACGGTTCATCGGGAACAACCCCGGGCTTCTCATGAAGCTGGTGTACGATTTTTCGGCCCCGGCGCCCGCGTAAAAATTTTCTCTTGACTAATCATTCATCAAGTCATTTATTGCTTAAATTTGAAAAGGGGCCTGTACGAATGCGCGATCGCATGGCCGCGCCTTCCAGTTCATAAACGGTATATGCTATTCAGCTCGGTCACATTCCTGTTCTTTTTCTTCCCCATCGCCCTGGTGCTTTTCTATCTCCTCAGGAACAGGCCGGTCGGGAGAAACGTCCTGCTTCTCGCGGCGAGCCTCGTGTTCTATTTCTGGGGCGAGAAGGCCTACACCCTGCTGCTGCTCGCGGTCATGGCGATGAACTACGGCTTCGGCCTCTGGATTGCCCGCTCTGACGGAAACCGGAGCAGGGTCCTGGCCCTGTCGGTCATACTCAATCTCGTTCCCCTGGTGATTTTCAAATATTCCTCGTTCATTATCGGGAACGTCAACTCCCTGCTCGAGCTCTTCGGCGGCGCTCCTTTCGGCGTCCCGCAGCTGCATCTTCCCGTCGGCATCTCGTTCTATACCTTCGCCATGATATCCTACGTCATGGACGTGTACCGCGATAACGGCAGGGTGGAGAAAAACCCTGTATCGCTGGGAATTTTCTTCTCGTTCTTTCCAAAGATGCTCCAGGGGCCCATCGAGCGCTATTCGAACATGGCGAAGGACATGTACGATCGGCACGTCACCTCCGAAGACTTTATCGAGGGGGCGCGCCGCTTCATCATCGGCCTGGGCAAGAAGATGATCATCGCGAACGCCATCGGCGGCACGGTGGACCGCCTGTTCGACACCCCGGCCAGCGAGTTTTCCGCAGCGGTCGGCTGGCTCGCGGTATTCACCTTCCTTATGAACCTCTACTACGATTTTTCCGGTTACACCGACATGGCCATAGGCCTGGGACGCATGCTCGGCTTCAAGCTGCCCGAGAACTTCCGGTATCCCTTCGTTGCCAACTCGATGCGCGTGTTCTGGCAGCGGTGGCACATCACGCTGATGGCTTGGTTCCGCGATTACGTATACTTCCCGCTCGGCGGGAGCAGGGTCGACCGGAGCCGGCACTACTTCAACCTTTTATTCGTGTGGTCCCTGACCGGTCTCTGGCACGGGGCGAGCTGGGGGTTTATCCTCTGGGGTCTCATGAACGGCGTCCTCATGGTGATCGAGCAGCTGCTCCCGAAGAATTTCTTCGACCGTCTCTGGAAGCCGGTCGGGATCGCGTACGTGAACCTCGCGTTCATGCTTCAGGCCGTCTTTTTCCGGTCGCCGTCGATCGATTATGCCGTGAAGCTTTTCGCCGCCATGTTCGGCCTGAATGACGCCGGCTCGATCACGACAACGATGCCGACCGTCATGACGATGGAGCTCGGTCTGGCGATAGCACTCGGCCTCATCGGCTACGCGCCGGTCATACCGGCGGTCAGGGACCGGATTGCCGCGTTCGTGTACAGCAGGGAGGGCGTGCCCGGGACGATCCTCGGCGTGGCGCACGGCGCGGCCATGGTCGTGATAGCGGCAGTCATCCTTGTCCTCTCGTACATGGCGGTCGCCAGCGAGACCTTTACCCCGTTCGTGTACGGGCAATTTTAGGAGTATGCGATGGCGCGCGGAAAAGCATCATATATAACCGGACTGGCGGTTGCGGCGGTACTGGTGGCGAGCCTCTGGATACCGACGGTCGACAACCTGTTCAATATAGCCCCTTGGCTTACCGGGAACGAGAGCAGCCAGCTCTCGAAGCTGCCGGAACTCAGGGCGAACCTGAAATCCGCCGCGGAGTTCCAGAAGAAATACGTCAAATTCTTCCTGGACGATTTCGGTTTCAGGAATGCGCTCATCCGCTGGAACAGCCTTCTCCGGCTCGAGTTCCTCCGCGTGAAGCGATTTCCCAAGGTGCTGGTCGGCAAGGACGACTGGCTCTATCTCATCAAGGACGATGACGGCAACAACGTCCTCGATTATTACCGCGTGACCCGTCCGTTCGCAAGCGAGCGGGAAGTGGCGGAATGGGCGCACCCGCTTCTCGAAATGAAGAAGCAGTGCGACCGCAGGGGGATACGGCTGCTGGTGGTGTTCGCTCCGATGAAAACGAGGGTCTATCCCGAATACATGCCCGACAACCTGGAGCCGCTGAGGAGCGTGACCCGGCTCGACCAGGTGAAGGCCTATCTCGGGAAAGGCTCCGGTGTTGACTTCATCGACCTGGGACCGGCGGTGCTGGAAGCGAAGAAGCTCCACCGTGTCTATTTCAAGCATGACGTCCACTGGAACACCTATGGCGCCTTTTACGGGTACCGCGCCATGATGGAGGAGCTGGGCCGCGGCAACCCCGCCCTGAAGCCTCTGGCGATTGACGCGTATGCGATAGAGCCCCGAGTTTTTCCCGGGGGAGACCTCGCCGGCATGCTCGGCCTGAAAGACCGTTTCGAGGAGGAATACTTCATATTTACGCTGAAATCGGGGAGCAGGGTGAAACGTTTGCCGGTGCCGTACGCTGCAAAAGTCAGCCGGTTGAGCAACGCCTACGAGTCGGCGGACCGCTCCCTGCCGCGTGTCGTCGTGTTCCATGACTCGTTTTTCAATTTTATCAAGCAGTTCATGTCCGAGCACTTCAGCCGCATGGTCTGCTTCCAGAGCTATAACCGCGTCGATTTTTCGATCGTTGACCGCGAGAAGCCCGACATGTTAATCTACGAAATGGTTGAGAGCTTCACCCAGAAGTCGCCCTCGTACGTCACCCCGATGAACTTCTGAGCGCGAGGGGACACAAATTGTTATTGTAATTTTATAACACCGGTTTATTGTTGTACCGCCCGGTTATTCGTTCCGGCACCAATCAGTTCCAATCGGCCCGACCGGCGCCCCGTGAAGCGGGGCCGCACGCGGTCCGTGTCCGATCATCAAGATCTTGAGCGGGGATTCTCTCATGAAGAAAACAGCTATCGCATGCGCGTTATGCGCGCTTCTGTCCGTCCCTGCCCTCGCGGCCGACAGGATGGTCATGGCGGTCATGGATTTCGAGGCCAGGGACATCCCGAAGGCCGACGCACTCAAGATATCCGAGCTGATCCGCAACGAGATGATCAACAGCAACGAGTACGTGATGATCGAGAGGGCCCAGCTAGGGAAAATATTAAAAGAGCAGGGCTTCCAGATGACCGGCTGCGTGGACGTGAGCTGCGCCGTGCAGGTGGGCAAGCTTCTGAGTGCGCGTAAAATTCTCGTGGGGAGCGTGATGCGCCTGGGCGAGAAGATCGTCATAACCGGCCGGATCGTGGACGTCGAAAAGGGCATCGACGAATTCGGGCAGAAGGCGACCGCGGACTCTCATGAGGAGCTGGTCACGGCGGTGGAGAAGTTCTGCGAAGGCCTTACCGCGCGGATTACCGGCAAGGCCCCGAAAAAGAAGGCAGCCGAAAAGAAAAAAGAGGAGTACACGTACCGGGTCTATAATTACGGGTCGACATACGATGCGGTAAGCGATCCCACGCCGTGGCTTGCCCTCGGATCTGGACTTGCGGGCGGGGTCGTGTGCCTCGGCGGCTATCTCAGCTACAAGACCAAGGCAAAGTTCCTGAACATGCAGATAGACAGCGCAAACTTCATGCTCGCCAGCAGCGCAGGCACGTGGCCCGAATTGACGCTGTATTCGATCATAGACATGCAGAACAAGAAAAACGACCTGCGTAAGCTGGCCCGCACCCGCGATACGGTCTATTACGTGGGAGCGGGCCTTGGCGGGTTCTCGGCGCTGATGCTGATAACGTTCATCGGCCGCTACATCCACTACACCTACATGGCGGACGCGGGCGCCGGCCCCGGCAGCGTGGCGCTCATTGTCCCGCCCCTGTCGTGCGGCGTCGATAACCGGACCGGGAAAGCGGTGATGGCGTTCGGTCTGGGCCTTTCGATGCGAATGTAACAACCGCGTTATTCTTTCTTGCCGAATTTCAGAAGTCCGAGCTTCAGCTCGCCGTACCGCACATACGCGTACGCATACAGCATGATCCAGAATCCGGCGCCCGCTACAATCGCGTTTTTAATGCAAAACATAAGCCTGAAGTTCATGAACGGGAGCTGCGTGTCATATAAAAAGACGAATGCGAACCCGATCAGACGGCCAAGGACCAGGTAGAGTACAAGAAGTATTGCCGGAACGACGATGATCGCGAGAATCACCCTGTTCCGCTGAGCGCCATCCATTTTCTCCTCCGTAATGGTATTATGCCCGGGATTATTCCCGCCTGCCGCTCCCCGAGATATACGCATAAACCGGCACGGCTGCCAGCTGGACCGCGACCGACGCCAGGGCCAGCACCGAGAGGGACAGTCCCCGCATGACCGAGAGGTCGTACAGGGCGCCCAGTGCCCAGGACCCGGCAAACCACATGATGCCATATCCCGCGTTGAATATGCCGAATGCTGACGCGCGCCGCCCGTGCGGCGCCATGTCGGAAATCACCGAGCGCATTATCGACTCCTGCCATCCCATGCCGATGCCCCATGCGATGACACCCGCCCATGCCGCGGCCATGCCCCCCAGGAACACGAGCGGCGCGAAGCATGAGGAAATGATAGCCGCCGGGATGAGGCTCTTTACGCCGATGCGGTCGTACAGCCATCCGAAGAAAAGCGCAGAGAGCGCGTCGACCGCCATGGCGGCGGCGTAGAGAAGGGGTATGGAGGATTCAGTGAACAGGCCTTCTGACTGGAAGTGGTAGGCGATCAGCGGAAAATCCGCGAACCCGACCGCGATGAGGCCCACCCCGGCCAGGTACAGCCAGTAGCCGCGGCCCAGCCCTTTTGTGTGGACCTCGAGCCTGTTCACCTCGAGGTCTCCCGGATTCGGATAGAGAAATCGGCCTGCCAGCACGAGCGCCAGGGATACCAGCGCCGGAATGAGCAGCACGGCGAATGCGAGCCGGAAATCGCCGCTCTTGTAAAAGAGGACTCCCGCGACGATGACCGGTCCCAGCACCGCACCGACCTGGTCCATGGCCTCGTGCAGGCCGTAGGTCCAGCCGCTTCCCACGGTGGTCCGGGCGTAGGAGAGCATGGCGTCACGCGCCGGCGTCCTGATCGACTTGCCGAACCGCTCCACGACCAAAAGGACCGATGCGGCTATCCAGTTGCCGGTGAGGGCCAGGAAGGGCACTGCCAGAAGATTGATTGCGTATCCCATGAAGGTGAGGAGCCAGTATCTCTTCGTACGGTCCGCCAGGTACCCGGTCACGATCCTGAATCCGTATCCCACCAGCTCGCCGAAGCCAGCGACGAAACCGACCGCTGCGGCGCTGCCGCCCAGCAGTTTCAGGTACGGCCCCATGATGCTCCGCGCGCCCTCGTAGGTCATGTCTGCGAAAAGGCTCACGAAACCGAATAGCACAACGAACGATATGGCCGAATTCCTGGTGAGATCCCGTATGGCAGTTGACAGTTTTTTGATCATAACGGCTTCTCCTGAGATTAAAACAGATGGCATGGGAGCGGGCGAAATGGCAATCAATTTTTATGTTCGGGGTCATATGCGGTTATGCAAAAAAATTGCCGCGGATTTGCGCATGTTCTGGTATGGGTGTAATATGCAGGCGCATTTCAGATTGTTTACCCTGCCTGAGCAGATGCCTCCAATTGGTATTGATTTGCGGTAAATCCAAATAATGAGTTCATTAAAAAATGTATTGATTAATTGATGAAGTATTCTAATATTACGGCAATTATATAAAACGGGGCGTGCTCTCTGATGAGATTTCGGTTCATATTATTCATGACGGCGGCCTTCTTCTGCGCTTATCCGGCTGCGTTCGCCGACGCCGGTGCAGACCTCCTGGGTGCCGCGCGGGAGGGTTCGGAACAGGGTGTGCGCGCCGCCCTGGACGCCGGGACAAACGTGAATGCCCGGGACGAGGATGGCGCAACGCCGCTCATGCATGCGGCCTTCGCGGGGAATAACGCCGTCATAAAGACGCTTATTGCCTCCCGGGCTGCGGTAAACCTCAGGGACAACATCGGCAGGACCGCGCTCATGCGCGCGGCCGAAGGCGGGAACATCGAGGCCGTTAAAATTCTTGCAGCTGCCGGCGCTTTCGTAAACGCTGGCGACGGAGAAGGGGTGACCGCCCTGATGCGTGCGGTCGTAGGCGGATATGACGAATTAACGGACCTGCTTATCCGGATCGGGGCGCAGGTTAACGCGCGGGACAACGCGGGAAGGACTGCGCTCATGTACGCCGCATCGCTCGGACGTACCGGGGCAGCTTCGCTACTGCTTAAGAAGGGGGCCGGGATCAACGCCTCGGATAAAGACGGCTGGACACCACTTTGCGTTGCGTCGTATGCCGGCCACGAGGAGATTGCCCTCATGCTCCTGGCCTCCGGTGCAAAGGTCAACACACGGATAACCCAGTCTGAAGCATCCGGCTCCACGGCACTCATGCTAGCCGCTCTCAACGGCCATGCCGGCATCGTGAAGCTCCTGCTCCGGCATGGCGCGGATGTAAACGCTCGGGACGGGCTGGGACAGTCGGCCCTGACAAAGGCCCTGCAGTACGGCCAGGAGGAGGCCGCAGGCCTTATTAAAACAGCCGGGGGTGTTGAGTGACTGATTTCACTTCTTTCTGGTCATTTTTGAAATTTTTTACTGGAAATTTTTTTACATAATTGGTATTATGTATCAAATTGATTATATTATAATCATAAAAGTAAGTGAATCATTAATGTTCAGGGGAGGAGGCTAGAATGGCGTTAATTACTAAAAATGTCAGGGAACATGCTGAAAAATGCAAGACGTGCGTGTTGCAGAAAATGCGAAAGTATCTTGAAACAAGCATGCAGGGCGGCGGAAAAACCGCTATCGATAAAGATACGGCCAAGCAATTTTTAAAGCTGACCAATGTGATGGAAAAAGTCGGCTGCAATGTATGTCCGTATAAAGGCGATTTCGAAAAGATTTACGGCGTATCCCCTGTTCAGTATTTCGTGAACAAAGAAATCTCGGAGATGAACATCAAGTATTGAGATTTCGTTACATTGATTATCCGGCAGAACACCCGCTCAAGGCGGGTGTTCTGGTATCATCTGCAGGTATTGCCAATCAGTCCTGCCTGCGGGATGTGTGAACATCGAGCGGGAATTATACGGGGCATATGTGTGATCATTCTGCACGATTTTTAATCATGATAACGAAAAGGCGGTCCCTGTGATCAGAATAATCTTCGCAATAGTCGTCATGCTTCACGGCCTGATACACCTCATGGGCTTCGTAAAAGCCTTCCGGCTTGCCGGGATCAAAGGGCTGTCCATGGATATTACGCGGCCGGCGGGGATGCTCTGGCTTGCGGTGGCATTGCTCTTCACGGCGAGCGGGGTCCTCGTTCTCATTGAATATGATCCCTGGTGGATGACGGCCGCGGCCGCGGTCGTTTTCTCGCAGCTCCTGGTTGTACTCTACTGGCATGACGCGAAATTCGGTACGATAGCCAATGTCATTGTCCTCTGCGGCGCGGTGATCGGCTTCGGCATATGGAGTTTCAACGCCGGATTGCGCGCCGAGCTCGCCCGCTTTGCGGTCCCCGCTGCCGCGGAGAAGAGGATCCTGACGCGTGATGCCGCGGCCGGCCTGCCGCCCGCGGTGCGGACATGGCTGGAGCGCTCGGGGGCGGTCGGGAAAGAGATTGCCCGCTCGGTCAGTCTGAAGCAGAAGGGCATGATGCGCACCGCGCCGGACGGGAAGTGGATGCCCGTGACCGCGGACCAGCGGATCATAACCGGCAGTCCCGCCTTCATCTGGATCGCGGAGGTTGCCGCCGCTCCGGGGATCTTCCTGTCCGCACGGGACACGTACCGCGAGGGAAAGGGGCGCATGTATATCAGGGCGCTTTCCCTGTTCCCGGTGGCGGACGCAGGCGGCCCGGAGATCAACCAGGGGGCTCTGACCCGCTATCTCGCCGAGCTGGTATGGGTCCCGTCCGCAGCGGTCAACGACTATGTCCGGTGGGAGGATGCGGGGCCGGGCGCGGCGAAGGCCACGATGACCTGGGGCGGCATTACCGCGTCGGGCGTGTTTACATTCGACGCGAACGGCGACATGACCGGGTTCCGGGCGCACCGCTACTATGACCGTAAGGGCGGCGCCACGCTTGAGGAATGGATCATCAGGATAGAGCCGGGCGGTTACCGCGAGTTCGGGGGCGTGAGGATCCCCGCTCGTTTTTCTGTAACATGGCATTTGAAAAACGGTGATTTCACCTGGTACAAAATGGAATTATCAGACATCCGGTATAACGAGTGAGGAGGCGCCCGTGTCGCAGGTCGCGTTGATCCGCTGCAACAGCTATGATTTGGAAGAGGTGCGAATCGCCGTCAGGAGGGGGCTTGACCTCCTGGGCGGGGCAGGCCGGTTCGCGACACAGGGCCGGAAGGTGCTCCTCAAGCCGAACCTGCTGGTCGGGGAGGCCCCCGAGAAATGCGTCAATACCCATCATGCCGTGTTCCGCGCCGTTGTGGAGCTTTTTCTCGAGACCGGCGCCCTGCTCAGCTACGGCGATTCTCCCGCCTTCGGCAGTACCTCCTTCGCGGCGAAACGCTGCGGAATCCAGGATGCGGCCCATGACCTGAACATCCCGGAGGCGGACTTCAAGACAGGGATCGATGTTTTTTTCGAGAAGGGCGTGCAGAACAAGAAGTTCACGGTTGCGAAGGCGGTGACGGACAACGATGTGGTCATCAGCCTGCCCAAGCTCAAGACCCATGCGTTCGAAAAGTTCACCGGCGCGGTAAAGAACCAGTTCGGGTGCATACCCGGTGTACGCAAGGGTGAGTACCACATAAAGCTCCCGGATGCGGAACAGTTCGCCCGCATGCTCGTGGACCTGAACGGGCTTGTGAATCCGGCCCTTTATATCATGGACGGTATCATGGCCATGGAGGGAAACGGCCCCCGGGGCGGGAAGCCCCGGCGGATGAATCTGCTCATTTTGTCCGCCGATCCCATAGCACTTGACGCGACCGTATGCCGGCTCCTCGGCCTTGATCCTGAGTACGTTCCCACCATCACGGCGGGCGCTGCGGCCGGGTATGGCACCCATGCGGAGTCCGGCATCGAGCTCCTGGGGGATGATCCCGCTCGGTTCAAGGCGCCCGATTTCGACATTAACAGGGCCCCGCTGGCGGTTTACCGGACAAAGGGGATCATGCGCTTCATTAACAACCGTCTTGTACCGCGTCCCGTAATCAATGGAGAAGCCTGCATAGCCTGCGGTGTCTGCGTGACCATGTGTCCTACCGTACCGAAGTCTGTCGACTGGCCGGGGGAGGAGAGGACGGGGCCGCCGGTTCATAATTATAAAACCTGTATACGATGCTATTGCTGTCAGGAAGTGTGCCCCGAGGCCGCCATATCCCTGCGGCCGCCTGTCGTCCGGAGATTGATCGGGCGATTATAAATTTGCTTTTGTCGGGGAAAATTGTATTTTTTTATTATATGAAAAAATCGGTTGACATGATAAGGGCTGACGATATTTTTCTAAACCAACAATGTAACTTAGTGTAATTGTTGTTAATTATACGTTATTATTTGTTAGTTAAACGTATTATTTATTATAGTCAACGGGCCATGTGCAAGACCCGTATCCGTACCAAAAAGATCACGGTTCGGAAAGGCTGCCGGACATTTTAAGCTGAAATTTAAAAAATACTAACCGGGAACCATTATGAAAAGAATCAAAACCGCGATCTGCTGCCTGACCTGTATCCTGACATTGATGTCTCTTTCGGCTTGTGCCAGAAAGGGCCCGGTCGACGTAACTGTCCTTGTCCCCATCGTGAAGTCCCAGAGCGGGAAGGACAACATGGATATCGTACACAAGACCCATGAGAATGCCGGGATCGACTGCTATAAGTGCCATCACAAGTGGGAAAATCCCGACAGAATAAGGAATTGCTCGAACTGTCACACTGAGTCCAGGGATGTGGTGCAGATAACAAAAGACACCTGCATCAAGTGCCACGAGACTAAATGACAGCGGTACTTCCGGTAGAAATGACGGCTGGCAATGATGCGTAAAGTCCTGATTCTTGGAATAGGCAACACACTGAGGAGCGATGACGGACTGGGCGTTTACATTGTCCGGCATATAGAAGAGTCGGGGATCGCGCTGCCTGAAGGGGTTGAAGTCCTGGACGGAGGAACGGCCGGGTTCGATCTTCTCGGGCTGATAGACGGATACGACAAGATCGTTATCGTCGATGCCCTCAAGGTTGACGACAGGCCCGGGAGCATATATCGTTTTACGCCGGAACACGCGGTGGAGCGGCGGGCGCAGTTTTCGCTGCACGAAGTGGGGATCATGGAGGTTATCAAGACGCTCAGGATCATGGACTTTAATCCTGAAATTGAGTTCGTCGGGATAGTCCCGGATAATATAAATGATATAGATACAAATATCAGCTCGGCGGTGAAGGATTCAATACCACGCGCTGTGGAAGTGATTCTGGAAGCCGCTACTCACTAAAAAGAGGAGGACATGTATGTCTTTGAACAGAAGGGACTTCTTAAAAATGATGGGTGGCACCGCTGCCGCGATCACCTTCCCCTCGGTAATGATCCAGGGGTGCAAGAGGGCGCTGGAAAAAGCGGCGGAGCGTACGAATGTGATCTGGATCCAGGCGCAGTCCTGCTCCGGTTGTTCCGTATCCCTGCTGAACCAGGTTGATCCGGACATCGCTTCGGTCATCACTGAATACATCAGCCTTAATTATCACCAGACCCTCATGGCCGGTACCGGTTCTAAGGCGAGCGGCGTGCTGGAAGACGCGGTGAAGAAAAACCGTAAGGATTTCGTTCTCATCGTTGAAGGATCTATCCCCACCAAGGATGACAAATACTGCACCATCGGCGAGATGGACGGCAGGATAATCGGAGCGCGCGAGTGGATCGAGAAGCTCGCCGCCAACGCGAAGGCCCTTGTTTCAGTCGGCACCTGCTCCGCGTACGGAGGCATACCGGCGGCCGAGCCGCGTGACGGCAGCGGGAACCCCACGGGCGCTATAAGCTTCGCCAATCTGATGAAAGGCAAAACGGTCCTGAACATACCGGGCTGCCCGCCCCACCCGAACTGGATTGTCGGGACCCTCCTGCACGTGCTTCTGAAAGGCATGCCCGAGCTGGATGATTACGGCCGGCCGAAGATGTTCTACGGCAAGACCGTGCACGAGCAGTGCGAGCGCCTGAGCGATTATAAGGCCGGCAAGTTCGCTAAATACTGGGGCGATGCAGGCTGCCTGTACCAGGTCGGCTGCCTTGGAATGGATTCATGCTGCGACATACCGGCCCGGAAATGGCTCGGCGGCGTGAACTCCTGCACGGAATGCGGCGCCGGATGCATCGGGTGCACCGAAGACGTGTTCCCGGATTTCGGGAAGCGCGGCGTATTCAAGCACCTGAATGCGCGGAATGAAAATCTCGTAAAGCCGGAGCACCGGGTTCCGGCTTTTAATCTCAGGAACGGAGGTATTTTCAATGGCTAAGGTACTGATTGATCCCATAACTCGGATAGAAGGCCATCTTTCAATTGAAATAGATGTACAGAACGGCAAGGTCGTCGACGCCAAGAGCATCGGCGATATGTTCAGGGGCTTCGAGAGAATATTCGTCGGCCGGAACCCGCTTGACGCCAACCAGCTCTCCCAGCGGATCTGCGGCGTGTGCCCCATCTCCCACGGCATAGCGTCCAGCAAGTGCCTCGAGGGCGCGTTCGGCATCAAGCCGAACAACAACGGACGGATACTCAGGAACATGATGCTGGGCGCCAACTACCTGCATTCACACCTGATCCATTTCTACCACCTCGCGGCCCTCGACTATGTTGATATCACGGCGCTGTTAAAGTATAAAGGCGGCGACTCGAAGATCAACAACCTGAAATCATGGGTCGAGAACGAACTGAAGGTGAAGAAGGGCCGGGCCGACGCGATGACGGCCGGCGCCCCCTTCCTGCCCCGGTATGAAGGAAACTTCTATATCAAGGACGTGGATACGAACATCTCCGCAATCGCCGGGTACGTGAAGGCGCTCGAGATGCGGATGAAAGCGCATAAGATGGTCGCGGCCATCGGCGGCCGGGCCCCTCACGCGATCGGCCTCGTGCCGGGCGGCGTGACCCAGGTCCCGACACGCGCCATGATCAGGGAATACAAGAAGCACATCAGCGAGATCCAGGACTTCATCAACGACGTATACATGGAGCATGTTATCGCCGTTGCCAAGACCTTTAAAGACTACTTCAAGATCGGAGCGTTCACCAATTTCATGTCCTACGGGCTCTTCGATCTCGACAACGAGGACAAGAAGTTCATGCTGCAGCGCGGTGTCGCATACGGCACCAAGCTCGGTGCGTTTGACCCCAACAAGATCAAGGAACAGGTCCAGTACAGCCGCTACAGCTCCGGATCGAACCTGCACCCCTACGACGGACAGACCGTCCCGAACCCGCAGAAGGGCGGGGCCTATACCTGGCTCAAGGCGCCGCGGTACGAAGGCAACGCGATGGAAGTCGGCCCGCTGGCCCGCGTGGTCGTCAGCTACCTCTCCGGCAACACGGCGGTGAAAACCGAAGTGGACGCGCTCCTCAAGATGTTCAACGCCGACATCTCGGCGGTATTTTCGGTCCTCGGGCGGCACGCCGCCCGCGCAATTGAGGCCAAGCTGATCGCGGCCGAGCTGCGCAACTGGATCGATGAGCTCGAGGTGAACGGGAAGCCGCGGAGCACCTTCGACATCCCCGAATCCGGCGAAGGCATGGGCCTCGTCGAGGCGTCCCGCGGTGCGCTCGGCCACTGGATCCGGGTCAAGGACAGGAAGATCGCCAATTACCAGGCTGTCGTTCCCACAACCTGGTTCTGCGGCCCCAGGGGCGATGACGGGAAGAGGGGACCGGTCGAGGAAGCGCTCATGAACACCCCGATCGCCGATCCCAACAACCCGATCGAGGCGGCCCGCGTGGTCCGCTCGTTCGATCCCTGCATCGCCTGCGCGGTGCACGTGGTCGAGGGCGACCGGGAGATTGGCACGTTCAAAGTCTGCTAGCTCCCGACAATAACCGGATAAAGCACAAGAAGGCGAGGTCACGTGACCCCGCCTTCTTTTTTTTGAAAGACGAAAGGCTCCCCGGCGCTTCCGGCGGGTTCCCGGGCGATCAGAGCGTATCGAACTTCGGCAGGTACTTGATAGCGTAGATGGTTTCCTGCTGTATCAGGTCGCGTATGATGGCGGCCGCCCTGTCACCGTTGCCTTCCATCAGGTTCTGGTGCGCCTGCTTGAACAGGGTGACCGGCTCCATCAGGCTCTCGGTCCTGAGGTGGAGCGTCGCGTACTGGACGCGGCGGCTTGACGGCCAGAGGTCGTTCAGGAGAAGGTTGAGCACCGGGTTGCGCGCGGCCCTGAGGCACTCGCCCTCGTACACCATTATTGCTTCGTAGTAGCCGACAGGATTGTTCTTAACTGCCTGCTCCTCGAGGATACCGAGTTTTTCAGTTATTATAGTGCGGTCCTCCTCGGTTCCAAGCTCCGCGGCCTTGCGCGCCACCAGGCCGTAGACCTCCTTGAGGATGTCGCCGCTGCACGATATCAGGTTTTCGTTGAGTATGGTAACCCGGGCCTCCCGGCGGGGTATCAGGTCGACCAGCCATTTCTTTTCCAGGATGCGAAGGGCTTCCCGCAGGGGGCTGCGGCTAACGCCCAGCTCGCGGGAGAGCTCTTCCTCAACGAGACGCTGGCCCGGTTTCAGGCCAAATCTCATTATCCTGTCCCCCAGATACAGGGCTATCTGCTCAGGCAGGTTCTTCGATGCTTTGAATTCCATGATCGTTCCCCCCCGACTAATGCATAATCACTCTGTTGTTTCTGTAAACAATTTTTTCATTCGGGGCCGGGCGCTTGCACTGCATTGCTGACGAACAGCGAAAAAATTTGAATTGACCGGCAATTATGTGCGATAAAGATGTTCATCGGCGTATCGGATAGTATACGTAACAACGGCGAGGAATTGACATGAAGCCGATACTGGCAGGTTTTATTCTGATTTGCGCCGCCGCGTGGTTTGTTGCATTTTCCGCGACGCGGGTTACATACGGATCGGACAATTATGCGGCTCCGGCCGGTAAGGACGCCGTTTTTACAGGCGATGTCCCCGGCACCGTAAATCCTTCCACGGACCCCGGCATCATCGAGGAGATGAAAAACAAGCGGATAGCAAACCCGGTCGTTCTTGCCGGAGATCCCTACCTGGCGGGAAAAAAGAGGGTGATCGATCCCCCGGGCGATCATACCAGTACGGGCGCGGTATGCGGGATGCGGTACCTGGACGAAGGGCGAAAAATCTACGAGATACAAACCATGCGCGACAGGGACGAGGCCGCCCGCTCGGGATATACGGTTACTCACGGGGGGTATTGCGGCACCTGCTCGACCCTTCAGGATCTCGCCGTGTACCTGCAGCGCCGGGACCTGACCTACGCGGTACGCTCGTGCTCCTTTAAAATGACGCGGGGACCCATCCTCTCGTGTCTCGAGAAGATCGGCTTTTCGCCGCAGTGCGCCCTTACGTGGTATTACAATATCCGGAATACGGGGAGGCAGTGCCTCGGCGTATGCCTCGTTTCATGGCTGAGGCGGGAGCCGTTGAACAGGCCGGATGGAAGCCTGAACCGCTGTCTTCAGTGCGACGAGGACCGGTCCGGGCCGATCTTCAAGTACTGGGCCGGAAGGACACGACGGAACTCCGGCATCAGGTCCGAGATAGAGCGGCGCACGGACGAGGTGTATCCCCTCAGACACGATTATTACTGACGCGCCTTATTTCTTCCAGCTCTGGAGCTCCAGTATATTCCCGTCAGGATCGCGTGCGTATACAAACTTCAGCGTCCCGACCCCGGCAATTTCCCTGCTGACAACGGCGGCCAGCCTTTTCCCGCCATGGGACAGCACTTCCGCGAGGGCTGCCTCGACATCAGGCACCTGGAAGGCGATATGGGCGAGCCCCGTTTCATTCACCGGTTTTTCCGGACCGGCACTCCCGATATTGTACTGGAATATCTCCAGCGTCGGGCCGGTGTCACCGTGGCCCGGCAGGCGCATGTGTGCGCCCCGCACATGGGCCCCGGCCACGCCGGTCCCCCGCTCGATCCACTCGCCTGACATGTCCCGCTCGGGCAGGACGCGCCTGCACCCGAACACGGTCTCGTAAAACCGCGCCAGGCGCTCCCAGTCCCCGGAGATGATATTGGTATGGACGAAACGGGCGTTGTCGATCATGGCCTGGCTCCTTGCGATAATGGGCCCTGTGCGGCGCGGGGCGCTGATAGACTGCACCGTTGCGGCCCGACCGTCAAGCCATTCATGGTCCGTTGAAAAAGGTTTGACGTGAAATGCGCAATGGTATAATGTACCAAACGGTCAGTACAGAAAAGGCGGTACGGTATGTCAAAGGGGGCGGAGACGCGGGCGCGCGTCATTGATGCGGCGATCGGGCTCATTAACAGGAAGGGAATCAGGAACACGAGCATGAGCGACGTCATTGGGGAAACGGGAGTGAAAAAGGGCAACCTCTACTTCCATTTTTCAGGCAAGGACGATTTGTGCGCGGCAATCATAAACGAAGCGGCGGCGCGTTATTTCGATTACCTTTCGAGAAGCGTCACAAGCGATGCGCCCCTCGGAAAGATAGGCGACATCCTGTCCGCGGTGCTCGATTACCACCGGAAGCGGAAGTTCGACGGCGGCTGCATCTTCGGGAACACGGCGCTCGAAACGAGCGATACCGACGAGGCGTACGCGGAAATGGTGCGCGGCGTGTTTGACCGCTGGGTGCGGATGCTCGCCGGCCTTCTGCGGGAGGCGGCGCGCAGCGGGGACCTCCCGGACGGGATCAAGCCCGAGCCGATGGCCCGGCACATCGTTGCGGCCCTGGAGGGAGGCGTGATGATGGCGCGCCTTTACAAGCGCGAGGCGCCGCTCTCGGAATGCGTCGCCTATCTCAGGAAGCTGCTCGGCATCGGATGACCGCGGGAATGATGCGCGTATTACGGGAAAACGGAGAAGTGGTATGATCACGCGGGACAGTATCATCAATGAAGCGATGAGCCTCGGGTTTGCGGATGCCGGATTCACGGACGCGTCGCCGTTCGAGTCGCACCGCGAGTGCCTCAGCGGCCGCCAGGAGGAATACGGCTGGGCCGAATCCGCGGGGCTGGCGCTCATGGCGGGCGTCGATCCCCGGAGCGTGCTCCCGTCGGCGAAATCGATCCTTGTCATTCTGGACTGTTACTTCCGCGAGTCTTTCCCGGGATCGCTCGAGGGGCACTTCGGGCGCGTGTATCTCGACGATGACCGCATCACCAGGGACGGCCTTGCCGTACGTGTAAAATCGCTCCGGTCGCTGCTCCGCGACAACGGCATCGATTCGAAGGTGCCCTTCAATCTCCCGCACCGCGTGGCGGCCGCCCGCGCGGGCATGGGCACGTTCGGTAAAAACTGCCTCCTGTACGCCGGCCGGGCCGCACGGCAAAGCTCGTGGGTTATACCCCTGACGCTCGTCCTTGACCGGGAGTTCGCGCCGGACGAGGCCACGGTGAAGATGGGATGTCCCGAATGGTGCCGGAACGCCTGTGTCGCCGCCTGTCCCACCAGGGCGCTGAAGGGGAAAGGGACAATCGACCCGCGCCGCTGCATTTCCTACCTCACCTATTTCGGGAAGGAGATCACGCCGCGCGACCTGCGCGAGCCGATGGGCCAGTACGTGTACGGGTGCGACCGGTGCCAGAACGTGTGCCCGCGCAACCTTCCCTGGCTTTCGCAGTCCCTCCCGGTGAACGGGCGCGTGGCCGCACGGGAGAAAAACTTCGACCTGCGGGCCCTGCTTCACATGGATCGGGAATACTTCACCGCAAAGGTATGGCCCCATATGTTCTACCTGTCCCCGGACGAGATCTGGAAGTGGAAGATGAACGTTGCGCGCGTCATGGGCAATACCCGCGACAACGGGTATCTCCCCGACCTGGTCCGTGCTTATGAGGAGAACGGCGACGCGCGGGTACGGGGGATGATCGCCTGGGCGCTCGGGCATATCGGCGGGACGGAAGCAAAAAATGCCCTCGAAAGATTCCTCCCGGCAGGCGAGGGTGCGGTACGGGACGAGATACGCAGTGCGCTTGAAAGCATGGATGCCTGAAAAATCGCCCGCGCCTCAATTTTCGTAAATATCAATAAAATATTTGACAACCGGCATAAAATAATGAATAATGTTCAGAGGATGAATACATTTCATAAATCAACCCAATAATCGTTGAACCGGGAGGACATGCATGGCAGCCATAGTTCTCGTACTGTTTTTTATTTTTTTTCCCGCTTTCGTTCTCTTCCTGTGTCACAGATTTCCTTTTCTCGATAAATTGGGGGCTGTCGTTATCTGTTATATTGCCGGCGCGCTGATCGGCAATATCGGCATACTCCCGGCCGGCTTCTCGGGGGTCCAGAACCCGATGATGCTGATCACTATCTGCCTGGCGCTTCCCCTCATGTTTTTTTCGCTCGATATCAGGCGCTGGACGAGGCTGGCGGGCAAATCGATACTTTCCTTCATGCTCCAGACCCTCGCGATCGTGATAATCGCGACAGCGGGCTTTTATATTTTCAGGAGTTATGTCGGTGGCGAAACATGGAAAATAGCCGGCATGTTCGTCGGGGTATACACCGGGGGCACGATAAACCTGGGGGCGATCGCAACGGCCCTCCAGACCGACCGCACCCTCTACCTCGCGGCCCATACCTCGGACGTCGTTGTTTCGTCCGTATACCTGCTGTTTCTCATGACCATAGGGCAGAGGATTTTTTTAAAAGTGCTGCCGCCCTTCAAACCGGCGGATACCGGTGCCATAACCGAGGACTTCAACTTCAATTCATACCAGGGAATATTTAAAAAAGACATACTCGTCCCGCTTTTCGGCGCCTTTGGCCTTGCGCTGCTCGTATTTGTCATCGGGGCGCTCTCCTTCCTTGTCTTCAAGGAGGATGTGGCGTTCGTCGTTGCGATCCTGGTCATCGCGTCTCTGGGCATTGTCTTCTCGTTCATTCCGAAAATAAGGAGCATCAGGATGACCTACCAGCTGGGAAATTATTTCATCCTCATTTTCAGCCTCGTGGTCAGCTCCATGGCGGATGTGCAGAAGCTTCTCTCCACGGCGCCGGTCATGCTCGTCTACGTCACGTTTACCATAGTAGTCTGTCTCCTGCTCCATGTCGCGCTGTCGCGAATGTTCAAGATCGACGCTGACACGGTGATTGTCACGTCGGTCGCCGGGATCTGCTCCCCGCCGCTTGTGCCGATGGTGGCGGCCGCGCTGAAGAACAGGGAAATCGTCATTACCGGGGTGGTGACCGGCATCATAGGCTGGGTCGAGGGCACGTATCTCGGCATCGGGATCGCCTATATTCTCCATAATCTGCCGTTTTAAACAGGAATAGCACCAGGAGGTATGTGTCATGAAGCTGTACGAATTCACGAAATCCTACGAGCTGTTCGACGAGGCCCAGAAGTACGTCCCGGGCGGCATCTACGGGCCGCGGACCCCGCGGTTCCTCACCTTCGGCTCCTACCCGGCTTTCATCAAGAGGGGCGAGGGCTGCCGCGTGTGGGACGTGGACGGGAATGAGTATATCGATTACATGTGCTCGTTCGGCACGAACCTGCTTGGCCTGAAAAACCCGAAGGTCGAGGCCGCCGTCGCGGAGCAGATGAAGAACGCCGACTGCTTCACGCTCCCGAGCGACCTGTGGCTTCCGCTGGCGAAGAAGATGACCGCGACCGTCCAGGGCGGCGACTGGTGCGTGTTCGGGAAGAACGGCTCCGACGTCACCTCGTACTCCATAGCCGTGGCGCGCGTGGCGACCGGGAAGTGGGAGGTCATTCTGGCCAGGGGATCGTACCACGGCTCCCATGCCTGGTGCCAGCCCCACGGGGCGGGCATCCCCGAGGAGTGGAAGGCGCACGTTCATTACATCGATTACAATGACCCCGCCTCCCTGAAGAACGCGGTCGAGGCGAACAAAGGGAACATCGCGGCGATCATGCTGACGCCGCACCGGCATGACGCGTTCATTGACCAGGAGCTCCCGACGAAGGAATTCGTCAGCGCGGTGAACTCGCTCGCGAAGAGCGAGGGGTTCAAGGTCATCATCGACGACGTGCGCTGCGGATTCAGGCTGAACCTGTCCGGGAGCGCGAAGTGGTACGGGTACGACGCCGACCTCCAGTGTTTCGGCAAGGCCATGGCCAACGGCTACCCGATCGCCGTCGCGATGGGGAAGAAAGAGCTCATGGAGGCGGCGACAAAAGTCTACTTCACGGGAACGCACTTCTTCTCCGGCGTGCCGTTCGCGGCGGCGCTCGCCGCGATCGAGGAAAACAGGGCGAGCGGCGTGATCGAGAAGATAGCCGCCATGGGCTCGAAGCTCATGAAGGGGCTTGCGGACGCCGCGTCCGCGGCCGGCATGGCCGTGAGGCTCACGGGCCTGCCCGCGATGCCCTACATGAATTTCGAAAACGATACGCCGCACGAAAAGAACCGCTACTTCTGCGGCGAGGCGGCGCGGCGCGGGATATTCTTTCACCCGCACCACAACTGGTTCGTGTGCGCCGCGCTGACCGACGCCGACCTGGGGAAGACGCTCGACGTTGCGGCCGAGTGCTTCAGGCTGACAAAGGTAAAATTCGGAGGCTGAGATGCGCTGGAACCACGCGGGAATAAAGACCGCCGACCTCGACCGGTCGCTCCATTTTTACTGTGACATTCTCGGCTTCCGTAAGCTGGAAGAGGTCGAGGTCCTGGGGAAGCTGTTCCACTTCGTCGGCAACGACACGGTGAAGATTGAAATCGAGCCGTGCGGGCCGACTGACACCCAGGCCGACATGCGCGAGCACTCGGGCCTCTATCATCTCTGTTTCACGGTTGAAGACATCGCGGCAACCGCGGCGGACCTTGAGGAAAAAGGCGTGGAGTTCATGCTGCCCCCCTCGCAATTCAGGCCGGACCGGAAGATCGCGTTCATCCGGGACCCGGACGGAGTGATAATACAGCTGATACAGTACCTGTAGGGGGATGCCGCGGGGACATGGCGAGGGGTCCGGATGAAACCGGGACGACAAAGCACCCTTCGGCTACGCTCGGGGACCAGCTGGTTGCCGAGCGCTTGCACTGAGCAACGTCGAAGTGCAGCCGGGGCGCGCTTCGCTGAGCTCGCGATGACATTGGTTTGCGGGGCTATCGCGCGTGTGGACCTATCGGAAAAAGTTGATAAACCCCGTGATGATAATCGCGTTGGTGAAGTCGATGAAGAAAGCACCGACGATCGGCACGACCAAAAAAGCGCGCGGCGCCGGGCCGTACCGCTCGGCGAGCGATTCCATGCTCGCCATGGCGTTGGCGGTTGTGCCGAGCATGAATCCGCAAAAGCCGGCGCAGGTGACCGCGGCATCATAATCCCTCCCGAACAGCCTGAACAGGGGCCAGAAGCACGCCACTCCGACAACCAGCACCTGCGCGGCGATGACTGCAAGCATGGGCAGGGCCACGGCCGCCAGCTCCCACAGCTTGAGCGTCATCATGGCCATGGCGATAAAAAGGGCGAGCGCAACGGTGCCGATGTCGTCTATCGAGCGCTGTGACAGTGACAGGATACCCGTTACGTCCGCAAGGTTGCGGATGATGGCGCCAGCGAACATGGCGCCGATATAGCCTGGCAGGGTTATCCCCGCTGCGGTGAAGCCCGCGCTGATCCAGTGTCCCGCCCACATGGCAGCCAGTATGACAACGATGCTCTTGAGCATCACGTACGATTCCCGGTCCTCGCCTGCGGGTGCGATCTCCCGGGACTCGGACAGGACGTTCTCGACCACGTTTTCAGCGGTTGCAGGCTGGACCTGTATGGTGGCTGCACCGTCTCCTTTCAACCGGAACCGCTCGATGAGCCGGGTCCCGATCGGCGCGCCGATGAGGCCGCCGAAGATAATGCCGGTCATGGCCGACGCCACCGCCATCGACGAGGCTCCGGCGACCCCGGCTTTCTCGAACAGGGGCGCAAACGCGAGACCGGTGGCGGGCCCTCCCACGAGCGTTGCGGAGGAGTTGAGCACGCCGAAGAGGGGGTGCTGGCCCAGCGGTACCGCCACGGCAATTCCTATGGCATTCTGCAGCAGTGTGAAGATCGTTGCTATAATAAAGAAGGTGATAATTTTAGGCCCTCCCGTTTTAAACAGGGAGAGGCTGCTCCCGAAACCGATCGTGGTGAAAAAGGCCGTCATCAGGGGGGTCTGCAGTGCTGTATCGAAAGAAAAGGGCGCTGCTCCAAGGCCGCGCGACGCCATATGGACAAGCGCGACCACGAACCCGCCGATTACCGGAGCGGGCAGGTTGTATCGCGCCAGGGGCGGCACTATCTTCCTGAGGCCGTAGCCCAGGAACATCACCAGGCCGGCGAACGCGAGGGTCTGAATCATATCCAGTGAAAACATGGAGGAATGGGAGCAGATCACGTGGTCATCGTCAATATAAAATTGACACCGGGGACGGTTTAATTTTATCCTTGAAATAATGGGATGTTTTATATAGTATATAGTATATGGTGTGATGCACGCCACTATGCACGCGCGGAATGGCTCAGACTATCACGGAGGACCACGGCATGGAAAGACGGCGGGGCGACTATTTCGATATATGCAGGAAGCGGTATCCGGACAAATTCGTCGAGGAGGATACAATCTTCGCCAACATACACCGCGGCGACCGCATATTCATCAGCACCGCATGCGGAGAGCCGCAATACCTCGTGAACTCAATGGTGCGGTTCGCGGAGTCCCATCCCAAGGCGATCGTGGACGCGGAGCTGATGCAGGTATGGACGCTGGGCGTCGCCCCCTACGCGGTGCAGAAGTTCGGGTCCAACTTCAGGCACAATTCTTTTTTTGTGGGGGACAATACCCGGGGCTCGGTGAACGAGGGCATGGCCGATTACACGCCGATCTTTCTGTCGCGGATACCGCAGCTGTTCCGGAGCAAGATGATCCCCATAGACGTGGCCCTCATCCAGACCTCGCTCCCGGACCAGAACGGGTATGTGAGCCTGGGCATCAGCGTGGACATCTGCATGGACGCTATTGAAAACGCGTCCCTGGTCATCGCGCAGATGAACCCGAGGATGCCCCGCGTACACGGTGATACCTTCCTGAGCCTTGAAAAAATAAATTACGTAATATTCCACGATGAAGAGCTGCTGGAATACGACCCCGCCGTGCCGGACGAGATCGCCCGGCAGATCGGCCGGCATGTTGCCAGCCTTGTCAACGATGGCGACACCATCCAGGTGGGGTACGGGAGCATGCCCAACGCGATTGTCAGCAGCATGGGCGAGAAGAACAACCTGGGGATACACACGGAGCTCCTCACCCAGTCGATGGCCGATCTTATCAAAAAGGGGGTCGTGGACAATTCGAGGAAGTCTCTCGACCGGGGCAAGACGGTTGCCGCTTTCTGCATGGGCGTTAAAGATACGTACGAATATATCGATGACAACCCGTTTATCGAGTTTAAACGCATAAGCTACACCAACAACCCCCTCGTCATATCGCAGAACAACAGCATGAGGGCCATCAACGCGGCGCTCCAGATTGACCTGACGGGCCAGGCCACGGCGGAGTCGATCGGCAACCAGTTTTTCAGCGGCATCGGTGGGAGCGCCGACTTCATGCGCGGCGCCCTGCTGTCGCCGGGCGGGAATACCATACTGGTACTCCAGTCCACGGCGCGGAACGGCGAGGTCTCGCGGATCGTGCCCTTCCTCGAACCGGGCACCGGTGTGACCCTCAACCGGGGCGATATCAACTACGTCGTCACCGAATACGGCATCGCCTACATCCACGGAAAGAACATACGGGAGCGGGCCATGGACCTCATTGCCATCGCGCACCCGAAATTCAGGCCCGCGCTCATCGATGAAGCCAAGCGCCTGAAGCTGATCTACAGGGACCAGGCCTTCATCCCCGGCAAGCGGGGCGAGTACCCCGTGCATGTGGAAACCATACGGACGACCCGTCAGGGCACCACGCTGAAGATACGGCCGGTGAACATCAACGACGAGACGCTGGTCAAAGACCTGTTCTACTCCCTCTCTGACCAGAGCTTCCAGCGCCGCTTCATGTCCTCGCGGCTTGATATGCCCCACGAGCGGCGGCAGGACTTCGTGGTGATTGATTACACGAAGGAGCTGGTGCTCCTGGCGTTCATCCTGGAGCCCGGCGGAAGGGAAGTGCTCGCCGGCATGGGCCAGATGATCAAGGATGAGAAAAGCCACGTCGCGGAAGTGGCCTTCGCGGTTGCAGACACCATGCAGAACCGGGGCGTGGGGAGCGAGCTTCTTTCGTACCTGATACTCCTGGCCAAACGAGAGGGCCTGCTGGGCTTTACGGCCGAGGTCCTCGCAGAAAACCGTCCCATGCTTCATGTGTTCGAAAAGATGTTCCCGGACATTGAGAAGCATTTGAGCGAGGGGGTGTATGAACTGGTCCTCCGTTTCAGCACTGGGGAGAAGTAGGCCGGGGAAAGCGCTGCTGCCGCTGGGGGCGGCGTTGATTGCGGCCGTATCATGCACGGTCCGGGGGGAGGCCGACCTCCGCCTGGCGATACAGCCGTTCGGGTCCCTGGACCGGGACGTGATCGAATGCGTGCGAACGGGGATCGCCGGCGCGTACCGGCTCGAAATAACGATACTTCCTCCGGTGGGGCTGCCTGCCGCCGCCTACTACCCTTCCAACGCGCGATACCGGGCGGAGAAGCTGCTCGCCTATCTTGGCTCCGAACGCTACGGGAGCTACGACAAGGTCCTGGGCCTGACCGGTCGTGACATCTCCACGACAAAGGGTAACATCGCCGACTGGGGCATTTTCGGGCTCGGGTCCATGGGAGGGCAGGCGTGCGTGGTTTCGACGTTTCGTCTCGCACGCGGCGCTTCCCGGGGCCTGTTCCACCGGCGTCTCGTCAAGGTGGTGAACCATGAGCTGGGGCATACCTTTGGACTCCCTCATTGCCCGGTCGATCGATGTCTCATGGGGGACGCCAGGGGCACCATTGTCACGGTGGACCGGGAGACCGGCGCGCTCTGCGATCAATGCAGGGAGAAGATGCGGAAGCTGAACGTTTGCAGGTCCTGCGACAGGTGATTGCGCGTGGCATGCGTGCGGCATGCATACACCCGCCGTTAGCCGAATGCCGGACGTCTTCCCCGGGGGCCCGGAGTATTATTTTATGCTTGTCAAATTTACAAACCATGGGATCATGAACTGGTTATGAGAAAGTGGTTATTCATCGCCGTTGCGTTCTTCCTGCTGGTCCCGGGCGGAATATCCGCCTTTCCCTCTATCCCGGAATCGATACGGGTGACGGAGTGGAAAGTCCTGTATATGCAGAAGGATTCGCTGGCAGCTGCGCGGTACCGCGGCGGATGGAAGAAGCTGGAGATACCTTCAAAGTTCAAGTATCCCTATCCTCCCAGGCGGGATTTCCAGCATGCCTGGCTCAGGGGCACGTTCGTCATACGCGATGATCCCCGAAAATACTACGGCATCACTATCGGGAGAATCCAGTACACCTACAAGATATTCATCAATGACTATCTTATTGACGTAAAAACGCCCGAGGAGATAGGTAACATGCAGTATCCCGAGGGGTTTAACATTCCGAGGGGAATATTGCAGAGGGGGAAGAATAATATTTATATTTACCTGGGCATATACGGCATGGAGTACGGCGGGCTCCCCGACGGTGTGTATATCCAGCCCAAGATCGAGTACCGCAAGCTCAAGAACTTTCTCGACCTGATGTTCAACCAGCTGCCTATCGGCATACTCCTCCTCCTGATAGGGAGCATCCTCCTGATGATCGCGGTCTCGATCTTCTACGGCACGGACCGGCTCTTCGTGTACGAGATACTGGTGCAGCTCCTCAACGCCCTGTATATCATAACAATTTTCTCGCCCTACAAGCTGTTCGGGCGCGACCTGATATCGTCAATGCTGATGATCGCTATCCCGCTTTTCGGCATCCTGTTCATCCTGATTATCGAGTCTCTCTACCGGATCAAGCTCCACGAATACAACTGGATCGCGTTTCTCATGGTCCTGGTGGTTTCGGGGATGGTGCTCATCGCAAGCCGCTTTATACTGAATTTTTACATCAATCCGGTTTACAGCATGCTGTTGATATTCATCTTTGTCCCGTACGCTGCATACCTGGCCTGGCGGACAAACGCCATGCGGCCGGACCGGTTCAAGTTCATCGCGATCCTGGTGCTGGTGTTCCTGTTGAGCGCCGGCGGGCTGCTGGAAATAATTTTTTACCTGATCGGCAGCAGGTATTCGCTTCTTATCGTTACGTACTTCTCGCCCTTTGCCATACTGGGTTTCGCAGTGCTGGGGTCCAGGGAGTATCAGAAGAGGATGTTCTCTCTCAAGACGCTCTATAACCGGATACACGTGGGCGAGAAAAAAATCGATACGATCCGGAAGAAGGTCATCACGGTGACTACCGAGGAAAAGCTGAAGAGTATCATCACGTTCATCGGCGAGAATTTTACGTCTGACATTTCCCGCGAGGGGCTTGCCGCGGCAGTGGGCATGAATCCAAACTATTTCAGCGGACAGTTCAGGGAATATACCGGAAAGAAGATCAACGATTTTATAAACGAGCTCCGGGTGCATGATGCGATCGAGCGCCTCAGGGACCCGGAGGCCAAAATAATAGACGTGGCCCTTGCCACCGGCTTTGACAGCCTGTCCACTTTTAACCGGGCTTTCAGGCATGTCACCGGGCAGACTCCTACCGAATACCGTAAAAAATGAATTAATTCCCGTCCAATATTGTCATTTATACAGAATCTGTGATTTTGCGTTGCATGGTGGTGCCTTATTGTGCTTATTTATCGAAACCGTCCGGCCGGTAAGTGATTATCCGGGCCAGTTCGGAATAGTTACAGCGTTATCTTTCATTTCGATATCATGCATGATAAGCTGATCAAAGATCCACGGTGGAGGTTTATGATGAAAACGAGATTTCTGGCAGTCTTGTTTATGCTGGCGGTGATACTGTCCAGTGTAAACGTTTTCGCGATGGGCAAAAGCGAGCCGACCCCTCCCGGTAAAGCGGCATACGGGTACGGGTCTGGCGAGGATTACATCTGCAATGGATTCACGGAAATCGTGTTCGGCAGCGGCAGTGACGGTTCACGGGTCTGGTACTATATCCCGGACCGGCTGAAAAACGGCGCCACCGCGCCGGTAGTGGTATTCCTGCACGGGCAGCTCTGCATCGCACCTGATATCTACATGGCGCATATCGAGCACCTGGCCAAGCAGGGCTATATCGTCATCTACCCGCAGTTCAACAAGGGCGGGCTGCTGGGCCTGGTCTCCGACCTGATGACGGACGCGGACCAGAACAAATACCTTGCCCGCGCGGTTGCCGGTGTAAACAACGCCTTCTCGAAGATCGGCGCGATAGCGGACAGGAACAATGTCACGCTGTACGGTCATTCCCTGGGCGGGCTCCTCGCCGTCTCCTGGTCCAATGCTGCATGGTCGCCGAAAAACATTGTTCTTGCAGATGCCTGCGTCGACGCCAAAGCGGGCATACCCTCCTTTGTGCAGGGCCTTGTCACCATCGTCGAGATTGACTGGAAGACAAAGATCAGGTCGACCGTATGCCCGGTCATCATCCTGACCGGAAACGACGATACGCTGGCGCCTGCCTCCCAGGCGATGTCAATCTACCAGTACCTGATCAATGCTTCGTCCAAGGTGGTGTACGAGCTCCAGACCGATACCTACGGGAACCCGGACCTCCGGGCCGACCACATGGCCCCGATCAGTGATGACGGATGGATGCCCGATTTTATCATGAGCATGTTCGGCGGGGACGGCGAGGTGGACGCCACCGACTATCGCTTTTACTGGACCGCGCTTGACGCTGCCCTGAACGATGAGACGCGGGTGGCCTTTGACATGGGCCGCTGGAGCGACAATACGGCAGTGAAAAAGCCGCTGCGGAAAGCCCCGTAGCCCCGGGCTTCATCAGGCGCTTCGGCGCCGGGAAAGACGGACGGCCCCCGGTCACGGGGGCCGTTGTTTCGCGACCGGACCTGAATTAATCCGCTGCCGGGGCAGTTAGTGATTGACAGCGCACGTTTATGCCGGACTACCATATCCCGTAATCGTGCGGAACGATTGTATCATGCGGTGGTTGGGCCGCTTCTATCGGAGGGTGTTTTGAACAGCAAGGGCTTCTGGTATTTTTTAATGTTCGGCTCCATCTGCCTTTTTGCTTTTTCCATATGGCTGGGGCACTACCTGTTCCCGGATAATTGCCTTCTTTCATGGATTATATTCCTGGGGCTTCTTGCATTGCATATCGCGGAGATCCCCCTGTCAAGCCTCAGGATCGGGAGGGAGAAGAACATACCCGTACCGGTCGTAATCGTAAAAACAACCCTGTTCGGATTTACCTGGTGGTTGCCCCTGAAAAAGGGAATAATCCGGTCATAAGACGGTGCGGTTATGTTCACGTACGGTCCGGGTAAGCGAATGGTGCGTTTCATGGTGCGGCTCAGCTGGCCGGTTATTGTCGCCGGGAAAAAATGGAGCGCGCTACCGGTCCTGAAACGGATCATCAACCCGTTTTTCAGGCGGCCTTTTAACGAGATTACCTCCGTGCCCATCAGCGCGCATATCAGCCTGCCTGATTCGGTGCCGCTGCCCCGCGGCATTCTTGAAAAGCTCGTTTCCAGGATCGGGGAAAAGTTCGTGCTGGATGAGTGCATCTGCAGAAACCATAACCGGGTAACCGGGCCGGAGCGAAGGATCGGCTGCATGGCGATGGGACCGGCAATCAGGCGAATGCATCCTTCGCATGGCCGCAGGGTAACGACGGAAGAGGCGATCGCGCACATCCGCCGGGCCGGCGAGATGGGGCTCATCGGCAACGTCGCACACGTCTGGATTGACCCGGTCGGCTTCTGGCTCAGCTTCAGGGACCTGATGTTCATCTGTTTCTGCGATGATGCGAACTGCATGTACCGGACCCACATGAAGCACCGGGGCCCGAACCTTAACGGCGCTTACCGGAGGCTCCCCGGCATCTCGGTCGCGGTTGACGCGAAGAAATGCGACGGCTGCGGCCTGTGCGTTGACTCCTGCTTCGTGGCCGCCATCGGCATGAGTGACGGCAGGGCGGTGATCGGCCCCGACTGCAAGGGATGCGGCCGCTGCTCCGAGACATGCCCGGCCAGGGCCATAACCGTGACACTGGACAGCGAAGAGAAGCTCCTCGCCCAGCTGGTAGAGCGCATACGGGAAGCGGCCGATATACCGGGGATATCGAAATGACGCGGGAAGAGCGCGACGCCCTGCTGTTCCATATTGTCTTCTCGGTGCTGTGCGTGCCGGTCCTGCTTGTCCCCGGCTGCCGGGCGGGACTGAAGCTTTTCATCCTGGTGCTGTCTTACAACATCGCGCTCCCGGTCATGGCAAAGCTCCGCGGTCACGCGGAATGGACCGGTATCTGGCTCTTTGCCCTGATCCTGAGCGTCTTCCAGGTATGCCCCGACTGGTTCCTGTCCGCACAGCTCGGGGTCCTGGTATTTCCGGAGGACGGGTTTCCCAGGATCGGCACCGTATCGGGATACATGGCCGGGCTCTGGACGATCCCGGTCTTCATTATCATATATACGGCCGGGAGGGTGCGGCAGAGGTTCTCGGGCCGGGCAGCGTACGGCGCTGCCGCGGTTGCGGCGCTGGTTATATTCGGGATTTCAGAGCAGACGGTCTGGATGCTGCCTTCCTGGCACGCGATACAGGTGACCATGATAGGCCACGCGGCGGTCTACATTATCGTCCCCGAAATAATACTCGGTATGTCATGCGTATACGCGTACGAGAGGGTGCGGGGAAGGGGGCCTGCCGCGAAGGTATGGGCCGCTTTCATGGTGATGCTGCTGTACCTGGGGAGCGCGGCCTGGTTCTATTTTTTTATCGAGCGGATAATCCTGTAACCGGCCACGCACGATTACGCGTAAATAACGGCTATGATCTTCGCCGGTTTGTCGTCCGCGCAGGCGACGCGATGGTTCAGGGTCGAGTCGTAATAGATGCTGTCGCCGGGCTCGAGAATGTCAGTGTGCTCGCCGAGCTGTATCTCCACCTTGCCCTCGAGCACGAAAAGGAACTCTTCTCCATCGTGGTTGTAGGGCACCCCCTTCTTGGCCACTGGCTCCAGCGTGACAAGGAACGGCTCCATCTTCCTGTTGATCTTGTCCGGGGCGAGCGATTCGTACGAGTAACCGTACCGCACGCCTTCTTTAGACGCCACACGGGATGTTGATACGCGCTCGTCCTTGCGGACGATGGTAAAGGGAGCTTTTCCTTTCTGGTCGAACAGCCTGCCGGTCTCGATGCCGAGGCACCGCGCGATCTTCATGATCGCGCCCAGCGGGGGCGAGACGAGGTGGTTCTCAAGCTGCGAGAGGAAGGCGGTGGAAAAGCCCGTCTTTTCTGACATGTCGCCCAGCGACAGGCCCATGGATTCGCGGAAACTCTTGATTTTTTCTCCGACCTTCACATCGGTACTGGCCATAGTTCCTCCCTGTTTCATCAACTCGTTATTACCAAGAAATGAAACGAGCAATCTGTCAAACAGATTTTTGGGGCCGCGGGATCGCGGCATCCGGGAATCCCCGATTGGTATCGCCGGTAAGTGGATAAGGGCCGGGGATGATGAAACAATTAACGGATTTTGTAAAGACCCAATAATTTTCCATGCCCGGGCTCTTTTTCTTGACGTGAAAACCGTATCATATGTACAGTGTATAAGAAGATGTAAAAGTTTTACTTGACTAATTTTTGTAATGAGTATATATTTATAATACCGTACGTTATTTTAATATAATCTAAAAAATTAAAGAGGCTAACTGACCGCCGCCATGGCTTATATCGAGATAGATTCTGACCGGTGCAAGGGGTGCTATTTTTGCATCAAATTCTGCCCCCGGCAATTGATAGCCGTTTCTGACAAGCACAACAAGGTCGGCTATTTCCCGGCTGCATTCTCCAGGGAGCGTGAGGACCAGTGCACCGGTTGCAAAACCTGCGCGCTCATGTGCCCGGACACCGCGATCGAGGTGTTCAAATGACCGGGAAAAAGCTTACCAAGGGCAACATCGCGCTTGCCGAAGGCGCCATACAGGCCGGGTGCCGTTACTATTTTGGCTATCCCATTACCCCGCAAAACGATATTCCCGAATACCTCGCGAAGTATCTCCCCAAAGTCGGGGGAACCTTCATTCCTGCCGAGAGCGAGATCGCATCAATCAACATGGTGCTGGGCGCCGGCGCATCCGGCCAGCGCGCGATGACGTCCTCGTCCGGGCCGGGGATCTCGCTGATGCAGGAAGGCTTTTCGTATATTGCCGGCTCGGAGGTGCCGGGTCTCGTTGTCAACATCATGCGGTGCGGTCCGGGGCTCGGCGGCATCTCGCCGACGCAGGGGGACTACACCCAGGCGGTGCATGGCGGCGGCCACGGCGATTACCGCAATATCGTGCTGGCGCCCGCGTCGGTGCAGGAGATGTTCGACCTCACCATCAAGGGCTTCGAGCTCGCCGACAGGTACCGGATGCTTTCGGTCATCCTGGCCGACGCCATGGTGGGGCAGTTCCAGGAGCCGTGCCGGCTCACTCCGGAAAAACCGGTCGTGATACCCGACAAGCCCTGGGCGCTGACCGGACGCGCCGGGAGGGACCAGCGGCTCCTCAAGTCGCTCTACCTGGGCCCGGGAGAGCAGGAGGCGCACAACCTGGACCTCCAGCGCAAGTATGACGAAGTAAAGAAGAACGAGGTGATGTGCGAGGAGAAGCTCCTCGACGACGCCGAGATCATGATCGTGGCGTTCGGCACGCCCTCGCGTATCGCGAAGACGGCCATCAGCATGGCGCGCGACCAGGGAATAAAAGTCGGGCTCCTTCGCCCGATTACGCTCTTCCCGTTCCCCGAGCGCCAGATGCTGCACCATTCAGAGCGCATCAAGAACGTACTGGTGGTGGAGATGAATACCGGCCAGATGCTGACCGACGTCAGGATCCACTCCCACAAGGATGCGAAGATATCATTTTACGGAAGACCGGGAGGGGGCATCCCGTTCCCGAATGAAGTTCTGAACGAGATACAGAAGGCGTTGGAGAAGTGACATGAACAAGACGTTCGCCAGGTCCGAGTGCCTTACCGATGCCCCGACCCATTTCTGCCCCGGGTGCACCCACGGCATAGCCCATCGCCTGGTCGCAGAGGCGATCGAGGAGCTGGGCATCAGGGACCGGACCATCGGGATACCGGGAGTGGGCTGTTGCGTGTTCCTGTACACCTACCTGCCCATCGACGTGCTTGAAGCGCCGCACGGCAGGGCGCCCGCATGCGCCACGGGCATGAAGCGGGCCCAGCCGGACAAGATCATCTTCAACTACCAGGGCGACGGAGACATGGCGGCCATCGGGACCTCGGAGATCATCCACGCGGCCAACCGGGGAGAGAATATCACCGTCATTTTTATAAACAACTCGGTGTACGGCATGACAGGCGGCCAGATGGCGCCGACGACCCTGCTGGGCCAGCAGACGACAACCTCGCCCTACGGCAGAAATTTCCAGACCGAAGGGTATCCCATCAAAATGGCCGAGATGCTTGCAACGCTTGAGGGCGTCGCCTACTCGGCGCGGGCATCGCTGCACAAGCCGAAAAATGTCATACAGGCGAAGAAAGCGATCGTCAAGGCGTTCGAGATGCAGATCAACCAGATGGGATTTTCCATGGTAGAGCTGCTCTCGACCTGCAATACGAACTGGCGGGTATCGCCGATCGAGGCGCTGGACGTAATCGAAAACGAAATGATCCCCTATTTCCCGCTCGGTGTTTTCAAGGAGCGCACGGGGAAGGACTTTTTATAGCCCCCGCGACCCCCTTCGACGGGCCCGGGGCATCGCCCGGAGGGACGCTGACGGCGGCTATTACATGAGGACTATATGTATTACGACGTGATCATGACCGGTTTCGGAGGGCAGGGCATTCAGACCATCAGCCTCATCATGGCCCTTGCTGCCATGAAAAAAGAGCTGCAGGTCACCTACCTGCCGTCTTACGGCGTGGAAAAGCGCGGCGGAAGGACCAATGTATTTGTCATAATCTCTGACGAGGAGATCGGCTCCCCGATAACCAATACTCCGCGCTCTCTCTTGGCACTGGACATGATCGGACTGGAATTTTACCAGGGCATGCTGGAGAAAGGCGGGCTCCTTGTCGCGAATACAAGCCTGATCCCCGATGACGCGATCAAGACGAAAGACGGTGTCGAGGTGATCAAGGTACGCTTCAACGAGGAAGCCATTGCGCTCGGCAATCCGAAGATGGCCAACATGATTACCCTGGGCTGCCTGGCGCAGCGGCTCACGTTCCTGAACTTCAGGGATATCGAGGCAGTCATCGAAGACGTAATCCCTCCGCGACTCAAGGACTCGATCCCGGACAACCTCAGGGCAATCCAGCGGGGCATTGATCTGGCAGCCGGCATGAACAGGGCCTGATCGCCGGATATCCCCCCGCGCACAGCGCGCCGTTCGTTATACTTTCGGATACGCATCCATTCCATGGCCGACCGTTCCCGTAAATCTGACATTGTGTATAAAATCACCAAATCCGGCTATCTTGACCGCCTCAATAATATTTGACAAAAACCGGGCATTTGTAATGCTTGGACAGAGATTAAGTTGCGGTCGGCAAATCGCAATCGCTCGTTATTCGCTGTAATACATATACATAAAGGCAATATAATTTAACAGGAGGACGGCGTTATGGCTATCAATCCCATCGTAGATTCACGAGACACCAAGTTTATTTTATTCGAGCTTTTTGAAGTTGATAAATTGAATAAATACGAAAAGTTCGCCGATTTTGACCGTGATACCCTTGAGGAAGTGGTCAACCTGGCGGAGAAGATATCCGTCGAGCAGGTTTATCCGGTCAACGCGTCCGCGGATAAAAAGGGCGCCCAGTATAAAGCCGACAAGAAAGAGGTGGTCATTCCTGAAGAGTACTTTACGGGCCTCAAGGCCTACTATGACGCCGGGTTCATCAGCGTCGGTACCGATCCCAAGTGGGGCGGCATGGGTATGCCGGAATCGATCTACTATACCGTTACCGACTATTTCACCGCGGCAAGCTGTGCTTTCACCATGTTCCCGATGCTGGCGATAGGCGCCTGCAACATGTATATGAATTTCCTCCCGGACTATCCGTGGAAGCAGATCATGATTGAAAAGATCCTTACCGGCGTATGGGGCGGGTCCATGTGCCTCACCGAGCCGGATGCCGGCTCCGATGTCGGCGCGCTGAAGACAAAAGCCACCAAGAATCCCGACGGTTCCTATTCGATCAAGGGGCAGAAGATATTCATCTCTTCCGGGGACAATAACTTCTACAAGAATAACGTGCACCCGGTGCTGGCCCGGATCGAGGGAGATCCGGAAGGCACGAAGGGCATATCCATTTTCCTGGTCCCCAAATACCGCATTAAAGACGATGGCTCAATGGGCGAGTTTAACGACGTCACCTGTGCAGGCATCGAGCACAAGATGGGCATCCACGGCAATCCGACCTGCACCATGGTATTCGGCGACGAGGGCAACTGCCAGGGATTTCTGATGGGACAGGAGCGCCAGGGCATGAAGATCATGTTCCAGATGATGAACGAGGCCCGGCTCTACGTCGGCGGGCAGGGGGCTTCCGTATCCAGCGCGGCCTACATGCACGCCGTGACCTACTCGCGCAACCGGGTCCAGAGCAAGAGGGTCGAGGACATGATGAAACCGGATGCCAAGAGCACGACCATCATAAACCATCCTGATGTGAAGCGCATGCTCCTTTCCATGAAGGCACGGGTCGAGGCCATGAGGACGCTGACCCTGTACTGCGGCTACCTGACCGACCTTGCCCACGTTGAAAAAGACGATGCGAAGAAAGAGGCCCAGGCGCTGCTCGATTTCCTGATCCCCATCAACAAGGCCGGCAACACCGACACGGCGTGGGAAGTGACGGCAGACGCGATCCAGTGCTACGGCGGATACGGCTTCTGCTCCGACTACCCTGTCGAGCAGTATGCCCGCGACGCCAAGATCCTTACCCTGTATGAGGGGACAAACGGCATCCAGTCAATGGACCTGACAATGCGGAAGCTTCTCATGGATAAGGATTTCGTAAATTACCGGGCGTATAAAAAGAAGATCGAGGAAACCATCAAGAAAGCGAAGGGCGTCGTGGACGACAAGTACGTCGCGATAATGGAGAAAGGCCTCGCCAAGATCGACGAGGTTGTTGCGTACATGAAGAAGCTCCTCGAGGGCGGCAAGTACCTCCAGATTTTCGCGAATGCCACTCCTCTCCAGCAGTGCTTCGCCATGCTTTCCTACGCCTTCATACAGCTCTGGGCGATGACGATCGTCATGCCGAAAGCCAGGGAGCTGTCGGGGGACAAGAAGGGCGCGGACCTCGAGAAGCTCCTGGCGGACAACGCCGAGGCGGCGTATTACGTAGGGCGGCTCCTTTCGGCACAGTTCTATGTCGGCGCGGAATTCCACAAGTTTTTTGGAAAGTGCGAGTACATACTCGCCGGCGAGGGAGCGGTCGTGAAGGCGACATCGGCCATCTTCACCGGTGCCCCGGAGCAGTAGTAACCAGGCAGGCAAAACGACAAGGCCGCCGGCTCAGCCGGCGGCATTTTTTATTTCGGCCATAATGTTTTCGGGTATTTTTATATCGAGGGGTTTCTCCTTCACGATCTCCCCGTAGACCAGGTTCAGCAGGTTGATCTCGATGCTTTTGCGGTCGAGAATGCTCCTGAGTATCCGGAGGCTGTCGCCGTGGGACGGGTCGAAGGTGAGATAGATCCGATTGAGCGCATTCCCGGTCTTGAAAACGATGGACAGTACCACGCGCTCGCTGCTGGCCTCTACGCCGACGGCGGGCGTGCCGGCCAGGATCTCCTGCAAGACGTCGTTATGCTCAATGTGGAAAAATGCGTATTCCTTTCCGCTCTGCAGGGGAATTGTTTCGCCCGCATAGGTGAAGGTATTATAGAAATAGGCACATGCCCCGTTCCTGGGCAGGGGACTGCCGACGGCGGTTTTCCTGAATTCTTTGATTACCGCGGAGGTTTCCCTGTCGGCAGCGGATTTTTTGCTGAAAATTCCCATGTGCCTCAGTGTACGGGTGAGGGGAATTTTGTCAAGAGTTGTTCCGGCGCTCCACCCCGATCACAAGACCGCCTTGAATCCCCCGTAAAACGATACTCCCGGCATCCGGTAACCACGGATCTCCTCGTATTTTTTGTTCAAAATATTCTCGACACGGAAAAAGGCCTGGAGCTGCTCGATGATCCACCAGGAAGCGGCGCAATCAAGCCGGTAATATGGATTCATCAGGCTGGAGTAGGGGTACCTCCAGAAATCCCTGCGTTTCCCGACATATCTGAAATCCAGATTGATATTGCCCTTGCCGAGGAAGCTGTAGTTGACCGTTACGCCCGTCTGGTGCCGGGGACGACGGATCATGTCACCGGTATGGAAGGTTTTATCGTGAGCGCGCGTGAACGTATAATAACCGCTGATTTTCAGATCTTCAAGAGGCTGAATCGAAGCAATGCATTCCACGCCGCGGGCGAGGGCATTGCTGTTCCAGTATCTGCCCCAGCTATCAAGGTTTGTATCGTACGTTATTAGGTTCTTGTAGTCAATGCTGAAGTAATTGATCTCCAGAACGACCCTGTTGTTCCAGAACGGCTGCTCAATCCCGACGTCATAACTCAGGGTTTGCTCCGGCTTAAGGTAGGCAAAGGAGACCCTGTTGTAGCGCTCAAATACATTGTACAACTGGTACAGGGAGGGTGTTTTATAGCCGGTACCGACGCTTGACTTGAGGCGGGTTTCGGTAACCGGGATGATGAACGATCCGGAAACGCCGTAATCAATGCTATGCATGAATTGATCCGGACGTGTGTAGCGTATGCCGGTAACTACGAATATTCGCTTTACAAGCTTGACGTGATTCTGGATATAGGCGGCCAGGGTTCCCTGATTTTCGTCGATCGGCTCCGTCGGCTGCATGTACCAGGGATTGGAAAATGGAAGAGGTGCCAGGGGTTGTGCGGGCATCCAGCCGAAGTAGTAGGGGTTCGTGGTCCCGTATTCTTTTTCGTAGGAGACGCCGCATATGATTTCATCGACGTCCTTGATCCTGAATTTATTCCTGAATTCACCCGACATCATCCTCCCTTTGAACGTCATATTGGTGTATCCCAGGGATGCGAAGTCCCCCGATTCGTATCTTGACCTGGCGTATTCGTACAGATCGGGAAGGTTCCTGTCCCGCATGTATTGGTTCATAAACGAGAAGATCACCGTGGATTCCCACCATTTGAATATCGGGATAGCGTACTTTACGTTAAAGGCCAGGTTCTGGTTTTCAAACGTATGGTTCCGGTCCTCCTCGTACGCGCCGTTGCTGATGTTCATGTTGCTGTCCGTAAACCGTAGGGCCAGAGACAGCCAGCTGTCGTGAAATGTCCTGACGCCCAGCCGGGTTGATACGGCCGTGTCGTTGTAGGGATTCTGATGGTTTTGCAAAAAGGATTTCCGCATTCCTCTCCAGCTCGTTGTACGGGTGAAGCCCCTGGAGTCGGTGCGTGAAATATTGAATGAATAAAAGGCCCGGTCATCGCCGCCGTTTACCCCGGCCGATTCCTTGAACGTATAAAACGATCCGCCCTCGATCTGCAGCGTGACTCTGGGCATGCCCTCGCCTTTTTTGGTTATAATATTGATTACGCCTCCGATGGCATCCGAGCCGTACAGGACGCTCTGGGATCCCCGGACAATTTCAATTTGTTCGATATTATCCGTGGTAAGGTGGCCGAAATCAAAGCCGTGACCTGCCGAAGAAGGATCGTTGACCTTGACGCCGTCGATGAGAACCGCTACGTGATTTGATGCGGTGCCGCGCAGGTAGATGTCGGCGAGGCCGCCCATCGGCGAACTCTGGGAAACAGATATACCGGGCGTGTTTTTCAGCAGGTCCACCACTTTCGTTTTCTTGCTTTGCTCGATTTCCCCGGCCGTTATTACGGTTATGGATGCTCCGGTTTCCTTCTTGTTGATTCCCGTTTTGGTTGCGGTAATCAGGATTTCGTACTTCTTTTTTTGCCCATTCGTGTCCCCGGGAACCTCCCCTTCCGTTTCGGCCGGTTTCCCTGATTGGCTGTCTTGCGTTAGCCCGGCAGGATCCTTCTGGCTCTGGCCATACGATTGCGTATGAAGAGCAGATGAAATGACGAATAAACACAACCCGCACAATAGACGTGTAAGCATGGCATGCCTCTCCAGCATAAAATAAAATATGTTTGCGTTCGCTTGGTTCTGGATGTTCGGTTTCGCGGGTAGAGGCGGAAAAACAATAAACAAAAAAAGCATACCCACGGGTATGCTTTGATCTGCCGGAATCATTCTTGTCTAATGAGTCTGGCTAACCGGTTCCCGTTCCACGAGGACATCTCAGTTATGGAAGTTCTGGCTTATCCGCTGTAGCGGAATTACAGTTGCGGGACAGCGCGGGATTTACACCCGACTTCCTCCAGCTTTGTTAAAGAACAATGGTGCCATTTACTATGCTCTGCGGGCCGTGTCAATGAAAAAAAGTGTATGCGGTAAAATATGGCCGGGAGCGGGCGGCAGCCGCATTTTTTTCTTGTCAAAAGGATGGTGATGTAGTCTCACGATTGGTAATGGGCAAGATTGTGTTCATCACCGGCGGAGCCCGCAGCGGAAAGAGCCGTTTTGCGGAATCCCTTTTCGGGGGAAAAGACGACGTGCTGTACGTGGCCACCGCGCTGGGGTTCGACGACGAAATGCGCGAGCGAATTAAACGCCACCGGTTGCAGCGCAATCCCGCATGGGAGACCGTCGAGTGTTATCGCAACTTCTCCCGCGAATTGCACGGGAGGCTGGCTGACCGCGGGCATATGATCCTCGATTGCATCACGCTCATGATCAATAACATCATGGTTGTCGATTCCGGGGTGGACTGGGATAGCGCCGGACCGGACGAAGCGGACAGGATCGAAGGGGAGATCGTTCGTGAGGTCTCGGACTTCATGGCGGTCGCGAGAAATGTCTCCGGGGCGGCGCTGGTTGTTTCTAATGAAATCGGACTCGGTCTTGTCCCTCCCACGCCGCTCGGGCGGCATTACCGGGACATCGCCGGCAAGGTAAACCAGATGCTGGCATTTCAGGCAGACGAGGCGTATCTCATGGTATCCGGAATTCCGCTAAAAATTAAATAATGCACGCATCCGGATCGAATTTTTATTAATCAGGCTGGATCACGATGAGCATCAGGGACTGTCTCAAGGGTATTGTATTGAACATCCAGTTCCTCACGCGCGTCCCGGTGCCGGTGAAGGTCGCCTGGGATGACCGGGCATTTGCAGCCGGAGCCGTGTTCGCGCCGCTTATCGGGCTGCTTGCAGGCCTGGCCGGCGCGGCCTCGTTCCTCCTTTTCGGGCTCTTTGGCAGCAGGGACCTGGCGCTATTCACGGGTATGGCGGCGGGCATCGGCATATCCGGCGGCCTTCACCTGGACGGCCTGGCCGACACCTTCGACGCGCTGTTCAGCTACCGGGACCGTGAGCGCTCGCTTGCAATCATGAAGGATTCGCGGCTCGGGACAAGCGGAGCCATAGGCCTCTTCATGGTGCTCATCATGAAATATCTCCTGCTGGTATCATTGCCCGATAAACTGATCATTGCAAGCCTGGTGGTGATGCCTGTGCTGTCACGGATGACGATAACCTGGAGCGCCGGCCTGTCTGCCTATGCCCGCAGGGGCGAGAAGAGCATCGCGGCCGGTCTCGTTGAACATACCGGCCTCATGGAAGCGGTTATTGCCTCCGTGCTGGCGGCTCTCGTCGGAAGCCTGTTCTTTCGACTGGCGGTAATTCCGCTGACATTGCTTGTCGTCGCTTTTACCCTTCTGGTAAACATGTACATGAAATACCGGATCGGCGGCATAACCGGCGATGTCATTGGAGCTGTTATCGAGCTGTCCGAGGTGCTGTTTCTCTTATCGGTTCTGGTCATAGATAAATGTGCGGGGCTGAATCATCTCCTGGTACTATAGGTTTTCTCCCGTGGATTAAGCGGCATCCGGAATAGATGTATCTGCCGGCTTGAAGACACGGTCCGCTCTGATTATCAGAAACCGCACCGTGTCTCCTGACATAAAAAGGGGGCAGCCTGCAGGCGCTGCCCCCACCACTCTGTTTGCATCCCACTGTCAATGGGTATGCGGACACAGTGTGCGGTACAGCTGAAAATTGTAAATTAATTTTTTCCCGGCCAGTGCCGTGGTGCTGTCCCCGGCAATGATGTCCCCATGGCAATTAAACCCTTGACCGGATGAATGAATCCGGTCAGTGTAGATGGGCGGAATTCTTTCAGAATGCGGAGAAATAGCCCGGCATGCCGGTTCCCCGACTTTTTTGATGCAAGATGGAGATATATATGAGCTTGCTTGAATCGACAATGAGCGGTATAGCCCCCCTCGACGCAGCGGCCATGCAGCGCGCCAGGTCCAGGCTCGACAGCCTGCTCAAGCCGCCGGGCAGCCTGGGGCGCCTTGAGAGCATTGCGGAAAAACTGGCGGGTATCAGCGGGAGGGTCGGCGGCGAAATAGGGAAAAAAACGATTATCGTCATGTGCGGCGATAACGGCGTAACCGAAGAGCAGGTGAGCTCCTTCCCCAGGAACATCAGCACCCTGGTGGCGGAAACCATGCTGAAGGGCCTGTCCGGCGTGTCGGTCCTTGCGAAGCACGCCGGTGCGGGCCTTGTTGTCGTTGACCTCGGCCTGGACGGAGATATCGCGGGCGGGCACGCCGTCGGCAGGAAGATCCGCCGCGGCACGGCCAATATGACAAAGGGCCCGGCCATGAGCAGGGAGGAGGCCCTTCGTGCCGTTGAAACGGGAATCGAGATTGCGAACGGCGCCGTAGAGGAGGGCGCCGGGATCCTGGGGACCGGGGAGATAGGGATCGGCAATACGACTACCGCCAGTGCGGTAATCCATGCTTTCACCGGCGTCGGCCTTGACGAGGTCGTTGGCCGGGGCGCCGGCCTGACTGACGAGGGATTGCATCGGAAGAAGGAAGTGATCCGGCGCGCGATCGGGCTCAACCGGCCTGCTGCCGACGACCCGCTGGATGTGCTGTCGAAAGTGGGCGGCCTGGATATTGCCGGCCTGGCCGGATGCTACCTCGCCGCCGCGGCGCGCAGGGTGCCGATTGTTATCGACGGGTTCATTGCCGGCGCCGCCGCGGTGGCCGCATCAAGGATGCATCCGGGCGTGCGGGACTTCATGTTCACGTCTCATGCAAGCGCCGAGCCCGGCACGGCCGCGATCAGCAATGCTCTCGGTCTCGAGCCCATGCTGGCCCTGGACATGCGCCTGGGCGAGGGGACGGGGGCGGCGCTTGCCTTCCATATTATCGAGGCTGCTTTAAAAATCGTAAACGAGATGGGGACCTTTAAGGATATCGGGATGTGACCTACCGCGCCCTGATGAATTCCATCTCGCCCTTCGAATTTTCGTCTTTCGAGGAATAGAGGCAGTATATCCCGCGCGTGATGAAGTGCGTGTTTTTCAAAGGCTCGATCCTGCTCGAGACGGTCTCGCCGTCGATGATGAGACTGGCGTAGCGCCCGTCGTCGCTGGTCAGCGTGTAATCGTGCCACTCGGCCGTTGCGATGGGGATCGTCCTTCCCGATACTACGACCTGGCCCGGTGTCAGCCGCACATAGAATGCTTCGGTGCCGGGCACGTACGCGAATACGGTAAGGGCATCTCCCCCGGCGAGGCGCGCCCGCGACGTGATGGTAAAGGCCCGTGTCGCATTATATCTGCTGAACAGCCCGGTCTGGGCGCCCTTGACCGAGTTTATCTCGGCGAATTTCTTCCCGCCTTTCATTGAGAAATTAATGCCCGCTGTATCGCTGCCCGGAACGTGGGTCCAGTTGGCCGGAGTATGAGAGTCGCCCCAATCGGCGAACTGCTCGTCCATCGTCCATTTCTCTTCCACCGGGGTGCTCTCCTTGATCCGGGAGAGGTCGACCGGCTTGAGGAACTTGCCGAAGATCCAGCCCCGGGGTCCTTTGAGGCTGGCAACGCGGTACCAGTAATCCCGTACATCACCGACCTGGGAGGTGTCCATGGATTTCTCGAGCTGGAGGAGTATCTCGTCCCTGGCAATTTTTCCTACCAGTTTGCCGTTCACGCCGGGCGAGTTCCTCATGTTCACGTTCTCGCCGACGCAGGTGTGGAGCTTGCCGGTTTCCGGGCTTGTCGGATATCGCTTCACGTACGCGCATATCATCTCCCAGAGAATCTCCTCGTTGCCGGTGGCGGTAAGCGAGCCGTTTTGCAGACCGTCAAAGAGGATGCGGACCATGTTCGAAAGGTAATCCGTATTGGGATACCGGGTGTAAAAATTGATCATTGCGGGAACGAGCTTCTCGGGATCGGTTTTCCCCATGTTTTGTATGCCCTCGAACTGCAGGTCCTCTATGAGGCTGCTTCCCCGGTAACGGGCGGCAAATTCATCATAGAACTTTCCGCGGGGCACGATCCGGCTTTTTTTCATGGCCGGCACAAGCGTGAGATCGCCTTCTGTCTTCCTGTTGATGACGGCAAGGCGACCTTCAAGGTCCTTTTTCGTTTCGCGGTAATCCTCGGTATCTTTCTTTTCACTGGCGATTTCGGCAAGCTCGTCGGCATACTTGTCTTCAAGCCCGGTGGCCAGCCCGTTGATCGCCCTGCAGCGGTAATAATATATCTTTTCCCCGGTATCGTAATCCGCGGTTTTGGCCAGCCGGTTCAGCCTGATGATGGCTTCCTCGTAGTCCCCGTCTTCGAACTCGCTGATGGCGGATTCAAGGTCGTCTTTCGAGAATATGAAGTACCCCGCTATGGTAATAGCCACGGCCGCTACGGCGATAATTATACCTATTATTGCTCCCTTTTTCATTGTCCCTCCATCCGGGTGTAACGCCGCCGCGCCGGCTGCCGGTTACAGTTTCCTGTTCAGCATGAGCTCGATGAGACGGTGCCCCTCTTCAACAAACAGCCCGGTTGCAGCGGCGCTTTTCTCGCTGAACGACGCGCCGTTCATTCCCTCGTACGGCGTGCCGCTCCATCCGCCCGAAGAGACGATGCTGAAGGGGACCGGCTCGGCAGTATGGGTCCGCGCGCTGACCGGGGTCGCGTGGTCCGGGAGCGCCAGCACGGTGTAGTCGCGGTATGAGGATATGCCGTCCATCACCGGCCCGACGATCTTCCGGTCAAAGTCCTCGATCGCCCGGAGCTTGTGTTCCAGGTTGCCTTCATGGCCCGATTCGTCCGGCGATTCCACGTGCAGGAAGACAAAGCTGGCCTGTTTGAGCGCACCGAGAAGGGCCTGTGCCTTGCCCTCGTAATTGGTGTCCAGGTAGCCGGTCGCGCCTTCCACCGGGATCGGAGTGAGGCCTGCCGCCCTTCCCAGGCCGTGGATCAGGTCCACCGCTGATATGGTATGTCCCGTGAGGCCGAACCTTTTCCCGAGCGGTTCCATGGAAGGGCGCTTGCCGCAGCCCCAGAGCCATACGGACGTGGGCGAGCCCTTGTATTTCATGGCGGCTTCACGCACGGCATTCGAGGAAGCTATGATGCCGGATGATTCTGCCATGATCCGGTTTAAAAGATCGGCGCCACTGCCGCGCGGCACGTGGGGCGCCGATGCCTGTCCCTGTATGTCATGGGGCGGCGTGGTGTCGGGCAGGTCCCCGTGAGGGTAATCGCGCCAGATCACGATGTTGCGGTAGGAGACGCCCGGGTGATATTCCAGGCCGGGCAGCGCCAGCTCGCGCGCGAGCTCTTTCATGATAACCGCGGAAAATGCCGAGTCGATATGGCCGGCGCTGAAGTCGTGCATGATGCCGTCATGGATCTCTACCATGTTGCAGCGGACCGCGAGGTCGCGCGGGCCCAGCTCGATCCCCATGTTGATTGCTTCGAGCGGCGCGCGGCCGGAAAAGGCCTTGCGCGGATCGTATCCGAGTATGGAAAGGTTCGCTATGTCGCTGCCCGGCTGCATGCCTTCGGGCACCGTCCGGGCCAGGCCGAGAATGCCTTCCGCCGCGAGGCGGTCAAGGGACGGGGTGTGCGCGTATTCCAGCGGTGTTTTGCCGCCAAGCTCGGGGATCGGCAGGTCCGCCATGCCGTCGCCCAGGAGGATTACATATTTTGCGTCTTTATTTTTTCCCATCTATCCAGCTTGACCCGTCAGAGTAAAATTCCTTTTTCCAGATTGGGACCTTTTCCTTAACCGTGTCAATAATAAACTGGACTGCCTGGAACGCTTCGCGCCGGTGAGGGGACGAAGCCGCGATGACGATGCTCGCTTCGCCTATGGCGACCCTGCCGTAGCGGTGTACCACCGTGCAGTCGGTCAGCGACCACCGGGAAGTTGCTTCTTCGGCGATTTTCTGGAGTTGTTTCCGGGCCATTTCATCATAGGTTTCGTATTCCATGGAGAGCACCGTATTACCGCGGGAGGAGCTCCTGACGCGTCCGATAAAGCTTACCAGGGCCCCGTCTGCATCGGAGCCTGTGTCCCTGATTATTCGACCGGGATCTATCGCTTCCTGCTGGAGGACAATTGTTATCATGGTGTTTCTCTTATCCGCCGCTGACGGGCGGGAATATGGCCAGCCGGTCTCCGTCGGAGAGCGGCGCGTCATCCCGGCAGTATTCCTCGTTTATCGAGAAGAGGAGAGTCATCTCCCTGTCGATCGCCGGCTGGTAGCTCCTGGTTATCTGGCGGATAACGTCCTTAACGGTGATCCCATCCGAGACCGTGAGCTCTTTTTCGTCGAAACCGAAGGCTTCCCGGACTGACGCGAAAGCTTTGACCTTGATTTTCATTATTTCCCTGTGAAGGGTATGGTTCGGGTGGAGCCCGGTATCGCCGCTGGTTCCGGCGATCCCGGTTGCCCCTGTGCCGCGCTATACCTTCTTGATCCTCTTGTTTCTTTTCATCAGGAACAGGTAGTGCTTGATATACGGCTGGAGACCATCGCTAAAGTCGTTGATGATAACGCTTTTCGGGTCCTTGAGAATCAGCCCCAGGCTTTTTTTCGTTATATCTTCTTCGCTGGTATCGATAATGACCTTGAAACGCTTGATGACTTCCTTGTCGACTGCATCGTGGGACAGTTTGTTCATCTCTGAATAAAGCTTCAGCAGGTTTATCTTTTTTGTTTTGACTTTCACGTTTTTAGTATCATTCTTTCGGGCGTCATTTTTCGTCCGGGCCGTCACTTTCCGGGCTGTCGCGCTTTTAGGCTTCGATGGCATAAAGTCCCCCAATCAACTGAATGAATAATCGCCGATGTTAGAATATGACAGTCTACTGTAAACACAAATTTTGAAAAAAATAGAGGTGCACCCTCCTTCCTGTCAACAATTTTGAGTATATGAACACTTATAATGATTAATTTATGCGTCATTCCTTCTTCCCCGGCAATCAACCGGACGGAGTTTCCCGGAAACTATTAATGTATAATACGAAAATACCGAATAATATAATGGGACCGGCACCACCGTTGCGAGCAGCCAGCTGTTGTGCCGGCAATGTTATAGAAATGACAGAGAGGGTTATATGCTGAAATGTTCACGGTGCGGCAAGGAAGTAAACAGTCTCAACCATTACTATGTTCCCCAGAAAAACCGGAGCGAGGGGCTTCGCTACTGTATCGCGTGCGCCAGGGCGGAACATATCGTCACTCTTATTTAACGGCAGCGGGTCAGCGCCGCAGCCCGCGCCGATCCGTATATTTCTTGACACGCCTGCCTTTTTAATCCGACGTTGTAATACGTCAGTCTTCTATTATAAGAAATCCTCTATGACCAGATTATCTCGTGCCGTGGCGGCGCTCCTGCCGTTCGTTTTCCTGTTGTCATTCTGCTCGCCGGCGCGGGAGGACGCGGCGCGCGCCGAGAAGATCCGCCGCATCATATCGCTCTCGCCCTCCATAACAAGGCAGATCGTGGACCTGGGCTCGGCATCTCTCCTGGCCGGGGTCACCTCCTACGATGATTATCGCGCACCCGGAATAACCATGGTGGGCACGCTCATCCAGCCCAATCTCGAGACAATAATAGCACTCCGGCCTGACGTCGTTCTCTATTCAGGGGAGGACGGCCCGGTGCAGAGCGTGGAGCGCCTGCGTGACGCGGGCGTGCCTCTCCGGAGGTTCGACCGCAACAGGAATTTCAGCGACATATGCCGGAGCTACGTGGCGCTCGGCGACCTGCTGGGAAAGGGCCGTACAGCGCGGCACAAAGCGGCCGGGTACGAGCGCACCCTTCTCCGCGCCGCGCCTGAGCGCCCAGCTGCCGGCGGCCCGCGCCCGCGCGTGGCGTTTTACCTGTCGTACCGGCCGCTCATCGCGGTGTCGTCCGGCTCGTTCATCGGACGGATCATCGCGGACGCGGGCGGTGAGTGCGCGTACCGGGAGGCGGGGAGGCCTTATCCCATGGTCTCGATCGAGTCCCTGGCGGACGCAGACCCGGACGTGGTCATCGTCATGGCCGGCGAGGACCCGGGGCCGTTTTTCCGCGAGCTCGCTGACGGCTTCCGCGACCTGAAGGCCGTTGCAGCGGGTCGGGTTTACCCGATACCGGCGGACTCGATCCCGTACTATACGCCCGCGGATTATGTGAAGTCGGTGGAGAGGGTTGCGGGAATGCTCGCCTTGAAAAATCACTGACGGTTTCAGGAACGTCCGCCGCAAGCGGGCGTTCCTGCATATTTATTGCATCACTGTTCCCCTTGTTTTTTTGCCTTATCTTGTGAATTATGGATTGACTGAGGCGTTGCCCGGGGGATACGTATGGCCGGTCGATGAAAACCTACTGTAAAATATTATTATTGCTGGCAGCCGGCCTTGTGCTGGTCGCGGCCTCCCTTTCCCTTGGTACGCGCTTCATCCCGCCGTGGGACCTGGCGGGCATAATCACGGGCGAACCGGGTTCGGTTGATTACACGATACTGGTGAAGCTCAGGCTCCCGCGCGTGCTGCTGGCAATTGTTATCGGCGGCGCGCTGGCCGTGAGCGGGACGGTGTTCCAGGCCGTGTTGAAGAATCCGCTTGCGGACCCCTATATCATCGGCGTATCGGGCGGCGCGGCGCTTGGCGCAACGGCGGCGATCGTGACGGGCGCCGCACCCGGCATCGTGGCCGCGGCGGCATTCGCCGGATCCATCGCGGTCATCACGATCGTGTACCTGTTTTCGAAACGAATGCGAGTGGGCTCGTCCGCGCTCATACTGTCCGGCATCGCGCTCGGGTTCATCCTCTCGGCCGCGGTGCTGCTCATTTACGCGCTCTCCCGCTCCGACCAGATCCACCGCGCCATGCTCTGGCTCATGGGCGACCTCTCCGGCGCGCGGTACGACATGCTCAACCTCCTGGGCTGCGTGTCCCTCGCGCTCATCCTGGCAGTGATGGCCTACTGGAAGCACCTTGATGTTATATCCATGGGCGACCGGTTCTCGCGCGGGCTCGGGGTCACCGACCGCGATGTCCGGGTGCTGTTCTGGGCCGCGTCACTGCTCGCGGCGCTTTCGGTTTCCCTGGCCGGCGTAATCGGCTTCGTGGGCCTCATCGTTCCCCACATGATGCGCTCGGTGTTCGGGCCCGGGCACCTTCGCCTGGTGCCGGCTTCCGCCGTATGCGGAGGCCTCTTCCTACTCGTCTCCGACACCATCGGCCGCTCCCTTACTCCTCCATTCGAGATCCCGGTCGGCGTCATAACCGGATTCCTGGGCGGCGCCTTTTTCCTGGTGTTCATGGTCAGGGGCAGGTGGGCCGCATGAGTATCTTCGAGCTTCATGAAGTGAATGCCGGGTACCGGGACGTCCCCGTGCTCCGGGACCTGGGCCTGACCGTGAGCGACGGGGAATTCGTGTCCGTCATCGGCCCCAACGGCGCGGGCAAGAGCACCCTGGTGAAGACGCTCTCGGGCGACGTGAGGCCGTCTTCGGGGACGGTCCTGTTCAAGGGGCGCCGGCTGCGCGATTACCGCGCCCGGGTGCTGGCCCGCGAGCTTTCCGTGGTCCACCAGGCAGCGGAGGCGCTCGCCCCCTTCACGGTGTACGAGTTCATCAGGCTGGGAAGGTTTCCGCACCAGGACTCCTTCGTGCTCGAGTCGGACCGGGACCGGGAGATGATCGCGCGTGCGGCCGAGACCACGGGCGTGGCCGGCTTGCTCTCGCGGCGGCTCACCGAGCTTTCGGGCGGAGAGCTCCAGCTCGCCCGGATAGCGCACGCCCTGGCCCAGAACAGCAGCGTCATTCTCCTTGACGAGCCCGTCTCGCACCTGGACATACAGCACGCCGTGATGATCATGGACATCCTCTGGAAGCTGAACCGCGAGGGCGCCACCGTGGTGACGGTGCTTCATGACATCAATATTGCCTCGGACTATTCCACGCGCATCGTCGGGCTGAGGGAGGGCGGGGTGTTTTTCAGCGGCGCGCCGGCAGAGGTGCTCCGCTACGACCTGGTGGAAGCGCTTTTCGGAACATCCTGCATCGTGCTCAAGAACCCTACCACGGGCAGGCCATTCGTCTACCCGGTCCCGGGCTATGTACAGAAAGAAGGCGGGGTCACGTGACCCCGCCTTCGGTGCATTGCCCGGTGTGTTTCCCGTCTACCATTCGTCGCTCTGCTTGTCGGTGTACCGGTCGCGCACGACGGCGGTGATGTCATCCAGGTACAGGAACTGCCATGCCGACGGCCGTTCCTTGCTGCTTGCCGTGCGATACTGTATGTTAATCAGCTTCATGGTCTTTTTCTGGTTCAGAAAGTCTTCCTCCTGGGCAATTCTCTTGCCCAGGTTGATGGTGACCTGCTTCCATCCCAGGAAGTCCACCGTCGGAATGATTATGAGCTTGTGGTTGTTCTGCCGGGTGTCCTGCAGCATGAAGGAGAGCTCGCCCAGCGTCTTCTTGCCGTAAATCCAGAAAGAGATGGACTTGCAGTACTTGTCTAGTATGATCTCTTTCGCCGGCTTGATGATGAAAATGTCGCCGCCGCGTGATTTCATTTTAATGCCCAGGTATTTTTTGGACTTTTCATATGCGGGGAGATCGGTCCGGATCGCCAGCCTGGCCTCCTGGTCGGAGGTCACGTTGAACGTGATGTTTTTATCCGTATAGGGCGTGGTTTCGAAATCCTCAAGTATTATTTCCTGGTACACGGTCATCTTCTGCTTGCCCGCGGCCTCGGCGCCTTCCTTCGATTCTGATTTCTTCTCCTGCGAGTAGAGGGTTGCGGAAATGAATACGGCCGCCAGTATCGCGATAAAAGTTCTCTTGTTCATACGCTGGTCCTCCAGATATAATTGCCGTTGAACGGTATGCTGCAATGATAATGATAGTGTACTACGGGACGCGGGGAGTGTCAATACATTCTCCCGCGCGGCCGTAAAAAGTTTTCAGCCGCGGGCCGTTCCTGCGTCCCCTCCCGTGCGCGGGTCCGTGTCGTCGTCACCGCCGTCGGTGTAATCCGGCTCGAAGAATATCCATTTGACCTGGGGGAACCGCTTCTTGATGGAGCGCTCGACCCCGTTGATGCATTCCATGAGCTCGAGGTCGGAGCAGGCGGGCCGCATCCGCGCCTTCACCGCGAGGACCACGTCGTTCCCCTGCTGCATGGTGATCATGTTCAGGAGGGCGGCCACCTCGGGTGTACCGCCGATATGATCGGCGATGGCCTGTCTTGTCGCGTCGTCCACGCTCTGGCCGATCAGGAGACCCTTGATCTCGTTGCCCACGCCCACGGCGACGACGACCAGCAGCACGCCGATCATGATGCTTCCCGCCGCGTCAAAGACCGGGTCCCCGGTCGCGATGGTGAGGAGCACTGCCGCCATGGCGAAGCTCAGGCCGGCGAGGGCGGCCAGGTCCTCTCCCAGGACCACGATGAGCTCGCTCTGCCGCGAGTCCCTGAACCAGCGCCAGAGGGAACGCCTGCCGCGCACCTTGTTGACCTCGCGCAGGCACCCCCAGAGCGAAAACGACTCCATGACGATGCTGAAAGCCAGTATCCCCACGGCAAGCCAGGGCGCCTGCAGCCCTTCGTGCACGGAGAGCTTGTGTATCCCTTCGTATATCGAGAAGAGGCCGCCCATGCTGAAGAGGAGGAGGGCCACGATGAAGGACCAGAAGTATACGGCCCGGCCGTGTCCCAGCGGGTATTCTGCGGACGGCGGGAGCTTGGATAGCCGGAGGCCGATGAGCAGGAGCACCTGGTTGCCGGTATCGGCCAGAGAATGGACCGCCTCTGCGAGCATGGCGCCCGATCCGGTGTACAGCGCGGCCGCCATCTTCGCGACGGCGATCGTCAGGTTCGCGCCCAGTGCGTACATGATTGATTTCAGCGAATCCGCGCCGTGTGACATGGGGTTCTCCGTACGGTGCTTCCGCCGCCGTGCGTTAGTCGGTTTTGTACATTTTCAGTATGAACTCGATCAGCTTCGGGGTGTCGACGTTGATGGGATCAATGTACTCCAGGATCCCGGCGAAGAGAAGAATGATCTGTGTTATCCTTCCGATGAAGCGGTCTTCCGCGTCAAGCTCGCTCGCATTTCCTTTCAGGTCCTTGATCGTGCCGGCATAGATGTTGAGGTGGTTGCGGATGAATTTCCTGGTGATCTCCCTGATCTTGTCGTCCTCGAAGCCGTAGAGGATTATATTTATCAGGATGCGCATGTTCTTCTTGTCGAGAAGGAACTTTTCAATGCCGAAGAGGGTTGTGATCAGCGCCCTGTCGTTGGTGTCCAGGTCCATGCCCTGGACGACCCCGATCTGGTCGCGCTGGATCTGGTTGAAAAAGCTTTCGATCAGGGCCACGTACAGCTCTTCACGGGTAGGGAAATAATGGCGCAGGCCGCCCTTTGAAAAACCGGCCTCCTTGGCCACGCATTCGAGTGATACCTGCGAATACACGTCCCGCTCGAGGCACCGTTTCAGCGCCTCGATAATATGCTTTTTCTTTTTTATGATCTTCAGTTCTTTCTTCATTTTCAGGGACCTGGCAGGCTGGACATGAAATAGCCCGACCGGATGGGAATTTATAATAGTATGGTAATTTTGTAAATAGATTTTTTAAATAAATTGTCAAACTGGCTGTCCCGTCCACGCATGCCCGGGCCCGGGAAAAGGCGGGCTGTTACGCGAAGTGGAAAACGGCTGATAATTTCTTTTATGTTAATTTTATCTCATTCTCTGCTATTTGTATTGACAAATATTCTGAACAAAATTTGTAATTCGTAGGTTGTGAGACGACATTTATTCCATTATATCAATCCCTGGACACTATGCCCAAACGCACTGATATCAAGAAAATACTCATCATAGGCTCGGGCCCGATAGTTATCGGCCAGGCCTGCGAGTTCGATTATTCCGGTTCACAGGCCTGCAAGGCCCTGAAGGAGGAGGGGTACCACGTGGTGCTCATAAACTCCAACCCGGCAACCATCATGACCGACCCGGACCTGGCGGACAGCACTTACATAGAACCGATAACCCCCGACGTGGTCGAGAAAATCATCGAGCGGGAGCGGCCGGACGCGCTGCTGCCGACCGTGGGAGGGCAGACCGCCCTGAACACGGCCATGGCCCTGGCTGAGCGGGGCGTGCTGGAACGCTACGGCGTGGAGCTTATCGGCGCGAACATCGATTCCATCAAGAAAGCCGAGGACCGCGAGCTCTTCAAGCAGGCGATGCTCTCGATCGGCCTCTCCGTGCCGAAGTCCGGCCTGGCCTCTTCCATCGATGAGGCGCTGGCGGTGATGGAGCGGATCAGCCTTCCCGTCATCATCCGGCCCGCTTTTACGCTGGGCGGCACGGGCGGGAACATCGTGTACAACCGCGAGGATTTCCTAGACCTGGTGACCCGCGGGCTCGACGAGTCGCCCATCAACCAGGTGCTCCTTGAGGAGTCGGTCATCGGGTGGAAGGAGTTCGAGCTCGAGGTGATGCGCGACAGGAAAGACAACGTCGTCATCATCTGCTCGATCGAGAACATCGACCCCATGGGCATACATACCGGCGACTCGATCACCGTGGCGCCGCAGCAGACCCTGACCGACCGCGAGTACCAGGAGCTGCGGAACATGGCGATTAAAATCATACGCGAGATCGGCGTCGACACCGGCGGCTCCAACATACAGTTCGCCGTGAACCCGCTTGACGGCCGGGTGACGATCATCGAGATGAATCCGCGCGTGAGCCGGAGCTCCGCCCTGGCCTCCAAGGCGACCGGGTTCCCCATTGCCAAGATCGCGGCGAAGCTCGCCGTCGGCCTCACCCTTGACGAGATACCCAACGACATTACCCGGGAAACGCCCGCGTCGTTCGAGCCGACCATCGACTACGTCGTGGTCAAGGCGCCGCGCTGGGCCTTCGAGAAGTTCGAGGGCGCGGACTCGCAGCTGGGCACGCAGATGAAATCGGTCGGAGAGGCCATGGCGATCGGCCGCACCTTCAAGGAGGCGTTCCAGAAGGCGCTCCGCTCCCTGGAGATAAACCGTTTCGGCTTCGGCTCCGACGGCGTGCTCAAGATCGTCGAGATGCTCAAGCGGCTCCCCGACCGTCACAAGCGCGACATCATCGAGAAGGAGCTCACCAACACCCGCGAGGACCGGATGTTCTTCCTCAACGTTGCCTTCAAGATGGGATGGCCGGTGGAGCGGGTGGCGCATCTCACCGGCATCGACCGGTGGTTCCTGGGACAGTTCAAGGAGATCGTGGACGCCGCGCAGGAGTTCGCAGAGGAAAGCAGGTCGCGCGCCTTCACGGCGGAGGATGTGCGGCGCATGAAACGCCTCGGCTTCTCGGACCGCCAGCTCGGCTACCTGGCGCACCGCGACGATCTTGTGCGCCTGCACGAGCGCGGCCCTGCCGCGCAGAAGGAATACGCGATGTCGCTCAAGGCGCGCGAGGACGAGGTGCGCCGGCTCCGGTACGGGGCGGGAATCGTCCCGGGATTCAGGCTGGTCGACACCTGCGGCGGCGAGTTCGCCGCGTACACGCCATACTATTATTCGTCGTACGACGATGCGGACGAGACCAAGGCCTCGGCCGGAAGAAAGATCATGATCCTGGGCGGCGGCCCCAACCGCATCGGCCAGGGGATCGAGTTTGATTACTGCTGCTGCCACGCCTCCTTCGCGCTCCGCGAGGAGGGGATCGAGTCGATCATGGTGAACTCCAACCCGGAAACGGTCTCGACCGACTACGATACCTCCGACCGGCTTTACTTTGAGCCGCTTACCCTGGAGGACGTGCTCCACATCAATGACCGGGAAAAGCCGGACGGCGTGATCGTGCAGTTTGGCGGCCAGACGCCCCTGCGGCTCGCGCGCGCCCTGGAGGAGAACGGGGTGAAGATACTGGGCACTTCGCCCGACTCGATAGACCGGGCGGAGGACCGGGAGCGCTTCGCCGAGGTGGTAAGCAGGCTCGGCCTGCTCCAGCCGGAGAACGGCATCGCCTTCGCGGAGGAGGAGGCTATCGGCATCGCCGGGAGGATCGGCTACCCGGTGCTCGTGCGCCCCAGCTATGTGCTGGGAGGCCGCGCCATGGCCATTATCTATGACGAGGACAGTTTACGGAACTATATCGCCACCGCGGTCGAGCTTTCGCCCGAGCACCCGATACTGGTGGACGACTTCCTTGAGGACGCGCTCGAGATCGACGTCGACGCGATCGCCGACGGCGTGGACGTGTTCGTCGGCGCCATCATGGAGCACGTCGAGGAGGCGGGCATTCACTCGGGCGACTCCGCCTGCATCATCCCGCCCCTGTCCCTTTCCGACGATATGCGGCAGACCATTATTGAAACCACCCGGGCCCTGGCAATGGAGCTGGATGTCCGCGGCCTGCTGAACATACAGTACGCGATCAAGGACGGAAAGCTCTACGTGATCGAGGTTAACCCGCGGGCCTCGCGGACCGTTCCCTTCGTTTCCAAGACCACCGGCGTGCCCCTGGCCAAGGTTGCGGTCAGGGTGATGCTGGGAGGGCGCCTCGCGGATCTTGGCCTGACGGAGATGAAGAAGGTCCCTTTTGTCAGCGTGAAGGAGGCGGTCCTTCCCTTCAACAAGTTCCCCGGCGTGGACACCCTCCTGTCGCCCGAGATGAAGTCGACCGGGGAGGTCATGGGCATTTCCAAAAACTTCGGCGAGTCCTACTACAAGGCAACGCTTGCCGCGGGCGATTCCCTGCCGGTGAAGGGGACCGTGCTTATTTCGGTCAACAGCCGCGCCCGCGAGGAGATACTGGAAGGGGTGCGCAGCCTGCATGAGGCGGGATTCCGCCTCATGGCGACCGAAGGCACGGCGCAATACTATATCGAGCTGGGCATACCCTGCGGCCAGGTGCACAAGGTCAGCGAGGGCCGGCCCAACATTATCGACCTGATAAAAAATAATGAAGTTGACATGATCATCAATACGCCGTCAGGTAAGATTTCGAAGGACGATTCGTACCTGATCCGCCAGGCGGCGGTTCGGTATCACGTCCCGTACATGACGACGGTGCAGGCGGCCCGGGCCGCCATATTCGGCCTCCTGGAGATACGGCGCACCGGGGGCATCATGATACGGCCGATCCAGGAATATCATAAAGAGGTTGTGTAGGAATGGGGAAGGAAATTCTGCTCAGGAGCAAGGATATTGCCGAAATCATCGACCGGCTCTCCGCCCGTGTCCTGTCTGACGCCGGGAACGTCGACAAACTGGCCGTTGTCGGTCTTCAGACCGGCGGGGTTGAGCTCGCGCGACGCATACGGGAGCGGATCGAGGCCCTCTCCGGCACAAGGATCCAGAGCGGCACCCTTGACATCACATTTTACCGCGACGACCTCGCCACCCGCGGCGTGCTTCCCTCGATCAAGGAAACGTCCATCTCCTTTGATATTTCGACGATGACCGTTCTCCTCGTGGACGACGTTATTTTTACCGGCCGCACCACCAAGGCGGCCCTGGAGACGCTCACCTCGTTCGGCAGGCCCAAGGCGATACGCCTGTTCGTTCTGGTCGACCGCGGGAACCGCGAGCTCCCGATACAGCCGGACTACTGCGGCTTCAGGGTCGAGACCGGCATCAACGACAACGTCGAGGTCATTCTGGGCGAGGGGGCCTCGGACGAGGACAGCGTCGTCCGCACCGCGGCCGGCTCCTAGGGCGCGCGGGCGGGTTCGTCTCCGCCGGATATCCGGCCGAGGATCTGCTTCAGGTACATCTCCAGTATCTTTCCGTTCTCTATGTTGCGGCCCGATCCCTCGATCGGGTAGCTTGTCGCGTCGGTCATGCTCTTCACTTCTTCCCTGATCCGGTCGAAATAACCGATTTTCATCCTCGTCAGCTCTATCGCTTTCTTCTCAATATCTGAATTCAGCGCGATCGCACCGGTCATGTCGAAATTCATGCCCGAAACGGCCTCGATATCGCTGCAGGCGATACGGACGTAGGAGACCAGGTTGCCCGTCAGGTTGCGGATGCCGTCGGGAACGCCGGGCCCGGGAATGATTTCCTCGGAAAGGTCGCGCGCGGGGAGGAAGCCCTTTATCTCACGCGACAGGAGCACGGTGAGCTCGCTCATAAGCTCCTGGTTGCGGGCGAAGAGCCGGTGACGGGAAAGCACCAGCTCCTGTATCGCGTTCGAATCGGCGAGCAGGTTCTCGGTGAGTCGGTTGACATCGTCGGAAAATACCATCTGCGTTACCGAGCTGCGGTTGACGGCGGCGGCGGTGTTCCATCCCGCGTTCGCTTCCTCGATCAGTCCGGAGAGCTCGTCCGTCCTGCGCTCTTCTATGAACCGCCGCACCAGTTTGAGCCGCTCGACTATCTGCAGGCCCCGCTTCAGGTTGGAGGATGAGCCGCGGATCGCGGCGTCCGCGTCCTCGATGGTGCGGAACGCGAGCTTCTTGAGCCGGTCGATCGATTCCCGCTGGAATTTCCTCCTGTTTATTATGAGGCCGTCCATCAGCACGATGTCGGTATCGTTCTGTATAATGACATGCAGGAGAAGGATCGCCTTCCGGAGGGAGGCTGCAAGCGCTTTGATCATCACGCCAAGCCGCTCGAGCGCTGACGGGTCGGCCAGGGAGCCCCCGGCCACTGTGTCCAGCAGCTCTTGCTGGCGCCTGATGTTGGCTTCAAGGCCCATGCAATAGTTGAGGACCATGGTGTCCTGGTCCCGCATCGACCTGTTCGCGCGGGATATGATCTCGAACTCATGGCCCAGGATATCGCCGACCTCCATCGACTGGCGTATCAGCGCGATGGCCTCTTCCGAGTGGACCTTCCTGAGCCGCGACGACTCGTTCACCTGGCGCGCTATCGCGCCGAATTCCTCGGCCTTGTTGTTGAGGTTTGCCAGGATTGCGTCATACATGGATATGCCTGTTCAGGGCAATCATACCCTGACAGAGCCGTATCGATCAATTCATTTTTCTGATCATGGGGGCCTCATGCGGCATAATGCGGCCTGCAGGAGGTCCGGATGGGCCGGGTATAATGTCAGAGCGAAAAAAAACAGACAGACAGCGATATTACGTCCGATTGAAGATTCAGGGTATCCGGTACTTTTGGATGACTTTTGATCCGCGTCCAATATCACCGAGATCCTTTCACCAGTTCCGTAACCCGGTCCAAAAAGTCCCTACGTTCCAGAGGACGCTGAAAATGAATTGACTCAAAATTCAAACTGTAGTTACAATAATAACTTGCGGGTTGGTAAGGCAAGTGCCGGGTCCCCGGCATGGATCGGAACGAGGCTATGCAAAAAAAGAGAATACTCATCGTTGAAGACGAGGCGGTCATCAGTCTCTATATCCAGACCAGCCTTGAAAACCTTGGTTTTGAGATTTGCGGGCATGTCATAACCGGCGAGGAAGCGGTACAGAAGGCCGGTGAGCTTGAACCCGATATCATACTCATGGACATCGTGCTCCAGGGTGCGATGGACGGGATTGAGGCCGCGACAATAATCAGGGACAGGTTCGGCATACCGGTCATCTACATGACCGGTAACGCCGACATATCCACCGTCACGCGCGCCCGCGATTCAGCGCCCTACGGCTATGTGCTGAAGCCCATCGACCTGCTGCACCTCTTCTCGACCATAGACACGGTTATAAACCGGCGCGACCTCGAGCTGCGGCTGACGGAGAGCGAGGAAAAATTCCGGGCGATATCGGAAAACATATCCGAGGGGGTCGCGCTCACCATCGATGCGAAAAACATTTGGGTGAACGACACCTTCGCTTCCATTTTCGGCTATGCCAGGGACGAGATGATTGGCCGCGGTCCCGATCTCGTTATTCCGCAAGAAATGATGGCCGGTCTCATGTCCAGGATGGGAGAGCTGCTTGAAGGCAGGAGTCCCGGTTATTACCGGACACGCGCCGTACGGAAGGACAGCAGGGAGATCACCATAGAAGCCATGGGTAACATATTCAATTTCGGAGGGAAACGGGCGATCCTGCTGATCGTGAGGGACATCACCGAGCGGGTGCGGACCGAGGATGAGCTCACCATGCTTGGCGCCGCGGTCGGCCAGGTGGTTGACGGCATAGCCGTGTCCGACTTTGACGGGAACATCCTGTACGCGAACCGCGCCTGGATATCGATGCACGGGCTCGGGGATTCGGACATCCCCGGGAGCAGGATGGCCCTGTTCCATACCGCTGAACAGTTACAAAACGATGTGCTGCCGTTCCTGGAGGAAGTCAGGCTCCATGGAACGCACGAGGGCGAAGTCGGGCACGTTCGCAGCGACGGATCCGTATTCCCGACATGGATGTCCGCGAGCATGCTGAAGAATGACCGGGGCGATCCTTCCCGCTACGTGGGCGTCGCGCGGGACATCACCGGCCAGAAAGAGGCGGAACGGGCCCTGAAAGAGAGCGAGGAGCGCTTTCGTGCCGTGGTGAATAACCTGCAGGACCTCATCGTTGTCATGAACTCCGGCGGGGTCGTGAGTTTCGAGAACCCGGCCGTGGCCGCGCGCCTCGGATATTCGATGATCGGCAAGAATGCATTCGAGATCGTGCATCCCGACGATACGAAGCTCGTGGCGCAAGATTTCGCCGAGGCCGTTTCCAGGACGAACCCCGGCATCCCGACCGAGTTCCGCGTGCGGCTTGCCGACGGCAGCTGGATCTATGTTGACGCTCTGGCGACAAACCTGATGGACAATTCGATCATACAGGGCATCCTGGTGGTGCTGCGGGACATCGACCAGCGCGTGCGGGTACAGAAGGCGCTCGGGGCCAGCGAGGAGCGGTACCGGGCCCTGTTTACCCAGTCGCCGGTCGGCGTGTTCATGTTCGACACCAGCCTGGTCCTCACGGACTGCAACGAGCGGCTTGGCGAGATAATGCGTTCGCCGCGGGAGAAACTGGTCGGCATCGACCTCAGAACGCTCAGGCACGTCCTGGTGATACCGCAGCTCGAGGACACCCTGAGAGGCAATATCAATCACTACGAAGGCTCGTATGACGCGACCCTGAGCGGCGTCAGGCTCTGGCTCTCCGTTTCAGCAAGCCCCCTGCGCGACGAGAAAGGCGAGGTCATGGGCGGGATGGCCGTCATCGAGGACATCACCGACCGCATCAATGCGGAAGAGGACCTGCGGCTGTCCGAGGAGCGGAACCGCCTGCTGGTGGAGAACGCGAGCGAGGGCATTGCGGTCATCAGGGACTGGCGGTTCGTGTTCGTGAACCCGCAGCTGCTGAAGCTGACCGGTTTCACGAGCGGGGAGCTTGAATCGCGGCCTTTTACCGAATTCATCCATCCCGATGACCGCGAGATGATCTCGGGCCGCTACCGGATGCGGCTGGCGGGCGACACCACGCCCTTCGTGTACGAGGTGCGCTTCCTGACCGGCTCCGGCGATGTCAGGTGGACCGAGCTCAACTCGGTGCTCTTCCGCTGGCAGGGAGAGGACGCCGTGCTGATCTTCGTCAGGGACAACACCGAGCGCAAGAAGGCCGAGGAAGAGCGGCGCAAGATCGAGGCGCAGATACAGGTGACCCAGAAGCTGGAGAGCCTGGGCGTCCTGGCGGGCGGTATCGCCCATGATTTCAATAACTTGCTGATGGCGATCCTGGGCAACATCGACCTCGCGCTCATGGACATGACGCCGTCATCGCCCGCGCGCAGCAATCTCCTGGAAGCGGCGAAGGCTTCCCAGCGCGCCGCCGACCTGTGCCGCCAGATGCTTGCCTATTCGGGGCGCGGGCGCTTCTCCAGCGAGGCTATCGACCTGAACGAGGCCGTGGAGGAGATGGGCCACATGCTCGAGGTCTCGATCTCCAAGAAGGCCGTGCTGCGCTACAACTTCGCCGATGGGCTTCCCGCGATAGACGCGGACGCCACCCAGATACGCCAGATCATCATGAACCTCGTCATCAACGCCTCCGACGCCATCGGTGAAAAGAGCGGCATCATCTCCATTTCCACCGGCGCGGTCAATTGCGACCGCGAGTTCCTCTCCGAGACCTGGCTGAACGAGCAGCTGCCGGCCGGACTCTACGCCTACGTCGAGGTCGCGGACACCGGGTGCGGAATGGACAGGGAAACCCTCCCGCGTATCTTTGACCCGTTTTTCACCACGAAATTCACCGGGCGCGGCCTCGGGCTGGCGGCGGTGCTCGGTATCGTCAGAAGCCACAGGGGCGCGGTAAAGGTATACAGCGAAAAGGAGAAGGGAACGACGTTCAAGGTCTTTTTCCCCGGGCTGGAAAAACCCGCCGAGCATACGGACGGCGGGTCGGCGCCCGGAGCCGAGTGGCGGGGAAGCGGCATGGTCCTTCTCGCGGACGACGAGGAAACGATCCGGACGCTCGGAAGCAGCATGCTTGCGCGTCTGGGCTTCTCGGTCATAACCGCCGAGAACGGCATACAGGCCGTTGAGCTATTCAGAAAGCACGCCGACGAGATCGCCTTCGTCATTCTCGACCTGACAATGCCGCACATGGACGGGGAGGAGACCTACCGGGAGCTCCGCCGCATACGGAAAAACGTGACAGTGATCATGTCCAGTGGGTACAACGAGCAGGAGATAACACAGCGGTTTGCCGGGAAGGGGATAGCCGGCTTCATCCAGAAGCCGTACCAGATGGCGGACCTCGCGGTCGCGCTGAAGAAGATATTGCAATAAGGGGGGACGGGCCCGGCCGTCATCCCGCGCAGGGGCACTATGAGAAAACATCGTATCCTTGTAGTCGAGGACGAGGCTATCATCGGCATGCACATCAAGTCGACCCTGTGCCAGTTCGGGTATGACGTGATCGGCGTGTCGGCGTCCGCGAAAGAGGCCATAACAACGGCCCGGGAGCAGGAGCCGGACCTCCTGCTCATGGACATCGTGATGCCGGGAGACATGGACGGCATAGACGCGGCGGGCATCATAAAGAGCACGCTTGATCTTCCGGTCGTGTATCTCACCGGGAACGCGGACGTCACCACGGTCGCCCGCGCCCGGGAGACGAACCCGTACGGCTACGTGCTCAAGCCCGTCAATCCCCAGGACCTTTTTTCCACCATTGATACCGCGCTGCACAGCCACGGGCTGGGAAAAAGGCTCAGGGAGAACGAGGAAAAGCTCCGCAAGCTTACGGACAACATGAGGGACATGGTCGGCCAGATCGACCGCGACACGCTGATCGTGTACGCGAGCTCCTCGCACAATAAAATCGCCGGGTATGAACCCGCCGAGCTGATCGGGACATCGCCCATGGACCTTGTGCATCCTGACGACAAGGACGGTCTCAGGAAGGCGTTTTACCGGGGGGTGGAGGAGCACACTGACATCCGGACCGAATACCGCGGCCGGCACAAGGACGGGCATTATATCTGGCTGGAAACGGTCAATTCATTCATGTACACGCCGGACGGACAGTTCGACGGCGCGGTTTTCTCGTCGCGTGACATCAGCGAGCGAAAAAGGGTCGAGGCCCTGCACCGCGAGAGCGAGGAGCGTTACAATGCGCTTTTCAGCCGGTCCCACGACTGCGTGTACGTGCACGATTTCATGGGGAATTTTATCGACGCCAACGAAGCGGCGCTCCAGCTGTTCGGCTATTCCAAAGATGAAGTGAAAAATGTCAATTTTCAGTCACTCGTGACCGAGGACCAGCTTCCGTCCGCTTACGAGGCAATGGAGGAGATCTTTACCACCGGCTTTCAGGAAAAGAACCGGGAGTTCCGGGTCAGGACGAAGAAGAACGAGACAAAACATATCGATGTCATGGCGATGATGCTGTACCGGGAAGGGAAACCGGATGCCGTCCTCGGTATCGCGCGCGACGTCACGGAGCAGAAGCGGACCGAGCAGGCGCTGCGCGAGAGCGAGGTGAAGTACCGGCTTATCGCGGACATGATGACCGATGTCGTGTGGACCGTCGACATGGAGTTTCGCTACACGTATCTCAGTCCCTCCTTCGAGAAGGTATTCGGCTTTTCCACGGAAGAGATAATCGGCAGGAGCGTGGTGGCGATGATAGGCCCCGAGGAATACTCCCGGCTGCTGGAAATATTCATGGAAGAGAAAAGGCTGAGAAATTCAGGGAACGCCGATCCGGACCGGCATGTCACGGTTGAGCACGCGGCCAAACACAGGAACGGCTCGACGGTCTGGCTGGAAAGCGTGGTCGGGGCAATCCGCGACAGCAGTGGAGACATTGTGGGCCTCCACGGCGTTTCGCGCGACATCAGGGACAGGAAAAAAGCGGAAGAGGTCCTCAGGGAGAAGGAAGAGCAGTTCCGTGCGCTGTTCGAAAACTCCTCCGCCGGGATCTTCATGTACGACCTGGACATGACCGTAACCGATTGCAACCGGCAATTCGCAGATATGCTGATGACAAAACGGGAGAACCTGATTGGGCTCAACCTCAATCTTCTCAGGGAAACTCAAATAGTAAAAAGCCTTGTAGAGGCCCTCGAAGGGAAGCTGTCCGTTTACAAGGGGCCGTACCGCGCCACAACCACCGGAGCGGTACCGTGGATCTCGTCGTCGGCCACCCCCCTGCGCGACGCCAGGGGCGGGATCGTGGGCGGCCTCGGTATCGTCGTCGATATAACGGACATGATCAGCGCCCGGGAAGCGGTGCGGGAGCGCGAGGAGCGATTCAGCGCGGTATTCGACCAGTCGCCGGTGGGAATTTTCACCTATAACAGCAGCATGGTGCTGACCGGCGCAAATTCCCGGTTCGCGACGATACTCGATTCGACGATCGAGAAACTGGTCGGCCTGGATCTGACCAGGCTTAAAGAGAAGGCGGTCATTCCCGTTCTTGAAGAGGCCTTGCGCGGGAAGGTGACGCATTACGAGGGACCCTATCACGCCACCACGAGCGATGCGTTCAGGTGGGTGCGGTTCAGTGCGAGCCCCCTGCGGGGGCCGGACGGGGAGGTCACCTCGGGCATCGGGGTAGTCGTAGACATCACGGACAGCAAGCTCGCGGAAGAGGCCCTCAGGGAGAGCGAAGAGCGGTACCGGAACCTGTTCGATAACGCCAATGACATCGTGGTGACCGCGGACCTTGACCTGAACTTTACCTCGATCAATAAAAAGGCGCTCGAGGTGACGGGATATTCGCAGGAGGATTTAAGCCGGCTGCGGGTTCCGGATATCGTGGCACCGGAGTACCTGGATGTCGTCATGAGCAATATGCGGAAAAAAATTGAAGGCGGCGCGCCGACCCGATACGAGGTGGAAATACTCACCCGGAACGGCGAGCGCGTGCCGCTGGAAATCAACACGCAGCTGGTGTTCAGGGATGGCACGCTGGCCGGCGTACAGGGGATAGCCCGCGATATAAGCGAGCGAAAGCGGATGGAGGAGAGGATCCGGACCGCACTGGCTGAAAAGGAGACCCTCCTCCGCGAGGTTCACCACCGGGTTAAAAACAACTTCCAGGTCATAACGAGCCTGATGGCGCTCCAGGCGGCCGCCATCCAGAGTCCGGAGCTGCGCACAAGCTTCATAGACGCCCAGTCCCGTATCAGGTCGATGTCGCTGATCCATGAAAAGCTCTACCAGTCCGACGACCTGTCCCGGATCGATTTTTCTTCCTATGTCAAGACGATAGTTCAGGAGCTGTACGGCAGTTTCATGGGCGAGGCCATGCAGATCCCGCCCCGCGTGGATACGGCCGACATCCGTCTGTCCGTAGACCAGGCCATCCCCTGCGGACTCATCATTAACGAGCTGGTAACGAATTCGTTCAGGCACGCGTTCCCGGCCGGATGGAAAGGCAGCCCGGAGGTGCTGGTCTCGATCCGCGAGAGCGGCGGCAGGGTCGAGATGGTCCTGGCCGATAACGGTATCGGCCTGCCAGAATCGGCAGACCTGAACAAAACGAAGTCACTGGGGCTCTCGCTGGTGCCGATGCTGGTCAGGCAGCTCGAGGGTACGATCGTTCTCGAGCGCTCGCCGGGCACCCGGGCGATAATCACGTTCCAGGTTAAATGAGGGGTGTGAGGGCCCCGCTGGACTTACAGGGAGAGGCATATGGCATTCATAACATGGGACGACTCGCTCGATGTCGGGGTGGCCGCGTTCAACGACGACCACCGCCGTCTCGTGGGCATGGTTAACGAGCTTCACGCCGGCATCGTGTCCGGCCTCGGGATCTCGCAGATGACGTATATCCTGGACGGCCTTGTCGAATATACGCGAACCCATTTCAAGAGGGAAGAAGAGCTGATGACGAAGCACGGTTATCCGGAACTCAAGGCGCACCGGCGCGAGCACTATGACCTGATGGTGCAGGTAGCGGATTTTCAGAACAGGCTCCGGGATGGGAAGGCGTCGTTCTCGATCGAGCTGATGAGCTTTCTCCGCGACTGGCTGGTGACCCACATCAAGGGCACCGACATGGGTTACCGCGATTTTTTCAATGCCCGGGGGGCCGGCTGAGACCCGGCCCGCGGTGAGACCCGGCCGGCAGCGAGATACGCGCGGCGAATTTTTTCCGGGAATTTCTCTATGGCATAGCGCAGCATGGTCCGCGGCATTGCCGCCGCGTGCCGGTCAAGGAAGCGCATCTCCGCTGCCCGGTCCCGCTTGCCGGCTTCCCGCAGCATCCACCCGACGGCCTTGTGTATCAGGTCATGTTCGTCAGCCAGGAGCATTTCCGCAATGTCGAACGTCGTGCCCGGGTCGCCGTTCCTGATAAATGCAAGGGTCGAGATGATCGCGATGCGCCGCTCCCACAGGCTTGCGGAACGGGCAAGCCGGTAGAGGGGAGCGCGGTCCCGGTCCGTCAGGAACGCGCCCAGCAGGCCCGGGGCTGACAGGTCGACCAGGTCCCAGTTGTTGACATGCACGGTGTTTGACAGGTACAGGCGTATCACCTTCTTCCGCTCCCCGTCGTCGCCGCGCCGGTAGCGCTCGAGGAGCAGCATGAGCGCGATCAGCCGCTCCTCGTGCAGTTTCGAGGCCAGCAGCTTCGCAGCGTCACCGGCCGTAAGGTCCCGGTGCCGCAGCGCGATCGCGCGCTGGACCGGCACGGAGATGCCGAGGAACCGGTCCCCCGCGCCGTACTCGCCCGGCCCGGTCTTGAAAAATCTCATGAGATTTTTCGCCTGTACCGGATCGGCGTGTTTCCTGATCTCCCGTTTTAACCCGGCAAGGCTCATGGCTCACCCCGGTGCATAATGCCATGCGGCAGAGCGCGGCGCAATAAAAAAATGTCCCCGGGGAACAACGGACGTCCCCGGCCGGCGTACCAATTAATGTTGACAGCGCGGTCTTTCGGATTTAGGGTACAACCGCCTTCATAATCAAACTGCCGGAGAGCCGTATGCCTGACATGAACTTCTGTCCCTGGTGCGGGAACCGTCTCGGGACCAGGATGCTGGAGGGGAGGAGCTACCGGGCCTGTGTTACCGGATCGTGCGGGTACGTGTACTGGGACAATCCCCTGCCGGTTGTCGCCGCGATCGTCGAGCATGACGGCGCGGTCATCATAGCCCGCGGCAGGGGATGGCCGGACAAGATGTTCGGCATCATAACCGGGTTCCTCGAGCGCGGCGAGACGCCGGAAGAAGCCGTGCTTCGCGAGGTGAGGGAGGAGCTGGGTCTTTCCGGCGAGCTGAAGGGTTTCGTGGGAATATACCCGTTCTTCCAGGCAAACCAGCTCCTGCTGGTGTATCATGTCGCGGGAACCGGCGAGATCGTGCTGAACGATGAGCTCGCCGAGATAAAGCACGTCAGCCCGGAGAAGCTCCGGCCCTGGCCGCTGGGGACGGGGCCCGCGGTGAAGGACTGGCTGGAGCGAAGGTACGGGATCAAATAACCGTGAGCCGTGAAGGGTGAAGGCGGCACAGCCTGAAAAAGCTCTACATGCCGGGCGAGCGGAACCTGGATTCGCCCACAGGGACCAGGTATTCCCGGGTCTGGACAATGTCGCTTATCCATTCTGCGACGTCACCATCGCTCAGGTTGTCCAGTATGTCGGGGATGATCACCCTCCGGGCGAAATCCATGTCCGCAACGCCGTTGGAGAGTATCGTCGTGTAGCGCCTTGTCAGGTAGGATTTTGACCTGGCCTGGTCCTCGCTTTCCCACCGGTGGCAGTCAGCGAGGCCGGTACCGTTCCTCCATTCAACGGTGCCATGATCATCGGACGAGAAAAAGATTTTTTCAATGATGCCCGCGCTGTCCAGGTAGATTACCATGGATTTTGCGACAAAATCCTGGCGAATATAATAGGCATACGCTATCTTTTTCCCGGTATCGGTTGAGGTGATCGATACGAGCTTTATGAAATTAGCATCATTCATGTTTTTATATACGTTTACACCCGGTTTGTTGCATGAGGGCTCTGAGTTTTTCCGACCCCGGAATCAACAAGATGGTATTATCCAGAATGTTTTTATAATCATCAATCATTTTATGAATCGAATGGGAAAAAAGCGATTTCCCGGTCTCCCGGGCCGGGCTATAAAAAAATAGGACGCCTGCTGTTTCAAATCTTGACAGGTCTCCTCTGCCATGATAGAGTGCGACCTTGTTGGCTGAATTGAGGGTATGCATTTCGTCCGGCTTGCGAACGGGCGCCAAAGATACGAATCGTTACTACAGAGGGGGGAAGGCATGAACACCGTATCCATTCAGAAGAATCCGCCGCGCGACCCGGCCCGGTACGGGAGCATCAACATGTGGCACAACCTGAAAGGTTATTTTTTTTCAGCAGGGGTATTCGGCGGTCTTGGACTCATGACTCTGGCGGCGATATTTATCGGCCCCTTTGAAGCCGGCCTCATCGCGTTTAAGATAATCGCTTCACTCGTGCTGTGCTACATAGGCGTGCGCCTGATCTTCAAGGCGGTAAAAGGACACCGCGACAGGGTGCAGGCGTTTACCGCCGGGACCCTGCGCCGCGGTGAGATCGTCAGCCATGGCGGAACCTTCGTGATATGGAAAAGCAGCCGGTTCTATACCCTCATTGTCCAGCTGCGGACGGATGAGGGGAGAGTGCTGGAAAAAAAGATACGGTCGGAGAACGCGTCGATTCACACAGACTATCCCCTCCACGATGAAATGGACGTGCTGGTCGATATCGCGACCGGGGCCATGTTCGTGCCGCCCGAAGTCGACATAAAGGCCGTGTTCGAGTGATGTTTGCATGCAGTCAACAGCTGCCATAAGAAAAGATGAAGAGGACTTCTACCGGGAAAGCAGGGGCAAGAAGGTCTGTTACATCCACATAAACCAGGCCGTCGTAATGGACGAGAGCCACATGATCCATATAGATCTCGGCTCCTGCGCGTCGGTCGTGCTCTGCGGCCTGGACGGGACGGGGAAGGCCTGGTTCGGCGTGAACCACCTGTTCAAGTCGCGGATCGAGAATAGCGACATGGCGCTCGAGCAGGTCGCCGCCCTGTACAACAGCATGCTGGAGCGGGACGTGCGGCAGGTCTGCTGCCTGGGCCTGTTCGGCGCCGGGTACCGGGAGAACAGCCTGGCGAAAGGCGTGGCGCAGCTGAACGTGCTTACCATACTCGAGGCGCTCAGCCTCTTCAACCTTTCCATCGAAATATTCCAGACGGGCTACAGCCAGGGCATCAGCGTGCTGAAATCGGACGCACGCCAGAGCTTCCTGATCATGCATAAAAACCTCAGCGAACGGTCGGTCCGCATCATTGAGATTCCGCTCATCCAGCTTTTCAGGGCTTAACTCCCCGCACGGGCTTGCGTGGCGACATAACGCCGCCAAACACGTGACATAACGTTCACAAAAGTATTAATGCAGTCTCGTCCCGCCGGTCGATGAATTAACCATGAGCGCGGCGCGGAGCATAATGGCGGCTCCGGCGCCTTCCGCAGTTATTTCATCGGGCGCATGCGCGGAGAGACGGGCACATGATAACGAACCGGCAGTTTGTCACGATCGAGGAGACGGCCTCGATCCTCGCGGTTTCACCGGCGACGGTGCGGAACTGGATCAAGCACGATTACCTGCGGCCTGCGGGACGCCTGTTCCGGTCGGACGAGGTCCGTGCGCTGCGCGACGACCTGCTGAGCGGTTCGGTCCCGCGCCTGGCGCGCCGCGCCAACAAGGCGACGGCGACCCGCTCGTTCATTCCTGACGAGTACATCGCGGACGGCACCGGCAGGGAGACGATCGAGCGGATAGTGAGCAGTGTCGCCGCGAGCGGCGTCGGGACGGAACGGGCTCTCTTCATGCTGGCGCTCGGCATGTTGTTCAGGAACGGCATGCTGGGTACCGGCGCTGCGGAAGAATTTTTTCGCAGCGGTGCATCCGGTCCTGCCGGGGTGGCCGCGTCCCGTGAGCTGCGGGAATGGTACGGGGAGCTTGGCGGGTTCCGGCTTACAGCGCGGTACCGTGCCCTGCTTGACCTCGAGCTGCCCGACCAGCACGATGCGCTGGGCCTCGTATACCAGTCGCTGCTCCGGGAAGGAGACAAGGCGGCGGGCGGGTCATATTATACGCCGGACCGCATCGTGCGGGCGATCGCGGACGAAACCTACCGCGACGGTGCCCGCGTGCTGGACCCCTGCTGCGGGACGGGGCAGTTCCTTCTTGCATACGCCGGGAAGACGGACGACCCGGAGACCCTCCACGGGACCGACATTGATCCGGTGGCCGTGCGCCTGGCGCGGATAAACCTGTTGCTTGCCTTTCCCGGGCGTGAATTCATGCCGCGGATCCATCACCGGAACATCCTGACCGGCGACGCCCCCGGCGACGGTACCGGATTTGATATCGTGGCCACGAACCCTCCATGGGGCCTCCATTACGGAAAGCAGGAGCGCGACGGGCTGGCTTTCCTCTATCCCGGGATCACGTCCGGTGAGTCGTTCTCGTACATACTGAAAAGAAGCATCGGCCTGCTTGCCGATGGCGGCGTGCTCTCGTTCCTCCTTCCCGAGTCGATCCTGCATGTCAGGGCGCACGCAGATATCCGGGGCCATATACTCCGAAACACGCGCATAGAGCGTATCGTCCGTCTGGGCCGCGTCTTCAAGAACGTGTTTACGCCGGTCATCAGGCTTGACCTGGTGAAGGGAGGGGGCCGCGCGATGCTGAAATGCGTGTCCTGCGACGGCGACCACGCCGTGGACCAGAAGCGTTTTCTAAGGAACGGGGACTTCGTGTTCGATATCAATATCAATTCCACAGACGGCAGGATCCTTGACCGGGTATACGGCCGCGAGCATACGACCCTGGAGGGAAAGGCCGACTGGGCGCTGGGCATCGTTACCGGCGATAACGGCCGCTTCCTCAGCCCGGAAGACGGCCCGGGACTTGAGCCGATATACACCGGGAAGGAGGTCGGCCACTACCTGCTCCGCGCGCCGTCGGCCTTCATCCGGTTTGACCCGGGCAGGTTCCAGCAGTCGGCGCCGGAGCGGAAATACCGCGCGCCGGAAAAGCTCGTGTACCGCTTCATATCGAAGAAGCTCATCGTCGCCTATGATGACCGGGGGCGCCTGACGCTCAACAGCGCCAACATACTGATACCGAGGTTGAATGGCTACCCGGTGAAGGCTCTCCTGGCCCTGCTGAATTCATCACTGTACCAGTTCATATTCCAGAAGAAATTCTCTTCCATAAAAGTGCTCCGGAGCCATCTCGAGCGACTGCCGATCCCGTTGTGGGAAGCCGGCGACCTGGAGCGCCTTGCCTCGATCGCCGGGGGCATTATCGATGGAAGAGCCGGGATAGGGGACGCTGACGATTTTATCATGGAACGATTTGGAATCAATGCATCTGAGCGGGATCACATCAGGCGGTCTCTGCGCTGACCCGCGATACCTCAAAAACCGGAGAGGAGAGCCATGTTCGCGATTAAAATTGAGCAGATTCGCACCGCTGTCATCCTGCATCTCGAAGGGAGCCTGACGCGCGAGACTCTCGCCGAGGCAGAGGATACCTGGTTAGAGCTGCTCGGAGAGGGGCCGGAGCTGTTCGGGTTGAATTTCAAGAACCTCGCGCAGATCGATTCGATATCAATCAACCACCTTTTCAAGCTGGCCCGGGCTGCCGAAGAGAAGGGCGTACGGCTGGCTATAATTGACGTGAATGACGCATTGATGAAGATTTTCGAGGTGATACGGCTTGACCGGATAATCCCTGTCGTTACGAAAAACAAATTCGAGGCTGATTACATGAAGGACGTGTAGGCGGCGTCCGCGCCTCACGCGCCCATTATTCGATGTTTTGCTATTTTTGTTTGACAATTTACGGAGCGATTCCGGTTATTAGTGACCATGAGCATCGGCATGCCATATCAAGGAAGGGGGGACAGGACGATTCATGCGCCCCGCAGCTGCGGCCGGCGCCGCAGGCCCCGTGCCCTGGTCGCGCCGGTGCTGCTCGCCATCATGGCGCTGGCGGCGGCGCTTCCCTCTGCCGCGGCGACCGTTAACGGCCCGAAAAAAAGCAGGATCATAACCGTTGACGACACGCTGGTATCCCGGGATGTCGGGCCGATGCTCGAGTACCTGGAGGACCGTGGCGCCATGCTCACCATCCGGGACATCGTGCTGCGGGGGCGGCCGCTGCACTTCAGGGAATCGAGGGACACGGTCCCCAACTTCGGCCTTACCGATTCAGCCTACTGGGCCCGCTTCACGATATACAATCCCCTTGACCGCGATGTTTCGTTTGACCTGGTGTCGGTTTACCCGCTCATGGATGATATCATGCTCTTCATTCCCGCCGAGCGGGGCGGCTTCATAGTGAAAGAGTCGGGCGACATTTATCCCTTCAAACGGCGCGAGTTCGACCATTCGGGCTTCGTGTTCCCGATAAAACAGGGGCCGGGAGCGGCGACCTATTACATGCGCTTCAAGTCCGTTAACAACATGGCCCTCGACATCAAGCTTTATTCCCGCCAGGAGCTGTACCGGATCGACATGCTGACCGTCGGCATAAACGGCGTGTATTACGGCATGCTTCTCATCATGCTCGCGTACAACCTCTTCATATATTTGTCGGTGCGGGGGAGGGAGTATCTGTTTTACGTATTTTATATCGCCGGCTTCTTGCTGACTTCCGTGGCGCTTGACGGGAACGGGGCCCGCTACATCTGGCCGGGTACGGCTCTCTTTTCAGTATCTTCCTTTTATATATTCATGCAGTTATTCCTGTTTCTCGCATTTTCACGGGAATTTCTCGGAACCCGGCTTCTCTCCCCGGCCCTTGACTGGGCGGCGCGGGCGGTCATGTACGCGAGCATGGCCGGCCTGCTGGTCAATTTCATGCTTCTCAATAACCTTGCGATGATGATCGCCTCAACGGTGTGCACTGCCGCGGCGATTCTGGTAATATTCGTCATCATGATCTTTGCGCTTTACCGGGGGGTCCGGCCGGCGCGGTTCTTCGCCGGGTCCAGCTCGTTTATCATCATCGGCGCGCTCATGTTCATGCTCCGGGCCTATTCGGTGCTCCCGGTCAATCTCTTCACCGCATCGGCCCTGAAGTTCGCCGTCGGCCTGCAGATCCTCCTCTTCTCGTTCGGGCTTGCGGACAAGATCAACACGATGAAGAAAAAGCTCGAACTGCTGAACGTGAACCTGGAACAGGAAGTGGCGGAGCATATCCGCGACAAGGAGGCGCTGAAGCGGAGCGAGGCCCGGTTCCGGGGCGTAGTTGAGCGCAACTTCGACGTCATCTTCATGCTGGACACGGCCGGACGCTTCACCTACATGTCGCCGTCCGTCCAGGCCACCACCGGGTACCGGGTCGACGAGTTTCTCGGCGTCAGCTTCAATGCCTTCCTGCCCGAAGAAATGCAGGGCATTACCACGCTCCTGCTCGGAGACCTCCTGAAGGGCAAGGAGATCATCGGGTTCGAGACGGCCATTACGAAAAAAGACGGCACGCGGATCTACGCCGAGATCAACCTCGCGCCCGTCATGAAAGGAAACGATGTCACCTCGATCCAGGCGATCGCACGCGACATCACCGAACGGAAGATGGCGGAAGAGGCCCTGCTTGAGGAAAAGGAACGGCTCACCATCACCCTCCGGTCCATTGCCGAGGGCGTGGTTGCTACCGACATCAAGCGGCGCATACACCTTATGAACAGGGCGGCCGAGGACCTGACCGGCTGGCGGCAGGAAGAGGTGCTGGGGCGATTGCTCAACGACGTGTTCATCCTCATTGACCAGAAGACAGGGGAGCGGAGGGAGATGATGAACGCGGTCGGTCCCGGCGGTACCGAAGGCCCGCGCACCGGGACCCTGCTGATCCGGCGCGACAAGGCGGAGCGCATCGTTTCAGACCGCGCGGCCGCGATCCGTGACCGCGCCGGCGAGATCACCGGCTACGTCTTCGTGGTGCGGGACATCACCGAGGAGATCAAGTTCCACAGCGAGCTCCTCAAGATAGAGAAGCTTGAATCGATAGGGATACTGGCGGGCGGGATCGCCCACGATTTCAACAACATACTCACCGCAATCATGGGAAACATCAACCTGGCCCGCCTATCGGCGCAGGGAAACGACCGTCTCGTCGAGATACTGGGCGACGCGGAAAAGGCATCGGCGCGGGCCCAGGAGCTGACGCACCAGTTCCTCACGTTCTCGAAGGGCGGCGCGCCGGTCCGGCAGATCGCCTCGGTGGAGGAGATCATCCGCGACTCGTCGCGCTTTATCCTGCGCGGCTCCAACGTGCGCTGCGAGTTCGATTTCCAGGAGAAGCTCTGGCCGGTCATCGTCGACGTAGGGCAGTTCAGCCAGGTGATACAGAACCTGGTCATCAACGCGGACCAGGCGATGCCCGAGGGGGGCGATGTCACGATCACGACCGAGAACGCGGAGATCGGGCCGGAGAGCGGGCTTCCGCTCCGCCCGGGGCGGTACGTGAAGATATCGGTGCGGGATACCGGCATCGGCATCCCGCCCGAAAACATCTCGAAAATTTTTGACCCCTATTTCACCACGAAGAGCGACGGCAACGGCCTGGGCCTCACCAGCTCGTTCTCGATCATCATGCGGCACGAGGGCCACATATCGGTCGAGTCCGAGCCGGGGGCGGGAACGATCTTTTACGTGTACCTCCCGTCCTCCGAGGAGCTTCCGCGCGCCAAGGAGAAGAGCGAGGCGCCGGTGTACCGCGGCTCGGGCAGGATCCTGTTCATGGACGACGACGAGGCGGTGAACGCGACGGCGCGGAAAATGCTGGAGCACCTGGGGTTCGAGGTGGACATTGCCTATGACGGCGAGACCGCTCTCACCCTTTTCGGCCAGTCGCTGCACGGGGGCGCCCGCTACGACCTGGTCATACTGGACCTGACGATACCCGGCGGCATGGGCGGGCGGAAGGTCATCGAAAAGCTGATCGCTCTGGATCCCGCCGTGAAGGCGATCGTGTCGAGCGGTTATTCCAACGACATGATCATGGCCCAGTACCGCGAGTTCGGGTTCAGGGGGGTGATCGCGAAGCCCTACCGGATCGACGAGCTCTCGCGCGTCATAGAGGGGGTCATGAGCGGCACATAACCGGGAGGAGCGTATGAAGCAGCTGATATTCATACATGGCGCCGGCGGCACCGGCGCGGTCTGGCAATACCAGAAGGAACGGTTTCCGGGAAGTGACGCCGTGACGCTGCCCGGACGCCCGGAGGGTGAGCCGCGCGACAGCATCGACTCCTACCGGCAGTGGCTGCGGGACTATATCGCCGACAGGAGGTATGGCGCGCCGGTGCTTGCGGGACAGAGTATGGGCGGCGGGATCGCCCTCTCGTACGCGCTCGCATACCCGGATGAAACCGCAGCGCTCATTCTCATCGGCTCCGGCGCGCGCCTGCGGGTCAATCCCGCCTTCCTCAAAACGATGTCGGATAACATCGACAAGCCCCCTTCCTGGTACCGGGGCCTCGCAACGGGCATGTACGGGGCCGTGGAGGAGAGGGTGCGGGAGAGCGTGCTTGACACGACCTGCTCGTTTCCCGTCAGCCTCCACCTGAACGACTTCCTCTGTTGCGACCGATTTGATGTGATGGAGCGGCTCCCGGAGCTCTCGTTACCGGTGCTGGTCGTATGCGGCGACAGGGACATCATGACGCCCTTGAAGTATTCGCGCTTCATGGCCGAGAAGATTTCCGGATCGCGCCTTGTCGTGATCCCGGACGCGGGCCACATGGTATTTCTCGAAAAACCTGATGAGGTGAACCGGGAGATCGGGAAATTCATGGCCGAGATCGGGGACTGATAGGCGATAACTATCTCCATGGACGATGCTCTGACCCCCGGGTAGGCGATAACTATCTCCATGGACGATGCTCTGACCCCCCGGGTAGGCGATAACTATCTCCATGGACGATGCTCTGACCCCCCGGCTAGGCGATAACAATCGCCCTGTAAACCGCTCTGACCCCTGGAACATGTGGCATTGATACTTCACGAATAAAAAAATTAATTATTTTTGTATTAAAAACATATTGACATATTGTAATACATATTCCATAATCCGTCCGTCCGGTCAATAATCCGATCAGTCGGAATATTGGCTAATTATCCAAACTTTCACATTTCTCGTAAATTCATTGTGTCCAGAATCAGGGCTGCCCGGGAACGCCAGCATGCCTCTGGTGTGACCCTTCGCAGCTGCTATAAGCCAGAAACCCTCTCCGGGGGTGTTGGAGGGCGAACAATCGACCTATGGAAATTAATCTGACCCTCGAAAAAATCAGGAAGGCCCAGATCATCGAGGCCTCGCTCAGGAAAATCGCAGAGGTGGGGATCCAGAACATCACCATGGATGATATAGCCGCGGAGGCCAGATTATCCAAGGGAGGTATCGCCCACTATTTTTCTTCCAAGGAACTGCTCATAAAGGAAACCTTCCGGGATTTCTTTGCCGCCATCTTTTTACGGGGACAGAAGACCATGGACCAGTGCGCCGGCCCGCTGGACAAGGTCCATTCCTTCATGTGGCTCTACAACTGGGAGGACCCGCTGGTGAACATCGGGTACCCGATGCTGTTCGACGCCATGGCCATGGCCGGTCATGACACGGACTACCGCTCCCTCCTGCACGAGTGGTTCGACGGCTGGATTGAGCTTCTGGGCTGCGCGGTCGAGGAGGGGGTCGCGTCCGGGGCCTTCCCGGTCACGGACATCCAGGGGACCGCGCGGGCGATTTCCGCAATCTACCAGGGCGTGGCGACGCGGTGGTACCTGGACAAAGACGCGCATTCAACCGAGTGGGCCGTCTCGTACGCGAGGAAGGCCATCTCGAGTCTTGTAAACGGTTCAAAAAAATAACATCACGAGGAGGATGATCATGGCTGTGTTCGAGAATACCGACAAGATGTATACCGTACTGGGAAGCCTGTTCAACAAGCTGGTGAAGGACCCGGCCGTGGGGCCGCAGTTCGTGCAGGCTGAAATCGTCATCAAGTTTACCATCGACAACCCGTCGGGGGAGATATGGCTATCTCCGGGGAACGGCGGCGAGGTCATCTGCGGGCCGTCCACGCTTGCGCCGACGATCGAAATGTCGCTTTCCGGGGACACCTGCCACAAGTTCTGGCTGCAGGAAGTGTCGATGCCGATCGCGCTGGCAAAGGGACTGATCAAGGCGAAGGGACCCCTTCCGAAAGTGCTGAAGCTGCTGCCGCTCCTCAAGCCGGCATACGAGTCCTATCCCGCGATCGCGAAAGAACACGGCCTGAAGATAGAAGGCAAGTAGGAGGAACGCCATGAGTATCGAGAGAAGCTTGAAACAGTTCGAGCTCGACCGGAAGGAATCCGCCAGGCTTGCGGCGCGGCTTCTCCTTGCATCGGGGACCACGTCTCCGAGGGTGGGCGGGGTCGGCGAGTGCACCATCCATATTGTGGAAGACGAGTGCGAGATTGACGAGCTTGCCCACCGTGTCGGTGAGATGGCAGACGAGAACCCGGCATGGAAGTCCTTCCGCCGCGACGCGGCCATGCTGCGGGACGCGGACGCGGTCCTCGTCATCACGTCGCTCCGCTGCCTCACGGACCCGGCGGACATCAACTGCAACATGTGCGGGCGCCTCACGTGCGAGTACTACCGCCAGGTCGAGCGGCTCCCGGCCGGACCGGGCGTGGCCTACACCGGCCCGCTGTGCGTGTTCCGGGCCAACAACATGGCCTACGCGATCGACGCCGTGATCCAGCAGGCGCGCACCATGGGCATCGATTACGGCGTGTTCTGGTCGGCAGGCGCCGCGGCCATGCGCATGAAGATCGTGCCGCGCGATACCGGCTTCTGCGTGGCGGTCGCCATCTCCGTGACGGAAAAGAGCCCGTTCCGGGACGTGCCGGTCCGGTACGACGAGATGAACGAGCGGACCATGAACGACCGCATCATCAGGCGGCTCTGGCCGCAATTCCGCTCCATATACAGTTAAGGAGGACCAGATCATGGCAATAGTGGAAATGAAGGAAATGGTACAGGGCGGGCTCGACCGCGCGGTCGAGCTGATGGTCATGGCCGCCCATAACAGCTACCGGTTCGGTAACCGCAACACCATCAAGTGCATAAGCGTCGGGAAGGAAGAGATGGAGCAGATCGCAGAGTTCGCCTATTCGCTCGGCGACATGTCGCCGCTGGCCGCGCGGGACGGGCGGTTTCTCCGCGACCTTGTAAAGGAGCCCTGCGCGCTTCTGATCTTCGGGGACAGGCGCAAGTCGGACCTCAACTTCAACTGCGGGGCCTGCGGCTACCGCACCTGCGCCGAGCTGAACAGGGCCGAGGAGATGGAGTCCCTTACGGCCCGGGGGCCGAGCTGCCAGTTCAAGAACATCAGCCTGAACATCGCGGCGAACGCTGCCGCGTCGCTCGCATGGCGGCTGGGGCTCCACTGCCGGGTCTTCAGCACCCTGGCGATGGCGGCCTTCGCCCTCCAGATAATCCCGGACGTTGACGTGGTGACCAGCGTGTGCGTAAGCGCGGCCCGGGTCGACCCGTTCTTCGACCGGCACAAGTTCTGGACCCAGGAGCACTGGGACGAGACTTTCTCGAAGGAGTTCCCGACCTTTACCCGCGGCTTCATCGGCGCGGTAGAATAGGAGGCGGACCATGGCACAAGCCCACCTTAACCCGGTCATTGCCTCCCACCTGGTGGAAATAAAAGCCGAGGAAAATCCGGATACCCGGGTTTACGTATTCGAGCGCGGGGAGCACGGCGAGGACGTCATAACCTACCGGGACCTGCACGAAAAGGCGAATCGGCTCGCTCGTCTCCTCCTCGAAAAGGGGATCAAGACCGGCGACACCTTCGGCGTTTTCATGCGGAACTACCCGGAGTTCGTCTACTCGCTCGTCGCCGGCACCACGATCGGCGCGATCATGGTGCCGATCGACCCGCGCTCGCGCGGCGACAGGCTGAAGTATCTGCTGACCAACAGCGGCGCGAAAGCCGTGATCGTGTCGATCGAATGCCTCGAACAGCTCGAGGAGGTCTTAAAGGACGTGCCGGATCTGAAGTTCATCGCCGTTGCGTACCAGCGGGACCTGGGCATGCCCGTGTCGCCGAAGTACCACGCGCTCAATGAAACGCTGGAGAAAGACACCTGGGAAACAGTGGACCAGATGATCATGGACGTGCGCCAGCCCATGGAGATTATCTACACCTCCGGCACGACCGGCGACCCCAAGGGCGTTGCAATAAGGAACAACCGCACGGGCCTCTTCAATATTCTGAATATGATCGTGTGGAAGTACAAGAAAGATGACATTCTCTACAACGGTTTGTCACTCACGCACGGCAACGCACAGGCGGTGACTCTGTTTCCGGCCCTGGCGCTGGGGATCACCGCGGTGTTCAGTCCGCGCTTCACCAAGAGCCGCATCTGGGACATCTGCCGGAAGTACGGGTGTACCTCGTTCTCGTCCCTGGGCGGCATGCTCGCCGGCATCTACAACGAGCCGGAGAAGCCCGGCGACGCTGACAACCCCGTGAAGGTCGTGATCAGCGCCGGCACGCCGCAGCCGATCTGGGACCCCTTCGAGAAGCGTTTCAACGTGAAGATACTCGAATGGTACGGCTCCGTGGAGGGCGGTTTCGCCTACAAGCCGATCGGCCAGGGGCCGGTGGGGTCGTTCGGGAAGCCGGTGCCGGGCGTCATGGAATTCAAGATCGTGGACGACCAGGACAGGGATGTGCCGGTCGGCCAGACGGGCGAGCTCATCTGCCGCATGATGAAGGGCGAGACCAGGGTGGACTACCTGGGCAAGCCGGACGATTCCGAGGAAAAGACGCGGGGCGGGTGGCTCCGCACGGGCGACATGGTGCACAGGGATTCCGGGGGATGGTATTTCTTCGATTTCCGCAAGGGCACCGAGCTCAGGCGCGCGGGCGATTTCATCCAGCCGGAGTACGTGGAGACGGTCATCGGCAAGCACCCGGAGGTGAGCGAGGCCTGCGTCTTCGGCATACCGGCGGCCTCGGGCGCGCCGGGCGAGAGCGACCTGGTGGCGGCGCTGGAGCCCTTCGACGGGAAGGAGATCGATCCCGCGTCCGTGTACACGCTGTGTAAAAATGACCTTGAGAAAAACTTTATCCCGTCATACCTTCTTGTCGTCGGCCATATTCCCAAAACCATATCCGAAAAGGCCATACCGCGGCAGTTGAAGGAGATGTTCGAGAAGGGCGAAGGGAAGATATTCAAGGTTGAAGATTTCATCTGAACCGGCTATCGATACACGCCCTCTACCCCGGAAAAGGGCGTTATGAAAGGAAGAAGTTACAACGTCCCCCTCCGGGGGATTGAGGGGGCTAATAAAAGGAGGATCCCATGTCCTATACCGAGCTTGATCTCAGCCTCTCCGAAGACCACGTGGCCCTGAAGGAGGCGGTGCATAAATTTTCCATGGGCGTGCTGCGCCCGGCCGCGCTCGAGCTGGACAAGTTGACGCCCGAGCAGGTGGTTGAAAAGAATTCGCTCTACTGGAAGTGCATGAAGCAGATGTACGAGCTAAATTACCATACCGTGCTCATCTCCGACGCGTACGGCGGCCTTGGCCTGGACCCGCTGGCCACCCATATCGTGTGGGAGGAGATCGCGTACGGCAGCGTGGGCTTTGCCGTGTCGCTGGGGTGCAGCTGTTTCAACGCGTTTTACGCCTCGATGCTGGCGGACGATTACATGATCGAGAAATTCATCATGCCATTCGTGGAGTGCCGTGACGCCAGCGTCATGAGCTGCTGGGGGATCACGGAGCCGGACCACGGGTCCGACATCCTGATGTCGGGGACCGATAATTTTCACAACCCGAAAGTGACCCAGCAGGTCAAGGTCGTGAAGAAGGGAAGCGATTACATCCTCAACGGCCAGAAGTCTTCCTGGATATCCAACGGCCCGGTGGCGAGCAACATCTCGCTGTTCGTCAACCTGGATCCCTCCCTGGGGATGGCAGGCGGCGGCATCTGCCTGGTAGACCTGAACCAGAAAGGGGTGAGCCGCGGAAAGCCCCTCAACAAGATGGGCCAGCGGGAGCTTCCGCAGGGCGAGGTGTTCTTCGACAACGCGGTCTGCCCTGCGCCGGACATGATCATCGACCAGGACAGCTACGAGCTCATGACCGACCTCACCCTGGCGCACGCCAACGCCACCATGGGCGCCTACTTCACCGGCGTGGCGCAGGCGGCCTATGACCTGGCGGTCCAGTACACGACGGAGCGGATCCAGGGCGGTAAGCGTCTCTGCGACCACCCGTCGGTCCAGAAGAAGCTCTTTGACATGTTCACCCGCACCGCCACGGCGCGCTCCTTCTCGCGCGACGCCATGCGCTACAACATGAACACGACCCCGCCGGACGTGAAGTACTCGATCGCATCGAAGGTCTACTGCACCCAGGCGGCGCTGGACGTGACCAATGACGCCGTGCAGCTGTTCGGCGGCTACGGCCTGTCCAAGGAGTTCCCGATCGAGAAGCTCTTCCGCGACGCGCGCGCGGGCCTCATCGAGGACGGCTCCAACGACTCCCTGGCCATCACCGCGGGGAACATGATCGTGAAGGAGGCGATTGCGTAATGGCGGACATATACATAATCGGCTCGGGCATGATCCGGTTCAACAAATACCCGGACCGTACCGTGCAGGACATGGCCGAGGAGGCGATCAGCCTCGCGCTCGCGGACGCGGGCCTCGGCAAAGGGGACATGCAGGCGGCGTTCTTCTCGAACACCTTCTGGGGCATGTTCGACAGGCAGCACTCCATACGGGGACAGGTGGTGTTCCGCGGCATGGGGATTGACAGGATACCGGTCACCAACGTGGAGAACGCATGCGCCGGCGCCTCCACGGCCCTGCACCTGGCCTACACGGGTGTGCGCGCCGGCATGTACGATGTCGCCATTGCAGTCGGCTCGGAGAAGATCACCAACCCGAACAAGGCCCTCTCGCTGAGCGCGTACGCGGCGTGCATGGACGTTGGTAATTTCCAGAAGCACATTGCCATGATCATGGAAGTGGGGAAGACCTTTACGAACCTGAAAATACCCGCGGGGGACGGCTCGAAGCCGGGCGAGGGGCGGAGCATCTTCATGGACGCCTACGCCATGGGCGCGCGCTGGCACATGAACAAGTTCGGCAGCACGCAGCGTCAGCTCGCGGTCGTCTGCTCCAAGAACCATTTCCACGGGAGCCTTAACCCGCTTTCGCAATACCAGCAGCTGATGACGGTCGAGGAGGTGCTGGCGGACAAGGAGGTTGCCTGGCCGCTCACGCGCGCCATGTGCGCGCCGGTCGGCGACGGCGCGGCCGCCTGCATCGTGTGCTCGGAGCGATTCTTGAAGAAGCTCACCGGTACGCGGCCGGTCCGGATCCGCGCGTCCGTGTGCGGCCAGGGAAGCGACCGTGATCTTGACGGAGAGGACATCGGCGAGCGCCTCTCGAAGCAGGCCTACTCCATGGCCGGCGTCGGCCCCGCCGACATCAGCTGTGCCGAGCTCCACGACGCGACCTCCTGGGGCGAGCTGCACCAGAGCGAGGTCATGGGCTTCTGTCCGATGGGCGAGGGCGGGCCCTACGCCGAGTCCGGCGCGACCAGGCTCGGCGGCGCGCGCCCCATCAATACCAGCGGCGGCTTGGAGTGCCGGGGGCACCCCATAGGCGCGTCCGGCCTGGCGCAGATCCACGAGCTTGCGCTCCAGCTCCGCGGCGAGGCCGGCACACGGCAGGTCGAGGGTGCGCGCATCGGGCTTGCGGAGAACGGAGGCGGCAACATCGGCGTGGAAGAGGCGGCGATGTGCGTTCATATACTGGAAAAGGTGTGAGAGGCCCCGTCTCCTGGAAGCAGAGGGGGCACGTTTTCGCGCCAGTCGTCGCGAGCGCAGCGAAGCGTGACTCGACTACGCCCGGCAACCAACTGGTCCCCGAGCATAGCCGAAGGGTGCTTCGTTGCCCACACACATGATGAAGGCTCCTCGCAATGACAACTGAAGAGGATCCGCGTTTGTTGCAGGCCATCGGGCCATCGTGTTTAAGGTGGAGGTTGTATACGTATGGGAACCTACGATCTGGCGGGCAAATACGCGCTCGTCACCGGGGCGTCGTCCGGCATCGGGATGGAGATCGCGCGGTGCCTGGCCGCTGCAGGGGCGCACTGCGTGCTGCACGCGATACCGGGGGAGCGGGAACTGCTGCACGAGTGCGCCGCCGGGCTCGAACAGTCATACGGTGTGAAGACATGGTGCCTTTTCGGCGATTTTCGCGACGGGGAGGCGCCGGCCGAGCTCTACCGCGCCGCGTCAGGTCTCGTGCCGCGCATCGACGTGCTTGTCAACAACGCGGGCATGATGGTCTATGGCAATTTTCACGAGGTTCCGCTGGAGAAGCACGCGGCGCTCGCGGCCGTGAACCTGTCCGCGTACATGTCGCTCATGCACTGCGCCCTCACGGACATGATCGCTCGCGGCGAAGGCCGGATCCTCAACGTCTCCTCCGTGTCCGCCTTCCAGCCCTGCCCGCACCACGCGGTATACGGGAGCGCCAAGGCCTTCGTGCAGAACCTGTCCGAGGCCGTGTCGCAGGAGACGCGCGGTACCGGCGTGAAGGTCACCGCGCTCTGTCCCTCGTACACGGACACGCCGCTCCTCAGGGGGGAGGATTTCCCGCGCGAGCTCTGGTGGTACCGGATCAGCGGGCTCTCGGACCCGGCGTTCATCGCGCGGAAAGGCGTGGTCGCGCTCCGGAAGGGGAAGGTGGTCCTGATCCCGGGCATCAGGAACAAGATCATACATTCCCTCGTGCTGCGGCTCACGCCGCGGCGGCTCCTGGACGCGATTTCGTATTTCGTTCTCAGGGGGACTTCGTAATAATTTACAGCGGATTGTATCATGAATATGCAATAAACGACTCGTGCACAACAATTTTTATATTATTCGTAGGCCAGGGAATCACCGGATTTTTAATGAATTATTCGGTAACGGCATACGAGGTGCACAGCAGGCTCATCTGGGTGCTTTTCTTCGGGATAGCCATGCATATTTACCTTAACTGGTCATGGATAAAAACAACATTCTTAAAAAAGAAATAATTACACTATGTTCCTGGGGATAACGTGGATGGGCAGCACTTAGTCGTATAATGTCAGTCTGCTTTTGCAGGCAGCCTGAAACAAAAAGGATGAAACATCGGGAAAATCATTCAGATTTTCACTTTGCTTCATCCTTTATATTCTATAATGCACAGGATGGGACGCTTAAATCCACGCAAGCCGTTCCATGTAATTTTCCAGATCTACCCGGCTAAAGCTTCTCGATATTGAACAATCATCATTCAGACACATCTTAAACAGTTCCTTCTTCATTTTATTTACCTCCTCTCCAATTTTAAGAGATTAGGGTAATATAACCCGGAGCAGGGGAAGAGTCAACCGTGGCGCGTATGATTTTATTTTTTATCGAGGAAGTCCGGACGGTTTCAAGCGTTTTACCTGTAATAAAATCAATTATTAGCCGGGATCACCCGGCTCGGGAAAACACACGACCGCAGACCGGTGTATTATTTGTATTGAAGCTTGTCTTGAAATGCCCATAGCCGGCCCGCGTGCTTCGACAGGCTTTTCCTGAATCTCGTCGAAGGGCCAGGCAACGGCAGCACGCTCAATGCCAATTGTTTTTATGGACCTTAAACGGAAGCGAGTGATTCATCCAGATAGCATGTTTCAGTATATCCGGAACTCTTTTTTTAACGTACTGCCTGAATCCGGATTGGTCACTGTCACGTTCCACTTTCCTTTCCCTTTGCCGGTAATATCCAGCGTACAGGTGATGGTCGTGCTGTTAACAATGGTGACGGATGTAGCGTTGATCGGGGTAAACGCCATCCTGGTTAACTGGACCGTGGCGCCGGTCTTGAAACGGGTCCCGCGAATGGTTACGTCTATCGGCGCGTAATTCGGGCCCTTATCCGGTTCAATGGAGAGTATCGTCGGCGCAATGGTATATACGCCGGTGGAGGGTATTGAATCGGCGAGGAACGCGGTCGGATCATACGCATACGCCGTCAGAATCGTGGAATCGGTAATATTCACAACCGTACCGGTAGTGCCGCCTATGAACGGGTCCGATCCGTCGGTCGTGTACCTGATGAGTGCACCCGGTGTTGTCGAGGAAAGGGCCACCGCCACCGCAGACGTGTACGTGCCGGGCGCTGGAGTAAAAACGGGCGGCGCGACCTGGCCGGTATTGATTAGGTAGATCGCGGTAAGGAGCGGGCTGTCCGCCATGTCAGGATGGGATGCCACGGCTGTTACTGTCGAACCCGTGCTGATCATGAATGGAGCCAAGTATGGGCTGTAAGCGCCGCCGTCTATCGCGTACCGGATTGAGCTTCCGGGAGTCGGCGATGAGAGCGTCGCGAGAAAATTCATGCTGAATATCCCGGGCGGCGGATCGATCTGCGGCATGTTTGCCTGTATGGTGTAGTCGGCCTGGACTATTAAAGAGTCAGTCGCCCCCGGACTGAAGGCCATTGCCCGGATCGACGATTCATTATTGTCCGACACGGTAAATGGCCCTGTATACTGCGTGCCATTCAGGGGGCTCGGGTCGGTCCCGTCAGTGGTGTACATTATTGTCGCATGTAACTCCGCGCAATTCAAGGTGACGGCAAGGGGACCTTCATACGGGCCGGGCGCCGGATCAAACGTCGGATCAGGAGTCGTGCCGGAGGATTGCGTGGTGAAGTACCATAATTTATCCGATGCGAATCTGGAGCCTCCGGTGTCCTTGAGGTCAGGCGTAATCAGGACGTTGTATTCCGTGAGGTAATCAAGCGGGAGCGTCGGTGTGAACACGACGGTCCTGGGGTCGGGAAACGAGTATGCTCCGGATATGGGGTTGTAGAGACTGTCGGCCAGGATATACGAGTAAGAGGATACGGATGCTGCATCGATGTCCCTGCTGAACGTTGCCGTTATGGCGGACGATATGGCCACATGGTCCTCGCCGTCCGCGGGATTGAAGGAAACCAGCCCGGGGCCGGGGTCGGTATTGACGAAGGAAAGCGGGGAATTTGCAGTTGAAACCAGGCCGTTACTGCAATTATTAAAAGCCATACTAATCAATATTAATATTAGTGGCAATTTGATTATCTTCATCTCATCATCTCCCGATATCACTATCAATTGCCATTCATAAGGGCCGTTACGGTATGATACTGATATCTATATAGTGATAATCACGTTCTATCTCCGCTTGAACAGGCTCTTGAAGATTCGGGTCTTCAAAATGTGTTAGAACAATATACGAGTATCAAGGGAGGAAAAAAATAAAAAGAATATGATCATGGAATTTTTTTATGTTGTAGCAGTGTGCCTTGTACGTGTCTGGAAAACCGGACAGGCGGTCTTTATGAGTGGATGGTCTAAATGAGTTGAGAAAGTATCCGGAGCTGAATCAGGCCCCGGCTTCCTGCTCGTCCAGGTTCTGGATGAGGCCCTTGAGCTCGCCGGATTTCTCGTTCAGCACCCTGATGAGTTCGAGTATCCTGGTGTTCGAGGTGGCGATGTCGCTGGCCATGTTGGCCAGGTTCTGGATGGTGTTCGCACCCTCCAGCATCCCGCGTTTCTGCTCGGTCGTGGACATAGCGATGATGCGCGACTGCTCCCGGATGACGTCGGCCTGCGAGATCAGCTCCAGGATGGCGCTCTCCTGCCGCGACATCGCGTTTTTCACGGTGGCTATCTGCGTGTTGACGCCGGTGACCAGCTTCGCCACGTCGCTGGTTGACTGCCTGGTCTGGCCCGCGATCTCGATCCCCCGGCCGATGTCCACCTAAATCCGCTCGATCTGGCTGGATATCTGTTTCGAGTTGTCCGACGTCGCCGAGGCCAGCTTGCCGATCTCGTCCGCGACAACGGCGAAGCCCCTGCCGTGCTCCCCGGCCCGGGCCGCCTCGATCGCCGCGTTGAGGGAGAGGAGGTTGATCTTGTCCGATATGTCGTTGATGAGCGAGACGATATTGGTGATCGCCTTGCCTCCCTCGCTGATGATCTGCATCATCTCGGTCATGCGGGTCAGGTCGGTTTCCGTTTTTTCGGTGAAGCGTATGACGTTCTCCATGCTGTTCATGACGGCTTCGTTGGTCTTCCGTACCTCTTCCTGCGTCGCTGAAAGGATGCCGGACATGGTGCGTATTTTCTCGCCTTCCAGTGCGAGCTTCGACATCGACTGGTCGATCGAATACGTGGAGGAGGTCAGCTCCTCGTAGGAGGCGGCCATCTGTTCGGCGTGCGCGGCCTGGTTCTGCGCCACACCGGTGAAGGTGTCGGCGATCCCGGACTGCTCGGTGCTGATGCGGTGGAGCTCGACCGAGGTGCTCTCGGCCTTTTCGAATATCCTGAGGAGCGATTCGGTCCTGCTCCGGAGGCTGCCCGTGACCGACCGGAGCGATTCCGTCATCATGGTGATCCTCTCGGCCATGCCGATGGAGAGGAGTATGGACTGGAACGCCGCGCCCAGGAGCACGCCGTACTTGGTGAGCATGGTCTCGGGCAGGAGGCCGAAGGTCTTGAACCCGTACAGGAGCGTACCCACGATGAGGCCGAACCAAGCGATCAGGAAGTAGAGCGCCGGCTTGTAGCCGCGGCGCCACTGTAAATATGCCACCAGGATGAGCGCCGGCGCGTACAGGACGCAGAGGGCCACCGCGTAGATGATCGCCGCGAAGTACTCGACCGAGAGGGCCAGCACCGTGCCGGCAGCGCCGAGTGCGACGAACCCGATGATGGCCTTGTCAAGGCGCGGGTTCTCGGTTTTCGTCTGGAGGAACATCCGCGTGAACATCGAGCTCCATACGACAACCATGCTCACGCAGAAGGGCACGACCCGCTTGCCCCACCAGGGCAGGCCGGGCCAGAGGTACTGGTACGATACGCCGTTCTCGGACATGATGTAAAACACGTAAAAGGCCATGTAGAGCACGAGGAAGAGGTAGCTCAGGTCGCGGGTGATGGCGAAGATGAACAGGTTGTAGAGGACCATCACGATGATGAAACCGTAAAAAATTCCGAGGAAGAGCCGGATCATCCCGTTCCTTTCAGCATACGCCCGGTAGCTGACCAGGCTCATGGGCACGGCGAACGAGTCCTGCGTCTCTATCCGGAGATACAGGGTGCGCGGTGCTCCGGGCTCGATATCCGCCTTGAATACGAAGTTCTCGCTTTTTATCTCGCGGACGCCGAAGGGGAGGAGCTGTCCCTGTTTTTTCTCAATGAAGCCGTCGCCGGACGGAACATACAGTGTCACGTAGTCCAGCAGGGCGTAGCGGATCTCGACGAGCCATTCTCTCCGTGCCTCTGTGGCGACCGTGAACCTGATCCAGTAGGCGGACCTGGTGTAGCCGAAATTCGGCACGTCCGCCGCGTCGTGCCTGAAGCGATGTCGTATTCGGATGATGACACCCGGCCGATGGTGAGGTTTTTACCGGGGTCCTCAAGGCAGGAGAGGAACTGACCTGTCAGTTCATATTCTTCTGACCCGCATCGATGTTCAGCGTGTCCTGAGCGAGCAGCGGCCCCGATGCGATCAACATTGAAGCGAGCGCTATCAGCATTCGGGCCGCACGGGCGTATTTTTTCTTTAATCCGTTTCTTGTCATAAATGGTTTTTTTTGAAGTAAAATTGGTAAGCATCATTTCAAAATGAGTCAAGCCTGTTTTTGACTTGGACGAGACTCAGCGGAAAATTTGTCATGATGACTGATCTGGACAATGTCGCGCGATATGAATGATTGATCGTGACGGCAGTGCCCGCCGGACTATTTTTTAATTGAATTTTTATTACGGTGAACGCAACTGGTACATGGAGTTTGAAATATGATACCAATAGTTGCATTCGTGGGATGGTCGGGGAGCGGCAAGACGACACTCCTCGAGAAGCTGATCCCGGAGCTGGTACGGCGCGGCCGCCGTGTTGCCACGGCGAAGCATCTTTCCCACGGTTTCGTGATGGACCACGAGGGAAAGGACACGTGGCGCCACCGGAATGCGGGCTCCTCGTGTACCGTCCTGTCGGCCGCCGGCCAGCTCGCTCTTGTGCGGGACATGGACCATGACGCGTCCCTTGACGAGATCAGGGACGGGTACATCCGCGATGTTGACATTATTTTGGCCGAGGGATTCAAGAAGGAGGCGGTGCCCAAGATCGAGGTGTTCCGCACCGGCGCGCATCCGGAGCCGCTGTTCGCAGACCACCCGGACCTGGTCGCCATGGTGAGCGACAGGACCTTCGCCATTAAGGCGCCCTGCCTGGGGCTCGAGGATATCAACGGGCTGGCTGATATTATCGAGGGAACGTTTTTACGGAAATGAGCGACACGAATATACTGAAAAACTGCTTTGCCCTGACCGGCTCGATCGGTACCGGCAAGTCGTCCGTCGCCGCGATGCTTGCGGAGATGGGCGCCCACATCATCGACACGGACCTGATCGCGCGCGAGGTCGTGGAGCCGGGGCGGCCGGCCCTCGCTGAAATAGCCGAATACTTCGGCCGCGAGGCGCTCAACCCGGACGGAACGCTGAACCGCGAAGCGGTACGCGACCGGATCATCCGCGATCCCGGGAAACGGGCGAAACTCAACGCCATTACGCATCCCCGCATCAACGCAGTCGTGATGGAGCGCATTGCCGGGTATTCCCGCCTGAACGACGGCATGCCGATCATCATCGACGTGCCGCTCCTGTACGAATCCGGCTGGGACCGGTTTTTCCCGGACGCGATACTGGTGTATGCGCCGGTTCCTGTCCAGGCCGAGCGGCTCATGGACCGGGACCGTCTGGACCGGCAGACGGCGGACCTCACCATTTCCGCGCAGATGAGCATAGAGGAGAAGAAAGGGAAGGCGCGGTTCGTTATCGATAACTCGGGAAGCCTTGAGAATACGAAGAAGCTCGTGGAGGCGCTGTTCCTGGATTTGAGGGCGATAATCGCGAGGAATTAATCATTATGCAGATAGGTCCGCAAGCGCTTGCGGACCTATCCATTCAGTCCAACCCCTTCCAGATATTGATTTCCGGATCGTCGTTGCATGTGCGGCAGAAAACGTGCGGCTCGCCGCTGCCGCACCCGTTGCACCAGATGTCGAACACGCGGCATTCCTTGCACAGGGGCCTGTCGCACCCGTCGCAGTATACCACGGCCTCGTTCCTGCCGCAGATTTCGCAGGTCTCGCCCTTCGCGAGTCGTATCTTGTTCATGGTTGCGGAAACATCTCCCCCGGCATGACGGGCCGGCATCGGCATGTTGGAACATACAGATCCCGGCCGGCCCTGTCCATTATTTTTTATCCGCGCCCACCCACGGTGTCGCTTCGCCGTACACCACGAACGGCATGGGGTTGAGCGTGCCCGCCGATGCCGGGAGCGAGCCGAGCCCCAGGAAGAGCGTGCCGTTGATCTTCCTGATTTCGTCGTGCGGCCGCATCGGCGCGAACCCCATCGATTCGGTGTAATCGACATGGAACGAGTTCTTTTCGTCATATGCGGACTTCGCCACGGACGTCTTCATCTCCCGATCCCGAACGAACGATTCTTTCCCGTCAACCGTGTTGCTGAAAAGGTTGTAGCCGTGCTGCTCTTTCGGCAGGAACGCCTTGCCGGTCCAGGAGCCGGGCCCGAACAGGAAGGCGGCGTAGAAGTTCGAGACGTACGTAAGCACGCCTCCGCCGGTCATGACCGCCCGGCGCTCGCCCTCGAGGTCTTTCGCTTCCGGGGCCGGAGCCGCATAGAACAGCTGCATGACCTGCGCCCGTGAGAGCCGGGTGATGTCGTCAAGCGTGGCCTTGTCGGCCGGCTTGCCGATTATCTGCTCCACGGTCTGTCCCTTGTATCCGCCGCATCCCTTCTGGGCAATGTTGATGCCGGTCAGGACGGCGTCGGCCAGTACGATGATGCATGCGACAATCAGAATCTTCTTTAATACTTTCATCAGTAGGCTCCTTTTTTCCGCTGGTATATTGTACGTTAGAAAGTTCTTGGGTGCTTTTTTCTTCGCCGGTATGCGGCTCATGGCACGCTCTGCGAAAGCCGTAATGGTAAGGCTCGGGTTAACGCCCACGTTTGCGGAGACCGCGGCGCCGTCCACGACGTACAGACCTGGATAGTTGAACACCTCGTGGTCCGTGCTGAGCACGCCGTCTTCAGCGGAGGAGCCCATGTGGCACCCCCCCAGTATATGCGCGGTGGTGGACTGGGACAGCAGGCTTTCCATGATGACGTTGATCGGCGTTCCGCCCAGCTCCTCGGCCAGTACCCGGGCCGCCTCGTTGGCCACCGGGAGATTAGTGGGCGCCTCCTTGCCTTTCCATTTTTTTGACTTGAGCCGCCGCGACAGGAAGAGGGTCGCCAGGCTCCTGCCGTATTTGAATGAGATCCGGTTGTCCAGGTTCTGCATTACGGTGAGGATGATGACGCGCCGGTGCCAGTTGTGCGCAAACCAGTTCCTGGCAAGGGACGCCGGTCTGACGAGCATGACGGCGAGGGTCCTGAGAGATCTCCGCACGGGATGATCGTCGTCGAGCAGCGGGCCCGCGTACCAGCGCATAAAGCCGTACCCGCGGGGAAAGCGGTTCTGCGTTATATGGGTGTGGGCGTCCGGGTAAAAGTCGGTTGAGATCGTGGTGCCGTGGGACAGGTCGAGGTCCCGGTCCGGCGAGAGTGCGCCGACGATCGACTCGCTGTTGGTCCGCACGATGCGGCCCAGCTGGCCGGAGACGCGGGGGAGCGTTTTCGTGATGTCGCGGCACCGGAACAGGAGCTCCAGCGTGCCCAGCACGCCTGCTGCGATGACGACCCTGCCTGCCCGGATTTCGGGGCAGCGCTTCAGCGGCCGGGTAGGGTCCGAGATCTTCAGCCGGTAGCCGCTTTTGTCGCCGGGGATGACGTTCGTCACTTTGCGGTTCGGCAGTATCGTCGCTCCGAGCTTTTCGGCGAGATAAAGATAGTTTTTGTCCAGTGTGTTTTTCGAACCGTGCTTGCACCCCGTTAGGCACTCGCCGCAAAGGTGACACCCGTCGCGCGCGGGACCGCGCCCGCCGAAGTAGGGGTCCTCCCTGGTGACCTCGGGCGTGCCGAAATAGATGCCGTTTTTCACCGGCCCGAAGGTTGTGAGCGCGCCCATGCGCTTCGCGGTTTTCCTGAGATATTCATCCATGGTGTCCATGCTCGGGTTTTCTTTCAATCCGAGCATTTTTCCCGCGGTATCGTAATGCTTTTTCAGCTCCTTTTTCCAGTCCACTCCCAGGCCGCTCCATGACGGGTCATGGTAGAAATCGTCCTTCGGCTTCAGTAAAACGGCCGCGTACACGATGCTTCCGCCGCCGACACCCACGCCGCCCACGATGCTGACGTGCTTGAAAAAGCTCTGCGTGAAGAAGCCCTTTAACCCCGCCGCGGGCATCCAGAACAGCCTGAACATGCTTTTTGAAGCTTCCTCCATATCGATGGGAGTGACCCTGTTGCCCTGCTCGATCACAACGACCCGGTACCCTTTTTCAGCCAGTCGAAGCGCCGAGACACTCCCTCCGAAGCCGCTTCCGATTATTGCAAAATCGTAATCCATACCGCTCTCCTTTCCCGAATTATCCCGCGAATTCAATCTTCCTGCACTCTATCAGTGCCTCCGGCCGCATCCGGTCCGTGGATGTGCCGGCCGGCAGGATTGGTGCGGGTCGCCAGTATTTTCTGCAAGTGCACAGCCGTTTTGAAGAATGAAGCAATGTCTTCTTCACTAAAGCCGTCAAGGTTGTTTTTGAGCAGTTCGTATGTCTGGTTCTCGATCCTCCTGACCGCGTCCTCTCCCTCCGGTTTGAGGGAAACCAGCACGTTCCGCTTGTCTGACGCGTCCTTTTTCCTGGACGTCAGTTTTTTTTTCTGGAGCCGGTCAACGACCCGCGTGGCCGTGCTTACCGGTATATTCATCTCTGCGGCAATATCGCTCATCCGGGCCGGCGAGCTGTTTCGCAGAAATTGCAGGAGGTAAATATCCTCGTAGTCAAGGCCGAATGCAGTGACCTTCGATTGCTGGAATTTATACACTGCCTGGAGCGCCCTGAAGAGGATCTCATCCAGCTTTTCCCTGGGGATGTCATTAAATAGTGTCATTGTAATTATTTCTATGGACACAATAATAAAATTACTTCCATTTTGCAAGTAATTTTCGGACTGGGTGGCCGGTTAATCAAGGTCCAAATATCTGTAATAGATAGTTATCGCTTGATGCAATGGTGTCAGAGTAACATAGAAGCGATTGTTATCGCCAATTGTATGGGGTCAGAGCCTGGACTTTTTCGGGATCCCAGCCTCTGACTTGGTGATAGTTATCGCCAAAAAAATTAGATTAATTCCTTGACATGATACTAATAGACTGGTCTATTAGTATCATGAATTCAGACACTACCAAAAACCGAATAATTCAAAAAGGGGCCGAGCTGGTATATCTCAAAGGCTTCAATAATACCGGCATACAGGAAGTTTTACAGGCGGCTGAAGTACCCAGGGGATCCTTCTATTTTTATTTCAAGAACAAGGAGGAGTTTGGTCTGTGTCTGGTAGACTACTTTTCATCATTCATTGTGAGTATCGCGCAAAAACAGATGCAGCAAGGAGCGGCTGATCCGGTGGAGGGGCTGAAGAATTTTTTCAACATGTATATCGGCCTGATGAATAAGCAGAATTTCACCTGCGGATGCCCGATCGGCAATATTGCGCAGGAGATGAGCGACCTGAGCGACTCGTTCAGGAACAGGATAGCGGGTTTTTTCGACCAGGCAAAGAGCATGATACAGGCATGCATCATGGAAGCGCAGAAGACGGGACGGGTCGGTCCGGATAAAGATCCGGCGGAGCTCTCCGACTTCATCTTCAACAGCTGGGAAGGGGCCTTGATCGACATGAAGGTCACCAAAAGTTCACGGCCTCTGGACGTCTTCATGAATACTGTGTTCGGGTTACTGCTGAAATGATGTTTTTATTCGCACCTGATCAACACTATATTTCACGCAGAGAACGCAGAGACAAAATGATGTATTAATGGTCATTGTTTAATATCAACAAAACACAAGGGAGGCATCATGAATCCATACGAACAGCTCCAGGCGGTCCTTGACACCCACCCGGCGCGTGCGCCTAAAACGGACTCGTTTATGGAGATACTGCAGATACTGTTCACGCCCGAGGAAGCGGCGCTTGCCGCGACCATGAACTTCAAGGCCAAGTCACCGGACCTGATAGCGAAGGCAGCCGGCCTGGACGAGGCCGCGGCGCGGCGCCTGCTCGACTCGATGGCATCAAAGGCGATCATCCACTTTACCGAGAAGGACGGAACAAAAAAGTACGGGCTGGTGCCGACCATCCCCGGCCTGTTCGAATTTCCGTTCATGAAAGGGGGCGGCACGCCCATGCATGACAGGCTCGGCGTGCTCTGGGAGAAGTACCACCACGAGGCGCTGGGCAACGCCTTTGCCGGGAACCCGACCCCGCTCATGCGGGTCGTACCGGTGGAGCAGTCGCTCACGCCGAAGAACCGGGTCCATCCCTACGAGGAAGTGAAACAGTTCATCATGAAGGCCGATTTCATCGGTTTGACCAACTGCGCGTGCCGCGTGAGCGTGAAGGCGTGCGACAAGCCGAAGGACGTGTGCCTGATCTTCGACGGCGCCGCCCGCTTCCTGGTCGCAACCGGAAATGCCCGCGCCATCAGCAAGGATGAGGGGCTCGCGGTGCTCGCCAGGTCAGAGCAGGCGGGGCTGGTCCATACCAGCAACAACAGCTCCGAGAGGGCAGGCCTTATATGCAACTGCTGTTCCTGCTGCTGCACCGTGCTCAGGGGCAAGACCCAGCTGAATCACCCGCATGCGTTCGAGCCGAGCCGTTTCGAAGCGCGCGTTGACGCCGTCTCGTGCACCGGCTGCGCCATATGCGCGGAGGAGCGGTGCCCGGTCAAGGCCATAACCATGAATGACGGGATCGCGTCGGTGGATCCGGACCGGTGCATCGGTTGCGGGCTCTGCGCGACGGCCTGCCCGGCAGAGGCGATCGAGCTCGTTGAACGTACGGTTGTGCCCGGGATACCGGCGACGATCCAGGAAATGGGCATTACGGTCGCGAAGGAAAAGGGCACTCTGGAAGCGTTCATAAAGATCATGTCGCGGTGACGCGGCGTTCCGGCAATACCGATTTTTGCTTGATTTAATAGAATACCTGCACTCTACTTAACCGCATTGACAGACCGGCATGGGCGCCCGCCGTGAGCGCGGCGCCCGCACCGGCACCCTTCGAGGATCGATATGACAGGCACACGGCGTTCACCCGCGGTCCCCGCGTTCATGGTTATTGTCGCTACCGCATTGGCGGCCCAGCTCATCGGCACCTATTTCGCGCGCGCCCTCGTGGTGGGAGACTTCTTTTACCTCTCCTGGTTTTTACTCAGGATACCGCTCCCGCTGGCAGTGCTGCTCGCGCTGAAGGTCCCGCTGTCCGAAATCGGCCTGGGCCTGCCCCGCGTCGATCGCGGGATGGCCCGCGTGCTGGTCGCCGGGGCGGTGGTGCTGGTCGCCGCGTTCGCCGGCATATACTTCATGAGCGGCTACTTCAGCTTCTATTCCGGCTCCTTCGCGGGACCGGACGGCGGCCGGGCCGGGAGGTTCGCAAATTTCATGATCTTTACCTCGTCAACGCTTACCGGCTGGGAGTTCCTTCACCGCGGATTTCTCCTGATGGGATTGCGCTACGCACTAGGATTACGGGAGAAGATACCGGAAAAGAACGCCGCCCTGATTGCCGCGGCTATCGTGTGGGTGTTCGAGGTGGTCTTCCATTTCATTAAGCCCCCGGTCGAAGCGCTGGGGCTCCTGGTAGGGTCGCCGCTTCTTTCGTGGCTTGCCCTGCGAACACGGAGCATCTGGCTCCCGTTCCTGTTCCACCTTGCGGTGGAGATACTCTTTATTCTATCTCTCATCATGCGGTGACCATATGGACGTACTGAGTATTAAATTCCTTTCTGCCGCCTTCATGTTCTTCACCGCGGGCCTGTCGCTCCTTTTCGCGATCGGACAGCTCTGCGGGAGAAAGCGGTATTTTGAAAACTATGTGCTTTTCTCGTACCTTGTCTGCTTGAGCCTCATACTGTTCCAGGTATGCATGATCGTCAATAATATCAATTTTACAAACCCGCGCCTCCTTTTTTTCCATATGACCGCGCTTTACTTCATGGCGCCCGTTATCTACTGCGCCGATTACCTAGTGATACTTTCGGTTGAGGCGATGCCCCGGAGCATGGGATTTCTCTTCCTGCCGGTTGCGGTCGGCCTTGCGGCGGACGTTTTCTATATTGCCATGCCGGACGCGGACAAGCTGGCGCTCATGGCCGACCTGTTCCGCGGAACACCGTCGCCCTGGGGCATGCCGGCACGGGCCGTCTTTGCCGGCGCGGGCGCGCTGATGCTCGTGTACATGGGTTTTTTGTTGAAGAAATTATTGCCGGGAAGGGGCGAAAGCCCTACCGCGGTCTTCTACGTCATGATCCTGAGCATGTTCGTGGTCGCGGGCGTGTCCGTGGTAACGATCGCCGGTTACCTGACCGGCTCCCACACCCTCCTGAGATGGGGCGCGAACCTGGTCGGACTGCTCGTGATCGGCGCCTACGTGGCGAGCCAGCGCCACCCGAAGATACTGCAGCTCCTGATGTTCGAGGCGGAGAAAAAGTATTACGAGAGGTCCCTGCTGGGCCAGGTCGACGTCTCCGGCATGATCAAGAGGCTGAACCGGATCATGGAAGAAGAACGCCTCTATACCGACGACCAGCTCACGCTCCGCGACCTGGCGGACGAGCTGTCCATCACCCCGCACCAGCTCTCGCAGCTCCTGAACGAGCGGCTGGACACGAATTTCAGCAACTTCGTAAACCAGTTCAGGATCAGGGACGCGCGGGACATGCTCGTAAACCAGCCGGAAAAAACGGTGCTCGCGATTTCCCTCGAGGTCGGGTTCAACTCGAAATCGGCTTTTTACGAGGCGTTTTCACGCTTTAGCGGCATGTCGCCGCAGGCTTTCAGGAAAAACAAAGGCGGCCAGAACGATCCGCTTAAAAAATAAGCTCCGCTGCGGCAATTACTCTCGACAAACGGGAACGTATCCGGTATAATGTATACACCGGAAAACGTGAACGGAGATTCCGCTTGAAGCTCATACCGATCCTTCTGCTCTTTGCCTGTATCAACTATCTCTACCTGGGATTCGCTACTTACAGGCTCGACCGCAGGTCGCCCGTCAACCGGCTGCTCCTTCTGCTCTGCTGCGCCTTCGCGCTCTGGTCATTTACCTTTGCTTTCATGAATTCGAGCCAGTTCAGGGAGGAAGCCCTGTTCTGGTACGTGTTCTCGACCATCGGCTGGTCACTGTTCAGCCCGGTTACGCTCCATCTCGCTCTCCTGATGACCCGCAACGAGCGGTACCTCAACCCGATCACCATTACGCTCATGTACGGCACCTCGGCTGTCAGCGTCGTTATTATCGCGTTCTTCCTTATCGGGCCCGACATCCTCACGAAGGTTCCGGGCGGATGGGTCCCATCGTACAATATCAGCCTGTGGTTGATGATAGCCTTCATCACGTGGTACGTGCTGTTCATGACTATCGCGGGCATAGTGTTCTACCGCTGGGGCCGCCGTTCCCCGTTCAAGCGTGAGAAAAAACAGGTGAAGATAATCCTCTCGACCTCCCTCGTGGCCCTCTCCCTGGGGTCGATTTCGGATAATATCCTGCCTGCCCTGAACGTGCAGATAGTACCGCTCACCGCGCCGATATTCGGCATGATATGGATGTACGGGTTCTGGTACGCGATCAAGCGGTACCGGCTCCTGAACCTCAATACCACGATCGCCGCCAAAGAGATCATCAATACCATGCGCGACCACCTGATCATGACCGACTATAACGGCGCGGTCATACAGGCCAGCCCCCATACCTGTGAGGCAATGGGGCGCAGCGAGGAAGAGATCCGCGGCGTGCCGATAGCACTGCTCGTCGCGGAGCAGGAGCGGCTGGACGATGAGATCGTCAGGTTCCGTACGACGGCGCTGGCCAGCCTGAGCGACGAATTCAAGCTTAAAATGAAGGCGGGCGGCTCGATCCCGGTCCGGCTTTCCGCGTCGGCATTGCGGGACCGGGAGGGCGACCTGATAGGTATCGTGTTCGTGGGATACGATTTACGCGAGACGAAGAAGCTCCTGGAGATGCAGCGGATCGCGGACATCGAAATGGAGATGGCCTCTCTTGTCCAGTCCGGTATTTTCCCCAGGAACCCGCCCTCTGTCAGGGAGTGGGAGATCGCGGTGCACTTCCGGCCCGTAACGCCGGTATCGGGCGATTTCTACGATTTTTACGAATCGAACGGGCGGCTGGACGGCGTGTCCCTGTTTGACGTATCGGGCCACGGCGTGTCAGCCGGCCTCATCACCATGATCGCGTCTTCCGCTGTCCGCTATATATTCAGGGCGTGCCATGACGTGCCGCTGAACGAAGTCATGGGCCTCATCAACGAGGCGCTGGGGAAAGAGATAGGGCATGTTGACAATTTCCTCACCGGCACGCTGCTCAGGTTCGGGGAGTCCGGGATCGAGTATGCCAACGCGGCGCACACGCAGCTCCTGTGCCGGCGCGGTAATGACGGTTCTGTCTCCATGATCAACCGTGATGACGGGGATTTCAGGGGACCCCTTCTTGGCATAAAGGAGGAAGGGATTTTCTTTGAGCAGATCACCTTTTCACTGGCTCCGGGAGATCAGATACTGCTCTATTCCGATGCTCTCGTCGAAACCATGAACGCGGATCGGAGGCATTTCGGCCAGGACGGGCTGGCTGATTCCTTCCGTGCGGCGCCAGTCGGGAGCCCGCAGGAGACCGTCGACTGCATTGTGCGCGACGCGGAGCGTCACATGAACGGGCAGCCCTGGAAGGATGATCTCACTATCATACTACTGAAGAGGAGCATGTAGCGGGCGCAGCGCCGGGATTGTCATCTCCGAACGATAACCGGCTTGCCATGTGCTTCAGCCGGTCCCGGTACAAAACATCAGGGGGGCTAGATGGGTCTGAAGGATGACTTCATCAGGGGCGTGACGCCCGGGAAAGATGAGCTCCGGGGCTATTATGAAGTGCGCCTTGTCACCGGTTTTTTGCCCGGCATACGCTTCTTCGGTCACAGGAAATTTTTCCCGGATGACGTCTCCCTGGAAAACGGCGGTTCCGGCGGCTATAACGAGTTCCTGGGCTCTCTCAGGATCGGCAGCTTCAAGACCGGCGTGAAGGACTCGGTCCTGGGCGACGGGCAGCGCGTTCTTCACATTAATTACAACCGGAAAGGGAACTGCTTTCTCATCAGGCCTCTCAACGATGAGCTGAAGAGGACCGGGGAGGGACGGTACCTCGGCCGGGGCATATTCAGGTTCGGGAAGCACGCGTTCAATTCATTTTATTTCACGGTAACACGTACCGGCCCGGCCTGAGGCCGGCATGATTCCAACGGAGGACAAGGCGCATGATGGCACCGGAAAAGAATGCTGGACTGAGGATACTCAGGGGAAGATACGGCGCAATATTCAGCGCGGTCATGAACGCAATAATTCCGCGGGGCGGCGCCTTCGGGCCGGGAGCTGCGGACTATGACCTCCTGCCGCGGGCGGATGAGATAGTGAAGAGCTATGACCCCGCCATAAGGAAGATATTCCCTCTGGTTCTTGACTACGTGCAGTTCAGCGCCCTGCTCCGTAAGGGGAGGCTGTTTACCGGCCTGGACGAGCGAAAGGGGATGGAGTTCCTCGGCTCGATGGAACGGAGCCCCTTTTTTTACCGGCGCATGTTCATCCTGCTGCTCAAGCTGGTCACGATGCTGGCGTTTTACGATAGCGATGAAACGGCGCGATTTGCCGGCTATGTTCATGACTGGTGTCATTTAAAAAAAGGACAGGCATCATGATACGCACCTATAAAGACTACGACGGCGATATTCATGAATCGTGCGACGTGTGCGTTATCGGAAGCGGCCCGGGCGGCGGGGTCGTGGCCAAGGAGCTCGCGGAGAAAGGCTTCTCAGTGGTGCTTCTTGAGGAGGGCGGCCATTACACGGTCAACGAGTGGGACGGGAAACCGGTCAGTGGAATGAAGAACCTGTACCGGGGAGGCGGCTCCACCGGCACCATGGGGAGACCGTTCATATCAATCACGCTGGGGAAATGCATCGGCGGCACCAGCACCGTAAATTCGGCAACCTGCTTTCGCACGCCCGGCGCAATTTTAAAAAAATGGCGGGATGAGCTCGGGCTGGACGCGATGAGCGAGAAGATCCTGGACCCCTACTTCGACCGGGTCGAGAAGATCATCAACGTGACGGAGCTCACCTGGGACATACTGGGAAACAATCCGAAGATTGTGAAGCGCGGGTGCGACAGCCTGGGCTATACCTGCAGGCCGCTCCGTCACAACGTGAAGGACTGCAGGGGATGCGGGCCCTGCCAGTTCGGGTGCCCCGAGAACGCCAAGCAGAGCGTTAACGTGACCTACATCCCGATGGCCGACCGGTTTGGCGCGCGCATCTATGCCAATTGCAGGGCCGAGCGGATCATCGCGCGGGCCGGGGCGGCGGCCGGCGTAGAGGGTTCGGTCGTCGACCCGGTAACGGGAAGGGCCGTGCGCCGCGTGAATGTCTCATCGAAGGCCGTCGTGGTATCCTGCGGCGCGCTCCTCACGCCGTCGCTCCTGATGTGGAGCGGCCTGGCGAACCGCAATATCGGCAGGCACCTGCAGATACATCCCGGAAGCAGGGTGGTCGCACTGATGAACGAAGCCGTCGAAGGGTGGAAGGGCGTGTCGCAGGGTGCCTATATAGATGACTTCGAGGACGAGGGCATCATGATGGAGGGCGTGATGGTGCCCCCGTCGCTGCTCCTCGCCTCGCTGCCCGGCGTCGGGTTTGACCACAAGGTGATGGCGGTGAAATACAACAACCTGTCCGCGTTCGGCGTCATGGCGCACGACGAGACTGAGGGCCGGGTCCTGAAGGGCAGGGACCCCCGGAAGGGTATGGCCGTCATGGCCGCCTACCAGATCAGGAAAATCGACGTGGAAAAGCTCAAGCGGGGGATTGCGTATCTATCTAAAATATATTTCGCTGCCGGTGCAGTGCGCGTGTATACGGGAATATCGAAGGTGCCTGTGCTGAATTCCCCCGGGGAGGCCGACCGGCTTCTGAAAAAAAGGGTAAAGGCGAACCATATCGAAACCCTGGCTTTTCATCCGCTGGGGTCCTGCCGCATGGCGTCCGGGCCGGCGCTGGGCGCCGTGGATCAGGGCGGCGAGTCATTCGAAGTGAAAAACCTCTTCGTCGCGGACGGAAGCACAATACCGACGTCACTCGGGGTTAACCCGCAGATCACGATCATGGCGGTGGCGAATTACATAGCCGATCGCATCGGTGAGCGGCTCGGGGCGTGACGGCGCTCCGGTGCCGGTTACGCGCCGCCGGTGTCGCCGCCTGAATGGCCCGGATCGTACTTGCTCATGCAATCCGGGCACAGGCTGTGGGTGAACACCATGTCCTTGCTGTCGCGCAGGTACTCCTCGATGGAGGTCCATGATCGCGGATCGAACGGACGGCTGTTGTCGGTCCGTATCTTCTTGCAGCCGGCGCAGATGGGAAGCAGCCGTTCGATTTCAGCGAGCCGGGCGACCGCTGATCGGTACCGCCGCAACTGCCGTATGAGCCAGCCGGTTATCCCGATGATGGTCATAATAATAGCGGCTCCTGAAAGGAGCCCCATGACCATCTGGTCTTCGTCTGCATGGTTCTGAATGGCGAGAACCGACCGGTCGAGCGTCTCCACCAGGGCATCGTTGCGGGTGAGAATATACTTCAGCGAGGCCTCGTTTTTTGTATTTATATAGCTGATGACATGTCCCTCAAATGGCTCCCACTGCCGTATGGCGATGTCGAGCAGGCGCCGGCTTACGCGATCATCCATCTCCGGAACGACCATGAATTGGGGCTGCTCAATATCCAGCGGAATTGACCCGCCCTCGGCAACTGCATGTATCGACTCGTTGAACAGGGCAAGAGGCTTCTCCACGTCGCTTTTCTGAACGGCGCCGTCCCGGTACAGGAGAATGTTTTTCGTTATTTTCTGCGACAGCATGCGGAGACGTCCGACGCAGTTAATGCGGGCGTTGTCGTTGATCTGCATCTCCACGTACCGGGGAATCATCAGTGATACCAGGAGCAGGGGGAGCAGAAGGGCCGCATAAATAAGGTAAACAAGATACGGCTTTTTGCCGGTTGAAGGCTTCATTATAATTCCTCGCGGTACGCTGGAGTCAGGCGCTGCCAAGATACATCCTCCGACGGTGCTATAAAGTGAATCCAGCAATCATGGTTTTCCGGGTCAATGACTTCCGTATTATAATGTAGCAATAGTTGAAAAAATGTTACAGATATATGCCCGGTTAGTTATTGACACGGGATTCCTGCTAGAATAGTGTTGTGAAACTTCATGTCCGTTCCAACTACAAAAATCTCAGAGGTCGGTCATCATGACAAATAACACGTATAAGTCAATCGGTATTGCGGGGATTGCGGCCCTGGCTATTATCGCCATATCCTGTTCAACGGCTAAGATATCCGTGAACAAGGCCGAGCTTGTAAAGGTGAAGAGCATAGCGGTCGTCGATTTCGAAACCGAGCCCGGCATACCCTCCGTGATCGCGGATGAATGCGAGGAGGCGTTTCGCGGTCACTTTGTCGAAGTCGGTAAAAACGTGGTTGAGCGCTCGAAGCTCAACGCGATTTTAAAGGAGATCGAGCGCTCCCAGTCGGGGATAGTTGAAAATTCCGAGGAGATAGGCAGGCTATCCGGCGCGCAGGCGCTTTTCATGGGTACGGTGACCAGAAACTCCGAAGAGGTAAGAGTGGTCGACTATGTCGAATACGTCAAGAACCCCGTAACCAAGGAAACCGAGCCGGTTAAGAAGAAAAAAAAGATGAGGTTTTTCACCTTCCAGGTACAGGCGCGGCTCGTTTCAACGGTGAACGGCTCTACCATCATGACAATAAAAAACGAGCGGCCCGAGCGCTCTTATGAAATGACAAGCTCCTGGACCCTGACATCATTCAGGGAATATATTCTCAACGAGATGGGCAAGGATATGGTAAAAGCCCTCAAAGAAGAGTAATCAGGCAGCCGGATTATGTCATAATTTTTTCCTAAAAAATTAATCTTTTTTTATTGACAATAATTGCAGTGGAAACTAATTAATAAATAATTGGTTGGTTGACCAATTCAAAAGTTGGACTAAAATTTAATATTCACAATACAGGCGTTTGCCCCGGTTTCCCGGGACATATCAAAGGAAATGGCCTGGAACGGCTTATTGTAAAGACAGCGAGTTGGTTGATCGTTCAATCAAAAAGCTGATTAATGATAAAAGCACAATAATTGTTCATTTTCACACGGCTGGTCAAATGCTTATAAAAGGATGTCTCCATACGCACACCACCTGTTCCGACGGCAAGCTGACGCCGCAGGCGGTGGCGGATGCATACGAATCGAGAGGGTATGACTTTGTAGCGTTCACTGACCACGATTATCTTTTAAAGCCGAATTATCGCGAGATGTACGATCAGGTCCAAACGGACATGATTATCTTTCACGGCATAGAGATAACGGCTTTCGTCCGGGGATACATTCACGTCGGGAAGATCGAGGGTGATGCGGAAACTCTCCATATCTTCAACCACATCGGTGAGTATGACATGACGCCGGATCAGGTGCTGGAGCGAATGGCCGAGCTTGAAAAGATGTATCCCCTTGACGCGGTGGAGATTACGACAAAGGGGTTCCGGGACACGGTGTTCGAGTCGCTGAACATCAAGTATCCCAAGATCGCGTCCGACGATTCACATACGCTTGTCGGCATCGGGCGGGCCTGGGTTGAGCTCGACGCAAAGCGCGACAAGGATTCGATAATCCGGGCCATAAAGCAGGGCTCTTTCTGGAACTGCTACGTGTGATTGCAGGGAATGGGGGCTGCTGATACCGCGCCGGCTGGGTGTGGATAAAAGCAGACCGGTATAATAATTGAGGAGGCTTATGGTGATCCTTTATCTTTTCAGAATGTACAGGAGGATGGGTAATGGGTAAAAGAATTGCGATCTGTGGAGTTGCGCAGATTAAAAATGAGCCGGCGTATGACCATATGCGTTTCCAGAACATGCTGCTCGAGTGCCTGGAGCCGGTCATGGAACAGACCAAGGTGACCTTTGATCTTGATAAGGGCATCAGGAATATCATCACCTGCTCGGATGACGTGTTCGACGCGCGGACCATATCCGACAACGGTGTGACGGACGTGACGGGCGCACACTTCCGCGGGGAAGAAAAAATGGCGCAGGAGAGCATCAATGGCCTCGGCTACGCGATGGCCAGCATACTCAGCGGCCATGACGACGTGATACTCTTCATGGGCCACTGCAAGGAATCGCAGGGAGAGAGCCGCAGAATGGCAACGAACCTGGCCTATGATCCATTTTATTGCAGGCCTCTCGGCATGGATTTCCAGAACGTGGACGCGCTCCAGGCCCGGGCATACATGGAAAAATCGGGCGTTACGGACAATCACCTCGCGAAGATAGTGGTTCGCTCCCGGAAGAACGCGAAGATGAACCCCTATGCGCGTGAGAACAAGCTCGTCGATGAAAAAGAAGTTTTAAATTCGCCAATGTACCTGGACCCGCTGCGGGAGCTCTACGTGTACCCGGTAACCGACTGGGCGTACGCCATGATTCTCTGCTGCGAGGAACGTGCCAGGGAATTCACGAAAAAACCGGTCTGGATCACCGGCTACGGCAGTTGTATCGACCGGTATTTCCTCGGCGACAGGGACCTCTCGGGGAATTTCTCGCTCAAGAATGCGGCGCAACGTGCCTATGAAAAGGCCGGCATCAAGGATCCGAAAAAAGATATACAGGTCTTCGAGCTCAGCGACCATGCGGCGCACCAGCTTCCGATGTGGGCCGAAGGCGTCGGCATTGCGGAAGAAGGCAAGGGCGGAAAATGGATCGATGAGGGCGGCATGGATAAGTACAACGTGAACCTGTCCGGCGGACAGCTCAACGGCAACCCGCTGCTGCTTGGCGGCGCGGCCCGCGCCATCGAGTGTTACTACCAGCTATCAGGCCAGGCGGGCGAGCGCCAGGTCAAGGGCGCGAAAAAGGCCGTGGCTCAGGCTGCAACCGGCGGCGCCGGCCAGCACCAGGCCGTTTTAGTAATGGAAGCGTAGGGAGGTTTGACAATGGCA
>JAKQPV010000150.1:0-4912 GCA_029564515.1 Spirochaetota bacterium | reverse complement strand
GTCGTCCTTATTCAGGGCGCCATTCACAGCGGCGAGAGCGAGGGCAAGGACGCGGTGATGCTGCTGGCGCGTGACTTGCTGATCCACAAAAAGCATCGCGACCTGTTCGATAATTTCATTTTTCTGATCATCCCGATCTTTAACGTGGATGGACATGAACGATTCTCGCCCTACAATCGCATCAATCAGAACGGCCCGCAGGAGATGGGCTGGCGGGCCACCGCGACGCGCCTCAATCTTAACCGCGATTTTATGAAAGCCGATGCGCCGGAAATGCGTCATTGGCTGCAAATGTACCATCGCTGGATGCCGCACCTCTTCTATGACTGCCACACCACCGACGGCATGGATTATCAGTATCTCCTCACCTGGAATATCAACGAACATGAGCCGTTCGGCGGGGCTGTCGCCAGATGGACGCGGGAGACCTTTCTGCCCGGTGTCAAGGCGAGATGCGCGGCGCAGAACCTGCTCATCGGCCCCTATGCCGATCCGCTCGATTATGATCATCCTGAAAAAGGTTTTGTCATCGGCGTCTGGCGGCCCATGCTCTCCAATGCCTACGCCACGGTGTGCAACCGGGCGGGATTTCTCATTGAAACCCACTCTTTAAAGCCCTATGCGCTGCGTGTGCAAGCCACTCTCGATTTTATCCTGATCGGATTGCGGGAGATCCTGAAAGATCCGGACGCCTTTCTTCAGGCCATCGCGGAGGAGGAGCAGCGTGTTTCAGCGTGGGGGGCTTACCCCGCCGGGGAGTTGACAGTGCCCCTGCAGTTCAAGACCCGCTTCGACCGGGGGGACACAGTTCTTTTCCAGGGCTATCGTGTGGAAAGAAAAACCGGGCCGGTCTCCGGACGCGAATATCCGGTCTATACCCCGGAAAAACTCTCCACGCCGGTGGTCTTTTTTGACGAGATCGAAGCGACGGCGGAGGTGGCTCCTCCTTACGCCTATCTGATACCATCAGGCTGGCACGCCGTCATCGATGTCCTGCGCGCGCACGGTATCAAAATGTATCGCCTCACCCGGGAATGCGAGGGGCTGTTTGAAGGGTACCGCTTCAAGGATGTCAAATTCCAGCCGCGATCGAACGAAGGCCGCTCACTGCCCCTTTACCAGACGGTTGCAGTGACCGAAAAGTGCTTTTTCCCCCCGGGCACCATCTATGTGCCCATGGGTAATCCCCGCGGCAAGCTGATCATGCATCTTTTGGAGCCGCAGGCTCCGGACGCTCTGGTGGCATGGGGATTGATGAATACCATCTTTGAAGACCGGGAATACTTTGAATCCTATGTCATGGAGCCCCTGGCGCAAAAAATGATGGCGGAGGATAAAGAGCTGGCTGATGCCTTTGTCCACAAGCTGCAAACTGACACGCTCTTCGCCGCCAATCCGCGCGCGCGGCTCGCCTTTTTCTATCAGCGCTCGCCCTATTATGATCAGGACAAGAACCGGTATCCTGTCTGGCGCCTGACTGAGCAGCGTCCTGTAGCGCTGGAAGAGTTCCAGTAGAGGAGAGCGGCCCCAATGATAAAATGGAATGGACGATCTCTTTGGCCTGCGATTTTGCTGATGCTGGCGGCGGCCGGCATGGCCTGCAGGGAGGATACAAATCCTGCCGCACCATCGGGTTATGATCTGGACATAAATCCTGTCCCCCGCTTCGTCCGGGTCAATTACATCGATGCGGGGCGGATAGCGCGGATCTCCCGATTCCGTTCCGCCGCCGGCGGGGATTACTCGGATGATTTTGAACACTGCCGCAGCATGCTGCACTATTTCGAGCCCCGCTCCGACCTCGAATGGTCGAGCCTGCCCGTTTTTTCTCCCGTGAACGGAAAAATCGTCCGGATTGTCCAAAACCAGCCTGTTCTGGAAATGGTCATCCAGGCGCAGGAGTATCCCGATTTCGAGTTCCATCTCTTCAACCTCAGCCCGCTCGAGCCCCTGATGGCCGGCAGCGCTGTGCGGGCAGGCGAGAGCGTCGGCAGCTATGTGCAGCGTCAAACCCCCTCCGCGATTGCGGTCAGCGTCAACAGCACCCGGGGCCGGCGGCTGATCTCCTGGTTCGATGTCCTGACCGATTCCCTCCTGCAAATATATGGCAAATGCGGTATCGGGAACGCAACCGAATTCATCATCAGCCGGGAGGAGCGCGATGCCGATCCGCTCACCTGCAGCAATGGGCTCTTCACCAGCGGGGGCGGTCTCGAAAACTGGGCGGTCATGAACTGCCACTGGGACCTGGATGGCTGGGGCATCCCCCGTTTCGTCGACGTCAACTATATCGATTTCGAACGGGTCTACAAAATCTCGCGCTTCCGGAGTGCGGTCGGCCACGATTATTCCGACGATGAAGAGGATTGCCGCAGTATGAAGCACTACTTCTGGCTGGATGGCTCCGCCGGCTGGGAGAGCGCGCGTATTTACGCCCCGGTCAACGGCACCGTGGTCTGGCGGTTCGAAGAGTTCCTCGGCACCCAGATCTGGATCCGCTCGGATGAGTATCCCGATTTCCAGTTCGGGATATTTCATCTTCTGCTAGCCGATTCAACCCTGGCGGAGGGCCGCAGGGTCCTGGCTGGTGAACTGCTTGGCACACATTTCAGCGGGCGCACCTATTCCGATATCGCGACCGCCTTCATTACGCCCTATCAACGCAGGCTGATCTCTTACTTTGACGTCATGACCGACGGGCTATTTCAGCGCTATCAGGCGCGCGGACTGGCCGAGCGCAGCGATGTCATCATCAGCCGGGCCGAGCGCGATGCCCACCCGCTCACCTGCGCTGGCGAGGCCATCATCAGCGGTATGGGGGTGTTGGAAGATTGGGTAACTTTGAGATAGAGGGAAAAACGCCATGAGCCCGGAAAAAATCCATCTGGAAAAAGTGCAGGAGACCCTGCTGCTGCCGCTGTGGGGTAGATTTGTTGAAAATCAAAAGCATAAGCCGCTGCTGGTCGATCGGAAAGCGGAGGAGATCATCAGGAAACTGGATTACGATTTCAGCAAATTCGAAAAAAGCGTCAACCCTCTCTCCCGGGCGGCCTGGATCGCTCGCAGCATCTACTTCGATGAAAAGATCGCTGAGCATCTGGCGCAATACCCCGCGGCCACAATCGTGAATCTGGGCTGCGGGCTGGATACCACCTTCGACAGAGTAAACAACGGTCAGGCCCACTGGTATGAAATCGATTTTCCCGAGGTGATCGAGCTGCGCAAAAAACTTCTCGCTGAAGCGGAGAACAGGACCTTCATCGGCGATTCTGCGCTCTCTGAGCAATGGTATGAAAAAGTTGCGGCAAGAAAAGAGCTCCTTATCTTCATGGGCGGCGTCATCTATTATTTCGATGAAGCGGATGTCAAACGTCTCATGCGCAACCTGGGTGCAGAATTCGGGAGGGCGGTAATGGCCTTTGATTACAGCTCGATCAAGGGAGTGGAAATTACCAACAAGAAGGTGCTGGAAGAGGGCGGAATGAGCCAGGCCAAGGCGAAATGGGGTATTGATGACATTTATGAGATCGAGAAATGGCAGCCCGGGATCAAGGTTCTTGAAAACATGACCATGTTTGCCAAGCACAAGCGGAAATATCCACTGTGTAAAAGGTTGGGGATGAATATATCTGACCGCATGAAGATCATGTCCCTGGCCAGAATCGAGATCGCTGCCGCTTGAGGACTGTTTTACGGCTGCCAAATTCCGGAGGTCAAATCACAAAACCCGGCAAATATCTTCTTCTTCTCGGCCTGGCGCAGGCACTCCACAGCATGGAGGAGATCTATTTTCATCTTTACGACTTTTCTGTAAAAGCCGATATGGCGCTTCCCGCCATCATCTCGAGCATTGCGCAGCTTGAGATGAGGGCTGAAATCTTTGCGATCATGAATATCGTCATCATCGCGGCCATTCTGGCTGTGGTTCCCTTTTATGAGAAGAAGCGCCACTGGGCTGTGTCAGCGGCGTGGATTGCAGCCTGCGCCGAGGTGCTGAACGGATTTTATCATCTGACGGCCGCGATGCTCTTTGCGCGCTGGTTCCCCGGCGCACTTTCGGCCCCATTATTGCTGTTAATGGGAGCGCTCTTGCTCCACCAGCTCGCTGCAGAGAGGAAGCGCACTTAGCCGTTCCCGGCGCTGCGCTTCTCTCCGCGCCAGTTCTCTTACCGATTCAATCACGAAAAACTAAAGGAATAAAAGATGAAGCGTTCTCTTGCGATGGTTCTCACTTTGCTGGGGGTATGGACATGCAGCGTCTACGCACAGGCGCCGCGAACAATGAAGGCGGTGCCGCTCTTCCCCGATGCCACTGTTGATGCCGTGATTCTGGCACAGGACAAGCAGCTCTTCGACGAGACCACCTCCGAAATGAGCGGGCTCGCCAACCGGGAGCTCAAGGTTCTGGTGACTCCGGCGCCCCCCGATGAGGTGGTCCGCTGGTACGTCGCAAAGCTCAAGGCAGAAGCCAATAACGGCGAAGGATTTGATCCGGAAATCCTGGCGCAGGGCGGTACCTCGCCCGTGCAGTACGACCCGAGCTATTACCGGCCGGAGGATTTCGAGAACCAGTACGAGCGCGATCTGCTGATCCGCGACGGGGAGTGGGTGAAAAAATCCCTGATCAACCGGGCCCGCTCGGCCGACGGCAGGATCCTGTCCGACGCCGTTTTCATCTGGGAGTTCATCAACGCCAATGATGGCAGGTCGGAGTTCAGTCTGAGCGTGGAGGATATCAGCTTCGATTTCGAGCATAAACGCTACGCCCAAAAGAGCAAGATCACGATTCAGTTTCTCGAGTTCTCGGAAGAGGGCATGGACGAGGACGAATAGGTCGCCCGCTGCGCCTGCCCAGGGACACTCCCTCAGCCGAACAGCTTTTAATCCTGCGCGCCATGCTTGAGGGGGATTG
>JAKQPV010000113.1:0-6410 GCA_029564515.1 Spirochaetota bacterium | reverse complement strand
TGTCGAGGGCCATGGTATATCCCCACTTTAGGGCCCCTGGGGCCAAGGTAATTCCCCAGTAGCAGGGCCAAGGTAATTCCCCACTTTTTGTCATGAAGAGGTAGATAAAAACACGTCATCCTGCCATTCCTAAGAGATATGAACTTTGGAATGGAGGGATCATGGCAAGGAGGGATATACCGATGAATGAAGTGACAGAGACTATTTACCAGTGGTGCAAGGGAATGAAGATCCAGCATATCAGCCGGTCTCTCGGCCTCGACAGGAAGACCATACGCAAGTACCTTGGCATTGCACGCCGTGCCGGCATCGAACGGGAAGGGCCTCCTCCCGATGAACATGATATCGCTGCCAGGGTCAGGGGCATCATGGACTCTCAAGGTTCCGCCTACGACACACCGGCCACGGATCTTCTTGTCCGTCACCGCGATGATATCAAACGATGGCTCGATGACAGAAACATGACTGGTAAGCAGGTGTGGCGGCTACTGAAAGAAACTTATGGAATAGAGGTTGGCTATACCACCATAAAGCGCTACCTCAGGAGGGAGTTCTCCTTCGGGAGACCCTCTGTGACGGTCCGCATGGAGACCCCCGCGGGCGAGGAGGCCCAGGTCGACTTCGGCTACGCCGGCCTCATGCATGATCCAGAGGTGCAAAAAAACCGCAGGGCATGGGCCTTCATCATGACCCTCTCCGCAAGCCGCCACAAGTTCGTCCGGTTCGTCTTCCGCCAGGACACGGGTACCTGGCTCGACTGCCACGAGCGGGCCTTCGCCTTCTTCGGCGGCGTACCCAAAAGGATAATCCTCGACAACCTGAAGTCGGGCGTGGTGAAGGCTGACATATACGACCCCACCATAAACAGAGCGTACGCCGACATGGAGCGCCACTACGGATTCGTTGCTGATCCCGCCAGGGTAAGAGCCCCGGAGCACAAGGGCAAGGTGGAACGGGCGGTGCCCACGGTCAGGAAGCACCTCCTCGCCGGCAGAACCTTCGGGGATATCACCGAGGCCAACGACCGCGCCCTTTACTGGTGCAGGGAGGAAATCGGCATTGAGATCCACGGTACGACAAAGAAAAAACCCTACGAGTCCTTCTTGAGGGAGGAGAAGCATCTTCTCATCCCCCTTCCGGAGACCCCCTTCGAGTATCCCCTATGGAAGGAGTGTACTGTTCATCCGGATCATCGTATCGTCTTCGACAAATCCTATTACTCGCTGCCAACGCGCTGCATAGGCAAAAAGGTATGGGTAAAGGGGACCGCAAAAACAGTGGAGGTCTTTCTCGACCACGAGCGGGTCAAGGTCCATCCACGGGCCCACGGGCCGGGACAGTGGGTGACGGACCGAAGCGATTACCCGCCGGACAAGCTCGCCTTCCTCATGGCGACACCAGCATGGTGCAGGAAGAAGGCATCCGAGTTCGGCCCTGCTACGGAGGCCCTCGTAACAGCGATCCTGAAAGAGAACGCCACAAGGAACCTGAGGAAGGCCCAGGCCATACTGCGCCTTGCCGAGAAGAACTCCGGCGACATTGAGAGAGTTGCCGAACGGGCCCTGAGCTACGGCAACACCCGGTACAGGAGCATTAAAACAATGCTGGAAAAGGGTATTATGCAGACCGTCGAACACCGGACAGCACCGCTCTCCGATCTGGGGCAGAGGTTCCTCCGGGAGCCGGCGTACTTCGCCAGGGAGGTGCGCCATGATTGATCATCATCTGACAGGCCAGCTGCGTACATTAAAGCTCGGAGGGTTCATGGAGACCCTTGAGCTTCGCATCGCCCAGGCGCAGAAGGATGAGCTCTCCCACATGGCCTTCCTTGCCCTTATCGTACAGGATGAGATAGAGCGCAGGGAGACAAGGAAACTCGCCGTCAGGATACAGAAGGCATCATTTGAGGAACAGAAAACCCTGGAGGGGTTCGACTTCTCCTTCAATCACAAGATCAAAAGAGGGGTGGTCACTGACCTCGCAACCTGCCTCTTTGTGGAGAAAAGGGAGCATGTCCTTATCTGCGGGTCTGCCGGGGTGGGAAAGACCCATCTTGCCCAGGCTTTGGGACATGAGGCATGCCGAAGGGGGTTCAGTGTTCTCTTCGTGAAGGCGGCCAGGATGTTCCGGCACCTCTATGCCTCACGGGCGGACCAGTCGTGGGAAAAACAGATCAAGAAGTATCTCTATCCTGATCTGCTCATCATCGACGACTTCGGGCTGACGGCCCTGACCCCCATCCAGGCAGAGGACGTATACGAGATAGTTGCAGAGCGCCATTTGAGATCATCCACCATCATCACGAGCAACAGACCACCGCAGGATTGGGTTGCGCTGTTCCCTGATCCGGTGATGGCAAACTCGGCGCTGGACCGGTTAAGTCACCATGCGCATCACATTATAATCGACGGAGGTGAATCCTACAGGAAAAAGTTGAGCCCTAAAACCCGGCAATAACAGACTACCATCTCTGGCAAAAGTGGGGAATTACCGCGGCCCCGGGGGTGGGGAATTACCTTGGCTCTTGACAATAAAGGTCCTATTCTCGACTGGTTCCAGGAGAACAGGCCGGAGCTGTACTTCTCCGCGTTCTGCACGGCGGATGTGTCTCCCGGTATCGGTTGATGGGCCGGCTTCCTCTTGTTGAGTATGAAAAGGACCATGAATATGGCAGAACATCCCTCGGCTAATGATCTTGGCGATGCCGTAAGAAGCCTCGATTTCGAGGCTGTGAAATGCTCCCTTGACGCTGGCGGCGATCCCAACGCCCGGGGTATCACCGGCTGGACACCGCTCCACTATGTATGCTGGTTTGGCAGGGAAGATCTTGTAAAGCTCCTCCTCTCCCGCGGCGCCGACGTGAACGCGAAGAATGACGCCGGCGAAACCCCCCTCCACTGGGCGTTCAGCAACGGCCGTACCGACACCGTCATTCTCCTACTGACGGTTGGAGCGGATGTGAACGTAAAAGATAACGCTGGCGAGACGCTACTCCACCGGTCGTGCGAGTGTGAAAAATTCGATCTCTCCCTCCTCCTGATCGAATACGGCGCCGACGTGAACGCGAAGAACAAGTGGGGTTTCACCCCCCTCCACTGGGCGTGCAAATATTATAGTCTCGGTCTTGCCCGCATGCTTTTGGAAAATGGCGCCGATCCGAACGCGCGGGACGATAATGGAGCCGCCCCGATGGACATGATTTTGACGAATGAATTGGCGAATGAATATACGGAGGCCCGTGAGGCTTTGCTCGCTCTCTTCCAAGAACTCGCTCCCGCGGCCTACTTCGAAGCTTTCTGTACGGCTCAGTCGCCATCACCTGGAGCGAGCAGATGACGCCTGTTGTGTAAACCCCAGGACTTTATTCCCCTATTCTTGACATTCCTCAGAAGATGATATATGTATATTATATGATATTAACGATATACGGAGGAAACCATGAAAGAAATAAAAGAAAATAAGGCGCAACCTGTGGAAATTCGCAATATACAACTGAAAGTTCCGGCAGATCTTTACAAGCGTTTTAAGCTCGTTTGCACGAGGAAGGACAGCAACATGCGCGAGACGCTATTAAAGATTATAGGGGCGTACACGGAGTACGAAGAAGATATGGAGGACAAAATGTCGGGCAAGAAGAAGGTGGATATATGGGAATGGATGCAGAACGCGGACCTGGCGGAAAGGATCTTTGCCAAGGCCGTGAAGAAAGCGATCGCAAGAACCCATGCGGCTGGACGGCCTTCCTTCCACGGGGATGGTTTTGGTTTATTCTACCTCTATCCGGATGGGCATAAGGAATACATATCTGAGGCAGAGGCCGACGAGATTCTGAAGGGAAGGGACCGTTATAATACCGACCCGGAGATTTTGAAAGCGCTGGGCCAGTGCGATACTAACGAAGAAGAAAATGAAAACATGTCGAAAGGACCATTAAATGGAAGATAAAACGCCTCGTCCGGTTCTGATGATCTTTGCCGGCCCGAACGGCTCAGGGAAAAGCAGCAATACGGAAGATGTTAAACAAGTATGCGGGGCATATCCCGACCTGTATATAAATGCAGACGAGATAGCCCTTGAAAAAGGACTGGACGCTTATGCCGCTGCTAAAGAAGCGGAGCGACGACGTGAGCAAGCATTGACGGGCGGCATCTCTTTTGCCATGGAGACCGTCATGTCATCGACGGCCAAACTTGACCTCATGCAAAAAGCCAAATCCCTTGGGTATCACGTGCATCTTGAATTTGTCCTTACGCACGACTCTCGTATTAATGTTACCCGCGTTCGAAACCGGGTGCTCGAAGGCGGACATGACGTCCCAATCGATAAGATTATCGCACGGTATGAAAGAAGCAAGGCATTGCTTCCCCGGGCTCTGGAAATTGCTGACACGGCTCGTATTCTGAACAATTCGTTCGATAATCCTAAAGTTATTGCAAGAAAGTTCAACAATGGAGAGATCAAGATATCTCCGCTCTCACCGCCGAGCAAGTGGAATGAAGGGAATATTCGCGACTTACTTGGCATTAAAAAAGATGCCGAAAATCTTTTCGGGTGGATGGGGTCAGTTAATACTGCTGAATTGCGCAAGCAAGCCGAAGAAATGATATCGGAGCTTGAAGCTGGAACTCAGTCCAGTAGCCAGGATGTCCCTCAAGCACAGAACCCGTCCCCCGAAACAGATCCGGACCTTTCGGGACCGGAAACAAACCGCCCCGGGTAGAACACGGTAATACAATGCCAATCCAAGACCTTTTCACGGCGATAAAAGACAACGACCTCAAAAATGTCAAGCGTTGCCTCAAGGCGGGCGCCGATCCGAACGCACAGGATGAGCTTGGCATGACCGCGCTCCACGAGGCATCACGAACCGGCAAAACCGCAATTGTCCGCCTCCTGATCGAGCACGGCGCCGATCCGAACGCGCGGTGGACCAACAATATCACTTCCCTCGACTGGGCATGTGCATGGGGTTATATCGCTATCGCCCGCCTCCTCCTCGATGCCGGCGCGGATGTGAATGCAAGAAATAACGACTGCTGCACCCCCCTCCACTGGGCGTGCCTGAATAGACATACCGCCATCGCCCGGCTCTTGCTGGAGAGGGGCGCTGACCCGGGGGCGCAGGATGCTAATGGAGAGACGCCATTGGACAAGATTCTGCAACTCTCATTCAAGGGTTATTCCAAACATAGCCGTGAAGAACTTATCGAACTCTTCCAACAGTTCGCCCCCGAAGTGTACTTCTCCGCGTTCTGCACCGCCAATCCGGGGCCACCTTCTCCATGACGCCCTCTATCATGCGGCGCCATCCGTTCCTGGCTGGTTGATTGACACGCTGTTGTCATTTTGGTTGTTCTATAATTTAAGACCGGGCTTTTGAAAAGACCGCCCCGTCCATGCTATTTAACAGCTTAAGAGGAGATACCGTGCCGGATATCGAATTACAGAAACAGATACTCAGGGACATCTTCCAGGGAGACCTGGATAAGGTCTACGTCGTCGGCGGCAGCGTCAGGGACATCATTTTCGGGTCGGCCCCGGAAGACATCGACCTTTTGGCAATCCTTCCCCCGAAGAGGCTTCTCGAGCTCGGATTCAAGTATGTTGACCCGAGGACGGCCATTCCCGTGTTCGTCATGCACCACAGGGTCCTCGGCAAGATCGAGGCCGCCCTGCCGCGCAAGGAGAAAAAGACCGGAAATGGCTACAGTGGATTTGCCTTCAAGGTAATAGACGATGTCCGGGAGGACTTGAAGAGGCGTGACTTTACGATCAACGCCATGGCCTACAACCTTGCCACACAGGAGCTCATCGACCCGTTCGGCGGGCGAAGAGACCTGTCCCGCGGGATCCTCCGGCACGTATCCGGGGCCTTTGTCGAGGATCCCTTGCGGGTCTTCCGTGCCTTCAGGTTCGCCTGCAGGGGATTCGTTATCGCCCTCGAGACAATGGACCTTATAAGGACAATGGATGATGAACTGAAGCACCTGCCTCCCGAGCGCATCTACAATGAGATGATGAAGGCCATGGGCGAGAAATACCCTGAGAGATTCTTCCTCTGCCTCGTCAATAGCGGTGTCGGCCGGGAGACGTTCGACGAGGTCTACCGGATGGTCGACGTGATAGCCGGACCGCCGGAATACCACCCGGAGGGCTCGACATTCAACCACGCTGTCAACGTCCTCAAGTTCGTGGCGGGGAAGACACACTGCAAATACACGCGCCTGTCCGCGTTCCTGCACGATATCGGGAAGATCGAGACGCCGACGGACGAACTGCCCCGGCACATCGACCACGAGAGGCGCGGCATCGACGTGGTGCAGAGATTCCTTAACCGGCTGCGCGGTGATAACAGATGTAAAAAGATCTGCATAGAGATAACGAAACACCACATGAAAGCGGAGAGGTTC
>JAKQPV010000111.1:0-1786 GCA_029564515.1 Spirochaetota bacterium | reverse complement strand
GCTGGAGGTGTCCGGCCTCGACCGCGCGAGGCTCCTCCGAGAGGCCCCGGCTGCGGAAGAGGTCATGCGCAGCGCGGCCAGGTGGATCAACGGCCTCCGGACGATAGGGCGCCCGGTGTTCCTGGCGGCGCCAGCGGTGTGGGACGGCATGTTCCTCCACTGGTACTTCGTCAATTCCACCGGCTCCAGCCCCTTCGGCGCCACGGGTTCCGGAATAGATCTCAGTGTAAACCGTCACCCATTCTGACCCCCCGGCGTCATTCAAAGTGACCCCCCAAACGGCAGGGAAAACGACCCCCTTGCCGTCACACAAAACGACCCCCTAAACGGCATTGAAAGTGACCCCCTCCCGATGTGTTGTATACCTCCGAAAACACCTTATAGATTCGGAGGAAGCATGGCACGGGAGAAAACGATTATGGAACTGCAGGATATACTTAAGAGGCTTAAGGCCGGTCACACCATCAAGCAAATTAATCGAGAGACCGGGACCCACCGAGGGGTCATTCGGAAGCTTAAGAACATCGCGCTGCAAAACGACTGGATCAAGAAGGATGAGCCGTTGCCTACTGAGAAGCAATTGCACGACACCTACTACGGCGAGACAAAAACTACGTCCCATGTGCTGGATACGTTTCATGACGAGCTGGTCGAGTATCATAAGAGCGACGTATCATATATCGTAATGCATCAACTGCTTAAGGGCAGGACCACGGTAAGCGAGAGTACGCTTAGGCGCTATGTGCAGACGAGGATTGAGCCCGGTATACCAAGGGCGATCGTGCAACGGCAGCGCGAAATGTCGGTCATGGAAGTCGATTTCGGCAGATTAGGCGTGGTGTACGATCCTCGGGAAAAGCGCAACCGCGTCGCCTATGTGTTTTCAGCAAGGCTCAGGTACTCGGCCCTGGCCTACAGGGACATAGTGTACGACCAGAAACAGGAGACGTTCTGGGAATGCAACATCCGTGCCTTTGAACATTTTGGAGGCGTGCCGGTGCGGGTGGTACCGGACAATCTCAAGGCGGCGGTGGTGAAGGCGTCGTTCACCGATCCGGTGGTTAATCGCGGCTTTCATGACCTTGCAATGCACTACGGATTTTTGATCGATCCCTGCCTGCCCTATCATCCCCGGCACAAGGGCGGCGTGGAGAACGACATCAAATACGTGAAACGAAACTTCTACGCGGCCTTCCGCATGAGGGAGCGCCACAAGGGGCGTGAGATTCCCTTTGCGGACGATATCATCCCCGCTCTTCGCGAGTGGGAGCGCGACATTGCGAATGTGCGCATCCTCAGGGAGATGGGAGCAACGCCCCTTGAGCTTTTCGAAAGCGAGTTCCCATCGCTCCTTCCGCTTCCCGCAGACAGGTTCGATCCGTTCGTATGGGCGAAGGCCACGGTAAGAGAAAGCGGGCGCATCCACTTCGATCTGTCACGCTACAGCGTCCCCGAACGGTATATCGGCAAGGAGGTCCTTGTGGCCGCAAATACCCGTAAAATCCGCGTATTTTTCGATCATGAGCTCATCGCCGAGCACCAGCGGGCGAAGAAACCGCGGGAGAATATCGACAACCCCAATCATCTTGGGGCGAGGGCCCGAGCGTATCTTGACTATACGCGTGAGAATCTCCTCAAGCGTGCTCGCGTCATAGGCGAGGCGGTGTACGAGCTTTCCAGCCTCGTGCTTTCCGACCCCGCCGTGGCCCGGGAGCGCTACGTTCACGGACTCATCACCCTGGCGGGAAAATACGGATCTTCCCGCGTCGATGCCGCCTGCCGGCGG
>JAKQPV010000096.1:0-1785 GCA_029564515.1 Spirochaetota bacterium | reverse complement strand
TCCCCAACTTCCTCAAACTCTCCTCATACTCCCTCGCGTTCATCAATTTACTCATGGGTCTCCTCCCTTCTTATGGGTTTCTCCGGCAAGATGGAGAAAGCATGATCGTGCGAGCCGCCTTCACATCCGCTCCTTCGCTGATGTCGATCTTCGTACAAGACTGGTGCCATTTCGGAAACATACGTGAATAGTTAATGATACTCCATCGGATATCAAGTGCTTAAAAGCAACCCGCACGGACCCGCACACAATGGAACCCGGGGAAAGCGGCATCTCCCCAATGCATTTCTGCATCATTCTCTTGAGAATGAAACTTGATCTATCGGAAATTAAAGAGCTATTTCCTTTAGCTGCTCCGGATGCACGCCCGCATCACCGGCCCAGCTGCTTATGGATAAAGCTTCAATATATTGATTTTAATCATTCATCCTCCATGATCAGGTATTTCTGCAGGTAATGCATTCATGCATCACATGCATCGGATTTCTGCGCCGGTGACGGGAAACAGGAAAGGGCAGTCTCGTCACTGTTTCGCATGCAGACCGTAAGAGTGTTTTCATGCCGTATGCGCTCTTTTCGGGTAAGGAGTTGCATTTCTGACATCTTTCGCCTATCCTTGAGGCCATGAACGGACGCCCCGGCAGCATCTCGGAGACAATACCCATCAGTGGAGAGGCCGCCTTCGACAGGGACCCGATCCCTCGCAGGGGAGTATCCGTCTGCTCGATCACATCGCTTCCGGCAGGGCGTTCATGATCAATACCGCCATCATCGCCGCCTATCTGCTGGGAATGCTTGCCGTCGGCCTGTTGAGTAGCGGTCGCATCAAGACGCTTGCCGGCTTCTACGTCGGAGACAGGGCGGGCGGCACATGGCTGATCACCGGATCCCTCATGGCAACTATCGTAGGAGGGTCCAGCACGCTGGGCATTGCAGGACTGGGATTTTCCAAAGGGCTCGTGGGCGCCTGGTGGATGCTGGTGGCCGCAATGGGGCTTCTGATCCTCTCCTTCTGCCTGTCGAAAAAGGTGAGGTCTTATGGGGTCTACACCCTGCCCGAAATCCTCCAAATCCAGTACGGCAGCGATCTCGCCAAGACCATTTCATCCATGCTCATATCGCTTGCCTGGATAGGCGTCATTGCGGCGCAGATCATCGCCGCGGGGAAAATCCTCTCTTCACTGTGGTCGTTCGTCGACCCGCAGGCAACCATGCTCACAGTGGGGGCGGTGTTCATGATCTACACCGCACTCGGCGGCCAGTACTCTATTCTGAAGACCGATTTCTTCCAGTTCATCATCATTCTGGCCGGTATATCCATATGCCTTGTGTCCATCTTCATGGCAACCGGGGGCGTATCCGCGATGGCGGCGGCGCTCCCGCCCGATCATTTCTCCTTCCCGGTTTCGCCGGTGTTCACCTTCCGCGATCTCCTGGTCTTCTGCCTCTTCGTGGGCTCGGTCTTCATCGTGGGCCCAGACATCTATTCGCGGCTGCTCTGCGCCCGCACGCCCGAGATCGCCCGCAGGGCTTCTCTCGCTGTCGCATGTATGATGGTGCCCCTGGCGTTCGCCATCGCCTTTATCGGGGTATCCGCCCGGTTTCTGGTCCCCGACATTCCGGCGGAGAACGCATTTCCCGCGCTCGTCATGCATCTTCTGCCCTGCGGGCTCAACGCCCTTGTCATCGCGGCCCTGCTCGCGGCTGTCATGTCGTCAGCCGACACCTGCCTGCTCACGAGCGGAACGATCGTGGTCAACGATGTGATCCGGCCGTTCCTTCCGG
>JAKQPV010000095.1:0-9164 GCA_029564515.1 Spirochaetota bacterium | reverse complement strand
ACGGAAGGGCGATCCCCAGATCCTGTCGGCCAGCTACGACGACATCACGAAGAGGGGCGACATCGCCCAGAACGTGGCGCTTAGAAACGGCGACATCGTCTGGGTGCCGCGGATCCTCATCGGCGACGTGAACGAGTGGATCACGAACACCCTGCCGCTTCTCGATTACCTGCTGAAGCCGGCGTCGTACCGCGACGCCTACGGGGACCCCCAGAACCTGCGATTCCTGAAATACTGATATGGCTCAATACGATCTCAACCTGCGCGAATACTGGCGCGTCGTCAAGAAGCGAAAATATCTCATCCTCCTGACGGTGGTCTTGACGGGGCTCTTCAGCTTTGTGTTTGCCCTGATCAGTCGGCCGGCCCCGATTTACAAGGCGACGGCCAGCGTGAGAATGGAGCGCATCGTCAGAGCGGGGCTTTTCAACGACCCCATGGCGGACGGCTATGCCCAGACGGTCCAAGCACAGGCCCAGACGGCAAAGAGCTTTCCCCTGCTTGAAAAAGCGGCCCAACGGCTTGGCCTGCTGCCCGGGAACCTCTCACCTGCAGAGATCAGGGCAAACCAGAAATACCTCGAGATCGTCACGGATCTCAAAAACAAGGTCGAGGCGGAAGCGGATCCTGCCATGGCCATCATCCATATCAGCGTCGCATCATCCGATCCGCGTCTGTCCCAGCGACTGGCCAATACCATTGCGGACGTTCTCAGGGAAGAACGGCTTCGGGAGGTGAACAGGAAAGCGGCGGATACGCGGGCTTTCATCGAGAGTCAACTGAAGATCGCCCGCGACAAGCTCAAGGCGTCGGAAGAGGCCGTGCGCGAGTTCAAGGAGAAAAACAAGCTGATTTCGCTCGATGCGCAGACCTCGGCAATCCTTGGCCAATTGAACTCGTATCAGGTCAGCTACGACAAGGCGGAGCTCGCCCTGCAGAAAATCGGAGAGGTGAAACGCGTTCTGGCGAAGGCCGAGTCGAACCCCCTTGCTTCCAAGACCAGCTTCTTTTTTGAAGAAGCCCCCGGCATCTACAAGAGCCTTAACGACAAACTGGTGCAGTTGATGGTCGAGCGGGACACTCTGCTGATGATTTACACGGAGAATTACCCGCAGGTCGTGGAACTCAAGAACCAGATACGCGAGATCGTTGCCAGCATGATCGCCCAACTCGACCATTACGAAAAAACCCTTGGAAACGACATTCGTTCACTCAAGGCAAGGGTGGATCAGATGGGCGACCAGGCCAGGAGGCTCCCGGAGAAGGGACTGGAGCTTGCCCGCCTGGACAGGCAGATTCAACTCAATACGGAGGTCTACACCCTTCTGGAGAAAAGGCATCAGGAAGCCCTGATCCTGGAGGCCGAGAAGGTGGAGGACGTTCAGATCATTAGACCGGCCCTGCTGCCTGCCACTCCCGCGAACCGGTCGAAAACGACGGAAACTGCCACGGCCGGGGTCCTCATCGGCCTGATCCTGGGGCTTCTGCTCGTTTTCCTGGCGGAGACCTTCGATACCTCTATGGGGGCCGTCGAGGAGATCGAGAGCCTGCTGGGTGTCCACACCCTGGGCCTCGTCCCTCATATCGGTCAGCAGGAAATCCTGGAGACGCTGAAGGAGAAGTACGCCGGGGATGTGGAGCCGGAGGTCGCCGAGCGCGGTGCGCGGCTCGTCTCGCACTTTGCCCCGAAATCAAGACTGGCGGAGAGCTACCGGGCGATCAGGACCAGCCTGGCCTTTGCCTGTCTTGAGCGCGACGTGAAATCCATTGTGGTGACGAGCTCCACGCCCCAGGAGGGAAAGACAACATCGATCGTCAATCTTGCCATCACGCTCTCCCAGGGTGGGAGCCGGGTTCTTCTGATCGAGGGGGATCTGCGCAAGCCGATGATTTCTCGAATGTTCGGAATTGATCATGCGCCCGGCCTCACGGATGTTCTGCTCGGGAATTTCGAGTGGAGGAAGATTACACGCACCATCTCGGACATTATGACCGGGACGATGAGCATGGACGAGATTCTGACGACCCCCGGGATCGAGAATCTCCATATCATCGCTTCCGGCACGATCCCGCCCAATCCGGCGGAGATCGTCTATTCCAAGGCCCTCGACGCATTCATGCAACAGGCCCGTGCCGAATACGACTATGTGTTGATCGATGCACCTCCCCTCCTGGCAGCCACGGATGCGGTGCTGCTCGCCGCCAAGGCCGATGCGGTTGTGATGGTCTACCGCGTCGGCAAAATCCCGAGGGGAATTCTCAAGCGCGCAAAGGCGCAACTGGACAACATCAAGGCCAACGTCATCGGCGTCATCCTCAATGGCATGAGGGCTGATCTGAGCTCAGATTACGCAGATTACAAGTACAAATATTATTACGACGATTCGACGCCGATGAAACCGGAAACGGTCTTGGATAAAATCCGCGCCGCGGCCGGCACGGTTGTCCATATTGTCAGGCAAGTCGATGACGGCAAAGTGAGAAAGATCTCCCGCGATATCGCCAACAGGGGACGATCCATCAAGACCGTTCGGCATATTCTGCGCGGGACGGGGGAAACGGACGGAACGTCCGCGCAGAGCACGGGCCCGTTTCCCGCCCCCGCGGCAAGAGGGGCCCGGCTGTGGAAAACCGGCATTCTTCTCGCAGCGATTCTGTTTCTCATCGCGGGGATCCTCTATCAGATGGGATATGTGAAACCCCCTGCGCCTGTTCTCCATGCACAGCGGATCGCCGTCCAGAGCCCGTCGCAGAACGAAAAGGGGGCCATGGCAGGGAAGGAAGCGCGTCCAATCCGCATGCAACGGGAAGCCGCCGGCGTGCATCAGACGGAGCAGGAGGGTGCGGTGCTCCCTGTCGCCGGGAAGAAATGAGGTTTTGGGCGGGAGTGATATGCGGCCCGTGGAGCCGTGATAGGCAGGTCCGAAATGATGCCGGAATTCATCGATGTCCATAATGAACCGCCCCGGACAAGCCGGAGAAAAAAACGGCATGCGAAGAAGAACGGCAGCGGAATAACGCGGTCCTGGATTGCCATCGTCCTGTTGGCGGCTTCCGTAACGGCGTTTACTCTTGTTTTTGTCCGCGGCTGTTTCGATGGCATGGTTGAGCAGACCAATGCCGGGTATGCCCCCCGCGATATCGAGCGGCAGTATAACGAATTGCAAAAAATGCGCGAGAATCCGGACAGGGTCGATCGGAGCGCTCCCTGCAGGCAGTGATCGTATCCGTCTGGCAGGCCGCCCCCGCCCTGTTCCGGCCCGCCTCGATGCTCTCCTTGATACCGCAGAACAGCATTTCCTGTACTCCCGCCCCGGTGAACTGGTTTGTTTCTTGCAAAAAATGCCGGGAGAATCAGACAGCACGTCGCCGAGCGTCCCCGCGCTCCCTGGGCAAGGGCATCCAGTGTGAATCGTCATGACAGGAACCGATCAGGTCTCGATCAATACCCGCTCCGTGTCTTTCACGATCACGGTCTTATTCCTGGCCGCGCTGGCTGCGGTGCTTGCCAATAGCGTGTCCATGGGGATCGCCGTCGCTGCCGTGCTTGCCATTGTCATTTTTGCAGTCAGTTTTATCAGCAGCGAGTTTGCTCTTTATGTCCTCATCTTTTCCATGCTGCTGGGGCCGCAATTCATAACGGAGAGCTCGACCATTGCTGCTGCGCGCGGCCGCGGGATCACCCTTCGATTCGATGATTTCCTCATCGCCATCATCGGTCTGAGCTGGTTTCTCCGGACAGCGATCGATAAAGAGCTGGGGCTGTTCTTGCGAACGGCGCTCAACAAGCCGATAGCCTTCTATTTCCTGGCCTGCGCTCTGGCCACGCTCAACGGCTGCATGTGGGGGCGCGTAAAAGGAATAACGGGCTTTTTCTTCGTATTCAAATATGTCGAGTACTTCATTATCTACTTCATGGCCGTGAACCATCTCAAGAAACGAGAGCAGATCGAGCGTTTTCTGGTTCTCATTCTGCTGGTGTGTCTGCTCGTATGCCTCTACGGCATTTTTCAGATTCCTTCCGGCGTCCGTGTTTCAGCGCCTTTCGAGGGGGAAGAGGGGGAACCGAACACCCTGGGCGGCTATCTCGTCCTCATGGTATCCGTGGTCATCGGGCTCCTGGTCACAAAAGGAGCTTTTCGGCACAAGAAGTCTCTTCTTGTTCTTCTCGCACTCATGTTCATTGTCTTGGGAGCCACGCACTCCAGGGGGTCCTGGATTGCTCTGCCGCCCTTGTTCCTGACGTTGATCTATTTCAGCAGGAACCGGAGACTCATCGTTCTTCCCTTGATCGCCGTGCTTCTTGTGTCGCCGTTTGTTTTCCCCCAGAGCGTTGTAGACCGTGTCGCATACACGTTCACCCAGCCGAACGACCCCGAGCAGTTAAAGATCGGCCAGGTTCGGATAGACACATCAACATCGGCCCGTCTCCTGTCCTGGAGGACCATTCTGACGCAGGATTTCCTGAAACACCCGATCCTGGGGTACGGTATCACAGGGTACGGGTTCGTCGATGCCCAGTATCCGCGGATGCTCGCTGAAACGGGTCTCGTGGGTCTCGTTTCTTTCTTCTTTCTCCTGTGGTCGGTCTGGAATCACGTTCTGCGGATCTACCGGACGACGAATGACCCTCTCGCGCAGGGTCTTGCGCTCGGCTATCTCGGAGGTTTCGTGGGGCTCCTGTTCCATGGGATTGGCGCCAATACGTTCATCATCGTGCGGATCATGGAGCCCTTCTGGTTTTTGACCGCCCTTGTCGTCATGAGCACGGTCATCGAAACAAAGAGAAGCTGTGCAGATTGCAACGGACCGTCCCCCGCCGCTGTGCCCGAGACGCCGGAACCGCGGAGGAGGAGCGCAGCTCTCACCTGAACGCGACAACCTCGATCTCTTCTCCCGCGGGAATCCCTGCCGCGCAGAGCAGCGCCTCCAGCGTCTTGAAGATCCGCCTGCCTCTTCTCCGTCGCGCTTCCTCGCACCCATTCAGCCCGCCTTCCCGGATCGCGAGGCTTGTGTCGTACATACCGGGGCTGATTTTGACGGCCGTCCGGATCCGGTAACGCCGGAACGGGCTGCGGCGCAGCAACTCGCCGATACTCCGGGGCGAAAAGTGGAAAAGGTGCCGTGGGGGATCGAGACCTGCCCAATTTCGTCCGAAGAACCGATGGCCGAGGCTGTCGATGTTGGGCATGTACAACGCGAGGCGACCTCCCGGTCGCAGCACACGGTGGCACTCCTGCAGCAGCGAAAGCGGGTCGTGAACGTGCTCTATTACGTGATTCACGCCTATTTCATCCGCCGTATTGTCAGCCAGTCGGGCGCCGTTGAGGGTGCCGTTGAACACGTCGATGCCGCGAGCCCGGGTGATGCTTGAGGAGACGGGGTCAGGCTCGATCCCGAGCACGTTCCACCCCAGGGATTTCATCCGCGCCAGGAAGTCTCCGCGGCCGCACCCCACATCGATCAGCAAATTGTCCGGGCGCTTGACGAAGACGGGGAAGCGCTCCGCCAAACCATCAAAGACGGCGCGGTGGCGAAGGATCTTTACGGATGCTAACAGAACGCCAAGGCGGCACATGCCATGGCTGCTGTGACCGTTGCGGTAACCGAAATGACCGCAAAGAATGGCAGTTCGGATGCTGTCTCGCAAGTGCCTGAAGCGTCTCCGCTCGGGAAAGCACGAGCCGAAAGGCTCGGCGGTATGCGTGTAGTATTTCTGATAGCAGAGGGCAATGCTCGCGGGGTCTGGGCGGGGATCGAGCCATACGAGGCTGCAGCGGGGGCACCTCCGAAAATGGTACCGGCCGCGGACGCCATAGCGGGGATCCCGCAGATCTCGATGCAACCACGGGCCTTCCGTTCCGCAAATCATGCATTGCGGGACCCGTTCCAAGCCGACGTTCATCCGCCAACCCCCTTTGCTTGCCCGAGGATGCTGTCCCTGGCCTTTGCGTCGAGAATCTTCATCCAGAACGTATACCCGTAGAATGCCGCAACCAGGCAGCATCCGATCACGTGTGCAGAGGGATGACCTTCGATCCGCAATTCGCGGAATCCCCAGAGGGTGAATCCGCAGACCAGCAGGTAAGGCAGCCCCCGTGACAGAAGATCAAGGTACCATTTCAGCAAGGACTGCCCCAGGCAACGGCACGATGCAGCGTGAAGCAGCAGCATGTCGAGAAAAACCCTGAAGAACCATGCAGAGGCGGCGCCCGTCAGACCGTGCGTCAGGATGAGGCAATAACAAACGGGAATGTAGATGAGGGTTTCGATCACGTGAAATGCGGCGGGGATGTGCGGCCTTCCCATACCGTTGAGCAGGGTGATGGACGGGTACGCAAGGGCATTCACGAGCCCCGCCCCTGAGAGGATCATCAGGATGACTGTCGAAGCCTCGGCGAAATCGGAGCCCACCCACCACGCGAGAAATGTGTGGCCGAAAAAGATACAGAACAGCAGCGGTGCGCCGAACAGATACAGGAGATAAAGCGTGCTGCGCCGGTGGAGAGATCGGTTCGCTTCCATGTCCTGCTTCCCCTGGAAATAGCTGTAAGCAGGGAACAAGACCGATGAGAACGACGAGGGGATCACGGCTAGACGGTTGATCAGGGAAAAGGGCACATGGTAGTAAGTCAGGGCGGAAACGGTGTGGATGGCGGACAGAATCATTTTTTCGATGTTCGTCAGGATCGGCCCCGCGACGCCGGATACCGTGAGGAAGCCCCCGAAGCGCAACAATCGTTTCATCTCGGCCGTGCTCCAGGCCGGTGGCATCGTGACCGGCAGAAGCCGTCGGGCAAAAGTTCCAAGCATCACGAGGGACAGAAGCTGAACGCAGAGGTTCGAAAAAAGGATGGCGGACAGCGATTGACCCAACCACAGCAAGGCCACGGCGGCCCCGGTCTGGAGGGTTCCCCAGAGAATGCCGGCGATGTTGATGAGATCGAAGCGGCCGACGGCGCGCAGTGCACCGGTTGTCACTGAGGTGACCATCGAGAGGGAGAAGGACATCGCACCCATGGTGATGGCAAATCGGGCCTCCCGGACGAGCCCTTCGGGGACCCTGAACACATGGCCCACCAGCAGGTCCGTCAGGGACAGGATCGTCATCGCCCCCGCAAAGCCGATAACGGCCTGGCTGAGCATTGCCGTCCAGAAGGTTTCCTGCACACCGCGCTGTTCCTCCCGAGCACGCCTCTCCGTGACGTATTTGACTGATGCGTCGACAATCCCGAACTGAGCGAAGGAGCAGTAGTCCACCAGGATGGCGACGAGGATGTAGATGCCGTAGAGTTCGACGCCAAGGCGGCGAATCAGGAAAGGCGTGGCCAAGAAGGTCAGCAGCAGAAGCCATCCCTGGCCGGTAATATTCCACAAAAGGTTTTTGGCTATTCTTCGTGAAAAACTCTCTATACGCATGTTCCGCTCTTCCGGGCTAGCCATTCGGATTGGGCTGAAACCATTGTTAATCTTACAAGAACCGTTCCATTCCCGCTCGGAGTCCGTGCCGTGCCCGTCGTGCCGGGAAGCAAAAAGAGACGGCGCTGCCCTGTCGATCTGGCTGAATAATTGCATTTCCTGATCCGTTGATCAGGATTGCATGATGACAGAACAACCCGAAATATCGGTGATTCTCCCTTTTTACGAGGGGGAACGATGGATTCGCCGGGCAATCCAAAGCGTCTCCGTCCAGGAGGGCGTCTCGTGGGAGCTTGTCGTCGTCGACGACGGCTCCAGCATGTCTCCGCGGGAAACCGTTCAGTCTTTCGAGGACGAGCGAATCCGCTATTGCCGAATGCCCCATGCCGGCAAGGGCGCCGCCTTGAATCGGGGCGTCGCGGAATCCCATGCCGGACTGCTGTGCTTCATCGACCAGGACGACGTTATGCTTCCCGATCGGCTTCGCCGTCAGGCGGCCGTTTTCATGGCCGACCCGGCAACGGAGGCCGTCTATTCCGATTACGAGCGGGTGACCGACAAGGGTGAGCGGATCGACCGGTTCACAAGCCGGCAAGCCACGGGCGAAGAGTGCCTCAGGCAGATGGCCGCGGGAGCCGCCCTCGTCTCCATGCAGACGCTCATGCTTAGACGACATGTGTACGGAGACATCGGCGGGTTCTCCGAGGATCCGGATCTTACGGGATTGGATGATGCTGAATTTTTCGTTCGACTTTTTGCTTCCAACGTGACGCTTCGGTATGAACCCGGGGCGGTTCAGCAATGGGTGCGCCACGAGCGGAATTACTCGGCGGGGGCTGCTTTCCAGGAGGCCCGGCTTGTGTTCCTTCAGCATCTTACGGCAATGGCCGCGGAGCGACCCGGACTTAAGGAGGCGCTGCCTCTGTTCCGAAAAGGCACTTACTGCATGCGCGGGCTCTACTATCTCGAACATGCTCTGCCAGAAAAAGCCTGCCCGGAATTCATCAGGGCCATTCGTTGCAGCCCTTTGGAGTGGAACGGCTACTACTTGCTCGCCAAGGCTTGGCTGCAGGCGAACTCCTTCTTCAAGGGGCAAGGGGAGTGACGATTCTCTTTTCCGGGTATCACAACCCGAACTACGAAACCGTTACGGAATACGCGGAGGACGCCATTCGCACCCTCGGATGCGAACTGATCGTCTACGATGATCGACGACACGTGATTCCCGGTCGGGTGCGTCACCGTATTCCGTGGGCCCAGAGAATGGATCTTCTCGTCCTCAACCGGCGCCTGCTTCGGCTTGCCCGCAGGGAACGCCCCCGCCTGGCGATCGTCATGGGGGGCGAGCGTGTGTTGATCACGACCGTTCAGTCAATGAGAGCCTCCGGCATCACAACAGCACTCTGGACTACCGATGCGCCCGCCGGTGACTGGGGCATACCCCGGGCGGCGGCATTCTACGACCATGTGTTCTGTCAGGGGACGGAAGCGGTGGAGATCCTGGAGCAAGCAGGGATTTCCCGTGCCCGCTGGCTTCCCGTGGGGTGCGACCCCGCGCGGCACCGTCCGGTTGCTCTTTCCCCCGAAGAGCGGGCGCGGTACGGTCACGACGTGGTCTTTGTCGGTTCGCATTATCCCGAAAGAGCGGCGCTTTTCGAACGGCTCTGCGGGTTTGATCTCGGCATCTGGGGGCCGGGCTGGGAGAAGCTGCCGGCAGGATCGCCGCTACACCGGCACCTGCGGGG
>JAKQPV010000077.1:0-39795 GCA_029564515.1 Spirochaetota bacterium | reverse complement strand
ATCGTTGAAGGAAAAATGGCGCTCCCTTACACCTACTTCGCCGGCCGCGTGGGCAGCAAGTTCATCACGACCATCCGCGACCAGAAGAAGATCATGGGAGTGAAGTGCCCCGCTTGCGGGATTGTCTACCTGCCCCCGCGGCAGGTGTGCGACAAGGACTTCACCGATATCCGCGATAACTGGGTCGAAGTCGGCAAAGAAGGAACGGTAACGAATTTTACCGTCGTGCGGTATGACGACAAGCACCTGCCGCGGAAGGCGCCCTTCGTGCTGGCGCTTGTCAAGCTGGAAGGCGCGGACACGCCGTTCATGCATATCGTCGAGGAGTGCCCGATCGACAACGTGAAGATCGGAATGAAGGTAGAGGCCGTGTTCGCGGATAAGACGACGAGCACCATTCTCGACATAGATCATTTCAAGCCGGCAGCGGAAACGCTTTCGGTCCACGAGCGCAACAAGGCAAGAAAACAATGGGTTCCGTCAGACGAGCCCGAAACTCAAGAAAAACGGAAAGGGGGAAAACCAGACATGTCAAAACCAGCTATTCTCACGGCAGCGCTGACTGGCGCAGCCACAATGAAGAACCAGAACCCGAGCGTGCCGTACACGCCCGCAGAGTTCGCGGAAGAGGCGTACAAGTGCTATAAGGCCGGGGCGGCCATGGTGCACGTGCACGCGCGCATGGACAACGGTTTCGCGACGCACGAGCATGACCGTATTCGCGAGACCCACGACGCCATCAAGCAGAAGTGCCCCGAGCTGATCGTGAACCTGAGCTCGGCCGTCGGCATGGGCAAGACGGCGGAACAGCGGATATCCCAGATCGTGGCGATCAAGCCGGAGATGGCCTCTCTCAACACGAACACGATGAACTTCAGCATCATCGACCGGAAGACCGGCAAGATCTTCATCGACTTCGTGTTCGAGAATACCTTTACCATGCTGCAGGATTTCGGCAAGGCGATGGAAGAGAACGGCGTGAAGCCGGAGATCGAGGTCTACGATATGGGCGGCCTGGACAACGTTATGCTGATAGCGAAGCAGGGATTCTTCACCGATCCGATGAACTTCAACTTCGTATGGGGCGTGGCCGGAGGACAATCTTTTAGAACGGATGCTTTCATGGCACTGATGAACGCCCTTCCCGCGAAAGCGAACTTCACCACCTGCGGCGTGGGCACGGACGAGTTCCCCGCAATCATGCAATCCTGCCTCCTGGGCGGCCACATGAGGGTGGGACTCGAGGACAACATCCGCATGCCGAACGGCGAGCTGGCCAAGGGAAGCTACGAGCTCGTAGAAGTGGCCGCGCGGATGTGCGAATGCCTCGGCAGGCCCATAGCGACGCCGGATGAGGCGCGCGCGATGATGGGGTTAAAGAAGAAATAACTGTTCCCCGGCGCGGCGCGTGACGCGCCGCGCCGGCGGTTTTAGCTTTCGACATAGAGGTAACGTTCAATGAGCGACAAATGCTATTATGAAGTGAATGACCGGGGTGTAGCCCTGATGAAGATCAATAATCCGCCGATGAACGCGCTGGATGAGCCCACCATGCGGCAGCTGGAGAGCTCAATGAAAAAGCTCGCCGGGGACGGTTCCGTCAAGGTCGTCGTCATAACCGGCGAGGGTGCCACCTTTATCGTGGGTGCCGACGTCAACAAGGTCAGGGAAGTCGACACCCGGGAGAAGGGCGAGGCGCTCACCTCCGAGGCCCAGGGCATCATCAACCTAATAGAAAATTTAAGGAAGCCGGTTATCGCGGCGATCAACGGGCTCTGCCTGGGGGGCGGCACCGAGCTTGCCATGGCCTGCCACATGCGTTTTATCGGCGACCAGGCCCAGATGGGCCTGCCGGAGATACTGCTCGGCATCATGCCGGCGTTCGGCGGGACTCAGCGCGCGGCGCGCATCCTGGGGCCGGCGCGGGCGATGGAGATCATGCTCACCGGCAAGTTCCTGCCGGCGGCCGAATGCGATAGAATCGGCCTGGTAAACAGGGTGATCCCGCACGCGTCTTTGCTGGACGAAACCATGAAGTTTGCAAAGGAGCTTTCGTTCAAGGGGCAGCTCGCGGTCGGCGCCATCATGGAGGCGGTCCTGGCAGGAGGGAGCATGCCCCTGGCGGACGGGCTCAGGCTCGAAAGCAGGCTCTTCGGAGGGCTTGCGGAGAGCGAGGACAAGAAAGAGGGGATTGCTGCATTTTTAGAAAAGCGGAGGCCGAGTTTCAAGGGTAAATAGATTTGTCCTGACTCTGTCATTTCGAAGGAGCGAAGCGACTGAGAAATCTTTTCCGGAGCATGGGGAAAGATTCCTCACCCCTCCGGGATTCGGGTTGACAGACAAAGCGAGCACCATAATACAGACAAACGGGGGACGCAGAAATGGATGGAACGGAAAGAACAGTAAACGACGTTTTTCGCAATCGCGTAAAAAAGTACGGAGACCGGGTCGCAATAGAGAAGAAGCTTCGCGGGAAATGGCAAAGCGCTACATGGAACGAGTACAATGAGCGCGCCTGCGCGACGGGGCTCGGCCTGTATTCCCTGGGCGTAAGGAAGGGGACCATGGTGGCCCTTCTGTCCGAGAACCGGCTCGAATGGCTTTATGCCGACATGGGCACGCTGGGAATCGGGGGCGTCGTGATCCCCGTGTATCCCACGCTGGTTTCCGAGGAAATAGAATATATCCTCAACAATTCTGAATCCAAAGTAATCATACCTGAAAATAAAAACCAGATGAAAAAGGTTCTCGAGATAGCGAACAAGTGCCCCCATCTCGAGAAGATCGTCGTCATGGACGATGCCGACGCGGACAAGTCGAACCCGAAAGTCATGACCTTCACCGAGCTCATGGAGCTGGGAAGGAAAAAATACGCGGAAGACCCGGGACTTTTCGATAAACTGTCAGCCGAGGTGACGCCGGACGACCTTGCTACCCTCGTGTACACATCGGGCACCACCGGCCTTCCGAAGGGCGCGATGATCACCCACGGCAATATCTTCTGGGTCGTCCAGTCGCTTGACGCGATCAGGCCGCATTTCGCATCGGACAAGGACTGCACCGTCCCGTTCCTGCCGCTCTCACACGTGTTCGAGCGGATCGCCGGGCATTTCTATGGCATGTACTGCGGCATCACCGCGTCCTATGCCGAGAGCATCGATACCCTGCTTGCCGACTTCGAGGAGAAGCGGCCCACCATGATTCTGGCCGTCCCCCGCGTGTGCGAGAAGGTCTACCAGAAGATCATGGCGCAGGTGCAGGAGCAGTCTGCCTTCAAGCAGAAGGTTTTCGCATGGGGTCAGAAAGTCGGCAACAAAATCAGCAAGCGCCGCGAGATGCACAAGAGCATACCCTTCTGGCTGAAGCTCAAATACAGGATCGCGTATGCCATGATATTCAAGAAGCTGCAGGACAAGCTCGGCGGGCGGGTGACCTGGATGACAGCGTCGGGCGCGCCGATGGCGGAGGAGATCATCTGTTTCTTCAACGCAGCGGGGATCACCGTCATACAGGGCTACGGCATGACTGAATCCACCGCGCCGGCCACCATGCAGTCCCTTGCCGATTACCGGATCGGGACCACGGGCAAGCCGATCCCGGGACAGGACATCAAGATCGCCGACGACGGGGAGATACTCCTGAAGGGCGGCAACGTGATCAAGGGCTACTGGAAGCTTCCTGTCGAGACAAAAGAGGCCTTTACCGAAGACGGTTACTTCATGTCAGGCGATATCGGCATGTTCGATGAAGAGGGGAACCTCCTCATCACCGACCGGAAGAAGGACCTGATCATCACCTCGGGCGGGAAGAACGTCGCGCCGCAGAAGATCGAGGGCCTGTTCAAGTCAGACCCGCTCTTCACGCAGTTCATCGTTATCGGCGAGAAAAAGAAATACCTCGCCGGCCTGTGCAACATCAACCTCGAGGAGGCGGAGCGGATCGCAAAGCAGGAGGGCATCCCCTACGGTAAAGCCCTTGATCTGCTCGATGACAAGAGGTTCCTGGCGATCGTGCAGAAGCACGTGGACGAGCGGAACACGCACCTGGCCAAGTACGAGGGGATCAAGCAGTGGAGGATCGTGAAGTCGGAATTTTCCCAGGATGGCGGCGAGCTTACGCCCTCGCTCAAGGTCAAGCGGAAGGTGGTACACCAGAAATACAAGGACCTCATCGACCAGATGTACGAAAAAGAGGCGGTCGATGCGCTGTACAATCATTGATAGTGGCAACGACCGTTTAACGGTCCAGTAAAGATACATCGTGAAAGGAGCATCAGTATGAACAAGGCAGTTGAATTGAAACAGGGACAGAACGAGCTTTTTGCCGATCCCGATGCCGACAGGGCCAGGGAGTTTTTCAGGCACAAGTCCCGCGCCATGGTGAACAAGGTCACCACCGCGCAGGAGGCGGTGAAGAACCTTCTCCATGACGGCGATTATCTCGGCATCGGCGGCTTCGGGGCAAACAGGATCCCCACGGCGATATTGCACGAGATCGTTCGCCAGAAAAAGAAAAACCTGGCCTTCGCGGGTCATACGGCGACGCATGACATGCAGATCCTGGTAGCAGGAGAGTGCATCGACCGCCTGGACATAGCCTACATCATCGGCCTTGAGGCGCGGGGCCTGTCGCCATCATCGCGGCGCGCGGTCGAGAGCGGGAAGATCAAGCTGACGGAATGGACGAACGCGACGCTGTCCTGGAGGATCAAGGCGGCCGCAATGGGCCTCTCCTTCCTGCCGGCGCGGAACATCCTTGGCACCGACACGTTCAAGTACAGCGCGGACAAGGAGATAACCTGTCCCTTCACCGGTCAGAAGTACGTGGCGCACCCGGCCCTTTACCCGGATTTCGCGGCGATCCACGTGCACGAGTGCGACGTCTACGGTAACGCGCACGTGTACGGCGCCTCCGTGTCCGACCAGGACCTGGCCAAGGCGTCGAAGCGGGTCGTGCTCACCACCGAGCGGCTCATCCCCAATGAGGAGATCAGGCGCCAGCCGCACGCGACCTTTATCCCCTTCTGGTGCGTGGACGCGGTTGTCGAGGTGCCCTACGGCAGCTACCCGGGCAACATGCCCTATGAATATTTCTCGGACGAGGAATACCTGAAGCAGTGGCTGAACATAGAGAAGGACCCGGCGGAATTCGAGAAGTTCTTCAAGAAGCAGGTGCTCGACACCAGGAATTTCAACGAATACCTGGAGCTCAACGGCGGGATCGACAAGATCATCAAGCTGCGCTCCATCGAGCACCTGATTGACAGGAAATAAGGAGGATACAAATGGCTGACTACAATCCGATGGAATTAATGATATGCGTCGCCGCGCGCAACCTCGAGGACGGGGCCACCGTCGTCGTGGGCACCGGCGCGCCCTGCGCGGCGGCCATGCTCGCGCAGAAAACGCATTCGCCGAACCTCACCATCATGTTCGAGGCGGGCGGCGTCGCGCCGATCCTTCCCTCGATGCCGATATCGGTGGGCGACTCGCGGACCTTTCACCGCGCGATCCTGGCCAGCTCCATGCCGGACATCATGGAGACCTGCCAGCGCGGAATGGTGGACTACACCTTCCTGGGCGGCGCACAGATCGACATGTACGGGAACATCAACTCGACCATGATCGGCGACGACCACGCAAAGCCGAAGGTGCGGTTCCCGGGGTCCGGCGGGGCAAACGACCTGGCCTCCCTCTGCTGGCGAACCATGATGATGACGCCGCAGGACGCCAAGCGCTTTACCGAGAAAATCAACTTTATCACCTCGCCCGGCTACCTCCAGGGCGGCACTTCCCGCTACGACGCGGGACTGCCCAAGGGGACCGGCCCGTACCGGATCATCACCAACATGGCGATCATGGGCTTCGACGAAGAGACCAAGTGGATGAAGGTGCTGAACGTCAACCCGGGCTATAACCGGAAGGACATCCAGGACAACTGCGGGTTCGAGCTGAAGTGGGCGGACAAGCTCGCCGACACCGATCCCCCGCACGCGGACGAGCTGCGGATACTCCGCGAAGAGGTGGACCCGCACCGGTATATCATAGGAAGATAACCTCACCCCCCGGCCCCCTCTCCCCACGGGAGAGGGGGCCGGGGAACGCCTCGTGATGCGAAGCCCTCTCCCTGGGGGAGAGGGCCCGCCGGAGGCGGGGTGAGGTTATAAAAAACAAAGGAGAGCAATCATGGCCGATCAATTCAAAGGCATTGACCCGATGGTGTATAACAGCAAGATAAACGTACCCTATTCATGGTGGGCCGGTGATACCGCCTCCAGGTTCTTTATCTCGCTCAGGGACGAGAAGAAAATTATCGCGACCCGGTGCGGAACGTGCAGGAAAACATTTCTTCCGCCGCGGAAGTCGTGTCCCACCTGTTTTACCGAGAACACGGAGTGGGTGAACGTTTCAGACGAGGGGACCGTGCTTTCGTTCACCGTGGCGCGCCGCAAATTCGCGGCCATTCCAGCCGACAGGAAAATGCCGGTGATATGGGCTCTGATCAGGCTCGAGGGCGCTGACACGGCCCTGCTTCATTACCTTGATGACGTGAAGCCGGAAGACGTGAAAATCGGCATGCGGGTGAAAGCGGTCTTCGCGGAAGAGCGGAAGGCCACTATCCGCGACATCTCGCATTTCAAACCGGTACGATAAGGAAGGAGCGCAGATATGGACAGAGCAGCGATAATCGGCGTCGGAATGACGAAGATAGAGAAGAACAAGGTACGGGACACCTTTGCCGACATGGCATGGGAGGCCGTGAACAAGGCCCTGGATGACGCGGGCATGACCATAGACGATATCGACAATGTCATCACCACGTCGAGCGACTTCTGGGACGGCAGGACGATCTCCTGCATGGCCGTGGGAGATGCCAGCGGCGCGGCGCACAAGAACGTTTCCTGCGTCGAAGGCGACGGCACCTATGGCGCCTTTTACGGCATGACCAGGAGCCTCTCCGGCTCCTACAAGACGACCCTGGTTACCGGGCACTCGAAGGGCTCGCAGAGCGTGTCGAGCCTTATCACCAACTGCTCATTCGACCCGATCTACGAGCGGGGCCTGGGCATGGACATGGTCACCGCGTGCGCCATGCAGGCGAACGCGTACATGAACCGTACAAAAACCACGGCCGAGCAGATGGCGATGGTGTCGGTGAAAAACCACGGCAACGCGATGAAGAACCCGCTTGCACAGCTCCCCATGAAGCTCGCCGTCAGCGACGTGCTGAAATCCGAGATGGTGGCGGACCCGCTCCACAAGCTGGACTGCTCCCCGGTCTCCGACGGTTGCGCCGCGGTCATCATTGCGCACGAATCGGTGGCCTCGAAGTTCAAGCAGAAGCCGGTATGGCTCAAGGGAGTCTCCTTCTGCGCCGACAGCTTCTTTTTCGGCGACCGGGACATCTCGCGGGCGAAATCGCTTGCCCAGGCGGCGAAGAAAGCGTACGCCATGGCGGGAATTAAGGACCCGAAGAAAGAGATCGATGTCGCGGAAGTGTACGACGCGTTCACCTACCAGGAGCTCATGTGGCTCGAGGAGATGGGTCTTGCCGACGATTCGACCGCGGGCAAACTGCTCGAAAAGGGCGAATTCAACATAGACGGCCGGCTCCCGGTGAACGCCTCGGGCGGCCTGCTCTCAGGCCACCCGATCATCGCCGCAGGCCTGTATGAAATGGCGGCGGTCGTCCGCCAGATACGCGGCGACGCGGGCGGTTTTCAGGTCAGGAAGGCGAATACCGGCCTGGTCCATGGCGTAAACGGCCTGGGCGGCCAGTCGCACTGCGTGTGGATCTTGGGCAAGGACAAGTAGGAGGAAGAATATGGCCAAACGAGTTGCAATAGTAGGAACAGGGCAGACATTCCATAAAAGCCATCGCCCCGATGTGAACGGCCAGGAACTGATCAACGAGGCCGTGCTGCGGGCCCTCCAGGACGCCGGCCTCACGATGAAGGACATTGACGCGATCGTCATCGGCAACATGGACCATTTCGAGGGGATCAACTACGTCGACTGCTGGAGCGTTGACGGCTCGGGCGGGACGATGAAGCCGATCATAAAGCTGACAACAGGCGGGACGACCGGGTGCACGGTGGCGATAGGCGGCTATCACCTGGTCGGCTCCGGCATGTTCGACCGCGTGCTGGTCATCGGGTGGGAGAAAAACTCGGAGTCCGATACGACGGGCGCCATCACCACGGCCTTTGACCCGATATGGGACCGCCTGGTGTTCGCCGGGGCCATTTCAGGCCTTGCGGCCGAGGCGCAGGGCTACATGGCGCGGTACGGCGCGACCGACCGGGACGGCGCCCGGGTCTCGGTGCGCGACCGGAAGCACGCGATGAACAACCCGCACGCTCAATTGAGAAAGGAGGTCACCCTCGAGGAGGTTCTTGCGTCCCCGATGCTGGCCGATCCGATACATCTGCTTGACGTTTGTCCCCGGACCGACGGGGCCTGCGCCGTCATCATGGCGAGCGAGGACGTGGCGGAGAAGATCTGTCCGAAACCGGACTGGATCTGGGCGACTGCAGCGCGGCATTCTTACGCCTACCTGGGCGACGCCGACTACGGCCGCCTCACCAGCATGCGCGAGGGGTCGCAGGAGATGTTCAAGAAGGCGGGCATCAAGGAGCCGCGCAAGGAACTTGACGTGATCGAGCTGTACCAGCCCTATTCGTTCGGCGGCCTTATCTGGATCGAGGACATGGGCATCGTGGGCCCGGGCGAAGCGCCGCAGTATATCTGGGACGGCAACACCGATATGGGCGGCGAGCTCCCCGTCAACCCGTCGGGCGGGGTCATCGCGACCAACCCGATAGGCGCGACCGGGCTCATCCGGTGCGCGGAAGCGGCGATGCAGGTGATGGGGAAGGCCGAAGGCCGCCAGGTCCCTGACGTCAATTTCGCATTCAGCAGCGGCTTCGGCGGGTGCTGGTGGACCGACATGATTCTGCACGGCAAGAAAAAGCCGAAGTGACCGACAGGAGGACGACAATGGCAGACAAAGATCATATTATCATAGAATCGGGCGACGCCGTGCAGCCTTTCGCATACGCTATCGGCATGCATGGGAGCAGGTTTTTTACAGAGCTCAAGAACCAGAAGTTCTACGGGATCAGGTGCCCGAAGTGCAAAAAGGTGTATATACCTCCGCGCGGGGTGTGCGGAGACTGTTTCGTGGAGATGAACGATTGGGTCGAGGTGGGCCCGAAGGGAGTCATCGGCACCTTCACTATCCTCCGCTTCGCATTCATCGATCCGGAGACGGGACACCAGAAGCCTGTGCCGTACGGCTACGGCTTCATCAAGCTGGACGGCGCGGATACGCTGTTCCAGCACTATATAAGCGTCGAGGACGAGAAGAAGATCAAGGTTGGTGCCCGCGTGGAGCCGGTTTTCTCGAAGGAGAGAAAGGGGAGCATCCGGGACATCGAGTACTTTAAAGTCATAGACTGACATTGATGAAGGAGACCGGGGAGATAGAGATAAACGCGTCGCAGCGAACGGTAAAATGCGGTAATGCGGTCTGCGGCAGCGTCATTACGGGGACTGACAAGATTCGAAGCGGATACGGGAATGGCGACTGCCTGTATTTCGATTTCAAGCACGGGGTGTTCGCGATAGCGGACGCGACCGAGCGGTTTCCCTGGGCCTCGCGGGATCTTTTAAATCGATTATCGGAAACCCTTTCCCTGAGGGGAACGCCTGGCTCCTCTGAGGGCTGGAAGGACCTGGTGAATACGGAGGTCTATTCAGCGCAGAAGTACCAGCACAAGACCACGTTCAGCTGCGTTGCGCTGGACCGGGAGGGAGAGGGCGGGGGCATGGTCATCATCCACGGGGGTGACAGCGTGGTAACGGTAATAAACCCGGCTGACGGGTCACTGCTGTACCAGACCGGCCCCGATATGAATTTTGCCGGCAGGAGCCTGGGTATAACGGACGTGTCGGAGCACCGTTACGGGGACCGTAACGTCAGGGTCATTATCTCATCTGACGGTTTCGGCGACCTGTTCCGGTTCTGCCTTCGGCAGAAGCTCATCAAGAACGCGGCACAGGCATTTGCGGGCAACACCCTGGCTGGCGTGTGCGGGAACATACATGAGGTACTTGACAATAACAGGGGCCGGTTCGAGCATGATGATATCGGCTTCATCCTCATCGACCCGTTTCGCGCCGTGAACATCAGGGGGCCAAGGATACTTATCGGAGGAACCCGGCCGAACGAGGAGAAGAGGTTTCTGGAAGGGGCCTCGTCCGGCCCGCGCAACCGGTGGGTGCCCGCCGGTGAGTGGCGGGAGCATGAAAGCATGTTTTCCGGGATCGGGATAACAATTGCGGGGGGGTGACGCCTGGCGGCAGGGTTCGGCTGAATGGCAGGCGGCAGAAACTAATGTGGAGAAGTTTCAATTATGAACGAGAGAAGCAAGAGCGATATCATCAATTTGAGGAGGGCCCAGCTGACCAGGGCCGCGTATAAAGTCGTAGGCCAGAAGGGATATTACGACTTCACTATACGGGACATTGCCCGGGAAGCCGGCCTGTCAACGGGCCTGGTCCACTACTATTTCAAGAACAAGGAAGACTTGCTTCTGAATCTCTTGAAAGAGATCAACAGGAACATGCTGATCGTTCTGAACAAGGCCATCAGTGCGTCAGATGACCCGAAGGTAAAGCTGAACATTTTTATGAACCAGGCCTTCAACCTGGTCAGGGATGAGAAGGATTACTTCTATATAGTAATCGATTTCTGGACCCAGGTGAACAAGAACGACCGGATGAAGAGGGCCAACACCAAGCTTTTCAAAAGCTACCGGGACGAGATCAGCAAGATACTCAGAGAGGGCATCGAGAAGGGCGTGTTCATGAAAATGGACGTTGATTATACCTCCGCCGTGATCATATCGATCATCCAGGGCATGATCATTCAGTTCGTCATAGATACGAACGCCTTTGATTACGAGGATTACGCGAAGAAGGTGATGAAACACGTCAATGACCTCGTCGCGAAGAAGAAGTAGGCGGTCCTGACGTCCTGACGTGCCGCGCCGCGGTTGGATGCCTGCCGCGAGGGGATTGCGGCAGGAGGTGGAAAACAGCGGCCGGAGCCGTTGCGGAAAGTTGGTTGACTGTTCAACCGAAATGAAACGAACCGGCGAGGGGAAGGCTCCCCGCGCTGATAACGATACAGGGGGAGAGGGGGGAACCCTTTCCAGATTAATATACCATTACAGGAGGAACCCATGGAATTCGGGTATACTGAAGAACAACTGATGTTTCGTGATACGGTCTATCGTTTCGCGAAAAATGAAATCGTTCCGCTCGTGGAGCAGGCCGATCTGAAATCGGAATTTTCTAGGGAGATATGGAACAAGCTGGGGGGCATGGGGCTGCTGGGCCTGCCGTTCCCCGAGGAACTGGGCGGTTCGGGCGCGGACGTGGTTACCTGCTGCCTATCCGGCGAAGCCCTCGGCCACGCCGGTGTCGACCAGGGCCACCTGCTCGCGCTGGGAGCACACACCTACCTGTGCACGGATACGCTGTACAAGAACGGGAATGATGCGCAGCGGAAAAAATACATACCCAAGCTCGCCTCCGGCGAGTGGGTCGGGTGCATGGGCCTGACCGAGCCGGGCGCCGGGTCGGACGCGGGTTCTCTGCAGACAACGGCGGTAAAGAAAGGTGACAAGTGGATCCTGAACGGGTCGAAGACCTTTATCACAAACGCGCCGGTTTGCAACGTATGCGTCGTGTATGCCACCGTCGACAGGAAGCTGAAGCAGAAGGGCATCACCGCATTCATCGTCGAAAACACATTCCCCGGTTTTTCAACGGGAGAGCCCTTCCATAAAATGGGCGTTCGGGCGTCCACCACGTCCGAAGTCTTCCTGGACAACTGCGAGGTGCCGGAGGAGAACCTTCTCGGCGAGGTCGGCAAGGGGATGGAATACACGCACGAGACGCTGTCATGGGACCGGAGCGCGCTGCTTGCTCCTTTCATAGGCGGCATGCAGTTCGCCATTGAGGAGTGCACGAAGTATTCCCAGGAGCGGATACAGTTCGAAAAACCGATCAATTCTTTCCAGGCGATCCAGCACAAGCTGGCCGATCTGAAAATCATCAAAGAGGCGGCGAAGATGGTTGTGTACCGCGTCGCCCATGACAAGGACATGAAGCTCCCTCTCAACCACATGCATACGTCCATAGCAAAAGCGGTGGTTGGGGACTGGGGCCTCAAGGCCGCCAGCGAAGCGGTCCAGATCTTCGGCGGGTACGGATTCATACACGATTACCCGATCGAGAAGTTCCTCAGGGACGCAAAACTGGCGCAGATCGGCGGCGGTACGTCCGAGGTGCAGCGGTTTATCATATCCCGTATACTGAGCTTCTTCTAGAACGGCTCGCATCCAACGGGAACTCACACACAAGACAGGAGAATGACATCATGAATTACGATATGACAGCTGAACAAATAGCGATAAAAGAGAACTTCGCGAAGTTCTGCAGCAAGGAGATCGAGCCGCGCGCCCAGATGCTCGACCAGGCCTCCCACGACGATGTTAACAGGCTCATCAAGGAGAACATCAAGAAGCTTGCTGACATCGGTTACCTCGGCATGGGGCACGAGGAGGCGTACGGCGGCACTGACGTGGAGCTCATCGGGCAGGCGATAGCCGGCGAGGAAGTGGCCAAGGCCTGCGCCTCGACCTTCCTCTCGTGCGGCGCATCCTGCGGCCTCTTCGGTGTTCCGGTCCGCCTCTTCGGCACGGACGAGCAGAAGAAGAAGTACCTCCCCGGCATCATCAAGGGCGAGCTCATCGGCTGCTTCGGCCTGACCGAGCCCGAGGCGGGCTCGGACGCCGCCTCCATCAAGACGAATGCCGTCAAGAAGGGGGACAAGTGGGTCCTCAACGGGACCAAGACCTTTATCACGAACGCTACCATCGCGGACGTGGCGCTGGTTTTCGCCTACAACGACCGGGAGAAGGGGCCGGGAGCCGGGGTGACCTGCTTCCTGGTCGATAAGGGCACCAAAGGATTTTCGGCGAGCAAGCCCTTCGACAAGATGGGCTTCCACGGCTCGCCCACGGCCGAGCTGATATTCGAAGACTGCGAGGTTCCCGGGAGCGCGGTCCTCGGCAAAGTCGGCGCGGGTTTCATCCAGGCCATGCAGACGCTCGAGTACGGACGGATCGGGATGGCGACGGTCTGCCTGGGCATCGCAGCCAAGTGTCTCGATCTGGCCAACAAGTACTCCAAGGAGCGGAAGACGTTCGGCAAGCCGATCAACCGGTACCAGGAGGTATCCTTCAAGCTCGCGGACATGATGATCATGTCCGACGTGGCGCGCCTCCTGATTCACCAGGCCGCGTGGGCAAAGCAGACGAAAGATCCCGAGGCCGCTATCCTTGCCTCGGTTGCCAAGGTATGGGCGTCCGAGGCGGCGACCCAGATTTCAAGCATGGCGGTACAGGTTCACGGCGGGTACGGTTACATCAGGGAGTTCCCGGTGGAGCGGCTCTACCGCGACGCCAAGCTCGGCGAGATCGGCGAGGGCACCTCTGAGATACAGCGGATCCTGATCGCGAAAGACCTGATCCGGAAGTACAGCGGGAAATAATAGACCCTCCGGCAGGTTCGCAAACGCTTGCGGACCTGCCGGAAAGCGTAATACATTATCACACAAGGAGACAATCATGGACTATAAACTGGGCAAATCGTATGATGAGATCAACGTGGGCGACAAGGCGTCATTCTCGAAAACGGTGACTGAAACCGATATCGCTCTTTTCGCGGCGATCACCGGGGACTTCAACCCGATGCACATGAACGAGGAGTTCGCGAAGATGACCCCGTTTAAAACACGGATCGCGCACGGCGGCATACCCCACAGCCTCATAGCCCCGGTCTGGGGGACGCAGCTGCCTGGCCTCGGCACCGTGGCCCTCGAGATCAAGACGCGGTTCAAGGCCCCGACCTATATCGGCGACACTATAACCGCTACAACCGAGGTTGTCGAGAAGCTGCCGGAACGTAAATGGATAAAAATGAAGCTGACCTGGACGAACCAGAAGGGAGAGACCGTGGGAGTGGGCGAAGGTCTCGTTATCCCGCCGCCGAAAATCGGGTAGCAGTAAAGCCACGTAAGAAATAATATTCAACGCGGAGAACGAAGACGACCGGGATAGACCTCACCCCCCCCCGGTCCGCACCGATCGCCCCTTGGACCTCCTGTCCGCGCTCGCTGTTGCGACCTCCTGACTAAAACCTCTCCCATGGGGAGAGGGGGAGGATGGACGGCAACCCCCTTCTCCTGCGGGGAGAAGGGGGAATGGGGGATGAGGCCGTTGAGCAGTTCACGCTCATATATAACAAGCATATTCTTATTAAAAAAATCCGCACGTTTTAATATATTACATTATTTCTGCTTGACGTAAATAGTAAATATTTATCTATTGTAAATATTAACAATAACTAAATATATCATAATGGAAAATATTTACAAATCCCCTGCCGGAGCCCGCATCCGGGCCGGTTTCAGGACGGTATGATGAACCTCGGCTCAATAATCAGAAAGCGAAGGAAAGAGCTCAAGCTCACCATGAAGGAAGTGGCTGAGCGGGCGGGCATTTCAGAAGGGTTCCTGAGCCAGATCGAGAACAATGTCAACTCGCCTTCGGTCGAAACGCTCCGGAACATTTGCGGGGCAGTCGGTATTAACGCGGGAGACGTGCTGAACCAGATTGAAAAGCAGGACCGGTTCGTGGTGATACGCAGGGCGGACTGGGCGGAAATCGACATCCCCCATTCGGGGTTCGCAACCAAGCGATTTTTCTCGCCGGACAACCGCACACTCGTCGATACCGCGATACTCACGATAAAGAAAGGCACGTCGATCCCGGTGCGGAAGAACATTCGGAACAGCCAGGAGCTCCTGTGCGTGCTCAAGGGCAAGGTGGAGCTCGAGCTTGGCGACGACAGGATCCCCCTGGCCGAGGGAGATGCGATCCACTACTGGTCTAACCCGGCCCGCCAGAGGATAATCGGCATGAGCGCTGGAAACGCGGTGGTGGCATGGATGGGAACGTTATAGAGAATCAAGAATAACATACAAGATTAAAAAAAGAGGTGTTTGGCTTATGATTAAATTCAGCGACAAGCAATTGGCAATTCCAAAATTGATGAGGCCGGTGTACCTTGTTACAGCCGGACAGTCAAAGTTCGACAGGGCGTTTCCGGACAAGCGTACGGAAGAGCTCTGTGTAGACGCGCTCGTCCAGGCGGCGGAGATGATCAATATGTCACCGGCGGAACTGAAGAGCTATATTCATACGTGCTACTACGGGCACTTCGCAGACCACTTCGGCGATCAATTGCTCGGTGAAGCGCTCATCCATGACCGCCTGGGCCTTGATCCCCTGGGCAACTGCGGTGTTAAGACGGGCGGCGCCACCGGGGGTACGACCCTGTGGGAAGGCGTAAAGGCCGTCGCGTCAGGCTACTCAAACTGCGTGCTCTGCATGGGGTGGGAGCGGATGGATGAGGTCCCCACGGACGAAGGTAACTTTTACATTTCCTGCGCCGCTGACAAGGACTGGGAAGGTCCCATGGGCCATATCTATACCGGATACTACGCAGTTATGGCGCAGAAATACTGGCAGGTCTTCGGCAAGCAGGAGGATTCCTTCCGGAAGACCATGGCAGAGATCGCGGTCAAGCACCACGGCTACGCGCGCATGAACCCCTATGCCCATGCCCCGATGAAGATCACGGTGGATGACGTTCTCAAATCACCGGTTGTGGCATTCCCCCTTCGCGCCCTGGACTGCTGCGTCATGAGCGTCGGCGCGGCCTGCGGCATTCTCTGCGACGAGGAGACTGCTATGAAGCTTTCGAAAAATTCACCGCACAAGCCGCTGCGTATATGGGTCACCGCCGGCTCGCACACCCTGCGCGCGGCAGACCGGCGCGACATGGAAATCCCTCTCCTGCCGAACGAGACCAAGGATCAGTATAAAGACCTTGGCAAGAAATTCCCTGGCGGCGAGCGCTACCCGGGCTTCACCGGATTCCTGGCTGCCCGCATGGCCGCCTATTACGCATACAACCAGGTCGGGATCAAGGATCCGACAGAGGACCTCGACGTGATAGAGCTCCACGACGCCTTTACCATCAGCGACATACAGACCTATGAGGACATCGGAGTCCGTCCGTACGGGTACGGGCGCGACTATGTCGAATCGGGCGACTGCTATCACACGAACCCGAAGACCGGCAAGCCGGGCAAGCTCCCCTCGAACCTTTCGGGCGGCCTGATCGGCTGCATGCACTCGGTCGGCGCGACCGGGATCATGCAGGTGTTCGAGATCGCGTGCCACCTGTGGAACAGGTGGGCCGAAGTACACGGCGACGAAAAGAGGTGGAAGGCCTTTGGCCGCCAGAAGCCTTCGGACTGGACAGACCTTCAGGTCAAGGGAGCGAAACGGGCTCTGGCTATCAGCCACGCCGGTGTCGGTTCTCATGTGACATGTACAATTCTGCAGAACCCCGATCATCTAATTAAAAAGGACGCATAGGAGGACGAACTATGAGCATGAGTGGACAGGTATCCGTTAAAGACAACAAGTATAAAATAAAAGGCGACTTTCACCACCTTGAGCTGGGCCAGCCGATTCGCAACGCGGACGATGACTGGCACTTGCTTGGAATAACCAATCCCCGGACGATGATTCACATGCATTCTTACGGCGGAGAGGCCGTCTTTTTCGAGTCGCTTTCGCAGGGCAAGCTCATGGCGGCCCGCTGCGACAACGGTAAATGTGAAAACAAGGGCTCGATCTATCAGCCGTTCAGGACCATCTGCCCGGACTGCCTGGTGAAGATGACTCCCTTTGACATGACCGATTTGGCCAAGAAAACAGCGAAGATCCATACCTTTATGGTGTGCGAGCGCTCAGGGGCCTTCAATTTGCTGGATAAGCCGATCAAATTTATCAACATTGAATTTGACGGGGTTTGCACGATTTTATTCAGCTACCTTGCGGTCGGTGAACCGAAAATGGGCATGCGCGTGGTTCCGATTTTTCAGAAAAAAGACCCGACATATACCATTCTTGACCTTGCATGGGTTCCCGAAGGGACCAAGGCGGATCAACTGCCCAGGGGGTTCTCGTTCTAGGGCGGCGTTCCGCCGGTTGAGGTACGCACAACAAAGAAAAAAAATAGCGCAGAGAACGCGGAGAACGCAGAGACACAATGTTGACCTTTACCGTCTCAAATCCTCCGCGGTCTCTGCGGTCTCTGCGATTCATGTGATTTTAAGGAGCTGAAAAGTACCTTGCCGGCGGAGGGGGCCTTTATGCGGGGACAACGGCGGTAACATTGGGAGGATAACTATGGATTTCTGGCTTAATGACGAACAAAAAATGCTCCGGTACAACATCCGGGAGTTCGCGGAAAAGGAGATCAAACCGAAGGCGCAGGAGCTTGACGAGAAGGAAGAGTTTTCCTACGATATAACGAAAAAAATGGCGGACCTCGGACTCTTCGGCATTTACGTGCCGGAAGAATGGGGCGGAGCCGGCATGGACTATCTGTCCTACTGCGTCGCGGTCGAGGAGATATGCCGGATCGACGGATCGCACGGCGCCACCGTGGCGGCGGGCAACTCCCTCGGCATCGGACCCATCTACTACTACGGCAGCGAGAAGCAAAAGAAGGAGTGGCTGCCACGGCTATGCAAGGGCGAGATACTGGCCTCCTTCGGCCTGACCGAGCCGGAAGCAGGCTCCGACGCCGGGGCGAGCAAGACGAACGCCAAGCTCGAGAACGGGCAGTGGATTATCAACGGTAGCAAGATCTTCATCACGAACTCGACTAACAAGATGGCCGGGGTATGCACGGTACAGGCCATCACCGGGACGAAAGGCGACAAGAAGGAAGTCTCCTGCATCCTTGTCCCCAACGGAACGAAGGGCTATACCCAGAAGAAGATGACGAAAAAGATGATGTGGCGCGCGTCGGACACCGGTGAGCTCTATTTCGATGACTGCCGCGTTCCGGAGGAAAATCTCCTGGGCAAGCGGGGCGAGGGCTTCCACCAGATGCTGCAGACCCTGGACAACGGGCGGCTGGCCATCGCGGCCATGGGCCTGGGCGGGGCGCAGGGCGCGTACGAGCTGGCGATGAAGTACGCCAAGGAGCGGAAGCAGTTCGGCAAGCCGATCTCGACGTTCCAGGTCAATGCCTTCAAGCTGGCCGACATGGCCACCGAGATCGAGGCCGCGCGCAATTTATTGTACAAGGCCTGCTATCTCAAGGACCAGAAAAAGCCTTTCGGCAAGGAAGCGGCAATGGCCAAGCTTTACTGCTCCGAGGTGATGGGGCGCGTTGTGGACGAGGCGGTCCAGCTCCACGGCGGGTACGGTCTGATGAAGGAGTACAACATAGAGCGCTTCTTCCGGGACTATAAGCTCCTCACCATCGGCGAGGGGACGTCGGAAGTGCAGCGGATCGTAATCTCGAGAAAGATCGGGTGCTACGACGAGTAGGGAATAATTTGGCAGGCGGGGTCACGTGACCCCGCCCTCCGTTACGTAACCCCGCCTATTGGTACGTGTCCACGAACCGGAACATGAGGCCGACAGAGGCATATCCCTCGATGCCGTGCTCCGTGATTCTGTCGTTGAACTTGTTGAACGGCATGTAGGGGATGATGGCTGCGATCACCTCGCGTTTCTGCGTTCCCATGCGGTAACCGTATGTCACGCCCGCATCAAACAGCAGGCTCACATAGTCGCCAAGGTTGATGTTCACGCCGAAGGCCAGGCCGGCGTCAGCTCCGAAGATGCTGTACCTGTTCCGTTCTTTGAATATTCCCTGGTAAAACCAGTCTGGAGCAGTTCCACTCAGGAAGAGCACCGCGTTCGGGTTCTCGGTGCCGATGAACAGGCGGTCGCCGTTGCCCCGGTAGTACTGGAACCCGATCTGCGGTCCGAGCCAGAACTTCACGTAGTCGTTTTTCACCAGCGCGAACGCCAGCGTGTTGCTCCAGTGCAGGCTGTTGAAATTGGATTTGGTCAGGAGGTCGTTACGAAACAGGCCGCCGCCGAGCTTCATCCGGTAGCTGACCGCGCTGTCGCAGGCCACGCAGGTGTCGAACACGAGGCCGGCCCTGAACCCGTAGTTCGTGGCCGTGCCGCCGCTGTCCTCGAGGGAGCGGGACTTGACCTTTCGGTATCCTTCACCGCCCGCTGCGTCAATATAGGCGCCGATGCCGACTGCCCAGGCGGACGACGCGGTGAACAAGACGAACAATCCGGTCAGTATGGAAAGACTGCATTGCTTTTTCATGAAAAATCCTCCACTGCTTCATGGTAGATATTTGATCGAAATGTATTGAAAAAAGTTCTTAATAAACAGGCGGTTTTGCCGGGATAGAGACGTATTTCCCTTCCCGTGCTATTAAATCGTCCGCTATTATTATTATGGTAATACTATACACTTAGTTAAAGAAAGTAAAGTGAAAAAAAGCGGGTGCATAACCCTTCCGCTCCGCATGGTGCCATGCGGAGCGGAAGTGAAGCGTTCAGGTTTGCTGTTATTCCTGAATATCGATCTTGATTTTATTTCCGGTGTCGGTAGTTGACGCCCCGTCCGGTTTTGCGGCGAAGGTATCGTTGATCCTGAACAGGACCGCCATGGTAGCGAAGCCCTCTATCCCCTCGCCCGAGGCGTCGAGCTTCTGGCCGGATGATGCGTATTTAGCCTTGCCTACCATGAATCCGTAATCGAAGCCCAGCTCAAAGGAAAGGGTGAATCTGTCACCAAAATTGAAGTTGAAGCCGGCCACCACCAGCCCTATATCCGCCTTGAAGGCATTCATAAAGATTTTTTCCTCGGGAAACAGCATCGGAAACCCTGACGCAATCGACATGAGCATCATCATATCCATATCATTGCTGCTGGTCATTTGTGCGTTTATGTAGTGGAGTCCGATCCTCGGCCCGAACCAGAACCTCGCAAAATCACCGCGAAGCGGAGCGGGTGAGACGCCGAATGACTGGATAAGGCTTGCGCGCGTAATCGGTTTTTTGCTGGCCCAGGTCTGTCCCGCTCCCAGGCGCACCCGGTAATTGAACAGATTGTTTTTTGCCACGTTCGTGTCAAGGACCAGACCACCCGATACCCCTATATCGTCCGAAGATACATTAAAATAAGTCCTGGAGCTTGTTGTGCCCCGCTGGAAATCGCCGTACACGCCGACGCCGATTGCCATTGCTGATGACGATGCAAAGAGAAGAATGAGCGCGGTAAACCCCATCGAAAGAATATGTTTCACGTGTTCCCCCCCTGTTATTGTTGTTTTGTATGACCGGACTGATTGCCCGTACCTTTCATGTGTTATATGCTACATGGTTACATGAATGAAAATAACGAAACAATAAAATTGGACGCTGCTCAAATATTTTATTATTCATGGCGTTGATAGTAATGCAAATAAATATAAACATAATAAAAAATATGGTCATCAAGAGGGCTATTACTATTACGGATATTCCGAAGCACGAAACAGGGCTCTGACCCCGAAATATGGCGAGAACTATCCTCGAAATTCCGACAACAATCGGGAAACGAGGCTGAGCCAGGATGGCAAAGTTCCGTCTTACGACAGGATGTCGCAATAGTCGAGGCTCTGACCCCCTCCTGCATGGCGATAACTATCCCAATGCAAAAAAAATTATGTCCCGTTGCAAAAAAAGCTTAAAGTATTCACTGTTACGCCGATGAGATTATTAGGCTGTAAATCCGCATTAGCGAGGACACAAGATGTTCGAGAACAGTAAGATGATGATGACCAACTACCTCCTGGAAAAGGGGCTCGATAACGAGTCGCTCAGGAGAAAGGTGATCGCCAACAATATCGCCAACGTGGACGTGCCTCACTTTAAAAGGAGCGAGGTCAATTTCGAGAGCGAGCTGAAGCGGGCGATCCTTGACAGGGAAGAGAAGGAGAACAAGCTGCCGGCCCTGATGACAGACGAGCGCCACATCCCGTTTTTCGTGCCCCGCGACATTACCACGGTGCGCTCGCGCATTAACCTTGATTATAACACCTCGTACCGCAATGACGGCAACAACGTGGACATAGAAAAGGAAATGGTCGACGCGGCCAAGAACCTGATGCGCTATAACGCGTTCACGACCAGCCTGAACAACAATTTCAAGATGCTCAAGTTTGTCATGCGGACGGCTTAGGTAAAGGAGACTCGGAATGGGAATGTTCGACAGCTTTAATACATCGGCAACCGGGCTCACCGCCCAGCGCCTGCGGATGGACCTGATCAGCAACAACGTCGCCAACGCAACCACCACGCGCACGCCCGAAGGCGGCCCGTATCGGAGGAAGCGGGCGATCTTCGCGCCGGTCAACATACGGCCCAACTACAAGTCGCCCATAGTGCCGAACCGCATCGAGAGCGGTATCGGAAAGGGCGTACGGGTGGTAAAGATCGAGGACGACCAGGCCCCGTTCAGGCTCGTATACGACCCGACACATCCCGACGCCATCAAGACAGGTCCCAAGACCGGGTATGTCGAGATGCCGAATATAAACATCGTCATGGAGATGACGGACCTGATTTCGGCCTCCCGGTCCTACGAGGCCAACGTGCAGATGATCAACAACGAGAAGGCAATGTTCAACAAGGCCCTTGAAATCGGAAGGGGCGGGGTATAAGGAGGTAGATCATGTACAGGGAAGCGGCAGTAAGCAGTGAAGTCCATATTTCGCATACACTGTCCAGGCGGTTCTGCCTGAAGCGCGATGAGAGGACCTGGGACCGTATCGACGACCTGGGGCTGGCGTCCAAGATCGAGATGCGGTACAATGATATAAAAGGAGTGCAATAATGAACATCCTGAGCGGCGAACCGATCGGCAACATCGTGGAGATGAAGAAAACCCACCCGCTTCACTATGACAACAGCGTGAAGCGCGAACCGGGGTATGATGATGTTTCCACATCATTTGCCGATGCCCTGATGAAAGCCCTGGGAAAGGTGAACGATCTGCAGACGAATTCGGAAGACCTGGCCCAGAAGATGATGTACGAGCCTGAATCGGTGGACATCCATACGGTCATGATAGCTGCCCAGAAGGCGGAAGTCGCGATGAGCTTCACCAAGGCGGTGCGGGACGAGGCGATCCGCGCGTACCGGGAGCTGATTAACCTTAGGTAACAGGTTGGCCCTTCACCCCTCCCTTGATGGGAGGGGATGGGGGAGGGTGATGCTGAAGGTTTGATATTTATCCAACCCGGAACGCCCCTGATTCAATTAATTTTTATGTATATTTTTATTATTATTTTTAGAAAAATTAATTGACATTTTTTTTTGTTTTGCTAAAGTGTATTATGTCTCATTGTGTTTACCCGTAATGTGATAACGTTCAGGTACAGCCGTGCCCCTGGCGGCCTGGGGAGGACCATATGCAGGAATTCTTAAAAAAACTGTTCGGCCAGATGAAGGAGCTGTTCGGCAAGCTCGACCGGACGAAAAAGATCATTATCGGCGTCGTAACCGGCGTCGTAGTGGTGGCCTTTATCGTTCTCTTCTCGGTTTCAAGCGGCCAGCCCAATGTCGTGCTGTTCACCGAGCTCTCTTCGGATGATTTCGGGCAGGTGACGAAAAAGCTGGAAGAGATGGGATACCCGTACCAGACCTCCGGCCAGACGAGCATCATGGTGCGGCCCGCCCAGCGCGACCTGATCCTGACCAAGCTCGCGCAGGAGAAGATGATACCCAAGGGCATCCCCGGGTGGAAGCTCTTCGACATGACGAAGTGGACCGAGACAGAGCGCGAGCTTGACGTGAAGTTCATGCGGTCCCTCAGGGACGAGATCAAGCGGCACATCGAGTCGCTCGAGAACATCGAGCAGGCTGACATCGACATAGCCATGACCGAGGAGAGCATTTACTCCGAAAAGGATACTCCATACACGGCCGCGGTCACGGTGCATTTAAAGGCGGGGTATGACAAGCTCAGCCAGAAGGAGATTAAAGGCATCATATATCTCGTGTCGCGGGCGGTCGGCAACAGATTGAAGCCGGAAAACGTCACGGTAACGGACGAAACGGGAAATATCATATCTGATTTCGACGACGAGCTCGACAAGGCGAAAACGGAATACACCATCCTTGAGTACCGGCACAAGCTGGAAGAGCGGGCGCGCGTCAGGATGCTCAAGGATATCAGGGCCGGCCTGGAGCGTATCTATTCTGCAGACCGGATACAGATACTGCGGCTCAACATGGAATTCAACTGGGACAAGGTGGCGGAGGAGCAGGAGGAGTACACCCCGATTGAAATGGTGAAGGACAACCCGGCCACTCCGTACTCCGAGCGCGAAACAAAGGACAACCTGGTCATTTCCGAGAAAAACACGAAGGAGCGCTTCCAGGGCCATGGCTGGAACCCGGAGGGGCCGGCCGGCACCGAGGGGAACGTTCCCCCGGGCTACAAGGCCAGCGACGACCAGTACTCCAAGTACAGCAAGAGCGAGGACATAAAGAACAACGCGGTCAACAAGACCACGCGTAAGATAGAGCGGGATCCGTACGACATATCGAAAGTATCGGTCGCCATCGCCATTGATGGCGTCCAGAACCTGCCGAAGCTGCCGAGCGGGGAATACGACCTTGACCCGACAAAGGAGCCGGTCCAGGCCGGCCTGTCGCAGGAGGAGCTGAAGAAGGCCGAGAATATCGTAAAAAAATCGATCAATTTTGACGAGGGCAGGGGCGATCAGGTGGCGGTCGAGAACATCATGTTCGACCGCAGCAAGTACTGGGAGTCCCTCCGTGCCGAGTTCAGGAAGAAAGAGCAGGTCAAGAAGATACTCCTGGCGGCCCTGATCGGGGTCATTTCGCTGTTCATCGGTTTTATCCTGTTCCGCGCAATCACCAAGGAGCTGGAGCGCCGGAGGAGGGCGAAGGAGGAGGCCCTTGCCCTGGAGCAGCAGCGCATGCGGGAGGCCGCCCTGCGGGCTGCGGAGGAGGAGGGTATAGACGTGGAGCTCTCACTGGAAGAGCGTGCGAGGCTGGAGCTGCAGGAAAATGCCATGAACCTGGCCCGGGAGAGGCCGGACGACGTGGCCCAGCTCCTGCGTACCTGGCTGGCGGAGGAATAGTCCCCCTTATCCCGGGGGCTCTGACCCCCCCCCTTCCTGACAAGGGGGGGCTCTGACCCCCATTCTTCACCCGGCAAGGAGCGTCTGGGGCCTAATTTTGGTTTGACTTTGATATATTTATACTGTTAATTTGATGTGCAGGCCGATAATATAGGAAACGAGTTCCACCTGACCGTAGGATGGAGTGAGAGATGCTTCAAACGAAAAAGACACAACTGACGGGGCGCCAGAAAGCGGCCATTTTCCTCGTTTCCCTCGGTTCCGAGGTTTCCTCGGAAATATTCAAGCACCTGCGTGAAGACGAAATCGAGCAGTTGACCTTCGAAATAGCCCGCCTTGACAGGATCGAGCCTGAAGACCGGGACAAGGTTCTGCAAGAGTTCCAGGAAATGATGATGGCACAGGAGTTCATCCAGAACGGCGGTATCGATTACGCCCGCGACGTCCTGGAGCGGGCCCTCGGCACCCAGAAAGCCATCGACATCGTAAACCGCCTGACCTCGTCCCTCCAGGTCAGGCCGTTCGACTTTATCCGGCGCACCGACCCGAGCCATCTTTTGAACTTCATCCAGGGCGAGCACCCGCAAACCATAGCCCTGATACTGGCATACCTCGATCCGCAGAAAGCGGCACAGATACTGGGCGGCCTCTCGCACCAGATCCAGGCGGACGTAGCCAAGCGGATCGCGCAGATGGACCGCACCTCGCCGGACGTTCTTCGCGAGGTCGAGCGCGTTCTCGAGCGCAAGCTCTCCACCCTGGCCAGCGAGGACTTCACCTCGGCCGGCGGCATCGACTCCATTGTCGAGGTCCTGAACAACGTCGACCGCGGAACGGAGAAGATCATCATCGAGGCCCTGGAAGAGGAAGACCCGGAGCTGGCGGAAGAGATCAAGAAGCGGATGTTCGTCTTCGAAGACATCGTCCTGCTCGACGACCGGTCGATCCAGAAGGTTCTCCGCGAGGTGGAGAACCAGGAGCTGGCGAAGGCCCTCAAGGGCGTCGACGCCGAGGTGCAGGAGAAGATATACCGGAACATGTCGAAGCGCGCGTCGGCCCTGCTTCGCGAGGATATGGACTTCATGGGGCCGATCAGGCTGCGTGACGTTGAGGAATCACAGCAGAAGATCGTTAACATCATACGTAAGCTTGAGGAATCCGGCGACATCATAGTGGCACGGGCCGGCGAGGAGGAACTGGTTGTCTAAGCTCGTTTTCAAACCCGGGGAAATCCGGCAGATGAACATCCCCAAGCAGATTGAACTGCCGTCGAAGTACCAGAAGAACCTGATTGAGACCGAGGATTTCAAGGAGTTCGAAGTCGACGACGAGGGGAACCCGATAGACGTGTACCAGGGGCCGTCCATCGAGGAGATGGAGGCCGAGCTCGAGCGGTACCGCCGCGAGACCGAAGAAGAAGTCAAGGACATGCTGGAGCAGGCCCGCGCCCGCGCCAGGCAGATAGAGGAGGACGGCAGGCAGGCGGCATTCCGCGAGCTCCAGTCCTCGAAAGAGCAGATCAGCATGGAGATGGACCGGCTCAAGGTCGAGTCGGAGCGCGAGATAGAGCGGGGCAAGTTCGAGGCCGAGAAGATGATCAAGGAGGCCGAGCTCAAGGTCTCCGAGATCGAGCACGAAGCGTACAAGAAGGGATACGATGCAGGCCGCGAGGAAGGATACAAGGAGGGGCAGGCCGAGGTCATGCGGCTCATCGACCGCCTCGGTACCATCGTGTCAACGGCCGTCGACATCCGGGACGACATCATCAAGTCATCGGAGAAGCTGATGACCGAGATGATCCTGATGATTGCGCGCAAGGTCATCAAGGACGAGATCGTGGAACGGCGTGAGGTCGTCATCAACAATATCAAGGAAGCGATCAAGCGCGTCAAGGACCGCGACCGGATCGACATACGCGTCAATTTCGCAGACCTGGACATGACGACGGCTCACAAGGACGAGCTGATAAAGATGATGGAATCGCTGAAGAAGGTGAATATATACGAAGACTCCCGCGTCGAGCGGGGTGGCTGCATCATCGAGACCGACGTCGGCGCGATCGACGCGAAGATATCGACGCAGCTTGACGCGATCGAGGAAGCGATCAGGAGCACGACGACAATATAAACAGGCGGGGTCACGTGGCCCCGCCATTACAATATGAATGAATGAGACATAACGCGAAGGGTCGCGTATAACGTATGATAAAGATACTCCCGCATGAAAAAGTCGATATCCTGACCAAGTACAAGGATATCATCGAAGAGATGGACCCGATCAGGCATACGGGCAAGGTCGAGCGCGTCGTGGGACTTACCATCGAATCGATCGGGCCGGATGTCCAGTACGGCGAGCTGTGCAAGATCAGGCTCGACCGCGGGGAGTACCTGTTCGCGGAGGTCGTGGGATTCAACCGGAACCGGGTCGTGCTCATGCCGATCGGGGACATGAAGGGGATCGTGCCCGGGGCCGATGTCATCGCGGCCGGGTCTGCACTCATGGTGCCGGTCGGCGACGAGCTGCTCGGAAGGGTCATTTCGGGCGTCGGCACGCCGCTGGACGGCAAGGGCGACATCTACGCCAGGGAAAAGTACCCGGTTACGAGCCTGCCTATCAACCCGCTTGACCGGACCGTGATAAACCGGCCGCTCTCCGTGGGGATCAGGGCCATCGACGGGCTCAACACCGTCGGCCGCGGACAGCGGATCGGCATCTTCTCCGGATCGGGCGTCGGCAAATCGACGCTCATCGCGATGATCGCCCGCTACACCGACGCGGACGTGAACGTGGTGGCGCTCATCGGTGAGCGCGGCCGTGAAGTGAAGGACTTCGTCGAGAAGGAGCTGGGGCCGGAGGGACTGAAAAACACCGTGGTGGTTGTGGCCACCTCGAACCAGCCGGCGATGATGCGGATACGGGGCGCCTACCTGGCCCATGCAATAGCCGAGTATTTCCGGGACCGGGGCAGGCATGTAAATTTAATGATGGACTCGATCACGCGGTTTTCCATGGCACAGCGCGAGGTCGGGATCGCCGCGGGCGAACCGTCGTCGATGCGGGGTTACCCGCCCTCGACCTTCGCGCTCATGGCGAAGCTCATGGAGCGCGCCGGCACCATCGCCACGGGCGGCAGCATCACCGGGTTTTACTCGGTCCTGGTCGAGGCCGATGACATGAACGAGCCGATTGCGGACCACGCGCGGAGCATACTTGACGGACACATCGTGCTGGAGCGCCGCCTGGCGCACAAGGGCCATTACCCGGCGGTCGACGTGCTCCAGTCAATCTCCCGGTGCATGAAAGACGTGGTGACGCCGGAGCATGCGGCGGCGGCGAACAAGTTCCGCGAGCTGCTGGCAGCTTATACCGAGCATGAAGATGAGATCAGCCTGGGCGCGTACGCGAAAGGCTCGGTGCCCTCGGTGGACCGGGCCATTGAGATGCTGCCCCGGATGAACGAATTTTTAAAACAGGGAATATACGAGCGCGATTATCTGGACGCCATATCGAAGCGGCTGATTGACATGTTCGCGGAGAAGAAGGCCGTGAGGCCCGAGATAGTCACGCGTACTCCCGCGTTTGCGCGGATCGTGCGGTAGGTATTATAGGACCTCATCCCCCCCGGCCCCCCCTTCTCCCCAGGGAGAAGGGGGGAGATAGGATGATGTATGTTTTTCCTCCCCCTCTCCCGTGAGGAGAGGGGGCCGGGGGGTGAGGTCAGAGGAATTAATATGAAAAAATTCAAGTTCCGTCTCCAGACGCTTCTTAACATCCGCGAGGCCCGCGAGCGTGAAATACAGTACGAGCTCGCGAAGATCATAAGCCTGCAGAACCGCGAGCGGGAAAAACAGGCGGATCTGCGGCGTCGAATAGAGGAGCAGAAGACCCTGTTCGGCGAGAAGCTGAGAAAGGGAGCTTATTCGCCGGGCGAGGCGGTCCTGTTCGAGCGGTTCGTGGACGTGTCGCTCCGCGCCATAGACACGGCGGAGGAGCGCATCAAGGGCATGGAGCCCCAGATCAGGGAAGTCCGGAACCGCCTGATCGAGGCCTCGCGCGAGAGGAAGGTCGTGGAGAAGCTTCGCGACCGCAAGAAGGCCGAGCACGCATACGAGGTCAACAAGGAGCTCGCCAAGGAAAACGACGAAACGAACATGAAGATTTACGCAATGAGAAAGAAGGAGCCGGCTTAGCATGATAGACAGCATGTTCACGATCATGAGGCGCATCAGCGAGATCCGCGGCAGGTTCGGAGTCGGCATGATCCGGCAGCCCGCGGGCGGCTCGGAAACGACCGGATACCTCGAGATGCAGGACCGGGCGGCAGCACAGGAGCGTGACAGCGGGATCGACGGATTAACCGGGAAGTCGGTCGAGGAGATAGGGAAGCTCGCAGACCATTTTGCAAAGACCCAAAAGGTGCCGCCGGCGCTGGTCCGCGCGGTGATCGGGGCCGAATCCGGATACAACCCGGAGGCCGTTTCGCCGAAGGGTGCAAAGGGCCTGATGCAGCTCATGCCGTCGGTGATCAGCGACATGGGCGTTGGAGACCCGTTCGATCCGGCTGAAAACATCAACGCCGGCGTCGGGCTCCTGAAAGACCTTCTGACCGAATATAACGGCGACTACACGAAGGCCCTGGCGGCGTACAATGCGGGCCGGAAGGCGGTCAACGAAAGCGGCGGCGTTCCGGATTATCCTGAGACCCGCCACTATGTGAAAAAAGTGATTGATGCGTACGTAAAGAACAGCCAGTAGGCACCCGCCGAACAGCGCGGGAGCGTCCGGGAGGGACCCATGAGAAATATATCTAACAGAGCCAAAATATTCTACCTGATACTGCTGATCCTGTTTATATCCGGATTCGGCGTGCTGTGGATGGATTATATCGGTCTCCTGGACATGTCCTCCTACGTGGAAGGTTTGAGGGGAGAGCCCGGGCTTGTGACCCAGGCGGATGACGACGAGCCGTCGCTGATGGAGCGCGAGGAGTTTGACAAGGAAAAGCAGAAACTTCTCGAGCGTATTGAGGATCTGGACAAGAGGGAGGCGCTCATAACCGAGCGGGAAAAGGACCTCGAAGCTCAGAAGGAAAAAATGGAAGAGACCCGGAAAGGCCTCGACCTTGAAAAGAAAAAATTCACGCTTGAAAAAGGCCAGTACTCGGGCTACCGGAAGAACGTGAAGATCCTGGCGAACAAGATGGTCAACATGCCGCCGAAAAGCTCGGTCGAGATCATGCTGAACTGGGAAGACCCCCTGATTATCGATGTTCTCAGGCAGATCGACGCTGATGCCCAGGACGCCGGAAAAGCGAGCATAACCCCGTTCCTAATGAAGATAATGTCAGATACGAAGGCTGACCGGGCAAGCCGTATAATGTACCTCATGACGCAGCTTTGATTGTCTGAAATAAAAACTTGACAATCGACGCTTACCTGAATTAATTAAACAGATCGAATAGGGGAGGGTTTCCGTGAAGGAAGCCTTTCCTTGTTCGCCGGAAGCCGTCCGCGCCGCGTCCACGGCTGCGTGGAACATTTTATTGAACGGTGAGCGTAATGAAGAAAAGGGATGACCGTGACAGGATGGAACGCGAACTGGGTTCTTTCGATTTAAATGTCATTAATATCATGACCCACCTCTACAAGAGCGGCGCCGTGGAAGATGATGTGATGGAGACCCTCAGAAAGCTGAACTTCGAATACCATACCCTCCTGGATAAAAACGGCATCCTTGAAGAAAAGGTCAACATTGACTGGAAGACGAACCTCCTGAAATACAGGGACGATTACCTCACCATGATCGTCAAGTCGGCCTCCCGCATCATCGAGATCATCCCGAGCGAAAAGTACATGGTGGCTTACATACGGTTCGACATCGATAACTTCGCCAAGCTGAACAACCGCTTCGGACACGACAAGGGCGATATAGTGCTTATCGACCTCGCCACAATACTGAAAACCTACTCCCGGCCCACGGACTACACCATACGCTTCGGCGGCGAGGAGTTCGACGTCATCCTGCCTTCGACCGACCTGAAGGGAGCAGTGACGTATCTTGACAAGATATACAAGAACCTGCGTACCCTTCGCTACAACTTCGACAACACGGACCTCCAGGTAACCGTCAGCGCCGGCGTCGCGCTGTTCGCGCTCGAATTCAGCAGGCTGAAGCGGATCAATGGAGAGGTAATCAAGCAGGAGTACCTCAAGCTCCAGAAGGCGGCGGATGACGCCCTGTATGACGCGAAGTATTCCGGGAAAAATCAGTACAAGATCTACAACGACAAGGTCGATTACAAGGATATCCGCCAGATGTACGCCGAAGCGAGCGGCCGGGGCTAATCCCCTGTCCCGGCTGACGCGTGTTCCTCGATCAGGCCAAGGAGCTCTTTTCTTCCTTCCTCGGATTTTGCAGACGACATGAAAATCGCGTCCCGCGGTACGCCCAGCGCGTCCGCGATCGCAGCAACGCTCCGCGCGCGCTGGTTACGGGACAACTTGTCGCATTTCGTGAGTGTCACGGCAACGGGCACGCCCCTGCCGGTCAGCAGGGAGAGTATCTCCAGCTCTGCATCGTCGGGGACGCGCCGCACGTCGATCAATAAAAAAGCGAGACGGAGGTTCCCGCGACCCTCAATGTATTTTTTTATCAGGGGGAGAAACGCTTTCCGCATTGCGTGAGGAAGCTTCGCGTAGCCGAAACCGGGCAGGTCGGCAAGCGAGATAGAATCATTAAGCAGGAAAAAATTGACGGTCTTCGTGACTCCCGGCATGGAGCCGGTCTTCACCAGCCTTTGCTTTTTCATGATCATGTTGATCAGCGAGGATTTCCCGACATTCGAGCGACCGAAAAATGCGATCTCGGGGTGGCGGTACCGGGGGAACTGCGAAACGGCGCTGCAGCTTTTAAGGAAATGAACTTCGCGTATCTTCATTAATTATCCAAGCTCCCGTTCCATCAGTATTGCATCGATCCCGTCGTAGTACCGCTTGCGCCTGCCTCGTTCGATGAACCCGCAGCTCCGGTAAAAGAGTCGTGCCCGCTCGTTTTGCTCGCTCACCTCAAGAAAGACTGCACGCGCGCTCCCTCCGCGGCGCGCGGCCGCGATTATATGGTCCATCAGCACGGCGCCGAGTCCCCGCCTGCGCGAGTCTTCACGTATGCCGATGTTGTTGAGCTGGATCTCGTCGGCAACAGTCCATGTGACGGCGAACCCGACGACCTGGCCCCCGTCGTCGAGTACCCATACGTCGGAAAATGCGAGCCGAAGCTCGTCCTCGAACTGGCGGCGGTTCCATCGCGCCTGGCCCTGTCCCTCGATCAGGTGCATCGCGTCCAGGTCGCCGGCGGTCGCTTTTCTGATTACGGGGACCATCGATGTGCCGAAACGGCTGGCGGCGCCGTAACCTCAGTTGTCTTTCGGTACCGGGTCGCGCTTCGCGAGGAAGGCCGCGACACCCTCGCGCTTGTTTTCCGTTTCGCAGAGGGAACCGAACGAATCACGCTCGAGCTTGAGCGCGTCATTGAAGCTCATGGTTAAGCCCGTGCGGATGACCTTCATGGCGGCCCTGATCGCCGGACGGCCGCGGAGCGCAATGGCCTGAGCGAGCTTTTTTGCCTCGCTGACCGCCTCGCCTTTCGGAGCGGTCCGGTTTACCAGGCCGTATTCAGCGGCCTGGCGGCCATTTATAAAGTTGCCGGAGAGGACCAGCTCGTAGGCGCGGCCGGTGCCAAAAAGGCGGGGTGAGCGCTGCGTGCCGCCGAATCCCGGGATGATGCCGAGCTTGATTTCCGGCAGGCCCATCTGCGCAGATTCGTCGGCAATGCGCATGTGGCACGCGAGGGCCATCTCCGTCCCGCCGCCCAGCGCGAACCCGTTGATGGCCGCGATGAAAGGCTTGTCAGCGTTCTCGATGAGGTTGAGGAGCTCCTGGCCTGGCTTGAGCCAGTCGCTTCCTTCTTTCTGCGTGTTGAGGCCGGTAAATTCGCTGATGTCGGCACCGGCAATGAAGGCCCTTCCTTCACCGGTGAAGACCACCACGCGGACTGCGTCGTCCGCAAGCGCCTTCTCGACTGCAGCCCTGATGTCTTTTATGACCGGTGTGCTGAGCGCGTTCATGGGCGGATTATTAATGATCATGAGGGCGACACCACGGTCGTCCACGGTATAACTGCAGGTTGACATTGATTTCTCCTTGCGTGTTTTTTATTGATTATTGGAGGTGGGCCGACCCGCTGTCAATTCTTTTCTGGCGTTCTGGCCGGCGGACCTTGCTGCGATCCGGCCGAAGGTGAATGTATTACTTGGAATTATCTGTGCCGGGAAAGAGGAGGCGGTAACAAGAAAATAATGCAAAAGTTATAAGAGTACAATGAATAGAAAAAGTTAAATTTGACAACTGGTCTTTAGATACTCATCTTCCGACCGTTTGAATAATACAATTAACTTAATTATCAAAAGGAGCTTAACATGAATAAAATAGTTAGCATGTTGGGAATTATTGTATTTGCGGTTGTAACGGTATTCGCAGCTGACAAACCTGCAAAAGATACCAGGGAAGAAGCGTAGGTGGACAAGAAAGCGGAATGCGTGCAAGCATGCAACGATGCAGAAAAGAAATGTAAAGATGATGCTAAAAAAGATGGCGCAAAAGTGAAAAAGTGCAAGCAGGACGCCAAAGCATGCAAAAAAGAATGCGAAAAAGTGAAAAAAGAAGAAAAGAAGGCGGAGGAGGACGCGAAGAAAGCTGACGACAAGGGTAAAAAGAAAGAAGAAAAAAAAGACAACAAGAAAAAAGCTGCATAATTAACTAAAAGAATCAACAAATCAAGTTAATAGTTAGTTGAATAAGGGCTGCCTTCATTGTTGGGCAGTCCTTTTTTATTATTTATCAAGATATTCTGGCTCATTATCTTAAAATATATATCCATTCGAAAAAAATAAATATTTGTCGTAATATTAACATTAATTTGTTGACAAACCGTCCGGCTGGTTTGTACTTTATTTATAACGAATGTTCGATATAAATAGCAGGGTGTATAATAATACATTAGTAATGGGGAGGAGCATGATGAATTTAGATAACCAGCATTTTGATGTTATTGTGGTCGGTACCGGTCCCGGGGGCGCGACCGTGGCGAAGGAATTGTCGGCGAAGGGGAAGAGAGTCCTGATGCTCGAGTGGGGGCCGGGCGATCCGGTTAAAGGAAACTTCCGTCAGTATTTTTTTGAGCAGCTTGTACCGGGAAAGTGCATGCTTATAACGAACCAGTTCCTCGGCATGGTGCGCGGGATAACCACCGGCGGAAGCTCGCTGTTTTATTACGGAACCGCATTTCCCGTCCCGCACAAGATGCTGGCCAAACACGGTATCGACGTGGCGGCCGAGGAAAAGGAAGCGCGGCAGGAGCTGCCCATCGCTCCGCTCAAGGACGAAATGGTGACGCCGATGGCGCGGACGATAATGAACGCTGCGCGCGATCTCGGATACGACTGGAAGAAGCTGGACAAGTTCATGTACCAGGACCGGTGGCAGCCGGACTATAAATTCGGCTACTACGGGGATCCTCACCGGGTGAAGTGGAGCGCGCGGATGTACGTCGAGGAGGCGGTCAGCAACGGCGCACTATTAATCAACAGGGCAAAAGTCAGAAATGTCATTTTTAACGGCAACCGGGCGGTCGGCGTGGTTGTAAAAATTAAACGAAAGACCCATGAGATCTTTGCCCCGAAGATAGTGCTCGCGGCAGGAGGCATCGGTTCCGCGGTAATCCTCCGCGCCAGCGGGATCAAGGAGGCCGGGTATCATTTCTTCTATGATCCGCTCATCTCCGTGTGCGGCAGCGTGAAGAGCCCCCGGAAGAAGATAAGCGAAATACCCATGACAACCGGGTGCCTGATGGCGGATGAAGGATACGTCATGACAGATATGGCGCTCCCCACGATGATTGACAAGATGTTCGCCCTGGAGGTATTCAGGTTCTGGCGCCTGTTCCGGGCCCGGAAAACGCTGCGCATCATGATAAAAGCGAAGGATGACCTGGCCGGCAGGCTCACCAACAGCGGCGGTGTGCGGAAGGCGCTCACGAAAAACGACAAAGCCAAGCTCCTGAAGGGGTATGAGCGCGCAAAGGAAATACTGAAAAAAGCCGGGGCGAAGGGCATCTACAAGACCTGGTACCTGGCCGCGCATCCGGGCGGAACGGTGAAAATCGGCCAGATACTGGACCCGGACCTCAAAGTGAAAAAATACGAAAACCTTTTCGTATGCGACTGCTCGGTCATACCCGAGCCGTGGGGACTGCCGCCCGCGCTGACGATCATCTGCCTGGGCAAGCGTCTTGCGAAGCACCTGCTTTCGGGCAAGCAGTCAGTGCCGGCAAGGATCGCGAAAAGAATCAAGGAGAAACTGAGGAACTGACAGCCGCACCGGCCGCGCAGTGCCGTGCCCGCCAGTACGAGCGGCGGACGCGGCGTCGCCTGCGGAACGGAAAACGATACAAGGAAGCATCAGGTTATGCCAAAAATTGTAGATCATGACAAATACCGCAAGGAGCTTGCTGACAAGTGCATGGACCTTTTCAGCAAGAAGGGCTACGCGAACGTGACCATGCGCGAGATATCGAAAGAGCTCGGCGTCTCAACTGGATCGCTCTACCATTACTTCCCGAACAAGGAGGCGATTTTCGCCCACATGGCAGAGCATTTAAGCCAGACCGACGTCGCGACCGTGCTCGCGAAAGTCGACGATTCGTCCGGCGCCAGGGAGCGGCTCACCGTCTATGGGGATCACTGGTCCGCCAACCGCGGCTATTACCAGAGCATCATCCTGCTGGCCATCGATTTTATCAGGAATTACACGGGACAGGACAAGGATATAGTCAAGCGGGAGTACGTCCAGTATTACATAGACGCGATGGCGGAGAACCTCGGCGTCCCGGAGGAGCTCGCGCGGTATATCTACGTGCACATGATCGGACTCTTCTATTATGAGCTGGTTTTTCCGGGGACCGATGCATTCGGGAAACAGCTGGAGCTGTTCATCGACATGTTCATCGCGTACGCGGAAAAGCTGGACAGGGCGTCCGCGGCGCCCGTGCCGAACGGACGAAAGGGAAGGACTGCCGGATAACAGTGCCGCCGCACCGCGGCATCGCACCGGAACATCCATATCTGCGAGGGGGAAGGGAACATGAATAGAACCGATGTTGACATGCCCGCTGCCGGAGCGGTCGTTGAGAGCGGTGCCGCCCTGTCAGGACTGCTGGGCGAGGTGCTGAAAACCAGCAGCGCCAACCGGCTTATCGGGAGCATGGTGCCGGACGTTATCGGCCAGTGGGCCGGTAAGAATCCGATAAAGAAAATCATGGCGCGGGTAATCGGAAAGATCGTCGCCGGCGGATTCATCAGGAACGCCCGGTCGAACAATGCACGGGACCTGCCGTCCCTGCTCGGGGATCCGGAATTCATCAGGCGCCTGGGCCGGGAGCTTCCCGCGCTTCTTGACGGGGCATCGGAGGCGGCCGTTTCGCTGGCGCGCGGTATCGAGGCGCTCCCCACCGGGGAGAAGTGCTCCTTTATCGGCAGCCTGCTGGCCGCTCCGGCGCCGGCAGGGTCCGGGAGCGTGCTTACCTCCCTGGCGCGGATCATCAACGAAGTGCACGCGCACAACCCCCGTTACTTTGCCGAGACCATGCGGCCGGCCTTCGTCGCGTTCCTGGAAAGGACGGATTTCGGCGAATTGAAGGAGCTTGTCGACAACTCGGCCGCCGACATCGTTGAGACCGTGCGGATGGTAAACCGTGAGCTCTGGGAGTATCCTGCAAAAACGGTCTGCATCCTGGGCGTGATTCCCTCCCTGGTCAACATAGCCGTTGATTCACTGCGGGAAACGCTCGCGCCGATAAACGGGCTGGCGCCCGACCTCCTGTCGGACGTCGTTCTCTCGCTCGTGCACGAGATAGACGGCCCCCGGTTCGGGGGCGTCGTCAACGAGCTGAGCGAGCTGGTGAGGAAGGTGCACACCGGGAGCACGCTGATCGGCGAGCAGGGCAAGCCCCAGTTCACGGTCGAGGTGTCCCGGCTGATCTCCGGCGCCATGGGCGCGGTCGACGTAAATCTATTATTGAAGGCGCGCGCGCTCCTTGCCGAGATCCGGGAGCTGACGCTGGTCACCCTGATCAACCTGCTCGGGCACAACCCGGTCCTGGCGCGGGAGTTTTTTCAGGGACACTTCACCGCCCTGGTGAGGGTCATGAGGAGCTGGAGCCACAAGGCGGACGCGTTCGAGACGCTCTTTACGGACGACGAGATTGCCGAGGAGTTCGCCCGCGGGATGCGCGAGATCGATGCGCAGCAGCTGGCCGACACCGTGAGCCGGCTGTCGGCGCTCTTCAACAAGGTGCGGAAGCGCACGCCGGGCATCATACGGACCACCCTGACCCAGATAATGAACTCCCTCGACGCGGATGAGATCGGGGAGACCGCCCGGTGGCTCACCAACGACGTGGTCCGCTCCATAAAGCCGGTCGCCGCGGAAGTGCTGCCGCCGATCATACGCGGCGCGGCCGAGCTCCTGTCGCCCGACCAGTATGACGATCCGGGCGAGCTCGAAGACGCGCTCGCGCTGCTCAGAAAAACTCTGCTGGGCAAAGAGGTGGCGATATGAAAGAAGAATTCAGGGAAGCGTCGGCGGTCCTCAATAACAAGTACGTGAAAAAATGGAAGGACGGCGGCGGCAGGGTCGTGGGATACACCTGCTCCTACGTCCCGGACGAGATATTTTACGCGGCGGGAATCCTGCCCTACCGGGTCCGCGGTTTCGGCGCCGAGGCGATGACGATCGGGGACACCTACTTCGGGCCCTTTATCTGCTCGCTGCCCAAGTGCATGCTGCAGCTGGCCGGGCAGGGGGATTTCGATTTTCTCGACGGCGTCATCATAACGCCCGGGTGCGATTCCATGCGGCGGCTCGACGAGTGCTGGCGGAAGATGGGCGACGACGCCGGCGCGCACATGCCCGCATTTCACTTTCATTTCGGCGTGCCGCACAAGTTCACCGACTACAGCATCACGTGGTTCATCGAAGAGACACGGCGGCTGATCGAAGAGGTGGAGCGTCATTTCCACGTAACAATCACGAACGAAAAGCTGGCGGAGGCGATCCGGGTTCACAACAAAACGCGGCTCCTGCTGGAGCGGTTCGATGCGATCAGGTCGCAGGCCGGGCCTCCCATTTCCGGGACGGACTCCCTCGCCGTGATCCTGGCCGGCACCACCATGCCGCGTGACGATTACAACAGGCTGCTCGGGGAGCTGGTTGGCGGGCTGGAAAAGGGCGGCGATAAGCTGAACGGCCGCGCGCGCCTGATGCTTGTCGGCAGCGCCAGCGACGACGTGGAGCTGGTCCGCCTGATCGAGGGCGACCGCGCCCTGGTGGTGGCGGACAACCTCTGCTTCGGCACGCGCTTCTACTCGAACCTCGTGCGCGAGGACGGGGACCCGGTCGAGGAGCTGGCGAAGCGTTCACTGGCGCACAACGATTGCCCGCGCATGTACGGCGAGTACCGCGAGCGGCTGAACAGGCTGAAGGAAAAAGCCGAGAAGGCGCGGGTCCAGGGAGTCATACTGCAGAACATACGTTTCTGCGACCTGCACGGCTCCGAGAACGGGCTGTTCGAACGGGACCTTGAAAAGGCGGGGATACCCTGCATGCGCCTGGAGCGCGAGTACGGTCCTATCGTGGAGTCGGGCCGGATGAGAATGCGCATCGACGCGTTCCTGGAACGAATCGGATAGGAGGCTTGATCGATGAGAAAAGAAACGCGTGAATACAAGTTTGACTGGATGCTCTGGACCATGTTTGATGCCGGGGCAAAAATCAAGAAGGGCTTCCCGAAAGAGTACAGCACGAGCCTGGGTTACATGCCCTATTACCGGGGAGTGATCGAGCCGATGCTCGCGACCGGAGATCCGGGACAGAAGTTCATCGAGTGCTGCGCCGCGTACCTGGACAACCTGGTGCACTCGCGGGAGAAGGGCTTCAAGACGGCCATAACAACGTTCTGCTTCTCGCCGGCGATCCTGTACGCCATGGACATCGTGCCCGTGTGCCTCGAGATACTCTCCGTCATGCAGACCCTGACCAGCAAGCGGGGAACCACCGAGCACCTGGACTTCTGCAACGAGGTCGGCTACACCGAGACCTCCTGCTCGTCGCAGCGCGGCTCGCTGGGGGCGTACCTGGCGGGCAATGGCGCCGAGATTGACATGATCGTCACCGACACGCCGGGCGTGTGCGACACCAACGCGAACGCCTTCGCCTTCGCGGCGGCGTACCTGGACAAGCCGTTTTTTTCGCTGGACATGCCGCCCGAGCTGAACGGCGCGCGCTCCGACGCGTACCACCTGGGCGACTTCAGGGCGCTGATCGGGTTCCTGGAAAAGCACTCGGGGAAAAAGCTCGATATAGACAAGCTCAGGACTATCATGCTGCGCATCCGGAAGCAGGACGAGCTTGTCGCCGAGCTCGAGGACCTGGCCCGGCTCAGGCCGAGCCCGCTGCCGGTGACCTATAATTTCATGCTGCACGCGAGCCGGTTCCTTTTTGCCGGCATGCCCGAGTGCACCGCGTGCCTGGAGTCGATGCTGGCCGTCGCCAGGGAGAACGCGGCCGCCGGGCGCTCGGGCCTCTCCAGCGGGGTCGAGAAGCTCCGGTCGTTCTGGTGCTACATCGATCATTACACGCAGAACCTGCGGCTCTGGCAGATGCTGGAGCGGAACAATATATGCTACCAGGGGAACATCCTCTCCCGGTCATGGGCGGCCAACGCGCCGCACGTGAAGGAATACGGGACCGAGGCCGCGGCGTACGAGCTCGACCTCAGCGACCTGGACGGCATGGTCCGGAGCATGGCGCTGCTTAACTCGCGCATGCCCATGATCAAGTCGATCCGGGGGCCCTATGACGCGAAGAACATGTGGCTCGAGGACACCGTGAACCTGGCGAAGCTGCACGGCGCGGATTTCATCGTGTACAACGGGACGCCGGGCTGCCGCAACACGTGGGGCATGGTCAAGATGTTCGCCCGCGACACGGAGAAGGCGGGATTTCCCACGTACATCATGTACGCCGACGCGTTCGACGACAGGGTGGAATCATGGGAGGCGACGCAGGAGCGGTTCGAGGAATTTTTGACGGTACGGGGGTTGCTATGATCGTGGCGGGATGCGACGTCGGATCGCTGACATCGAAAGCGATTATCATGGATGACGGGAAGATGCTGAATTCGGTCATCATCAAGTCAAAGGCGCGGCCCTGGGAATCGGCCGACGAGGTCATGAAGGCGGCCCTGGACGGGGCCGGCGTAAGCATGAAGGACGTCAAGTACTGCGTGGGCACCGGGTACGGGCGCGACAAGATGACCTTCATCAACGAGGCGATCACGGAGATCGCCTGCCACGGCAGGGGCGCCCGCTGGCTCCTGCCCACGGCGATGACCGTCATTGACATCGGCGGGCAGGATTGCAAGGCCATGCGGCTGGACGCCGACGGAAAGATGGTGCGCTTCATGACCAACGACAAGTGCGCGTCCGGG
>JAKQPV010000061.1:0-4414 GCA_029564515.1 Spirochaetota bacterium | reverse complement strand
GACACGCGGCCCGAGGCGATGGACGACGGGTACGCCCGCTTCCGGATGCCGATCCGGCCGGAGTACCTGCAGGGTGCGGGCAACATGCAGGGGGGGATGATCGTGGCGATGGCCGACGAGGCCGCCGCCCACGCGATCATGACCCTGCTCAAGCCCCGGGAGGGCCTGACCACGATCGAACTGAAGAGCAATTTCCTGGCGCCGGTACGGGCGGGCGACCTGGTTGCCGAGGCCCGGGTCTTCAAGAAGGGCCGCACGCTCATGATCGCCGACTGTACGGTGACCGACGACCGCGAGCGCCCGGTCCTCCGCCTGTCGGCGACGTTCCTGATCATCCGGGAGTAACCGGCGTCGCCGGGAACGCGCAGTCCGTCGGCCGGCTCGCCCGGTTATTCTATCTTTCCATCCATCCCTTGCCGGGCCATGACATGGAACGGTTTATATTGACAGCCAATATTGATTTGTGTATATCAAAATCGCATCCCGTTATATACAAGCCGGCTCATGTATAATCTGTTGGAGGCAAAATGCAGCCCTTTGAACCGCAACAGCTTCCGATCGATGACATCCCGTGGGACGCCCTGATCCCCCTGATCGGCAGGGCAAATCGCTCCCTGGCTTATTATGACGGGATTCTGTACGGCCTCGCCAATCCCGATGTCCTCCTTTCCCCCCTCACGACGCGGGAAGCCGTGTTATCCTCTAAGATCGAAGGCACGCAGGCCACCCTGGGTGAGGTCTTGAAATTCGAAGCCGGGGCGGCGCCTGCCGAGGAATCCCGTGTCCGGGATATCGAAGAGATCATGAATTATCGGCGCGCCATGCGCCGGGCCGAAGAGGAACTGAAGGTCCGTCCCTTTTCCTTGAATCTTCTGAAAGAGCTGCACGCGGTGCTGCTGGACGGTGTCCGGGGAAGATTCGAGGCCAGGGGACAATTCCGCTCCTCACAAAACTGGATCGGAATTCCCGGAACACCCATCGAGGAGGCGCAATTTGTCCCTCCCGATCCCGCAAAGATGATCGAACATCTGTATGGCTGGGAGAAATATTATCATTTCGATCGTCCGGATCCCTTGGTCCAGTTGGCGATCATTCACGCCCAGTTCGAGTTGATTCACCCTTTTCTGGACGGCAACGGCCGTCTCGGAAGGATGATCGTTCCGCTCTTTCTCTTTGAAAGAAGGCTGATTTCCAGTCCCGTGTTTTATATATCCGCCTACCTGGAAGCTCACCGGGACGCCTATGCAGCCGGACTCCGGTCGTTGAGCGATAAAACGCCGGCCTCCTGGGCCCATTGGATCGGTTTTTTTCTCCGTGCCATGGACGAACAGGCGAAGGAAAATGCAAAGAAGGCCCAGGCCATCATCGACTTGTACGGCCGCCTGAAAGAAAAGATGATCGACTTGACCCACTCCCAATACGCCGTACCGCTTCTGGATCATTTGTTCGATCAACCGGTTTTTACCAGCTCGCTTTTCGATGAACGTTCCGGGATGCCCAGCAAGCCGATGGTGATGAATATGCTGGGGCGACTGAAGAAGGCGGGGATCCTCAAGGTGGTCCGGGAAGGCAGCGGCCGCCGACCGCAAATCCTGGCATTGGCCGAACTGATCAATGTCTGTGAAGGGGCGGATGTCATCTGATTCATCCTGGTGCCCTTCGAACTGGGCAAGCAGCAGGAGTACATAGGCAACCCGCTGGTCGTCGCCCAAGAGCACAATGACGAGGCTGACTTCTACCTCTCCCACGGGACGGCGATGGAGATTCACGGCATGGTCATGCAACCGCGCCTTGTTTTCCACATCACGGCGCTGAAGGAGTCGGGTGACAGTCAAGGTCCGCTTCAGCCGATACGACCGACACTCATATGAAAACAGTCATACATTCTGCCTCGTCTACGAAGGGCCTCTCTCTCCTAGGCCTCAGACTGCCGACCTTCCAGAATTTGTTGAAATGTACGGGAAATTGGCCAGGGAGTCGAGAAGGGTTTATTTCAATTGATGAATTCACGCATAAAATGCTAACCAATGGCATAAATGACCTATAATCAAGGTGATTGATTATGGCAAAGGCGATTTTCACAACAAAGATCACTCCAAGTTATAATGACCTTCCGGAATTGATGTACCATTTTCCAAAAACCTATTTGCGCCAAGCAAACCTGACTGTTGGTGATTGGATCATATATTACGAACCGCGCAGAGAAGACATTTCTCCGGCTGGTCATGCGGGGCGTCAATGCTATTTTGCAACAGCACGAGTAACCCACATCAAATAAGATATTGCTGTGAAGGACCATTATTATGCTTTCGTAGAAAATTACGTTGAATTTTCGGCGCCCGTTCCTTTCAAAATTGGCTCATTCTATTACGAAAGCGGGCTCAAGAAAGCCGATGGTTCAACCAACAAAGGGGCGTTTGGGAGAGCCATTAGAATTATCCAAGACGATGAGTATCAGGCCATTGTTGCGGCAGGCATGGCACAGATTAACGAGCAGACCGTACGAGACGACTCCGAGCCGCTAATCAATTTTGATGTAGAGCGGCCTGTGATCCAACAAATTGTTGAGCGACCATTTCGCGAAGCAGCTTTCTCAGGGCTGGTAAAGGAGGAATACGGGTCTGCTTGTGCGATGACGGGAATCAATATAACGAACAATAAGGGCATCACGGAGGCAGCTCATATCAAACCTGTTAAATTTAATGGACCCGATTCAGTCAGAAACGGCATTGCCCTTTGCCGCACTTTCCATTGGATGTTCGACCACGGCCTTATCTCAGTAGCAGACCCTGGTGACATTATAATGGATAATATTGTGCCTCCTAGAATCTATCAGCTAATCAACAGTAACGGAAAAGTTCGATTGCCCTCAAATCCTATGTCCGCTCCTCATCCTGAATTTCTAAAGTTTCACCGTAATATGATTTACATGAGATAACGCATCTTTCTTTTGATTGGTACGACAGCGCCCATTCGAGACAGGAATGTCGCTACCAAACGTTAAGATCTTGAAGGCAACTGCAGGGAGGAGAGGTTTTATGATTGTGGCAACTGAATAATGCCCCATCCTCGGGATGGCACTCTCGCAGGCTGCGCTGTTTTAAGAACAGGTTTCCGAGGAGGGAGTGATGCTGAGGATAGATCAGCTCAATTATGTCAGGACAGCAGTACGGGTTTAGAGCAGGGGAAAACGGGAGTTGTCAAGGTTCCGCCGACTGATAAACAGAACAAATCTTGCCGAGTGATTAAGAATATCGATGTAATTTAACCATCAATTGATGTGCAATCGCCATCAAAAGAGGGGCGCCTCAAAACGTTTCCCAATGATGAATTGATGGCGAGATATCGACGGCGATGAAGCTTCGCGTCCTCACCGTTTCGCGACCGACGGGAAACGGGCGGCGTCCGTGTGGGGGAGGAAGAGCGCGGCCGTGTAGTGGTCCATGTAGGCGGGTTCGTGGCTCAGGTTGACGTAGGTCATCCGCCGGGCGAGGGCCTGCTGCCGCTCGCGGTGGGCCCGGGACAGCAGGAGCAGCGACGAGCCCTTGAGCGAGGCGTTGCCTAGGTAGCGGAAGCGCTCCGGCGGGAGGTCGGGGAGCAGGCCGATCGTCACGGCGTTCTCCAGGTTGAGATGCCGGCCGAAGCCGCCCGCCACGTACACCCGCGCGAGGTCGTCGAAGCCGATCCCGGTCTGGGCGAGCAGGAGCGTGCAGGCCGAATAGACGGCCGCCTTGGCCCGCAGGAGGTTCTCCAGGTCCGCCTCGCTCACCGCAAGCGGCCGGCCCGTGGCGCCCTCGTCGGCCCCGGCCAGGAGGTAGCGGGCGCGCCGGCCCTCCACAACGATGGCCGGGGACGGCCGCGCCCGTGACAGGCGCCCGGAGGGCTCCAGCCAGCCGTGGCGGAACAGTTCGGCCATCAGGTCGATCATCCCCGAGCCGCAGATTCCGCGGGGCCGCCCCGCGCCGATCACCTCTAACGACGCCCGGCCGTCGAACGGAGCCGCCCGGACCGCGGCGATTGCCCCGTCGGCCGCCCGCATGCCACAGTCGATGCCGCCCCCCTCGAAGGCCGGTCCCGCCGAGCAGGCGCACGTCATCAGAAAATCCCCGTTGCCGAGGACGATCTCGCCGTTGGTGCCGATATCGATGTAGAGGCTGATCGCCGCGTCGCCGTCCGTCATCTCCGTGCAAAGGAGCCCCGCCGTGATGTCCCCCCCCACGTAGCTGCCCACGGCGGGGGAGCAGTGGACCCGCGCCCCGGGATGCAGGTCGAGCCCCAGCTCCGCGGCGGTGAGCGGCGGAATGGAGAGGAGCGCCGGGGTGTAGGGCGCCAGGCGCAGGTATTCTGGCGGGATGCCCAACAGCAGATGGAGCATGACGGTGTTGCCGGACAGCACCGCGCAGACGACGTCCGC
>JAKQPV010000046.1:0-6055 GCA_029564515.1 Spirochaetota bacterium | reverse complement strand
AAATGTATTGACAATGCGGAAACCCTTATGCTACTGACAGCGTCCGTTTTGCGCGGAAGACGTGGGGTTGTAGCTCAGCTGGGAGAGCGCTTGAATGGCATTCAAGAGGTCGGGAGTTCGATCCTCCCCAGCTCCACCAAGAAGTCCAGGGGGGTGACCGTGAACGGTCACCCCCTTCTTTTTTAAAAAATAGGGACAGCGCCCATTTATTTATGGCGAAAAATAGGAAAAATAGGGAAAAATAGGGACAGCGCCCATTTAATTTAGGAGTTTCTCCCTGATTGACATCAGGGGGCTAAAAAATAGGGCGCTGTCCCTAATTAAATAGTCTGCGAATGTGGTCCTGGAAGAATCGGGGAAAAAGGGCACTGTCCCTATTTATTCATCCGCCGGTAAATGTAAACCCGGACGGAAGAGCGAAATAGGGCGCTGTCCCTATTTTTCTCTTTTTTTTAATCCGAATTAATTCGTCTAATTAAAAGGCGCGGCCTGACGCGCGGCCCGGAATCGCTCAATTTCCCGCTTTTGGGGGTTGACGTGTATATTTATTTATACTAGAAAGTTACCGTTTTGTCTGCCAACGCTTCAAACATCACTTCCGCCCCTTGTAATCCGGAGGACGGCACTGTATCATCATGCGCCAAGGACGGCGCCGCTGCCGCAGCTTCCGCCATCCGTAATCGAGAGGGCGGAGCTGTATCATCAGAGGCTCACCTCGCCCTGAAAAAATAGGGACAGCGCCTATTTTTCCCCACATTAAATCACGGAGCGCGATCGATCCATGAAAGGCATCATCCTCGCCGGCGGAGCGGGCACGCGCCTGCACCCCATCACGAAGGTCATCAGCAAGCAGCTTCTGCCCGTCTACGATAAGCCGATGATCTACTATCCGCTGTCGATCCTGATGCTGGCGGGCATCCGCGAGATCCTCATCATCTCCACCCCGGACGACCTCCCGCTCTTCCGCAAATTGCTCGGGGACGGCGCCCAGTGGGGCATCGCCTTCACCTACGCCGAGCAGCCCCGCCCCGAAGGCCTCGCCCAGGCCTTCATCATCGGCCGCGATTTCGTCGGCCGCGACGGCTGCTGCCTGGTCCTCGGCGACAACATCTTCTACGGGCAGGGCCTGGTCAAGCAGCTCCGCAAGGCGGCCGAGACCGAAAAAGGCGCGACCGTCTTCGCCTACTGGGTGAAGGACCCGGAGCGCTACGGCGTCATCTCCTTCGACAGCGAAGGCACCGCCGCCGCCCTCGAGGAGAAGCCCCGCGATCCGAAATCCAACTGGGCCGTGACGGGCCTCTACTTCTACGACAACCGGGTGCTGGACGTGGCCGCCGGCCTGAAGCCGTCCGCGCGCGGGGAGCTCGAAATCACCGACGTCAACCGGGCCTACCTGGCGTGGAGGGAGCTGAACGTGGAGACCCTCGGTCGCGGCGTGGCCTGGCTGGACACGGGCACGCACGAATCGCTGATCCAGGCCTCCACATTCATCGAGGCCATCGAAAACCGCCAGGGCCTCAAGGTGGCGTGCATCGAGGAGGTCGCCTACCGGATGGGGTTCATCGACGCCGAGGCCGTCCTGAAGCTCGCCCACCCGATGGCCAACAACGGCTACGGCCTCTACCTCCTCAACCTCATCCACCACCACGAAAAATAGGGACAGCGCCCATTTAATTGCACTCAGAAAATAGGGACAGCGCCCTTTTTCACCATGTTCTTCACCCACAGTCTAATATTCATGCCATAATATTTGACTATAGTCGGAAATTCATGTGAAGATATTTCATGAAAAAAAGATACCTTGTTGACAATATTTTCCGCGATTTAGATGAAAAAATGGTTTTCATCGGAGGAGCCCGGCAGGTCGGAAAAACCAGCAGGAAAATAGGGACAGCGCCCTTTTTCCTGGCCCCCGAATTCTACTTGGGAAAATAGGGACAGCGCCCTTTTTTCCGGAGCCCCCGAAAATAGGGACAGCGCCCATTTTCCTGGCCCCCGAATTCTACTTGAAGAGTAACACCATGTGTGATACCTTCAGGAACATCTCGTGAGAATCTTCAAAAACGCTTGGTTTGTTCGTTTTGCGCGTGCTCAGAAGATCTCCGATGAAGCGCTTCGCGAAGCCATTCTGCGGGCCGAGAGTGGTCAGGTGGATGCCGACCTGGGTGGGGGCGTGGTCAAACAGCGTATTGCCCGACCTGGGCAAGGAAAGTCAAAGGGCTATCGAACGATCATTTTGCTCCGCGAAGGATACAGGGCGTTTTTTGTGTACGGATTTGCCAAAAGCGAGCGAGACAATATTCGCAAAAACGAGGAAGAGCAGTTCAAGAAGATGGCCAACCATGTCTTGGGGCTTTCCGAAGCCCAATTGAACATCCTGATCGCAAACGGCCAGATTGAGGAGGTCGAAAGCAATGACGACAAGGTATCGAAGTGAGGCGTTCGCCGCGATCCATGAAACCATGGATGCGCTGCATGAGGTCGGCGCGATCGACAAGAAGACGATGCGCGAGTTCGATGAGGCTTGTCTGACCACGGTGCGCGTGCTCAGCCCAGAGGAAATCAAAAGCATACGCCTGCGCGAACGCATCTCCCAGCCGGTTTTTGCGCGCTATCTGAATGTCTCGAAAAATCTCGTTTCGGATTGGGAGCGGGGTGTCAAGAAACCCGGCGGCCCGGCCTTGCGGCTGCTAACGGTAGTCGGGAAAAAGGGACTGAAGGCGATTGCGTGAAATTCGGAAAATACGAGGGGAAATAGGGCGCTGTCCCTATTTTTCCTGACCCCCAAAAAAATAGGGCGCTGTCCCTATTTTTTCCCATGGACCACGAATTCCACTACTACCTCACGTACCTGATCGCCGCCCGCGCCGGCTTCGCCCCGCCCGAGGCGCAGACCCTCGCCTGGGCGTCGCAGTACACGGACGACAACACCGCCGTCTTCACGATCGACCGCGGCCTCGCCACCGAATACGCCAACTACATCAGCCAGACGATGAACATCCTCAAGCCGCAGCGCGCGCTCTTCCGCATCTACCCGCTGTTCCACTTCATCCCGGGCGACCCGATGGCCCCCACCGCCTGGCGCAAAGACGGCGCGATGCACTGGCTCAACACCACGCCAAACAGCGAAAACGCGAACCTCATCCTGGACGCCGCCCTCGCCACCGGCAACCTCTACCGCATCGGCATCGCCTGCCACGGCTATGCGGACACTTGGGCGCACCAGAACTTCGCGGGCTACCTCAATGAATTCAACGCCATGACCGGCCCGATCGACGCCGCCATCCCCGACATCGGCCACGCCGACGCCCGGAACGCCCCTGACCGCCCGGCCCTCGTCTGGCAGGACGACCGCCTGCTCAACGAGCGCGTCGACAACCGGGCCCGCTTCCTCGACGCGGCTGCGGGCCTGTACCGCCGGCTCTCCCGCCACGTTGCCCCGCGGATGCGCAAGAAGGAGCGCCTCGCGCGCGAAGCCGCGCTCCGGGCCGACCTCGACCGCTGCATCGGGCCGGAGGACCCGGGGAACGACCGCGAAGAGGAGCGCATCGCCCGCTACCGCGAATGCGCCGGCGCCAAACCGTACGGCAGCCGCGAAATGGACCCCTACGAGGCGGACCGCTGGATGGACGAGGCCGTCGAAACCGACGTGCGCGGCGTGCGCGACCGGGGCGACTCGGTCCTCGCCCGCCTGGACCCGCTCAAGGACCGCTACCGCTGGCGCGACCCCGCCCGCCGCCACGAAACCGACTGGCACCGCTTCCAGGAGGCCGTCAAGGCGCACCAGAACGAATCCTGGGCGATCCTCGAACGCCGCAACTTCCTCGGCCTCGATCTCCCCGCCCTCTAAAAAATAGGGACAGCGCCCATTTAATTCGGGAAAATGAGGGACGACTCCCCTTTTTTCTCGCAGAGAAAATAAGGGAGTTGTCCCGGTTTTTCCCGGGCGCAGTTTCTCATTAAAAAAAGGAGGTAACGCCATGATGTCTTTCGCACCGAAACGCCGCATGGGTTGGCTTCCCGATTGCCCCGATTTCCTGGACTACACGGAAGACACCGAAGCCATTCAAGACCTCCTGCACCCCATAGAAACGGATCATCGATGCCTTGACATAGGCAGCCAAACTAAGATAGAAGTAGTTTAACCCATGAAGAACGCCAACATTCAAAACCCCCCAAGGGACAGATGGTTAGAGGATTTATCGTCATGGAAAAAATGATTAAAATTCATCTCGAAAAATTGCCTGAAGGGTTTTATCTGGCTACATCGGATGATATTCAGGGGTTGGTCGCGCAGGGGAGAACCGTTGCCGAGACGATTGAAATCGCGCGGGATGTGGCCAGAAAGCTCATAGAAGAACAAGGCTTTTCAACTGTAACTCTGGGAACTATCGCTGATTCTTTTGAGTATCCTTTGATCGTTGGAACATAGACGATGGGACAGTTGTCCGGATTTACATATCGGGACATTGTGCAACGTCTCAAGTTTTTCGGCTTTTCTTTCCTCCGCCAAGCGGCGGGAAGTCACGAAATCTGGCACAATAAATCAACCGGCCGCTATACAACGATTCCAAATCACACAGGCGACATGCCCCAGGGCACTCTCAGGGCAATCTTGAAACAAGCAGGCATTTCAGCCGAGGATTTCATCGACAAGAAATTGAATCAGTAAAGAAACTGAGCTGTCTTCCCCCCGCAAAAAGTAGGGGTGCTGTCCCCCTAATGATCTGACCTCCCACATGAAAATCGCCACCATCATAGGCGCACAAAGAGGCCTACTGGCTCGCGGTTCCCTGCGTCACCCTGCGCGAGCGTATCTCCCAGCCGGTTTTTGCGCGCTATCTGAATGTCTCGAAAAATCTCGTTTCGGATTGGGAGCGGGGTGTCGAGAAACCCGGCGGCCCGGCCTTGCGACTGCTAACGGTAGTTGGGGAAAAGGGACTGAAGGCGATTGCCTGAAGGGAAATAATAGGGCGCTGTCCCTAATTAAATATTTTATTTGCAATGCAACATAATATGATATATTGTGCAATGATAATGAAATATATTGCGCTGTAGCATGGAAAAGCAACAAATCAAAGAACTTATCATCGAGCACAAGGAACGCTTCCTGGGGCGCGGCAATCTTGTCCGGCGGGATGTTCAAGCCGAAGTGGCCCGTTATCTCCTCCAGCGGGAAATCATCGTCGTCACGGGCATCCGCCGCAGCGGAAAATCCTCCCTTCTGAGATTGATCTGCGAGGATCTTATGACGCAGGGCAGCGCCGCCCCGGCCGCCCCAATCGCCTCGACCGTCCCAACCACTCCAGTTGCCGCGGCCTCTCCGGTTGACGGTCCGCCCGCAGGGGCATCCCTTACCCCAGTCCTCCCGGCAAACATCCTCTACCTGAATTTCGATGACGAGCGATTTATCTCCTTTACCGCCCAGGATTTTGCCCCCCTCTACGAGACCTTTCTCGAGCTGGAAAATCCCCAGGGGCGGCGTTACCTCTTCCTCGATGAGATCCAGAGGATTCCCGGCTGGGAACGATGGCTCAGCCGCCTTTATGAGTTCGAGGACGTCAGGATTTTTGTCACCGGCTCCAACGCTGCCATGCTCTCCCCGGAAGTCGCATCCACCCTCACCGGGCGGCACCGGCAGGTCACGGTCTGGCCCTTTTCTTTTCCCGAGTTTCTCACTCTCAGGGGCATGCCCGCCGCAGGTCTCGACTTCACCCGGGATCTCCACCGTCCCGAAACGAAGTCGGCCATCCGACGGCTCTTCGCCGATTATGTGGAGATCGGCGGTTTTCCGGAAGTGGCCCGAACGGGAGACGCAACCCTTCTGGAGCAGTACTGGCGCGATATCCTCTACCGTGACGTCATCGCCCGGTATGGAATCAAGAACATCAAGGAGATCAAGGAACTCTCCCTCTTTCTGGCTGCCCATCCGGGCTCCGTCCAAAGCTACCGGAACCTGGGAAACCTCATCGGCGTCCGCAGCGTCAACACGGTCAAGAACTATCTGAACGCCCTGACCGATGTCTATCTCTTTCAGTTCATCGACCTGTTCGAT
>JAKQPV010000037.1:0-2769 GCA_029564515.1 Spirochaetota bacterium | reverse complement strand
GCCCTTGTCAGCAGCTCCCCCATCTCAAAGCACTTGTCAGCGGTCTCCATAAGGGACGTGGCGTTCGCCCACGCCGGTATCCCCTTCCGCGCCGCGTCCTCCATCATCCCCTTGTTGCGGTTCAGCACCTCCCTGATTTCCTTTATACCCCTGTCGTTTTGCATACCTTATGAGCCTCCCCATGCTCCACCATATCTACTATCTGCCGTGCGAGGGCTTGAATGTCCTCGTACATGTCCCGCCGTAGGCATCCGTCCGCACCGGGATAAATCCACTTGGAGCATACCCACTCCTCCGGCCCGGTGATGTCGGCGATAAAATGGTCCGCGTCCGGACAATTCGTGCACCAGTGTCCTATGTGCTCGTCCACGCATTGCAGGATGTTTGTCTCAAGGTCCAATGTGGATATCCTCCTCGTGGTATAATTCGAGGCAAGGAAAAATCTCCTTGCCTCTCTGATTCGCTCCTCCTCTGGAAGCCCGGTAGCCGCCGGGCTTTTTTATTTGTCGCGGTCTGGATCATTAGGGAAGTTGTCCCACGTATTGTGTCCGCCAGCCTGGAAAAACCTTTCCGTTAGTGTCTTTTCAATATAATCAAACATCATGGTCAACATCTGCCTAGAAATATCATCCATCCACACGTGAAACCCTGCAATCTCTACGTGTCTCTGTATTGACGCATTTGATCTTGCGTGATGAAGGAGTGATAGTGAAAGCCTGATATCTTCTTGACGATCAAATTCCTTATGTGTAAATTTCCCCATTCACTATTCCTCCTCGTCACCCGGAAGCACACTGTCCAAAAAATCCTTCAAGTCGTCCATCACGCCAGCCTCCTCAAAATAGCCTCGTTCGCTTCCGCCTCTTCGCCGTCCGTCATGTCGATAATCTTCTTGCCCAGTTGCAGCGCGTATTCCCGTTCCATCGTGCAGCCCACCGAGTTCCGCCAGTCGCCGAAGAGCCATATCTCATCGGCCTTCTGAATCAGCTTCAAGCACTGCCCGAGCACCCATCCCTGCGGCCCGTCTACGGATTCAAAGGAAAAGGCGTGTATCGGCGACAGGATGAGCAGGTCCGGGTAGATAGCCTTTTGGTACATCTATCGTTGCATTCCCCTTGTACGGTTCTCCCTCCGCGGCGGGGGTTGCTATATCCCGCAAGAACAACTTGCCTGCAAGGACGCTGATCGCGCCGCACCCTCCGAGTTCATCCTGAGCCCACTGAGGCATCTCCGCTATATCACCAGTCCATTTGAACGCCCGTACACGGAGAAACTTACTACTGCCGTGCATGTTCCAGCAGGAGCGGCGTTTTTTTATTCCGCGATCTTCGGCATGCCATTCTCATCGAACAGCGCGTCAACGGGAGTTTCGAGCGCGTCGGCGATCTTCTCCCGCTGCGGCTGCGTCGCCCTGTAAAATCCATTCGCGATCTGATAACACAGAGTTCGGTTCCCGCCGATCTTCTTGTGGAAGGCGTGAATAGTAATGCCCTTCTCAGCGAGGCGCTTCTTGATGATGGTTTCCATTTGGTCACCTCCTACAATTTCACAATTTTCGTTTAGCCGAATTGCGCCTTGCTCTTTGTGTGTTTCGATTCTGGTACCTCCCCTCCTTTCCTAAATAGTAGATATCAGCGTTTTTCGTGTCCATCACGCCAGCCTCCTCAGAATGTCCTCGTTCACCCCGTTCATCATGTCAACTATGGCCTCGTTCGCTTCCGCTTCTTCGCCGTCCGTCATGTCAACAACGCGCTTGCCGATGCGCCGGGCGTAGACGCTCTCCATCACACAGCCGCTGCTATTTCGCCAGTCTCCGAACAGCCATACCTCATCAGCCTTCTCGATAAGTCGCAGGCATTGTCCGAGCACCCAGTCCTGCGGCCCGTTGACGTCCTCGAAGCTGAAAGCGTGAATCGGCGACAATATCAACATGTCCGGGTAGATTGCCTTGAGGTTTTGGCAGATGTCCGTCACGGCGTATTTATTTCGCCGCACGTCGCCGCGCAGCGGGTGCGCTACGTAGATTGTCTTCATCTTTTGTCCTCCCACCAAAGAATTGTTCCCATGCAAAAAACGAAGCCGGCGATGAAAATAACGGCGTAGAGCAGCGCGTCCTTCACTTCACCAGCCCCCAACCAAGAATAATTACAAGGCACGTCATGAAGCCGAGCGCGAACTGACCCATGTCATCATCTCCCTCATGTAGCACGCGAGCCAAATTTGAATGTCAAGATCGCGCTTGTAACACCTCCCGCGTATGTTCATATCCTCGCCTCCTTGAGTTGGTTTTCTGTGAATGTTTCCCGCCATCCGCATCGGTGCTCAAAAAGCCAGAGCGGGCGGCGTGCCTCTACCATCTCCAAAAACGTGTAGTCGCCGTACCGCTTGCCCGGCTCATATTTGCTCACCGGCGCGTGTACCGGCTTTTCTTCCTTCGGCTCCGACTCGCGCACCCACGTGTACGCAAATACCGTTGCTTCGGCGCACCCTAAGCGCTTTGCAATCTCCCTGCATGTCAATCCGGCGTCGCGGAGGCGTTGCATCTCCGCTTTGTCATACCGCCCGCCGCGCTGATTGGTCTCTCCCCACTCGCGCAATTTCCGCCGAATGGTATCCGTACCGCATCCGTACCGCTGCGCAATCTTTTCCCGCGTTTCACCGCGTCGCCGTGCGGCGATGATCTCATCCCTTGCGGCCTCGACGCGCTGACTCGCCGGGAGCGGGAAGGGATCGCCCCATTCTTCGAGTGCCAACACGATCCGCTTAACC
>JAKQPV010000035.1:0-1511 GCA_029564515.1 Spirochaetota bacterium | reverse complement strand
TCATAAGGAAAATTGTTATAGCTGCGTTTTGTAAACAAAAAAAATACCCTTTGAATGTTGATCTTTATTTAGGTCGTTCCCAGTTTGACCCTTTTACAGAATAAAAATGTTTGTTTTTTTATAAAAATAAGCATTTTTTTTAATAGAAAAAAATCGTAATATTTCTTTTTAAGCTTTAAGTATTAGGCTCTGTTCCCTCAAATGGTTGTTGACAAGTTTAAGATGACATAATTTGTCATCGCTAGAATGTATATTTGTGGCGATGGACGAGATTGCGCCACAGATAGCCCTGCTCAGGCAGATGTACATGGGACTGGACAAGAAGTCCCGCAAGGCGTTCCTCGCCTCCATCGGCCACAAGGAAAGCCATGAGGAGAGGCCCGCCGGGAACAGTACCATAGACGCCTTCCTGCACGAGAAGCTCGGCTGCCATATCGCGTGTCCCGACTGCAAGTCCGAAACGGTTGTCAAGTGGTCCGTCCGCAAGGACGGAACCAGGCGATACAAGTGCAAGGCCTGCGGACGCACGTTCGTACTCGCGAGGAACACCGTGTTCTACCATGCAAAAATCGGGCTCGATATCATAAGGAAGTTCGTGGAGGGCATGAAGGAGAAAGATGTCCTGCGTCTTGCCGCGGAAAAATGCGGCATCGGGCTGAAGACCTCCTTCTTCTGGCGCCACAAGATCCTGGACTCCCTTCGCGGGGTGATGGACGGTGTCCGGCTGGACGGCATCGTGGAATCGGACGAGACGTTCTTCGCCATATCCTACAAGGGTGCAAGGGCGCTTCCCAGGGACGCCCACGATAGGGGGGTGCCGGCCTCGAAGCGGGGCCTCTCGGACGAGAAGACGTGCGTACCCTGCGCCGTGAACCGCGACGGGAAAAGCGTCTCGATGGTGTCGAACCTGGGAAAGGTCTCCGGCGCGGATCTGGAAAACGTCTTCGCCGGCCACGTGGCCGAGGGCGCGGTGTGGTGCTCGGACAGGGACCGTTCCTATCCAGGTTTCGCCGAGCGTCACGATCTCGACCTTATCCAGATCAAGAGCGACGGCCCGAGGACCAGGGGTGCATTCCACATACAGCATGTGAACGCCTACCACTCGGGCATAAAGAGGATGGTCAACGGGCTCTTCCGCGGGGTCGCGACCAAGTACCTGAACAACTACCTGCTCTGGTACAATTTCTTCAGCTACGGCGGGGGAACCCTCGACGAGCTGACGGACCGTCTCGCGGTCGACTTCACGCGCCAACGCAGGCGCGACATCTGGTCCCGCCCGGCCCTCCCGCTCCTGCGGGCCGCCTAGAACCCGTATCCGGCCCCAAATCCGGACGTCATCCACGCAAGCCCGATGCCGCCGCCGGGCGATTTTGCGTTGAGCGTACCCTGCGGGCGATTCCTACGTATTTCCGGCGTATGTCCATGTTTTTTTGAAGGCGTATTTCCTCTTTTTCAGAATAAAATCTATATTTACGATAGATGTCAACAACCATGATGGCTAACAGAGCCTT
>JAKQPV010000030.1:0-61209 GCA_029564515.1 Spirochaetota bacterium | reverse complement strand
TGACCGACGGCCTCGACGGGCTGGCGATCGGGTCGGTGATAAGCGTGGCCGTCACGCTGGGCATCATGGCGTATCTCACCGGGCACGCCAAGATCGCCTCGTACCTTCGCATCCCCTACATCCCCGAAAGCGCAGAGATTACGGTGTTTCTGTCAGCGCTGGTCGGGGCGTCGCTGGGCTTTCTGTGGTTCAACTGCAACCCGGCCTCGGTGTTCATGGGGGACACGGGCTCGCTTGCGCTCGGCGGGGTGGTCGGCATCGTCGCGGTCATGATCAAGAAGGAGATTTTCCTGTTCATCGTCGGCGGGGTCTTCGTGGTGGAGGTTCTGTCGGTGATCATCCAGGTCGCCTCCTTCAAGCTCAGGAAAAAGCGCGTGTTCAAGATGTCGCCGCTCCACCACCATTTCGAGCTCTCCGGCTGGTCCGAGCAGAAGGTCGTGGTGCGGATGTGGATACTGGGGGTCATACTGTCGATCCTGGGGCTGAGTTCGTTGAAGATATTGTAGGCTGGGGACCTCACCCCCCCCCCTTCTCCTGTGGGGAGAAGGGGGAATGGGGGATGAGGTCATAAAAATGAATATGATGCAAGGAACCAACAACATAAAAAAAGCCCTCGTCATCGGAATGGGCTACCGGACCGGGCTCGCGGCGGCAAACTTCCTCGCTGCGAAAGGCGTGGCGGTAACGGCCTCTGACAGCAAGCCGGCGGCGGAGCTGGCCGATGTGCTGACGAAGCTCGACCCCTCGGTGCGGGTCGTTGTCGGCGGGCAGGACCCCGCTCTCATCGGCGAGGGCTTCGACGCGGTCATCCTCTCGCCTGGCGTTCCCCGGAGCATCCCGCTGGTGGCGGAAGCGTACCGGAGGAGCATTCCGGTCATGGCCGAGGTCGAGCTCGCCTGGCGCAATCTCGCGGGCAGTGTCGTGGGGATAACCGGCACCGACGGCAAATCGACAACGACCGCGCTTGCCGGCCACCTGTTCCGCGAGCTGGGCTTCGACGCGCACGTAGGCGGCAACATCGGGATCCCTCTCATCTCCTTCGCCGGGAAAACGGCGGCGGACTCCGTCATCGTGGCCGAGCTCTCCTCGTTCCAGCTCGAGGCCATCATCGATTTCCGGCCCGACGCGGCGCTGTTGCTGAATGTGACCCCGGACCACCTGGACCGGTACGATTCCATGAACGACTATTTCAGGGCCAAGATGCGGATCGCAATGAACCAGACCGCGGATGACAGCTTTATCTATAACCGGGACGACGAGAGGGCATGCGCCAGCGCCGCCACCGTCGCGTCCCGCGCGCTCTCCTTTTCAAGCAGGTCGGAAGACGCGGACATATACTACCGCGATGGCACTGTTCTGCTCCGCGAGGGGGGGCGCACGGTGCTCGAGGCCGGGAGGCTTGCGATCATGGGGCTCCATAATGTGGAGAACGCCATGGCCGCCGTTCTCGCGGTGCTTGCGGTCATGAAGAAAAGGGGCATGGTCCCGGACTATGACCGGATCGCGCGCGCCGCCTATACGTTCCCCGGGCTGGAACACCGCCTGGAGCGGGTCGGCTCCTACCGTGACCGCGAGTTCATCAACGATTCCAAGGCCACCACCGTGAACGCGGTGCTGACGGCCCTGAAGAGCCTGAAGGGGCAGGGCGTGCTCATCCTCGGCGGCCGTACCAAGGGTGACGATTACTCGAAGATAGCGGCAGGCCTTGACGGGAGGATACGCTCCCTGGTGCTGATCGGCGAGTCCCGGGAGTCTTTCTCGAAGATATTCAGCGGGTACCGGCAGGTGACGGCCGGGACCATGGACGACGCGGTTGCCGCGGCGATGCGCGAAAGCCGGGAGGGCGATGTCATACTCCTCTCACCCGCGTGCGCGTCGTTCGACATGTATAAAAACTACGAGGAGCGGGGGGCGGCCTTCCGGGAATCGTTCCGGCGCCTGTCCGAAGGTGTGATAGCATGGACCTGAAATCCTTCGTCGACATCCGCCGCCTGAAAGAGCCGGACCTGGTTCTGTTCATCCTGATCCTGGTTCTCGCGGCCGTGGGGATCGCCATGTGCTACAGCGCCAGCGCAGTCTACGCGATGAAGACCTTCGGCGACGCGTTCCATTTCCTGAAGCGCCAGCTCATATGGTTCACCATCGGCTTTATCTTCATGTTCATATGCACTGAGGTCGATTACCGCAATTATATCAGGTACACCAAGATAATGCTCCTTGTTTCGCTCGTCATGCTGGTACTGGTCCTCCTTCCGGGCATCGGCCACAGCGCCAAGGGGTCGGCCCGCTGGCTGGGCTTCGGTTTCGTGACCTTCCAGCCCTCCGAGTTCGTGAAGATATGCGTGGTCATTTTCCTGGCGAAGGTATTTTCCTCGGAGGCGGAGGACCACTTCATCCGGATACTCATCCCGGTCATCATCGTGTCGGTCTTTTTCCTGCTGGTCATCCTGCAGCCAGATTTCGGGACTGCCATGGACATCCTCCTGGTGTCCGTGTTCATCCTGTTCGTGTCCGGGTTCCCGCTGACATACATCGTCTCCCTGTTCATCATCAGCATCCCGATGTTCTACCTCATGATATACTTCGTCGAATACCGGAAAGACCGGATGGTCGCCTTCTTTAATCCCTGGGCCTACCGGTACGGCATCGGCTACCATATCATCCAGGCCTTCATAGCCTTCAGGATGGGCGGCTTTTTCGGCACGGGCCTCGGGAACGGCACCCAGAAGATCTCGCGGCTCCCGGAACCGCATACCGATTTCATATACGCGGTCATCGGGGAGGAGGCCGGCCTGGTTGGCACGGTCCTCATCGTCCTCCTCTTCCTTGCAGTGCTATGGCGGGGGATTGTTATCGCCACCGGCGCACAGGACAATTTCGGGCGCCTTCTCGCGGTCGGGCTTTCGCTCATGATCGTGATACAGGCGTTCATCAACATCAGCGTGGTGACGGGCGGGCTCCCCACGACGGGCATCCCGCTCCCCTTTATCAGCTACGGCGGCTCGTCGCTTCTCGCGAACATGATGGCGGCGGGAATACTCCTGAACATCTCCCGGCACCAGGGAGCCGCCCACCAGGAAATGAAACTATTTGAAGAGGTATTACAGTGAACACGAAAAGCGAAACAAGCGTCCTCATCGTGGCCGGGGGAACGGGCGGTCACATCAGCCCGGGGATATCCCTGTACCAGGAGTTCCGGACTGTCGGGGTACGGGCGCTGTTTCTCTCCGGGAAGCGCGACGAGCGCTTCTCCTCCCTCTCTGAAGTGGCCCCGGAGGACATGCACCGTTACCGGGCGCCGTCGTTCGCGAAAAACCCGGTGAAGCTCCTGCTGTTCCCGGTGGCTTTCGCCGGCGCCGTGCTGTCCGCGCGGAAGATCATCCGGAAGAACGGCGTCCGCGCCGTCATCGGCATGGGCGGGTACGTGTCCGCGCCGGCCCTCATGGCAGCGAAGATGATGAAGGTCCCCCTGTTCCTGTGCGAGCAGAACTCGGTGCCCGGCAAGGTCACCCGGTTTTTCGAAAAGCACGCCCGGATGATCTACGGCACGTTCCAGGGCGCGACCGCCTATTTGAAGCACGCGGACAGGTACATGCGAGCCGGCAACCCGATCAGGAAAAACGTCCTGGTCGACGCCAAGAAGGATGAGGCGAAAAAGGCCTTCAACCTGGGCCACTGCAAAAAGGTGATCCTCGTCATCGGCGGGAGCCAGGGCGCGGTCCGGATCAACGAGCTGATGTTCGGGCTGAAAAAGGACTATTCGGACGAGCTCAAGAGCGTCGGGCTGATATGGAGCACGGGCGATTTCTCCTTCCAAAATTACAGGGATAGAATAAATAATGAAATTGACGAGGGATCGATTTATCTGTCACCCTTCATCGACAAGGTCGGACTGGCGTACCGGGCGGCGGACATGGCCATATCCCGGTCCGGTGCGGGCGTTATGATGGAGCTGGCCGCGATGGGACTTCCCTCGATCCAGATACCCTATCCGCACGCTGCCGACGGCCACCAGGACAAGAACGCGGACGAGTTCGTGACGGCGGGCGCGGCAGTCAAGTTAGACAACGAGGACGCGGTGCCAGAGAAAGTGATGCCGGTCATCCATGACCTGTTGAACAACCCCCGGGCTCTCGGGCGGATGTCCGAGAAGGCCCTGGCGGTCGCCATGGCGAACGCGGCGGAAGTAATCGTAACGGATGTGATAAAACATGTTTCGTAAGTCTAAGAAAATGCATTTCATCGGGATCGGCGGCATCGGCATGAGCGGCATCGCCGAGATCCTGATAAACCTGGGATATGAGGTCTCCGGATCGGACTTGGTCGAATCGGAGAAGACCCGGCGGCTGGCCTCGCTCGGCGCGCGGATCTTCATAGGACACCTCCCGTCCAACATCAACGACTACCACGTCGTCGTGACCTCCAGCGCCATAAACCCGGGCAACGCGGAGCTCGCCGAGGCAAAGAAGCGCGGCATTCCCGTCATCCATCGCTCGGAGATGCTGGCCGAGCTGGTGCGGATGAAATACGGGATCGGCGTGGCCGGCACCCACGGCAAGACCACCATCACGTCGATGCTCTCCTACGTGCTGTTCCACGCCGGGATGAACCCGACGGCCGTGGTCGGCGGCACGGTGCTCAATTTCAACACCAACGCGCGGGTCGGCGAAGGCGACTATATAGTTTTCGAAGCGGACGAGTCGGACGGCTCGTTCCTCAAGCTCCTGCCCTGCATCGGCATAGTGTCGAACATCGACGCGGACCATCTTGACCACTACAAGTACTTCCAGGGCCTGAAGGACGCGTTTTTATCCTACATCAACACGATCCCGTTTTACGGCTACTCGGTCCTCTGCATCGACGACACGACCGTGCGGGAGCTCCTCCCGAAAGTCGAGCGTCCGTACTACACCTACGGCCTGTCCGAGGACGCGGACTTCCGGGCCATGGATATAACCATGGCTGACGGGATGACCCGCTTTCGCTGCCTCTACCGGGGCGATTCGATCGGCGACTTCTCGATCCGCCAGCTCGGCAACCACAACGTGGTCAACTCACTGTCGGTGATCGCGGTCGCCCTGGAGATGGACATGCCGGTCGGCGTGATCCGCGAGGGACTGGCCGAGTTCCGCGGCGTGGGCCGCAGGCTCGAGCTCGTGGGCGAGGCCGCGGGAGTGAAGGTGTTCGATGACTACGGCCACCATCCGACCGAGATCCGCGCCACCCTGGACGCGCTCAAGAAGCTGGGCAGGCGGATCATCGTGGTGTTCCAGCCTCACCGGTACACCCGGACCCAGCTCCTCTGGGACGAGTTCGGCCAGAGCTTTGCCAACGCGGATGAGCTCTACCTTACCGAGATATACCCGGCAGGCGAGGCGCCCATCGAGGGCGTGACCTCCGGCCTGATCCGCGAGGCGATCGGGAAGCACGAGGGGCGGGATATAGACATTATCATGCGTTTCGAGGACATACCGGCCCGGATCGCCCGGAGCGTGCAAGGGGACGATATCGTCCTCACGCTGGGTGCCGGCGACATATACAAGGCTGGAGCGCGCATCATAGACGAGATACGGAAGAGGTCGCACTGAGATGAAGAAGCGGGCCCATACAATCGCGGGGATCATGCTCTGCCTGGCCGCGGCCGGGGGCACGGTCCTGGCCGATGACATACGGAAAGTCCGGACCGTCGAGTTCCGGGGCCTGGACCTCCTCTCCAAGTACGACCTCATCCGCGGAGCGCGGATCAAGGCGGCGGACGACGGCATCATTGTTGACGTGGATTCGGTGGAGCTGGTCCTTTCGCGGAACTCTTTCCTCGCCTCCTACAACGTGAAGGAGACGGGCGGACGGCTGGTCATCTCCGTGGAAGAGAAAAAGCCGGTCCTGATCGTCGCGGTGGAGCGCGGCGGTAAAACCGACCTGTACGAGCTTGACGCGGCCGGCGCCGTCATATCGAAGAACGACGTCCACACCGGTCGGGTTCCGGTCCTCGTCCTCGGCGGCGGGGGCTTCCCGGGCGGTGCGGCCGCGTCGCGTTCCCGGAGCCTCATCGGGCTCATGGCGCTGGTCAGGAGGACGAACCCGGCGCTCTACCGGGAGCTTGCCGAGGTAAACGCGGTGGACGGCGCATTGAGCGTGAGATTACGGGAAAGGAAAACCGAATATATACTGGATCCGGAAGCCGGTGACTTTACCAGGCTCGCGTACATCGCGGGCTATTGCGACCGGAAAGAACGGTACCCGGATGAGATAAACCTCACCGGCAATGCTGTGATTGTCAGGTGAAACGAGGAGCGTAGTATGGAAGAAATCCTGGTAGGTCTGGATATCGGCACAACGAAAACCTGCGCGGTGATAGGCACCATGAACGCGAACGGCCAGGTGGAGGTCATCGGCGTGGGCGTCACTCCCTCGAAGGGGATGAAAAACGGCGTCATAGTCAACATCGACAACACCATGGCATCCGTCGTAAAAGCCATCGACGAGGCGGAGCTGATGGCCGGGTACGAGGTGACCGACGTCATCGTCGGGGTCAGCGGCCAGCACGTCAAGGGGCAGAACTCGCGCGGGGTCGTCGCGGTCTCAAGCCGGAACCGGACGATAGCGACCCAGGACGTCAAGAGGGTCATCGAGGCGGCGCAGGCCGTGGTGATACCGGTTGACCGGGAGATACTGCACGTGCTGTCGAAGGAATTCTCGGTGGATGACCAGATCGGGATCAAGGACCCGATCGGGATGAGCGGCGTGCGCCTGGAGGCCGAGGTCCACATCGTCACCGGGTCATCCTCCAGCATACAGAACATGATCAAGGCGGTCGAGAAGGCCGGATTTCAGTACCGCGACATCGTCTTCAACCCGCTCGCGGCGGCCGATGCGGTGCTCTCCCGCGACGAGATGGAGCTGGGCGTTGCGCTCCTGGACATCGGAGGCGGCACCATAGATATCATCGTGTACCTCGAGGGCGGCGTGGCCTACTCATCGGTCCTCTCGATCGGGGGGATTCACGTGACCAACGACATCTCGATAGGCCTGCGGACGCCCATCGAGTCAGCGGAGCTCATCAAGCAGAAGTACGGCTGCGCGGTTCTCGACCTGGTTGACCCGTCAGAGGTCGTCGAGGTCCCGTCCGTGGGCGGGCGTCCGCCGCGGAAGCTGCTGCGCCAGGAGCTCACCCAGATCATCGAGCCGCGCGTCGCGGAGATGATGGAGATGGTGGAGCGCGAGCTGGCGCTCTCCGGAAAAAAGGACATGCTCTCGGCAGGCATAGTTCTCACGGGCGGCGGGAGCATGCTCGACGGCTCCATCGAGGCGGCCGAGCGCGTTTTCAACATGCCGGTCAGGCTCGGCGTACCGCGCGAGATTGCGGGGCTTGTGGACCGGGTCGCGACGCCGCAGTTCGCGAACGGCGTTGGACTTTTAAAGTACGGGCTCAAGATGGGCCAGCTGAGGGCCGGCAGGCTCTCCCCGGAAAAGGGAGGGAGCGTCTTCGGCAGGCTCAAGAAGTGGATAGAGGAATATCTGTAGGACCCTTCCCATCCCCCCTTTGCATGGGGGAGGCGGGCGGTAGAAAAGAAGAATGTATAACCCACTACATATTAAACGCACAGGCGAAGAGATATACAGGTTAATGAGACATAATACCAGAGGGGGAACGAAATGTTCAAACTAGAAGAAGAAAAGCCTTTAACCACAGTCATCAAGGTAGTCGGGGTAGGGGGAGCGGGGTGCAACGCCGTTAACAGGATGATCGCCACAGGCATGGAGGGGGTCGAGTTCATCGTCGCGAACACCGATTCCCAGCAGCTCAGGGACAGCCTGGCGCCGGTCAAGATACAGATCGGGACCAAGCTCACGCGCGGCCTCGGCGCCGGCGCGGACCCGAATGTCGGCCGCGAGGCGGCAAACGAGGACCGGGACAAGATACACAAGGCCCTCAAGGGAGCGGACATGGTCTTTATCACCGCGGGCATGGGCGGCGGTACCGGTACCGGCGCGGCGCCGATCGTCGCGGAAGTGGCCAAGGAGCACTCGGCGCTCGTCGTGGGCGTGGTGACCAAGCCCTTCAGGGTGGAGGGGAAGAAGCGGCTCGGCCAGGCCGAGGCCGGGATCACCAGCCTGAAGGAGAAGGTAGACACGCTCATCACGATTCACAATGACCTTTTACTGAAAATTATAGACCGCCGCACGCCGATCGAAGACGCGTTCAAACTGGCAGACGACATTTTACGTCAGGGCGTACAGGGGATAGCCGACCTGATCATGGTGACGGGCCTGGTCAATGTCGACTTCGCAGACGTGCGCACCGTCATGCGGGAGACCGGGGACGCGCTCATGGGCGTGGGCATCGGCACGGGCGAGAACAAGGCGCTCGAGGCGACGCAGCAGGCCATCAACAGCCCGCTCCTGGAAGAGACCAGCATCGAGGGCGCGAAAGCGGTCCTCATCAACATCGCCGGCGGCAACGACCTGTCCCTCCACGAGGTAAACGAGGTGACCGACGTGATCACCCGCCAGGTGGACCCGGATGCCAATATCATTTTCGGCACGACCATCGACTCCGCCCTTTCGGACCGGGTGCGGGTGACGGTCATCGCCACCGGCTTCGACCGGCGCCGGAACATGATCAACCGGGGCGGCAGCACGCAGGCGAATACGCGTACCGGCAACCCTCTCACGCTCATCGAGGGACAGCCGGAGCGCCAGGAGAAAAAGGCGGTCATGAAGAGCTTTTCCCTCGGAAGCGAGCCGAGGCGCCAGCGCGACTTCGGGAACGAGGACCTGGACATTCCGACATTTTTACGGAGGGGAGTGGAATAGCACCATTCCGGCTGAATGATAGAACCTGACAGCGGTGAAACAATCGGTTCCTTCCTGGCCGAGACGATCGGTGAATACACGGGGGTGGAGATACTGGACGGCGATGCCTCCACCCGCCTGTATTACCGGGTTTCAACCGCGGCAGGGACCTATGTCCTCTGCCGGGACAATGCCTTTATAAACGTGCCGGAGACGGTATTTCCCTTCACGGTCATGCACCGGCTGCTGGAGGGAAGGGTGCCGGTACCGGCAGTATATGCCATGGATAACCGCCGGGGTCTCTTTCTTATTCAGGATCTCGGCGACGATCTCGTGGAATATGTCGTTCCACTCCAGGATGACGGAGGGACAGAGCGTCTCTACCGCTCATGCCTGGAGAACCTCTTTGCCATACAGCGTATACGGGGGAAGGGCAGCGTGCCCTTCTCCCTTTCTTTTGATATGGCAAAGCTGATGTTCGAATTTGATTTCTTCCTTGAACATGCGCTGGCCGCATATTTCCATGCGCCGGCGGGCGGCCCGGATTCGGTCTCCCTGAGGACCGCGTTCATCTCGATCGCCGAAGCGCTCTACCGGCCGGAGCTGTTCGTGCTCAACCACCGGGACTACCACTCCCGCAACCTTATAATCTGCAACGGCGTTCCCTATGTCATTGATTTCCAGGACGCGCGCATGGGGCTCCCCCAGTACGACGCGGTATCGCTGCTCCGCGACTCGTACGTGACGCTTGGTCCCGATATGTTCGGGCGGCTGAAAGCCTTCTATTATGATGGGAGCAGGGACGCGGGGATCCACGCCATGGGCAGGGACGAATTCGACCGTTACTTCGACCTCATGGCCTTCCAGCGGAACGTGAAGGCGCTGGGCACATTCGGGTACCAGGTCACCGCGCGCGGAAACAGGCGCTACGAGCGGTACATTGCGCCCACGGCCGCCTATCTCGGTGCGTACGCGGAGCGGCAGAAGGAGCTCGGAGGCGCCTGGAGCATCCTCAAAAACTTCCTCGCCGGGCCGCGCTGACGGCAGGCCCTGAAATACAATTTCCCGGTAAACTCCTTCACTTCACGAACTTCTTTAAAAAAGTCCTGATCTCCGCGATCGCGCCCCGCGCCTCGGGCACTATCACGCCGAACATCTGGAAATCATGGTACATATGGTCATAGATCCGGACCGTCGCATCCACCCCCGCTTTCCTGGCCCGCTCGACGAGACGGGTCGAATCGCTCAATAACATCTCGTCGTTGCCCACCTGCACCAGGAGGGGCGGGAGCCCTGCAAGGTCAGCGCGCACCGGTGAGAGTATCGCGGGCCTGTTTTTTCCCGTTCCGGTGAAGATCGCGAGCTGCCTGCCTACGTCTTTCGGATCGAACCACGGGTCCGCGCCGGCGCGCGTCAGGTACGACTCGCCGTCAAAATTGACCGCGTCGGTGAGGGGTGATATCAGAAGGGCCGCGGCCGGGAGAGGGACGCGCTTTTCCCTGAGGGTGAGGAGCGTCATCATGGTCAGGCAGCCCCCTGCCGAGTCCCCGCCGATGGCCAGCTTCTCCGGAGCAAAGCCTTTTTTGATGAGCCAGTTGTATGCGGCGACGCAGTCGTCGAGCGCGGCCGGGAACCGGTGCTCCGGCGCGAGCCGGTAGTCAATCACCAGCGCCGGCAGGCCGGCGGCTCCGGAGATGCGTGCGGCCAGCTCGCGGTGAGTCGCGGGCGAGCCGGAAAAGAAAGCGCCGCCGTGGATATAGAGGAGGGCGCATCCTTTTTTTGGGTCAGCGCCGGGACCCGTGACCCATTCAGCGTCCATGCCCGGAACGTCGGCCTTTTCCACGACGGTGCCCGCCGGGAGGGGCGCGAGCCTGCTTACGGTGCCGATCGAGCTTCGCACCGCACTGACCGGGTCTTCACGTGCGAAAGCGGGAGCAAGGTACAGGCGTATGACAAGACGCGCCAGCCTGCTTCCCAGCGAAGGGCTGAACATCGTCGAGTTGACGACCGTGTAACCGGCAGCGCACAGGATCATGATCGTAAGAATGACGGCGGTGATTTTTCTGCTTTTCATGGAACTACCCCCGGGGATGATAGTTAATGTACGTACCCGGCACGCACGAGCATGTCAATCCATTTATGCTGCCCGCATGTGCGGGTACGGCGTTCTCTTCTTGACAGGACGCTCCGGTCGTACATACTGTCTCATCGTATGACGCGGGAGAACGGATTATGAAGGCATTCCTTCTCGCGGCCGGGTACGGCGAACGGCTCCGGCCCATAACAGACAGCTTGCCCAAGCCGCTGGTGCCGGTGATGAACGTGCCGTCGGTATGCTACGCCTTGATGCTCCTTAAAGAAGCGGGCATCACTGACGTCGTATGCAATCTTCATCACCTGCCGGACCGGATCGAGTCCTTCTTCCGCGCCCATGCCGCCTTCGGCATGAACATCACCTTTTCGCGCGAGCCCGTAATACTGGGAACCGGCGGCGGCCTTGCCAATTGCCGGCGTGAGCTCGGCGGCGAACCCTTCGCCTACATCAACAGCGACATCATAGCGGACATCGACATCGGGATGCTTTCCAAAGCGCTCGACGCGGCCGGCGCGGGCGGCGCGCTCGCGGTGCGCAGGACCGCCCCCGGCAGCGGGAGGGTCGCGGTGAGCGGCGGGCGTGCCGTCAATCTTCGGAATATACTGCCAGGGACTCCTCTGCCCGATCACGATTTTCTGGGCGTAGCGGTGCTCTCGCCCGCTATCTTCGATCACCTCGCAGGGGGCTATTCCGATATCGTGGAGACCGGGCTTATCGCACTGGCGCGCGAGGGCGCGCTCGCCATCCGCGAATTCGGCGGGATGTGGTATGACATCGGCACCATGGAATCGTACCGCGCCGCGAACGTCGGGCTCGTCGATATGAACGAAGCCTATGCGGAGCGGGTGCGTGCCGCAACCGGGATGATGCCGTCAGCCGTTTCTCCGGGAGCGACGCTCGGGCCCGGCGCCCTGGCCAGACGCTCGGTCATCGGTGACGGGTGCATGATCGGTGATGGTGCAGTCGTGGAGGAGTCAGTGCTTCTGCCGGGCGTTCGGGTCGCTCCCGGCGGATCCGTGACCAGGGAGGTGCGGTGGCCCTGACCGGCGGATTGACCGGGCAAAAAAGTGTCCGCGCTGCCGTGTAGGAAAGCTTTTTGAACCTGTAGTACAGGTGGGTTCCCGCACGGCAGATCAGATCTTCCCTGTGAGGGGCGTGATCATTGCAGCCAGATATTGAGATCCCTTTAAAAGCTTTAGGCTCAAAAAAATAAATTCCTATCACCAACAGCGCAGACAGCCTCATGTCATTCCGGCCGTGGAAATTGGCAACAATTTTTTATCATTGACATCATGGGCGGAATATCTGTACATTTACCCCCTGTAATTAACCCGGTGAAGAGGTGCCGTGCATGATTTCGAAATATTTCAAGGATTTTGATAAAAAAGTAGTAAAAAAGAAAAAGCCCGAAGAGGAACCGGCCCAGGGCAAGGGAAGGACAGTGCACAAATCCACCCTGGATGTCAAACATTTCAGGGACATGCTGTCAGGCGTGGTTCCTTCACATCTCTCTATTGACGCGGTCAAGCCGATAGACTCGGCCGGTTTTTCACCGGACGGGGTTGATCTTGTTGCGTATAATAAATACTACCCGGACATCATCAACCTCATGGGCGGATATGTTCCGTATGAGCTTGTTTACGGCATGTTCCACCTGGTCCAGGACCTGGACAAGGAAGTCCTGATCGATGTCCTGGGCAAAACAGCGACAGCGAAGAAGCTGAACATGTTCGCCCTGAACCAGGAAGGTGACGAAAGGATCCACATCCCCTCGTTCACCGTGGCGGCATCTTCAAAGTATCAGTTTATCGAGCTCAAGAATGACATTATTAATTATTACCTCGCCAAGAACATCGAATACCAGTACGAGATCGATATCCTTATGATCTTGCATAAGGGGATCGTGGTGAAAAACTGGCGGGAGAAGAGGAGTTTCATCGCTCTCGAGACAAATGAAGACACCTTCATGTGGTTTTTTATTTTGATGAATGAATACCTCGACGCCCGGAGAGAGCCTAACATAGATTTCAGGAAGTACGTTAAAAAGGAAGTTGTCTACAACGAGTATTAATCCGGCTATTCCGGTCGATGAGCGCTCCGTTATAGGGAATGTTTGCATAAACGACATAATGATCAGTTTTTTCCCGGACAGGTACGATGGGGAGTTTACTGTCTGGCATTCTTTATTTAATAAATTCGTGAAATTAAATTTACCATAAGTCGATTAATATTCTTGACATATTAGAATTTATTTATATGATTATTAAACGAGTAGAGGGAATGGGCTCCGTTCCCGCGGGGATGCGCTTCACACTCTGCATTCATTCTTGTTCTTATAATCCCTGATTAAGGGTGTGCGTTGTTTCGGCGCACCCTACAAAAAAAAGAGGAGAAAGGTTTTGGGAACAAAATCATGTAAAGCAATAATATCGATTTTACTGCTACTGGTTACAGCCCAGTTCACAATTGGTTTGAGCGACGCTGCCGCCCGCCAGAGCAAGGACATTATCCTCGTCCTGGACACCTCCCTGAGCATGGTCGGTCAGGCCGGTGCGCAGAACATCCTTGACAAGGTCAAGAGGAGCATCGGCGATTACATAGGCCAGGTCGAGGAAGGGGACCGCGTCACTTTCATGACGTTCGATGTCGACACCAGGATATATCCGACGGTCCTGATCAATGACGAGAACGACAGGGACATCCTCAAAAAGTATATAACCATGACCGAGGCCACGGGTCTCTGGACCTACACCTATAAGATGATCGTAAAGGTCATTGAGACTGCGGACTCGCTCGAGAAGGAAAAGGACGGCCGTCAGACCGAGATCGTGATCATGACCGACGCGATAGACGACCCCCCGCCCGGCGACATGAAGAAGTTCGACATCCATGCACTGATGGATAAGGCGGGAAAAAAGAAGGACTGGTGGATCTACGTTCTCAGCTTTACCAATCTGAAAAACAGCGATGCGGTCAAGCAGCGGCTTGGCGCCGACCTGGGGATGATCTCCGACAAGGTCAAGATCATCGAGGCCGGGGAACCAGAAAAAGGGAAACGGGCCCTGATAGAAAGCGAGCAGCAGCGCGAGGCCGAAAGCAGGAATATCATTATCCCGATCATCATAGTGGGTGCGGCGATCCTCCTGATCCTGGCGATCCTCTTCTTTGTGAAGCGGCTCTCCGAGCTCAAGGCGGCCGGCAGGCTCGAATACTGGAACAACGAGGTGATCGAGCCGTATACCCAGAACTTTGACCTTGCGCGCAGGCCAAGCCGCGAGGTTGTCATCGGCAAGGGCTTGGGGTGTGTTTTGAATATACGGGATATTGTCATTAAAAAGCCGTTCAGCATCAAGGCCATCCGCCACGAGGGGGCGGTTCGGATGCAGATAATCGGCAATGAAAGCGCTGTCGTGGAAATGGTTAACCGCCAGGCTGACGGCCTTCTTCTTGACGGCGACATATTCAAGGTCGGAAATTACACGTTTAAATATTTCCAGGCGTAAAACCGGCCGCATAGCGGTGTTGAATAGTATAAATACCAGCGGATCATTCATTTGGATTATCGCCGGGATCAATAATATCAACAAACATGCCCCGCCCGAATGGGCGGGGGAGCCGCGAATAAATGTTAAAAAAATAATAAAAAAATTGCCTTAAAACTGAAGATTTTCAAATTATTTCAAATAAATCTTGACAGAAAAAACTTCGATACTATTATAATACGATTCTATATTTTAATATATATTTTTTTAAACAGAAATTGATGCCGTAAAGCATGACATTACTGTGTAGTGAATTAAAGGAGGAATAATACATGGCTTTTACACAATTTCCAAAAAGTCCGAACAAGTTTCACCCGACCATACCGAATGCCGTAGGTTCCCATGAATCATACGCGCAGGAAGGGCGGGACAAGATCGCTGAACAGCGGCTGATCGTTAACGAGACTGCGGAAAGGGTTGCATCCCAGGTCCTGACGAAATTACCGGAAGACATACTGGTGAAAATGGAAGTTATGGGCGGCCTGAAAGAAAAGCTCGTAAACTATATCAACCAGACCTATGTCAACATGTTCAACCGCTACACGGTCACCATGGAAGACGAGTTCATGAAAAAACTGCGTGACTTCGTCGACAAGGAAGAGCTCCGCGGGCTTGCCCGTTATACTCCGCGTGAAGTCATCGAGTTGATGGATAAGATTGCCGGTCCTGACAAGTTCCATACCGGTGAAATAGAAAAATCGATGATCAACATGTATGGTCACCTTCATGGCCATATCCAGCGGGGAGTCAACGACCTCGAGACCGAGACAAACTCGATACTCCGTCAGAAAACCGATATCGGCGCTTTCGTCCGCGGCCAGAACGCATACGCCATATTAAAGTGCGTCTTCAAGGACAACGAATATCGCCCGAAATACGTATATGACGTCAAGCTTTCGATCAACATTCTCGAGAGCGAGCTCATCAGCCCCATGTACCACTACCAGGTGACGGTTGAGAACCTTCTTAAAGACGCCATCCAGAAACACGTCCAGGATCTCATTGACCGCCAGGTCCAGGCCTTCAACGACGAGCTCGTCGACCAGGGCAAGCGTGAGCTGACCGGCAGCGAGAAAATGTTCGAGAAGATCAAACGGATCGAGAATTTCACGGATGATGAAAAAGACGACGAGAAATCGAAACGCTATACGATCCTCGCAAAGAAATTCCTTGATAAGATCGAGGGTCTTCGCGCCGAGATCGACGTCGATGATATCGATCCTCTCAACATCCGGGAAAACATCAAGTTCATCATTGACGAGGAAAACGTCCGGAACCGCGGCTACAACACCGCCATCAACAACATCACGTCAATCCTCGACACCAGCAAGCTGGGATACCAGGTTTGCAACAACATGAAGAATGCCCGTATCTGCCATATCAAGGAATACGAGGAGACCGATACCTCGATCCTGCCGGATGAGCGCTACGGTATGCGTCTGGCTTTCTACGACCAGAACCAGTTGAAGGTCGAGAAGAAGGAATATGACAAGCAGATGGACTCGTTCTCAACCGAGATCAAGATGCTCTGGGACGTTACCCATGGTTACTATGAGTCCAAGAAGCGTTTCCGCGCACTCAAGGACTTTGATGACCTGGCCACCCGGATCATGTCGAAAGAATGGCGCCGGGCGAAGAAAGAGCGCGAAGAAGATCCGGAAACCGTTCTATGGAACGAGATCGGCGAAATGTATCCCGAGGATTCCTTCGTAGAAAAGAACAACAGGACCTACGAAAACAGGATCATAAACCTCAAGAACAAGCTCGGTTACCTCACCGAAATGCTCAAGAAGATGCACGGCTTCCAGAACCCGATCGAGCGGGTCATCCTGGACGAGCGTATCAACTTCCTGTCCAAGAGGTTCAACGAGTTTACGTACCGGGTCAATCCGCACCACATCCAGCCGGGCCTGATCCTCGACATCGATATCACAACGATCAAGAGGAAACAGTACATGCTGAAGGGTATGGCCAACGTGCTGAACGAATTCCTCTATGGCGTGTCAAAGGGCTTCTCCGACGCCGCCTTTGCTCAGTACACGAGGCGCCGGTCGACCCAGCGCGACGACATCGATCAGTCCTACGGCGCGGAAGATACCGGGGCGAGCGTAATCGAAGAGGCCTACAAGTCATCTTCGGCCCAGACTACGGCAGAGTTGACAGGTATGGCAAGCCTTACTCCGAAGAGCGCTGGCAAACCGGCCAGGAAATCCGGTCTGAAAGAGCTCTAAAGAGTAATGCCGCTTGAAGCGGTAAAAAAGACGAAATGACAGGAAGCCGGTCCATAAGGGCCGGCTTCTTTTTTTGGCGCGTTCTCCGATGAATTTTCAACATTCGTCCTAAACAAAATGCTTGCAATTATTACTGTGCGTTTTATAGTATCAACACAATAATCCCACCATCACTCAGGTTTTGGTGTCCCCGATATTAAACTTGTAACAAAGGGAGTACGAACATGGAAAGCACTTACCTGGCACTGGCATCAAAATTAAATTTCAACAAGGCGCTGCGACATTTTTACAAGGTAACCGATGTCGTAGATGATATCGAGATGAACAAGAACCTGGCCGATGTCATCAATGATGAGCTGGAGAGCAATGAAGTCATCGAAGACCAGATACTCCCCATCGTAGGTTCGGTAATACGCGACAAGTACGGCTACAGTTATGATTCATATAATATCGTCGAGCCCGTTACGGAGTTCCAGAGAATAGCGGATGAGATAATAAAATGGACCGCGCTCGATATCGTGTGCGTCTACTACACCCCGGGCGGGAAAGTTGTTCTCATCAACCCGAAAAATATCGATCACTGGGAGCGGGTCAGGGAGCTGCATTCCGATCAGCTCATGGTGATTTACGCGAAGCTTCTTAAAGAGGACAACAAGAAGACGGAGATGGCGGCAATCACAACCCTCGAGGAGATGCTTGCCGGTAAGGACGTTTTCGTCAATAAGGCGTTCATCGACCAGACCGTCGTGCATGTGAAGCCCGCGAAAAAAGAAAAGAAGCCAGAGGAAGCAGGGAAGGGCGCTGCAAACATTACGCCGAAATACGCGGTGGAAGTTTCAAACGAGCTCTTCCACAACGGCAATGTCGAAGCGTGGAAGAAGATCGTTGAAAGCTACACTACCTCGTATCCGTCCCTGAAGGTGTACATATTTCACGGCGGCGAGCTGGTAAACGACATCAACTCGCTCTTCAAGTGGGGAAAAGTAAAGCACGGCGATTCGATCTTTTTCCAGGTCGCCGGCGACAGCATAAAGGGGGTTTCGAAGCTCCAGAAATACCTGTATGAGGGCGCCAGCCCGAGGTTCGAACAGTTTCTCAAGATCGGCGTGGGGCAGGTGCTGCGTCTCTTCTAACACGTGACAGTATCATACAAACAACAGGAGAAATGAAATGGAAAATATAATTTATTTTAATAAAAACCTCAAGGAACTTGACGAGAAGGTCCGGGGGCGGCTCGGCATCCGCGGCAGGAGGGCCGTTGACCTCGCCATGATGGGCCTGCCGATAGTCCCGGGCTTTATAATAGACTCGGACCTCACGCAGAAGCTTCCCCAGGTAAACCTGAAAGAAGCGTTGAGCACCTATATCGGCCAGCTGGAAAAGGACACGAAGAAAAAATACGGCGATGTCGAGAAGCCGATGATGCTGAAGGTAGTCCTGAGCTCTGACCTGAACGTCCCGCACTTCCCATCGATCCACAACATCGGGATGAACAGCATGACCGTGGAGGCCTTCGGCAAGTTCACCGGCAGGGAATTCGCGTACGGCGAATACCTGTTTTTGCTCCGGAACCTGGCCAAAAAGATATTCGAAGTCGACGAGAAGGAAGTAAAGAAGATAGAGTCCAAATTACCTAAAAAGCCGAACGTCGAAGATTTGAAAAAAGCCATCGATGCATACAGGGCCCTTTTCGGGGACAAGTTCAGCGAGGACGTGTATGACCAGCTCAGCCTGATTATGAAAGGAGCCTCCTCCCGTTACTGTGATTCGGCCATCGACGTTGATAACTCCCTCTCGTTGATGATTCAGGTCATGGTCTACGGGAACTGGGGAAGCAATTCATACGCGGGCAACTATTACACGAGAAATATTGTCACCGGTGATCCCGAGATACAGGGCGAATTCGGCCAGAGTGAATTCGACATCGAGACAGGAAAGGCCAAGGACATAAGCAAGATAGAAAAGAAGCATTTCACTCACTTCACCGATATCGCGCGGAAAGTGGAAGATAATTTCAAGGAAATTCGTGAAATCAAGTTCACCATCGAGGAAGGTGATTTCTGGCTCGTCGAACAGAAGGAGACCGACGATAAATCGACCCAGTCGCAGATCAAGGCGCTCCTCGACATGACGAAGAGAAAGATCGTATCCGAGCAATACACGATAGAGAAGATCAAGCCGAACCAGCTTAACGAGCTTCTCCACCCGGTTATAGACCCGCGCACCATCAAGGGAATAAAGTTCATCAAGGGCGGGATTGCCGGTTCCACCGGCGCTGCGATCGGCCGCGTGTTCTTCTCGACCCCGAAGCTGCTGGAAGAGCACAAGCGGGCCATCATGAAAGGCGGGGACACCAACCTGATACTGGTCATGCCGGCCTCGTTTGCGGAAGACGTCAAGGCGATTGAGGTTGCACAGGGTGTCATTACCTGTGAGGGCGGCTTCTCGTCGCACGCCCCGGTCGTGGCACGGAGCCTTGGCAAGGTGGCCATGGTCCAGCCCGATATGAAGATACGCGGGGATAGCTTCACCCTGGGCGGCAAGACCGTTCGGGAGGGCGATTTTATATCGATGAACGTTCCCTACTATGAGGCGCCCACCCTGTTTATGGGCAAAGTTGGACTTATCGAGCCGGACTGGGAAAAGAACGGCCTGTTCGAGTTCCTCGACATTGTTGAAAAGCATATCGGCGCGTTCAACGCGCGCGCAAACGCCGACCAGGGGCGCGATGCCCTGGTGGCAAAGGACTTCAAGGCGAAGGGCATCGGCCTCTGCCGGACCGAGCATATGTTCTTCAACGAGAAACGGATCATGAAATTCAGGGAGATGATCATAGCGGATTCCGAGGAGGAGCGGAGAAAGGCGCTCAAGGTGATCCTCCCGATGCAGCGTTCCGACTTCTATGACCTCTTCAAGATCATGGCAGGGCAGCCGGTAACGATCCGGCTCCTGGACGCGCCGCTCCACGAATTTCTGCCGCGGACCGACGAGAGCATGAAGCAGTTCATCCGGTACATGCAGAGCAGGGACCGGAGCGCCAGGCCGGCCGAGATCATCGCGCGGTGCGAGGAACTGGCCGAAATGAACCCGATGCTCGGGCACCGGGGCTGCCGGGTCGCGGTCACCTTCCCGGAAATATATGAAATGCAGTGCCGGGCGATCTTCGAGGCGGCCTGCATGCTGCGGAAGGAAGGGCACAAGATCAAGCCCGAGATCATGATCCCGATCGTCATGAGCAAGGAAGAGATTAAGTTTATCAAGAACGGAAAGAAGATAGAGGGCAAGGAAGTCAAGGGTATCCGCGACATCAAGAACGAGGTCGTGGATGAGTACGGCATTGAGGACCTGGAGTACGAAGTAGGGACAATGATAGAGCTTCCGGCCGCGGCGCTGGGCGCGGCGGAGATCGCCCAGTACGCCGAATTCTTCAGCTTTGGCACCAACGACCTCACGCAGACGACCTACGGGCTGTCACGGGATGATTCCAACTCCTTCTTCCCGAGCTATTCGCTGTTCGACCTGATGAAGTTCAACCTGTTCAAGTACCTGGGCGAGGAAGTCAAGGAGCTGATCAGCCTCGCGTCGATCCGCGGCAGGTTGTCGCGGCCGGACATCAAGATGGGCCTCTGCGGCGAGCATGGTGCCAATCCGGACAACATCCAGTTCTGCATGGAGGCGGGCCTCAATTACGTGTCCTGTTCGCCTTACGCGATACCGCTGGCAAAGCTCGGCATAGCGCAGATAAACATCAAGAAGCAGCAGGAAGCGGCTGAATAATAACAGAGAATGCTCAATGGAAGGCCCCCGTTAAAACGGGGGCCTTTTTTATTTAACACCGTGGAGGCCTGCATGAAACGCATCGTAGACTGGAAGGTATTCAGATTCATGAAAAGATACATCGTGTTCGTTGCCGCGGGAGCGGTCGTACTGGCATACATGATTGTCGCGGTACCGGTCGGTTGCTACGATTTCACCCCGGAGCGGAAGCCGGCAGATGAAGGCGCGTACGGGTATGGCGTCCCGCTCGACAGCACGAGCCCCTGGCCGAAGTTTCGCGCCAACGAGCTGCAGAACGGCCGCTCGCCGGTCGATCCGGTCCCGCGCGGGGGCAAACCATGGGAGTTCCGGACGAAAAAGGGCATATTCAGCTCGCCTGTCGTCGACGCGGAGGGAACCGTGTACATCGGCTCAGCGGACCAGAAATTTTACGCGATACGCAGGAACGGCTCTCTCGCATGGAGCTTCCGGACCGGGGAAATTATCGATTCGGCGGCGCTCCTGGATGACCGGGGTAGAGTCTATTTCGGGTCGGGCGACGCGTTCGTCTACTGCCTTGACCGGCGGACCGGGGCCCTCCAGTGGAAGACGAAGGCCCATTCGGTTGAAGAGGTTCTGAAAGAGTTCGGGATCAAAACGTACAATGTCAACTGGTTCGAGGGGAATATCGGCATGCTGGATGACGGCACGCTGATCGCGCCCAATGACAATTACCTGGTATACGCGCTCGGGCGAGAGTGCGGGAAGAGGCTCACGCAATTCACGGCCAATGAAATGGTTTGGTCACTGCCGGCGGTAAATACCGCTACGAAGCGCATGTTCTTCGGCACCGATTTCATGGCGTTCAGGAATTTATACTGCTATGACACGGGCACCGGCAGGCTCGTATGGACCGCGGGCGGCCTGGGGACCAACGCCGCATCGCCGCTTTTGACATCGGCACGGGAAAACGGCGCTGTCGTTATTGGGGGCTTCGACGGCTTCGTCCGGGCGTACGCGCAGGACACCGGGAAGCAGCTCTGGAAGTTCGGCGCGCGCGATCATATTTACGCGAGCGCGGCCCAGTTATCAGACGGGACGATCGTAGTGCCCTCCGCGGACGGCACCCTGTATGCCATCGAGGCGAAAACAGGTAAGCAGAAATGGGCGTTCGATACGCTCGAGCCGATCCGCTCGTCACCGGCCGTGGACGCACGGGACCGGATCTACGTCGGCTCGGGTGAGGGGCGTCTCTTCTGTGTAAACCCGGATGGTTCGCTTCGGTGGTCGTATCGCTGCATCGAGGACGACAGGAACGACCTGAACTCGTCCCCGGCCCTCGGCACGGACGGGGTGTATGTTGCGGGCGAGAATGGCGGCGTGTTTTTCGTGCCCTATGATTACCCGCTGGGTGCCGCCGGAAAAGGGGACCCGCGGTGCGCCGTCGGTCCCGGTGAGGACCTCCCGCCTGAGGGCGTTTTCATGCTGTTCACCACGCCGTTCGGCGGGCTGCTCCGGGAGGCTCCCCGCGAGATAGACGCCAACGACCCGCTTACCTTCAGCCTGTTCGTCAGGAGAAAGGGAGACACCGTGCTGTCCGCAATAGACCGTGACAACCTGCGCGTGTCCGTTTCCGGGAACCCGGCAATGCGTGTGGACGTTTCGGCGAACCGGCGTTTCGCGACCATCGCGCCCCGGGAGGCATGGACAGGACCCGGCGGCAGCGAGATTACCGTTATGCTGAAGGGGACCTATACAACCTGCATGGCGCGCTTCGGGCTCAAATTCCTGGGCGGGATGACCGGAGGCGAGATCAGCGGCACGTACACCTTCAGGGTACCGCCGCGCCGCCCCGGCCCAATGCCGTACCGCGCGCCGGCCGGGACGGGCGGGCCCGCGGCCAGCTTTGAATTCAGCAGACAGGCAGCGCCAAACCCGTCGATGCTGCCGTCGTGGAACCAGATCGGGTTCGATTCGCTCCACTACCTGGCCGGCGCGGTGGAAGGCAGCGGCTCCAGGGCGGTGCTATGGGTTGTCGGCGGCAGGCTTGATGCGGCCGGCGGAAAGACGGCGGTTAACCCGGCGCTGGAGGTCCGGTATCCGCTCATGCTCGAATACGACGGAGGCCTGCTCACGCTCCATAACTATGACGGCTTCAAGATCAACTTCATCGGGTCGTGGGATATGCCCTTCGGCTTTTACCGGCTTGCAGCCAGGGCTGATACCGTCTCGGGACGTGTTTTAAAAAGAGCCTCCATACATGCTGTGGCGCTCTGCGATGAGATCGAGTTCTACGGCACCGGCCTGAAGCTCATGGGCATGTCAGAGTTCGACACCGGAAGGATGGCCGTGTTCGGAGGGATGAAACTGGACTTCCGGGGCTCCGTGACAATGCCGTCCGGTGTCGGGAAAACGTCATTCACGGCGGATGCGGGATCAGCGTCGGTCCGGATAAGCGGGGGATCGCTAAAAAAGGGCGAGCACGTGTACAGCCTGCTTCTTGTCAATGACGCCACCGGCGTTCCGCTGCCGCTGTATTACACGAAGATGACCGGTGTCAAGACCGGTCCCGATGGTATTGTCACCGGGGTGACCGTGCGGTTTGACGAAGGGAGATACGCGGGCAGGGTGCGTGCCTATTACATGGTCGATACCTATCCTGCCGCGCGCGGCGTCGTCACGCTGCGGTAACGGCATGACAATGAACTTTCAGCGCCGGGCTATTTCCGGTCTTTGTAGCTCGAGCGGATGTACCAGGCTTGCTTGATCTTCACCGGATGGAGCGAGAGCCAGAGCGGGTCTGGAAGGAACTGCACCGTGGTGCAGTACTTGCAGGTCGCATTTCGGGGCGTTTCCATGGTGATTTCCAGGGGCGCGCCGCATTTTATACACGATATGGCTACCGGTTTGGCCTCCTTCTCCGCGGGGGAGCGGACCCCTTCCTCTTCCGCGCACAGCACCAGCTCCGCGTTCCTGGACCAGGCGAGCCATCCCGGCACGGGAAAGGAGGAGTGCTCCTTCATGCAGGACGGGCATTGCACCGTCGCACGTTTCCCCTTCGGGAGATCGTTTGTCGGGAGATGCCCGCCGCACGCGGAGCATGCCGGCTGGCCGCCTCTTTTTTCCAGGACGAGCCTGAGCGGAGACGTGAAGCTCGATACCCCGTACCCTGCGTCCCGGATTGCCGCCCATACCGGGCCGGTGACAGCGGTTTCGCGCTGGCATGACTGGCAGTGCGCCTTTTTCAGGGGGCCGTTGACGAACACCGGCTGGCTGCAATAAGGACAGGTGAGCTCGATAGTGAGAGCCTGATATACGGGCAGGAGATCGCCGAGGCGGTGCGCAATGGCCTTATTCAACGGTTCGGGCAGTTCCTCTCCCGCGAGCTTCGTAAGGAGCTCCTTGTCCTCAACCTGCTCGATGGCTGCGGTCCTGACAGCGGTGTGGTAGTCTCCCCGTATGATGCGCGCGAGTATCGCGGTATCGGTGATTCGATACGCCGCCGCCTCGCACACCGTAAGGTCTTTCTCGTTCCTGACAATGTCAAACAGGAAAGCCTGGTCCGGCTCCGCGAGCGCTCCCAGCGCGATAATTTTGGCGCGTGCGGACGAAGCCTCGCGCAGTATCTGCTGCAGCGACGGGGCGTCCCCGATGAGCTCGACGAGCGACTGGAGCACCGCCTGGTCCTGCTCGGAGCAGGCGAGCCTGACGAGGAGGGTCCGGTCCGCACGGGAGAGCCTGGTAATGGCGCAGATCCTCGCCCCGGGCAGGGCTGCCTCGCCTGCGATCGACGCGAGGGTCGCGGTATCGGTTGAGGCAAGGGCTGCAATGGCGACCGCGGCACAATCCTCGCTCATGACGGTTTTCGCGATCTTGACCAGCTTGTCCGGGTCAGTAATGTTTTTAAGGGCCGCTTTTTTTACGACCTCCGACGGGTCGTTCATCACAATATTTAACAGCTCGACCTGGTTGGTCAGGGCGGACACGGCCCGCGCGCGGATACGGTCGTCGCGGTGTTTTTTCCGTGAGCGGAACAGGTCGCGGAGCGACATCTTGAAGGTCAGCTTGTCGCGCTGGCTCCAGAGGAACATGAAGAGAAGGGCCCAGCCGGCGGCCCATATAATGAAGGGAAGCGGGTTTGCCGCTGTCTGCGCGAGCACCAGGGGTACGTTTTTCCACACGCCCGGACCCGATATGCAGTAGTAGCCCCTGGCGGAGAGCCCAGCCGATATAAAGCCAAGCGCGCCCTGGCCAATGGCGAGGAAGAGGCCAAGAGCACCCTGCGCTATGGCCACGATCCCGACCCCGAACTGGGAAACCGAGACTACGCCGAAGCCGAACTGGGTCACGGCGATGAGACCGTAGCCGAATTGTGCAATGGTAATCACGCCCCTGCCCATCCAGCCGATCGCGATAAAGCCGTTCGCGAACGCGCCGACGGACAGGACCGGCATCCCGAAGATTTTCGTTCTGGTTTCCATGGTTGGTTCGTGTATGAGCACAGGCGGCGCTTCACATCGCCGCCTCCTGATAAGCGGTTCTACTTGTCGAGCGCCGCGATGCCGGGAAGGGTCTTCCCCTCCAGAAGCTCGAGCCAGGCGCCGCCGCCGGTTGAAATGTACGAGATGCGGTCAGCCACGCCGGACTGGTTTACGGCCGATACGCTGTCGCCGCCGCCGACGATGCTCAGGCAGCCTGAATCTGCGAGCGCCTTCGCGACCTCGTTGGTGCCGGTTGCGAAATTCGGCATCTCGAACGCGCCCATGGGTCCGTTCCAGATGACGGTCTTCGACGTCTTTATCTTGTCGCTGAAAAGCTTCACCGATGCGGGTCCTATGTCGAGCCCGATCATGTTGTCCGGGATCCTGTCCGCGGGCACGACGGTCATCGGCGAATTGTTGTCGAACTCGGGGGCGGCAACGATATCGACCGGCAGGAGAATCTCGACCCCCCGTGACGCGGCTTCTTTCATGATGTCTCCGGCCGTGCCGACCAGGTCCGCTTCGAGGAGCGACTTGCCGACCGGCATTCCCTTCGCCTTCATGAAGGTAAAGGCCATGCCGCCGCCGATGATGATGTAGTTCATTTTCGTGATGATGTTCTTGAGGGCGTCGAGCTTGGTCGAGACCTTTGCGCCGCCGATGATCGCGCCCAGCGGGCGCTGAGGGTTATCCATCGCTTTTTTATAATACTCGATCTCGTTTTCCATGAGGAAGCCGGCGCCGACGACATCCACGTACTTCGTGATGGCTTCGTTCGAGGAGTGGCCGCGGTGCGCTGCGGCGAAGGCGTCGTCGATGTACACGTCGCACAGCGCCGCAAGCTGTTTGCCCAGCTCCGGGTCGTTCTTTTCCTCGCCGGGATAGAAGCGGATGTTCTCGAGAAGGGCGATCTCCCCGTCTTTCATCCCGTTGATCGCCCGGGTCACCTCGTCGCCGAGCGGAGTTTCGATGAAGAGTATCTTCTTTTTAAGGAGCTCGCCAAGGCGCGCGGAAACCGGCTTCAGGCTCATTTCCGGTACCGGTTTGCCTTTTGGTCTCCCCATGTGCGACACGAGTATGATCTTGCATCCCTTTTCCAGGCAATAGTTGACGGTCGGGAGCGTCGCGGTGATGCGGGTGTCATCCGTGATATTCATCTCCTTGTCGTACGGGACATTGTAGTCGACCCGGACCATTACGCGTTTTCCTTTGAGATCGATGCCGTCAATGTACTTGATTGTCATGGTTGCACCTCGTTAATTATCTTTGTATTGACGAAGGCGGAGCATGCCGTGCGCCGGGCGCCCGGCGTAGAATTCCGCCATGATTATTCCGAATCCTCTTCCAGCTCTTTTTTCTTTTTACGCACGACAGTGAATTTAGAAATGATGATTGATGCCTCGTACAGGATGACCAGTGGCACTGCAACGATAATCATGGTAAGCGGGTCCTGGGTCGGCGTGATGACCGCCGCAACGACAAAGGCCATCACAAACGCGTATTTTCTTTTCGTCACGAGGTACGAGGGCGTAATAATGCCGATCCTCGTGAGGAGCATCATGATGATGGGCAATTCGAAAAGGATGCCCATGATCATGGAGAAGAAAAAAACCAGGGAAACATAATCGTTGGCCCCGATCGTACTGGTCATTTCCTTTGGCGCCAGGCTGAGGAGCATCTTTACTGTGAAGGGGACGAGCAGGTAGAAAACGAAAACTACGCCCGCGTAAAAAAGGATGATCGATGACAGCAGTGACAGGCGGGAGAACATGCGGTCTTTTTTCCCTATCGCCGGGAGGATAAACCGCCATACCTGCCACATCAGGAACGGGAGGCCCACCAGGATGGCCAGTATGGCCGATACCTTGAGGCGGATCATGAGCCCCTCGGTAAGCTTGAAGATGTTGAGCTTGAAACCGGTCGCCGTGAAAGGCTGTGTGATGTAGCCGAGTATCTCTTCCGAAAAAAAGAAGGCCCCGATGGTAAGAATGAAGATGGTTATCAGGCTGATCATCAGGCGCGAGCGGAGCTCGTCAAGATGGCCTACCACTGTCATCGGGATGTCGCCGCGATCGAGCGCTTTGGGGTCGATATCTTCGTCCGCTTCCTTTTTTTCAAGTTCACCGGCTTTTTCAGCGTCAGCGTATTCAACGAGGGTCTGGATGAGGTCTTTCGGCTTTTTCCTGCCCGACGGCTGGGTCTCGTCCGCTGCCTTTGACGCGGACGGCGATACTGCCGGGGTCAGGAGCTCGCTGGCACGGGTACCCGGCTGCTGCGCGGTGTCGGGAGCCGGTCGTGACGCCGCGCCGGTCTTCTTTTTTTTGGCGGGCCGCTTCTTCGGCGCGGTCGGGGTTTTCTTTTTCCCGGCTGGTTTCCCTTCTTTTGGTGTGGTCACGCAACGGGCTCCTGTCCAGATTGTCGCTGGTATGGTGTTTATCGAGACGCTCATTGTCAAGTATTTTAGCCCGGCGCCGGGGAATTAGTGACTGACCGGCCCCTCCGGGGATTTGATGTTGTACGTCATGTCAGAATGGCAAGATTTTGATGGTATTCCCAAATTAATAAGTTGACATATAAAATTATCGATGACATAAAAATACGGTAAAAAGGAAATAATAATTATTAACGATCACAAGGGGGTATCCATGGCAAAGTTTAAAGAAGTTTGCATGCCGGCTATTTTTCAGAATCAGGCTGAAAAATTGGGCAGCAAGGCATGCGTCGCTTACAAGAAGGACGGCAAGTTTGTCGATATATCATGGACTGATATGAACCGCTTCATTCATGAATGCGCGTATTATCTTCTGTCAATCGGCATTAAAAAGAACGACAAGGTGGCGCTTTTTTCTCCCAACAGATGGGAATGGTGGGTGGCAAGCCAGGCGTCGCTTTCTATCGGCGCCGTCAGCGTTCCGATCTACGCGACTAACTCCCCTGAAGAGGCCCAGTATATCATAGAAAATTCAGATTCGCGCGTATGCTTTGTCGGAACGGAAGACCATCTCGATCGCGTATTGAAAGTGCGGTCAAAGCTCCGCAAGATGAAACAGATCATCGTATTCGACGATTTCAACAAGAAACTGAAGGATGTGCTGACGCTGAACGAAGCCTGCAAGATAGGGCAGGGCTATAAAAAGAAAAATGAATTTGACAAGCGTCTTTCGTCGATCAAGCCCGGTGACGTCTCGACGCTTATATATACTTCCGGCACCACGGGAAACCCCAAGGGCGTCATGCTGATGCACAGCAACTTCCAGTCCAATTCAACCATCGTCCTTAACGAGGTAAAAGACTGGATCACGCCCGACGACGTGTTCCTTTCCTTCCTGCCGCTCTCACACTCCCTGGAGATGACGGCGGGGTATTACATCCCGATCACCGTCGGCGCAAAGGTGGCCTTTGCGGAGGATATCTCCAAGCTGATGCAGAACTTCCAGGAAGTCAGGCCGACGATCATCATCAGCGTTCCCCGGATTTACGAGAAGGTCCACGCCGGCATCCTCGCCAAGGTGGCCGACGGGTCGCCCATCAAGAAGAAGATCTTCAACTGGGCGATGGGAGCCGCTGCGCAGAATTTGCCGTATCAGTGCAGCAACAAGCCGCGGCCCGGCCTGCTGGACTTCAAGTTCAATCTGGCCAACAAGCTCGTGTTCAGCAAGCTGAAGGCAACGATCGGCCTGGACAAGCTCCGCTTCGCGATTTCCGGCGGCGGCCCGCTCTCCGTGTCCGACGCCGAGTTCTTCATCGGCATGGGCATCACGATCCTCGAGGGCTTTGGCCTCACCGAGACCACGCCGGTTACCCACTTCAACCGTCCGGGCCGGATCAAGCCGGGCACCGTGGGCCACGCGATACCGCAGACCAAGGTCAAGATCGCCGATGACGGCGAGTTGTTGATAAAGGGGCCGCAGGTCATGAAGGGCTACTACAAGAACCCGAAGGCCACGAAAGAGGTCTTTACGAAGGACGGATTCTTCAGGACGGGCGATATAGCGGCCATCGACGACGAGGGCTTCCTCAAGATAACCGGCCGGATCAAGGACATTATCGTCACGGCCGGCGGCAAGAACATATCGCCGCAGAACATCGAGAACAGCCTGAAGACATCCCAGTACATAGAGCAGGTGGCTGTCATCGGCGACCGGAGGAAATACCTCTCGGCCCTTGTCATCCCGGCATTCGAAGCGGTTGAGAAGTGGGCCAAGCGGAGCGGCATAACGTTCAGCGGCCACCGGGACCTCATTGAGAACAGCGAAGTGAACAAGCTGTTAGCCGGCGAGATCGAGAAGTACACCAAGCAATACGCCAGGGTCGAGCAGATCAGGAAGTTCAAGCTCCTTGACGCCGAATGGACGCAGCAGACCGGCGAGCTCACGCCGACCCAGAAGGTCAAGCGACGGATCGTCGAGTCGAAATACGCGCATGAGATCGAGAGCATGTATCCGGCCGATGCCGACTAGCCGGCGGCCTATCACATTGAATTGACTTGCAGGCGTCCCCGCCGTTTCACGGCGGGGACGCTTATTTATGCGGAACAGCCGCGCGATCAACGCGAATATCAGCATTGCTTAACAGCAGGGCCGGCCCCTTTTTTGTTTGATGAATCAGAGAAAAATTCTGGACATTACGGGGCATTTCCTTTAGCTGTCTCACATCCGAGGTTTACATGACGAGCGCCAGATATCGCATAGAGGTATTTCACCGGTTCCATGACCCGCGCCGTGAAGTGGTCCGGAAGAAATTGTCCGGCCTGGGCTTTGCCGTGAGCGCGGTGCATATATCCGATAACTATCTCGTCAGCGCGGACATAACGGGAGAACAGGCGGAAATGGTTGCGGACCTCCTTGTCCAGCCGGTCATAGAGGACCGCCTCATCAACAAACCCTACAGCCCGGCGGGTTTCACCTACGCGGTCGAGATCGGCTTCCTGCCCGGCGTGACGGACAATATCGCCCACACGGTGCGGGAATCGATAGAGGACCTGTTGAAAATGCGCCTCGACATCGAGAAGTCGGTGTTTTCGACTACGACATATTTTTTCACCGGCGACCTTACCCCCGCCGACATGGAGAGCATCTGCGCCGAGCTGCACAATCCGCTTATCCAGAGGAAAAAGGTCCTTTCCGCCGCCGAGTTCGCGCGGCAGGGAGGGTTGGGGGCGGACCTGCCTGTCGTGAGCATCGCGGAGAGGCCCGAGGCGGACGTGGTGGACCTGTCAGTGGGCGAGGACGAGCTCCTGCTGATCGGCAAGGAAGGCATACGGGACCCGGACGGCGCCCGCAGGGGGCCGCTGGCGCTTGACATGCTCTCCATGAAGACCATACGGCATTATTTCGTCGACATGGAAAAGAGAAATCCCACGGATATCGAGCTCGAATCGATCGCACAGACCTGGAGCGAGCACTGCAAGCACACGATTTTTTCGGCCGAGCTGGATGACGACATACCGGAAGGGATCTTCAGGAAATACATACGCGAAGCGACCGTGAGGGTGCGCCGCGAAAAAGGAGCGCGCGACTTCTGCGTCTCCGTGTTCGAGGACAATTCGGGGGGCATTGAGTTTGACGAAAACTATATAGTCTCCGACAAGGTGGAGACCCATAACAGCCCGAGCGCCCTGGACCCGTTCGGCGGCGCCATTACCGGCATCGTCGGCGTGAACCGGGACGCGATAGGCTTCGGCATGGCTGCAAAGCCGATTGCCAACCGGTACGGGTTCTGCTTTGCGGACCCCTTTGACCGCAGGCCGCTCTACAAGAGCAAGGATCCGTCGAGCAAAATGCTCTCGCCCAGGCGGATACTGGAAGGCGTGGTCCACGGTGTCAACGCGGGCGGCAATACCTCGGGCATACCCACGCCCCAGGGCTTCCTCTATTTCGACGAGCGGTACAAGGGCAAACCGCTGGTCTTCGTCGGGACCGTCGGCCTGCTTCCGAAAACGGTGAACGGCAAGCCCTCGTGCAGCAAGAAGGCGATGGCGGGTGATGCCATCGTGATGATCGGCGGCAGGGTGGGGCGCGACGGCATCCACGGCGCGACCTTTTCCTCCGAGGCGCTCTCCTCGGGCAGCCCGGCAACGGCCGTGCAGATCGGGGACCCCATAACCCAGAAAAAGCTCTCCGACGCGATCGTGAAAGAAGCGCGCGACCGGGGACTCTATAATTCGATCACCGACAACGGGGCGGGCGGCCTTTCGTGCTCCGTGGCCGAGATGGCGCGCGAATGCGGCGGCTTCGAGGTCGACCTGGACAGCGTCCCGCTCAAGTATCCGGGCCTCGGCCCGTGGCAGATTTGGCTCTCCGAGTCACAGGAGCGCATGACCGTATCGGTCCCGGGGGACAAGCTGGGCGAGTTCAACGGGCTGATGAAGCGGCGCGGCGTCGAGTCGGCCGTGATCGGAACCTTCACGGCGGGAACGCGCGGCATCGTGCGCTACGGCGGCAAGGTCATCTTCGACATAGACATGGCGTTTCTCCATGACGGCCTGCCGCGGAAGAAACTGTCGTCATCCTACACCAGGCCTGAGCGTAAGGACCCGGATTTCCCCGCGCCCGACGACCTGTCTGCGGCGTTCGAGGAGATGACCGGGCGGCTCAATACCGCCTCGTTCGAGTTCGTCTCGACCCAGTACGACCACGAGGTCCAGGCGAATTCCGTGATCAAGCCCCTGCAGGGGAAGGGGACCGTGAACGGGAACGCGACCGTCATCCGGCCCCTGCTCGATTCGTACCGGGGCGTGGTCCTGTCGCAGGGGCTCTACCCCTCGTACGGCGATATCGACGCCTACTGGATGGCTGCCTGCACGATCGACACCGCGGTCAGGAACGCGGTCGCCGTGGGCGGGAGCCTGGAATCGCTCGCCATTCTCGACAATTTCTGCTGGTGCGACTCGAACAACCCCGAGCGTCTGGGGCAGCTGCGCGAGGCGGCGCGCGCCTGCTACGAATTTGCCGTGGCATACGGCACGCCTTTCATCTCGGGAAAAGACAGCATGTTCAACGACTTCCGCGGCTACGACGAGGAGTTCCGGCAGGCCATGATATCGATCCCGCCGACGCTCCTGGTCTCCTCCTTCGGCGTTGTGGGCGACATACGGCTCTGCCAGACAATAGACTTCAAGGCGCCCGGCGACCTGATCTACGTGATCGGCGGGACCTCCGGGGAAACCGGCGGAAGCGAGTACCTCGCATACGCGGGCGAGAAGAGCACCGGGAAGCGCTGGATCGGCGCGTCAGTACCGCGTGTCGATACCGGGGCCTTCAAGAAGCTGTACCGCGCGCTGGAGACGGCCCTTGCGAAAGGCCTGGTCGCATCGAGCACGAGCGTCGAGCGCGGCGGCCTGGGCCTGGCGCTGGCAAAGTCGTCCATGGCTGGCATGATGGGCTTCACGGCCCGCCTCTCGGATGTACCGGCCGAAACAGGGCGGGACGACTTCATTCTCTACTCTGAATCGCAGGGTCGCGTCCTCGTGTCCGTGGACCCGGCGAAAAAGGACGGGTTCGAGCGGCTCTTCGCGGGGCTCCCGCTGGGCCGCATCGGAAGCGTCACCGGCGGGGACGCCATCGAGATAACCGGGAGGAAAGGAAACCCGGTGGTACGAACCGGGGTACAGCGGCTGATGAACGTATACAAGGGACTGTTCAAGGAATTTTAGGATATATGGCTACACCACGGGTGCTCGTATTAACCGGCTACGGTATCAACTGCGACGAGGAAACGGCCTTCGCCTTCCGCGCCGCGGGCGCCAGGGCCGACATCGTCCATATCAACGACCTGATCGAGAACCGGTCCATGCTCGACAGCTACCAGGTGTTCTCGTTCCCCGGCGGCTTTTCCTATGGCGATGACACCGGCAGCGGCAAGGCCCTGGCCAACCGTATCAAGAACAACCTGGTCGACGAGATCCGGCGCTTTGCGGAGCGCGACACGCTGATGTTGGGGATATGCAATGGCTTCCAGGTGATGGTCAATATCGGCATCGTTCCCGCGCTCTCCGGGTTCACGGGGAGGGCGGAGGCGGCCCTGGAGCACAATAGCACCTTCCGGTACCAGTGCCGGTGGGTGGACCTGGAGATCGAGCGCCTGTCGCCGTCGGTATTCACCAGGGGCATCGACCGGCTGCATATTCCGGTAGCCCACGGCGAGGGCAGCTTTTTCGCGCTCGACGAAGTGCTGGCCCGGATCGAAAAGGACGGGCTGGTCTCCATGAGGTACGTACGGCCGGACGGGGCGCGGGCCGGGGGAGAATTCCCCTTCAACCCGAACGGCTCCATGAACGATATCGCCTCGGTCAGCGACAGGTCCGGGAGGATCATGGGCATGATGCCGCACCCGGAGCGGGGAATGTTTTTTACGCAGCGTGACGACTGGACATTGAAAAAGGAGATGTTTGCAAGGGAAGGCGCGTCCATGCCCGAGACGGCGGACGGTTTTAAGATTTTTACGAACGCGGTGGAGTATTTTAGCCATTAACGACATATAGCTCAGCATGTAATCATATGGAGAGATAAACGGGCATGCTGAGCATGTCGAAGCGTGACCCGTTCTGCAGGGCCACCCTTCGGCAGGCAATCATGAGCCTGGCGGGCGAACGGGTGGCCCTTCTTGTTGGCGGGTACCGGCTCCCGGGCACATGGGGTGAAATAATTTTATCAAGGAGCGGGCATATGAGCATTAACTACATTCAGAAGTATCCCTCGGTAGAGGAGATCCTCGCGAACCAGCCGGTCGGCGAGGCGCTGGCGGAGATCAAGAGAAAGCGCGACGGGGAGATACGGGACATCTTTACCGGAACGGACAACCGCCTTCTCGTGCTCATCGGCCCCTGCTCGGCGCACCACGCCGAGTCCGTGTACGAGTACGTTACCAGGCTTTCGCTTCTGCAAGACAGGGTAAAGGAGAAGCTGGTCCTGGTCCCGCGCATCTATACCAACAAGCCGCGTACGACCGGCAAGGGCTACAAGGGGATGCTGCACCAGCCGAACCACCGGGACAAGCCGGACATGGCGCGCGGACTGCAGGCGATCAGGGAGATGCACATCAAGGCGCTCCAGCTCTCCCGGCTTCCGGCGGCGGACGAGATGCTCTACCCCGGGAACTATCCCTACCTGGCAGATATACTCTCCTACGTCGCGGTCGGGGCGCGTTCGGTGGAAAACCAGGAGCACCGGCTCACCATCAGCGGCCTTGACGTTCCGGCCGGCATGAAGAACCCGACGTCCGGAGACCTGCGCGTGATGATCGACTCCATCTACGCGGCTCAGCAGCCCCATGTCTTCGTGTATAACGGGTGGGCGGTCGCCACCAGCGGGAACCCCCTGACGCACGGCGTGGTCCGGGGCTCGGTGGACCGGTACGGCAACCATTTCGCAAATTACCACTACGAGGACCTGGTCGTGCTCGCGGAGATGTATCTCGACCGCTCGCTGACAAACCCGTCGATCATCGTGGATACCAACCACTCGAACTCGGGAAAGAAGTTCCGGGATCAGCCGCGTATCGTCATGGAGGTGATGAGGTCCCTGCGATATTCCGAGCTCTTGAGGAAGATGGTGAAAGGATTCATGATAGAAAGCTACCTCGTGGAAGGGGCGCAGGACCCGTCCGGGGACGAATTCGGCAAATCGATCACTGATCCCTGCCTGGGCTGGGAGGACTCGGAAAAGCTGGTGATGCAGCTGGCCGATTTCTGATAGGTCCGCAAACGTTTCCGGACCTATCAATGCGGGGGGATGGGGTGCGGAAAAGGCGACGGAGCAGGAACCCTACGACAGGATCGAGATGATTTTTCTGAACACGGTTTCCCCGTCGCGTGCACCGTCGACCTGCCGGAGGAGGCCCGCCGTGCGGTAATAATCCAGCACGGGCATGGTTTCCTCGGTGTATACTCTGATCCGGTTCGCCACCGTCGTCTCATTGTCGTCCTGCCGCTGGTACAGCTCGCCGCCACAGCGGTCGCACACGCCTTCAGTCTTCGGGGGGCTGTTCTTCACATGAAATATTGCGTTGCAATTCCGGCAGGTGCGGCGGCCGGTAATCCGTGCGGTGATCTCCTCGCCCGGGACATCGATAAATATCGCCGCGGTAATCGCGTGCCGGTCTCCGAGCTTTTCTGCCTGGTACTGGGTCCGGGGAAACCCGTCCAGGATGAAACCGCCGGGGCAGTGCGCGTCGATGTGAGCGAGCACCATGTCCGTGATGAGCTCCGTCGGCCCGATCTCGCCCCGGTCCATGTACTGCTTGATCATCTTCCCGAACTCGGTGCCCGCGGCCACCTCGCCCCGCAAAATGTCCCCGGACGAGAGGTGGGGGATCCCGTACTTTTTTGTGAGCAATGCCGCCTGCGTACCCTTGCCGGAGCCGGGCGGTCCTATGAGCACGATCTTCATTGGTGTTCCTGTCAGTAGGTTTTTTCTTCGACCTTGCCGCTCGGGTCGTAGAAAGTCCATTTGCCGATCCTGGCATCGTCTTTATACGCGCCGCGCTCTTTCAGCATGCCCTGCTCGTCAAAATGCTCCCAGGGCCCGTTTTTCTTTCCCGCGGAATATCGGCCCGATGCTTCGCGTTTGCCGTTGGGGTGGAACGTCATCGAAGCGCCGTGCCTGACGTCATCCCTGTAGTAGGAGTTTTCCCTGGTGTTGCCGTTGTCGTAATATTCAAAGGACTTGCCGTTTTTTTTGCCGTCCTTGTAGAATTCCTCGATCTTACCGATGCCTGACTCGTAATAAGACATCCTGCTGCCGTTCATAATGCCGTTTTTAAAATTCGTCTTGCATAGGAGTTTACCCGACCGGTAATATTCCTTCATCTCGCCGTCCGGCATGTCGTCCTTGAAGGGGACCTCTGCCAGGACCACGGTTCCGCCGGTACCCTTGAAGTACATTTTCCAGAGGCCGTTCTTTTTTTTGTTGGCCACCGGGCCTTCAGCCATGAGGGACTTGTCAGGCCAGTATACTTTATAGAAGGATCCTGTTTCGTTTGGTGATACGGTGATGCTCCGGGCCAGGTCCAGGGCCCCCACTTTGACATTCTCTTTTGATTCCATGCATCCTATGGAAAGAATAATAGAGCACAGGAGTGCCGTGGTCGTTATTCGTAACATGTTCTTCGTTCTCCTTGTCGATTACTGGTCCGTAGAACCTTTACTGCGTGACCGGGGGTCATACAGGCGGTTATTCTGCCATACTTCCTTAAAAAAGAGCCGGATGGCCATTATTATCTTATTTGTGCAGATAATAATCCCATACGTTACCAGCAAAATAGTGACTTTTCACATAAAAATCGTTTTTATATGGAGATTTTTATCCGAAAATAAAATGAGTGAAGGATATTCTTTTAATCTTTTGCTATTAGTCAAATGTTTTTTGGATATAAATCGAGATTAACATAATTTATATTTTGTACAGGGGTGAATTATTATGATGAGATCATTGTGGACCGCTGCTTCCGGCATGGTGAGCCAGCAATTCAATATAGACACCATATCGAACAACCTTTCAAACGTCAACACGACCGGCTTTAAAAAGATGCGTGCCGAATTTGAAGACCTCATCTACCAGACGCTCCTGATGGCAGGCACCCCGGCGACCGAGGTCTCGGAGGTCCCCACCGGCATACAGGTGGGCCATGGCGTCAAGGTCTCCGCGACACAGAAAATGTTCTCCCAGGGCTCGCTGCAGAGCACAGAAAACAAGCTCGATCTCGCGCTCGAAGGCGAGGGCTTCTTCAAGATACAGCTCTATGACGGCACCTTCGCCTACACCCGCGACGGCTCCTTCAAGATCGATTCGAACCGCCAGGTCGTCACGGCGAACGGGTATCTCCTTGAGCCCCCGCTGGTGCTTCCCGAAAATTTCATTGCCGACAGCCTTGCCATAAGCCAGACCGGCAAGGTCACGGTCAAGATCGTCGGTGAGGAAGACCCGATCGAGGTGGGGCAGCTCGAGATTTACCGATTCGTAAACCCGGCCGGTCTCTCGAGCATCGGCGGCAACCTGTACAAGACGACACCCGCATCGGGTGAAGAGATAGCCGGCATGCCGGGCATCGACGGGATGGCAAAGACGCACCAGGGGTTCCTCGAAATGTCCAACGTCAAGATCGTCGAGGAAATGGTAAACATGATCGTTGCGCAGCGCGCCTACGAGGTGAATTCCAAGGCGATACAGACCTCCGACTCCATGCTGGCCACGGCCATAGGGTTGAAGAGGTAATGAAGACACTTCTGGGCACACTGCTGCTGACGGCGGCCTGCACGGTAAGCGCGTACGCTGACGCCAGCCTCTACCTGTACCCCCGGGCCGATCTGAAGGCCGGGGGTCTCTCGTTTTCTGACGTGGCGATCATAGAGTCCGACATGGAAACGAGCGCGCGCATCGGGAGCGCGCTCATCGACGGCGGACTTGTTGCCGACGGGTACCTGGACGAGTCCGAGATCCGGCGGGCCCTCGCGGGAATGGTTACGGGCAGGCTCAGCATATACGGAACGGCCGTGCGCGTGGCTGATGGTGCGAAGGCGATTACAGCCGGGCAAGCGGTCGTCGCGGTGAAGAAGGGCACGCAGGTCAGGTTCCATGTAAAGCATTCGCGCGTCCGCGTGGAAATGACAGGAACGGCCCTTCAGGACGGCGCGGTGGGCGACGTGATACCGGTCAGGCTCAAGGGATCGGCCGTGTCGCGGGGAACCGTCGTCAACGAACGCACCATTGAGCTGGAACTATGAAAAAAGCAATTATCACATACCTGATACTCGTGGCGTTCGGGTGCGTCCTCAACGCGAAAACTATATGGCGGGACCGGAACCCCTACAGCTCGCGGGACGACCTTGACGTGGGCAGCGTTGTCGTCGTCAGCATAAACGACGTCTCGGACATGCGCTTTACGCTCTCCATGAGCAACAAGAGCACGTCCCAGATTTCGGTCAACCCGGACATGACAATCACCGGGTTCCTTCCCAAGATCGCCTCGGACCGGAAGATCAACCATGACGACAGCACCCAGTTCTCCGGTAAGGGGAAATTCGCCTTCACGGTCGCGGCCAGGGTAACGAACCGCACGGGTAACATGCTGAACGTGGCGGGCAGCCGCACGTACAGCGTGAATGGCGTCGCCACGGTCGTCAACGTGACCGGGATGGTCGACCCGGCGCTCCTGAAAGGGCGGATAATTGATTCGCGGAACGTTGCCAACTTCAGCCTCACGATCACGGGCGTGAAGCAGGGCGTCGCGGTCACGCGGCCGGCGCTGAAAAAGGACGAACAGGCAAGCGCGAACCTGACCGAAGAGGAAAAGCAGAAGATCATCATAGATTATCTTGAAAGGATGCTTGGGGAGCTTACGCGGTAACGTCATGAAAAAAACGGGGATCATCATAGCGGCGGCACTCATACTCATGCCCCTTGCTGAAGCGGCGGCGGGCGTATCGGTCAGGGTCAAGGACCTGTCCTTCATCGACGGGCTCAAGGAGAACCAGGTCTACGGATACGGCCTGGTCGTGGGACTGCAGGGCACCGGGGATACGAAAAAGTCTCCCCTGACCAGGACCTCGCTCCAGAATCTCCTGAAAAACCTGGGGATGGAGGGAGATGACGTGACCTCGGTCAATACTGCCGCGGTACTGGTGACAGCCAAGCTTCCTCCGTTCGTGAGGATCGGCGACCGGATCGATGTGACGGTTTCCTCGATAGGTGACGCGAAGTCCCTCGAGGGCGGTATCCTGATACAGACCCCGCTGCGGGGAGCGGACAATGAGATATACGCGGCGGCGCAGGGCACGCTGTCAATGCAGCGATCGGGTTCGGCCGGCGGCTACGGCGCGAACCGGCGCAACGTGCGGACTGTCGCCATGGTGAACAACGGGGCGGTTGTCGAGAGAGAGATAGACCCCACGATCGTGTTCGAGATGAAGCGCGCCGCGGGCGAGACGGCCGGAACCGATGCGGAAAAGGATAAAATGATCTTTGTCGTGCTGAAAGACTGGGACTATTCGGTCGCCGATGCCATCATCAAGGCTGTGACAGCCAAGTACCCCGAGTCAAGGCCCTGGATGACGATGGGCGGAAAGATAGGGATACGGCTGATAGAGAGCGTGAGCCTTCCCGAGTTCATATCATCGATCGAGAATATTGAGGTGACGCCGGTGTACCGAGCCCGGGTCGTGGTCAACGAGCGGGACGGCACCATAGTGACCGGCGGCGACGTGAAGATTTCCGCGGCCATGGTGAGCAGGGAAGGGATGACCGTCGAGATCAAGGAAACCGGCAAGAAGGCGTCCGCTTCCGAGGTGAAAGACACCGCGTCCGTCAGCGATCTGGTGGATTCGATGAACGCAATCGGCGCCACCACGGCGGACATCATAGCTATACTGAAAGCGCTGGAGGCTTCCGGCGCGCTGCATGCCGAGCTCATAGTGAGGTGACCATGAACGCACAGGGGATTTTACCGGTAAACGGGGCCGGGTACGACAACATCGATTACGCGGCAAAGCTGGTCCGGGTGCACCGGGGAGCGGAACGGAGCGAGGGCGGCCCCTCGTTCGAGGAGACGCTCTCGTCGGCCCTGAGGAGCAACCCTGCGTCACTCTCGGCGCGGGAAAAAACGGGAAAGGCGGAGAAGGAGCAGAAGCGGCTCTGGGACGCCTGCATCGAGATGGAATCCCTCCTTGTCGGAAGAATGATGAAGGAGATGAGAAAAACCGTGGAAAAGACCGGGTGGATCAACGGCGGCCACGCGGAAGAGATATTCGAGGACATGCTGTATGACGAATACTCGCTTGACATCTCGCGCAATTCCAACCTGGGCCTGGCAAAGATGCTCTATGAAGACATGAAACGGCGCCTGTAAGCGCCCGCCATTAAACATTCCCACACTATCATCCCCGCCCATGCGGGGATTTTTTATGGTTCCCGTTTCATGGGCGCCTTACTTGCAGGGGTGGCCGTGTTTTTTGATCGTGATCGGGCAATAGGAGTCCAGCTCTGCGCCTTCGAGTACCGTCATGGCCGCCGGGCCGGAGCCCCCGGAGCTTTTCTCTATCTCGACCCTGCCGTCCGCGCTGCACGCGATCCTGTCGGTGGACACCAGGAGGGCGGCCCTGTCCATGGCGGCATCCACCGGCATAACCGTTCCGTTCTTCGTTGCCTCGCGGTATCTGGCAGGGTCGGAATACTCCCACGCGTTTATCGATTTAAGCTCATGCTCTGTCTGGCACATGTAGAGCTTTACGATCTGGTCAAGACCGGTCGCGGGCGCGGCAAACGGTGCCGTGAATATGCAAGCCGCTGCGGCGGCGATGAGCCTCATGGTCATGGTTCCTGTCATATGTTTAACCTTTTTAAATTTATTTCATGCTACATGAAAAATTATTGCAATTATTATTTTATTGTAAAGGTAATTACAGGGAACGGCGCCGTGGCTGTTCCGATCGGGAAGGCGGTGGTTCGTCATATGAAGAATGAAGATCAAACACTCACATCCGGCGCGGCCGGCGTCAACCCGGCATGGTATTTTGTCGCGGGGTGCTTCTCGCTGCTTGCCCTGATCGCTGTTCTCAACCGTGAGCGGTTTCCCTTCGGCGAGCTCAACTTTTTCACGTTCCTCTGGACCCTCGCCGCTCTGCTGATCGTCCACACGGGGTTGAATGCGAAACACTACCGGACGCTGCGCCGCTCCGGCGGCGACCTGGCCGGCGCCTATATGCGCGATTTGCTCGGGTATATCCCCTACCTGATGGTGGCGGCGCTTTACGACAATGTGTCCCTGTTCGAGCGCGCCGTTCGCGTCAAGGTCCGCGACCTTGACCTGATCCTCATGAGGATGGACGGCCTGTTGTTCGGGGTACAGCCGACGATATTTCTGGAGAAGTATCTCCACCCTTTCCTGGTCGAGTATTTCATGCTTGCATACAGCCTGTTCCTGCTTCCCTTCATCTTCCTGCTCTACCTGTTCCGAAAGGGGGAGAGAGAGGCGTTCGATACCACGATCCTGGCGCAGGTCATTGCCGCGACGGTCGCGGTCATATCTTTCATTTTCCTGCCGGCTCAGGGCCCGCGCCATCTCTTCAATCCGGCGAACGCAGCGCCTGACACGAATCTTCCTGCATATACCCGGGCGCTGGAGGGCATCAGGATCGGGCCGCTGGAACGGGCGACGGGCAGGGAATCCCTGTTCCGGGCCCAGTATGACGGATGGAACAAGCTCGAGCGCGTCAAGACCGACTGCATGCCCAGCATGCATACGGCGCTCTACCTGATCTGCCTGATCGCGGTCATACGCTACCGGAAAATAATGAAATGGAGGACCGCGTCACTGGTCTTCTGGTGCGTGAGCTGCGCGTCCCTGGTATTCAGCTGCGTGTATCTCAGGTATCACTGGTTCGTGGACGTGCTCGCCGGCGCAGCCCTTGCCTGTATCTCTTTTTATGCGGCCGAGAAGCTTATCCGCCGGAGGTGCGCGACCATCCGGTCTTCTTCAGGGCTGGAGACGGCCGATGCGGGAATTGCGCCATAGGCCGCCGTTTTGAAAAACTCTTTCCCGCCCGGCAAAATGCTGGACAGCGGGTGGATCATATGGTAATTAATAAGTCCAGACAGGACTGAATCGTGAACGAGGGCGCCCATGGGTCTATTCGGTAAGAAGAGCAGGAAAAAGATCATAATCGTGATTCACGGCCTCTCCAACAAGCCGGAAAAGCAGCTCCTTGAAAAATGGTGCAGGGCGTCCATACGGGAAGGTCTGCGCACCATCGACAAGCGGGGGTTGCCGTTCGCCCTGAAGCTGGTATACTGGGCGGACCTGATGCACGAGCATCCTCAGAGCCCCCGCGAGACCAACAAGAGGAGCGACACCTACCTTGATGACCCGTACCTGCCGGGGGACCCCGACCGGTATGCGGCCTTTACGCCGAGCACGCTCAAGCGGACCCTTCTTGACAAGCTGGAAAAGAAGATCGACAAGCTGTTCTTTGACGAGGGGAGCTTCATTAATTTCGAGAAGTTCGCCAGCATCGTGGTGCGAAATTTATTTAAGGACCTCGACCTCTACTATCACAGGGACTGCCCGGTCACCCGTTTCCGGGGCCAGCTGGCACGGGACGCAATACGCATGAGGCTCGCGGAGGTGCTGCGCACATACAGCGACCGGAGCATACTCCTGATATCCCATTCCATGGGGACTATCATCTCATACGACGTGCTCACGCAGACCACGCCGGACGTGAAGATTGACACGCTCGTTACGATTGGTTCGCCGCTCGGCATGCCGCTGATCCTCAAGAAGATACTGATCGAGCAGGGGCGGGACATCAGGAAGGAGCGCCAGCCGGTCACGCCGGAGAACATTGTCACCGCCTGGTATAATTTCTCCGACCTGGACGATCCGGTGGCAATAAACTACAACCTGGCGGACGACTACAAGCCCAACAGGGCCGGGATAGCGTCGCGCGACATCATCGTCTATAATAATTACGAAAACGACGGCGACCGCTCGCCCCACAAGCTGTACGGTTACCTGCGCGCCCCGGAGGTATCGAACGTGATCTACAACTTCTGCGTTACCGGCAGGCCGGCCTTCATGGTCGCGGTCCGCAGGGGGATAGGACGGCTGTTCGGATGGTAGGGGCGCCCGGTTTCCGGGCGCGGGGGCATCAGCCCAGGGAGGAGACCAGCCGGTCCATGGTACGGTCGAGCCTGCCGTCCGTAGCGAGCTTTCGCGGCAGGATGAGTATCATCTCCACGGTATCGTCGTACCCGCACATTCCCAGGAAAAAGGGGAGGTAGTCAACAAGCGGCGGAATGGCCCAGAAGGCGCTTGCCTCGAACCCGCCGCCGCGGAAGCCCTCGAGGTTGATCCTGCCCATGTTTGATATCACGCCGGACATGCTGTACATGCCGTTCCGGTGACGCCGGTTGATGAGCCTTTTCGCCGCCGCTCCCAGAAGGACCATGGGCATGTACCGCACCAGGTCGTCGCCGGGCGTGAGCATGCCCTCGGCCTTCTCCTTCAGCTGACGCGAAATGTCCTCCGCGACCTGCCCGGGCGTTGTGTCCGGGTTTATGAGCACGTAGATCGCCATGGTCAGGTTGCCGGTCGATACGAGCCCTGGAAGGCGGGGGCGCATGTCGACCGGGATGCCGATCAGCACGTCTCCCTCTCTCCCCCCCGCATTTCGCCGGGCCTCCTGCGCGACCAGTACTGCCGTGCGCGGGAGCAGGTTGTGGTACCGCCCCCTGAGCGTGACGCGTCGCCATTCGACGCCGGGTTCGCTGCCTGCGGCAATGCCGGTGGGGGCGAGCTGCGCAGTCGGGTAGGGCCTGCGATGTTTTTTCTGGAACGAGCGGGCAAGCTCCGTGTCGGTCAGTACCGAGTCGGATCCCGTGCAGTGTTCACCGCGGAGCGCCCGGAACACGTCCTCCGCCCAGGTAAGTGTTCCCCGTCCGTCCATGACCCCGTGGTGAGTCCGGAATATAACCCGCATCGGCCGGCCCGGGACCAGGACCACATCGCAGGTAGGGCCGGTTTCCGGATAGAGCGGTTTCTGGAGATAAGGCGCTTCTTTTGGAAGGACCCCCTGTTCGCATTCCGGGGCCTCGATCACCGGCGGCGTAACGCCCGAATCCACCCACCGGCACCCGCCCAGGCGCCCTTTTAGCACCAGCCTGCTCCCGGGATTCGCGGCAGAGGCAATCTCGACCGCCCGGCGCCAGCGCTCCGGGTCCGGGACGCCGGTTCCCTCGAAAATAAACCGGTTCGCAACGGGAGGGTGCAGCCTGTCCGCCACGACGAAGAGGCGCTCGTTGAAAGACATGTTCCGTGTATATAATTGTTTCATGGTGTCATCAGTTCTCTCTCAATGGCGTCCAGCGCCGCCCCTATCCTTCCGCCCGTTGACATGCAGCGCGGCATGGCCAGGAGCAGCTCGATGCCGGCGGCCGTACCCGAGAGGGTCATGCTGAAGGGGACGATCGGAGCGCAGACCGGGACACCGTAATAGGTGGTCGGCGAGAAATCGTTGCACGCGAACCGCCCGATCTCCAGCCTGCCCAGGTTCGATACGAAACCCGAGCAGCGGTACCCGCCCGAACGCCGGTTGCGGGCGCCCTCCGCGGCGATGGCCCGCCCCAGGAGGCGGACCGGCACGTACCTGATGATCGAGTCCTCCCAGGTGATCTCCCCGTCGGACCGGCGCTCAAGCCGCTCCGTGATCATTCCGGCGATATCTTCGCAGCCGGCTTCACCGGGTATGTCGATGTAAATCGCGTTCGTCAGGTTGCCTGTGGAGCGGAGGCCCTCGCAGCGCCGGCGCAGATCGACCGGCACGCCGATGCGAACCGGCCCGTCGGCATGGCGCCGTGCTGCGCGCGCCGCGCACAGGATGACCTTCGGTAGAAGCGAATCGACCTTTCCACGGATCGTTTTCCGCCGCCACACGGGGGAGACATCGCTCCCGTCGGCCGCGCCGGTCGGCGCGAGGTTATGGTGCGGGAGCGGCCGCGCGGCCGAGCCCGGCACGAAATTCAGGAGGTCATTCTCGGTCATGGTGTATTCGGAGCCGGCCGGCTCCTCGCCCCTGAGAGCCCGGAACACGTCTTCCGCCCAGGTCGCGGCGCCGCGCCCGTCCATGACAGCGTGGTGGCTCCTGAACGAGACGCGTGCCGGGTTGCCGTGCATCAGCAGAACCTCCGCGTTTGGCCCGTTTCGCGGGTCGAAGGATTCCATGAGAAAGGGAGCGCCGTCGGAGCCCATCCCGTCCCAGCCGGATGCGTCCGCCTCGCGCACCCGCGGCGCCGTGCCCGAATCGACCCAGCGGCTTGACCCGAGGGATCCCCTGAGCACGAGTCGTGTGCCCGGGTTGGCGGTTGCGGCCGCGAGGACCGCCGCCCGCCATGCATCCGGGTCGAGCGTGCCGGGACCCTCGAACGTAAGCTGGTTCGCGCAGGGCGGAGAGATCCGCCCGACGGCGATCCAGAGCCGCGATGCTATGGACAGTGGCCTTGAATTCAGTTTTGGCATGGGGAGGGCTCTCAGCGGCAGGAGTCCCTTCGTTCTGCTGCTCTCCTGTCGGAGATCCGCCTGTCTATTCCGTTCGCGCCGCAGCCCAGGTCCTGCTTCCGGCGGTCCGCGGCGCGGCGCTCGTAGACCCTGCGCTCGGAGAACCGCTCGTCGATCAGCCGTACCCTGGCAAGGCGCGGTATCGCGTCGGTCCGCTTCTTCCTTCTCAACAGCCCGATTTTTTCGTTGAAGAGGGCCTCCCTGCCGAAGAAGATAAGGCTCACCGCCCTGATGATGCCGCGGGCCAGGCGCAGGTTCGCGACAGCCATGAACGCCCAGGCGTCTCCGCGAACGGCGTGGTCGAAGTCTGACGGCATCCTCCTCCTGACAACATCAAGGAACTGGTACCGCTTGTCCGACCAGTCGAGCTGCTGGGAGCCGGGGAACAGCTTCCGTATGCAGAAGGGGTAGCTGTTGTCCACAAGGGTAAAGTTGTATTTATGCAGGTAGCCGTGGTGTGCCCGCACCAGGTCGTCAGACGGATAGAAGGAATTGTCCAGGAACCGGGTTATATACCGGTTCTTGTAGTAATCGTTGACGACTTTCGGGTTCGCGGATATCGACACCATAACCACTTTTTTGGTCATGGTGTCCTGCGCGATATTTTTTACGAACCAGCAGAAAGCGGTTGCGACCACGTTCCGCGCTATATTGTTGCCCTGGCAGGCCCTGAGCACCATGGCTTCGTCGATCGTATAAAAGCAATATTCGTTGATGAGAAGGAAGGAAACCAGGTTGAAGCCGACAATCCTGCCTCCCTTTTCGGCGTACACCAGGAGGTCGCTTTTACGAATGTACTGGAAAAAGTTCTCCTGCGCCTTCCATGTGTCGTTTTCAACGGCCTCGCATCCGCTGATTATCTCTTCGATCTCATCGAAGTCAGCCTTCCTCAGGTCTACCGCGTAATAGTTGAATCCCCTGAAGCTCATGATATAATTCTCCTCAAGGGTTACCGGTGACGCGCAGGGGAGCTGTTCCTTCAGGTTTATTTGTACAACGACATCTTGAGATGATTTCATGCTTCCCCCCCTTGTTGTCTTTCTGCGTTAATCGAACCGTACGCCCCGTGCCCCCCCGCTGAATGGCCGCCCGGCCGGTGCCCGCATCGCGCGCCGACCGAAAAGAAGGATCGCCTTGGAGAATACCCTGTGGCTCGCGAACAGGTAGTCCGCCCGCGGGAAGTCCCCCGGCGTATTGCAGTTTCTCCATGTCCGGAAGGAAAGGAGCCTGAGCCATCCGCCCCTGTTCCGAACGGACCCCGTGAAATAGCGGGGAAGGGTGTCCTCTCCGTACTGGTGAATGCCATGGAGCCCTATTATGCCTCCCATGCCCTGCCTGAAAGCGCGGAAGCGGGCGTCATCGTTCACCGCCGCTTCCTTGAGCGCATCAAGCCGGCGCACGGTGATGCGGCCGGCGGTGTCGCCCGGCATGAACCTGCCCGGATCTATGCCGATGCCGTAAGCGCCCCGGAACGCGATCCGGTTGACGAGGTCGTTCAGCTTCATCAGGCAGAGGGAGGCGGTCGAGAAGCCCGATTCCCACCAGGAGCCGACCAGGCGGACATACGAATCAATCAACCCGGTGAAAAATGCGGGCCGCGCGGCCTGGTACTGATCCCGCAGCCGCATCATCTCCCTGAACGCGGCGGTATCGTTGGTGCCGATCGCGCCCCCTTCGTAGTTGACGAGCTTTTTAGTGAAGCTGTACACCGCGAAATCGCCCCAGGTGCCGAGCTGGCGGCCCCGGTACCGGTAAAACGGCGCATGGGCTACGTCCTCTATAACCGCCAGGTTGTGACGCTTCGCAACCGCGCAGATGCGCTCCATGTGTGCGGCTGTGCCGTAGGTGTGCACCACGTACACGGCACGCGTTTTATCCGTGATCGCTTTCTCGATCAGGTCCGCGTCGATGTTGAGCCCGTCGGGCTCCGCGTCAACCGGGACCGGCATGGCGCCTGCCGACTCGATCGTGTGCCGGATGACCGGACAGGTGAAGGCCGGAATGATGATCTCGGCCGATGCGTCCCATCCCAGCGCGCGGGCGAGCAGGAACAGCCCGTTCCGCGCGAACCCTGTCGCTACGAAGTGCTTCAGGGGCGCCAGCTCCGCAAGCTTACGCTCCAGCGCCTGCGCCGCGGGTTGTGCTCCCGTAGTGTTGTATCTGTTTACGCGTATCATGGCTCCCTGGCCTTCAGGCCGGACTATTTTCACGATATGGTTTCACCGACACGGCCGTATCCGCCCGCCGGCTCCGCTGTCATGCCCGACAGCCGCCTGGTAATGATGCCGTAGTACAGGGCGCCGATCGCCCCGCGAAGGACCACGATCGACGCGGAATAGGCAAGGCTGAATGCCAGGATCTGGGCCGGTGTGCCGTAATCCCTGAACAGGACAAGCATGGCCGCCTGCGAGGTCCCCAGCCCGAACGCCGAAATGGGTATGCTGATGACCAGAAGGATTATCGGGACGTACGCGAACAGGGCGGTCATCGGTATCTCCATGTTGAAGGCCCGCACGGCAGCGTAAAAAAAGAAGACGAAGATCGCGTAGAACCCGCAGCGGTATACGGTGTGGAGCAGGTATATCCGGGCGGGCGTCTCTATGAAGACCTTCATGAGGCCGTTCCGCTTGATTTTTGCCAGGAACCGGTAGTCGGGAAGGAGCTTGAGCGCGGCCGCCAGGATGACGGCGGACGCGAGCAACGCGGAGCAGGCCAGGGCGATCCGCAGCGGCCAGGGCGAGGGCGATCCTGAAGCCATCGCGCATCCGGCTATCGCAAGCACCAGGAGTGATACGTGGGTTATATAATTGAGGTAGAACATCTGGCCTGTGCCCCGCACGATCGGGACCCCCCGGTACCGTTTCAGGTAATATACGATACTGCCCATGCCGAGCGTGTAATCAACGATCATCAGTAAGTACGAGGCACCGCGTATGACCATGCTGTCGTAAAAGCGGATGCCCCGGTTGAAATACTTCAACAGCGCGTGGAGGTTCTGCGTGTCGACGAGGAAGTTCAGGTACAAGAAGAGCCCGAGCGCGGGTAGATACAGGGAGAGTCTCGCCTGCGACAGCGCCCCTGCCAGGGGGCCGGGCTCGATGCGCCACACGAGGAACGCGATGATCGCGGCGCCCACCGCCCAGGGGACCGCCCTCTTTACCGCGGAGATCGCTCCGCCCGCGCGCGGGACAAGCGGGGAGCTGTTCCCGGCTGGTGCCGCGGCCGCGCCCCTCTCCGATGTGCGGTCCTGTGCCATGATTACTCCGTGCAGGTTCGCCTCACCCAGCCGTCGTCCGGGCCTGTTCCTTGTTGCCGGTAACCCACGATTCGATGGCTTTCCGCTTGATGCCGGCGTGCCGGATGGCGTCGGTAAACTCGACGCTTATGTTCACCGGCTCTCCCATGAGCGCGTGGAGGCTGTCGGTCAGCTCGCGGAGCCGGCTTTCGCTGAACTCCTTTCCCTTTACGAATTCGATGACGATGTATCCCCTGTCCTTCTGGACGATCCTGAATTCCTCAACGAGGTGCAGGTATTCTTTTATGAACCTGGTGAACGTGTTCAGTATCTTCAGCGACGAAACGTATCTTCCGCTCGGGAGCACGAACGAATCATCGGCCCTTCCTTCGAACGAGCCGAGCAGCGGGAATCCCATGCCGCAGGAGCAGGCCGTAGCACCGGGACTGCCGATGTCGCCTATGCGGTAGCGTATGAACGGCATGGCCGGGCTGCGGAGCGTGGTGATGACCATCTCGCCTTCTTCACCCGGCCCGGCCGGCCTGCCGTTCCTGTCGAGGAACTCGACCCACACGTTGTCTATGAACAGGTGATAGCCGCCCTCCCTGCACTGGGCGGCCACCATCCAGGTCTCTTCGGTGGAATACTCGTCGTATACCGGGCAGTTGAACACGCTTGATATGAGCGCACGCTGGTCCGCGGTGGAGAGCTCGGAATTGATCCCGATGAATTTCGGCCTGATCCGTTTCAGGTCGTCCGGCGTAACCGTCCTGGCTATCTCGTACACGATCGAAGCGTACCCGATCAGCAGGTCCGGCTTCATGGCGCGCAGCGATGCGATCTGCTGTTCGACCGGGATGGTCGACAGTATGTGCTCCGTGCGGAAGAAGGGCCCCAGCCGCGGATACTCGATGGCCGTGTACTTGATGTACACGACCTTGTGCCAGGGCCGGTAGCCGATCATGGTGTACATCCGCACGCCGGTTGCGATGTAAAATGCAAAGGTGGCCTTGCTGAACACGAAGGGGAGGGACCTGCCGGTCGAGCCGGTCGTAGCGGAATAGTGACATGTGTCCACGGTGTATTTTCTGGACACGATACCGCCGGGGAACTGTTCACGGATATCGTCCTTGGTGATGCAGGGAATCTGTCTCAGGTCGTCGATGGTTTTGATGTCGTTGACGTCGACGCCCCATGCATCAAACAGCTTCTTGTAGAAGGGGACGTTCTCGTATGCGCCGCGTATCTCTTTGACCAGGCGCTTCTCGGCCTTGCGAAGCTGCCGCCTGAGCGAGAGGTGTCTGTTCCAGTGAACGGTTATAACTGCCACTGCGAGGTGAAAGAGAAATCGTATCATCCCATTCATAAATATTTTACCGTCCGGACGGTTGAACAAAAATCAAAAAAACTTTTATCTGTCCGAGAAAATCAGCATCTCCTGTTCGTGTGCATTTATTCCGGTTGTTTTATTTTAATAATGCTTGTTGCATCTCTGTTTATGCTTACGGTATACTGAGCCTGTCATTCCCGCCCCTCGACCCCCGCGGGATACACTCCAGCGGGAATCCATGCGAAAAAAATGGATTCCGGCTCTTCGCTTCGCCGTGCTTCGGCCGGAATGACAGTTGAATTTTGCAACAAGTCTATTGCTAAGAGAAAAAAGTTGTATACCTGAACATCCTGTTCCGCCGGATGCCCTTTATATTTATATTAATCAACTGTTAGCATATTTCTGCATTCCTGTCCGGTCGATTTCCGGTATACCTGATAATGACCACTATTTTTTTTACAGGAATGATGGAGTGATACTTTTCCCTGTCCGATCATTGTTGGGGTTGAACGATCTGTTCACGTTTCAGGGAATTTCGGGATGAAGTTTTGGAAAAACGGGAAACAGCTGTCAATAGAAAAACCGACCACCCATTTCTATGGAAGGAATTGTATTCGTGGATTGTATACAGAATACAGGCTTACTTGCTGCCGCGGATCTTCTGCCATATATCAGGTATATACGCGCCTAGAACAATAAGAGCCAGGCCTGACAGGGTCCACTTTGTAAATAATATATCGGGTTGGAATCGCGTCAGGCCAACATTCATGATGCTGATAAACCAGCCTCCTGCCATGAAACACAATCCTATAAAATGCGGTATAATCATCCCCTTGACTCTATCCAGCATGGCCCACCTCTCTGTATCGAATATTGATAATAAGCATTACGTTTTTTCTGAAAAAAATCAAGCATATTTTCGTCTGGCTCCAGCGGGGCGATATAATGTTTTCCCGAAAAGAAATAATAATTGACGATGTCCCGTTCTGGACCTGTAATCTGGACACATGAGTACTGAATGTAAAATTGGCGTTCGAGACAGTAACATGAAGCAGATAGCCCTGTTGGTGATGATAGTCCTGGTCTTTACCCTTTCCGGGTGTGATAAACGCACGGGACGGCTCAGGCTCCTTCTCGGAGACGATTCTCTCAACGAATACGTGTCCGTGGAAAAAGACTCTGTCACTATGTTCGCTTCCCCTTCTAACAGGAAGAAGGGCATTGTGGAGTGCAGAATTTACAAGGAAGAATACGCGACCTTCGTAAGGATGCTCAGGGTCCTGGACGACGAGGCCATCCGGAAAGCCTACCGTGCGAAAGGGGCTGCACGGTTTGACCCGGCTTTCGCGGAGAAGATTGCGTCCATGGATGACGGGGCATTCCGTCCCGGCAGGGTGCCGGGGAAGCCGCTGGCCGGACTCCGCGTGGCGATTGACCCGGGCCACTCGGCCGGCTCCATGAAGGAGGCGAAGCGCGAGGGGAAATACATATCCATGGTCTCGCCGGAGGGACGGAAGGTCGAGTTTTTCGAGTCGAGCCTCAATCTCGCCACCGCGCGTGCGCTCAGGGAGATGCTGGAGAGGGACGGCGCGACCGTGATGCTGACCCGCGAAAAAAACAGCCAGGTCTACCCGGTCCCGTTTGACCGGTGGGTACGGACGAGCTTCCGGGAGTCGGTGCAGGAAAAGCTCCGCGATAAATACATTACCCCGGCGGCCGCATCCCGCCTCCTTCACCGGGCAGGGGACCGCCAGCGGCTCAAGTTCTTCAACAGCGAGTACGAGATGCCCTACCGGGCGCGCCTCATCAACGCGTTCCGGCCGCACGTCACCGTGCTGGCCCATTACGACGCCAGCGGCGGCGACGAGCCGTTCCGGACCAAGTACCTCAGGATAAAGGAGATCATGGCCGGGAATGGAAACGGAGAGGGCCTGCTGGATGACGTGCGCTGGGTGATAGAATCGATACCGGAAACGAAGCGGAACTTCACCACGGTCTTCGTGCCCGGCTGTTTCCTCCGGGGCGAGCTCGAGACCCTGGAGTCGCGCATCGAGCTGCTCAGGCTGGTCCTGTCCGACGACCTGGACGAGTCGATTCGCTACTCGAAATTCGTGGTCGATAACTTCTCTTCATACCTGGATATCCAGGCCGCCACCGACAGGTTCCCGGGCGCGTACCGTACCGGCATATGCAGGAGGGGCGTGTACGCGCGGAATTTCAGGATGACCAGGCTGGTCCGCGGCCCTCTCTGCCTGGGGGAGCCGCTCCAGCAGAATTACATGAAGGAAGCGCTCAGGCTTTCGGAGATCGGCACCGGGAAGACTCCGGACCGCGTGCTGCAGGTGGCGCGCGCCTATTACCATGCCATACGGAAATACGCCGGGAATCGCCGCACGGGCAGGTGACCCGGGCGGGCGGGATTCCGGGCCCGCTTACGGACCGGCCGCAGCTCCGGCCGGTTTTTCTGCGCTGTAAGCTTTTTCGATCTCCTCCATCTGCCCGATATGCCTGCGGCAGTGCATCAGGAGGAAGCAGATGTACTGGTACACGTCGAGCTTTCCCAGCCGGTTCACTGACATCCCTGTTTTCCGGAGAACGCCTTCGCCGTTTTTAAGATCGGCAAGGCAGTCCAGCAGGGTGCCCCTCTGCGCGTCGAGCTCCAGCCACGCGTCTTCCGCGGTCATCATGCCGGAAGGCTTCATGTGGGCGGGGCACTTCCACTCGAAGGAATTGTTCACTCCGATCTGCTCAAGACGGTCCCCCATGAGGCGGTACTCTTTAAGGGCGTCGGCGATCCTCCCGGGGTCGGCAGTTTTCAGGGCCTTCTTCGCCCCTTGCCGATGAGCAGGAGCAGGTAGCGGTTGGCGAGCATGATGTGCTCCAGTATTTCGTTGATGCACCATTCGCCGGCGGCCGCGCGATACGCGCGCAGGCCGGCGTCCTTGCCCGGCCATGGCGCCAGCGCCTGGTAGGTGTTTCTCAGCAGGCCATACAGCGCTGACATGAGTTCTTCTGCGTTCATTCCGGGTTACGCACGTCAGGGGATAGTACCTGCCGCGCGGCCCGCGGGACAGCGCGGCAGGGGATCACTTCTTTTTCTTTTTTGCGGCCGGCTTCTTCCCGGCGGGGGCCTTCTTCCTGACAGGGGCCTTTTTCGCGGCAGGCGCCTTTTTCGCCGGCGGCTGTATTCTTATCGAAAGCTGAAGGCCCCGCTCGGCAGCCAGCTGCGCCGGGGTCTTGCCCGCGCTGTTCGGGATCGTCAGGCTGGCCCCGGCCCGCGCAAGCGCCAGCGCCGCGCCGTTCCGGCCCTTGAGGAGCGCTTTGTGGATCGGCGTGTTCATCTTGTTGTCGGTCGCGTCTCTCCGAGCGCCCTGCTGCAGCAGGAACTGGATAATCGGCTCGTGACCTTCCTCGGCAGCCTCGTGCAGCGGCGTTTCGCCGCCGAAATCCGGCTGGTTGACGTTCGCCTTCTTCTGCACCAGGAGCTTGACGAGCTCGAGGTTTCCCGACTCGACCGCCTCAATAAGCGCGGATTCGCCCTCGGAATCGACCGCGTTCGGGTTCGCCCCCTGGGAAAGGGCCTTCCGCGCCATGGCCAGATCGCCCCTGTCGCAGGCCAGTAACAGCTCCCTGTCCGGGTTCAGCTCGATGACAGGAGCCGTTGCAGCATTGAGCTTCACGGAATCGATGCCGTTCAGGCAGCTCTGGCGCGACGAATAGCCCTCGCTCACGGCTATGACCTCGCCGTTACCCGATTTAAGCCTGAAGCGGAACTCGCCCCGCTCGTCCTTGTACATTTCGAAAGTTCCGGGCATGGTGACCTCCTTGTAAGGTTTGCACGATGATTTCGGAAACAAAAGGCGGCAGTATTTGTTTTTGACCGCGTTACGCATTATATACGTGTTCAGGTATGATGGCAAGAGGTTTTTTTATGCGCTGAACCGCGCGTGGACGTGACCGAGAGCCGGCCGGAGAATTAAATGCGGATATACGAGGCCACCACGGCCTCGTATATCCGCACTCCATCGTTTGGGCGGCTCGCTCCGCAGTTCTTTATTTTGTCGCGAAGGAACGGTTAAACAGGTCTTCAATGGCCGCGCGCGCGTCCGGGGTGAGGTTCCTCGTGCCCGTGCCGCAGAAGGTCTTGTTGGAGATGACCGGGACATCCTGCGCCCAGGCGTTGTTGACCCAGGAGAACCATGCCTTGCGGTCCTGGTCGTACACGCTTACCGGGCGGTTGAAGAGCTTCGCAAGCTCCACGCCCCAGCCGGTGCCGCCCTTTACCGTGTTGTCGGCCTGTATCCAGCCGACGGCGAATACTTGGTGCCCGTTATTGACCATGTGGAAGATAGACTGAATAACCTTCCGTATCATGCCGACCTCCGAGAAATTGCTGCCCATGTGGAGGGACACTATTTCCATGCTCACATCACCCTTCTCAAGCTCCTTCGGTCCGAGAAACCGGATCCCCCTGTCGCGCTCCATCTTGTGGCCTTCAAAGGAAAAGTTGACTTCATTGACGCCGTGCTTCTCGGCCTGTTTCCCGAATTCAGCCTCCGCGCCTTTATGTCCGCCGCTAAATAAAGTATAATCAGATAGTTCCGCCATTGTTGCTCCTTTTTTTGCATTATTGGTTTATTACAGTATGAAGTGGAATGCCTGCGATGTTCCGTCTGCCGGATACCGGATACGTCCACTGCGTTCGGACAAAAGAATGAGAACAGCTGTTTTTGTCAATTAATATATAGGCTGTTTTTCGTCCTGAATCAGAACGGGCTTCAGCGGGCCGATGGCGCGCTTACAGGCACGATGACGCGCGCCGGGGATTTCAGCTTTTCAAACTTGATTGTCTTCGCCGGCCTGTTATCATGCGAAGTATGCAATAATCGGCCAGGCGCATGCGCCGATCGATACAAGAAATACCTCTGATTTATCGGATCGGGGTACTCCATGATAATCGTGTATTATTACATGCAGAATATTTACTTATGCTTCCTTAAAAAAGGCGTTTATCGTTTGCCTCCAGTTTGAAATGACCTTATATTGATAGTAAAAATATTTTTTATATCAACAAAACAACTTTCCGGGCTATGCAGCATGGAAGAAGGGGGGGGGTATGAAACGGATGTTCATCGTTCTGCTGTTATTTGCGAGTTCGGTTTCATTGCAGTCCCGGGAAAGAGTTCCCGGGGATACGTTGCCTGACGTAACATCGCCGAACGGCCTCAAGCTCGGGCATGTGAACGGGTTCGAATCGTGGAGGCTGGTCTCCGGCCACGTGCGGGTTGATAAAAACGAAATGCATTACATCTGGGCAAACGACGCAGCCATGCGCGCCATCAGGTCGGCAGGGGAAGGCGAGCCAGTTTTTGGGGCCGGTTCCATTTTCGTGAAAATGGGCTATCTGATGAGAAGCAATCCCGCGTTCAGGGATTCCATCGAGCCGGCGGGGCTCCAGCGGATCGAATACATGATTAAGGATCCTGCTCGCTTTCCGGAAACCGGGGGGTGGGGTTACGCCCGTTTTCCATATGATGCCGCCGGGGGCAGGTTTACCGCATACGGCACCTCACCGGACAGCGTACGGGAATGTTATACATGCCATCTCCGGGTAGAGAAAAGCGATTTCGTGTTCACGAAGCATATGGATTTTTTCGCGGCCGCGGATGCCCATGCCGTTTCCCTGGCGCAGACGGGCTCTTCTTCGGCGCGGTTCAGTCTATGGATAGTACACCCGCTGGCGATGAGCTGCGCCTTTGTCATGTTAGTCTGCGGCATCGTCATAGCCCGTTACCTGAAGCGTAAACGGTGGTGGGCCGTTGCCCACGCGTCGGTCCAGGCTGCCGGGATCGCGTTTGTAGTCGCCGGCATATATGTCATGATATCGGTAATTGGAAAGGGCAGCCATTTCAACGTTCCCCATGCCTATTTCGGCCTGGTTGCGCTGGCGTGCCTGCTGCTGACAGCGGCCGGAGGGATCATCGCGCAAACGGTACCGGCAATAACCGGGAAGGTCCGTCCGATCCACCGCCTGGCAGGCAGGATTTCAACCGTACTGGTGCTCCTGACTATTGTGTCGGGAATCATCATAACCCTGGCGGGGCGCTGATATTAAAAGTTACACGAGGTCATGCATGAAGAAAATAACGATTCTCACATTATTGGGGGCACTGGTTACCGCGTCACCCCTGTTCGCAATGGGCTTCGGATTCTACGGGACCGGGGGCCTGGGCAGGGTCGACATGCTCACCATCAAGTCCGACGGCGATTACAAAGTCAGCTACTCGGCGAACAATACCTTTTACGGCGGCGGCCTCCTTTTTGATGCCGGCGGCTCCGGGGACGGGTTCCACAACCGCCTCTCAATCGGGGCCGAGTCGAACTCGAACTTTGACAGCCGCTATGAATACCGGCGCATGATGAGGATCGGCCTGAACAACGTCTTCGCCTTCGAGGTCGTAAACCAGGGTCCGGTCCGGTTTTTTATCGGGCCGCTTCTGGGGGTCCAGGTGTTAAACGGTCTCGCTCCCACGACCCGAAATGAAGAGTGGGGGCCAAACCGCCTGAAATACAGCGTGGCTGCGCTTGCGGCGTCGGGAGACCCGGCTTTCACCACCTATGGCCTCTATTATATTTACATGGACCGTATCTACAAGCGGAAGCTCGGGGCCTTCATCCCGGTCGGGGTCTCGCTGGGCATAAACATCATGCTTGGTAACTCGGCCGCCCTGACCATTGAAGCCGGTTTCCGCTGCGGGATATATGTCCTCAGGAAGGCCGGGTTCAACTACGAAGGATACCTTAACGGAGGTTTCATTTTCGGCGCCATATAGCCGGTTCGCCGCTCCCCGGTTTCTCCGCGCCCAAATCTACTCCCCCCTGCGCCACTCCATGACCATGCGGCGCTGCGTTGCTGTCTGCGGTGAATCCAGGTCACCGTTGGTCGCATGCTTTCTCAGCTCGTCGAGCTTTTTAAGGGTGGCCTTTTTCCGCGTTATGCCGTGCCGGGCGAGCCAGCACCCGGCGACCGTTCCGGTCCTGCCCAGGCCGCCCCAGCAGTGGATGTAGACCGGCATGCCGAGCGACAGCGCGCGGTCGATATCGTCAAGTATGGCTTTCATGAGCGCCCTGTCCGGCACGTCCATGTCATCTATGGGGAAACGCCTGATCGTGACCTCAACGCCCCGGTCCCGCGCGAGCGCCGTGAGGGCGCCATCGTAGGGCTCGAACCTCCTCGTACAGAAGTCGACCTCGTCTTCCTCGAGCAGGTTTATCACATGCCGTATGCCGGCATCGAGCAGTATGCCGAGCTTTTCATCGCGTTTCGAGGATTCGCGGTCACCCGGGTAAAAGCCGGCCAGGAGCAGGCCGGGAATGACCCAGTAGGACCGGTCAAAGGGAGGGGGGAGAGCCCATGCCTCTTCCGGGATTGCGAATATATCCTGTATTCTTACTGTCATGGGTCTGCATCATGTTGAGCAGGAGATTTAGTATGGTATGACGTTGTACGAAATGTCAAGAAGTATCCCGGGGATACGGATCTCGACGATAACGCCGATATGCCTGACCACTCTTTTGTATTATAATGAATATAATAATTATTTTTCTGAATGGCTGTTTTATGATGGATTATACAGGGTTTATGAGTTGCAATAAACAACACACATTCATTTAATGAGGGCCGAGAATGGCCTGATGTATGGGGATTTTAAACTATGTATGCAACCTAAAAAGTATCATTTTTTTTACACAGTTGTACGAATTGAATACTTATAAGGTATAATATTCTAGAAATAGAAAAAACGGCCGATTTTTTCCCTTTTTTATTGAATTTTTCAAGATAATAAAAAAAGCCTACCAGGGCTGAAAAATTTGATATTGCCGTTGACTTTAAGTATATTGTTATGGTTGCCCGGGGAATCTCCAGGGTATATAAATGTAAGATGATTAAAGGATACTCTGGTAATGTGTTCCTGATGCATGATGCAAATACCCGGTTATAATGGGACAGGAAGTGAAAACGAATTCGATACATATACATCAGCTTTACGCGGCGCACGTTATGCGATACGCACGGCTCTCCATGGCACTGGCAGCCCTTGCACTCGTGCTCGCCACGGCCGATGCCTCCGCGTCCTTTATCCTGTCAGAAGAGGGCATATTACCGAACCGTAGTGCGGAGTATGTCCGCACGCAGAGCAGGAACGCCAGCACCGACGCGGACGCTATCTACTTTAACCCGGCCGGTTTAGTGCACCTGTCTACCGGGGGCATTTACCTGATATTTAATTCGGTGAACGGCTTCACCCTGAAAAGCAACGCTTTGAATTTACGGGGCACCCAGGGAGGCAGCGCTTTCAGCGGCATTCCCACTCAGACATCCAACAGATACCAGGCCCCTGCAAAATACCTTTCGCAGATTTTCACTGTCATGCCGACGGACCTGGGGTTCCTGTTCAAGGCTGATAACTGGACGGTTTTCGCATACGTGTCGTCCCTGTACGGGCAGCCCGGCCTGAAGTTCGCGCAGGGCGCCACAACCCTTGACAGGCTCAATGTCGTCTACAATACCGTACTGGCAACCCTGCTGTCCGAGCAATTGCTTGGAATATACGGGAAAAGCCGATTTGAGCGGGAAGAATACCATATCGGCGCCACGGCTGGAGGGGCTTACGCATTCAACGATAAACTGTCCGCGGCCCTGGCGGTGCGGTATATCAATATTCAGGCCACCACGAACATGACCCAGGTTCCGTATGGCTCAATTTTTACCAACGACGTGAACGCCACGCCCTACCAGGTGCCCACATCGATCAGCACAAGTCTCCGCGGCAACGGCGTGGGCATCATTGTCGGCTTCGACATCAAGCCAGCGGACTTCGTCAACATCGGCACCCGCCTGGAATACTATCTGCCAATGATCCTGGCCAAGCATACGAACAAATTCATCACAAATCCGGTCCTGGCCCAGACGGGGCAGCTCAACCTGTTCTGCGACAGCATCTGGCCCCTTGTTGTCAATGACCGTCTCAATCCGAACGGCCTGGGCAATATCCTGAATGTCTACCTGATGGACCCGAAAACCAGGCGCAACATCAGCAACGTCTACAAGGCAACCTACCCGCCCTCTCTTTCCCTCGGGGTATCCTTCAAGGTCATACGGAACCTCAGGCTGGATACGTCCGCGGACCTCACCTTTCCGCGGTTCCGGGACCTTGACGGCCGCGAGAAGGACTGGAACTATGTCGGCTACCGGGTGGGGCAGGCCATCGATTGGGACGCCAATAACTGGATCACCGCCAGTATCGGGTACTCCTATCATAATTACGGGCTGCATACGAATAAATTATCCGAATACGATGATTTGCTCTCCAGCCATACCGCCGGAATGGGCTGCACCATGAAACCTGTTGAGTACATATCCATAACCCTCGCGGGTTCCTATTCCTATTTCACCGCGTTGCGGAATACCAATTCAGATGTTATATCTTCAACCGTTCTGGGAAATACCTTCTCCTACTTGCAGGGATGGAAACAGAAAATATTCAGGAACGAGTGGTATACGGCCCTGGGTGTGACCTTCTACGCCTATCCGGTTTCCCAGATGAACAAGAAGAGGGCCGAGGAGCACTACTGGAAGGGCATGTCCCTCTTCCTGGGCGATGACCTGGATTCGGCATTGGATGAATTCAAGAAGGCGAAATCCTACAACTCCTATTACAGGGACGTGGGCAAGAAGATCAAGGAGCTCACGGAGCTGCAGGATGTGACCAGGAAGAACAAGAAACAGCAGCAGCTTGACGAGAAAGAAGCTGCCCTGGAGAAGAAAAGGAAAAAGGCCGAATAAATGACCGGCAAGCAGAATACATATACTAATGAATTGAACGAGGAAGTGCTTTATAAACATGAAAAATCTCAGTGAACAATTGATCGTATCCAGGTTTTTCATTACGTTATAAGGCGGCACATGCGGACCCGTGCCGCGCCGAAAAGGAGCGTCCAATTATGAAAAAACTATTATATACCATACCCCTTATTATTGTTCTCCTTGCGTCCAGCGGCTGCAGCGGATACATGAAAAACAATTCGGCCACCCAGTTCCTGTACGGGGCCCTGTTCTCTACCGCCCCGGTGCTGAGCCCGTTGCAGGTAACGGTGACTGAAACTACCATAACCCTTGACGAGCCGACCTTTATTTTTATCGGGAATCCATCTATCAACGATCCTGCATCCACAGTGTTTGCGTATATTGGTTTGGATGGTACTGGGCCCGGGTATATCTCTGTTGATAATTCGACTGGCGTTGTTTCAGACTATGACACTTCTTATGGTGCTGGTGGTGTAGTTGATGTTAAGAACAGCGGTTATACCTTTGGCGTTCTCCCGGAACCACTCCTGAATCCTACACAAAACTACAGAATTATTGTGGTAGCAGATAATGGAATTGGTATTTCAGTAAAGCAAATAGCCGTTGTTACACGAGGTACTCAGCCGATCCTAAATCCGCTGCAGATAACAGCCGTTACCATTGACTCTGTATCGCTTGCCCAACCCTCCCTGTCCACGGTGGGTATTCCCGGATCTACCCAGGAAGCGTATATAGGATTAAACGGAACCATCTCGGTTAATCTCACTACCGGCGTGGTAAGCGGGCAGACTGACCAGAATGATGTAACTCTCGGTCCATGGACATTTTTAGGCCTTACGATCGATACTCTCTACCGGATTATCGTTGTTGCCGACAGTGGAAGCGCCGGATTTGATGTGCGGCAGATCGTGGTGCGAACGGGCGTAACGGCTCCGGTCATGGACCCCCTGGCCATTTCCGCTGTAACCAATACCTCGATCCAGCTTGCACAACCGACCTTTTCCCCGGTGGGTGATCCGGCGCCGACAGTTGAAGCGTATATTGGCCTTGAAACTACCATCGGGTGGACTGCTGCCGCGGGAGTAACCGGTTCAATAACAGGGCCGATTGATGTTTCTGGCGGTGGCCATAACTTCGGCGCTTTCCCGGAAGCGCCATTGGTGGTGGATACGCAGTACCGTATCATCGTTGTAGCCACGAACAGCGCCGGTCTGGATGTGCGGCAGATCGTGGTGAAAAGCGGAGATACCGCGCCGGTGATGAACGCCCTGACGCTGACGGCTGTTTCCAATACCTCCATTTTCCTGGCGCAGCCGACTTTCTCGGCAACGGGCGTTCCTGCGCCCACGGTGCTGGCATGGATCGGCCCGGAAGCCGCAATTTCATGGACGCCGCTCGGAGGCGTGGCAGGCTCGACGCAGGGCCCGTTCGATGTATCTGCCGGCGGCCATAACTTTACTCCGTTGACGGTGGACACACAATACAAGATCATCGTGGTGGCGACGAGCAGCTCCGGCCTCGACGTGCGTCAGCTCGTGGTGAAAACCGGAGACACCGCGCCGGTGATGAACGCCCTGACGCTGACAGCGGTAACCAATACCTCGATCAACCTGGCGCAGCCGACCTTCTCGACCACTGGCGTTCCCGCGCCTACAGTGCAGGCGTGGATCGGCCCGGAAGCCGCCATATCATGGACGCCGGTCGGAGGCGTGGCAGGCTCGACGCAGGGCCCGTTCGACGTATCTGCCGGCGGCCATAACTTCACCCCCCTGACGGAGGACACGCAGTACCGGATCATCGTGGTGGCGACGAGCAGCTCCGGCCTCGAC
>JAKQPV010000016.1:0-204529 GCA_029564515.1 Spirochaetota bacterium | reverse complement strand
TATGTTCCTGCTTGCAAAATAATTTTTAGTGTAATTAACCAGCTCGGTCGAGATTGTTTTTCCTGCACAATCCTTCACGGTCTTGATCGGGGAATCTTCCGGGACCGCCAGGACCCACCGCGCCTTTCTGGTGCTCACCTTGGAATATACCAGGTCGGATATCTGCTTGACGTCCGCCTCGTTTTCAAGGATCCAGTCCTGCCCCGTAAGCCCCAGGTCAAGAACGCCGCTTTCAATGTAGCGCGCCATTTCCTGGGCGCGCACAAGGGAACATTGGATATCGGCATCATCGATGCTGGGAAAATAATTTCTCGATGATACGGTTATTTTCCACCCGGCTTTCTGGAACAGCTCAATCGTTGCATTTTCCAGACTGCCTTTCGGAATACCGAGCTTAATCTGTTTCGTCATTTTTTTTCTCCATATACCGTTTCGGGGTCAAAGACCCTCTCGCCGTCGACCACAACAGAATCGCCCCTGACGATCCGGTAAAAACAGCTCCGGTAGCCGTCATGGCACGCTGCCCGCCCTATCTGGTTCACTTTTATTAGTATCGTATCATTGTCGCAGTCAACCCGGATCTCCCTTACTTCCTGGACGTTGCCGGACGATTCTCCCTTTTTCCACAGCTTGTTGCGGGACCTGCTCCAGTAGTGTACGATACCCGTTGCCAATGTCAGCTCCCACGACTCGCGGTTCATGAATGCCATCATCAGCACCTCGCCGCTTTCCCAATCCTGAGCAATTGCCGGCACCAGACCGCCAGACTTTTCAAAATCAATTTTAATCATATTTCAACTCTTGAGTGTTATGATAGTGGCACTATTGCCATCCCCTCGATTTTTTACAATAATAATTCGGTGCACCTGCAACTCTTTTGTCATATAATTATTCATACTCGCAGTAATGCCTGCGTCCGGATCCGCTACGTTGCAGGTCATTCAAGGTAGAGTACTTTCGGTGTTATGATTTTCGGCTTTTTCACAATCTTGTTCAGCCTGATTTCGAAATAGGTCCGTGAAACAGGGCTTTCTCTCAGGATCTTCTCACTGCCCAAGCTCGTTTCAAACGCCTGTACCGTAAACATGAATTTGCCCTCGCCAAGAAAGTTCATGTCGTTAATCTCCATCGCAGTTGCATTCAAGGTGCGCTCGCTGACCAATTGTGCCCGTTCGTTTTCCAGGCGATAGAACCTGAGCCGGTAGGTATTGGCGTTATCGGGCGTCTTCCAGGAAAGATTGACTTCCTGCATTTTGTCGAAATCGATGATCTCACCCCTGCGCGGGCTGGTTATAGTCGGCTCGCTGAGGAGTTCCCTGACCGTTATGGAATACGGACTGCTTGACATCATCAGGCCGCCCTCTCCGCTCCGCAACAACACGCGCCAGTAATACGTACCGCCGGGCATTTTTGAAATAACAGCGCTGCCGCCCTGCACCCGTTCCTCCCGCATCACCGTTCCAAAGTCCCTGCTCCGTGCCACCTGGAGCGTATAGTCCCCGTACGTTTCCGGTTGTTCCCAGGTAAACCTGATCGTACCGGTTGCACCGGCCATCCTGAACTCGGCGGCATTCACCGGCGATATCAGCCGAATCGAGTCATTATCGCTTACGGTAAACCGCATGGAATCCGAAGGCCGTGTAAGCTTCCGGTTCGATAGTAGCCCGGTGACATTCCAGTAATACATACCGGGAGCCAGCCTCGTGCGCACTGTTAAAACGTTTAAACTGCTTCTACCCGTATATACGACCGATCTGAAACTGCTGTCTTTCGACAGGGTGAGAATGGTATGCGGGATGTCTTCAGATTTCTTCCAGGAAAACAACACGCCCTTTTTCATGATAACAGCACTTCTCACGGTCCCGCCATCAGCAGGAAACAGTGGCCGGGGCGGATCGGTAATCGTGGTTTTCGCAACAGCGAACATGCGTGCTCCGCTCATTGTCCGGCTTGACCTGTTACCCACCTTGATAAGCGAGTGTACCTGCCAGTAATACGTTCCCGGGCCAAGCGAGTCTACCGCTATCCTGCTATCGGGAGTCTTCATTATCCTGACGACCGATTTCATCCCCGGGTCCGTAGCGATCCACAATTCATACTGCTGTACGTTATCGCCGCCGGTCCACGTAAAGGATATGATAGGATTATCACCCGCGTGGTTGAAGACCTGCCCGTTCACCGGGGACATGAGGCGGGCTGGCAGGTCACGCACTATCGTTACCTTGCGGGTCCCGCTCTCATCCATCGCTCCCGTTTTCCTGTTCTTTGCAGTCAGATGCCAGTTATATGTCCCGGGCGGCAGTCCCAGGACAAGCGAGTTCCCTTCTATCTTCCTTACGACCCGGTTTATCGTATCGGTATCTTCGCCGATCACTTCAATGAAAGCGTCCTGTTCGGGGCCGAGCGGCTCCCACGTGAACGTGACAATCGTGGTCATATCCTTCGTTACTATTACACTGTCGGGGAGGGGTGAGATCGGCCTGACCGGAATTGATATGACATCGATTTTCTTTGCGTCCGCAGCAACGATTACCTTCTGGTTTTCTCCGACACGCTTCACCGTGTCGCCGGCCGTAACCTTCGCCTCGCCCCTGTTCACCGTCAGGTTTATCCCCCTGTCTTTACCGCCCGATACCTGGACATCGCTTTTATCAAGCGAAACGGTGGTATCGCCTGATGTAATATTCAGGGCGCCGAGTTTATCGTCCCCCAGGTCACCCCTTTTTGCTGATATGGAGCCGCCCCTGAACTGGATGTCAATCTCGTCTGTGGTCAGAGAAAGCAGGATCATGCTGTTTTCATTTACCATGATTTCCGTTCCGTCAACCAGGCGTATGACGGTTTCCGATGCGTTCGATGTCCTGATTGTATCGTTATTGTAGACCGGTTCCTTCTGCTCGATGTCTTCCCATACGACCTGAGAGGCGAACTTTCGCTGCGCGACCCGCTTCTTGAAGGCAATGGATCCGACGATCCTCTCCTGCCCAACAGCCGGCTTGCTTGTAAAGTCGAAATAAAACAGGGTCGAAAAAACGCAGAGTATCACCGCGGCTGCGGTATATACCGAGAACTCAACCTTCGATAATTTCATACTTTACTTCTTCCTGGTGCGGATCATCCCGCCGGCGGCGGAACGGCTGCTCTTTCGTGCCGAGCAGATCCCTCAGCTCATCGAGTGAACCGGGAGCGGCCGGATCTTCCTTCCTGCCGAGCACCGCGTATATCTGCTGGGGCTCGGATTTACCCTTGACCGAGATCTTCTGCATCGGTTCAAGTCTGTATATGTCTTTGACGAGCCGGTACGAATCGTCAGATATGAGGATGTCCGTGCCGAACGGCTTGTTAAGAGATTCGATCCTCGAGGCGAGGTTTACCGGGTCGCCGATTACCGTGTACTCCATTCTTTCCTCGGACCCGATCTGGCCTGCCAGCACCGGCCCGGTATTTATCCCGCACCCGATCTGTATGATCGGCTGTTTTTCGGTTCCACGCCCCTGATTGAACAGGAGAAGCTCGCGTCTCATCGCGAGGGCGGACTCTATTGCGTTTTCCGTGTCGTTTCCCGTGCTCACAGGGGCACCCCATACCGCCATGATGGCGTCACCCATGTACTTGTCCACCACCCCCCGCGTATCATTGACGCACTTGACCATCCTGGTCATGTAATCGTTGAGGAACTCCACCACTTCTTCCGGCTCGAGCTTCTCGGACATGGCGGTGAAATTGCGTATATCCGAAAAGAAAATCGCCACGTCCTTTCGCTCCCCGCCAAGCCGTACCTCGCCGCGGAGAACCTGGTCCGCTATCTCCTTGTTTACAAACTTGCCGAAGGCCTCCTTCATCTTCTCGCGCTCTTCAAGTCCGTGGCCCATTTCTATGAAGGAGTCGGTAAGGATCCCGATCTCGTCCTTCGTGGTAGGCTCTATCTCGACGTGGTAGTTTCCCTCTTTGATCCTCGCCGTTGCACTCACCAGCCGCTGGATCGGGCTGGTTATGGTCTTGCCGAATATGAACACGATTAGTATGGCTATCGTCAGGACGATAACCGTAAGGTAAAAGTTCCACCGCTGGATCCGGTACACCTGCTCGAAAGCCCTCGACTCCTCGACCGTCGCGATGACGCCGCATCCGCCGACGCCGATTTTCTTGAACGAGCCCAGATATGCCTCGCCGCTTTCGTTGTCGTAACGCATCTGTCCGTTATCGAGCGGGCTCTTCATCATGAGCTTGACTATGGGCAGCTTCAGGTAATTGCCGCCCGATATGATCATGGCCCCGTCCGGATGGGCAATGATATCGCCGGCATCGTTGACCATGAAGACATTAATAATACCGGTCGTCTTGAACGCCTTGAGAAGCCGGTCAAGCCGGATGTAGCTTACGAGTATCTGGCCGGTCTCGCCCCTGATGTCGCGGTAGAGCGGCAGGCTGAACCCGGTAACGGGCACCCGGAACGCCTGGGACACGTTGTGCACCGCGACCTCGCCGGCAAACGACCGGGCAAAGGCTTTCCCGTACAGTCGGTGCGCCGCATCGATCTCGGCCATCGTCAGGCCGCTTTTTCCCATCAGGGTATCGTTGAAAATCGTCCTTATGAACCGGAGCCCGCCGTCTCCCGAACGCTCGGCGATCCCGATAAACAGGAAATCCTCGTCGTTCTCCCACATCGCCGCACGTTCCTCCGGGCCGAGCTTCGGCAATACCGAGGGCAGCACCCGCGACCGCTCGACGATCGAAAGAAAGTCGGATTTCACCTTTAATCCAGTAACCTCGGATATTTTCTGGTTGTTTTCCCATGCGCGGAGCTCGTTGTCATGCTTGAAGAAATATGTTGCAAGAAGGATCATACCGGTAAGGGCGGCGACCATGATCGCGGATATGATCGTGACAAGCTTGAAGCGTATCGAATAGATCCCCAGCCTGGAGCCGGACGCCGTCTTTCCGGCTGTGCCTGCCGGCATTGCCTCTTCTTTTCTATCCATGCCGGTTTTATCCGGTATCGGTACAGCTTCCTCTTTTTTTACCGTGACAGGATATTTCTCATGAGAGGCCATCATGGCCCGTGTATCTCCTGCCGCTGGAGGTCCAGCGGCCTCTTTCCTGCGATCAATAAGCTCTTCGACATTCTTCCGCCGTGCAGCATCAGTCCTGTCAACTCCTGCCGGCACAGAATATTTTGTTTGCGGTTTTTCTATATGCTCACCGGCATATTTCACGCCAGGGGCCCCTGCAACCGGCATGGCAGGCCTGTCGACTACCAGCTCATCGAGGGTCATTGCCGGCTGGCCGGCAGGTTCCCGGACAGAATCTTCGGCCGGAGAAGAGATGTTCGCCTCGACCAAATCAGGCATTTTTTCTTGTGTTGTTTCCGGTAGTGTAATCCGGGGGATCACGGGTGTTTCCCGGGCTGCTTCCTGAACCGGTTCAGGCACCATCTCCACTGCCGGCGCGGACAACGCCTCTGATTTTGACAGATGCATCCTGCCCTCAATCGATTCGCTCTTATCAGGATAAGCCATTTCTCCCGTTACGGGCTCAGTTTCGGGTTTTTCCACAATTTGATCAGACTCGAACTTATCCAGGTCATCAAACCATTCAGCGGTAAGCCCTCCGCTCGGGACCGGCGTATCTGCCGGCTCTATCTCCAGAGGCATGAAGATGAAGTCATCATCAATGAGCCCGCGGACAACATTGACGAACCGCTTGTATTTATACACGAAAGCAATCTCGTCCTCGCCGGCAATGAAGCGGGCATCGATTCTCTTTACCCGGTTGATGGCCTTGGCCGGAGATTCTCCTTCATATACGTAATAACAGGCGACCAGCAGAGGCGCAAGGCTCCTTCCATATGAGAGGATCAGGCAGCTTTCCCGGCTGAACCGTTCATTAATTTCGCCGATTATCCTATTAACGCCGGGTACGGCCCTGTCGTCGAGCCTCTCAACATGGATGTTCCTCACGCGAAAGCCTTCTCTCTCGTAAGACCTGACGAGTTCCAGGTATTCCCCGGCATCAACGACATCGGAGGATATGATAAAGACCGTTTCCACATCCTCATTACGCAAAAAATCGAGCCTCCCGGGTGACAGATCAGCTGACCTGCCGGTGGTTTCTCCCTCCGGGAGTCGGTCGAGAATGAGTCTGCGACTGGTCTGGGTCAGTGTGCCGTTCATTATCTCTTTTACACCAATAATACAATATATACATACCGGGCAGGTATATAAACGAAAATTTCCCTAATATTACTATCGGCAGCAGGACTTAATAAGTGGAGCACGTAAAAAAATTTTATTTACAGTAACATGACATAATGACAAAAATCATATTCTGTTAATGTATAAAATCAGTGTATTATTTAACAGAATCTTCATTTTAGAAACATTTTATCTCTTGACTATTTGTTTTGAATAATAAGGTGTTTCTATTTGCTCGGAGGACCACGCGATGTGCGGAATAGTCGGTTATGTCGGCGGCAAGGATGCTGTTGACATTATAATGAACGGATTGAAACGGCTTGAATACCGGGGTTACGATTCTGCCGGTATTGCCCTCGCCGGCGAGGACCTCTATGTTCGGAAAAAGAACGGCAAGATATCCGCCCTTGAAAGCGCCCTCGGCCTGGAGAACCAGGAAGCCCTGCACGGCTACCATACCGGTATCGGCCATACGCGCTGGGCGACCCATGGCGTGCCTTCCGACCGCAATGCCCACCCGCACACGGACTGCAAAAACGAGATTGCCGTTGTGCATAACGGCATTATTGAAAACTTCACCGTTATAAAGCAGATGTTGACCCAGAAAGGCCACGAACTGAGAAGCGAAACAGACACAGAGGTCATCGCCCACCTGATCGAGTATTATTACAACCAGAACCGCGATCTTCTTGATTCAGTCATGAAGGCCGTATCAAAGCTTGAAGGCACCTATGGTCTTTGCATTCTCAGTAAAAACGAGCCGGGCAGGATTATAGCCGCGCGCAACGGGAGCCCCCTGATCCTGGGCGCGGGCGACAACGAGATGATAATAGCCTCCGATGCAAGTGCGATCATAGAACACACGCACAGGGTCATTTACCTCGAGGACGGCGAGATAATCGACGTCACGCGGGACGGGTTCAAAACCTATGACCTGGACCTTAAAAAGATAGACAAGAAGATCGAGGACATCGACTGGGACATAAAGTCTATCGAGAAGATCGAGTTCGACCATTTCATGCTCAAGGAGATCTTCGAGCAGCCCGAGACGATCCACAACGCCTTCAGGGGGCGTGCGGTTCAGGACACCGGCACCCTCCGACTGGACGGCCTGATGCTCAGCGAGGAGGAGCTCAACGGGATCGAGCGTGTCATCTTCATCGCCTGCGGTACCTCCTGGCATGCGGGCCTTATCGGGGAGTACCTTATCGAGGAATACGCGCGTATCCCGGTTGAGGTCGAATACGCCTCCGAGTTCAGGTACCGGAAGCCAATTCTTAAAAAAGGAGACCTCGTGATCGTGATCAGCCAGTCGGGCGAAACGGCCGACACCCTGGCCGCGCTCCGCGAGGCGAAATCGAAGGGCCTGAAAGTGCTTGGAATAACCAACGTCGTGGGCAGCACTATCGCCCGCGAAAGTGACGGCGGCATCTACATCCACGCCGGTCCTGAAATCGGCGTCGCCTCCACCAAGGCGTTCACATCACAGGTAACGGTTCTTATCATGCTGGCACTCATGCTTGCCCGCCGCAGGGACCTCAATAGCGAGGAGGCAAGGGTCTGCATCGCTCAGCTCCATGATATTCCGGACATGGTTAAGACCGTGCTCGAGTCCAGCGGCTATATCAAGGGAATTGCCGAGATATACAAGGACAACAAGAACTTCCTCTACCTCGGCCGTGGCCTGAACTTCCCCGTGGCGCTGGAAGGTGCGCTCAAGCTCAAGGAGATCTCTTATATCCACGCGGAAGGCTATCCCGCCGCCGAGATGAAGCACGGGCCGATCGCTCTCATTGACGAAAACATGCCGGTCGTTTTCATCGCGCCCCGGGACATCATCTACGACAAGATCATCAGCAACATGGAAGAGGTCAAGGCGCGCGGGGGGCGCATCATTGTAATAGCCAGCAAGGGAGACCGCTCGATCAAAAAATATTCGGATCATGTCATATATGTGCCCGAGGTGAAAAAGATATTCTCCCCGCTCCTCACCGTTATCCCGCTCCAGTTGCTCGCGTACCACATCGCCGTTCTCCGCGGGTGCGATGTTGACCAGCCGCGCAACCTGGCAAAGAGCGTGACCGTGGAATAAGGGGACGCCCGGCGGTCCGGGAATGTTTCCCGGAACCGGCCTCCTCTTGCTCCACCCGTTCGAGATCGCCCCTGTCTGGCCCCCCGCCGATAACTGCAGTCGCGCCTTCCTTCGATTCCCCCACCCCTATCTCTTTAATATCTTCCCATAATATTAAAAAAAATTGTTGCTACTATTGTCACTATGGATATATATTTGATTAATTGTTGTATTTGGGTTTTAAAATGTATAAATTATAAATGTATCAGACCGGGAAAGCGCTCCAGCCGGCGTCCCGGAACAGGGCGTAGCAATGCATTTATTGAATATTTCCAGGGTTAAGAGGGGCCAGTGAAACAAAATATCATGCTCGTTGAAGACGAGCTGATAACCGCGCTGGACATACAACGCATGCTTGAAAAAGTAGGCTATCGTGTAGCAGCGACCATCGCTTCCGGCGAAGAAGCCGTCCAGAAAGTCATGGAGATTCATCCCGACCTGATTATCATGGACATTTTTCTCTCTGACGAAATGGACGGCATCGAGGCGTGCGACATGATTATCCGCCAGTATGACGTTCCGGTGATTTTCCTTACCGCCAACGCCGATTCGACAACCATCAAGCGCGCGGACAGCATCAAGCACTACGGATATCTGATTAAGCCGGTCAGGCAGAACGACCTGGACTCCCTTATATCGACCGCACTCCAGCGGCACAAGATCGAATCCATGAACGACAGACCCTCCCCGCACTGACGCCCATGGTCGTTTCCCGGTCTATTAATAATCGGATCACCTCATAAGGGGAATCAGCGTCAAATGAAATTCAGAAAAATGATGCTCGCACTGGTAAAAGGCACCGGAGTTGCTCTGGTTATTTTCGGCATAGCCATCTGTATTCTGGGCATAGCCATGTCGGCATTTGAAGCATCACCCGAGGATTCCCGCAACGGCCCGCAAATAGCCCTGGTTTCCATGGCTTTCACATTCCCCGGGCTATTCCTGATGTATCTTGCAAGGCGCTCAAGAAAAAGGATGGAAATCCTTCTGGCGATCGCCGGGATTGTTAACTCACACCGAAGAATAACGCTTACTGACCTTGCGGCCAAGCTGATGATCCCAACCGATAACATGGGAAACCTGCTGGCCCTGGCAATATCACAGGGTCTTGTCAAAGGTAATTTCGATCGAACAACAGATGAGTTTTTCACAGAGGACGGGAAACATGAACAACACGAGATCCGCTTCTGCTCTTCCTGCGGATCGCCGTTTGAAAGGATATACCTGAAAGGTGAAACGATTAAATGCAGATCATGCGGGAACGTTATTTCCTGACCTCTATACCCAGGTGATGCAGAAGCGCCAGCAGTCCCAGCAGGTATGACTGTATCCCGAACCCGGATATCTGGCCGATGCAGACGGGCGCCACGTATGAAACCCGCCTGAACTCTTCCCGCGCATGAATGTTCGAAAGGTGCACCTCGACCGCCGGGATACCGGTCGCGGCTATCGCGTCCCTCAGCGCGATCGAAGTATGCGTGAAGGCTGCCGGGTTGATTACCACGCCATCGGCTGACCGGTTCTGATGGAGATAGTTGATGATGTCCCCCTCGACGTTCGATTGGAAAAATTCGAGTGTGATATCATATCCCTCGGCTGCGGAGAGCATGAGCCTCTTTACATCTTCAAGCGTCTTGTCGCCGTATATCTCCGGCTCACGCGTCCCCAGCAGGTTAAGGTTCGGTCCGTTTACAACCAGTATCTTCTTATTTGTTCCCATGCCGTCCATCCTTTCGCCTGATTTAGTTTCACGTTACCTCCCTTCACCGCTGAAGGAATCGAGGAGATTTGTCGCCTGCATGAACTGGAGGCCCCGCTGCGTCGCCGACAGCACTTGCTTCAGGTATTCGTTTGCCTTGTCGGGATTATTCATCTCCCGGTAGATCAGCGACAGCTCGATCCGGGCCTTCGATTTTATCGTCTCGTCGCCTTCCTGCATGTCGACCACCCGCGTAAAATAATATATCGCGTTCGCGGCGCTCTTCACGACGAGCATATTGTAGAGTCCGATGAAATAGTACGCCTCATCCGCATGCTCGGATTTAGTTCTGCTGATGGCAAAATAATAGTTGTACGCCCTGTAATAATTTCCCGCCCGAAGATATATTTTACCCGACAGGTAGTTCAGCAATTGTTCATTGCCCTGGTACCGGGTGAGATAGGCCGAGTACTTCTCGAATTGGGGCAGATCGTTTTTCCTGTAATAATGATCCACCATGAGCCTGAATACCGACTCACCGTACCGGCTGCCGGCCAGACCGGCAAGGTGCTGTTCGCAGAGAGATGCGGCCTTGTCATCGTCGGCCATCTCGAAATACAGCTGGATAAGGAGAGCGTATTTCCTGCTCTGCTTCTCCTGGTCTTCGCTGTCGGCGACCTCGGAGATGAGCGACACAGCGTCCTGGTATTCCTTCGTTCCTGTCATTATCTCGCCAAGGGAAAGCTTCGCATGGTCAACGAAGGCAGTTCCGGGGCATTCATTGATCACCTTGCTGAAATAAAGCCCGGCCTCGTCCTGTTTCCCGCTGCGCTGGAGGTGTTCGCCGATCAGGTACAGCGACTCGGAATAGCCCGCCTTGTCGCTTTCCAGGAACTCGTTCGCCTCCATGGCAGAGCGGTAGTCCCCCACCTCGAGGGCGCACCGTACATACATGAGCACGTCCTCTTTCTGGTATTCCTGCATTCTGTTGAGGTCCAGTGTCGCATAGACTTCCTTTATTTTCTTCTGTTTGTAATAGGACCGTGCAATGACGATCACCGCCTCGTGCCACTGGGCTTCACTCAGGGGCGGACGCTCGCCCTCCGGGAGCATGGAGGTCACGTCCTCATAGCGCTTCAGGTTGTAGAGGGTCATGATCTTCTTGAACATCGCATCTCCGCGGCTTTTCGTATAGGGGCTGCCCAGGTATTTGTTGTAGTACTCCAGCGCATACCCGTAATTTCCGCGGGTAAAATTATCATTCCCGAGTAAAAAGCAGAGGTCAGAGGCCTTTTCCGAGCCCGGAAAACGGTTCAATATCAGATTAATGTATTTGCGGGCATCCATGCCCTTTTTCATCAGCACGGTAGCATAGTCGTAGATCGCAGCGTCAGCATCCTTTTTGTTCAGGTAATACCGGGTGATGACATCCACAACGCTCCCGGCGGCCGCAACGTCTTCCCTGGACATATATATTTTCAGGAGCAAGAGATTTGCGTCGTAACCGTTTTCGATGTTTTTCTGTTTAAGGTAATCCTTCAAAAGATTTACCGCACCGGCGATATCGCCCTTTTTATAACGCACCAGCCCGAGATAATAATTCGATTCCAGGTTGAACCTGGAAAATGGATTTTCTTTCCTGATCGTCTCGAAGATATCAACCGCCCGGTCGATCTCCCCCATCTCCAGGTAGACGCGGGCCCTCATGAATTGTATCTCGTCCCGGTTACTCTCCATCGGGTTTTCCTTGAGGTAGAGGTTATAAACCTCGGCCGCCTTGTCGTATTTCATAATCGAAAAGTATGTTTTACCAAGCACGATGAGGAGACTGTTACGCTCTTCGATCCGGACTGTTTTGAGAGACTCCTCGAGATAGGGGACCGCCTTTTCAGGGTCCCGGTCCACGTAGAACTGTCCCAGGGTGAGGGACGAGCGCGACTTCAGCTCCATGTCTCCCGATTCGGCTCTTACGTTCTCAAGCCGCTTCAGTCCCTCCTCCGGGTTCTGGTCCGCCAGCATGATTACGCCCGATTCATACTGCGCGTGGTAATACCATACGGCACTTTTTCCCCCGGCCAGGTATGCGTCGTATAGAAGCTTCGCCTGCTGCCGGTTCCCGATTCCGCCGTACGATACAGCCTTGAAATACAGGACGTCACGGAACCGGTCCTCCTTCAGGAGATACGCAGGGATCGAATTATAATATTGAAGGGCCTTCGGCGAGTCCCCTTTTTCATGGTAGATTCTTCCGATGCACATGTTTATAAGTCCCGCGAGGTTCGGATCAGCCTGCGTTGCGGCAAGGGGCGCTAATTTTTCCAGGGCCTCGTCGTACCTCCCATTTCTGGACAGGGCATCCCCTATCCAGTACTGTCGCATCACGTTCTGCTTCGCATCACTGCTGCCTGTAATGGCCGATTCCCATTCCAGGATTGCTTCGTCATACCTGTTTTGCGCGAGGTAGATCAAGCCTATCCGGTCATGTGCGGTGGAGCCGAGTACTGCGTCCTTGCTCCGTGACAGGAAACGCTTGAACTCTTCAATCGCGTTTGAATTATCCGCTATGTTATAATAGCACTCTCCCATCCAGAAGCGCGACTCAACGGCCAGGTTTTCGGTTTTGCACTTATTCAGGAAGCTCTTGAATTCGAACAGGGACGCTTCGAATTTCTTCTTGTTATAGAGAGACCTGGCCAGATAAAACCACGCCTGATCGATGTATTCCTCATCGCCGGCATCAATGATTTTTCTGAAAAGAAGCTCGGATGAGCCGTAATTGCCGGTCCTGAACGCTTCCATGCCCTGGTCGAAGAAAGCCTTCGTGTCTACAGCCGCCTGGGCCATGCCCGCAACAAGCACGGCTATCGCCACGCACCCATGTCTGAAATAACGGTTCACGATTCGTTTCTTCTCCGGTCGGTACAATTCACGATTTTCAACTATTCCCGTATTAGACAACCACGCCGCCTTTTTGTTCCAGTAAATATTCACGGATCAGCTCCAGTGCAATCAGGGACGAGATTGTTCTAACCCTGCCGCGGTCGCCGGTTATCGTCCTGGCGGCAGTCTGCACGCCGCCCGAATGCGCAAGACCGAACCAGACCGTGCCGACCGGTTTTTCCGCTGACCCGCCTCCCGGGCCCGCTATTCCCGTGACCGCTATCCCTATGTCGGTCTCCAGCCGGGACCTGGCGCCCGCGGCCATCTCCGCCGCTGTTTCCGGGGACACCGCTCCATGGGCTTCGAGCGTCTCCGGTGATACCCCCAGGAGCCGAATTTTCGCCCCGTTCGCGTATACGGTGACGCCGCCTACGAACACGTCGGAGGAACCCGGTATGTCGGTGAGCCGTTTCGCCACCAGGCCCCCTGTGCAAGACTCGGCGCTGGAAAGGGTCAGCTTTAATTCCTTCAATAGACTGAGGATTTCCTCCTCCGGGCTCCCGTAAGCGCTGCCAAGCAGCCTTATGCCGAAAAGCCCGCGCATCTCTTCCCCGATTGAGTATGCGTCAGGGAAGCTGCCGTTCTCCACAATCGTTACCGTGTCTATTCCGTCCTCAGCCGTTATGCCCCACTGAAGGCCGCGGTCTTCCAGTTTCATCGACACGATCGCGGCATTGACATCTGATTCTTTCATCCCGATCACGCGAAAAGCCAGGCTCCTTCGCGCAGCAATACCGCATTCGACCGTAAGATACGGTATGACGGCCCGCTGCATCATGTCCGACATTTCCCGCGGAACGCCCGGGAGAGAAATTATCGTTTTACCCCCCTCCCGCAGTATGAACCCCGGCGCCAGTCCGGACAGATTTTCCAGCACGCGGGCCGTATCTGGAACTTCGGTCATTTTCAGGTCGCCGCGCGACATCGGCATGCCGAGCTTTTCAAAAAAACGCTCCATGCGTGAAAGGGAAGCTCCGTCGTTCACGATATTAAAATCAAACATTCGCCCCAGGGCTGCAATGGTATTGTCGTCATCTGTCGGGCCCAGCCCCCCGGTTATTATCACAGTGTCCGAGATATCCAGGCAGTGACGGAACGCCCGTACAAGCCCCTCCCTGTCATCGCCTGCAGCCACGATCGTCACGACCCGCAGGTCCAGCGGGAATAGCATGGCGCAGATCCGGCCGCTGTTCGTATCGATCGTCGTGCCGTACAGCAGCTCGTTGCCGGTCGAGAGTACGGATACGGTCATCATTGTGGAGTCACCGCCTGTTGCGCGTTCCTGCAACGACAGTCGTTTCCGGCCGGGTCCAGCGTCATCATACAGCTACATCTTCTCCGGGGCCGATACGCCGAGCAGGCGGAGGCCGTTCCCCATGACTATGCGCACAGCGTCCGAGAGCGCCAGGTACGTGGCGGTCTGTTCCCCGTCGTCCGTGATGATCCGGTGCTCTGTGTAGAACTTATGGAACGACTGCGCCAGGCGCATCAGGTATGTCGTCATCCGGTGCGGCTCGAAATTATCGGCGGCGTCTGCCACCTCTTCCGGGAACCGCGCGAGGAGCTTCAGCATCGCCAGCGCCTCATCGCTCTGAAGGCGTGCGGCGGCCGCCCGGTCAGGCTCGTAGCGAACGCCGCGGGATTCCGCTTCACGGAACAGGGAGCATATGCGCGCGTGCGCATACTGGAGATAAAAAACCGGGTTTTCCGAGCTTTCCTTCTTGGCCAGCGACAGGTCGAAGTCCAGGTGGCTCTCCAGCGACCGCATCACGAAGAAATACCGTGCCACGTCAACGCCGATTTCGTCGATCAGGTCCTGCATCGTTGAAAACTGCCCGAGCCTCTTGGACATCTTCACGGTTTCTCCGCCCATCATCAGGTTTACCTGCTGGGCAATAAGTATGCTCACCCTGTTCTCCGCATACCCGAGCGCCTGCATGGCGCCCTTGAGGCGGGTTATATGGCCGTGATGGTCCGGGCCCCAGATATCGATGATCAGGTCGAACCCGCGGTCGATCTTGTTGATGTGATACGCGATGTCCGCGAGAAAATAGGTCGGTCTTCCGTCGTCCCGGACGAGCACGCGGTCCTTGTCGTCCTTGAAGTCCGTGGACCTGAAAAACAGCTTCTCCTCGGAAGTAAAAACATGGCCGGATTTTTTCAGGAGCTCGAGGGCCCGTGCCACCTCCCCTTTCTGGTGGATGATTGTTTCGCTGAACCAGGTCGTGAACCTGACATTGAAATTTTCGAGGTCCCGGCGCTGGCCGCCGACGTTCATCTCGATCGCCTTCGTCGCCATGAAATCCGCGAGCTGTTCTTCGTCGGCGATCGACTCGATCTCTTTCACGCAGGTTTCAGAAATACGCGAAGCGATGTCCCGTATATACTCCCCGTGGTACCCATCCTCGGGAAAGGTGAAGGGCTCACCCCGCAGTTCCCTGAGACGGGCCAGCACCGATCGTCCCAGGAGGAGCACCTGGTTCCCGTAGTCGTTGACGTAAAATTCACGTTCAACCGTATCGCCGCTGAATTCGAGAAGGTTCGCGATGGTGTCTCCAACCGCTGCGGCCCGTGCCGAAACGATGTTGAGCGGGCCGGTCGGATTGGCTGAGACGAACTCGAGATTGACGCGGCGCGGGTCCTTCTTCTGCTCCCTGCCGTATTCAGCGCCCCGGCTGATAATCTCCTTCATCGTATCGAAGAGGAAGGATCCGGAGAGATAGATGTTGATGAAGCCGGGTTTAACCAGCTCGACCTTGTCGATCATGGGCTCGTCGCCCATGTGCCGTACCAGAACGCTCCCGATCTCCATCGGTGATTTCTTGAGCAGCCGTGCAGATTCGAGGGCAAAGGGTGCCGCATAATCACCGAATTTCGCGTCGCGCGGGTATTCCACCTTGCGGTCTACGGCAGGCAGCTCGTCGGGAAATACGCCATCCCGGACTGCACCCGCTACCGCCCTTGAGATGATGGATGAAATTTCATTTTTAATATTCACGAGAAATCCCTGTACTTGATCATGGTAACCGTTAAATAACGTTATTTAAAAAAGGTTAAATACGAGCCTATTTGTCAATCACATTTACCGGAGCAGGCAGCATCCCGGGGGCTCTATTTCCGGAATTACCCCGGAACCGCATTATAGACAAATGGGCCGTACTTCGTCGGTGAAAAATTCAACGGGGCAAAATAAATCACTTGAAAATATTATCCAATGCCTCCATGGTAATCGTGCACTGCTCAATATTGCAATCTTATCTGTCCGACTGCGAGGTGAACATGGCGTCTTTTAAAATCGAAAAAGGGCATCTGATGGGCTTCCTCATGTCCATGGTGACTCTCCTGATCATTTCACTCCTGTTTTTCTCCGCTATTTTCGAGCGATTAGAACTGGTCATGATGGATTACATGTTCTATTTCAGGGACCCCGACCAGAAAACCAAAGTCATCCAGAAAGGCGCCGAGCAGCGCAAGCCCAACAAGCGCGTGCGCGGCGACATCATCATACTGGGGATAGACGAGCGCACCATCCGGCATTTTTCAGATCAGGGCGTGGACTGGCCCTTCCCCTGGGAGCTTCACACGAAATTCATCAACTACGTCGGATCGGGAAAACCCAAGGCCATCCTTTATGACATCATGTTCCTCGATCACAAGAAAGGCGAAAAGGAGATGGCCGCCGCCATCGCAAAGGCGGGATCGGTATTTCTCGACTACCCCTTCGAGACGAAGTACATCAACAAGGACTACAAGGACCAGATGGAGCGCCTGAAAATTTTGCAGAAATTCCGGATCCCGGTTGACCCGGAGGACAAATCCCAGGCGCATGTCGCCGAGGCGGTGCCGCCCACCCCGGACCTGTCGGCGGCCTCCAAGGGCATAGGGTTCGCCAATATATTCCCCGGCCCGGACAATATCAACAGGGCCATGCCCCTCCTCATCAAGTGGAACGGCTGGTACTACCCGAATATTGACCTCCTGGTCGTCATGGAGTATTTCGGCATCGGGAACAAGGACATGGAGATCAAGTGGGGCAAATACATAAAGCTGAAGAACCTGCCCCTCGCGAAGATGGCCAAGCCGAACGACCAACGCGAGATCATCATCCCCATCGATAACCGCGGATTCATGGACATAAATTTTATCGGCGGTTTCGGATGCTATGCGGATTATCCGTTCGCCTACTTCTGCAAGGACGGGGACATGCTCAAGGGAAATCCGCCCAACACCTCATTGAAGGACAAGATCGTGCTGGTGGCCGCGTATTCCGTGACCGGAATAGCAACCGACGAAAAGCAGTCTCCCTACGGGGCCATGTTCGGGATCGAGCATCACGCCAACACCCTCAATACGATTCTGAACCAGGACTTCCTGTTCCGTATGACCGATATGCAGAACCTGATCGTATTGCTTGTCATCGCCCTGGTTCTCGGCCTGCTCCTTCCCCGGCTCTCGATCGTTTGGTCGCTGGCGATCACGGGCATATTCCTTATTCTCTATATCGTGGGTGCGTATTTTCTCTTCGATATATTCAATTATATCGTTGCGCTCGCAACCCCCGTCATACAGGTCGGTTTCATGTTCACGCTCATCATCACATATCGGGTGCTCACCGAGCAGCGTGAAAAGCGTTATATCCGGCAGACGTTTTCAAAGTTCGTATCTAAAACGGTCGTTGACGAGCTTCTAAAGAAACCGGAAATGCTGAAACTCGGGGGCGAGAAAAAGATACTCTCTGTGCTGTTCTCTGACATCCGCGGCTTCACAACCCTCTCGGAGCGGATGACGCCGGAGCATCTGGTCGATCACCTAAACCACTACCTCCAGGCAATGACCGATATCGTGATTAAATACGACGGCACACTGGACAAGTACGTCGGGGACGAAATAATGGCCTTCTGGGGGGCGCCCATCCCTCAAAATAACCATGCCCTGCTGTCCTGCAAGGCCGCCATAGAAATGATGACCAAGCTCAAGGAAATGAACACTCACTGGCGGCAGGAGGGAAAGGATGCCATCAACATCGGCATCGGGATCAATACGGGCGAGATGATCGTCGGGAACGTCGGCTCCTCCTCTCGCATGGATTACACGCTCATCGGCGACAACGTCAACCTGGGAGCCCGCCTCGAGGGTACCAACAAGATTTACTCGACCAATATCATCATCAGCGAGTACACCTATGAGCAGGTCAAAGAACAGGTTATAGTACGCGAGCTCGATCTGATACGGGTGAAGGGCAAGGACCGGCCGGTCACCATATACGAATTGATCGATGTGAAGTAGCGGAAGGCGCCCATGTGACGGGCAGCCATCAAAAGCAGGCTTTCTGGGAATCCTTCTTGCCTGCAAAGTCGAGGCAGGGTGCCAGCAGGGGCCCGCTCAGCTTCAGGGGGACAACCGTGACCGCCGCGTCCTTCCGGATCGTCGCAGCAAACATGCTGCTCATGCCGGCTTCGTACATGTAATCGCCGATCGCGCTGAACCTGAGCGTGTCTCCCCGTACCGTAAAATTGCTGAACCAGAAGTTCTCTCCCTGCTGGGACGCGGAGAAGGTAATATCTTCATAATTTATCGTTGATAACGCTCCGGCATCGCTGCCGTTCTTCCTTAAAAAACGCATGACGTTCTGCTGGAGGTTCGTATCGGTCATGGTCCCCTTGCCCACGTATACGTTCAGATGCCCTTTCGCATTATCCAGCATGTCGCCGATTCTCCCGACCGAAACCTCCATCGAGAAATCGCAGCGAGCCATGCCTCCGACGGACCCTTTCATTCCGCTGTCCGCATAGAATCCGGCCAGGTCGAAATTATCGATCTTGCCGTCCAGCTTTATATAGGGTTGGTCGCTGTTGAAATAGGCCTGTCCTCCTAAGCGGTAATCCGCACCATACCCTTCTACGCTGAAATCTTTTACGAGCAATGCGCCCCTATCGAGCCGCATGTTAAAAAGGAAATTGCTCCAGCTCGCCTTGCGGCCGTAAAACACCCTGTCGGCCGACCAGGCCAGGTCGACAAAGTTATTATTGAGGAATTTTCCCAGCGGCTTCTGGAGGAAGGGGACTTTTTCCGATCCGCCCCGCTTGTCGTCGTACGCCGCAAGGAAGCTCCTGTCTACGAGGAAAATAACCAGGCTGCGGATGTTCTCGAGGTTCATTCTCGCAGACCGGGCGACAATCTTCGTCTCCGACCGGAACGGTACCCAGTTCGAGATCGCCGTTCGTGATTTTATCCCGATGTCCGACTTAAGTGGCTTTGCGGCAATATCCACCGAAAGGGACTGCTCGTCCAGTTTTAGCGTGAGACGCGACTCTTCCAGCAGGTTGAGCTCGCCTTCCTTTTCGGTTTTCGTTATGGTGAAATTCTCCAGGCCGGCCACGATCTTCGTCCCTGCCGCCTTATTATTTTTCAGGTCCAGAAAAAGATTTCCTTCGCAGGTGAGCGTACCGTCACATGCGATATCCTTGATGGGAGTGAAATTCTGTGAGAGGTCGCCCAGATCGATCGAATTCGTTTTGAATGCAGCCTTGAGAATCCTTGTTTTATCATTGTCGGAATAGGAACCGGACGACTCTATTGTGAAGGTATCGTCATACAGGTTGAGGGTGCGGGCACTGTATGACTTACTATCGGGCTTCATAACAATGTCTACGTCGAGATTGAGATTCTCGTTCTCTACCAGGTTGTGCTTCTTTACAAGTGAAACAACTGACAGATTGTTCGTTTCACACGTCCCCTTGATCGACAGCGTCCCTTTAGACCGCCCGATCTCGAGGTCGACCGAACCGCCCCCTTCGAGTGCTACGCCGGCTACCTTGTATTCCACTATGTGCTCATTCATGTAGGTCAGGTCGATATTGTCAATGCGCACCGTGTGGTCAAAGGTGTCGCCCTTACCGGTATCAACCGTGCCGCTTATCGAAAACGAGCCCTTCCGTATTGTCTCGGTTTTATACGGCTTTATGATGCCGTCCATGGCATAGTATAACATGGTTTTTTCGAGATCGATGACCGCGTCGACCTTGTCGAGCTCCAGGGTGATCTGCTTGTCATGGAGGGATTCGCGGTAATTGACCTTCGCATTATGGACGTGCAGATAAAATTCAGGACTGGTTCCCGTCGCCCGCTTGATGAACCGTGCCGGATTAATCACCTGTTCGAAGCATTCCAGGTGGCTCTTACCGTATTTTTTCAGGAAAGTAATCTCCGATTTATAGAAATCGATCCCGCTGACGGTTATCGAGCCATGGAGCAGGCCGATAAAATCGAGGTCGATGACGGCCTTGTTGCTTTTAACGAGGCTTATATTATCATTAAAATCGCTGGTTATCGAAATGTCAAAATCCCTGATGACGATGTTGCCGGAATAATCAATATACAGGTCTTCGAATTTAACCGCCTTATCAAGGCTGGACTTGAAATATTCGGTTACGGCCTCCTTGAGCAGGCGCTCCGGGTACACAACATAAAAAACGAGCCGTGACGTGGCGGCCAGGTTTATGATAACCGCGAGCGCGGCAACCGCAATACAGATATATTTTTTTTTATGTTTCATGGCAATTTGTTATTTACCGGCAGATTACTTGCATTATAATCTGAACCTAATAGCATCAGCAACAGGAATGACCGCCGCAAAACGGGCAGGTTGTCCGGCGCATCTTCCCGGCCGTACCCGGCGGGAATGAACATTGTCGCTGGTACCCGGTGCGAATGGCATATATGTCAATTTTCAATATTATTTGCGGTCGAGTCAAGTTAATTTGCCTGTAACGTTGAAAAATGGTACGTATCCCGTTCCTATAAACCGCCCGCGGGTTCCTGCGGGCAGAGGAGATGTCTCCCATGACTGAACAGTACATAAAGAAAATGATTGAAAAAACAAAGCGCGAATTCGCTGTGGAACGATACGGTGACATTGACATCAACATAACCCACCGGGCATTTATCGGGGTCCCCAGCAAGCACCAGAACGATTCCAAAATCATAATCCTGATGACCGATCCCTTCAGAAAAAACAAGGAATTTTACGAGTTCACGGTTGACTCCATCGACCGGATGGAGGAGATTGGCACGATCACGAATGAAGACGGCCAGAGCGCGATGAAGGTCAGGATCTGGGTCAAGAAGGGAGTGCCGGCAATCAAGGCCAAACCATTCATTGTGAAATGACCGGAGAACAACAACTTGCATGATAGACATAACATATCTTCTCAAGAGCATGGCCCAGTACGCCCATTTCATCTCCTTCGGGTTACTGCTCCTGGCGGGTTTCAACATTCCCGTGTCGGAGGACCTCGTTTTCATCATTTCCGCTTCTCTTGCCGCAACAACCGTCCCCGAAAATAGCGTCAAGATCTTTACAGGATGCTTCCTGGGTGCTTATTTGAGCGATATAACCGCTTATACCATCGGGCGATACGGCATTAACAGGTTGCTCTCTTCTCCCCTCCTTGTCCGTGCTCGGATAGTCAACCCTGCTGCCCTGAAGAACAGGCTATCGTATGCAAAAGGGTTTTTCGACCGGTACGGAGGCAAGGCGCTGTTTTTCGGCAGATTTTTTCCTTTCGGCGTACGGAATGTGCTTTTTATGTCGTGTGGACTTATCCATATGCCTATTCTAAAATTCCTGATCATTGACCTGTCTGCACTGGTTTGTACCTCAACGATCCTGTTTTTTCTGGGGTTTTCTTTCGGTAACAATTATCAGACTATCCTTACTTATATAAGCAGGTATAAAATAATAATTATTATACTGGTTGTCTTATTCGTTCTGTTTATTCTCATTCGAAAAAAATTTTACCGTCATGGAGCTTCAGCTCATAACAAGAATCTGGCAGATACAGACATGCCAAAAAACGACGCCGGGGCGTAATTTACTTGACGAAATTCGATAATAAATCATGATTTTATATGAAAAATTATATACTGCATCCCTGGCGATCAAACCACAACGCAGATTCGTGATCACACGGGGCAAGTTATAGACCGGCGCGAATATAATGTTTTAAGGTCACTGTATTAATGCAGAACATCAAATATCATTCTCTGAATATCATCTCCATGCTGGTCTTTTCTTTTATGCTGGCGTCTACTATCAACCAGGTAGTAAAGTATAAAATCTCACCAGGCTATTCGAAACCGGCGGCGACCTCCCGTAAGTCATACAATACCGCAGTCCGGAAAAACTTTGAAGACTACAGGATCCTGACGGAATCCGGCTTTTTCAAGGTAGCCAGCGCCGCCGATATCGCCGGCGAGACGCCGGGCGCGTCCGGCTCTATCAGCGAGCTGACCCTTCTGGGGACCATTACCGGCCCGACCAGCATAGCGCGTGCCATGATATTGAAAACTGGAGACACAAGCCCCAGGATTTTCGCGCTCTACAAGGTCAACAGCGAGACATCAAACGACGTATGGGGGAACAAGCTGGTATGGATAGCCGATTCCAAAGTGTACATTGAAGCCGGCGGCCAGAAAATGACCCTGGAGCTGTACGCGAAAAAGACCGTTGACCCGAACCAGCAGGGAGCCGCAGCCATCCCCGTCGAGGGCGGAGCCCAGCAGTTCAACCAGACGCTCAGCAGGGCCGAGATCAAACAGAAGGTTTTCAACAACATGGACAACGCGCTCCAGGGATTGCAGGCCGGTCCCTACCGCGTCAACGGGCAGATCGTCGGCTACCGTCTCATCAATGTCCGGCCGAACAACATCATGTTCAAGCTCGGAGCACGGAGCGGCGATATCGTTCGCCGCGTAAACGGGCAGATACTTGACAGCACGCAGAAGCTCATGTCCATGTGGGAATCGATAAAAAACGACCCGAAGATAACCGTTGATCTCGAACGGAATGGCAAGAATATCAGGTACGATTTCAATATAACTGACTGACAAGGAAATGATAATGGATCTATCAATCGCACGAAAAACGGCGCTGGCCTGCATCCTCATTATCGCGCTGCCTTTCCTGGATATCTTTTCACACGGAGACGGCGCGGGAATTGGACGCCTCGACGCCGCACCAAGGAAAGCCCGGAAACCGGCAGCGGAGAAAAAATTCGCCCTCAATTTCAAGGACGTTGAAATAGCGGAATTCATAAACGTGATGGGACAGATGGTCGGCAAGAACATTATCATTGACGACCGCGTCAAGGGCAAGATCTCAATCAGCTCAGCCAAGAAGGTCCCCCTGAGCGAAGCTTATAACGTGATAAAAGCCATACTCGAGGTAAAGGGCCTTGCGATTGTCGAAACCGAAAACCTCATCAAGATTTTGCCCATCGAAGATGCCGTAAAGAAGAACACTTCGGTCATCGTTGACGGCAAGAACCTGTACGACGAAAAGACCATAACATACCTTCTCGAGCTTAAAAACGCTGAAGCGAATGAAGTCGCCGGCGCCCTTCGCGCCCTGAAGTCAAAGTCCTGCGACATCGTCATATACCAGTCCCTCAATATCATTATCATTACCGGCATTACCTCCGAGGTCAATGGTCTCATCAAGATCGCCCAGACGCTCGACTCCAAGGTTGTGTCCGAGGACGGCAAGGGCGTCACCTCCGGATCCATCCATGTGTACCACCTGGAAAACGCCAATGCCGAGGACCTGGCCGCCGTCCTGGCCCGGATCCCCTTCTCCGAGACAGCAAAAATTGACACCTCGCCGATTCAGCAGCCGGTCGAGCCTTCGGACAAAACCAAGCGTGTCACCCAGCAGCACGGCGCCGCAGGGGACAAGACTTCAAAGCTCTCGATCATTGCGAACAAGGAGACGAACTCCCTTGTCATCACGGCGAAGCCCGACGAGTACCAGGAGATCATGCGGATCATCAAGGAGCTGGATATCGTGCGCGAGCAGGTGCTCATCGAGGCCATGATCGTGGAAGTCAATGTTGAGAATGGCTGGGGATTCGGGATCGACTGGATGCTCGGCAACAAGAGCGGCATACACATGTACGGCGGCTCTTCGATAAACAGCTCGTCGTTACCGAATTACAAGGTGCCCGACGCCTTCGGTACGGCCAAAAAGCTCGCGGTCCCGCTGGCCACCGGGTTCCAGCTCGGCTACGTCCCGGACACCAGCGTGCTGGGGTTCGCGCTCCTCAATGCCTCGGCCACGGACGGGAACTTCAACATACTTTCGACGCCGCAGATACTTACCGTCGACAACAGCGAAGCGGAGCTGAACGTGGGCGAGGAAATCGGCGTGCCCACGAACAACCGGATCACGGACCAGAACACCACGTTCCAGACATACGAATACAAGACCGTCGGGATAAAGCTTAAGATCACGCCCCATATCACGAAGAAGCAGCGGATCACGCTGGACCTCTACCAGGAGGTCAACTCGATCATAGGAGAGACACAGCAGCTCTCGAGCGGCTCCCTGGTACCCCCCAAGCTCGGCAAACGTGACATCAAGACCAAGGTCACCGTGTATGACGGCAAGACAATTGTCGTCGGCGGACTCATCAGCAACAAGAAGGACGTCACGGAATCAAAAGTGCCGCTCCTTGGCGACATCCCGGTTCTCGGCTGGCTCTTCAAGCACAAGTCGGTCAATTACAAGAAGACGAACCTTCTCGTTTTCATTACGCCCTACATCGTAACAAAGAAGAACAGGCTCGACACGATCACCAGGCAGAAGATGGATTCCCAAAAGAGGCTGAGAAAGCAGAAATAATTTATGGCAAAAATCAAGACCAACTATCTGGGCAAAATACTGGTGGACCGGAAGATCATCTCTCAGGAAGACCTCCAGGAGGCCCTCCTGGCTCAGAAGAGCACCCCGCTCCGCCTGGGTCAGCTGCTCGTGAAAAAAGGGATGGCGACCGAGGAAGAGGTCCTCTCATGCCTGGCGGAGCAGTATGACATCAAGTTTCTCCCCGCCGTCGACTTCAACGACCCTGACAACCTCTTTTCCGGGATCCCGATCCAGTTCATGAAGCGGAACAAGATGGTGCCCTTCAGGAAAAAGGGGAGCACCATTTTCGTTGGAATCATCGACGTCCTCAACATCCAGCCCCTGGACGATTTGAAAATGATGTTCCCGCAGTTCGATTTCGAGGCGGTACTGACAACCGACGACGAGATACAGCGCATCATAAACCATCACTTCAATGTCATGAAGGCAGAATCGACGGACGACGTCATCGAGGACCTCGAGGAGTCCGATTTCGAGATACTGACATCCTCCATCTCCGAGACCGAGGACATTGCGGACATGGCCAACGAGGCCCCTATCATCCGCCTGGTCAACACCTTTATCAAGCAGGCGGTAACGGACCGCGCCAGCGACATCCACGTTGAACCGTATGAGAAGGAGCTGGCCGTGCGGTTCCGCATAGACGGCATACTCTATAACATGTACACGCCGCCCAAGAAGTACCAGGGCGCCATCCTCTCCCGGATCAAGATCATGGCGAACCTGAACATAGCTGAAAACCGCCTTCCCCAGGACGGGCGCATCCAGCTGAAAATTGCGGGCAAGGACATCGACATCCGGGTATCCACCTTTCCCACCTATCACGGCGAGCGCATCGTGCTCCGCATCCTGAACAAGTCCGACATGAGCTTTGACCTGGCGGCCATCGGCTTTGACGAGCATACACTCAGGGAATTCGACAAGCTCATCAAGAAAACCTACGGCATCGTGCTCGTCACCGGTCCGACGGGAAGCGGCAAATCAACGACCCTGTACAGCGTTTTACAGCAGCTGAAGGGAGAGGACGTGAACATCCTGACTGTCGAGGACCCGATCGAGTACCAGATTCCCGGGATCGGGCAGATGCAGGTCAAGCCCGGCATCAATCTGACCTTTGCCAGCGGCCTCCGCTCGATCCTCCGCCAGGACCCGGACATCGTCATGGTCGGTGAGATCCGGGACCTGGAGACGGCCGAGATAGCCGTGCAGGCGGCACTGACCGGCCACAGGGTCTTCTCGACCCTTCACACCAACGACGCCGCCAGCGGTATAACGCGTCTCATTGACATGGGCATCGAGCCCTTCCTGATCACGTCGTCGGTTAACGCCTACCTCGCACAACGTCTGGTCCGCAAGATATGCCCGTCATGCAAGGAGGCGTACAAACCCTCGCCGAAGTTCCTCACCGAGCTCGGCATCAAGCCCTCGCACCTGAAAGGCGGCAAGCTGTACCGGGGCAAGGGCTGCGATGAGTGCCTCAAGACCGGCTACTCCGGGCGGCTTGGCATATTCGAGCTTCTGGTGCTCACGCCCGGCGTCAGGAAGATGATCATGAGCCACGGCGAAGCGCCCCTCATAAAGGAATACGCTATCAAGGAAGAAGGAATGAAGACCCTGATGCAGGACGGCATCGACAAAGCCATCCAGGGGATTACGACCATCGAGGAGGTCGTTCGCGTCTGCTGACAGCGGCGCGGACGAACTTTCCCCGGGAGAACTGAGTAATGATATTTCAATACCAGGCGCTGGACAGGACCGGCAAAACCGTGTCGGACTATATCGACGCCCCTTCGGAGGCCAGCGCCCGTCAGAAGGTGCGCGGCCAGGGGCTCTACCTGGTAAAGCTCGTCAAGCAGGAAGTCGCCACCGCGCCGGAGGCTCCGGGCGGAAAAACCTCCTTCAGGGCGCTCGCTGAAAAGATTGCGGCCACCCTCAGCCTCCGCTTCGGCACGAAACAGCTGGGGCTCTTTTCCCGCCAGCTCGCAACGCTTTTGAAAGCGGGGCTCCCCCTGCCGGTGGCCATCACCGACATCGTCGATCAGATAGACAACAAGCAGTTCAGGAACATCATAGCCGATATAAAGGAAAAAATCGAGCAGGGCTCCTCCTTTTCCAACGCGCTGGCGCAGCACAAGGCTATCTTCCCCGACATGTACATCAGCATGGTGCGCGTGGGCGAAAGCCTGGGCTCTCTCGATCATGTCATTGCCCGTCTTGCGGACCTTGAAGAAAAGCAGAACATACTGACCAGCAAGATCCGCTCGGCGATGTATTACCCGGCCTTCATGCTCCTCTTCGCCATGGCGGTTACCGCCTTTCTCATGACCAGCGTCATCCCGACCATCGCGGGCATGTTCGAGGAGCAGGACCAGGCCCTCCCCCTGGTGACAAAACTGATTATCGGGTTGAGCACCTTCATGGCCCATTACTGGTACATCCCGCTCGCGCTCGTGATGGCGCTGATCTATGCCTTTCACCGGTACAAACAAACGCCCGCCGGCCGCCGCAAGGTCGACGAGATCAAGCTGACCATCCCGCTCATCAGCAACCTCTACCGGCGTCTTATCGTGTTCCGCTTTACCCAGAACCTGGGCGTGCTGCTGAGCAACAAGGTGGACCTTATCAAGTCTTTTGAAATCGTAAAGAAGATAGTCGGCAACGTCATCATCGAGGAGAAGATCGAGGAAGCGGCCAAAAAAATCAGGGAAGGCGCTTCCGTGTCGAATTCACTCAGCAAATCCGAGTTCCTGCCCAAGCTGGTACTGGGAATGATATCCGCGGGTGAGGCGAGCGATAACCTGGACACCATGCTTGCGAACATAGGGAACGTATACGAGACGGAGCTCGACCTCACTGTCACGAGCCTGACGAGCCTCATAGAGCCGATTATCATTATCGTCATGGGACTCGTTATTGCCCTCATCGTGATGTCGGTTATTCTCCCGATTACACAGATGAACCTTCTGCTGCAATAGCAGGGACAGCACATATGATGAAACATCACACCATTAAGGAGGAGGATATGAATATATGTAAAAGACTTGTGGGATGCATCGGCCGCGTTCGCGAAGCACTGCGTTCCAGGGACGGCTTCACGCTCATCGAGATCATGATAGTCGTATCGATCATTGCCCTGCTCATGGGCGTACTCGTCGGCCCCACATTGTTTAAAGCAAGAAAGCAGGCAAATGTGAATGCCGCAAAAATTCAAATACCCAGGTTTGCGCTGCCGCTGGAGGCTTACAAAGATGCCCATGGCAACTACCCGTCCACGGATGAAGGTCTGCAGGCCCTTGTCGAAGATAAATTGTTAAAAGAGAAAGAAACAAAGGACCCGTGGGGCAATCAATTTCAATATCGCTACCCCAGCGACCATGATGATAATGAATACGATATCTGGAGCTACGGCGCAGACGGCAAGGAAGGCGGCGACGGTTTTGACGCAGACATAAAGAGCTGGGATGAGGATGAAGCCAAAAAGTAAGCTCAGGGGATGGGGACAACGCTCGAATTCAACAGAAGAAAGCTGACGCCGGATAACCGGGGTTTCACGCTCGTCGAGATCGTGGTCGTCATCGCGATCGTCGCGGTCTTTTTCATGATCGCAGCGCCCCGCGTCACCCGCGTGTTCAGCTCCCAGCGCGAGAACTTCGCGATTTGCACCGGCATGATAGTCAAGACCTTCGATGACGCGTTTTTGCACAACCGGACCAACTACCTGACCATCCACCTTCAGAGCCCGGACCCGGAGGACTCATTGGGACAGACCGACGTTTTCAACCGCAGCAACGGCATCTCGGTGCTTAACATCGTGAACGGGGAATTCGTCGACAGCAAGCTCAAGTCCCTGAGATTCAAGCAATTCTCCGAAGCCTTCCAGATCGAGGAAGTTATCCTCGCCAACGGCGAAAAGCTTCGGAACGGCAACGTGATGATCCCGTTCTATCCCCAGGGATATTCCGACAATGCCATTATCCACGTGCTGGTCAACGGCGACCAGCAGTGGTCGGTCAGGATCGACAAGCACATGAAAGAGCCCAGGGTCCTTGAAGGATGGATAACCTATGAAGCGGAATAACGCATTCGTTCTGGTCGAGATACTGATCGCGCTTGCCATCCTCTCGATCGTCCTGTTGAGCGTCATCTCCGGCGTCTCCTCGAGCGTGTATGTCATATCAGGCATGAAAAATTACACCAACGCCATGCTCATTGCCCGCACCCGCATGAACGATTTTTTACTGAAAAACATGCGCGGGACAGATATCAAGGACGAGCCCGTAAAGGGATACGACGGCTTCAAGGTATCCAGGGTAACGACGCGATTCGAGCACCCCATGCTCGATCTTGGCCCCCTGAGTGCTAACGTTACCAGGATCATCGTCACCTGGAAGGAGCGGGGTAAAGAACGCGAATATAGAATATCGTACATTTACCAGACACAATGACGGCACTTCACTCACATACGATGCCTCCAGCAGGCCGAGTACCCCGCAGAACGCCCATGAATGCGGGGTTCACCCTTATCGAGATCATGGTCGCGGTCGCCATAGGCTCGATCATCCTCATTATGGCGTATGCGTCATACCGCTCCATCTTCAATTCGATCAAACGCTCGACCGGTCTCTCCGAGTTTTACGAGAACGTCAACCTTGCGCTCCTGAGCATCGACCGAGACATCTCGAACGCGTATTTTGTGCGCACCAACAAGAACATCACCTTTGTCTGCGAGACCGACGGCAGCAACAGCAGGCTTAACTTCGTCACGGTCAACCACAACGATTACAATTTTATCGGCACCGCAAATACGCCGGTGCGCTCAAGCGACGTGCGGGAAGTCGGCTATTTTCTCAGGACGGACAAGAACACGCAGGGGCTCTCCTATCTCATCAAACGTGAAAAGTTCAATTATTGGGAAGACGATCCGCTTGAGGGCGGCACGGAGAACATCCTCCTCCCCAACGTGGTCAGCCTCAAGTTCGAGTTCAACCGGGGAAACGACTGGGACGGCAACTGGGACTCGCGCCAGAACCACAATTTCCCCAAGGCCGTAAAAACAACCCTGGTAGTGAAGAACTACCAGGCGCAGGAGGAAACCTTCGAATTCATCTCGCTCGTCAACATCCGGGAATTCAAGTAACATGGGACTGCCGGAACGCTTCATCAGGAATTACCGTGAGCGGGCACACCTCCTTGCCGAGCGCGGGGTGCTGGGATTCCTCCGCTCGTCGTCCGGCTACGTCCTCATCATAGTCCTGATACTCACCACGCTGCTCGTGTCTATCGCTGGCGAATTCATCGCGGTAGCGCACGTCAATATTGGGTACGGGCAAAAGCTGAAAAACCAGCTCAAGGCGAGCTACCTGGCCAAGTCCGGCGTCCAGATGGCACAGTTCATCCTCTATGCCGACCTCAAGGGAGTAACGACCGAGATGCTGACCGGGAAGCCTACAGACAAGGAAATCGACTCGTACAACGACCTCTGGGCAATCAGCTTCCCGACCCTCCCGATCGAAGACGGCTCCCTCAGAATACAGATATCGGACGAGAACGCGAAGATCAACCTGAGCGTGCTGGCGAACGAGTTCACGGCAGAATCTAGTACAAAATTCTATTATTTCACCCAGAACTTCCTAATGAATATGGGCCTGCCCATCGATTTCGCGGACATCATTCGTGATTGGGTCGATGTTGATGATTCCCGGTTGCCCTACGGCGCGGAGGGAGGGGACTTTTACCAGTCGCAGACCCCGCCCTATACCGCCAAGAACAACGCGATGGACAGCATCGACGAGCTGATGCTTATAAAAGATATGACGCCTCTTATCTTTTACGGCAAGGGGGGCGGCAACACCGAGGCGGAAAAAAACGAGCAGAATCTTGTCGAACACAACAAGGGAAGCATCGACCTCGACCTTGACAAAATCCGCGAGCTCGTCGGCGGAAGCGGGCCCAACACGGAGGACGCCGGCAAGAACAGGGAGCTGACCGCGATCGGCAAGGAGCGGAGCAGGATGCTGTCGGATTACTTCACCGCCTACGGCGACCGCAACGACTACCTGAGCGATTTCAACAAGATCAACATAAACACTGCCTCGTACCGGGTATTATCTGCGTTGACAGATAAAATGACCCCTGATATTGTGACTGAGATCATTAACAGGAGACTGGTACAGCCCTTCAAGTCTGTCGACGAGATCAAGGACCTCATAAGCGACACTACTATACTTGAACGGCTCAGCGTGAAATCCCATATTTTCAAGATCGTCGCGACCGCCGACTCGGCCAACACACAGGTCAGGATCACGGCGTATTACAATCGCGACATGCGGAATTTATATTACTGGTGCGAAGAATAATACCGCGGGGTGGTTCCCTTGTTCGAGAATATCGCTGCCATTGACGTCGGGACGTATGCCGTTAAGCTCGTGACCGTGAAGACCGGCTTCAGGGACTTCCAGCTCAAGGCTTTCAACTACGAGGACATAGACCTCGACACCGAGGACCGTAACGCCTCCATGATAGCGGCCATTCAGAAAATCCTCATCGAGGAGGACCTCTCCGGCTACCGCGTCATCACGAATCTCCCCATGGAGTACGAGATCATACGCACCATCTCGTTCCCGTTCAACGACGTTGAGAAAATCGCCGACGCGATCCCCTACGAGGCCGAGGAGAACATCCCGTTCAAGCTTGAAGACCTGATCCTCGACTTCCAGTCGCTGAAGAGCAAGCGGGAAAACGAGGGCCGCATCCTCCTCGCGGCCGCACACAAATCTGTCATACACGATTTTATCCAGCTCCTGAACGCCTCCGGTCTCCAGCCTCTCAAGATGGGGATGGAAGCAAACGCACTGTTCGAGTGTTACCGCTACTTCAACAAGATCGAGAGCGAAGCGGTCATCCAGATCGACATCGGGTACAACAAGACCATAATAAACTTCATCGAGAACAACAATCTGCTCTACACCCGTTCCATCGCCCTGGGCATCAACCGGATAACCGGCATGATGGCCTCCTATTTCAAGATCAAGCCGTCGGAAGCGGCACGTCTTTACCAGAACCTCAACCTGGACCTGACCTCGCTCGACAACAACGTACAGCGGGACTATTACAAATCGCTCGGCCTAACCCGACAGCAACTGAGAAAGATATATGACACTGCGCGCGAGACCGTTGAGGGACTCATCGAGCAGATCATGCTGACACGCAAGGCCATGCAGGTCGAGTGCGGCGAGATCACCTTCAACCGTGCGCTTATATCAGGCGGCGGTTCCAGCTTGACTGGACTTGGCTCGATCCTCTCAGCGGAGCTCGATGTCCCGATAGACGCCCTTCCCTTCCTGGAAGACTACAAGGAGCGGAACATACGGACCCAGTTTCCCATCGCGTTCGGTACGGTGCTCGCCTATATCAACCGCCGCCGTTCGTCGATCAATTTTCTTAAAGGAGAATTCATACCCGACGTCGCGAGCGAATCGAAGAAGATATACTACCTTTCCGGCGGGTTCGCCATCCTTACGACCGTCATCCTGGTCATCAACTTCATACTGACGGCGGTTCTGACCTCGCGCTCCAACCGTCAGTACAATGCTATTCTCGTCGAGCAGTTCGGCCGCTATTTCCAGACACGAAACGTGAGCAGCGACCCGATCGGTGACGCCAGGAAGCTCATCAAGAAGGAAAAGTCCGAGCTGGAAGCCGTTTCCAAGCTCGTACCGGACAGCGGATCGTTTCTCGATATAATGAAGGACATACTCACACAGTTTCCCGGCGACAGCAATTTCGTGCTGAACAACCTGGTCTACAACGAGAGCATCGTCATGATCGAGGGTGTCGCGGGTACCAGCGCGATAGTCGACGGCTTCAAGGAAAGCCTGATCAAAAGCAAGCAATTCGAGAACGTCACGCTGAACATCAAGTATTCGCGCCAGAACGAGGTCAGGTTCTCCCTGACCATCAAACACAAGATTACGCCGCCGGCGAAAAAAGAGTAAGGTGCGCCCGCATGATTGAACTTAGCAAAAGGGAAACAAGGTTAATCCAGATTCTGGGCGTCGTTGTCGGGATATTGCTCGTCTATTTCCTGATCATCACGCCGATCATGAACCTCCGGGACAGCATCAACAAGGAGTACGAGCAAAACATGTCAAACCTCACCATGCTCGACAAGCTGTACGAGCAGTACCAGGAGCTGAAGCAGAAAAACTCGCAATACTCCTCCCAGCTTAACAACACCCGGGGTATCACCTCGCTTATCGAGGAGAACGCCCAGAGCCTTAACATTATCAAAAACAAGACGTACACGAGAGACCGGCCGACGGTGGCCCAGGGAAAATACAAGAAGGTATCGGCTGACGTGCGGTTCGAGGGCCTGGACATCAATTCGATACTGAACTTCATCTACAAGATGGAAAACTCGGGGATGCTGATCCAGATCAGCTACCTGAGGATCAACCAGACGATCAAGGGCCGCAACACATACGATGCGACCATGACATTCAACAGTATTACATCACAATGACAGTTGCGGAGCACCGATGGATATCTCGAGCATTAAAAATATCATACTCACGAACCTTAAGAGCCTGCTGAATGTCAAGGCCCTTTGGCCCAGGATCAAGGAGGCCCTCAAGCTCCCGTACGCGAAAACCTACGTGGCCGCTGCCGTTGTCATGACCCTGGTGTTCCTCGTTTTCACGTTCCCCTATGACATGCTGATAAGGAAAAAGATGAAGGACCTGGAAAAAACGCTTTTCAGGACCATTTACATCAGCGAGATCGACTTCAGCCTCATTCGGGTGACCGTACTCAACAACATCTATATGGTGCTCCGCAGCGGGGGTGAGCTGTCGATCCGGAGCGCGGACATCAATATCTCGTTCCTTGACTTTCTTTTCAAGAAGGACATCGACGGATCGTTCGAGATGACCGGCTTCAAGTACCAGTCTGAAAGCTCGAAGATCAACTTCAACATGCAGGGAAACATAGATATCGATTACAAATCGTTTAACGACCTCCCCCAGGACGGGGACATAAACTTCTTCATTGAGAATGCATCCATCAATATCGGCCAGTTTACGCTTCCCGATACCATGGGCGGGCTCCCCCTCACCCTGCCCCCGATCAAGATAAACTCGGTCAAGGCTGAGGCGGAAATATCCGGGAGAAAAATCCTCTTGAAAAATATACGGATATTCGGTAAAGACCTCAACGGGACCATAACCGGGTCCATTGAAATGTCGAAGATATTCTGGAGCTCGCGCCTCGATATCAAGCTGACCATGAACGCGGACACCGCGCTGCTTGACAATTACCGCGATTTCGCATCAAAGTATATCAACGATCGCAACCAGCTGGTTATTCCCATCAAGGGCACCCTGGTCGCTCCCCGGTTAGAGTTTTCCCCGGCAGATGCATCGGCGCCATCGCCGGCTTCCGACCATCCCATGGACAAGATACTCCCCGTCCAGTGACCCGGCGCAGCCCATGAAGATCACCCTTGCCAGACATTCCGGATTTTGCATGGGGGTCAGGAACGCCGTACTCCGCATCATTTCCGAGATCAATTCAACTGACGAAAACCTGTACGTGTACGGGCCGCTGATCCACAACCCGCAGACCGTTGACGTCCTCCACGGGAGGGGGCTCAGCACGATCAATTCACTTGATGCTATTGCCAACCGGCGCATCGCCATCCGCACGCACGGGATCCCCGTGGACGAACTGCGCATGGTGAAACAGTGCGCCTCTCGCGTCATCAATCTCACCTGCCCGCGCGTCGCCCGCGTGCAGTCGATCATCAAGAAACATTCTGCCGGCGGCAGCCACACCATTATCACCGGGGACAGGGACCATGCGGAGGTCATCGGGCTCATGAGCTATGCCGCACACGGCGTTTCGGTGATCTCCGACCTCCCGGAGACCGACTCGATCCCCCCGGCGGACAGCTACATCCTGGTTTCACAGACGACCTTCGACCGCGAGCTCTACAAGAGGATCGTGAGCCGCGTCCAGTCCACGCTGAAAAACGTCACCGTATTCGATACCATCTGCGATTCGACGCGCCTTCGCCAGGAAGATGTCGTCGTCGGGATAACCGCGGGCACCGATACGCTGGTCGTAGTCGGCGGGAAGAACTCGGCCAACACAAGGCGGCTCGCCCAGATCGGCAGGGACAGCGGCATTGCCACCTTCCACATCGAGACGGAGGACGAGCTCCAGGAAAAGGATTTCTCCGGTTCCCGCAACGTCCTGGTTACCGCCGGCACATCGACGCCCGGTTGGATCATCAATAATATACTGGAGAAGATCTACACCATCAAGTACATGAGGAGCAATATCTTCGTCAGGGCCGCCCTGTTCATGCTTGAATTCATCGTCAGGACGAATATCCTGTCTGCTATCGCGGCCTATTTCATTACGCTTTTTACCATGCTCTACACCGGCCTGCCCGATGATCATGCCCTGGCGGCCGTCTCCCTGCTCTATATTTTTTCAATATACTCGACAAACAACTACTTTGAGAAGAAGTTCCTCAAGCTCAGCAATCCCTACAAGTACAGGATCTACCGCAGATTCGGATTACCCCTCCTTATCGCATCGATCATATCGATGGCGGTCTCGATCATCATATCGCTGCGCTATGGAACTGTTCCGACCATGGTCATTACCGGCTCCTACCTCATGGGGTTTATTTATTCAACGGCTCCCGTTAAGCTGATGGTAAAAAAAATGAAAGCCGGTATAATCAGGAGGCTCTACAACTCCAAACTCGTAACATGCTTCGGCTGGATCATCGTAACGGTCCTGCTTCCGCAGATCGCCCTTGCGACCGGCAGCGCAGCCCCTGCCGCGCTCTCCTTCCTCGTGTTTGGCCTGATTTTCCTTCGCACCGCGATTCTTGACCTGATCGCATACCAGGGGGACCTAATACTCGGGCGCGAGACCCTGCCGATATGGATCGGCACCGCTAACACCAGGACCGTATCCACTACCGCCGGGGCGCTCGGGGTCCTCGTCTTTTCGGTTATTACGGTCCTGACAGCATCGCCCCTGTACCTGCTCCCGGTCCTGAACATCGTCTACTTTCTCCTGCTCATGTCGGTCATAAACCGGCTGAACTACCTCATAGCCCTCAAGTACGAGCTCCTGGTGGACGTTAATTTCATCCTGCTGATACTCTTCTATTTTATCCTGCGTCTCACATGAGGATTCTTTTCACCACAGAGTCACAGGGGGTCGGCTGTTAATTCAAGATGAAGAGCAAATCACTGTTTTTCGGATTTATTGTGGCCATCTCCATGAATCTGTTTAAAGTATTAAGCCAACCCCTCTTTCCTTTGTTCCCTCTGCCATGTTCCTGCAACCTCTGTGAAAATAATTGGTTTTTCTCCTGCCCGCTGTGTCTCTGCGACTCTGTGGTATATTTCCTTTAAAACAATTGACAAAATCAAAAGCAGTGCCCCATATCGGGACGGTGGGTACACAGGGAATTAATTCTTCGACTGACCTGTACTGCGTATTCGGCAGTCCGGTCAGCCACAGCGTATCCCCGGTCATGCATAATGCGGCTTTCCGCGAGACCGGGTTGAACGCCGTGTACCTTGCGTTCGAACCGTCCTCCATAGAGGGGGCCATGCGCTCCATGCGCGAGCTTGGGATTCGCGGCGCCAGTATCACCATACCCTTTAAGGTCGAGGCTCTTCGCCATGCCGACTCCGTTGATACCCTGGCCTCTGATATCGGCTCGATTAATACGCTGGTCAACAGCGGCGGCTCCCTGATAGGCCATAATACCGACGGCCGCGGAGCCGCGGCCGCTCTCGAGCGGGCAGGCGTCAGGATCGACGGTTCGACCTGCCTGGTCATCGGCAACGGCGGATCGGCCCGGGCCATCGCTGCGACCCTTGCCGCGCGCGGCGCCAGAATCATAATAACCGGCCGGAACGGGGAGAGAATCCGGGGCCTTGCCGCGGCCCTGCGCCCTGCAGAGCCTGCCCGCCCGGTGGAGCTGAATGCTCTTGAATGCGGGCTCATGGAGACTGTCGACATCATCATCAATACGACGCCGGTCGGCATGACGCCGCATGAAGACGGCATCCCCATGCCAGACGACCTGCTCTTGGCGCGCCATGTAGTGTTCGATATCGTGTACGCACCCCACGAGACCAGGCTCCTCGCAGCGGCACGCTCACGCGGGTGCGTCGTAGTCCACGGCATTGAGATGCTCCTGCACCAGGGCGTCCTGCAGTTCGAGCTCTGGACCGGGCTGACCGCGCCGGTAGAAACCATGCGCCATGCGATCTTTTCCCACCTCGGTATCCCGGCCGATGCTTGAAAAGCTTGACAGGTTCATCAACAACGAACAACGATCCGATATCAGTGATTACACGCCGGACCACGTCCTTCGCGTCCTCGACCGTTTCGGCAACCCGCACCGCACGCTGACAACGATACATGTCGCCGGCACCAACGGTAAGGGCTCGGTCGCCCATATGATCCAGGCAATATTCAATTGCGCAGGTTACGCCGCCGGTCTGTATACCTCGCCCCATCTCCTCGAGGTGAACGAGCGGATATCCATCGGCAGCAGGCATATCCCGGAAGCCGTGCTCGAGCAATATGCCGATGACATCATAGGAAACGATTGGCCGTCCCACGCCCCCCGTGCGACCTATTTCGACATACTTACCGTCATAGCGTTCCGTTATTTCGCGGACTCGCACGTCGATGTCGCCATCATCGAGACTGGTCTGGGAGGCAGGCTTGACTCGACTAACGTGATCTCTCCGCTCTGTTCGGTCATAACGGACATCTCCATGGACCACGCGCATGTCCTCGGGCCGACAGTTGAGGCCATTGCCGCCGAAAAAGCCGGCATCATAAAAAAAGACACACCTGTTATTACATCGAACACGGTCCCGAGCATAGCATCCATTTTACAGGAGCGGGCGGACAGCATGCACGCCCCGCTCTACCGGATAGGCCGGGATTTCAAGGCCGAGCACGTCACCGAACAGGGCAGCGGGTTCCGGTATGACTACCTGCCCGTTACGATCCCCCTTCCTTCGGTCCCCGGGATCGTGATACACCACCCTCTTGACCGTCAGGTCGCCAATAGCGCGCTCGCTGTCACAGCCGTACTGTCCATGACCGGTGCCTTTCCCTTGCTCGCCGCGGAATCCGTCCGCACAGGGCTTGCCAACCTGAAGATCCCCGGCCGTTTCGAGATACTGTCCGAACACCCGGCGATCCTTTTCGATCCGGCTCATAACGTTGCTGCATTTTCAGAAATGATAAAACTGGTCGGGAAAAAATATCCGGATCGTGACATCACCCTTGTCTTGAGCCTCATGAAAGACAAGGACATCGAAGGGATACTCTCGGTGCCGGCCGGGCGCCCGGGCCTCAGCCTTGTCTATTACATTCTCGACGACGACCGGTGTTTCCGTCCGTCAGGTACGCCGTTTGCCCCGATGTTCACCTCGATCATCGAAAACGATGAATCTGCACTCAGGCGGCAACTGGACGGGATGGCATCCGGACGCTCGCTCTTTTTCTTCACCGGGTCTTTTCGGCTGTACCGGACCGCCCTCGGTTACGCCGCAGGATATGCACGGCGGCAGGGTGCTGGAGAATGACGTCCGGCAAATTTAGTTGTTGAAAAAACATAACCGGTATGTATTGATGATTCGGGAAATGGGATAGGAACGGCATGAGCGAAAGCGATATATCCGCTCTCATGGAGCAGATCAGGGAAACGATCAAGTCGAGCTCCGACGGCGCTCTCCCCGCCGCCAAAACCAGGGATGCGTATAAAAAGCTCCTTAAACGCTACAACCTGATCGAGCAAAAATACGTATCCAGCCACTCGAAGGGCTTCATTAAGGGCCTTCTCCATCACCACAACACCCATAACAGCGCGAACCTCACCGCGCTCTTCCTGATGAAGCCTGAGGGACCGTTCCCCGTCGTATTTGCCGGCGACCGCCTTCTTCTCGCGGCCATGCCGGAGCTTATCACCCGAGAATACGCCTCCCTGCTGGACGACGGTACGTCACGGGTACGTATCGGGGACAAGGGAGGACAGTCATTTTCAATGATCATCAGGAAGATGGCCGTTGCCGGTGAATCGATCGTGGTGGCATCCGTCTCCTCGACCCCTATCTTCAGCACGGAGCTGTTCGATTACTGTGCCGCTCTCATGAAGTCAATTTACGAGCGCAACATGGAGCCGCGGTCACCGATAATGTTGATCTACATCAACAACATATCCACTGAGATCTCTAACCTTTACAGATCCATGGACGGCGGATCCCTGGTCATCGATCAATACCAGCTGAGGATCCCCCGCGGATCATTCAGACATGCCGGAATATATACACTCACTGAATTTTCCAGGTTCATTGTTTCCACCCTCAAGTCGAAGTATCCCGATTCGGTCCATATCTTTACCATTTCCCTTTCAAGCTACCTCGTTGCATACGGGGAGGACACAAGGAACAGCCTTGACCTGAAGCGTAACAAAATCAACATCGAATTTCACGGGAACAGCATACCGTATAAAGTCGAACAGACCGAGATCGAGTCGCCCCAGTCGCTTTTCCTGTACCTGGAAAAGCTGTGAGCGCTCCCGGGGGAACCCCTTGACGAGAAAAAACCAGATCGCGGTGATAGGTTCATCGGACGAATCTCCCATTCTGCCGGGTGCAGTCGCCATCGGGCGCTTCATCGCGGAGCAGGGCCACGTGCTTATAACCGGCGGGCGCGGGGGTGTCATGGAAGCCGCTTCGCGCGGGGCGGCTGAAGCCGGCGGTATCGTCATCGGCATCCTTCCCGGTGAGAGCCTCGATTCTTCGAACCGTTACTGTTCGATCGTGATACCGACCGGTCTCGGCTTCGCGCGCAACGCGGTCAACATCCTCTCGGCGGACGCTGTCGTCGCTATCGGCGGCAGTTACGGGACCCTGTCAGAGCTCGCTTATGCAAGCATGTACGACAGGCCCCTCATCTGCTGCACTTTCGCGGGCGGATGGAGCGCCGAGTTCGCGCGCTCGCGTGAAGCCTCACGTGCCGGCGGGCCGGTCTACATAGCGCATACAGCCGGGGAAGCGTGCCGTCATCTGGCAACGATATTCGGGAACAGGTGATCCATCATGACTATATCATCCGGCCAGAGCGACAACCGTACCCTTTCCGGTCCCCATGTCCTTGCTATAGACCTGGGCAGCGGCGGGCCCAAGTCCGCGGTCATTTCCGATACCGGGCGGGTCATTGCCAGCGCCGCCGAGCGCGTGCCGATCAATCTCCTCCCGAACGGCGGGGCAGAGCAGGACCCCGGGGCATGGTGGACGGGTGTGCTGCGAACAGCGAAAAAAGCCCTGGCCGACTCGGGGGTTTCGCCTGAAGCCATCGTGGCGATCATCTGCACATCGCAGTTCTCTGTCGTTGTGCCGGTCGATGACAACGGCGAACACCTGATGAATGCCGTGCACTGGCTGGACACGCGCGGCGGCCAGTATAACCGTGAAATCATACGGGGCTTCCCCTCCATACAGGGTTATGGGATACGGAAGCTTCTACAATGGGTCAGGCTTACCGGGATGGCGCCGACTCATTCGGGCGTGGACGATATTGGCCACATCCTTTTTATCAAGCACGAGCGGCCGGATATTTACCGCAAAACGCATACGTTCCTTGAACCGATAGATTATCTCAACCTGCGCCTTACCGGGAAGATTGCAGCTACCCAGGAGAGCATGATTACCATGCTCCTCGTTGACGCCCGGAAGTGGGGCTGTACCTCATATGATGACCGGCTCCTCCGGCTGGCGGGCCTGCCCCGAGAAAAGTTCCCCGACCTGCTCCCGAACAGATCGGAGATCGGGCCCCTGCTTCCTTCGGTCGCCGCAGAGCTCGGCCTCTCCCCCTCGACCCCGGTCATCGCCGGGCTGTATGACACCAATGCCTCCGCTATCGGATCCGGCGCCATCCAGGATTTCGACGGGATCATTTACATCGGGACCTCGCTCGTGCTGACCTGCCATCTCCCCTTCAAGAAAACCGACCTGTTCCACACCATGACCACCATGCCGAGCGGCATCAGGGACCGTTATCTTCTTTTTGCGGAACAGGGGACCGGCGGGAAGGCGCTCGAGTTCTTTCTCAAAAACATCGTGTATGCCGAAGACGAGTTTGCCACCGGGGCCATGCCCTATGACGCGTTCGTAAAGGCCAATGCCATTTCCGCGGGAGCGCCGCCCGGCTGCGATGGCATCATATTCATGCCGTGGCTGAACGGCACCATTTGCCCCGAAGAGAACGGCGACATTCGCGGCGGCTTTTTCAACATGTCCCTCAGCTCAACCAGGGGGCACATGACGAGAGCCGTCATGGAAGGGCTTGCGTACAACAGCCGGTGGACGCTCCACTATGCGGAGAAATTAACCGGCCGCACCTTCCCTTCGTTCCGGTTCGCCGGCGGAGGCGCCCTCTCCGCACTCTGGGCCCAGATCCACGCTGACATTCTTGGCGTGCCTATTAACGTGGTTGAAGACCCTACACATACGACGCTCCGTGGGTCGGCCCTCCTCGCGCTCAATAAATTGGGATTGCGGAGTTACGAGGAGTTCCCGGACCTGGTGAAAATCTCGAAGACCTACACGCCGGACGCATCGACGCGACCGGTGTATGATGCACTCTATACCCAGTTCAGGGAGTTGTTCACCCGCAACAAGAAAATATTCACCGCTCTCAACAGAAAATAATCATCCAGAACGAGGTTCAGACATGTCAGAAAACAAAAACTCATTCGTTGACCCCTTCAAGCCCTACAAGGGACGCTTCGCCAGCTACGACCGTATTCCCGACACAGGCAGGGACCGGGAGGATATATTCAGGGAGCTTTCGACCATGTCTGAAGAGGAAAATGCCAAATGGCAGAACGGCAAGGTATCCGGCACGTTCTACCATGCCGGCGCCGAGCACCGCGCCTTTCTCAACAGGATTTTCTCGCTCTTCTCGCATGTTAACGTACTCCAGGTGGACCTCTGCCCGAGCATGTCGAAATTCGAGAGCGAGGTAGTCGCGATGACCGCGGCCATGCTGCACGGCGATGCGCCCCGGGCGTTAAAACCCGAGGATGAGGTCTGCGGAACCGTTACCTTCGGTGGCAGCGAGAGCATCATGATGCCCATGAAAGTCTACCGCGACCGGGCCCGCATTGAAAAAAAGATCACCGAGCCCGAGATCATACTCCCCATCACCGCGCACCCGGCATTCCATAAGGCAGGCGAATATTTCGGGATAAAGATGGTCCTCGCCCCGGTCAACGATGACGATTACCTGGTCATACCCGGTGAGGTGAAAAAGCTTATCAATAAAAACACGGTCGCGATCGTAGCCAGCGCCGGCAATTATCCGTACGGGCTGGTTGATCCCATGGAGCAGCTGTCGGAAATCGCGCTGGAGCACGACCTCGGTTTCCACATCGACGGTTGCCTCGGCGGATTCATCCTCCCCTGGATAGAAAAGCTGGGGTACGATGTGCCGGTTTTCGACTTCCGTCTGCCGGGCCTGACCTCCATGTCCGCGGATACCCATAAGTTCGGGTACGGGCTCAAGGGAAACTCGGTCGTACTGTACCGCAACCTGAAGCTGCGACGGTACCAGTTCTTCCAGATGGCACACTGGCCGGGAGGCATCTACGCCTCTCCGTCTATGACCGGGAGCCGTTCCGGGGGCCTGAGCGCCTCGACCTGGGCGACGATGGTCTCACTCGGGCAGGAGGGATACCTGGAGGCCGCACGCGCCATCATGGAAATATCCGACCAGATCAAAAAAGGCCTGGCGACGATCCCGGAGATCCAGGTTGTCGGCAAAGCTACATTCATCATAAGCATGCGTTCGGAGCAGGTCGACATTTTCCATGTCAACGATTACCTGAGCTCAAAGGGCTGGCGCTTCAACGGCCTGCAAAACCCGGCGGGAATCCACTTCTGCATCACGGTACCGCAGACGCTGGTGCCAGGCATTGCCGACCTGCTGGTCGAAGATCTCCGTGCGGGCGTCAGCTACGCGAAGTCCGCGGCCGGAACAAAGCCGAAAAGCAGCGCGCTGTACGGGATGTCCGGATCGCTGGAGGGACGCGCGCAGCTGGTAAACGTGCTCTTCGGCACGTTTGAGCACCTGTTCAGGGTATAAGTGCGGGCCCGGGCGGTCAGGAAATCCCGTCCGCATAATAGGAAAGCAATTCTTTATCTATGACGGTTATCTGTCCGTTCTCGACCCGTATAATAGCGTTGTTTTCAAGGAACCGGAGGCCTTTCCGGGTCAGCTTTGATGGGCTGTAATCATAGCTCCGCGCTGACCGGTTGAGGTAGTTTTTAACCAGGCCGAGAAGATCGCCCTGCCGTACCGAATACCCCCTGTCCCTGAGGATCTTGCAGAGCACGTAGTGGGGAAATATTTTTTTCTCCTTTTCCCATATCCCCGCGATAATGCCGGGGAGTCCCTCGATCATGTGCGGCACCCGCGTGTATTCCGAAACATAGATCGGGCGCGAAAAATTCAGGTGCACCACGTTCGCAAGGATGCCGCTCACTCCCGAGATGCCGAGGCCGAGAACGGCCGGTTTCCGGAGATAGGAAAGCTCCACCGGAACGATCGCGAGCTCAACCCCGTGCTTGTAGACCGAATCCTTAACAGCGGAAAAGAACTCGTCCCCGCCGGTCGACCTGTCAATGACGTAGAGGAGCGGCACCCCGTGGCCGGCTATTATCGAGATGTACTGGCGGATGACCTCACGGTACACCGGGTTCCCGAGCCGTGAAGTATCGACGACAAAGCCGCCGCACATTTTCAGTACACGTGCGCTCATCGATGAGGCCGCCTCCGAGCTGATAAAAAACCTCGGAAACGGCATGCCTTTCCTGAAAATCGTCAGGGCCGCAATGAGGGAATCGAACGGCGTAGTGTGACCTGACACATAGATCACCGTGGCCTGTTTGCCTGCCTTGCGTATCTCGTCAAGCCTTCCCGACAGGGTAATCTTTCCCCGCCTCTGGATGAACAGATTCAGGAATTCTATAAAACCAATTAACAGGAAGCATGCCCACTTGAATACCGTGGAATAGTTATCGGTTACTTCGCCCGCGTATATCCCTGCGAGCCCGCCGATAGTGTCGTTATAGTTGTCGCGGGAGATCCCGTCGATCAACCGCAATTCAGCCTGCCCCATGCGTCCCCTGCCGGCGGCGTCCCGGTCCGCCCTGAGGAGCTTCATGATTTCGTCCGGTGATTTCGCCTCCAGCCTGTTCTTCTCCCGGAACTGGAGCTCCTCTGTGGTACGCGCGGTGATTAGCTCCCGGAATGCCCTGCCTCTTATCTTTTCCAGCCCTTTCTTCCTGCTGGTTATCTGTATCTTCGTGCTGAAATACAGCTCATCGAACCTGTCAGGATTTTTAATCGTCTCGACCAGCAGGGACGGGTCCTTCTTGTTGAGGAGCACCTCGTACAGGGAACGATAGACCGGGATCGACACGCCTTTCGCTTCGGCGAGCTCTATCAGCGGCTCGATGGCATACGCTCCCTCCGCGAGGTAGTGCAACTTCTCGCTCATCCGCTCGATCACGCTCTCCGGCCTGAGGCGCAGAATGATACGGTCCATCAGGTTGAGCGTCGAGCCCTTCTTCATGATCTGGCCGGCGATGTCGCTCCCGAAACGCCGGTTGCGGCTATGCACGCTCAGAGCGGTAGCGACCAGGTCGCCCAGGCCCGAGATGTCCATCATGCGCTCCGGTTTTATGCCGAACAGCTCGCCGAGCCTGATCATCTCGAGGAGCGCCTCCGAGATAAGGGCCCCTGACAGGTTGTCACCGCACCGCGGCAGGGCGCTGATCATCCCGGCCGCGATAGCGGCCGGGTTCTTAAGCGTGCCGCCCACCTCGACCGCGCGTATGTCCTCCGTTTCCCGGCACTGGACGTATTCGGAGTCCAGAAGACGGGCCATGGCGGCCCGGGTTTCGGCGTACTGTCCGCCCACGTTCAGGCAGGTATGGAAACGGCGCGAAACCTCCTCGGCGTGGCTCGGGCCGGAAATGGCGACGACTTTCCCGGCAAGGACCGGGATTGCCCGCTCGATCGCCTGGGATATGGTCAGGACTTCGTTCTGTATCTTGCAGAAACCCTTGGTGAGGAAGCCGACGGCAACGTCGCCGCTTATGAGACCTGCAAGCTTCTGGGAAATGTCATACACGACTTTCGAGGGAGGCGCGAGAATGACCGCCTGCGCATCATCCACCGCTTCTTTCATGCTGTTCGTGGCGGTTATGTTCGGAGGGAGTTTGATCCCCGGCAGGAAATCTGCATTCTCGCATGTTTCGTTAATGGACGAAACGACCGATTTTTCGTACGCCCACATTTGCACGGATATGTGCGGCTTGGATTCCGCAATGTCTTTCGCCACTGCGGTGCCCCATGATCCCGCACCGATAATGGCCACTTTCTTGATCTGGTCCATCACGTACTCGCGTTATACCGGGCTGTCAGTGTCAGATCCGGCAGCAACGCCCGCCTCTTACATATGATCCAGATAATCCTTCAGCTTGCGCGCGCGGGTGGGATGGCGGAGCCGTCGCAGCGCCTTCGCCTCGATCTGCCTGATCCGCTCCCGGGTGACCTTGAAGACATAGCCGACTTCCTCGAGGGTGTGCGAGTATCCGTCATCGAGACCGAACCTCATCCGGATGACCTTCTGTTCGCGCGCGGGCAGCGTCGAGAGGACGGTGTTTATCTGCTCCGAAAGGAGCCGGTAGGCGGCCGTGTTGGCCGGCGAATCGACCTCCTTGTCCTCGATGAAATCGCCCAGGAGGGAGTCCTCTTCTTCGCCGACCGGCGTCTCCAGGGATATCGGCTCGCGTGCGACGTTTTTTACCGCCTTGACCTTGCCGACGACCCACCCGAGGCGGTCAGACAGCTCCTCGGGGCTCGGCTCGCGGCCAAACTCCTGCTGGAACAGCCTGGTCTCGCGCATAACCTTGTTGATCTGCTCGATCATGTGGACCGGAACCCGGATGGTCCGCGCCTGGTCGGAAATCGCCCGTGTTATGGCCTGGCGTATCCACCAGGTTGCGTACGTGGAAAACTTGTATCCTTTCTTATATTCAAACTTGTCTACGGCCTTGATGAGGCCTATGTTACCTTCCTGAATAAGATCAAAAAAATGCATGCCCCGGTTCGCGTATTTCTTCGCGATGGAAACCACGAGACGGAGGTTCGCGTTAATCAACTCCTTCTTGGCGATAGAAATCTTTTTCTGGCCCGTGGTAATCTGCTGGCCCCAGGCCATGATGTCATCGGCCGTGGCCCCCGCTTCCTGCTCTATTCTCCGTATCTTGCGCTCGTTGTTCCTGACGTTCTTGATGACGTCGAGCAGCTCGTCCTTGTTCTTCAGCCCGAGCTCGCGTACTATCTTGGTTATCGTTTCTCCCTTTTCCAGTTTGCGCGCGAGGTGCTTGAGGTCCTTGAGGTCCTTGAGGTACTTGTTTTCCATCTCGGTGAAAAACTCATAGGTTTCCTGTATCCTGGCGACCATCGACTTTATCTTGACGGAAAGCTTGTTCACCTCGTTATCATTGATCTCGAGGTTCCTGATCGTCTTGCGTATGGTCATCCGCGACGTTTCAATCTTCTCCTTGAGCTCCTCCGCCTTCTTGGATTCCGGGTCTACCTTTTTGAGCTTGTTGCCGACCTGTATCATCTTGTTGTCTTCTTCGATGATGACCTTCATCGTCTCATGGAACTTCTTTTCCAGCTTGTCCAGGTCCACTGATGAAAAATAGTAGAGCCGGTTCACCTTGAGAACGTCGGTGAGCTTTATCTTGCCGCTTTTTATTTTGGAGTAGTTCTTTATCAGGTCATTGATGAGGAGGGTCGAGTTGTACACGGTCTCTTCAATCAGGATCTCGCCTTCCTCTATCCGCTTGGCGAGATCGACTTCCTGGTCCCCGGACAGGAGGGAAACTTTCCCGATCTCCTTGAGGTACAGGCGGATCGGATCGTCGACATGCGAGGTCTCCGTCTGGGTGGAGACGCTTTTCTTCGCCGAGGTGCTGCTTTTCTTGCGCACCCCGGGCAGGTTCTGGTCCTTCCGGGTCGATTCCTCGACCACCTCGATCCCCAGCTGGTTGAGCAGGATGAACACATCGTCGATTTTCTCTGAATTCAGCAGCTTGTCCGGAAGAATGTCGTTGATCTCGTCATAGGTTACTTCGCCATTTTGTTTTCCCAGCTCGATCAGCTTCTTGACTTCTGGAACGGCATCCAGCGTCATCTCTTTTTTACTCATGTCGTAATCCTATCCTTGTTTATTGTTAACCAATCAGAAACGATGCGATATCTGACGCTCATCGGGCCGTCATACCGGCTGCGGGGCCGGCTTTACGAGACCTTGTTGTAAACATAATGAAGCATTTTTTCCTTTTCCCTGCGCAATACTTCTATTTCAGTCAGATACATGTTGGCATTTGCACCGGCAGAAGACTTGAGCATCGCATGATACTTATCAATTTTATCGTCAATCTCGCGCACTTTCATGTTGATATAAATTTCTGTATACGCGGCATCCGGGTTTATCACGGAATGCTCTGCATTGACGATTTCATTCAAAAAATCCATTTCCCGGCCATTCTGAAAAAAGTCAAATATTTTATCAATGGTAAATTCGGGGTCATTATAATACAATTCCGATATCTTTTTCAAAATCTCACGCGAAATAGCATCCGGGATGTCAATAATTGGATAGTCGATGACAACTTTCTCGATCAGCTTGGGAGACTGGCAGACAAGGCGCGTTATATCCCGATAACTCCTTGTCACAATATCTGACTGTTCATTTTTTACAATTTGTGTATTTTCGTTTTTTTGCGGCTGCTGCTTCATCAGATAGTTTTTAAAGTCAGCCCGTACCGAGTTTTCGTCCACGTCGAGGAGGGTGCTGATTTTCTTCAAATATACGCTTCTTTCGGTCTCGAGCTTCAATTCCCTGATTACGCTGAACAGGTTGAGCAGGGTGTTCACACGGCCGAGCACCTGGAAATTGTCCATGATGCGGTCAATCCTGAAATCCACCGGGCTGACGGCCCTGTCGACGACCGCAATGAATTCGCGGGGCCCTTTCTTCATGATATAATCAAACGGGTCGTCCTCGGGGAGCATGCCAACCCTGACGTTGATGTTCGTATCTTCCGTTATGTCAAGGGAACGCATGGCCGCCTTCATGCCGGCCGTATCGGCGTCATACATAAATATGATCTCGTTACAATAATGCCCCAGCATCTTGATCTGTTCGTCGGTAATAGCCGTTCCGAGCGGTGCAACCACGTTTTCAAGGCCCGCCTGGTGGCAACCGATCACGTCCAGGTAACCCTCGACCACGATGGCCCTGTCGAGGTCCTTGATCGAGTCCCGGGCCCTGTTCAGCCCGTAGAGCATGCTCCTCTTCCTGAAGATGGGCGACTCTGACGAGTTGATGTACTTGCGGGTGTCGTCCCCGATAGTCCTGCCGCCGAACGCGATGACATTGCCCGAGATGTCCCATATCGGAAACATGACCCTGTTCCGGAAATTGTCGTAATAGCTGTTGGGCCTGTTCGGGCTCTTCCGGATGAGCCCTATACTTTCTGCAAGCTCTGCATCACGTTTTGATTTGATGATGGTCCGGGAAAGGAAGTCCCACGAATCGGGCGCATACCCGATGCCAAATCGCTCGATGCTTTCAGGTGTTATTCCCCGGGAGGTTATGTAAGCCATGCCCTTCCTGCCGGCCGGCGACGTTATGCAGGAACGGAACTGGCCCATGGCCAGGTTATTCAGCCGATAGAGGGCCTCATTGAGGCTCGTGTCGCCCCGTTTCTCGTCCCGTATCTCCACACCGACCATGTCGGCCACGAACCTGACGCTCTCGGGAAATTCCAGCCGTTCCATTTTACCGATAAAGTTAAAGATGTTTCCGCCGGTATGACAGCCGAAGCAATAGAATATCTGTTTGTCCGGTGAAACCGTGAAGGAAGGCGTTTTCTCCTTATGGAAGGGACACAGGCCCAGGTAATTCTTGCCTTTTTTCTTTAACGAGGGGACATACCGCCTGATAACATCCTGAATGACAACCCTGCTTCTTATCAGATCAAGTGTTTCAGGTTGGATATACAAAGTAACACCGTTGAAAAAATATTCTTGCACCGACGTATGGTAAATGAGAATAGCTTAATGACATCCGGCTACAAACCGGAAAGCCATTACCAGGTCTTTTCTACGGAATCCTTGCTGGGGTATCCCTGTGAAAGTATGGTGCAGATTTTGACTCTTTTTACTATTTACTATTATAGATAATAAAAAATAGTATTTACGTCAATAGCTTAAAAGTTTTATTTATATTTTTTAGCATAAATGTCTATAAAAATATTAAATCTTATGGGTTGGTGTCGATATTTATTATAAAGAGATCTTTGCATGGTTATGAGCCAATTCTTACCTGCAGCCTGATGGTTATTTGCCGCGGATATGGGCCTTTAATCAATGATCATAAAATCGGATAAGAAACTGTGGTGTTTTTCAGGGACATAACCTGTTATTTTTTCAGTCTGGGAAAAAAAATCTTTTACTTATTGGCGATTATAATTAGTTTTATCCATTAAATTTCAGTGTGAGGTTTTCTATGAAAAAAATTGGCATTCTACTGTTACTTACCGGCGGTTTTCTACTGGTGGGCAACCTGCCATTCACAATATTCAGCTCCCGGCTCGGCGACGCTCATGATTCTATAGTGGTCGCACAATTCTTTCAAACGAAAAGTGATGATTCCCGGACGATAGAAACCGTTAACAAGTATCCGGATTTCTACCGCGGTATATACCTCAACGTAGCAACCGCGAACAATTTCGAGAAGCTCAAAAGCCTGGTCAGGAAGGCAAAAGCCGCTAACATCAATGCCATGGTGCTCGATGTCCAGAGTGCGAAATTCGTTAAATGCATGGTGCCCGCGTCACATGTTAAATACTGCAAGGACAACGGCATTCATCCCATCGCCCGCATCGTGGTCTTTCCTGACGGCCTCCGGAACTATCCAGTACCGCAGAGCTACCTCAATGACCGCATTGCCATTGCCGAAGACGCCTGCAAGAACGGGTTCACGGAAATCCAGTTCGATTATATCAGGTTCCATGACTCGGGGAGCACCAGGAAACTCACTTTCAGCCAGCGATATAAATTCGTCGAAGACTTCATCACCATGGCCCGGGCCCGCGTCAAGAAATACAATGCGAGGATAGCGGCGGACATTTTCGGCAGGATCCCATTGAATAAAGACGATATCATCGGCCAGAACATGGAAAGCCTCGACAAGGTCGTGGACCTCATCTGCCCCATGGCATATCCCTCACACTACACCTGGAGTAAAAAGTTCTACGCTGACCCTTACTATGCCGTGCACGTCACCTCGACCCAGGCCAAATTGAGAACCAAGAACGCCAAGATCGTTGCCTATATCCAGGCGTTCAAGATGAAGATGTCCGGCATTCCCTTTGACAAGTACATTCATGATCAGTTGAAGGCCGTGCATGATTCCGGCATCAAGGGATATATCATGTGGAACGCGCGCCAGGAATATGACATTCCCCTCGCGGTGGTAAAGAGCTTCTACGCCAGCAAGGTTTCCCGGAAAGAGAAGCCGGACACCGGGTTTTTTGATTGAAACAAAAAAGGCGGGGCCTGGAGGCCTCGCCTTTTTTTTCCTTATGCAGTACCGCCCGCCTATCTGCACTCGTAATCGATCACGAATTCCGAAGTGCCGTCCCCGAGCGTCTTCATCTCTATAACGACGATCCTGTCTTCCGGAAGGTCAAAATAGACGAAATTCGGCTTGGGCTGCTCAATATTGTTCAGCTTGATGTACCGGCCCGTTTTTTGATCCAGGACCCATTTCTCCACGGTTACGAGGTGCCGGTTCGGTTGGAGCATCGCGTCACACGACTTTTCCTGCGACTCGAGGCCCGTGGTCGTTCTGCCCTCCTCCGACTTGTCGATGAATATCTTGTAATACGACCGACGGTCCCTGGAGGGATCGTCAATCTCCGTATCGAGCCCGATGAACCGGAAATTATAGGCATCCGGCTTCTTGTAGGTTATGGTCTTGACTCCCGTCGTTCCGGTCGTCGCACATCCGGCTATCAGCAGGGCCGCCATGCACAATGCCGCCAGAGGTACACCGCGCATCATTCTCCACCTCTCAGGTTTATCGTATAGGGATAGTCATAGCTTTCTGTGAGCGACTCCACGAGGATGTATCCCTTCTTGTCTATCATCTCGCTGAATATCGCTTTTTTATCTCCCTTGACATCTACTGTTTTGATAATATACCCGAGCGGGTCCGTTACGGAGACCCGGATTTCACCGCCCCGGCCGCTTCGTATTTCGAATCGTTCCTTGACGCGGGAATCATAGCTAAGCCTGAAGTAGTCCTTGTCCCCCCTGAACGATGTAAATCCGGATATCGCATTCCCCTTGATGCCGTTGGCCTGTGGCGTATCATTGTTTGGCTCGCGCTCCATGCCTTCCGTCTCTTCAAGCGGAGTAATTGACAGGACGTATTCACCTGTCGGCAGGGAGTCGCGGGACCGCATTGAAACCTCTATGTAAAAGTCCTTATCCGTGAAGAAGTTCGGATAAACCTCCTTCCTGCCGGACCCGGAGTTGTTGATATCGATTATTTTTTCGTTGTCTTTACTGTAAATCGAGCATATCGTGTCCATGTCATCCGCCGGACGGAGTTCTATCCTGAAGGCCGACGGCCTGGCCACCGTATACAAGAAAAGGTCGCGGTCCTTCCGGGAGTTTATCTTTCCGGTTATGACATTGTTCACGATACCGTTGGCGGAATCAAAATCGTCGTTCTTTTCCATCTCGACGCCAGAGTCGCGCTCGAGCATCGCGACCTTAAGGGTATAGGGCTCGTCATTGTTAACGGTGTAGCCCTTCGAGGCGACCACGATATAATAACTGCCCGATTTCTGGATGCCGGCTCCGGTTATGGTCTCCTGCTCGCCCGCTCCGCCGTTATCGGCCGTTGCAATGAGGTTATCATCAGCATCGTACAGCGAGAGAATGGCATTGATCTCCGTCACGCCTGACAGGGAGACAGTGATCAGCGCGGGCATGTCGGAGCCGAGCACGACATCCACCACGAACCAGTCTTCCTCACGGTGAAGGTTCTCGGTATTGTTGTTAAGGCGGTTGTAGGCCGGGGAGTAGAAGCCGGTTATCTCCCTGTCCTGGTGGATGCTGTCAGCCTCGTCCTTCGAGTCATTCGGCTCGGATTCCTCGGAAATGGCCTCCCTGCTTTTCAGCTCGAGCTCGTAGGCCGATTCGGAACTGGCCTTTCTCGTGTCCCTGTCGCTCTGAAGAACCTCGAAATAATATGTGCCCGGGATCACTCCCAGGTTTGCCAGCCGCTCCGGCGACGACTTCCTGTTATCATCGAGCCATTTTAAAAGCCTGGGCTCCTCCTCGCCTTTCCATACTTTCACGGCAAGGTTAATTCCCTTGACCCCCGAGCAATTCACGTCGATTACCCCGGGTTTGTCAACGATGAGCCGGTAAAAGTCCCTGTCATTGGGCGTATCCATGAACCCCGTAAACCTGGCGTCCAGAGAAATGTCACCTGCCGTGGCAAAGGAATTGTTGGGCTCTTTTTCCTTCTTGCCGCTTCTCGAGCATGCAAACACTGACACGAGCAGGAGAGAAAGCATAATATACGTGATAATCTTCATAAATGACCGGACTCTTGGCATGTTTTTACATCTTCTCTGGCATTAATTATCGGAAAGGGATTGACTGATTTTGTTACTTTACCGATTACATAGTGATAAAACGCCAGGAACAGGTGATTGTCAAATAGATTTTTGCCCTGAATCCTGACACGGTCTTAAAAATGGAGCCCCTTAAGGCGGGGCATGACCTGAGTAACAATATACCAAACGGGATGCGTATGTCCGGCAAGGCCAGGATCCTGCAAATTGAAATTGAAAAGGCGGTTTTCGGTGGCCTGTTTCTCGGCCGTCATGAAGGGAAAGCCGTTCTTGTCCCCAATGCGGTCCCCGGTGAAACCGTGACGGTCCGGATACTTTCGGAAAAAAAAGACTACTGCACCGGCGAGATAGAAAACGTCATTTCGGGACCCGGAGACAGGGTCATACCGGCCTGCCCCCTGTACAACCGGTGCGGCGGATGCTCTTACCTCCACGTTCCGTACAAAAAGGAGCTGGAGTTCAAGAAGAACGTACTCATGGACAGCCTGGCCAGGATTGCGGGGCTGGACCCCGATAGCATTCCCGGGCCTGTCGTTATCCATGAAGATCGATTTCACTACCGGAGCCATGCATCGATCAAGGCCAGAGGCGGCGTATCAGGGTTTTTCCGGAGAGGCACGAACGATATCGTCCCTATTGCCGAGACCGGCTGCCTCCTCCTTGACAACGCTGTCAATGAACGTCTCATGCATATTGACGCGCCGCCTGACGATTACCGGGCGGCTGTTGATTGTTCCGGCGCCGTCGTTACATCGTTCGATGGAGACCCGTTGGTACGGGAGCGCGAAGCGGAACTTTCCTTCTCCAGGGGCATCGATCAGTTCTTCCAGGCAAACCGCTTTCTCCGGAGCGCCCTGCTCGAGCATGTTGTCTCACTCGCCCGCTGCGATAAAGCAGACACGTTCCTCGACATAGGCTGCGGTGTCGGGTTTTTCACCCTCCCGCTCGCGCGAGTATCGAAACATGGGCATGGAATCGATATAAATGCTGAAAGCATCCGATTCGCCAGGATGAACGCGGCGGAGAACGGCATTACCAATGTCGACTTCGAAGCCCGGCACTCTTCGCGGCTCCATCCGGGCAGGCTGGAGCCCCGGGTCATGGTAATGGACCCGCCCCGCGCGGGCATTGACAGGCATACCAGGAAAACTATCCTGGTAATGGGGCCCCGAGTAATCGTGTATGTATCTTGCAACCCGTCCACGTTTGCACGGGACGTCAAGGATTTTATCGCCGTCGGCTATCGGCTGGAAACACTAATGCTCGCGGACATGTTCCCCTGCACGCAACATGTCGAGGTTATATCGCGCCTTACACGCTGAGATTTTCTAGTAGGCGCGTCGGAGTATATTCCGGCGGATCCAGGACACGATCATCTTGAAGATACGGATGAACCAGAGTAGTATCTTCTGTAAACCATGCGCAAGCAGGTAACGCTTTTCGTCCTCGTACCTCTCGATCTCGCGCACGGTCAGGTCCTTCCGTGTCAGGTTTTCATCAGCCTCGATGAAAAGCCTGTCGATTTTCGACTGAACATTGACGACGTTGCATTCAACCTCAGTCATGCCGAGCCCCTTGCACGCCTCCAGCCTGCGGAACCCCGCCAGGAGCTCTAAATCCTCGCTCACCGTAATCGGGTTCAATAGACCGAATTTGCTGATCGACTCCATGAGGTCCGATATATCGCCGGTATCGATCCGGATGCGGTTTTTAATCTTAATGTCCTGTATACGTACTTTCACGCTCTTCACCCACTCATTACATATGTCCGAACAGTATCAGAGATATAAGCCGTGATACGAAAAACGCCCCTATAATCAGAAAAAACGGGAGCGACAGGAATACCCCGAGGAACTCTGATTGCCTGACGATTCCTTTATCGTATACTTTTTTCCCGAAGTAGTTAACATGATACCATTTCGGGTCCTTGGCCCGCCTGTACACATTCCTGAATATGGCCACTTTCACGCAGAGCAGCAATATCGTTACGAAGCCCGAAAGCAGCCAGAAAAAATATTTGAGGTTTAACTGCCGTATAAGGTGCGGTTTTGTCAACGCCAATATTATCAGCGCGAGGGCAATCCCCATGTTGAGTGCAACGGTAGCAATGAACCAGAACAGGTATATATTCTGCTTGTTCTTTACATACATGACTATGATGAGTATATGCAGGGCGAACGAAGTCAGCAGGCAGAATAATAGCGTATAGATAATCATAAAACATCCTACAGGTTATAGGAATATTTTCACGAGTGGAAAATGTCAAGAAGATTAAGTCCGGAAGGCTTCCGGTTTATCGGCGAACCGAGCGGAACAGGAGGAATGTCCATCCGGTTCCGCTCAGGGATCATTTCACTTCAAGCTTTGAATCCAGATATTTAACCATCTTTTGCGCCCGGGGATTGGTTGGATCGGCCTCAAGGGCCTTCTCGGCGTACAGCCGCGCCTTTCCCTGGTTTTCATGCCTGTAATAGAGCTCGGCAAGAGAGACAAAGGCGTCCGCGTTCAGGGGATTGATCTCAATGACCTTCAGGAAATAGTCACGGGCGATCTTATCATCCGGATTCGGGGACCGGTAATGAAATACGCCAAGCAGGTAGTTGATCTTCTCTGAAGCCGGGTTAATCCTCAGCGCCTCGCCGCAGTATTTCTTGCCTTCATCCCGGTACTTGTCTTTGAGCTTTTGGGGCAGGAACGACTCGTATACTTCGCGATACCTGACCTGGGCCATGTTCTCCAGGAGCTGGAACTTGTCGCTCTTGTCGTACAACCTGGCCATGTTCCGGTAACTCTCCTGGAACTCCTTGATGGCAAACTGGTCAAGCCCCTGCTTCAGGTATATCATGCCGAGCGCGAGATGCGCTTCCGGATTGTTTTTATCGAGCTTGAGTGCTTCCTTGTATTCCCGTATCGCCTCACCTTCGCCGCCTGTATTGTCATAATAGTCCCCGCGGGCCTTGTATATATACGCGTATTTCGCGTTTTCGTCCTCGGCCTTCTGTATGACCCTGTCGCCGACTGAGCCGAGTCTGAAGTTCCCGTACCCGACAAGCATATCCCCGAAAGAGACGGTTTTAAACACAGTCCTGACCTTCATTTTCGCGACGATAAGATTCTTATCATTGATGACGTACAGTATATTACCTTCGCTGACGCCTTCCCTGTTGTATAGCCTGACCGTTGCCTTGCTTTTCTCCTGCGAGCTCCCGATCAGGTCCTCCTGGTCAAATTCGTCCTTTGAAGAGTACGAAACGATTTTTCCCTTGAGAACCGCGGTCCAGCCTTCCTTGTCAGTCTGACTTGTGAAGACCGTGATACGCTCGAAGCCCTCCTCCATCTTCATGCTGGCGTACGCTGCAGAGGCAGTGATAATCAGGGCCCCTATGATAGCTGTTGTCTTTTTCATTTACTTTAAGAACCTCATCGGGTTTAGGGGATTGACGTATTTGCGCACCTCAAAGTGTACGTGCGCCCCGGTCACCGCACCGGTCATGCCGGAATATGCTATGACATCTCCCCGGCTGACTTCGCTATCCACCGGAGACATGTTTCTGCTGTTGTGGGCATATACCGTGATATACCCGCCCTCATGCCGGATGATGACCACTTTCCCGTAACCGGGCTTCCATCCGTTGAAAATGATCCTTCCGTTTCCGGCCGCGCGTATCGGCGTTCCGACATTCGCGCTGATATCTATACCGCAATGAAAGCGGCGGTCACGGGTGAACGGATCCACCCTGGTACCGAAGCCCGAGGTGATCCGACCCCGTATGGGCCAGGTGAATATCCTTGGGATGGAAGCTACCACTGCCGCGCCCTTCTTCCTGCTATCAGTCCGTGCCGTTACTATCCGGGCATCGCTCTCCCGCACATCGGGGAGAAAGAGCTTCTGCCCGGGCTTCAGGAACCGGCCCGTCAGTCCGTTATGGGCGATGATGTTTTTCCCGGCTATCCGGTATCGTCCGGCAATTCTCGATACGGTATCGCCTCTCAGGACTTTATAGTAGATGCCGCGCCTGCTCGGCACGTTGATGAAGCGTCCCGGTTTCAGTTTGTCCGGATCATCTATGCTGTTGATGCTGATTATCAGGTGCTGGTGTACGCCGAACCGCCGGGCAATGTTCCAGAGGTTGTCATTCTTGCGGATCCTGTACCGGCACAGGTGCCAGCGCCTGTCCTTCGCCTGGAGCCTGTCAAACTCCTTCATTTCATTTTTCGAGATGACCGTTTTGCCCTTCTGCTGCTTCACCCGGTCGTAATCGATGATCGTGTCGTCAAAGGAGTCGTCAATTATTATCCTGCCCTCGCCTTCCGCTTCGTTTTCGGCAACCGGTGTTTCAGAATCCATCTCTATACCATGGATGATGATGGCATCCTCCAGTTTAACCGCTTCGTCGACCCCGGAATCCGAAGCAAGGCCTGCATATAATACCAGGGAAATCCCGCCCAATACGCAAACAACAATTCCAATGAAAACATACTTTTTCATGTTTTAAAAATCGGTATAATATCCCTGTTTCTTTATAGTTAAGTGAGTATTTCAGAGGTTTTAAGGCCTGTAATTGCTATTTTCGTGCGTGTTGAACTGCCAGGTTAATCTATAATGAGTGGGAAAAAGCTTCTTTCAGGAGGAGGCAAGCTGAAGTGCCTCCTCCTGAAATAAAGCGGGATTGTGTCATTCAAAGCCATTGGTCAGGCGAAAGGGTTTTCTCCAGTCGCCCGCACCATTATTTCTTGTCCGGCTCGTTCTTGTCAAAGGCCATGAGGACCATCACCTGGAGCTCATGGTTGCCCTTGTTATTCGACCTGTAATATAATTTATGCGCTGCTTTCGTCCGGTCCGCATCTATACCATAGGCATAATCCACGAAAAACGGCAGCAGGTTGCCCAGGAGCAGGGAGAACGAGCAGGATACGCTCGTATAGAACCTGCGCGGATACTGCTGGACAAGATCCTGCCGGGTGACCGCTCCGCGCCCGATGCCGATAACCTCGTTCGTAATGGGCATGTAGAGCACGTTGAAACCCGGCTGTATGCGGGCGTCCCAGAAGGGGATCGGCAGGCCGATCTGCAGGCGTGATATCACATAGAAATTATGGAAGAACTCGGCGCAGAAATATCCGGGCATGATTGCATAATCTGCCTGGTAATACCCGATCTGCTCAGCGTTGTTCCTGTCCACTCCGGTGAATAACCCGCCGTAGATGTCAAACTGGAGATTGATGTCATGCTTGAAGTTGTAATAACCGCCGGCGCTGAAATAAAAGCGGTGCGTGTCCTTGATGTTAGATTTGTACCAGACGCCTTTCGTAGATATATTCCCGGCCCCGGGATAGAGTGGTGCCCAGGTATCATTGATTTTTTCCCTGGTCCCAAGGCGGTCATAATCATACCAGGTTCCATACCCGATCCTTCGCGCGTAATGATACTCCACGCGGAACAGATAGCCGTGCCGCACCCGCGTGAGGCTCTTTTCCTCAAGGTCGCTCAGCTGCAGCTCGATCCAGGGCTTGAGCTGCCAGTGGCGGTGCGGCATGTTGACGTACTTGTTCTCGTTCGGGGTGAGGATCGGGAACCGGTAGAAATGATAGGAAGAGTGAAAATTTATCCGGGCCGAGAGTATTCTTAAAAAATTATACTGGAAGAAACCGCCGATTCCGGCATTGTTCCCGCCGAACTCGCGCCGTTCGTCATTGTAGCCCCGGTTGAAGGAATGCCACGCCGAATAGGTCGAGTGCTCAAGCAGGGGCTTCACGCCGGCATATACCCTGTCGGTCTTGTAGCCGAGGATAAAAAATATCCGGGTCGTTGTGAACGTAAACTGCGTGTACAGGTCCGGGTTCTTGAAATTGTCGCCGAACCAGTAATAGGCGATCAGCGGCGAGAGATTGTTGGACCCCTTGCTGAAAGGCTGATTCACGCCAAGGGCGAGGATATGGTTGTATTCCTGGTGCGTTTCGCGGGGGTCCATGTCCTTGACCGTGATTTTATCAGCATCCTGGCTGTACGCCTGGACCCACATGATGCTGATCGCCGCAATGGACGCCAGACAGACAACAACTCTTTTCATAAAGACCTCCCTGATATTTTTTCTGCCGGAGCTGCCCGGCTACTCATTCTTGACGAATCCCATGACGAGCATCACCTTGAACTCATGGCTCCCGCGGCTGTATTTCTTGAGATAGACCTCGTGTGATGCATTCGCGCGCACGGCGTCAATGCCGTATGCGTAATCGACGAACAGGGGCAGCAGGTTCCCGAGCTTGATCGAAAGCTGGCATGAAACGCTCTTGTAAAAACGCTCGGGGTATCCGCCCTTGAGCCACCAGTTCGTGATATTGTTCCTTCCGATGCCAATGACATCGTTCGTCTTGGGCATATACAGCACGTTGAAGCCCGGCTGAATCCGTGTCCCCCAGAACGGCAGCGGGATCCCGACCTGGAGGCGCGCGATCAGGTAGAAAGCGCTCTGGAATTCCGTGTTGAAGTAACCGGGCATCACTGCGTGGTCGGCCTGGCTGTATCCAATCTGCTCCGCGTTGTTGCGGTCGACACCGGTAAAGAACCCGCCGTAAATATCCAGGAGGATGTTGTAATCACCCTTGAAATTGTAATACCCGCCCGTGTTGAAATAGAGCCTGTGAGTGTCCCTTATTTTAGAACGGTACCAGGTGCCCAGCGTGTACGGAGGCCCGTAACCGCCTGGCAGCCAGACTCCGTCATAGCGCTCGCGGAACCACATCCGGTCATAGTCATACCAGGTGCCGTACCCGATCTTTCGCGCGTACTGGTATTCGACCCGGAACAGGTATCCGTGCAGGACACGGTTCAGGTCCGTCTGTTCCAGGTCGCTCAGAATCAGCTCGGCACCCGGTTTGACCTGCCAGTGATTGTTCGGGATATTTATAATCTTGCTGTCGTTCTTGGAAATGATGGGAAACCGGTAGAAATGGTACGAGGGATGAAGATAGATCCTTGTGGAAAGGATCCGGAGCCAGTTGTACTGGAAGAACACGCTGGCCCCGACATTGTTTCCCTTGATCGACCTGCCCCGGTCGAGGTATCCCCTGTTGTACGAGCGCCAGCCCGCAAAAGTGCTGTGCTCCAGAAGTGGCTTGACGCCGGTATATACCCGGTCGGTTTTATAGGCGGCAATGGCGTATATTCTCGTGGTGGTGACGGTGACCTGCGTGTAGAGGTCCGGGTTCTTGAAATTCTCCCCGAACCAGAAATACGCAAAGATAGGCGATTGCATGTTCGTGCCGTCGCTTACGTGAAAATCATCGCCCAGAACAAGTAGGTGCTGGTAAGGCTTTTTTACCTTCTTTGGCGTCATGAAGTCCTTGTCGGACGCTTCGTCAGCGCCAAAAGAACTAACACCAAAACAGAAAGAAACCGCCAAACAGGTCAGTGAAAAAATAAACCGTTTCATCATGCGCCCCTCCGTATAATTTAGTCTATCAGCCGGGTTCGCAATTCTCTCTTACATGAAAAGAAGTTTATCTTGCCATGTTACGCCGCTATTGTGTATATCTCGGTTAGCAGCGCTCCCTGCTGATTGCTCGGGGGCGTCTACTTTTTCATTGAGTATTACTTCGTTATTGATTATTGATGAACAGATCAATAAAAATATCAAGCAAAAAAAATCGATGATACTTTTTGAATATTAAATGTATCAATAAATGAAACAATAATGCACAATTGTCATTTTTGGGATTTTCTCGGCTTGATCCGCCAGTCAATGCCCCGTTCGAGGAGGTAGTCCTCAAATTCTTCCCGGGTGTTAAAATAATAAAGGTAGGGAGAATCGAAGAATTCGCATTCCTCCTCCAGGTTGCCATGATTGCGGCATATGCGGGGACGAATATCGTAGATGGTGCATTGATGGTTATCACCCAGATTCTCGCAGGGGCTTCTGAACTCGACATGCCATTTTTTGTCATGATCGACAAACACGTGTACGCTCTTATGCGAAAGGTACCACCGTATGTTGTCGAAATCGTTTTTGGCCGTCGGCCTGTCAATCTCGATCGCCGTGTACTGGCAGCACCTGCTCCCGCACTCCAGACAGGGCGGAATGTATGATTCCACTTTTTTTGATTTCATTTATCTCCGGTTATCTCCTCCCGGGCCCGTGGCCCGGACATGCATTTTGACGCGCGTATATAACGTAACAGGTCCGTCGACTTGATTATATCCGTGTTCTGTTCTGTGCAGCACAGGTCGGCCGCCCTGCCGTGGATCCATACGCCGTACCCGGCGGCATGGAGCGGCGAGAACCTCCGCAGCATCAGCGCAGCAATGATACCCGAGAGCACGTCGCCCGAGCCGGCGGCGGCAAGGGCCGGATTTCCCGTAGTGTTTATCAGGAACCGGTCACCGTCCGTTACGATCGACGACGGGCCTTTCAGTACCGTGGTACAGGAAAGGGCCAGCGCCATGCGGCCCGCTGATCCGTGCCTGTCATTCCGGATCTCCTCCACGGACATCCCGGAAAGAATCGAAGCTTCCTTGAAATGCGGCGTTATTATGATATGGGTTGAGGGGTCCGGCTTCCCTTTTTTCAAAAACCCGGCGAAGTGGAACAGGCCGTCCCCGTCGATCAGGATCCGACTGATCCCGAAATCCCGTGTTAAAGAGAAAAGCGCCTCGCACACGGCACGCGACAGCGGGCCGCGTCCCATGCCGGGGCCTACGAGCACCGCCCCGAACCGCTTTTTCTCGAACAGGTCCGCAAGCGCGGCTCTAATCGCGACCGGATCGGGCGCTGCCGTGTCCAGGTCCGGCGACAGCGACGTGGTTATAAGCTCGGGGATCGTACCCGCGATGATGCGCCTGGCTGCTTCGGTGGTCAGGAGCGAGGCCATGCCCACGCCGGTTTCGAAAGCCGCGCGGGCCGCCATCATGATCGCGCCTTCCATCCCGTCAAACCCACCGACCAGCATCAGATGCCCCCGCTCTCCCTTGTGCGTATCGGCGCGCGCCGCGTACTCTGACTCTATCCCGTTTATGGCGTTTTTACAGAAAAAGTCCCCGTCAATCAGCTCGGTTTTAAGACTGTCGGACGCGGTAAGCGATGGCGGGAAACCGATTTCCGCGACCGTGAGCTCGCCGGCATAGTTCCTGCCCGGATAGGTTACCAGCGAGATCTTGGGAAGGCCGATGGCCACGGTCCTGTCCGCGATGACCGCCTCTCCTTCGGGCGCCCTGCCGTCCGAGCCGAGGCCGCTGGGAACGTCGATCGAAAGCACGTATGAATCCGAGTCATTGATAACCCGTATTACCTGCGCTGTAATACCGCGCACCGCACCGCTGAAACCGGTCCCCAGCAGCGCGTCGATGATACAGTCATATCCATCGAGGTCCAGGCCGGAGAGATCCGCGCCGGTTCCGACGGAGCTGATGGCGATCCCGGACCTCCCGCACAGTTCATGGAACACGCGCGCCGTGTCCGAGAGCTTGTCCTCCGCGCCGACCGCAAACAGGTCTACATGAAAGCCTTCGTGCGCCAGGTAGTAGCCGGCCACGTAACCGTCGCCGCCGTTATTGCCGGTCCCGCACAGGATTGCGACACGCCCGCCGCACGGGAGCACGGCAGCGGCCTTATCCGCGACGGCGCGGCCCGCCATTCCCATCAGCACGGCAGCGGGCATCCCTCTCTCCTCGATCGTTATACGATCGATCTCCTGCATCTCCCCGGCGGTGACGACTTTCATGGGGCTACTCCCATTTCATTATTTCGATGCCGTTCTTCTGCACATGATAGGAGTAAATACCGCCCGCTTCATCGAGCAGTATTCTCGAATAGTAATTGCGCTTGATTTTCATATTCATGTAAACGTTATTGATGATGTTCCCGTCCAGGTTCGCTACCTCGAATTTCGGCTCGTCATTGCTGACGTTCCACAGGTAGATGTACTTGTCATCGATGATATCGAACAGCACGTTCTTGGGGTCCGGGATCTCCATGATGGTCTTCTCGAGCTTCCCGGCCGTGATCGAAAACTCGAAAATCTTTATGTACTTCAGCCTGGTGCCATGATAATAGGACACGGAAATAAGCAGGCTGTCTCCGGTGCTGTACACCTTGATGTTGTCGATCTTTCCCTCGTATACATTGCCTTCGTCACGGTCCCTGAAATCAAGTGTGTTGAAGTTAATGTAATAATCGCGGTTCTTCCCGGAAAAGCGATAGATTGTCCATGAATCCGATGAGCGGGAAATCACGAACAGCCTGTTCTTCGAATCCACGACCAGGCGTTCGATATGATACAGCGGCGTGTCCGGCGTTCCTTTCTGGCCGAGGGTATACTGCAGCTCGCCTTTCTTGTTGAACACCAGGATGTATGAGGGCGAGAAATCGATGCTGTCGGTCCCGGCGTCGCCCTGCGCTTTCGAGTCCCGGATCTGGGAGAACTTGTTCTGCACATAGACGTTGTCGTCCTCGTCCATGGCGACATTGCCGATGGTGCCAAAATTGAAGCTCTCTGCCGGTATATCGTTCGTGTTCAGATTTTTTATAGAGCCGATAACAAGCTCAACATCACCGTTTGGTTTCACAACCTGCACGCGCCGGAGCTCGTTATCGGCCACGCATATGTTGTTATCATATATGCTGATGCCGACCGATAGATCTTCCAGCCCGTATTCGTCTGTTTTTATCGATACGTTGCCTGCTTTTGTTCCATTACTGATAAAGGCTACCCTCTTGGGGTTTAGAGTCGTCGACTTCCAGAATGAACAGTCAGTCAATATCAGTGGAAATATTAGTAAAATCAGCCATTTCTTCATGTCGCCTCGCCTGCTGTCGCCGCTCTTTCGCACGGGACGGATTTTCATGCGTTTTATAATGCCGGCCCGCGTCGCCGCACTAAACGATTAGAATCAAGGGCATGATAATTTTCAACATAATTTTGGCGAATCACCCTTAATTCTTGCTCCTGCATACCGTTATTCGCCTTGACAAAAAACAAGCAGATAAAAGATAGTAAAAATTGATTTTCAAGCCATTCCCTCGCGACATGATCGCGCCAGTGAGTCCGGGAAACGGGCTGTTCCAGGGACCTGTCCGGACAGTAACCGGTCATGTAGGGGAATGAACGGCAATCATAATCATTCACGGAGAGGTGCATCATGGATTTCAAACTTACCGAAGAACAGCAGATGCTGAAAGATACCGTCCGGCAATTCGCCGAGAACGAACTCAAGCCCAAGGCCGAACATTATGACAGGACCCACGAGTTTCCGATGGAGCACGTCAAGAAGCTCGGAGAGATGGGGATCATGGGTATCGTTTACCCGGACAAGTACAACGGGGCCGGCATGGATTATGTGAGCTACGCCATCGCGGTCGAGGAAGTATCGCGCGGCGATGCTGCCACCGGAACCATCGTGTCCGCCCACAACTCGCTCTGTCTTTCCCCCATTTACTATTTCGCCTCCGAAGAACTCAAGCAGAAATACCTGACCAAGCTGACCACGGGCGAATACATCGGCTGTTTCGGCATCACGGAGCCGGAAGCCGGCTCCGACGCGGCGGGGACCAAGACGACCGCCGTGCTTGAAAACGGCAGCTGGGTCCTCAACGGGACCAAGAACTTCATCACCAACGGCGGCCCGGCCCAGGTCGCCGTCGTTACGGCCATTACGGACAAGGGTATCGGCCACAAGGGGCTGAGCTTCTTCCTCATCGAGAAAGGCACCCCCGGCTTCAGCGTCGGCAAGACCGAGGACAAGCTCGGGATCTGCGCCTCCTCCACGACCGAGCTCGTATTCGACAACTGCAAGATACCGGAAGGCAACATGATCGGGAAGCGCGGCGACGGCTTCAAGATCGCCATGCATACGCTCGACGGCGGCCGGGTCGGGATTGCCGCCCAGGCGGTCGGCATCGCCCAGGCGGCCCTTGACGCGGCCGTTGTATATGCGAAGGACCGCAAGCAGTTCGGCAAGCCCATTGCCGACAACCAGGCGCTGCAGTGGATGATAGCGGACATGGCCACCGAGATTGAGGCGGCCCGCCTGCTGGTATACCAGGCCGCGGCCCTCATCGGTACCGGAGATCGCCAGCGCTACTCCAAGTACGCCGCCATGGCGAAACTTTTCGCGTCCGAGACCTCGCACCGCGCTACCCACAAGGCTATACAGATCTTCGGCGGCTACGGGTACGTGAAAGACTACCCGGTCGAGCGGTTCTACCGCGACTCCCGGATCACCGAGATATACGAAGGAACGTCCGAGATTCAACGGCTCGTCATAGCCAGCAACGTGCTGCGCGAATACTAAGATACCGGACGGAGGAATTGAATGAAAACAGAAATCACAAGGCTTTTCGGTATCAAATACCCGATCGTGCTCTCCGGCATGAGCTGGATAAGCACACCCGAACTGGTCGCCGCTGTCGCCAACGCGGGCGGCCTCGGCATACTGGCTACGGGCATTCTCAAGCCTGAGGAGACCCGTGAATACATACAGCGGGCGCGCAAGCTCACAAAGAACCCGTTCGGGGCCAATGTCACGCTCTATTTCCCCGGGGCAGAGCAGAATGCCAAGGTCCTCCTTGAGGAAAAAGTTCCGGTGGTAAACTATTCGCTCGGCAAGGGCGACTGGATCTGCAAGGCCGTCCATGCCTACGGCGGCAAGGTCATCGCCACGGTAACGACAATGAAGCACGCGCTGGCAGCGCAGAAGGACGGCGCCGACGCCCTCCTGGTGACCGGTCACGAGGCCGCGGGACACGGCGGCGACGTGACATCCCTGGTCCTGATCCCCACCCTGGCAGACGGGGTGAAGATCCCGATAATCGCGGCCGGCGGATTCGCAGACGGGCGCGGCCTTGCGGCTGCACTTGCGCTCGGCGCCGATGGCATCGCCATGGGGACCCGCTTCATGAACTCAAAGGAAAGTCCCGTGCACGCGACCCAGAAGGCAAAAAGCAATGAGATCGACGCTTTCCAGACCGTGTACACGAACAAGGTCGACGGCCTGTACGCACGCGTGATGAAGTCTAAAGGCTCCGAGCGGCTCATGAAAAAGAGGCTCAACCTGATCACCGCGGCGTTCCTCTCGCGCAAGATAGCGGGCATCGTCGGCATGCCCTGGCTCAAGGTAGCGGTCGGCATCATGCTGATGGGACCAAAGAAAGCCCTGCAGATGGCGCGCATGGCGAACGGCTTCTTCGCATTCCAGGTCGGCACGATGGACGGCGACAACGAGAAAGGCGTTCTCCCGATCGGCCAGGTAAGCGGCATCATCCATGACACGCCGTCGGTAAAGCAGATCATTGAACGCGTGGTAAGCGAGGCGAAAGTGGCGCAGAAAAAGCTCGCCGCAAAGCTCTGAGAGAACTGAAAGCCCGCGTTGCAGTACGCGGGCTTTTTTTATCAATTTCTATTGACAATTGCCGCCGTATTTAGTATCTACATACTATCATATTTCCAAGGAGACAATCATGGGAATACTCAAGGACGCAGGCGACACCCTCGCCAAATACGGTGAGATCATCGTCAACAAGACTGAAGAGCTCGCAAAGATCGCGAAGCTCAACCTTGACATCAAGCGGCTCAGGATTGACCAGGGGATAGCGGAGAAAGAACTGGGGCGTCACGTCATTGCGCAGATGGACGAAGGTGCGACCACGATCAATGTCTCCGACCAGAAAGTAAAGGAGATCCGCGACCGTATCGCGAATTTCAAGCAAACCATTGAAGAGAAAAAAGTGGAAATCGAAAAAATAAAAGCGGAAGCGAAACAAAAACTGGAATCCAAGCAGCAGAAGAAACCGGACGGGGGCAGTCAGTAGACGTTCCCATGGCGGTTACCTCGAAACACGTTATTTCATTTATCAGCTCGCAATCCGGAGCCTTCACCAAAAAAGAGATAGTGGCCGGCCTCCTCAAGCAGGGGCCGGCTTCCCGCGGTAAAGGGAGAAACCAGAGGACGAAACGGCGCTCGCCGGAGGCTGACCTCTCGGTCATCGAAACCACGCTCGACGGCCTGGTGGCGGCCCTTTTTCTCAAAAGAGAGAAGAGCCGCTTCATTCGCATTCACCCCTTCCGCGTGGAAGGCACGATCAGGTCCAACACCACCGGTAACGCCATCGTCACCACGATCTACGACGACGAGATAATCATACGGAGAGACGACACCTCCGGCGCGAACGACACGGACCGGGTTACCGTGCGGATAACCGACTTCAAGAACGGCCGGGCGGCCGGCGTTGTCGAGTCGGTGCTCAGGCGCGAAAAAAAGACCTGCTTCGCCCGTGTCATCTCGGTTTCACAGGCCGAGGTGGTCTACCTCCTCCTCGATGTGCCCGGTTCCAGGGAAGCTGCCTCCCCGGTACCGGACGGGCAGCTGAAACCGGGCCATATCGCGCTCATTTTACTTGAAGACGGTCTCTACCGGAAGCGCCAGCGATGCTCCCTTGTCGAGTCCTACACCCCGGACGACGACCGTTACGATCTAGCCCGAATCGTGAACCGCCATTCGCTGCCGGAGCCCGGCGCCCCATACCCGGGTGCAGATGGTGCCGATTTCAGCTCCCGCGACACGGCGCCCCGGACCAATTACACCGGGCTCTTTACCGTGACCATTGACGGGGAGACCGCCAAGGACTTCGATGACGCCATCTCCATCTCCAAAAAAGGCGGCCGCTACACCCTGTTCGTGCATATCGCCGACGTGTCGTCCTACGTCACGCCCGGATCGTCCATCGACCGCGAGGCGCTCGTCCGCGGCACCAGCTACTACTTGGGCGCAAACGTCATCCCCATGCTCCCCGAGGCCCTTTCGAACGACCTCTGCTCCCTGCGCGAGGGACTCGACCGCCTCACCATGACCGTGGAGCTGGAGATCGACGCGTCAGGCGCGGTTACCGGTCAGAAGTTCACCCGCGGCCTCATCCGGGTGAACCGTCGCCTCACCTACAACCTTGTGGAACGGATGCTCATTGACGGTGAACGGGGCCAACTGGGGGAAACGCTCCGCCTCATGCAGGAGCTCGCCACCCTGCTCCACAACCGCCGCATGAGCCAGGGCGGCCTGGAACTCGCCCTGACGGACTCCGAGCTCGTGTATGAGAACGGCGTTGCGGTCGCCATCAGGTACGCGGAGCGCCTTCGCAGCAACAACATCATCGAAGAATTCATGCTTGCCGCCAACGTTGCGGTATCCCGTGTTCTCCGGGAGCGCGAGGTCCCGACACTCTACCGCATCCACGAGGAGATCAGCCCTGATTCGCTCCTCAAGCTCAAGAACTTCCTCAAGCAGCTGCGCATCCCCTTCAAAGCGGCAGGCGATATCAGCACCCGTATCCAGGAGGTACTGGCGCATGTGGCGGGAAAGGACATCGAGCATGTCATCAACCTGGTGATACTCAAATCACTCATGCAGGCCTACTACGGCGCTGACCCGGAGGGTCATTTCGGCCTCGGTTTCAGGGACTACACCCACTTCACTTCGCCTATCCGGCGCTACCCGGACCTGGTGGTCCACCGGTGCCTTAAGAGCCTTATCGACCTCAAAAAGCCCCCTTATACCCGCGCCGAGCTTGTAGCCATCGGCGACCGGAGCTCGGAGAAGGAGCGCGTTGCCCAATCCGCCGAGAGGGACTTCGACAGGATCAAGGCCTGTCGGCTCGTAAAAAGCAGGGTCGGCGAGCTGTTCGCCGGTGTTATCACCGGGGTCAGCAAGTACGGCTTCTATGTCACCCTGAAGGAAATCCCGGTGGAAGGGATGGTCCCGCTCAGGGCCCTGACCGATGATTATTACCTCGTCAAGGAGGACGATTACACGGTCATCGGCAAGCGCTACGGCAAGCGTTTCAGGATCGGCGACGCTATCAGAGTGAAGCTATCTGCCGTGGACGTTGACCGCATGTTCATCGATTTCGAAGTCGTTCCCTGAAGCCGGCCGGGCCACGGAACCGCATTCGCGGGAAAAAAATCCTTGAATCAATCGGCGTCCTGGTTCATAACGGCTTAAACGAGGAGGACCGTATGAACCTGACGACACGCGGCGCCGGAACCGGCTTTAAAAAATCCGAAACCATTCTTCTTTTCCTGCCCGAAAGGGAAAACGCGAAACGCGGTACGGCCGTCCCCGACGAGCTGTCCTTCCTGGCCGATAGCATTGATCTTTCCCGCTTCAAGGGCAAAAGCTCCGAGGCCATATTCATTCCGCTCGCCGGCAGGCCGGCGGTCATCATTTGCGGGCTCGGAAAAACGGAAGAGATCGACATGGAGTCTCTCCGCCGCTCCGCGTCTGCAGCCACCGGACCCTGCCGTGAGAGGTCAATCGCCTCAGTTACCGTTCTCCTGCCCGCAGTCAAGGGACTGGACGCCGCACACGTCCTCGAGGCGATTGCCGAGGGGCTGTTCCTGTCAAATTACAGTTTTGACAGATACAAAACCGTCAGCGGCGACAACGGGAAGGTCCTCCTGAAAAGCGCGGTATTCCTGACCGGGGAGAAAAAGGCGGCATCAATTCTGAAAAAAGTAGCGATCGTCTCGCGCAACACGCTGCTCTGCCGCGACCTCATCAATGAGATCAGCGAAAAATCGGACCCGCTCGGCATAGCCCGCGAGGCCCGCGCGCTGGGCGGGCTGCCCGGCGTGACCTGCACCGTGTATGGCCTTAAGGAGATCGAGAAGATGAAAATGGGCCTCCTGCTGGCGGTGAACAAGGGCAGCAGGCGGCCGCCGGCGCTCGTCGTGCTCGCGTACCGGGGCAACCCCCGGAGCAAAAAATTTTTCTCGGTCATCGGCAAGGGCATCACGTTCGACTCGGGCGGCATGAACCTCAAGCCCTCGGGGCACATCGAGGACATGCGCACCGACATGGCCGGGGCCGCAGCCGCTCTGTTCACCCTGAAGTCTGTCGCCGAGCTGAAGCTCCCGAAAAACATTTACGCCGTGCTGCCCCTGACGGAGAACATGCTGTCGAACGACTCCTACCGCCCCGGCGATGTGTTCACCGCGTTCGACGGGACCACGGTGGAGATCGGCAATACCGACGCGGAAGGACGCCTCATACTCGCGGATGCCATCGCCTTCACCGAAAAGCGGCTGAAGCCGGAGTGCATCGTCGATATCGCGACACTCACCGGCGCCTGCGTGGTCACCTTCGGCGAGCTCCTGGCCGGATACATGACAACGGACGACGACCTGGCCCGCCTCCTGGAGGACGCCGGCAACTCGACCGGCGAGGCGATCTGGAGGCTCCCCCTGCACAGGGATTACGAGGAAAACCTTAAGTCTGACATAGCGGACATCAGCAACATTTCAGCTGAAAAGAACTCGGGGACCATCATGGGAGGGATGTTTCTGAAGAAGTTCGTTAAAACGAAGAAATGGGCGCATATCGACATCGCAGGCACGGCGCGAAACTCCAAACCGCGCGGATACCGTCCCAAGAACGCCACCGGATTCGGCGTGCGGCTGATCGTAGAAGCGGTAAGCAACTGGAAAGATTAGCAGTTTGCCGAAAAGCAGCAAACTGCTAATGCGGTGCAGGATGTACCGCTATTTTTCGAGGCGCTTGCCGAGAAAAATGTGAGGTTTTAAGAATTCACTTCTCAAAACCGACCCTGAAAAACTCCATGGATGGAGTTTTTCAGGAAACTGTTAGGTGAACCGGTAGCCTTTTTCCTTAAAGAGCCTCATGCAGGAATCAACAACCGCCGGATCATAGAGCTCGCCCCTGTTCTTCTCGATCTCCTCGAGCGCGCCCTCGATGCCCACCCCGCCCTTGTAGGGCCTGTCGATCGTCATCGCCTCTATGACGTCCGCGACGCATATGATCTTGGCCTCGAGCAGTATCTCCCCGTCCTTCAGCCCCCGGGGGTATCCTGATCCGTTCATCTTTTCATGGTGCTGGTACACTATCTGCGCGATCGGCCAGGGAAAATCGATCGATTTCAGTATGTCGTATCCAACCTGCGGGTGCTTCTTGATGAGCATAAACTCGACTTCGTCGAGCTTCCCGTGCTTGTTCAATATCTCCGAAGGTACGTATATCTTGCCGATATCGTGAATCAGGCCCGCCATGCGGATCCCCTCTATCGTGTTATCAGGGAGGCCCATGACCCGGGCTATCTCCGAGGCGACCTCGGCCACGCGGTGCTGGTGGCCTGCCGTGTACTGGTCCCTCGATTCCAGCGCATATCCCATCGAGACGACGATCCCGTCCAGGGTTGTCCGGAGCTTCCCCATGCTCTGGTTCAGCTCGGCGGTGCGGGCCTCGACGATCTCCTCCAGGTGGTAGCGGTACTGTACGATCTCGGCCTCGACCCTCTTGCGCTCGGTTATGTCCCGCGTGATATAAACAAGGCCGATATCCTGGCGGTTGCTGTCCTTCATGACTGCAATGCTGGATTCGACGGGTATGGTCCGTCCCGTCGAGGTCACGAACCGGTGCTCCACGCTCTTGATCTGCCCCTGGTTGTAACGTACCGCCCTGCTCAGCTCCTTGAACTCCCCTTCGCTTATGAAGGAGGAAATGTTCCTGCCGATTATTTCGTTCTTGGAGCCGGACTCCAGCAGCTTCATGGTCGCATCGTTGACGAATATAATATTGCCCTCGTTATCGCTCAGAAGAAAGCTGTCGGTGGAGATCCTGATGGCGCCGAGGAGCCGGGCGTAATCGACTTCGAAGAGTTTCCGCTGGGTTACGTCATAGAGGTTGAGGACCAGCCCCTTAAGGGAGGCATCGTGCATCTGGTTCGTGATATCCCCTTCAAGGTATATCCAGGCCCCACGCTTGTGCTGGAACCGGAATTCGGGGAATATAAGCGACGATCCGTCCGAGTTGAGCACCATGCGTAATACGTCTTCAACGCGCTTCCTGTCCTCGGGGTGAATATAATCAATGAACCTGGCCTTTTTCAGGTCCTCTTCCTCGTAGCCGAGGGTCCATTCGAAAGAAGGGGTGGTGTAATGAAGGACGCCCTCCCCGTCAGTGACCACGACAATGGTCCTGATATTATCAAGCAGTGAGCTGAGCCGGTCTTTCCCCTTCAGCTCTTCCAGCTGATTTTCCAGCATCCGGACACGGTCGATCAGCTCGCTTTTGTTAAGGTTTCGGTAGTTCATCTCAGGAAGTCGTTACGTACGCTTTGAATATTCAAGTACAGATTCGCAGGGAAAATCCACGCGGCTTTGCAGCAGGAACCTCCCTGTTCCGGTATAGTTTGCACTGATAGACTCATGCCCTCGTACACTGATGCCCGATGACCAGTCCGCTCCGTCGATGCCTTCGACATATGGACACGGTACGTTGATCATCCATTATGTATAAAGAACAGGATCGTCTATATATGTCAAGAAATTAAATAACGTCTGTTCGGTCGGTAAATCTAATCCTTGTTTTAACTCCGGTACATATGGCCTGATACGTGAATAACTCATATTGACTTGACAAATTATCATATATGTTGCTAATTTCAGAATGTTAATCCACTCATACGGGGCACGGACATGGCCTACAGCATAAAAGAGATCATTGATATTGCAATCAAGCTTGAGGATACAGGGCATGATTTTTACAAGGAGTGCGGCCGCCACTTCAAGGAACCCGCCGTTATAGATGTTTTTTCTTTTCTCGCACGAGAAGAGCTGGTTCACAGGGACCTGTTTCAATCCTTCCAGTGGCGCCCTGACGCCGTTGACGAAGGGATTTTCAATGATGACTACTATGCCTACCTGCGTGCGGTCGGCGGAGGTTTAGTGTTCGACCGTCACACGTCAAACATCAGGGATTTCGTCCGCGCCATCGAAACGCCGCTGGATGCTATCAAGCACGCTTTCATCGCAGAAAAGGAATCGATTTTATTATACAAGGAGATGAAGCGCCTCTACCCGAAACACCACGCAACAGCGGACATGCTCGAGAGAATCATCGCCGAGGAGCGCAAGCACGTGCTCACGCTCTACGATCTGGCCGATAAATTGAAAAAAACCTGATCACTCCTCCTACTTGAAGATGTCCCCCGTAGCCATGTAGAAGAGCACGAAATCGAGGTGGCCCATGGGCACGCCGGCGCGGGCGGCATATTTTCTGAGCCGCTCTTCCAGGACGATGTACTTCGTCCCGGACAGTGATTGCGGGATCGCGACGCGGCCCGGACCGCCGGCAACGACCGGCACGCTTCCGAGCAGTTCGAGCCCGGCCATGACCCTGAGTACATGGCGGTCGAGAATGGCAAGATCCTCCCCGAGACCGATATTCCGGAGAAAATGGCTCGCCTCCTTGAACCCGATACCCCTGACGCTGTCGACGAGCAATTTTCTCATTGACCGGGCGTCCCCGCATTCACCGAGTAATTCCCTCAGCGATACGCCGCCGCTCCAGAACTTTTCGCGGGCTTCTATCAGGTATCGCGTCTTATTGTTCTTGAACCTGACTATGTTCAGGTCCGGGCAAATGTCATCGAAACCGCCATGGAAGAGATTCCCCGACTTCTTCAGACGCTCCACGGCCTGCGCGCACCTCCTCGCACCCGACTGGGGCGTGAGGAGGCAGAATGCCAGCTCCGCGAACAGTGCAGTATCGTCTCCCGATTCCCAGATACGCCTGAATTCGGCAAGACGCTCCTCGGCCAGCGCAGCTATTTCACGGTGGACCTTCCTGATCTCGTCATCAATTTTTTTTGCGCTATATCTTGACACGGACAAACCAACCACTGTAGAATATTCCATTAAATCGACTATGCAGGAGCACGGCCATGGCCCCGAAAACCCTTAAAACCGGCGATACTGCGCCCGAGTTCACGCTGCCGGATCACGCGGGAACGTTGACCTCCCTGGATGATATGCGCGGCTCCTGGGTTGTCCTCTACTTTTACCCGAAAGACAACACATCAGGATGCACGGCGGAAGCCGTCGATTTCACCGCACTGGCCGGCAAATTCAAAAAACTCGGCGCAATCGTGATCGGGATAAGCCCCGATCCGGGCGAAAGCCATGCCCGATTTATCGACAAGCACGGGCTCGGGGTCATCCTGCTCAGTGATACCGGGAAAAAAACCCTGAACCGGTACGGGGTATGGCAGAAAAAGAAATTATACGGCAGGGAGTTTTACGGGGTTGTCAGGTCCACGTTTCTTATCGATCCTGCCGGGACGCTTCGGCGCGCATGGAACAGGGTCAGCGTTAAAGGCCATGCCGAAGAGGTATTGCAGGCACTCAGGGAGCTTTCCTGACGCCGAACGCCCCTACTTCACAGTCAGCGTTGTTTTATCCGATGCCATCAGAACGGCCGGGATTTTCAGTTTCCCCTTCCCGAGCACCGAGTCAACCAGCTCCTGGGGCGCGATCCGGTACCAGAGCTTTACCTCCGCCGCAACCGGTCTCACCCGTATCACCGGCAGACGATATGACTCCGACACGCTCTGCATGGGGCCGATGCGCCTGTCTTTCAGTATCAATCGCGCTTTTGCCACGTTCATGACCGGCCTGCCGTTTCCGTCTCCGAATACCGTATTGTATATAATCGCAGATGGCCCTATCACGCCTGCGGCATCAGGCTTTCCGCTTTGGAACAGCACCTTCCCGCCGGGGCCGGTGACCGTCACCTCGAGCCAGATCTGCCGGACATGCGAGAGCCCGGTCGGTATGGCATGGCCCGCTCCCGTGTTGGTCACGGTTATTTTCAAGATGCCCCCGGATATGGTGTCGTCAATTTTTATCGTAGCAGCATTTTTCAGCCGTTCCTCCGCCATCGTCGCCTGTTCCCTGTTGCCGAACAGGGGAGGCACCAGCGTATTGCCTCCGACAAAATAATGGGTGAACACATGGCCCCGCGCAGGCCCGCCCGCGGCCGCTTCCCCCGGGTTGTCCGGGCGCGCGGTAGAGCCGGTGGCCGGGATACCCGGCCGCTGGTACATGTGGCATCCCTGGCACTGGATGCCCCTGGCCGCGTATGGGCCGCGTTTCCACTCCTCGTACGGGGTCTCCAGCTTCGTGCCGAACACGACGTGGCGAACATCATGGCAGACGCCGCAAATCTCGGACCTCGTGTGAAAAGCAGAATATGCGCTCACGTGGTAATCCGACCGCGAATCACGGTACGGGCCCCTCTTGGTGCCCGGATCGGCGTCTCCGTTGCCCGGATCGAGGTCGATCTCGGCGTTGTAGATCTTCCTGGCGCCGGTCGCCGAATGACAGAAATCGCACTGGATCCCCTTCTGCGCCAGCTCCGGTATCTGCTTTACATGGTCCGATGTTTTTGCGGGCATTCCCGAAACGAAGCCGATCGGCGTGTGGCATGCCACGCAATGCTCTGCCTCTTTGATCTCGTCCCTGTCGGTCAGGTTTTTGAGGTCATGGAGGGACACTTCCCGGTAGACCGGGTCTACGTGCGAGAGGTTATGCAGCGAGTTCTTCCACTGCTGATAAATGGTCTCGTGGCATCCTCCGCAGGTTTCAGGATCGATAAAGCGTGACAGCTCATAATGAGGCACCTTCGAGCAGCCGGAAAGCGCAGCACCAGCTGTGAGTATTACAAAGACTATATTCCGCCCGGGACTTTTCATGTGGACCTCTGTATGACACTATGATGGATGCGCTCATTTTTGATCCCGTACCTCCAATAATCAATCATTTTTTGATGAGCCCGGCAAGCCTGCATAAACCGTCGGATTTTTCGTTAATGATAAACTTGACATCATTACAATATTGTTGTAACTTTAATTGGTGCTGCCGGAAAGAATCCTTGACAAAAACCGCGAAACGCTCTTTCTTAATGCAGGATACGGATATATCGCGCCAATCCATCTAATAGCGCGAATGATCGCATCACATTGTTATCGGGACAGGGAGCTGCCACATGAAGGCTGTAAAGATCACTGACAACATATACTGGGTCGGCGGGGTCGACTGGGACCTGCGGAATTTTCACGGCTACCTAACCCAGCGGGGCTCCACCTATAACGCCTATCTGGTCATTGACGAGAAAATCACCCTTATCGATACCGTGAAATATTACCTCTGTGACGAGATGCTCGAGCGCATACGATCGGTCGTGGACCCGTCGAAAATCGATTACGTGATATCCAACCACGTTGAGATGGACCATTCGGGCTCGCTCCCCGCTATTGCCGGTTTAGCGCCCCGCGCCGTCATCTACACCTCGCCGAACGGGCTGAAGGGTCTTTCCGAGCACTACCGCACGGGGCTCAACCTGAAAGCGGTCGCTTCAGGGGAAACCCTGAATACCGGAAAATACAACTTCAACTTCGTGCTCACCCCCATGGTCCACTGGCCCGATAACATGCTGACCTACCTGAAAGAGGAGCGCGTGCTCTTCTCGAACGATGCGTTCGGTCAGCATATTGCCAGCGCAGAGCGCTTCGACGACGAATTCCCTCTCGATATCATACTCTTTGAAGCGCGGAAGTATTACGCTAACATCGTCCTCCCCTACGGCGAGCAGGTGAAAAAGGCGCTTGCGGCCGCTGCCGGACTGGACATCTCGGTCATTGCGCCCAGTCACGGCATTATATGGAGAAAGCATATCGCTGACATCGTCACGTCTTACGGCGAATGGTCGAACAACGTGACCTCCAACAAAGCCCTTATCATCTATGATACCATGTGGAATTCAACGAAGAAAATTGCCTTTGCCGTATCCCGGGCCTTTGAGAAACGCGGGATTCCGGCTCAGATGATGAGCCTTCAGACAAACCACATATCGGACATCATGACCGAGATCCTGGACTCCCGCTATATCTGTGTCGGATCTCCGACCCTTAACAACAACATGCTTCCTACTGTTGCAGCGTTCCTGACCTATCTCAAGGGACTTTCGCCAAAAAAAAGAACCGCCCTGGCCTTCGGTTCCTACGGCTGGGGAGGCCAGAGCGTGGTGCAGGTCGAAGAAGACCTGTCGTCATGCGGGTTCACAATGCTGGAGTCCATCAAGGTGAAATATATTCCCGGGGATGACGTCCTCTCCGGCATAACTCAAAAGCTTGAAAAGGAGCTGATGCCATAACGTGGTAAGCAATATCAAAGAGATACTGGTGAAAAACGGAATCAGCCCGTCCTACCACCGGCTCAAAATCTATGAATACCTGGTAAACAACCGTGTCCACCCCACCGCGGACATGATTTATGCTGACGTCATTAAAAATATTCCGACCCTGTCGAAAACAACAATATATAATACTCTCAAGACCTTCGCCGAAAAGGGCCTGGTCTCTTCCATTACGATCGAGGACAATGAGGTCAGGTATGATGCGGACATTTCGCTTCACGGCCACTTCAAATGCATGTCATGCGGCATGTTGTATGATATCGATGTCGATCATCTTCCTGTCGAGAAAAAGCTTTTTATCAACAGGAAAATCAATGGCCACCTGATAACCGAAAAACACATTTACCTTAAAGGCATTTGCAAGAAATGCCAGAAGAATTATTAGTTCAACCCCGAACAGGCTTCCAGGGTGAATTAATATTTTTTTCATGATCAGGACCCAAAAAACAACTTTTTTGATTGCAAATATAAGGGCAGTCTATTATTTTGTAATAAGTACAAATGTTAGATAAGGCAAATATTATTGCTCTTTCTTGCGGACAAATAAAAAAATTGTTTAATTTTATGCTCACGCTATTTATATTGAAGCATGGGTGTTGTACCGGAGAGCTGCGACACCATTCTCTATAAACATCTGACATCTTGTAAAAATTTATTTCCAGGAGCGACGTATGAAAAAATACATCTGTTCAGTTTGTGGTTATATTTATGATCCCGCGGCAGGCGATCCCGATTCCGGCGTCAAGCCGGGCACCCCGTTTGAAAAAATCCCTGATGACTGGACATGCCCCCAGTGCGGCGTGACCAAGGACCAGTTCGAACCATATGAAGATTGATCAGTTATTGTTGCTTGCACAACCGCATTAATCACAACCGATGAGGTATGACCATGGATGCTGTGTTGCTTTCAAGAATTCAATTCGGTCTTACGGCAGGATTTCACTTCATCTTCCCGCCGCTCACGCTCGGGCTCACGTTGATCCTGCTTATACTTGAAGGAACATCATATAAAACAGCCTCACCTCTGTATGAGAAGATTTCCGTATTTATTACAAAAATTCTTGCCCTGGTATTCGTCATGGGCGTGGCTTCCGGTATCGTCCTGGAATTCTCTTTCGGAACGAACTGGTCGAACTACTCCCGCATGGTTGGCGATATCTTCGGGGCGCCGCTTGCCGCGGAAGCAGTATTTTCATTTTTTCTGGAATCCGTGTTCCTCGGTGTGCTGGTCTTCGGCAGGAACAAGATTTCACGGGGAGCCTATCTGGTATCGGTATTCCTGGTATTCTTCGCGTCTCACCTGTCGGGCCTCTGGATTATCATTGCCAACTCCTGGATGCAGACCCCTGCCGGATATGCGATTGAGGGCGGACGCGCGGTACTGACGGACTTCTTCGCCGCAGCTATCAATCATTCAACGCTCGAGCGCTACCTCCATACCGTCGTGGGCGGCTGGATCACGGGATCCCTGTTCGTTGCGGGCATTGGCGCCTGGTACCTTCTGAAAAACCGGGATATCGAGCCGGCGCGCGCACTTCTCAGGGTGTCTCTCATCGCTTTCATAGCTACCGCTTTCCTCCAGTTCGGTACCGGCCACGCGCACGCAGTGCAGGTCGCAAAAACACAGCCGGCCAAGATGGCCTCTTTCGAAGCGCTCTGGAAAACACAGACCGGCGCGCCCATGTCAATCATCGGCATCCCGGATCCGGAAGCGAAAAAAACCCACGCAGAGATAGCCATCCCGAAGCTCCTGAGCCTTGCAATTTACTTCGACCCTGATGCCAAGGTGCAGGGCCTGGACGAATTCCCGGCCGAGGAACAGCCGTCCATCCTGCCCGTTTATTTTACATATCACGCCATGATAGGTCTCGGGTCGCTGTTCGCGTTTATGGCACTGATTTCCATCATCCTCATGGTGACAAACAGGCTTTACAGTTCCCGGTGGTTTTTATGGGGGCTGATATTGGCCATACCGCTCCCCTTCATCTCTAACGAAGTTGGCTGGATGGCAGCCGAATTCGGCAGGCAACCCTGGGCCGTGTACAATGTTCTCAGGACCGCTGATGCTGCTTCAGTCGTAGTTCCCGCGTGGCAGATACTGCTCACGATCATCATGTTCAGCGTCATATTTGCCCTGATCTTTACCATATTCATAAAGCTGCTTGTCAATATCGTGCGAAATGGACCCGACAAGGTCAGACTCGGATACATTGGAGAATAACTATGGATACAATGCAGGCATTACAGATTACCTGGTTTTTTCTGATCGGCGTGCTCTTCATTGGATATTCGGTGCTCGACGGTTTCGACCTGGGACTGGGGTCGCTCCTGCCTTTTCTCGCAAAGGACGATAAGGAAACCGCGTCCCTCCTGACCGCGATCGGGCCGTTCTGGGACGGCAATGAAGTGTGGCTTCTGACAGGCGGGGGTGCCCTGTTTGCCGCGTTCCCCCATGTGTATGCGACCGTGTTCAGCGGTTTTTACCTGGCTCTCATGCTTGTTCTCTTCGCCCTTATATTCCGGGCAGTGTCTTTCGAGTTCTGGTCGCTCGATAGCCGGCGCCGCGCCTTCTGGAAATGGACATTTGCCATCGGCAGCTTTCTTCCGTCCCTTTTATTCGGCGTCGCACTCGGCAACGTGATCCAGGGCATACCCCTCGATGACAAGATGGAATTCACGGGGAACTTTTTCACGCTCCTCAGGCCCCTGCCCCTTTCCACGGGCCTCCTGGGTCTCTGCGCGATTCTTCTCCACGGATCCATGTACGCAATGATGAAGACCGAAGGTCCGGTCAGCGAGCGTGCGAGAAACATCGGGAAAAAGCTATGGGTGGCATTTGCGGCCCTCCTTGTGGTCGCGCTTGCCGCGTCCGCGCTGGTATATCCGGACAGAATGGGGAGCGTCCCCGCGTGGATATCCACCGCAGTCGTGGCGATAGCCGTGGCTGTCGGCTTGAGGCAGACGGCCCGCGGGGCGGGCCTCCTGCCGTTCATAATGTCCTCCATCGCGTTCATCGGACTGTGGGGGATTGCAGCCTCGCTGCAGTTCCCCGCCCTCGTCAGGTCGGCCGTCGATGGCATCCCTCATCTTTCGATCTACACCACGTCGTCGAGCCAGCTGACGCTTACGGTAATGCTGATCATAGCGCTCATAGGCATGCCGATTGTCCTGGGATACACATTTTATGTTTACAGGATTTTCAGAGGAAAAGTAACCAATCAGCGATGACGGGCCCGGGACCCGGTCCCCCACGCTGCTGCTAGATACATATATCAATGGAGGTAGAATCATGACTAAAAGACTTGAGGTTTACAAATGCCAGGTTTGCGGAAATATGGTTGAAGTGATCCACGAAGGCGTCGGCACGCTGGTATGCTGCGGCCAGGATATGAATCTTCAGACAGAGAACACGACTGACGCGGCAAAAGAAAAGCATGTTCCCGCTGTGAGTAAAACCGATCATGGCATCAAGGCAAAAATCGGCGAGGTGGCGCACCCGATGGAGGAAAAGCACTATATCGAGTGGATCCAGGCCATTGCGCCGGACGGCACCGCGAACCGCATGTTTCTGAAGCCGGGACAGGCGCCTGAAGCAGAGTTCTGCTGCGTCGACGAGAAATCGACGGTCAGGGAATACTGCAACCTGCACGGCCTCTGGAAAAAATAGGAGGGCGGAATGATCAACAAAAAAGTCGAGGAAGCTATAAACGCCCAGGTCAACGCCGAACAGTATTCCGGGTACCTGTACCTCTCAATGTCCGCATATTTCCAGGAAATGGGGCTGCGCGGCTTTGCCCACTGGATGGAGATACAGGCGGCCGAGGAATTTGGCCACTCCCGCAAGCTGTACAACTACCTGTTCGACCGGGGCGGAAGGGTCATGCTGAAGGCTATCGACGGACCCCCGACCGAGTGGAAATCACCGGAGCATGTTTTCGAGGAAATATACAAGCACGAGCAGAAGGTGACCGGCCTTATCAACGATCTCGTCAATCTCGCGATAGCGGAAAAGGACCACGCGACGAACCAGATGCTCCAGTGGTTTGTGGCCGAGCAGGTCGAGGAAGAGTCTTCGGCCCTGACGATTTTGGATGAGCTCAAGCTCATCGGCAATGACGGTAACGGTTTGTTAATGAAAGACCGGGAGCTGGCACAGCGCATGTTGAATATGATGCTGTATACCGGTATTGCCGGTGCCGGTGCGTAACACCGCGTTCGGCGGGGTGCATGCCCGATGCGCATCTCACGCTGTACGCGAACGGAATGACAACAATTCAGGAGGAAATAATGAAGAGTTTAAAAGGAACAAAAACCGAAAAAAATCTGCTGGCATCCTTTGCCGGCGAATCGCAGGCAAGGAACCGGTATACGTTCTTTGCCTCGCAGGCGAAAAAAGAGGGATACGAGCAGATAGCCGCCATCTTTACCGAAACGGCTGAGAACGAGAAGGAGCATGCAAAACGATTCTTCAAGTTTCTCGAGGGCGGCATGGTCGAGATTAACGCTTCCTACCCGGCCGGGACCATCGGAAAGACCGTCGATAATCTGAAAGCCGCTGCCGACGGCGAAAACGAGGAGCACACCAAGCTCTATCCATCCTTTGCCGACATAGCCGAGCAGGAAGGATTCAAGGAAATCGCAATCGCGTGGAGACGGATAGCTGACGTCGAGAAACACCATGAGACGCGGTATCGCGCCCTGGCTAAAAACATTGAAGAAGGAACCGTGTTCAAGAAAAGTGCCAAAACCAAATGGAAATGCCGTAACTGCGGGTACGTACATGAAGGTGAAATCGCACCGGACACCTGCCCCACCTGCCTGCATCCCCAGGCCTACTTCGAGGTTTTGGACGACAACTTTTAATTCTGCTTGAATCTGAAATGAAAAACGGGCCGGCATCAGCCGTCCCGTTTTTCATTTCACCCGATCTCCTGATTCCTTATTTCAGCAGCGTGAGCCGCCTTCAATAATAAATCCAGAACCGTAGGGGCTTTTCGTATAATCGACCTTCAGGCCCGGTACCGTATCGAGATATCCCACAATTCTTTCATCGAGCAGGATCTTTATTCCATCACTCTCGACTACACGGTCTGTACTGTTTTCCAGCTCATCCAGAGCCAGTCCCAGACGGGGGCCGCCTCAACCATACCCAGAAAAAACAACCCTCAACGCCGGCTTGATGAACTCTGAACCCCGCAGAACCTTACTTAACTCATCCCGTGCTGATGGGGTAATTGAAATATTCATTATAATCTCCAAAAAAAATATTCTTAATTAGAACATACTAATTATCTAAAGCATTGTCAACTTTTTCATTAAGTATTTTAGATTTTTCTTAATTTAATTAAGGTTGACATACCCTTTTTAAAACACTATTTTTATTAAATAAACAAGGAGCCGGGCATGAAACATTATGACATTCTGATAATCGGGGGAGATGCTGCAGGAATGAGCGCAGCATCACAGGCAAGAAGAACAAGTGAAACACTCTCGATTGGCGTATTCGAGAAGGGTCCCCATGTGTCCTACGCCGCCTGCGGCATGCCCTATTATATCGCCGGGGACGTTCCGGCGCCGGAAGACCTCGTCGCTATCGATGTACGGAAATATATCGAAAAGAGAAAGATCGAGATATACATGAATACCGAAGTTACGTCAGTCGATTTACAGGCCAAAACGGCAGCAATTCAATCCACCCGCGGAGATGCAGCCGTATCATTTGATAAGCTCGTTATCGCCACCGGCGCGCGGCCCGTAGCCCCGCCCATACCCGGTATTGACGCCGGGGGCGTCTTTTACCTGCGCTCGCTCTCTGACGCAATCGCAATAAAGAAATATATTGAAGAAAAAAAGCCCATATCCGGCCTCATCATAGGAGGTGGTTTCATCGGTCTCGAAATGTCCGAAACACTCCGGCGGCTCAATATTGAAACGACCATACTCGAAAAATTTGAATCTGTCGCCATGACAATGTCGCCCGATGTCCGTGAAACCATCCGCGATACGCTCCTCCGAAACGGCGTGAAAGTCCGGACCGCTCTCTCGATAGATCGCGTTACGCGCCGGGGCGAGACCCTGACGGTGCACACTGACGCAGGTGATTTCGACGCGGACTTCATTATCGTATCGGTCGGCATAACCCCGAATACCGGTTTCCTCGCCGGCAGCGGTATCAAAATGACCGACCGCGGCGCGATCATCGTGGACGAGTTTTCCCGAACGAGCATGCAGAACGTGTACGCGGCAGGTGATTGCGCAACGGTGCGAAGTATTATCACCGGGAAGGACGTGTACATGCCGCTGGGAACAACGGCTAACAAGCAGGGCCGAGTCGCGGGCATACACGCCGCCGGTGCCGCAACGGACTGGCTCCCGGGAATTGTCGGATCACAGCTCGTCAAGGTCTTTGACCTTGAGGTGGGAAAAATCGGCCTTAATTATTCCGATGCGGCGCGGGAGGGAATCAAAGCCGTTTCGCATGCAACCAGATGGATGTCGAGAGCCGGCTATTATCCCGGCTCACGCGATATCCTGGTTGTGCTCACGATGGATACCGGGACCGGGGAGGTCATCGGCGGGGAGGTGGCCGGTACCGACGGCGCCGCACTGCGGGCCAACGTCATAGCCGCAGCCGTAACCGCAAAGATGAAGGTACGGGACCTCGCTTACATCGACCTTGGTTATGCCCCGCCCTTCGCGCCGGTGTGGGACGCGGTTAACGCCGCGGCGCAGGCCCTGGCAAAGCTCGCCCGCTAGATACCAAGGCCGCCGCTGAACAGCGTCTCCTCGGGTCTGCCCTGCATGACGCGCGCACCGGAGGGGACGTCCCGTGTCAGCCACACGTTACCGCCTATCTCGGCCCCTTTCCCGATAGTCACGCGTCCCAGGATTGTTGCGCCCGAGTATATGATGACGTCATCCTCAACAATCGGGTGCCGGGGTATGCCCTTCATCGGGTTGCCGGACTGGTCGAGCGGGAAGCTCTTGGCACCGAGTGTAACTCCCTGGTATATCCGCACGTTTGAACCTATGACCGCTGTTTCGCCGATGACCGTCCCGGTTCCGTGGTCTATAAAGAACGACTCGCCGATCCGGGCGCCCGGGTGGATATCGATACCGGTTTCGGAATGCGCCATTTCGGAGATGATGCGCGGGATGAGCGGCACCTCCAGGATGTAGAGCTCGTGCGCCACCCGGTGGTTGGCCAGAGCCGAGAGGCTCGGGTAGCAGAAGATCGTTTCCCCCACTCCCTTCGCTGCCGGGTCTCCTTTGTACGCGGCCAGCGCGTCCAGAGTGAGCAGCCGCCTCAGGCGCGGCAGCGTTGCGAGGAACTTCCCCGCAACCTCTTTTGCCCGGGACTCACAGTCCTCGCACACGTGGTCTTCCTCGCCCGTCTCTGCGCATGAAAAGCAAAAACCGCGCTTGATCTGCTCGGCAAGGATGCGGTAGACCCGGTCAAGGGTGGAGCCGATGTAGAACGTCATCGTTTCCGGCCGGAGGTCAGAGTGGATGAAGTAGCCGGGGAACAGGACAGATTTCAGTAGATCGACAGTATCCCTGAGGGACTCGACCGACGGCATGGGAAAATCGTGGTAGGTCCGGTGATACACCGCACGATATGACTCCGGGGCGCACAACTCGCCCACAATATCGTTGAGCATTGTTTCCGTGAGCCGGTCGTTATTATTGTTACCGATTCCGCACTTCATGGCAGCCTCCCGGATGGTTTAAGCACTGATTTCCGCGGACTGAATCGGATCGGACCAACGAACAGGAAGCACTGCCCTGACACAAAAAAGTTCCCTTATCGTTACAATTTGATACGTTTATATCCGTACCGGTCCGCGGTTATGAAAACGTGTTATTTTTCCGCACGGCCCATTCGTCGGACCGCGCCTTGATGTTTGCCTTCTCTGCAGGCCAAAGCGCCTGTCAGGGCGGGCATATGGCGCAGACAGACCTGAACACCTCGGTGGAGAGGTAGCGGTCGCCCCGATCCGGAAAAAGTACCACCACTGTCGAGCCGCGGGGCAGATCACGGGCGATCGTCATTGCGCCCCAGAGAGCAGCGCCGCTGGACATCCCGCAGAAAAGCCCCTCCATCAACGCGAGATTGCGCGTGGTATCGAATGCGTCATCGTCGGAACAAACATACCGGTAGTCCAGGAGCGCCGGATCAAAAATGGCCGGAACGATCGATTCCTGCATGTTCTTGAGGCCCTGTATCCGGTGGTTCAGCGACGGCTCAACGCCCACTACCTTCGTGCGGGGATTGTGATCGCGAAAATAGCGGGAACAACCCATGAGCGTACCGGTGGTCCCCATGCCGGCTACGAAAGCATCCGCCTCGGCCTTCGTGTCCCTGACAATTTCCGGCGCCGTGGTCTCGTAATGCGCAAGCCAGTTGGCGGGGTTGCCGAACTGGTTCGGCATGTAGTATTTCTCATGAAAATGATCAATGATATGGTGCGCCCGCGTGATGGCGCCGTCAGTCTTGTCGCACCCCGGGGTGAGCTCAAGCTCGGCGCCCATGGCGATAAGAATCGACCGCCGCTCTTCGCTCACGCATGACGGCATCGTCAGTTTTATCCTGTATCCCATCGCCGAAGCGATCATCGCCATGCCGATGCCGGTGTTTCCGGAGGTCGGCTCGAGAATGATTTTGTCCTTCGTCAACTCGCCGGATTCGATGGCTTTTTTTATCATGTAATATGCGGGCCGGTCTTTGACCGAGCCACCCGGGTTTGAACCCTCCAGTTTTGCCAGGATCCGTATACCCGTATCCCTGGCATCCCACATCCGGCTGATTTCAACCAGGGGGGTATTGCCGATAGCATCCAGTACGCTGATGACCGTGCCTCCTTGCCCTAAAATCAGGTTATGTTAAATTTTCTTATACATTGATTTGCAAGTAATTTTTTCAACATATCAATAATTATCCAACCTGTGCCGTTAACGGTGTCAACTTTCCTGCCAACCCGCCGGATCGGTGTGAGGAATGGTCTCTTATAAACTTAACGACTGTTAATTTTATAATTGACATTTTTGTGCAATATCATTAAATACCACCTGCCATCAGAATAACTTTTTTTTGACAGGAGGCATCATGACGGAAGATTCCCGGCACGCACAATTCGAGGCAATATCCAGGAGAGACTTTATCCGTCTTGGGACAGCCACTGCTGCTCTTGCAGCAATTGGCGGAGCCGGCGGCTGCGCCACCGCTTCAATCCCGAACGTAGGGAAAATCGATTATACCAGGGACATTATCATTACAAACTGCAGCGTCATCGATGTCATCAAGGGTAAGACCAGGCCGGGATCCAGCATCATTATCAGGAACGGCCTCATCCAGGCCGTTGAGTCGGGCGAGATGCGGTCTCCGAACGCGATCACGCTGGATGCGCGCGGTGCTTTCATCATACCGGGACTTATAGATGCACACTGCCATCCTACTATCACCTCTGCGTTCGGCATCGATACGGCCGACCTGTCGCGGCACCTTGCCTTCCAGAAGCGGCAATTTACCATAGGGATCGAATACGGAATAACCACTTATCGCGATGTGGGGTCGTTCCCCATCACCCTTCACGGCATGATTAAGGACATCGAGGCCGGACGGCTCAACGGTCCGCGCGTTGCGTACTGCAACTCCCTGCTCAACTTAAACGGCAGTCATCCCGACATACCGCCGACCGACGCCCATCCGCTGGCCAATTTTATCGCGCTTTTTACCGGCATGGTCATGGCCAATTTCAGGGATTATGAAAACATGAGAAAGATCATCGAGAAAAACGCGAAAGGCGCCTCGTTGATCAAGCTGACCATGGATAACAGGTCCGTGTTCTGCAGAAAGGAGAATATCCCCGTATACACGGACGAGATGCTGGATTACATATTCAGGTACGCGGACCGCGCCGGACTCCCGGTATCCTGCCACGTCCACCGCAAGTTCGGTTTTGACCGCGCCATGAAATACCCGATCAACTCGCTCGAGCACATGGTTTCCGATGCGGAGCTTTCCGACACAGACATAGAATTGATGGTGAAAAACAACGTCTCCATAGTCCCCACCATGACCATCGCCCTCTGCTATCTCATGGAAGAAGCACACGATGTTCTCCCGGAGCAGTTCAGGACCGATTTTATCCTGAACGAGCTTAAAATCCGGAAGCAGTACATGTACACCGAGGCCCTCCAGCACTGCGACAGCGTGATCCACAACAAGAACATGGAGGAGCTGAAAAAATATAAAAGCGTCGGCATTGACAACCTCTGGAAAAATAAAATCCATCTCGTCGACCCGGAGCTCTATTTCAGCATGATTCTGCACGGGACGAAAAACCTCATCAAGATGCGCAATGCCGGCATCAATATCGGATTAGGCATTGACGCGGGCATGCCCCTCGCCTATTTCGGCGGCCAGTACCGCGAGCTGGAATTTCTTTCCCGGGCCGGCTTCAGGAACGAAGAAATTCTTAAAATAGCCACCATCAACAGCGCGCGCATACTCAGGCTGCAGGACAGGATCGGAAGCATCGAAAAAGGGAAGCTCGCCGACCTGGTATTTCTTCCGGTCAATCCGCTTGTGGACGTTCGTGCATACCGGACACCTGATATCGTTATGAAAGATGGGAAATTTGTTTTCAGTAGAAAGTCTTTGCCGGACCTGGCCGCCGGGGCCTGATCCGGTTCCGCTTTCAATCAGGTTTTTTATCCCGAACAGGCTCCACCGTTATTTCACTAATTTGGTTGGACATCCAATTAATTTTCAAAAACGCTGTTTTTTCTCTTGACATGCCTCTGAATAAAAATATAAGATTCGGCTCGTTTTTCCGCGTTCAGGATGGACCTATCATGGCAGATAAAAACAAGAGCTTTGTTCGATTTCTACTTGTACATCTTGTAATAACGATCCTCGGGGAATTCAGCGCCATTGCGGTAACCCTGTTTTTAAGTGAACATGCCAAGCTGCGCGGCGTCAGTATTACTGCACTCGGCATACTGATCGGCATCACCACCATCATGCTTGCGGTCAATTTCATTTTAACACGCGGGTTCAAGGATGCCTTTTCCCCTGAAAGCAGCGGCACCGGTCCGGATGATGCCCTCATTGCAAGGCTCCAGAGCTATGATATAAAGATGTACATCACGGCTATTGCCGTTTTCGGCCTGGCTCCCGCCCTGTATGTCGCCGTGCAGTTTGCCCGCGGCACGGCAGTCTCCATGGGTAGCATCGCGGTAGGCAATTTCTGCCTTATTGCCATCTCTATCATTGTAGGGAACTTTTACCACCTCTACCTGTACCCGATGCTGATCAAGGCTCACATAAAAAACAGGAAACCGTTTCGCCTTATCAAGCTGAAGCACAAGATCGTGCTTCCGATCATGAACCTCATCCTCATCCTGCTTATAATACTGTCGCTTTATGCCTACAAGGCAACCCTCGGCATTTACCAGTCCGCCCAGCTTAATTACCAACTCTCAAGCCTGAAATTTTCAATCGAGAAAATCGCCGAGGAATACGATCCTGACGGCGATATCGGAATGTCGGCCTTCTATCGCGCGGAGATGGAAAATAAAGGGGTGCTGGCCCGGGACCTCTATTTTATTTTCGACGGCACGGGGACAATCACCGGCTCCTCCTTCAAGGATTTAGTCGGGAAAAACGCGCTTGCCGATATGGAGCAAAACAGGTTCGTGACCGACTTTTACGCTGAAAACGTAAAAAAACTCCTTGATGGCAAAGAAGGGGTTTGCGACATGCTTTTCAACCGCCAGGTTTACTACTGCCACTACTATCCTATTCCCGAAACCGGGCTCTACCTTATGGCCGGGGAATTGTCACAGAACTTTTTCAGGCCTACAAACACTTTTGTCATACTCATGGTGGTCATCGGAATCCTGTTCGTCATCGGCATCACCGCCTATTCTCTGTATACCGCGACGCTGAAATTCAGGACCCTGGATGAGGCATCCGCGTTCTTAAAAAGGCTCTCCGGCGGCGACCTGTCAGTCACCAGGTTCCCGGGCACCTTCGAGATCGGTGACGAGATCAGCGACATGATCAAGGCCATCGAGAACCTCGCATACAGTTTCAGGAACATATCGATGAGCCTCAAAGCCGCTGCTACCGACCTCGGCGACATCGCCCTGACGGTAGACAGGACAGGCAGGACGATTTCGGAAGATTCCCAGACACAGGCAAGCACCATTGAAGAGTTTTCAGCCTCGGTCGAAGAGATAACATCATCGGTGGAGCTGATATCCGAAAACGTTAAAAAGCAGTACGATAAGACGCAGAACGTCTTCGGCGTCATACAGCAGTTCTCCGAATCGATGAAGCAGATAGCCGATAATACGGGTGAAGCCGAAACGCTCGCGAACATCGCGTACGAGAACGTCGCTGAGATAGAAAAGAACCTGGAGACAACGGTCAGCGGGATCAGGGCCATCGGCGACAGCTCGACCAAGGTCGCCCAGACACTGTCGGTCATCCAGGACATATCGGACCAGATCAACCTGCTCTCCCTGAACGCATCGATAGAGGCGGCGCGCGCCGGGGACGCCGGCCGCGGCTTCGCCGTTGTTGCGGACGAGGTCGGCAAGCTCGCAGACAAGACGAGCACCGAGGCGAACGAGATCGAACGGCTCGTGAACGAGAGCAGCGGCAGGGTCCAGGAAGGGATCCGGTTCATATCGAACATATCGGAATCGATCGGCAAGATGATCGAGTCCGTGCGCGACACCTCGGACATCATCGTCAGCATAGCCTTCCACGCGAAATCGTTCGTGGAGACCACCGGCAAGGTGTTCACTGTCGTCAAGGACCTGACACAGCTTTCAAATGAAAACGCGATCGCCGCGGACGAGCAACTCCGCACCTCCAAGGACGTCCTGGTCGCCATCGACCACATGAATACGGCGGTCCAGCAGACCGTGGAGAGCGTGAACCAGTTCATGCAGGTCATCGGAACACTGTCGCGGCATTCGAAAACGATATCGGAGCTCCTTTCCCCTATAAAGACGGATTAGCATTTGCCACGCCCGTATCCGGCCGCCGTTCAATAAAATTGAGGTAGCCCGCTTTTTTCACTTGATTTAGATCCGCCGCCGGGTGGATAGTGGCGCGTTCGGAAAGGAGTATGCCATGGATACGGCTATAACCGGCTCGACCGGGCACGTGGGCGCAAGCATGGTGCGTTCGCTGCTTGAACAGGGACGAACTGTCCGTGTTCTCGTCAGGAACGACCTCCGCGCAGTCGAAGGTCTCGACGTAGAAACGACGCAGGGGGACGTAACGGACCCTGATTCGCTGATGAAGCTCTGCAATGGCGCGGACACTGTCTTCCACCTTGCCGCGAAGATATCCATCGTCGGGGATGAAGGGGGTTCCGTCGAAAAGATCAACGTCGAGGGTACAAAAAACGTGATCGAGGCATGCATCAGGAACAAGGTGAAGCGGCTGGTCCACTTCAGCTCGATTCACGCCTACCGCTCCCACCCTGTATCGGACATCATTGACGAAACGCGTCCGCTGGCCCTGGATGCAGACGAGTTTGTATACGACCGGTCAAAAGCACGGGGGCAGCTCGAGGTCCTGCGCGCCGTGGACCGGGGGCTTGACGCGGTCATCATCAACCCGACCGCGGTCCTTGGCCCCTATGACTACAAGCCGTCCCGGATGGGCGAAGTGCTTCTCGACCTGTATCACAACCGCTACCCCGTACTGGTGGATGGCGGATACAACTGGGTGGATGCGCGGGACGTCGTGGCATGCGCGCTGGCGGCAGAGAAACGGGGAAGAAAGGGGGAAGCCTACCTGGCAAGCGGGAACTGGTACCATGTCTGCGATATGGCGCGCATCATAGCGAATCTGTACGGGAGGAAGACCCCCCAGTTTGCCACGCCCCGGTGGCTCTGCATGCTCCCCGCATATTTCGTGATGAGCTACGCCAAAATATTGAACATAACACCCAAGTTTACGCCTTACGCGATCAGGACCCTTAAAAGCCATCGCCACATATCTCATGACAAGGCAACCCGCGAGCTCGGCTACAACCCTCGCCCCATAGAGGACACGATACGGGACACGCTCGCGTGGTTTGGTACTCAGGGAATGCTGGAACCGGTACGGTGAGGCCCGGACTGCCGCGTGCACTATTCTGCTATGCGCGCCGGTGGCAGGAGAAAAAATCCCAGATAACCGCAGTGGCGTCAATGTCCATGCAGGTCTTTCCCCATTTTTTCTGTACAAGCGGAATACGGGTTCCCGGCCATGAATGACCTCCGCCCTGTATTGTCAGAAGTACGACCTCACTTTCCGATTTCTCGCAGGAATAGGTGACCCTGAACACCAGCGTCCCGTCATCTGGATCATTGTCCGGGAGCACCTGCACCCCGACCGGGGTGGAGCATTCGTTCCGCGCCGACCAGTAGGCTGCAGTATCGACCGCGGAGAGTATCTCGCCATGCTTACCGTCCAGCTTTCCGCCCTCGCTTGGAACGATCGGGTCCTCGGTCCCCTGTATAATCATGACCGGCAGCGGCCGCGCCGGCCGAAGATACGAAAGGTGCTTCGGCAGCAGGCCGCTCACCGAGGATATTGCCGCCAGTTTTTCGGGAATGGCGATGCCGAGCCTCAGGGCCATCATCCCCCCGTTCGAGAAGCCCGCAATGTATACCCTGCCTGCATCCACGCTGTACCGGGAAACAAGCTGGTCGATCAGGCCCGATATGAACCTTACATCGTCGATGTTCGCCTTGTAGGAAACCGAATTCATGTCCACGCGGCCGTCGTTCCAGTAGGGACCCAGGGAATCGGGGTAGGCCACGATAAAATTATTGCGTTCCGAGCACTCGTTGAAACGGCTGTATAACCTCATCACGGCGCCCGAGGCGCTTGAGCCGTGAAGGACCATCAGCAGGGGCACAGGTTCCCTCCCTCCATATGAGGCAGGAACGTGGACCTCGTAGCTCCGGTTGATGCCGGCAACCGTCAGCACGCCCTTCAGGTTCCGGTCAGCGGCTGCTCCTCCCGGCAGAACGGATACGACCATTGCGCCGCAGAGGACCGCTGCAACCATATATACCTTTGTCATCATCATTGGCCGTATCGCCTGTCAATCACGTATACTATTCCGGCAATGAAATCATTATGACAAGAATATTTTCCGGATAGAGGAAAATAACTTGCTACTGCCCTGTTTTGACCACACCGGCCAGCTCCATGCCCCGGATGACTAACCGGGCGGTCGATTCGATAGTCAGGTCGGTCGTATTAATGACTACGCTGTATTGCGCAGGGTCAGCCATGTTCACCTTGAGACGCTTGAGAATGAACTGTTCGCGGGCCTCGCCCTTTTTAACAAGCACCTCTTTGGCATCTTTTTTCGATATTTTAAACTGCTCGCTGATGTTCTCGATTTTCCTGTTTTCCGAGGCAATAAGCCGCACGTGGTAGCCCCGCGGCATGTCCTTCGTAATGACATTCCCCACCCTGCCGATGATCACGGCATGGCCGTTCGCGGCGAGAATGCGGATCGTTTCAACGAGCTTTTTGTACACGGCAGCCTCAGGCGGGTAGCTTGAAAATGTTGTCCGGAAATAATCGGCCATGAAGCTTTTTCCCTTGTCGGTAAGGGTCTCGGCCAGCTCGCGGGAGATATGCATGTCTTCCATGACCCGGTCAAGCAGATGCCTCTCGTAGACTGTCCACGAATTTTCGGGACGGTATTTCTGATTCAATAGCCTCGCGACCTCCACCCCGACGTTGTAACCAAGACAGCCGTATTCCCTCGATATCGTCATAAACGGAAGCGATTCTTTCTCCGTCATGCTGACCGTCTTTTTGCGGAGTTTCCAGTGTTTCTCCTGATATGCGATGGCGCTGTCAATTGAAAAGATCTCTTTCATTGCTGAAGCCTCCTTGCCCCTCTGTACTATCAGTATACTGCCATTACCGGTTTTTATCAATTACTTTTCAGAACAGGTGAACGGGTTTATCCTAGCAAAGTAAAAAATATTCAGCGCAGATGCCGCAGAGAACGAGAAGCGTATTGATTTCAAGCAAACCCTGTTGTCCCCGGTACCATCTCCGGTAAATCCCTTCATTTTACTTGACAACCAACCGTAATAATGCAAAAAATACTAAACTGCGGAGGGCATGATGAACCTCAAGGAATATTTCGAAAAGACGACGGGAACAGGGATACTGGCCACTTCCGATTCCGGGGGCAACGTGGATGTCGCGGTCTACTCGCGCCCCCACGTCAATGACGACGGTACTATCATGTTCGTCATGGCCGACAGGCTTAGCCACAGCAACATACAATCCAACCCGAAGGCCGCGTTTCTATTCCGGGAAGACGGCGGTGGTTACCGTGGCACCCGCCTTTATCTTGAAAAATTAAAAGAAGAGAAAAACAGCCCCCTTATCGAGCAGCTACGCACTAAAAAACACGGGAAGCAGGACGACGCATCGCCGAAGGACCGTTTCCTGGTTTACTTCAAGGTCACCCGCGTACGCCCCCTTACGGGCGACGGGGAAAAAGGACAGGTCGAGTCATGAACATGGTCCAACCGGAAGTCCTGTCCCTGAACATCGGGGACGTGGACATCCAGTACCTTCATTACCCCTCTGACGGCCCCCCCCTGGTGATGCTCCATGCCACAGGCCTCCTGCCCTGGATGTGGCATCCTATTGCCGGCCGGCTCGCGTCCCGTTACCGGGTCATCGCGCCCTATTTCTGCGACCACCGCGCGGTCGAGCCGGAAGAGGGCGGCGTTGACTGGATGATGCTTGCCTCTGACCTGGCGCACGTGTGCAAGCGTCTCTCCCTGGATAAGCCGTTCATTGTAGGCCATTCCATGGGCGCCACTGTCGTGGCGATTGCATACGCGGAGCATGGCATGCCGGCCGAGCGCATGGTGCTCATCGAGCCGATATTTCTGCCACAGTCCATATACTCCAGGGGCATGAGCGTGGAGCAGCACCCGCTTGCCTCCCGCTCCATCAAGCGACGCAACGCGTGGAGCACCGAGGCTGAGGCACGCGACTACCTGAGATCGAAAAGCCTGTACGCACGCTGGGACGATGAAATGATGGACCTGTTCCTGAAGTACGGTATGTCCGAAGACACCGAAGGCCTGACCCTTGCCTGCCATCCCCGGCGCGAGGCGTCGCTCTTCATGGGCGGCCTCCAGTTCGATCCCTGGCCGGTCCTGCCGAAAATCAAATGCCCGGTCCTGGTGCTTGAAGGAGAAACGAGCGAGAACCGCCACTTCATCGACTTGCCGAAAATAGCATCCCTCCTCCCGAACGGCCGCTACCGGCTCGTGAGGGACGCCGGACATCTCCTTCCCCAGGAGCAGCCCATGGTAATCATGAAGATCATCTCGGAATTTTTTAAGGAATAAACGGTACAAAACATGGCACGATACCTCATCATCGGCGGAGTTGCCGGCGGCGCGACCGCCGCGGCGCGTCTCAGAAGGCTTGACGAGAGCGCGGAGATCATAATGTTCGAGCGGGGCGAGTACGTCTCCTACGCCAACTGCGGACTTCCCTATTACATAGGTGGAGTGATCCCGGTCAGGGACAGGCTGTTCGTCCAGACCGCGGACGGATTCAGGAACCGCTTCAACATCGACGTGAGAGTCAGCACCGAGGTTGTCAGTATCGCGCGGGAGAGGAAGCAGGTCGAGGTTCGCGACCTGGCGAACGGCGCGATCACGGTCGAGTCCTACGACAAACTCGTGCTCTCGCCCGGCGCCGAGCCGCTCAAACCGCCGATACCCGGTATTGACATTCCCGGTATCTTCACCCTCAGGAACGTGATGGATACGGACCGGATCAAACAACACTGCGACACGACAAAACCGAAATCCGCCGTCATCGTGGGCGGGGGCTTTATCGGGCTCGAGATGGCGGAGAACCTCCATGCAGCGGGTATGGAAATAACCCTGGTCGAGATGGCCGAACAGGTCATGGTAAACCTCGACTACGAGATGGCGGCTGAAGTGCACCACCACCTCCGGGCAAAAGGCGTCACACTGCTCCTGAAAGACGGCGTGGCTTCCTTCCGGGACAAGGGGCGCTCCATCGAGGTTGTGCTCTCGAGCGGCCGCACGATAGCGGCTGATATCGTGATCCTCTCCATCGGGGTAAGGCCGGACACGAAACTCGCGCGAGAAGCGGGCCTGGATATCGGGAAACGCGGCGGCATACTGGTCGACAGGCACCTCCGCTCCTCGGACCCCGACATCTATGCCATCGGCGACGCCATAGAATTCGCCAATCCCGTGACGGGGCGGAGCGTCATCACCCTGCTCGCCGGCCCGGCGAACAAGCAGGGCCGCCTCGTGGCGGACAATATTGTTACGGGCAACACCCGCATCTACGGCGGCTCCATCGGGACCGCAGTAGCCAAGGTGTTCGACCTCACCGTCGCTTCGACCGGCGCCTCTGAAAAGACCCTTGCGGCCGAGGGGATCCCCTGCGTCGCGTCTATCACGCACAGCGCCTCGCACGCGACCTACTATCCGGGTGCATCCCAGATGTCGGTAAAGATACTCTTCTCCCCTGACAGCTGTACACTCCTGGGAGCGCAGATAGTCGGCGCCTCCGGGGTGGACAGGCGTATCGACGTGTTCGCCGCACTGATAGGCAAAAAGGGGAGCGTGTACGATCTGATGGAGTTCGACCATGCCTATGCCCCGCCCTATTCGTCCGCGAAAGACCCGGTCAATATTGCCGGCTTCGTAGCGGAGAACATACTGACCGGCGTCATGAAGGTTATGCACTGGCGGCAGGTCCCGGGTCTGGACCGGGCGAATACCTTTATCCTGGATGTGAGGACGCCGGGCGAGCACCGGGCCGGCACCATAGAAGGTTCAGTCAATATCCCCGTTGACGAGCTGAGGGACCGGATCGCTTCCGTTCCTCGCGATAAAACCATCGTCGTTTTCTGCGCGGTGGGCCAGCGCGCCCATGTGGCTGCCAGGATTCTCAGGCAGAGCGGCTTCGAGGAGGTCTACAACCTCTCCGGCGGATACCGGACCTACGGGACCGTCCTGCGCGATTCGCCCGGCCCGGCCTGCTGCTGAGAGGGACCCGGCAGCGCAATTTATATTTGACAGCACGCCCTTTTTACCGCACACTCCGGTACAAGGAGACGCCGATGCTTCCCGCCTGCCGCGACAGGAGCGGCAATATAATCGATTTTTACGCGATCTTCAACGTCCCGCGGACCGCGGATGACGGCGAGATCAAGTCCGCCTTCCGCGCCCTGATCAAGCGCTACCATCCGGATACCGCCTCCGTCCGTTCCGACAACCTGACCGAGAAGCTTGACCTGATCATCAGGGGGTACCGCATACTGAGCGATGCCGACCTGCGCATCGAGTACGACCGGATGCTCTTCTCGGACCGCGCGGTCGACCACCGCGGCTATGCCATAATCTCGAAAAAAAGGATAAAATACTCTGCAACGCTGGGGGAGATGCTGAAGGCGCGCCTCATGCCGAAGGGGATGAAGAGGAAGGACATCATCTTTAATTTCGGGCAGGATATCGAGATATTCATAACGCCGGCGGAAGCTATCAGAGGCGCCGTTGCCTACGTGGAGCTGCCGTCGCGGATGATATGCCCCCTCTGCAGAGGAAGCCACGCGAAGGTCGCGGCGAAATGCCATGTCTGCAACGGCGTCGGACGGATCCACACGACCTCCCAGCTCGAGGTCCTGATACCTCCACACGTTGACGACAGCACCTATATCGACGTGGACATGATGAAGATGCGTCCCGACAAGCTCACCTCGTTCAACCTTAAGAGCCTCCGGATCAAGATTTCGATTCTTTCTGCCTGACAGCCGCGCCCTCAATCCGGCGCTGCCTGCGGTATTTTTCCGGCGTTGTGCCCATGTACTTGGGGAAGATCCTGTTGAAAGTACGCAGGCTCTCGAACCCGACGTTGAAGGCTATGTTGATCACGGTGTCGTCAGTTTCCTCGAGCATCCTGGCGGCGTCCCGCACCCGCAGCTCGCAGATATAGTCACCCAGCTTGCGGCTGGTGTAGGTACGGAAGAGCTTGCCCAGGTTGTCGGGGTGGACATCGATCGAGGCTGCCAGCCCCTCCCGAGAGATGTCCGAGGTGTAATTCTGGTGTATGTAGTCCATCACCTTCTTGATCTTTTCCTCCGCGGCGCCGGTTATGCTGACCGGCTGGGTCTTCCTGGTCATGGAGGCCTCTTCGATCTTGTCGCTCAGAAGGGCATTTTCTATAACGAAGCTTTCCAGGCTGGTGTTGAGATCGTGAATCTCGTCCTCCATGCTGATGATGCGCGACACCAGGACCAGAGTGGTCCCCATGTAGAGGACGAATGCCGACGCCGGGAAGATCATGACGGTGAACAGGGGACCGCAGCCCGGATCGATTCCCATGTACTTGAACATGTAGGTAAACCCGTCGTGGATCGCGCCAATGACAACCGTGGTGCCGAAAAAGCTGAAAAGCTTCGCGTAGGGACTTTTCTTGTACAGGGCCGTCACGTGGCATGAGAGGTTGTAAAAGCCGACACCGATCAGGACGATGATGACCAGAAGGCCGTGGACCGGGACCCGCTCCGGGGTCGTGAACAAGGTCCCCACGAATACGGCCGCGGCCAGCGCCACCCAGAGAAAAAGCTCGATCTTCTTTCTCTGGAGATTGTATATGCGGTGAAGGAATATCGGGTGTACTACATTGATGGCGAACCAGGCATACGCCAGCAGCTTGAGACGGGCCAGGTGCGAGCCATAGCTGTCCCAGAAATTGCACACCTCGAGCACGATCACAATCCCGCACAGGAGCTGAAGGCAGTAGAAGAGGTATTCCTGGGACGAGCGCCTCCTGAGGTATATAAAGAAGAATATGAAAAAAATAGGCACGCCCAATGCGATGATTATGTAGTTGAGCGCAACGAATAAAATTGTCGAGACCGTGCGGCTCCTGGCCCATTCAGCAAGCGCGGCCAGAGCGAGATCGCCCTGCACTTCGCAGAAACTGTAATACCATATGCGGACCGCTATAACGTTTGTCCCGCCGAAGCGGATGATCGACTGCGGCACCATGTAATGCCGCGGATGGTTCCACATGGAGAACTGTTCGGGAGTTGACTTCCCGGTTGCGCCGATCCTCGTGCCGTTGAAATAAGTTACATCCGCATGGCCGATCCTGCCCAGGATGAGGCCCAGGTCGCCGCGGGGCATTATCCCGTCAACGTGAATGGTTTTCCGGATCCAGAGGAACCCTTGTATTGGGCCCCCCTTTTTTTTAATATACGGCAGGAGTGTGCCGGGCAGGCTGACCGAATCCCATGAGGAATCATTGAAACCGGCGGCAGCAAAGGCAGGGTCGTCGGCCAGGGAGATTTTCCAGGCCCCCTCCAGCGCGACAGGCACCGCGTCTGCCGGGGCGGCATCACCCTGCCCCGCGGCTTGGACCGCCGCCCATGTGAGCACGGCCACAAGCACGAGAAATGCCGGGCCGATGAAGTCAGCCAACATCCTTTTTCTATATGAAGAAACCATCCCGGGTTAACCTTTCAGAAGCGGCTGCCGGCAAGGCCCGGCCTGAAACAGTACAAAGCCAAAGCACCGTTTTGTCAAGAAAATACCGGCATGACAGTTATACGGCAAACGCGACTCCGGCTAGCAGCCGTCGCATCCGCTGTGATCAACCCTGGAGGCGCGCGATGTCCTCCTTCAGCCGGATCATCACGTTCAGATCGCCGTCAACAACAAGCCTCCCGGTCTTCCACGCCTCGATCTGGTTCAGCTCACCGGTCTGCAGGGCGCGCCAGTCATCCGCCGATGCGCGTACCCGGCAGGACGGCTTTTCAACCGAGCCCTCGTGACGCGCGGAGGATCCGCCCTCATTGACTATATACCAGTGACCGCCGCCGGGGCCGGAAAAATCGAACTGAATGGTAACCCGCCCGCCGTCCGCCGGGGTTTGTTGCGCCTGATTGCCGCCCGGTACCGGCATGCCCAGTTCCGCGGCGAGAAACCGCACGCAGTAGTTGCCCTGCAGCATATGGCTGTAATTATGCATTCCCTGGTTCATCAGCTTCTTTATGACCGACACCAGTATCATTCCGAAACGGAGGGCTGCAAACATTTCATTGTATTTAAAATGCCTGACCTTCCAACCGGTCAGCTTCTCATAACGCGTAACGGTCTCCCCGGCCGTGGGAAGCCCACCGAGGCGCGGCAGCCCGTACTCCTCGTGCAGGTAACGGTCGATGAAGATGAACCACGCGAGGTCAGCTTCCGGGTCGCCAAGGAAGGCCATTTCCCAGTCGAGGACCGCAACGATGTCATGTCCGGGCTCACTGTAGAGGATGTTGCCGACCCGTGCGTCGCCCCAGCAGAGCCCGACCCGGTCCGGCTCATACCGGTTCTCCTCGAGCCATACAAGAGCCCTTTCCAGAACGGGGTGCTCCTCCGCCGGATCGGATTTCACCCAGTCCAGGTAGCGCTTCCAGTAGGCAAGCTGCAGGTCTATGGGCCCGGTTCCGGGGCCGGGCACTCCCAGGAAATCCAGCCCGCGCGCCTTCCAGTCGATCATGTTGATGCGAGCAAGCGTGTCCACGGAGTCGATCCATATTTCAGAACGGCGTTCCCCGGCAAGGTCGAAGAACATGCCTGAGCCGTGGTACGACGGGTAATCCTTCGGCATAGTGCCGTTCAGACGCTCCATCAGGTAAAACGGAGCGCCGATGACCGCAGCCTCTTTTTCCATCCAGAACATCTCCGGCACCGGCACTCCGGTGCCCTTCAGCGCCTTCATGACGAGGAACTGGTGCTCAAGATGGTAATCGGGAAAGACCCGCTCGGAGGGTGACGCCCGCAGCACCATCTGCCGCGTCTTTTTCTCCCCCGCCTCCTCCCAGTTCAGCGTGAAAAGATACGTTTCATTTGAAAGGCCCATGCCCGGCTTCTCGATACCGGAAATGACCAGATGTTTCGCGCCCGGCATTTTTTCGCTGATCCATGGGACCAGGTGGGTCATGATCCGGCCCGCGGTGTCGGTTTCTTTTTTCATGGCAATACCTCATATGTGAAAAGCTTATATATGTACCGTGTATCCTGACAGGTCCGCAAGCGTTTGCGGACCTGTCTTCAAACATACCGCATCATTTCAGTAAGACAGGTATCCGTATTTCGGGTATTTCCCGATAAGCACGAGCTCGACGATACCGTACCCGGTCTCGTCTCCGCAGCGCACCTCGCACATGAAGTCTTCGAGGAAGGATACTTCCCTGAGCACCGCCGGGTCAGTCAGATCGAGCGTGAACCCGTCGAGAAAGCTCTTGCCCATCCAGAGTCCGTGCGTGAAGCCCCTGAACCCGAAATACCCGCCGGCCCTGATATAGCAGGTTGAAAGCGGCCGCACCGTCATTTCGAGTTTTTCGCCCCCCTCCGCATCGAAAACGAGGGTCCCGCCGGTGATATGGCGCACGTCCTTCTTGAATGTGTACCGGTGTTCCACCGAAATGAACCGCCTGTCCGTACCGGTGTGGCCCGGCGGGCGGAGAATACCGCCGCTAAAGGCAAGCACGCGCGAGTCCCAGTCCTCGCGGGTGTGATAGGTAACGCCCCAGTTGTCGAACTGCGCAAGCATGAAATTGTAGAGATAACCCTGCGGGACCTCACCCGGCTGCACGCCGGTCTCCGGCACTCCGCCGCCGCGGCGTATACCCCAGGAATGATCGCGCTCCGAGCGCCATCCGGCCGCATCGACCGGAAACGACCTCCCCGCAGCCTGGATCCAACCCGACGGCCTGCCCGTCTGCACGTAACGCTTGACATTCTCCGTCACCCTGCCGCGGAACACGGCGAGCTGGGCGTCTTCTTCATGCGGCACGACCATTCCCCGCATATCCAGCTGGAATGAGAGCCCGAAATCGTTCTCTGCCAGGGAAAAACGGACGAGCCGCATCGGTTCAAGCACTTCGTAGGAAAAGGGTCCGACCCGCACCTCGTCCATCCCGGGCCGCAGCTCGCGCGACGCCCTGACGCAATGCTGCGTCCGGCCCTCCACCACGAAGCAGGCGAAGGCGTCCATGATATTCCGGTTCGGATACACGCCGAAGCCGGCTACAAGCTGGCACCCGCCCGCAGTGTCGTGGACGGAAAACCATACGCGCTCGGTCCATTCCCGGGCGCTTGTGTGCACGTTGTCAAACGTGTCCACCGTCTGATGGCACAGAAATTCATCATACCTGGTGAGCATAGGACCTCGTCTTTATATATTTTTTTAACAAGGCGAACACATGCTCAAGAGACAGTCCGTCATTCCTCGATGGCGGAATGTCTTATGTAGAGGTGTTCAATCACTTTATCGCGGAGAATCTATATCGGGCGGGAATTTTTGTCAATCAGTTACCGGCGTCAATTTCCGTGGCATTGCCCGCCCGCATTTTACTTTACGCCCGACGGGAGGCTGTGATAATTGGCCCGGAGGCAGATTCCATGAACAGAACCATTCGGACAGTGCACGATTGCGGCACCGCGGTCATTACCGGGGCCTCAAGCGGGATCGGTGCGGCATTCGCGTGCCGGCTTGCGGGAGAGGGCTTTGCGCTCATCCTGACCGCGCGCAGGAAAGACAGGCTTGCCGCGCTTGCGCGGGAGCTTGAAAGCGCCTGCGGGGTACGTGCTAAGGTTGTCGCCGCCGACCTGGCAACGGACGAGGGGATCGCCAGGCTCGAGGCGACGATTGCGCAGGACCGATCGATCGCGATGCTGGTCAACTGCGCGGGCTTCGGGACAAGGGGCCACTTCAGCAATCTCGACCCGGACACGATAGAGAAGATGACGTGCCTGCATGTCATGGCAACAGTGCGGCTTACCCGCGCGGCCCTTCCCAGCATGATCGGGAGCGGTCGCGGGGCCGTGATCAACGTGTCCTCCCTCGGCGCATTCTTCACAACGTCCCACTATGTCATGTACTCGGCAACCAAGGCCTTTATTAACATGTTCACGCTGGGGCTGCGCGATGAGCTCTCGGGCACAGGTGTGAAAGCACAGGCCCTCTGCCCCGGCCTGACCAGGACCGGGTTCATGCATACGGAGGAATATCGGGACTTCAGCTATGACGCGGTCCCCGGGTTCGCATGGATGGAGCCTGGCGAGGTCGTGGACGCTTCGCTGGCGGCCCTTGCCCGGGACAAGGCAATTGTCATCCCCGGGCTTGGGAACCGCCTGTTCGTTGCCACGCTTCGCACGCCGCTGATCGGTCCCTTCCTCTTCCGCCTGCTGGGCAGGCTGGGACGCGGCGCGTACTAGGCGGGCTTGAAGCCCCACTGCGTGACGTTGTATTTCCTGAAGGGAGCAAACAGCATGTTCTCGATGATGCCGTACCCGATCTCGCTTCCGCAGCGCAGCTCCACCACCGTGTCGTCCAGGCCGTGCACCTCGTTCGCCACGGACTCGTCGCCCACGTTCCACATCTCGCCGTCCTCCCAGTACTCGCCCATGTAGGTACCGTGGCGGTACCCCTTGTACCCAACGTATGCTCCGCCGCGCAGATACATGGTGGTGAGCTCCTTCATGAAAATGTCATACTTCTTTCCATCCGCGCAGGTGAACACCATGCGGCCCGATTTCATCCGCTGGCTCCCTGTATGGTACTCGAACGAATGTTCTACTGCCGTGATGGGCACCGGCTGTACGCCGGAATCGAGGCCCCGTACCACGGACCCTCCCAGGTACTGTACCGTTCCGTCATCCTTCTCAATCAGGTAGCAGTACAGGCCCCAGTCCTTGAACTGCGCGGTAAGCCAGTTTATCATCATGGCCGTGAATTTCTCGATGTCCGGGGACTGCACGCCCTGTTCCGGAAGCCCGGTCCCCATGCGGATGCCCCAGGAATGGTCGCGCTGGGCGTAGAAGCGGTCATCGTCTATATCATAACGCTTGCCGCCGGCCTTCACCCACCCCCGGACCCTGCCCAGCTGGGCGTAGCGACAGGTGTTCATGTAGACCCTGCCCCTCGTCCGGCCGAACTGGGGGTCCTCCTCGCCGGGCGTCAGTGTTCCGAGGAACTCCAACTCGTAGCTTAAGCCGTAGCTGTTTTCATTCATCACGATGCGCACTTTCCGGTAGGGTTCCACCACCTCGTAGGAAAGGGGGCCCAGCGCGATCTCGTCAATACGCGGCCGGAGCACGCGCGACATGCGCATGTTGTACTGCTCGCGGTTCCCGATATTGACGCATCCGTACCCGTCCAGCACATTCCGGTTGGGATACACGCCGAAGCCGGTGGCCAGCACCAGCTCTCCTTTCGTATCGTGAACGTTGCACCAGAGCTTCTCGGTCCAGGCGCGGTCACTCGTTTCCGGATGATCGAATGTGGAGACAACCTGGTGGCAGGTCATCTCGTCGAATTTGGTAAGCATAGGCGGTTCTCCTTTTTTATGGTAATACTTCCTGCCCGGGATCACGGGTGTCTGTCTGTTTATTGGTTCATGACTATCCGACATCGCGATTAAGCACAGTGCGGGCGGATGCTCATTCCTTCCGGCATCCAGGCCGGGCCACCCGATCCAAACAGGCCATGCAATAATAGACGACTGCGGGGCGGTGTCAAGAGAGAATTCCCGGCCCTTAGAGACCGGGCCTGATCCGATTGAGGAAACAATTGTAAAGAAGGGAAAGCTTCTTCATGATGGTTTACCATGGCGCAGATAACGTGCGGCATATCCCCCTACTGCAGATACGGCAGGATTGTCTCTTTCCAAATCTGGTAGCCGGGCCCGTTAAGGTGGGCGCCGTCGAGAGTATAAAAATGATTGAGATCGCCCCGCAGGTCGACGAGCCGGCTGTACACATCGATATATACGACCTGCCTGCCGTCAGCCATGGACTTCAACTCCGCGTTCAATTCCTTTATGGTGGAGCGTCGAATGGGTACGATCCGGTACACCGTCGGCAGGACGCTCTGGATGTAGATCATCGTCCCCGGTGACTCGGCGCGTATGCGCGCGATTATCTTCCTGTAATTGTCCACTATGTCCGTCTTGTCATTCCCGAAAACGAAGTCATTGCCGCCGATCATGATGAAGATCTTTGCGGGCTTTATATGCGTGATATCACCGATCCGTTCGAGGAGTCCGTTCGTTGTATCGCCGTCAATGCCGCGGTTAAGCACATCGCACCGTCCCAGCAGCTCTGCCCAGTCACATCGGTCCGTAAGGCTGTCCCCGGCGAATACTATCGTGGAGCCGGTCTTCACGTAGTACCGGTAAAGGCTGATCTTGTTCTGGTAATAGTCCCTGAGGGTCGGCTTGACGACCTTCCAGTAAAACGCTCTGCCGACAAGGTACAGCCCCGAGCCGCCAAGGATCACATTGATAATTAACGAGGCAACAAGTATCTTCTTATGTGGGATTTTCATTATTTTTCTAAGGATCTCACAGCGGATGACTATTAATAATCAGGCCTCTCCGGTTTCAAGCATGCGCTCTATCAATTATGCTCATTTTCCCGATACTGTCAAACAAATTATCAATCATCAGGTTCGGATATATCGATCTTTGTTATTCTCATCCCTTTTCTGGGCCTTTCAGCCCTTGTTTTCCTTCTCTTCTCAGTTCTATCCTGGAATAATATTTCATCCTTAATGGCGAATTCTTCTATTGAGCTGGTAATAGCGGTGTCCGCAGCGGAAGAAACATCCTCTTTCACAGGTTCACCCTCTACGGGGATTTCCGCAATTGAATCCTGTCCGATAAGATACCTCTCATCAGACGATTCCCCGGATTCCTCTTTCTCTCTTCCGATCCCGGTTTGTGTCTGGTTCTCGATCAGGAAACTCTCCTCATCCGCTGCCTGCCCGACTCTCCCGCCGCCCGTATCGCCGGAGACTTCCTCGTCGAGCTCGGCAAGGAACGCGGCGGCATCCTCTATGACGAGATCCGAAGCGGTTTCTTCTCCGTCCAATTCTGTCGTGATGCCATCAGGGATTTCTGCCTGCGCTACGTCCATATCGCCCGCAGAGGATTCGGCGGTGATTTCGTTGAGGAGCGCCTCCATCTCTCCGCCGGAGACAGGCTCCTCCCCGGAGGATTTGACAGACCCGGGCGTATTGACAGAAACCTCGGCCGAATCGTCATATCCGGATCCTTCACCATCTTCTCCCGAAGTCCCTGCCCGACGCTCATCCAGTATCGTTTTTACCAGAGAGCGCTTCACGCCGTCGATAGAATCATCCCCTGACCATACGGCCAGCACTTCGTCCACGATCTCAGCGGCGCGGGTATCTCCGAAGGCCCTCCCGTTTTTTTCCTCTATCCTTTCAATAAGCCGGCGTATCCCCGCCTCGTCGCCGGGCGACTTCCGGTCAAGGTAGTCTTTTTTCAATATACGCGCATACCGTTCGGTCCTGGTCTCAGACGTCTGCGCATCAGCGGCCGGCCGTTCACGCTCTTCGCTCTTGCCGGGCCTCCCGGCCGGGTCAGGCTCCAGCTCTTCTCCCCGGTCTGTATCTGTCAGCATCGCGTCTTCTTCATCCGGGGTTGAGATTTCAGCGCCCGAGAGGCTGTCATCCCCGGCGGGATCCGCATCATCCTGCCAGTCAGCGCGGTCCACGGATACGGCTTCCTCCCGCGCGGCCGCACCGGCCCCGTACGCCTCTTCCAGACCGGGCACGAACCCGCGCAGATCAGCATCCCATTCCATGCGGGCGAGAAGAGCGCCGGCGGCGGACTCGCCCTCTTTCGCCGCGAACTCCTCGTACAATCCCGAGATCCTGTCGAACCTGAGCGGATCACCGGCGCGGCGGCCTTCCTTCATGCCGGCGATACACGCCTCGACCGGCCTCATCGTGCGGTATAGCACGGGATCGGCCCATCTCAGCACCAGGTCGTAGAACTTGATCACCATCCGGTGACCTTCCCGGCTTACCATGCGGGTGGTGATCTCGCGCAGCCGCGATATGCCGCCGCGCTTGGCCAGCGCCACTGCCGTCTCCGCAGCATACGGACGGTATCTCTCGTCAAAAAATGCGTTTACCGTGATGTCAGCGATGATGTTGAGCTTGAGGTCGGCAAGGCGCGGGTGGAGCCGGCGCGCGAGGATCATCTTAAAATCGTAAAACACTGAAAAAGACCCTTCCCTGAGCCGCTCCGCAATGAGGCGGGCCGCGCTGCGGCCCGGCAGGCTGAGCAGGAACCTGCCTTCGGACGTAACAAGTCCGTCCACGAGCTTTTCCCTGCCGCCGGGGTCCTCGTTGAACGCTCTAACGAACGCATCGATGTCGGTTTTAACTGTTCCCATGATGGTGCAATCGATTCACCGCAGCCTCCGGCAGCCTGGTCTTATGAAACCAGCGGGCCGCCGTCCGGTTTGACCGGTTTCTTCCTCGCATGGCGTTCGCCGTATATTGCGTATATGATAAAACCGATACACATCCAGATCAACAGTCGCATCCAGGTTCCGGCCGGCAATGCGATCATCTGTACGAGTGCGATCAATGCCCCCATTATGGGAACAAACGGCATGAGCGGAGTTTTAAAGGGGCGGTGTAGTTTCGGCCTGGTGTAGCGGAGCACCATGACGCTGATGCACACGATGACGAAAGCAAGGAGCGTGCCTATTGAGACCATCTCCCCGAGTATGCCGATGGGGAACAGCCCGGATAAAACCATTGCGGCCACACCGGTTACGAGGGTCGTCCTGTAGGGTGTCCTGAATGTGTCATGGACCCTGGAAAAGGCCTGGGGAAGCATACCGTCGCGTGCCATGGTGTAGAAGATGCGCGACTGGCCATAGAGCAGCAGGAGCACCACCGAGCTCAAACCGGCGATGGCGCCGATCTTGATGATGGGTCTGAGCCAGAAAAGCTTTTCGCCCGCAGCGTTGATGCCGACCGCTATCGGGTCCGGCACCTGCAGCAGGGTGTAACTGACCATGCCGGTGAGCACAAAGGCGACCAGGATATAGAGGACCGTCACGATGGTGAGCGAACCCAGTATGCCTATGGGCATGTCGCGCTGCGGATTCTTCACCTCCTGCGCAGCGGTCGATACCACGTCGAAGCCTATATACGCGAAAAAGATGACACCCGCACCTCGCAGGATGCCGCTCCACCCGAACTCGCCGAAAGTGCCGGTGTTTTCCGGGATAAACGGCGTCAGGTTCTCCATTTTTATGCAGGCAAACCCGAACCCGATAAAGAGCAGGATAACGATGACCTTGATGATGACAATGGCGTTATTGAACGAGGCCGATTCCTTAATGCCGAGAATCAGGAGTAGCATGAAAACCAGAACGACAAGCACCGCTGGCAGATTTATTACTGCGCCCGTGGTGCACCAGCCGCTCGCTTCATTATACATGAAGGGCGCGCTGGATAGATAAGAAGGTATTGTCACGCCGAAGTCCTTGAGGAAGCTTACCACGTAACCGGACCAGCCCACAGCGACCGAAGAGGCGCCAAACAGGTATTCGAGAATCAGGTCCCAACCGATAATCCACGCAAAGAGCTTGCCAAGGGTGGCGTAAGCGTAAGTATAGGCACTGCCCGACACCGGTATGAGCGAGGCGAATTCAGCATAGCAGAGCCCGGCAAAGGCACAGGCCACTCCCGATATCACGAACGAGAGAATGATGGCCGGCCCGGAGTATTGTGCGGCTACCTGCCCGGTCAGGACGAAAATCCCTGCACCGACGATAACCCCCACGCCGAGCATGGTCAGGTGCATCGGGCCGAGTACACGCTTCAGCCCGTGCCCCTTCGGATCGTGGACGTCAACAATGAGCTCTTCGATCGGTTTCCGTTCAAGGTGCTTCTTCAAACGCTGTTTCATACGGCGATAACTATCTCCCGGGGGTTGAAGTGCGCAGTTAATATCACTCGTCACACCCTACCATCAGACATCACGGTGACAAGTACATTTTGGTGCCTGTGCCCTGCGAAAAACCGCGTATGTCGTCATGCTACTAACTGACGGCTCAACTGATGCTAAAAAACATCCTGCCGGTTATTTTTTTTTTAATATTTACTTGCAAAAATTAACCGTTTGGTTAAAGCATGGCGAATTCGCACTAAACAGGGAACCCGATTACTTTTGAACATGAGGTATCAACGAGAATATGAATATTGCACGAATCTCAATTAAACGGCCGATTCTGATCACCAGTATCGTTTTTACAATCCTTATCGTCGGCCTGTTCGCCATGAACCGGCTTGGCATCGACATGTATCCCGACATTGAATTTCCCTATGTCGTCGTACAGACCATCTACGCAGGGTCGGGGCCGGAGGAGATTGAAAACCTTGTTACCGAGCCTATCGAGCACCAGGTGAGCTCGGTCGCCGGCCTCAAACACGTTTCATCCCGGAGCATGGAGAACGTTTCCCTGGTCATTGCCGAGTTTGAGCTCGACGTCGATCCCAACTGGGCGGCGCAGCAGGTCAAGGACAAGGTGGACCTGATACGGAGTGAGCTCCCCGAGGACATAGAAGAGCCGGTCGTGATACAGCTAGACCCGGCCGAAATGTCGGTCGCCCGTATCGCCCTCTCGGCGGACCTGCCGCCGAATGATCTGTATGACCTGGCAAACGAGGAGATAAAGGTCGGATTTCAGCAGGTCAAGGGTGTCGCGCGGATCCATATCCTCGGCGGCCGCAGGCGCGAGATACAGGTCGAGCTCGACAGAAACAAGCTGAACACGCACAAGGTATCGGCCCTCATGGTGGCAAACGCGATTAAGAGCGCAGGCATGAATATCCCGGTCGGCAAGCACGAAAAGGGCGCTTCGGAAACAAGCTTCAGGACCATAGCCCAGTTCACTGACGTAAACCAGATAGCCAATGCCGTCGTCCAGTTCTCCGGCGACGTGGGCAACTCCATTCCGGTGAGGTCGCTGGGGACCGTCATAGATGCCTCCCAGGAAAAAACAAACGAGGGCTTCCTGTATGCACCGGTCAGCACCGGCGATGTGGAAAAAACCGGCCTGTTTTCTTCAAATAAAAAGAAGGTCAAGCGTGAATTGAAGCCCGCACTGTACATCGAGATATACAAACAGTCCGGTGCCAACATTGTCGCCACACTTGACGGGATTGTCGATCGCATGAACAAGTATAATGCCGACATGAAAGGGAGGAAGGGCAGTCCGAAACTGAACCTCATCTATGACGGCGCCAAGGTCGTACGCATGAACCTGGGGGAGGTAAAATTCGACATTTTCCTGGGCATACTACTGGCCATTATTGTCGTGTACCTATTTCTTGGGAACCTGAGAAGCACTTTTATTACCGGCATTGCCCTGCCGAACAGCCTCCTGGGGGCGTTCATCCTCATGTATATCATGGGGTATACCATAAACGTCATCACCCTTCTTGCCCTGACACTGACAATCGGCCTCCTGGTTGATGACGCCATCGTGGTGCGGGAAAACATATTCAGAAAGCTCGAATCGGGCATGAAGCCAGCTGAAGCGGCGGAAAAGGGGACCACGGAGGTCATGCTCGCGGTTATCGCCACCACGCTCACCATCATGGCCGTCTTCGCTCCGATCGGTTTCCTGAGCGGCGTCGTGGGCCAGTTCTTCAAGCAGTTCGGCTTCACCATCGTGTTTGCCATGGCCATCAGTCTCTTCGACGCCCTGACCGTCGCCCCCTTCCTCTCGGCCTACTTCGCCGGAACCGGCCATACGGCACAGAACTTCGTGATTCGCAACTTCGAGAAGTTCCAGGAGTGGATGGAGAAATGGTACGGCAGGATAATGTCCTTTGCGCTCGATCACCCGCTCAAGATCATCGTGCTCACCACGATCATACTTTTCGCGAGCCTCGCAACAACGCCCTTCATCAAGAAAAACTTCATGTCCTCGAGCGACTTCGGGGACTTCGCCGTCCAGATGCAGATGCCCCCCGGCACCAGCCTGGAGGGGACCTCGGAGGTTGCACGCAAAATGGCCGATCGCATCCTCGCCATTACCCCCGAGATGGACAAAATGTCCATTATTATCGGCATGAGCCAGATGCAGACCGCCCAGCCAAACGTCGCCTCTCTGGGTCTCTCGCTGGTCAGCGTGGACCAGCGTACGCGCACCGCGCCCGAGATCAAGACAAAGATCAGGGACATGCTTATCAAGGAATTCGCAATTGCCAGGCCGAAACTCAATGAATACAGCATGGGCATGATGGCAATGTCGCCTTTCGTGCTGAACATCATAGGAAACGACCTCGAGGCAACTGACGAATACGCCCAGAAGATCAAGAATGAGCTGAAGAAGTCCCCTGACCTCACCGATGTCGACACGAGCTCAGAATCGGGGAAGCCCGAATTCCAGATCGTGTTCAACACGACCGAGATGCAGAAATTCGGCGTCATGCCATCGGTCGCGGGGGCCGAACTCCGCTACCATATCGCCGGCGACGTGGTGGGTGAACTCCATGACAACGGCATCGAATATGACGTCATGCTCCGCCTGAGGCCGGAACAGCGTGATTTAAGGAGCGCCTTCCAGGACACCAGGGTGCCGAATCAGACGTACCGGATGGTCCCCCTGTCCGCTATCAGCAGCGGCGTTGAAAGATCCGGCCCGTCCATGATCATACGCCAGGACCGTTCCCGGGTTGTGCAGATAACAGCCAACCTCACGCCTGATGGCGCGATGGGCAACGCGACGGACTACACCGACGCGATAATGAAGAAAATCCCCTCTCCGAAAGGGATCACCCATGGCTTCATCGGGCAGGCCGATGACCTGAAGGAATTGATGACACAGATACTGCTCGCCATGTTGCTGGCGGTCATTTTCATTTACTTCATCCTTTCCAGCCTGTACGAATCGTTCATCACGCCCATTACCATTCTTTTTGCCCTGCCGCCGGCGCTCTCGGGCGCGTTCCTGGCCCTCTTCCTGTTCGGCCAGCAGATGAACATGTTCTCCATGATCGGCATGGTCATGCTGATGGGCCTGGTCACCAAGAACTCCATTCTTCTGGTCGACTTTGCCCTGGAGCTCTACCGTTCCGGCCTGACCCGTAAGGAGGCCATCTACAAGGCCGGGATGATCCGGCTACGGCCGATCCTCATGACCACCTTTGCCATGCTGGCCGGGATGCTGCCCGTCGCCCTCGGGCTCGGCGAGGTTGCCAAGTTCCGCATGGCCATGGGTATCGCCATCATTGGCGGCCTGGTCCTCTCGACCTTCCTGACACTGGTCGTGGTACCGGCCCTGTTCGAGTACATCGATATCTTCCGCGAATGGCTGGAAAGCAAGTTCAGGCCGGATTACGATATCACCATCAAGGATGAGTCAGTGGTGGAGTTAGAGAAGATCGAGTCGGAAATTGAGAAGATCGAAGAGATAATCGAGGAAAAAGATCCCTCAATCGCTTCCCGCCTGAAAACCGGCGCCGGTAAAAATCCGGGAGTGCGCAACAACCGGAAAAAACGTTAATACCGGAAATAGAGGGCCCCGCGATTGAACGCGGGGCCTTTTTATATTTATGATTGACTTTTATCGCCCCCCCTGTTCACTATTGCAAGATTTATTATTCAATCTAAGCTATTCGGCACGGACAGGGCCGGTGAATGGCGAATACCATGTCAGCATTTGACCCCTGCTTCAAACAGATATGGGGAGGGGAAGAGCGGCGTGTTACGATGTTCACGCAAGAGGATGCCGTTTAGCTCCATCATTCAAACAAACCTCAGGAGGTAGTTTTAAGTTATGGCAGACACAAAAGTATTCGGGATGGCTGCTGAGAAAGGTAGATGGTTATTCGTCATTATCGGACTGGTGATGAACCTCTGCCTTGGCAGCGTGTATTCCTACGGGGTATTCAAGCCCCACGTTGAATTCGAATTCAACAAGAAAAAAGCCGAGCAGGCAGGCGTCACTCTCAAAGACAATGACCTGCTTAAGGGCATATTCACACTGAAAGGCGATGCGGTTGATAAATTCTACTCATCAGCGAAAACCATCACTGCCGAGCAGGTTGCGGAGATATTCAAGCTCAAGCCTGACGTTGAAAAAGACAAGGTCAAGATCGATAATTTTACCAGGGCAATCCCCGCTATAGCGGAGAAGGACCTGGAACTACTCAAGGGCATGAAAAAAGTGTCTTCTCTTGAGGGCAACCTTCCCTTTATGCTCTTCCTGGCGTTTTTCGCTATTACCATGTTCTTCGGCGGCAAGGTCATGGAAAAGCTCGGCCCGAAAAAACTCGCCCTCGTGGGCAGCCTGATCGTCGGCCTCGGATGGGGTCTGTCGTATTTCGCGCAGAACATCTACATGCTGATGCTCACCTACGGCGTTATCGCCGGTTCCGGCGTTGGCCTCGCGTACGGCTGCCCGGTTTCGCTCGGTGCCCGCTGGTTCCCCGATAAAAAGGGACTCGCGGTCGGCCTGATGCTCGCCGGCTTCGGCGGATCTGCCCTCCTTACTGCGAACATTGCAAGTGCGCTTATCCCGAAAGCGGGCCTCTTCACCACGTTTCTCTACTTTGGTATCGCATTTGCGATCATTCTCGTGATCCTCTCCCTGCCATATAAGTTCCCGGAAGCGGGATGGAAGCCCGCCGGCTGGACCGCTCCGACCGGAGCCGCAGCTGCTGCAGATTTCACCTCGGGCGAAATGTCCAAGACCGGCTCCTTCTGGGGACTTTTCCTTGCCTATATCATCGGCTGCCTCGCCGGCCTGATGGCGATCGGGATCTCGGCCCCGGTCGGGCAGGAGATCATCAAGGTTACGGCAGCTCAGGCTGCGATGTTCACCGGCATCTTCGCTATTTTCAACGCTGTTGGCCGTCCGCTTTTCGGGACGTTGACCGACAAAATCACGCCGAAATGGGCGGCCGTCCTTAACATGGCCATCATTCTGGTTGTGTCGCTGATCATGCTGTTTCTTGCCGGTGAGGGCAAAACCATGGCTTATGTCATCGCATTCTGCGGCTTCTGGCTCTGCCTGGGCGGTTGGCTCGCCATCGCTCCCGCAGCGACCGCTTCATTCTTCGGCATGAAGAACTATGCGCGGAATTACGGCGTGGTATTCTTCGCGTACGGGCTGGGCGCCATCATCGGCGGCCTGATCTCCGGTTTTGCGAAAGACCTGTTCGGCAGCTTTACCGTAGCTTTCTATCCCACCGCCGGACTCGCGGTGCTGGGCATACTCCTGTCGATAGCCTTGATCAAGCAGCCGAAAAAATAGTGGATGATACATTCAGATAAAAAAGCCGGCCACAAGCCGGCTTTTTTGTTTGCTGATGACCTGCGAGCCCGCTCCTGTCTCTACTATCACCGGGGAAGTCGCGGGGTGAGGTCTGTGATTTCTCCGGATACCCTACTCTTTCAGCGGAGGCTGGGGGCAGTCCTGGAATTCCCATGTAAGCTCATTCTGGTATTTCCCGGTGACCGGGTCCCTGGGCGTGATGTCCGCACCGTTACTGTTGAAGGCCCGTATTGTGCCCTTGACATTGAAATTTTTGTACTTCATCATGGTAAATATACCCAGCCAGGCCTTCACCGGCGTGAAAGCAGCCAGTGTTGCGAGTCTCTCAGATGCGGGAGCAGTGATGCTGAATGCATATGTCTTTACAATGGGCCTGTACATGCCCAGGATGTAACCTGGAGTCTGTGTCGTAAAAAGGTTGCAGGTTATGGTCCCATCCAGGGCGTAGGACGCGGCACCTGCCGGAAGCTGGCTGACAGAAACCTGCAGCGACGCATCGAGGCACTTGCTGGTACGGTCAACCGGCCATATTCTCTGTGTAAGCGGCCGGTCCCAGATAAAAGACCACACCATGCCTCCCTCGGTGCCGGTTTCAATTTCCTGTTCGGCAGCCGGACCCTGGAGATTGTTCAATGTCACGGCACAGGCCTTAACCGTGTACACGGTTTTCGGGTTACAATTGCGTATCGTGAATGAACAGCCGTTCCACGACAGGCTCCCGTCAGTGCCGTCATATGTATCATAAACGGACCATGGGTCGTCCATCCTGTCCTTCTCGCGCCATCTTATAATATAGCGGCATTGTTCACTCACAGCGTTGAGATTAACGATGATGCTCCTTTTATCAACGCCCAGCGACAGGTATGGCGATTCCTGCGGCGCGTCGGCAGGGTATGGCATGATAAATGAAATATTGTCGCCGCTCCCGTTTTTATCCCCAGCGAACCGCGCTTCGCTGGTCCCGTGCAGGGGCGTGCTCTTGCCCACAACTGCAATGACATAGTACTGGTTGGGTTCGCAATCAGGGGCCGTCAGGGCGCAGGCACCGCCTTCACCCGGGTATGCATACCACACCCTCCAGTTATAACGGTCTCCTTCCGCCGGGGCCGCTCTTTCGGCGTCCCATCCGATCGACTCCGCGGTCAGCGGGAGGTCATACGAGCCGTTGCGGTTGAACTTCTTGCACCAGACTTCGAAAAACTCGGCATACCGGGATTCAATGCCGTTCACATGGATACATTCCCTTCCCGGCTCGGCCCTGAACGACGGAAAGTCAAGCCCGGTCGGCATGGTCGGCACCAGTCGGTCAGGCTCGTCGATGAGAGCGGCTACCAGGTACTTCCTCTGTTCCAGGGGAGAGAAGAAATACGCGGCGTCGCTTACTTCCTTCTCCACCAGGCCGGCCGGCCCGGACGCGTAATCAGCGGCAGAGTCTATTCGCCAACCGGAAAGCGTCTCCTCGAAACGCGAGGCGTCTGTTTCCGGTAGCATGTTCCAGTAGGTCTTGAAATCGCCCACCCCGGGCCCGGTGACGACGCAGTTGGCGTCTTCGCTGTACACTGGGCCCTGGTTCAGGTTTTTCATCCAGAACGTGTCCCGGTACCTGCTTTCCGCGACCGTCCGGACATACAGGTCGACTTCGCTATCACTGCTCCTGAACACGTTGTGGTGCGGGTCCGGCTGACCCGAAGGAGGCGTGAAGTATATGACAAAATGCTGTCCCTCGTAGTCCTCAATGATGCTCGTAAACCGGCAGTCTATGGTCCGGCCGTTAGCGCCAGTATCGTCGTTTGCGAGCTTGAGCCGCCACCATCCCGATCCTTCATTGAAGTTCACCTCGAGATCAATCGCGTTGAGCCCGAAGGACCTGACCGCCGCGGTGGAATCCAGGAACCGTTCCGACTCCGGCACCCACCGGTAGGGGGCCAGGACCCGCTGGAAGCGATAGGTCTCGTATTCGACGTTAACAAATGCGGTGCCGCTCGATGAGATCGTGCGGGCAAGATCGCCCTCCTCCTCCTGGTCCCCGTCATAGCAGTTCCTGTTGACCGAGAATACCTCGACCCGGTATACTCCCGGCTCACCTGCCTCGGCAAGATTACCGAACGGATGCTCCAACTCTACGATATTCAACCCGGAATGACCCCGGACCTCCCTGACCTGCGCCGCGCCGCCCTCGTAATTTAACGGCCCATGGCACCTGATGAGGAAATATTCCGTGTTGGGTATATCGCCGACGCGTACGTGGACCAACCCGCGGTAGAGGCTCATGGCACTGAAGGTAAAATTCCCGCTGGGCAGCTCGGCCGTGGCGCCTGTAACCGTTGCCCGGGAACAGGGCTGGCCGTTGGCGAAGCTGCGCGTCTCAACATCGACCCCGTAATCGACTCCGTGCGCGCGTACGGAAACCGAATATTCCGACGCCCGGATCACGCCGAGCGAAGCACCGCTGATGTCGCGCGTCTTGCTTGTCAGGTATACTTCCCTCCCGGCCTTATCGAGCTCTTCCGCAGTGACCATGACGCTCCGGGGAGCTGCGCCGGTATCTTTCCGGTCGGAGATCTCCAGGCTGTAATATCGCGCATTCTTCGATGCATCTATTCGGACGACGAGGCCATTCACGCCGCCGGTCACGGAGTGCCCGAAGCTTTCAGGTATGCCGTTCGGCTCCCCGTGTTCCGGCTCGAACGTATACCGGAAATCCCACCATGCCTGGGGGGAATCCGCATTACCCGGCGATACCGGCCGGGGAACGCCCGCGCCCGCCGCATCGCTGACCGAGCCGTCGAAGAGGAAACGGGACTCTTTCAGGTACACGTCCAGCCTCACCACGTCGCCCCTGCTTACGGACCCGAGCATCTTTGCGCGGGCAAGCTCAGCCGTTCCGTTTGAAAGCGCATTCCACCGTGTATCCAGCTTGAAAAGCTCGCCGCTCTGCAGGGGCGTGTATACCATTTGCTCGAAATGTTCCCTGAAGTCCTGCACGTTGAAAAGCACTATCTCGTACCTGTCGCCGGCCCAGATCGGATCATTGATATCGCCTTCATAATATTTGCCGTTGTGGAGAACCACCCAGTATCGTGTCTTGAGAAGCTCATCCTCGGACAGCGACTCGTTATCGTCGTAAGAGGGATTATCCCGCTCGTCAAACGGATTGTACTTCTGTGTTATATACTCTCCAAACGCGTCCCGCTCGTTCCCGATCCTTTTTATTGTTTCGATATATACCGGCTTTCCGTATTCATCCTCGGACATCTTGATCTCTGTTGAGAAATAATCCCAGTCATTGCCGGTCAGGTTGCCGGAATAGGAATAGACATGCCTTCCGTCTTTCCCGGTACCGCTGCCGGCCTCGCCCCACCACAGGCCTTCCCTGGTTACCGTCAGGCCGTTACCAAGAGCATCGTGCTCCCATGATTCGCCGCCCTTGAGCTGTGACCTGAATATGTTGAAAAGTGCCTTTTTCAGGGAAATGCCCGGCGCCATGGCGCTCCCGTTAACGTCGAAGGCGGCGACCCGGTACAGGTCCCGCCTGTTCGGCGCCACGATCCTGATCACCGCGGTCCGGCTTTTCGCGCCCTCCTCGACCTGGGAAAGGTTCTCGATCCCGGGCTGGTAGCTCGAGTCATCGACCAGTGTCATGTCACTGCTGAATATGCTGACAACCGGGACGAGGCCGTTCTTCAGTGCGCTCCTGATCTTTTCCGTGCCAAGTCCCGTCACCGTGACCGCGAAGGGCGGCGTCTCCTCGCCCCCGCCGATCTCCACCTCGAAAGGCCTCCCGTCCTCGAACTGGAGCGGAAAGGTCGAGAGGGCGTCAAGGCGCCCGGTCGGGTATTTCAGGAGGACCGTGCACTGTACGCCCGAGATCCTGACCGGCATGTCCAGCGATTCGTTTTTGAAATAGAACGCCGCGCTTATCCTGCCCGCGTTGGGGACGTAGCTGATCGTGTCGCTGGAGATCTCGCTCCCGCGGTAGCGGTTCTCCATGTCCATGACCTTCGAATCCTTGAGCACGATCCCGCTCCCGTCCATGTTGTCGACGAAGTTCACGTTGTCGAACACGGTCTTTTCGCTCATGGATGACCGGTTGAAGCTGTTGGCGAAGCTCCAGTTCTCGCTCTTGCTGTTTTTTTTGGACATACCGGTCATCACAGCCATTTCAAAAAGCTTTAAAACTCCGAGGCTAAAAGAGTTATTAATCGATAATTCGTCCGAAAAATGGTACCCGTATGAATTCGCATCGCTTCCGGCGTCTGACTCCGCAGTCTTTACAACGTAGGGGGTCGTTTTCTGGTTGATTTTCGCGTAGTGCGTCTCGTCCATGTTCTCGGTCTTCGTGGTTTTCGTGTTCTCCTCGTTGATGGTTTCCTCGTACACCTTTGTCTGGCCTTCGCGGCGATACTCGATCTCCATGGTCAGCGGCTGGCCGGTTCTCACGGTTACGCGCGGGTAGTCGGCCACGTGCGGGTTCCGGCCTGTCGCGATTTCGCGGTCATTCGGAACGCCGTCCCCGTCCCAGTCTGTAACGATCGTCTGGCCGGTGCCGTCCGTGCAGGATGCAAGCGCGTAGGCGGGCACCTCGCGGCCCGGGGCCGTCGCGAAGAGCGGGTGCAGGCCCGGCTCCTGTTTCTTCATACCATCGAGGAATGCCCCGGCGATCAATCGCGTCGGCTCCTCGCTTCCCTGCCCGGTTGTCCCGCATGACGACATGGCAGCGGCAGACATCAGACATGCGACAATTATACACCTGTGAAATAAATACATTTTCATACCTCATACATATTAATCAGGCAGGGGAACGGCCCGTCGGGGACCTATTTCACTGCATGTCCGATAAGCAGCGGATCATGAGGTAAAATGACGATTTTTTTTTATGATGGGGGAAAATACTCCGAGCTGGATGCGAGGAGTCGCCGGGAAAAATTGTTAACGGGCGGATTTGAACAAGCCCCGGGAAATAAGAAGCCTGACGCGGTATCACCGGGCCAGGCCTGATTGTAGTGTTAAGAATACCTTAACTAATGGTTTTCACGGAAACGGCGCGGGGGCCTTTTTCGCCTTTCTCGATCTCAAACTCGACCCTGTCACCTTCGTGCAGGACCTTGAAACCGGAGCCGACAATTCCCGTATGATGGACGAAGAGATCTGTTCCATCATCATGAGAAAGAAAACCGAAACCTTTTTTCTCATTGAACCATTTGACTGTACCTTTAGGCATAAAAAAACTCCTAATAAATAAGTATGAGGGATTAACCCAAAGAATAAGGCTCATTAATACTACAATTTCTTATGCCGTGTTGGATACGCAGCAAGACAATTGAAGAATTTATGATGCTATTCCAAAGAGACATTTAATGTAAAAATATCGTCCTGTCAATCATAAAATTGAAGGTGTTTATGTTTTTTAAGATAAGCAATGTTATGTGGCATTTACCGCTTCCAGCCATATCCGCTTGAGCGCCCTCCTCCACAAGGGCTGCCGGAAGGCCCTCCCGCGCCAGGGCGCGCCGTTCTTCACGTCCGATTCGAGCGCCTTCCACGCCCTGGCGTAATCGAACTCCTTCCACAGGGTCCCCGCCTTGTATATGAATTCAGCGCTCCCCTCCCGGAGAAGCCGCTCGTACCCGGCCCGGTAGTCGAACTCCTTCCAGTGGGCCCCTGCGTAAAATATGAACTCGGCGCTCCCCAGCTTCATGAGGAGCTCGAACCCGCGGCGGTAATCGAACGTTTTCCACTCCTGGCCGGCGTAATACACGTAGCGCGCCTGCCCGATGGAAGCCAGCGCTTCCAGGCCTGCTGCATGGTCAAAGCGCTTCCAGAACCTGCCGGCACGGTAGATATATTCCGGCTCCGCGATCCCTATCAGGGCACTCAGCCCGGCCTGGTAATCGAAGGTTTTCCAGAAAATACCCGCCTTGTGAATGAATTCGGCGTTTTTCAGCTCTATCAGCCGCGCCAGTCCTGCCGCGTGATTGAACCGGGGCCAATCCTTTCCCGCGTTAAAGATATGTTCCGGGTCCCCGATCAGAAGCATGGCCTGACCGGCGGCTTCGCAGTCGATGCCGGCGTTCCCGCACCCTGCTTTCCAGAGCCGGACCGCATCGCGGTCCCGCACGCATTCGTTTATAATATCTCGATTCTCCATTTCTGCCTCAATAATAACGTACCGGCCGCGCGCGCTCGCGTATCCTGACCGTGCGCCCGAACGGGGGCCGGAACGGCTCGCTCCTGTTTTCGGAAACCACCCAGATGGTCGGGGTGTACGGCAGGAGCCGCTCCAGGTCGTACACGTACCCGTCGGTGATGACCATGAGCATCTCGCGGCGCCCCTTCATGTACCGGTTGAAAAGGGGCGAGAACATTGTGGTGCCGCCGCTCCCGGTCCGGATATATTTCCAGTCGCCGCGCGTATAGAGGAACGGCCTGTCCGTGGAACGCGAGCGGGCGAGCACCGCGCCCGCCTTCTCCGGAATAAATAGATCGTCATCAACGCACACGAGGTTGACACGGTACTTCCCGAGCAGGTCCTCGACCACCCCGAAGGCGGACTCTATGTCGGACGGCGTCATCACCATCGAGCCGGACACGTCCACGGCAACGGTGATCGTCTCCTGCTCCTTGAAGACGCGGCCGGGCGAGTATATCCCCTGGGCGAAATAGCGGCGGTTGAACCTGCCGTACGTATAGGTCCATTCGTTCGACTGGGCGGAAAAATCGATGACGCTTTTCAACAGGTGGCGCCATTCCGCGGATTCCGCCTCGCGCACGCGGGCAATGATCCCGCTGATGGACTGGAAGGGCCGCTCCTGCGCCATCTCGGTGTCCCTGCCGGCAACGCTCAGGATGGCGCTTTTCTTCGCGTCCATGCCGTCGAGCGCCAGGCGGTCTTCGAGCAGGTGCGTGCCGGTCGGCAGAAACACGTCGTTCTCGTCCGTGAACATCAGCCCGTTCAGGCCGGCAACATTGACGGCGGCCATGGCATCATCGCGAAAGCCCGGCAGGACCGGGAAGGCGGGGCCCTCGCGGTCCGCATCCGCCTGCCCGTCGCCGTCGCCCTCACCGGCATTGATGCCCGGTACGAGCTCGCCGGGCTGCCGCACCGGCCGCTTCACGAGCCACCGGTACACCTCCTCCCACGTGGGATCCGGTATGCCCGTACCGGCGATGAAGGCGGCGGGCACGATCGGCAGGCCGCGCGGGAGCAAAAGCTCCGGTGCCGGCTCGCCTTTGCCGCTCCCTTTCGAGAAGAAGGTCCGGCGCGCGCCGGCCAGGTAGCTGTTTATGACCATGTCCTGCGCCAGGTTTCGCAGGTAGGCATTTTCGGAGGGTCCCGCGGCGCGGTGGTCGTGGCCCAGGACCACGTGGAGCATCTCGTGCACGAGTAGGCCTATCAGCTCTTCTTCCCCCATTCCCGCGATGAATGACGGGTTATAATACATGACGAGCCGCGAATCGCTTATGGAGAGCGCGAGCGTGGGGACCGCCGCTTCCCGGGCAAAGCGGACGGACTGGTAAAAGTAGGAGACGAACCTGCTTCGGAGCCACAGTGAGCCGAGCACCGATTCGAGCTTATCCTTCATCGTCCGTCTCTATGAACGAGCCGAATTTTTCGAATAAAGCGTCGCGCTTTTTTTCGTCCCGGATCAGCCGCAGGGCCGCGGGTACCCGGGTGAAGATGCCGCAGTCGCGGAGCAGGAGATAGAAGAACGAGAGGCTCATGTCCGCGCGCGCCGCGCCGATAAACAGGAGCACGTTCGCCAGGTCCCCCATCTCGTCGGGACCGAGGTCCCCGCGCCGGGCGGCGCTCGTCTCCTTCAGGGACATGACGGCGCCGGACAGGGCCCAGAGCACGTCCTCCGCCGGGATCGTTCCGGCCGCAAGCTCCGCGAGGCGCTCCTCCCTCCCGGCCAGTACGTCGCTCGTGGAGAGCAGGCGCGGCGCGGTAAGCTGCGCCATGAAGTCCGAGCCGGCGACCACGCCCACGAGCGAATGAATGGTGCGGGCAAGCGGCCCGTCCGGATTGGCCCGGAGGCTGGACGCGAGCTCTTCGGCGGTGTCAAGGCCGTATGCGGCGGTCACGGCCAGCGACACCTGGTGCCAGCCGCGCGGATTGGGGTTTATATTCTCCTCGTCCCAGAGACGCTCCGGGAACAGGGACAGGTAGCGGATGATGGAGGGATGCACGCCCTCGCGGTCGGCCCAGGCGAGCCAGTCCTCCGCGGACGGCCTGAGCTGGAACACGGCAAGCCGCCCGTCAAGGGCCGAATCATCGAACTGGGTGATGGTCGTGTCGTCGCCCTCGCCAAGGTTGCCGGCGAGAACTATTGACGTACCCTCGGGAAGGAGGTGTTCGCCGCACGTCCGCTCGGTTATGATCTGGAACAGTGTCTGTATCACCGTGGGGTGCGCCCGGTTCGACTCGTCAAGGAACCAGACGATGCCGCTGCGCCCTTCCGGCACCTTTTCGGGAGGTATGAACTTTGGGCGGTAATAGACCATCCGCTTCGCGTCATGGTCAGGGACCGGGTACCCGCCCAGGTCCACGTTCTCCTTGAAGGCGAGCCGCGTGTCAATGAAGAGACGGTTCTTCCGCTCCGCAACCTGACGCACAATCGCCGACTTCCCGATCCCCGGATGGCCCAGGATCTTGACCGCGTAATTTAGGGACGAGCCCGCGTCGAAATAGTTATCGAGTATCTCTTCCAGCTCTGACGCTGAAACTATAACAGGTTTCTTTCTCATTTGACGCTCTGCTCCAGTAATTCCCTGAACACTTTTCCCACGCGCTTCATGTGGGCTACGATAACCTCGTCGCTCCTGCCCTCCAGCTTGCGAAAGGTTACCAGGATGCCGTTCAACATGGCGAAGAAATAATGGGCCAGTATCCTAGTATCGCCCGTATAGCCCATTTTTTTGAACACGCTTTCGAATAAGTCAAAACCGCGGCGTACAACCTCGTTCAGCTTCTGGAGAGAGTCCGGGTTGAGACTTCCCACCGTCATGAAGATAACCATCATGCGGAAATAAGAATCGTTTTCAGAAATAAAATCGATAAAGGCTTCCATGCCCCGGTCGAGAACCTGAGCAGCCTCTTCCGCGGTATCGAACATCATCTCCATTCCATCTATAAGCCGGTTGCTGTCGCGGACAGTGGCCTCGACAAAAAGTGATTCCTGGTTAGGAAAATATGTATATATTGATGACGGCGCCATACCGGCTTCGTCGGCTATTTCACGCATGCTGACTTTATTAAAGGGCTTATTGGAAAAAACCCGCTCGGCAGCATCGATAATCATGTTTTTTCTGTCTTCCCTCTCTCGTGTCTTCATCTTTGAGAGAGTGTTTTTAATTTTCATGTATATACCTGATCATAATTTATACTTATTAATCATAATAATAAACTCGTGTTTAATTTCAAGAAAAATTTCGAAAACCGTTTGACTTCACGAACGGTGTTCGTCATATTGATAATAGTTCGACAGAACACTGATAAATGACTATATTTATCAATAATCAGGGATTATATCAAATCTGGTGATAGTTATCGCCGGTATATCAAGCGTAACATAATCTTCAAGGAGATCCAGAATGATTCTATTAAACCCCCACAAGCACGAAAGAAAATACAAGGACGAAAAGTCGCGGCAGATCATGCTCAAGACCATCGAGTTCTTCGAGAAGAAAGGGCTCAAGGCCATCAAGAAGGACTGGCATGAGAAGAAATGGAACTACGATTTCGTCGAGTTCCTTAAAGAAAACCAGGTATTCGCGACCCTGATGACACCGTCTGGATATGGCGCGTCCGACTCCCGGTGGGACACCTACCGCAACTGCGAGTTTTCCGAGATAACCGCCTTCTACGGCATCACCTACTGGTATACATGGCAGGTGTCCATGCTGGGCCTCTGCCCCATCTGGAACGGCTCCAACGAGGAGGTGAAGCACCGGACCGCTAAGCTCTTACAGGAAGGCGGCGTGTTCGCGTTCGGCCTTTCCGAGAAGGAGCACGGCGCGGACATCTACTCGAGCGACATGATGCTCTACCCCAACCCGGACGGCACTTACCGTGCCAACGGCGACAAGTACTATATCGGCAACGGCAACGAGGCGGCCCTGGTCTCCACCTTCGCCAAGATGGCCGACTCAGGGGACTACGTCTTCTTCGTTGCTGACTCCAAGCACGAGAAGTATGAGTGCGTGCGCAACGTGGTGAACGAGCAGAACTACGTTGCCGAGTACGCGCTGCACGACTACCCGATCACCAATGCCGATATAACCGAAAAAGGGCAGAAAGCCTGGGACGACATGCTCAACACCATTAACGTCTGCAAGTTCAACCTGGGCTGGGGCGCCATCGGGCTGTGTACCCATGCGCTGTACGAGTCGATCGACCATGCCGCCAACCGGAACGTGTACGGCAAGTTCGTTACGGACTTCCCGCACGTGAAGCGCCTCCTGACCGACGCCTACTGCCGCCTGGTGGCGATGAAGCTTTTCGCCGAGCGCGCCAGCGACTACATGCGCTCGGCCGGCCCGGAGGACCGCCGCTACCTCCTCTATAACCCCATGGTCAAGATGAAAGTCACGCGCGAGGGCGAGGACGTGATGAATATCCTCCACGACGTGATCGCGGCCAAGGGCTTCGAGAACGAGCCCTTCTTCGAAATTGCCAAGCACGAGCTGCCCATGCTCCCGAAGCTCGAGGGGACCGTCCACGTGAACATGGCCCTGATCGTCAAGTTCATGGCCAACTATTTCTTCAACCCGAAAGCCTATGCGGAGGTCCCGCGCCGCGACGATACGGCGAACGACGAGTTCATGTTTCACCAGGGCCCGACCAAGGGGCTGGGCAAAATCCAGTTTCACGATTACAACATAGCCTATAACAGCGTGGACCTGCCCAACGTGAACATTTTCAAGGAACAGATCAACCTGTTCAAGGACTTCCTGATGAAGGCCGGCCCGGACAAGGCCCAGTCGAGCGACATCGACTACCTCCTGGCGCTCGGCGAGGTCCTCACCCTCGTGGCCTACGGCCAGCTCATCATAGAGAGCCGGAAGTTCATTCCGGTCGAGGACGACCTCCTGGAGGAAATATTCGACTTCATGGTGCGCGACTTCTCGAAATACGCGCTTACCATCCACATGAAGCCGTCGAACAGCGATAAGCAGAAAGAGCTTTCGCTAAAGATAATCAAGACACCGCTGCCGAACGCAGAGCGGTTCGAGAAGATATACAAGGACCACGTCTACGCGCTTAAAGGCACGTACAAGATGAGGGACCAGAATTTTTAATGCGTAATTTTGCCGCATTCACGGCGGCACAAAAAAAAGGATACAATCATGGAAAAAATCTTATTAAACCCGAAACAGATCGTCGCCACATACGCAGACGAGGAAACCAGGCAGATCATGCTCAAGACCATCGACTTCTTCGAGGGCCGGGGCCTCAAGAAGATGAAGGATGATTTCCACGCCTGCAAATGGTACACCGAGTTCCTCGATTTCATGAAGGAAAACCAGATCATGGCGAAGCTACTTACGCCGAGCGGCTTTGGCGGGCCCGCATCGCGGTGGGACACCTCCCGGATCGTCGACTTTGCCGAAATCCTGGGCTTCTACGGCCTCACCTACTGGTACACCTTCCAGGTAAGCGAACTGGGGCTGGGACCCATCTTCCTTGGTTCCAACACCGAGGCCAAGCACAAGGCCGCCAATTTTCTTAAAGAAGGCGCGATCTTCGCTTTCGGCCTGTCCGAGAAAGAGCATGGGGCCGATATCTACTCCAGCGACATGATGCTGTACCCCAACCCGGACGGCACCTACCGCGCCAATGGCGACAAGTACTACATCGGCAACGGTAACGAGGCGGCCATGGTCTCCACCTTCGGCAAGATCGCCGACAGCGGCGATTACGTCTTCTTTGCCGTGAATTCCAAGCACCCGAAATACGAGTGCGTGAAGAACATCATCAACAACCAGGACTACGTTGCGGAGTACGCCCTGCATGACTACCCCATCACCGAGGCCGATATCCTCGAAAAGGGGCAGAAGGCCTGGGACGACATGCTCAACACCATCAACATCTGCAAGTTCAACCTGGGGTGGGCGTCGATCGGCATCTGCGAGCACGCTTACTACGAGGCCATTAACCACGCGGCACACCGCCAGCTCTTCGGGAGCTTCGTGACCGACTTCACGCACATCAAGCAGCTTTTCATGGACGCATACTGCCGGCTCGTGGCCATGAAGCTCTTCGCACTCAGGGCGACCGACTATATGCGCTCGGCGAGCGACAACGACAAGCGATATTTATTGTACAATCCGATGGTGAAAATGAAGGTCTCCACCCAGGGTGAGGAAGTCATCAACCTCCTCTGGGACGTGATCGCGGCCAAGGGTTTCGAGAAGGACATGTACTTCGAGAACGCGGCGACCGATATTCGGGCCCTGCCCAAGCTCGAAGGGACGGTGCATGTGAACATGGCGCTTATCATCAAGTTCATGCCCAACTACTTCTTCAATCCAGGGCAGTATCCGGAGATACCGCAGCGCCGGGACGCGGCAAACGATGACTTCCTGTTCAGGCAGGGGCCCACGAAGGGCCTTGGCAAGCTCCAGTTCCACGACTACAACATCGCTTACAACAGCGTGGACATACCGAACGTGAACGTGTTCAAGGAGCAGATCGCCGTGTTCAGGGACTTCATGATGGCCTCCATGGCTACCATGAAGGAGCAATCGAACGATATTGATTTTCTGCTTAACGTCGGCGAGCTCTTCACCCTGGTGGCATACGGTCAGCTGATCCTGGAGAACAAGAAGATATACGGCGTCGAGGACGACCTGATCGACCAGATATTCGACTTCATGGTCAGGGACATGTCCAAGTTCGCCCTTACCATCTATGGCAAGTCGATCACGTCGGAAAAGCAACAGGAGTTGTGCCTCAAGATGCTCAGGCGGCCGGTCGTCAATACCGAGCGGTATAACCGGATTTACAAGGATTACGTGTACGCGCTTGCCGACACGTATAAAATGAACGACTAGTCTCAGACCCTGCCCGGGGCGGAATTACGCTCCGGCTGATAGAATAGATAAAAAAAAACCTGGCCAAACGGCCAGGTTTTTTAATGATTTATGTCAGTAATTAAGCGCTAACCCGTACTGATACTGCCCGGGGACCTTTTTCGGTCTTCTCTACCTCGAATTCCACGCGGTCGCCTTCATTAAGCGTCTTGAAGCCTGAACCGATGATGCCGGTGTGATGAACGAAAAGATCTGATCCGTCATCCTGTGAAAGAAATCCGAACCCCTTTTGTTCGTTGAACCATTTGACTGTTCCTTTAGCCATGAGAAAAACTCCTGTAAGTAATGTGCGGGACTATCCCGTTGAATAAGGCTCATTAATACTACAATGACTTAAGCTGGAATTGGGAATTCGAGGTAAGACAATTGAAGGATTTATGGCTATTCAGTTATTGGACATTAGACATGAGGAATATATTGTGTCAAGAAATTTTTTATAGTTTTTCTGTCTTTATTTAGAATGAACGTCATATAACGATATATGGCTATACTCCGGATAAATGGTCCTGAATTTACTCTTGACAATGAAAAAAGGGCAAAAATAATGGCCTATCCTAACGGTGGCTGTAGTTCAACGGTAGAGCCCTGGAATGTGGATCCAGTCGTTGCGGGTTCGAATCCCGTCAGCCACCCATGAGCAGCACCCCCGATCGGGGGTGTTGTGCTATTCACAACAATATCATCATGAAAGACCAATTCGATGGCAAGTCAGCCTACTGCCGGAGCCTGGGGCACTATGTACAGCTCAAATACTGCCGCACTGTCAGCGATGACCTCCCCTGCAGGAAGATACTGGACTGCTGGTTCGAGATACTCGATATCGGGCAATTCATAAGGGACAATTATACAGAAGAAGAGCAGGAACGGATTTTTGCCCCGCCCACGGAAAAGATAACAACCATAATAGATTTGATTAATAAAGCGCGGGAAAACAAGTAGCCACCTCATTTCACGAAAATCATCTTCAACGATATTAAAAGCAGTGCAATCCCGAATATCCTTTCGATGACTATACCCGGGACACTCGTTGCCACTTTCGCCCCCAGGAAACTTCCGACCAGAAATCCGATACCGATAAACAGGGCTGCGTGAAAGTCAATGTATCCATGCTTATAATAAGTCCATGCTGCAAGTATTCCTATCGGCGGGACCAATAGCGCAAGTGTCGTTCCCTGTGCCTGGTGCTGTGAAAATCCGAAAAGGAAAAGGAGGGCTGGGACTATGATAACGCCGCCGCCGATCCCGATCAACCCGCTCAATGTTCCTGCAACTATACCGAGAACAACAAATAACACTATCGTTCCCATAAATTCGCAACCTGCCATATTAATATGTTTCCTATATATTATGCAGGTTATAAAAAATGTTGGATAATTTAATTAATAGTGGAATTTGCCATAATTGTGCTGATATGCAATTAATGGATTATTTTCCCGGGTTAAGTCTTTTTATTGTTCTTATTATTGCGTCAAGATTGTACAAATATTTCAAGACCTGAAAATAATATTTATCATCATCATAAATAATAAAAGATTGTGCTTCTCAAAGAATTGTTTTCGGAACAACCCAGAGTATTGCTCCATGCGGGCATGATGCAACACAGAGGCCGCACGAGTCGCATTTTTCATAATCAAATACGACATACTCGGGGCTGCACGGCACTTCCATGGTCATACAATACTTGATACATTTCGCGCAGCAATTGTTCGAGGATTCCGCGATCGCCTGCACGGGGCATACCTCGATACAGTGCGCGCATTTATTGCATTTTCCAGCATCAACTGCCGGCAGTTTCCGATGTGAATGCAGCGTGATATTTTTCATCGTATACGAGCCTTCCCGGTCCGCCTGTACGTAACCAGCGCGAACACGAGCAGTACAGACGGACAGGGATTTCGATTACATGATATTTTCAGCTTTCATGGCATCCGTGCTCATGGGCATGGCAGGCAATACCCGAATCTTTCAGGGTACCGGCAAGCCATTGTTCCGTGACCGTCTTAACGTCTCCGGAACAACCCCGGAGGACTTTTATCCCCTGGCTTCCGAGCACGTTTACGGCCCCCTCGCCCATATTGCCGGCCAGCATTATACTTACTCCCATTTGTGAGAGCGTATGAACGATATTGGACTTGCAACCGCACCCGGCGGGCGACATGACCTTTTCTTCCTTGATGATCTCATTTTTCTCATTGGTTGTAAATACCGTGAAGTATTCACAATGCCCGAAATGGGCGTCCACTTTATTCTGGTTTGATGGTAATGCGATCTTCATCTGGTTCTCCTTTTATAAAATTTGAAATTCCAAACTATTGCTTATGGCAGCGAGGGCACACAAATGCATCCTCTGATGAAATCGATGAATCATATTCTTTTTTACAATGCGGGCATCTGACGCGTTTCATTTCTTCTATAGAAACGTCCCCGCCTTCAATTTTTAGCGCTTTTCCGTTTATCAATACATCCGCGATCTTCTTATGGGCTGTTTCAATGATCCTGCCGAATGTCTGGCGCGAAATATTCATTCTTTTCGCGCCGTCTTCCTGGTATAATCCATTAAAGTCTGCAAGGCGTATGGCCTCAAATTCATCAAGGGTCAATACAACCTCTTCAAGGAGGGAAGCAGGGATACCCCTCGGCTTGAAGTAGTTTTTATCGGGTACGCAGCCAACTTTTCTGCATTCTTTCGGTCTTGGCATTGTATTCACTTTATTGTTGACATTGTGAGCATATGCCCATATGCTGTCAAGAGTTTAATACTAAAATAGGTTTTTTCTCCTTATAGAAGTACTTTTCAGATAGAGGCACCATGCGGGAAAACGAAGAAAACAACATTATCCTCAACAGCATAGCAGACGGCGTTTTTACCATTGACATGGATTTTCACATTACCTCCATGAACCGCGCGGCAGAGGAAATACTCGGTATAAGTGAAAAAGACGCCCTGGGCAGGCTCTGCTTTGAGATATTTCATGCAAACATCTGCGAACATTCCTGCGCGCTTAAAGAGACAATAACCACTGGTAACAACATCATTAATAAAACCATATATATCGTAAACGCCCGTGGCGACAGGGTCCCGATCAGCGTGAGCACGGCACTGCTCAAAGATAAAAAAGGAATCGTCATCGGGGGCGTTGAGACATTCCGCGACACCACGGCCCTGGAAACACTGCGCAAGGAGATCGAGGCAAAGTATACCTTCGAAGACATAGTTAGTAAAAGCAAGCTGATGCAGGAGATATTCGGCATACTTCCTGACATAGCGGATAGCGACAGCTCGGTACTCATAGAAGGAAATAGCGGCACCGGGAAAGAGCTGATCGCCCGCGCCATCCACCACCTGAGCCGCCGTCGGGAAAAGCCGCTCACGGTCATTAACTGCGCCGCTGTCCCGGATAATCTTCTCGAATCCGAGCTTTTCGGCTACAAGGCAGGAGCCTTCACCGACGCAAAAAAAGACAAACCCGGCAAAATCGCACAGGCCGAAGGAGGCACGCTCTTCCTGGATGAAATTGGAGACATATCTCCCGCCATCCAGGTCAAGCTCCTGAGATTTCTACAGGAACGGGAATATGAGCCTCTGGGAGGCATTGCCCCGTTAAAGTCGGACGTAAGAATAATCGCGGCAACAAATAAAATCCTTGCAGATGAAATCAGGGACGGCAGGTTCAGGGAAGACCTGTACTATCGCATCACTGTCGTCAATATCAAGCTGCCATCATTGGCCGAGAGGAAGGAGGACATCCCATTTTTAGTTAAGCACTTCATTCAAAAATACAATATCCTGAGAGGGAAAAACATAGAAGGCGTGAGCGACTCCGTGATTAATATTCTCATGCACCACGAATATCCCGGAAACATCCGCGAGCTGGAAAACATCATAGAGCACGCTTTTGTCCTCTGCAGAGAAGCGTATATTCAACCTGTCCACCTGCCCGCTCATTTAAAAAAATCCGGCCTCCCCCTGCACGATAACTTCACCCTTGAAGAAATGGAGCGCATTTACATTCTCAAAGCACTTGAAAAGAATATGTGGAACAGAAAGAACACGGCCAAAGACCTCGGTATCGACACGACCACCCTCTGGCGAAAGATTAAGAATCTCAACATCGTTAAGGAATAACCGGGCATTTCAAAACGCAATTCCCTGGTCTCTGTCAGATTGCATTTTGCAATATTTATATCGCCAATCTGAATTCGTGAAAAATGTTGGAACGCCACTCAGGATCTCAATAAAAAATATTATTTATCCACGTATTATTCCAACATCAGTTTTTTATAATAAAAATGGAATTATCTCTATTTTTTTACCTATACCATTCCCGTTAATGTAATAATTGCATATTTCTCACCGTCAGGCATCAGATGGCATGATAGTTGCTTTATAATTAAGCATGAAGAGCGAACTAATAGCCGTACCGGTATTCCAGAACCGTATATCCCCCCTTATGGATGTCTCCAACCGGTACATGATTTATGAAACCGAAGATGGAGAGATCAAGCAGAAGATCGACATCTCGCTAAACACTGAAGGTCAACCGCAGCGTGTCGAGAAGCTTAAAGACATCGGAGTGAATACTATCATCTGCGGAGCAGTGAGCGGATACATGGCGCACATTGTGGGGGAAAAAGGGATGCGGCTCCTGCCGATGATATACGGCCCGATCGACGAAGTGATAGACCGGTACTTGGAGAATTCCCTCGCCTCTTACTGCCCCAAGCCGGTAGGATGCGTACATCGCAAGGGTAAGCGCCGGTCAGGATGCTCCAGGAAGGCGGTCCGGGAGAAAAATGAAATGGACGGAAACAAGGAGGAGATGCTATGATAATTGCGGTAACCACAGAAGGCAAAACAATGAAAGCTACAATAGACGAAAGATTCGGCAGGGCCAGCGGGTTTATCATTTATAATACCGATACTGGTTCTCATGAATACAGGGAAAACCAGCAGAACCTTGATGCCGCCCAGGGCGCAGGGATTCAGTCCGCTAAAACGGTCATTGACGCTGGTGCATCGGTTCTTATAACGGGAAACGTAGGCCCCAAGGCTCATGCAGCCCTGGCTGCCGGTGGTGTCGAGATATACCTGAAAAACGGTGGGACGGTAAATGAAGCGATAAATGATTACCGTTCTGGTTCATTGATGAAAACCAGTAGCGCCAATGTGGAAGGTCACTGGTAAGACAGCGCGTGTCTCAAGCATCATGCAGGGGAAGGAGGTGTATATGATTGGATCAACCGGACATGAAAAAGTCAACGTCTATGGAGCTTATCCTCTTGGAGTGGCAGAGCAGATGGTGCGCGGTAAAATGACCGAATTATTCGACCGGATAATCAGGAAAAACGAGATCTGCCTTGCTAAAGCACGCGACATGGGTCTTGAAAAGCTGATGTCGAGGATACTTGCAGTAAAAAAACGGATGGCGCGTATCAGGAAAGAAATGGCGCATACCGATCCCGGAGCGGAATATAAATATGATCCGCTTCCCGAGAACGACTTAGCGGCGTTGAAAGACTTAGATAAAAGCCTGGAGTCTCTCATCCTCGATTGCATCAGCGGCATCGAATCGTTGACCTGCATGGAAACCGATTTGCATATCAGCGATCGCTTTGCCATGATGGACAACGGCCTCAGGGAAATCGAGCGCCTCCTGCGCAGGCGTAACGAGCTTTTCAAGAAAATGCGCGTTTTTGGATAATACTAAAGTTAAGGAGCTGTAAAATGCCACGAGGAGATAAAACCGGACCCATGGGAATGGGGCCGATGACAGGCCGGGGCGCCGGAATATGCAAGGGGAACGATTCTCCCGGATATATGAACGCAGGCGGGGACCGCCTGGACGGTCCCGGCAGGATGGGAGGCGGATTAAGCGGTAGACACCGGGGATGCCGCAATATGTTTTATGCTACCGGCCTTCCGGGTTGGATGCGTTTTGGAAGAGATCCAGCCGTTATTCATCAGGACGAGATGAAGTTTCTCAAGTCTCAAGCTGATTACTTGAGAAAAACGCTCGACGCGATCAATAAACGGTTAAGCGAGATCATATCTATTAACGATGCTGCAAAATAAGGCTTTTTAGCACAATAAAAGGCGCTCCCGGTCGCAAGTGTATCGCGGCGCTGAACGCCGTATCTATCACAAACGAGGAGTTTCATGAAAACAAAAATCACGGTCTTATGCGAAAACAGCGTTGTCGTACCTGCGCCGCCGCTCATCGGCGAGCACGGGTTCTCCTGCCTCATCGAATCTGAAGATGCCACCCTGTTCGATACCGGCCAGGGATTCGGGATAGTGAACAACATGCAGAAAATGGGCAAGCATTTCGACGCCATACGCCGGATTGTATTGAGCCACGGCCACTTTGACCATACAGGCGGGCTCCTCGCCGTTCTCCAGAGCAGGAAAGAAAAGACACCGGTGTACGTTCATCCGGACGCCTTCAATGACAAGAAAGCAGTCATTCCTCTGCCGCAGAACCCGATCGAGCTGCCTATCGGTATGCGCGCCTCAAAAGATGAATATGAAAAAGCCGGCGCACAATTCAATCTTATCAACGGCTTTGTTAAAATAACTGATTCAATTTCAACACTGTCCGACGTTAAGCGCCCGACTGACTGGAAGACCTGGGACGTTCGTCTCAAGCAGAAAATCAATGGTGAGATAAAAGACGATCCTTTCACAGACGACCTGTCGCTCTTTATCAATACCGAATCGGGTCCGGTGGTGCTCCTGGGCTGCGCCCACGCCGGTATCGTCGAGATACTGGACGACCTTTCGGAGAAAACCGGGTACAGGGAATTTCACGCGGTCATAGGCGGGACCCACCTGGAAAATGCGCCGGAGGAATACGTGGCGTTGGCGATGAAAACGCTGAAAAAATATAATGTTGAAAAAATAGCCGTATCCCACTGTACCGGCCTGAAGATGGCGGCACGTTTTGCCGCCGAATTCAAGAACGAATTTGCGAACGCGTCGGTGGGAAGCTTTTTCGAATTCTAGCTGAAGGTGCATCATGGATATTACCATAGCGAGCGGGAAAGGGGGAACGGGAAAGACGACGATCGCGATGTCGCTGGCGGCTTGTTTCGCGAACAACGGTATCGGCGTTGCCCTGATCGACTGCGACGTGGAAGAGCCGAATGTCAACCTGTTCCTCCAGGCCGAAATCGGCTCATCCAGGACAGTCGCAGTCCTGGTCCCAAAAATCGACGAGCCCCGGTGGTGCACCGGGTGCGGTGAATGCGAGCGCATCTGCGCCTACAGCGCAATCGTCCTCGTAAAGGGCACGCCGCTCCTGTTCGCCGACATGTGCCACTCCTGCGGCGGCTGCTATCATGTCTGCCCGGAGCGGGCCATTGAGGAGATTGAGAAGCCGATCGGCGTCATTGAAACCGGTTCCCGCGACGGGGTGGTCTACTCGGGGGGGAAGCTCGCCATCGGGGAGGCGATGTCGCCGCCACTCATAAGGGAAGTGAAACGCTGCCATCCAGACGCGGAAGCCAGAATACTGGATTCCCCGCCCGGAACCTCCTGCCCCGCTGTCGAGGCCATGAAGGGCAGCGATTTCGTCGTTCTGGTGACCGAGCCGACGCCCTTCGGGCTGAGCGATCTATCCCTTGCTGCCGGGGCCGCCCGCGCACTCGGCATCCCGTTCGGCGTGGTAATAAACCGGGCAGATATCGGTGATGTATCGATGCTTGATGAATACCGGAAGCGCGGATATAACGTGATCGCTTCAATTCCGCACTCAAGGGAAATCGCCGAAGCCTATTCGCGGGGAGACTGCGTCTCCGTGATACTCAGGCGCCATCGGGCTGAAATCGAAAAAATAGTATCGTGCGCCGAGCGATACGACAGGTCGGTTACACGAATATGATACGCGAACTGGTTGTCATAAGCGGGAAAGGCGGCACCGGCAAAACAAGCGTGGCCGCTTCAATGGCGTACCTGGCAAAAAACAAAGTGATAGCCGATTGCGATGTCGACGCGGCAGACATGCACCTGCTGCTCCAACCGGAAACAATGGAGACACACGAGTTTGACGGCGGCGTAAAAGCCTGCATACGGAAGGATATCTGCTCTTCTTGCGGCCAATGCCTTGATTATTGCCGGTTTGACGCTATCAGCGACGATTTTATCGTTGACCCGATTTCCTGCGAAGGCTGCGGCGTATGCGCGCACTTCTGCCCGACCGCCGCCATAGAGATGAAGCCTCATGTTTCGGGAAAATGGTTCGTTTCCGATACTCGACACGGCCCTCTCGTTCATGCGCGTCTCGGCATTGCGGAGGGAAATTCCGGCAAACTGGTGACTCTCATCAAAAAAAAGGCCCGTGAAATCGCCACTGAGAAAAAATACGGACTTGTCATCGTTGACGGGTCGCCGGGGACCGGCTGCCCGGTCATCGCCACCATGTCGGGGGCCACGGTAGCGCTCATCGTGACCGAGCCAACCGTTTCCGGGATACACGACCTGAAACGGGTCCATAAACTGGCGCGTCATTTCAACGTGAAAACGGCGGTGTGCGTGAATAAATCGGACATCAACCCGGACAACGTCGACCTGATCAGGTCATACTGCGACAGCAACGCAATCCCTGTCGTCGGGCTGATATCCTATGACATTGAGGTGGTAAAGGCGCAGGTCGCGGGTAAGAGCGTGCTCGAGCATTCGAACGGCCCAGCAGCACTTGAGATCCGGAAAATGGGGGAGACGATACTGAATGCCCTTCTCTGAATTCATCATGAAAGCGGTCGGCATTATACACACGCCGTTTAAAAACGTATCCGACAATGTCCCGGTACAGGGCCGCCTGCGTCCCGGCATAGAAGGCCGGGTCGAGATCTTCCCGGAATATCGGGACGCCTGCCGCGACCTGCACGGGTTTTCTCATCTTTTCCTGGTCTACAATTTGGGCCTCAGCACCGAGGAACGTCTGATGACAAAGCCTTACATGGACACCATACCGCGCGGAATTTTTTCCACGCGCTCCCCGCACCGTCCCAACCATATCGGATTGTCCCTGGTTACGCTTGTCAATGTTGAGCCGGGCATGCTGGTAGTACGCGACGTTGACATGCTCGACGGGACCCCGTTGCTGGACATCAAGCCCTATAACCCACTCTTTGATGCACTTCGTGAGGGTGAAGCGTTAAAAACCGGCTGGATGAGAAATATTTCCGCCGGCTCCAATGACCGCGGCATTCTGGTTACGAGAAGCAAGGATGAATGGCTCCAGGTAGATCGGCATACGGATGAAATGAAATAGCAGTTTGAGTACTATATAACAGGAACAGGAGAATAGTTGAACATGTGCAACATCAATGAAAACGAATCATCGTCGCACGCCGCATCACAGCGCGCAAGCAGGGATACCGAGGAAAAAGCTGCTCTCAGAGAGAACATGGCCCGTATCGCTCATAAAATAATCGTAATGTCCGGGAAAGGCGGCGTGGGGAAAAGCACGGTTGCCGTTAATCTCGCCGTGTCACTCGCATCGAAAGGGCTGAAAACCGGCCTTCTCGACATCGACATTCACGGCCCCAGCGTACCCAAGCTCCTGGGGCTTGACACCGGCCAGGCCATCGGAACCAGAGACGGTAAAATGACGCCGGTCGAATACGGGGAGCACCTGAAGGTAATTTCCATCGGATTCATGCTGCAAGACCGCGATGACGCGGTTATATGGCGCGGACCGCTGAAATACACCGTCATCAAGGAATTCCTGACCGAGGTGGATTGGGGCGATCTCGATTACCTGGTAATCGATTCACCCCCCGGAACGGGTGACGAACCATTGTCAATCTGCCAGTTGATCGAAAACGCGGACGGCGCTGTAGTGGTGACCACTCCCCAGGATGTGGCACTCATTGACGTTCGCAAATCGGTGAGCTTCTGCAAACAGCTTAACATGCAGATAGTGGGCGTCATTGAGAATATGAGCGGCTTCACCTGCCCCCATTGCGGGAAGGAGACCGATATTTTCAAGAGCGGCGGGGGAAAAAAGATGGCGGAAGAGATGGGCGTTCCCTACCTGGGTAATATCCCGATCGACAGGCGCATTGTCGCCGGCGGCGACAGCGGTACTCCGTTTCACGCCGACCGGAACGGCGGTGCAATCCCGGCCCATGAGACCTTTTCATCAATCGTTGAAACAATAATCAAAGGAGCAGCCAAATGAAAATAGCGTTACCGGTATCCGACAAAAAGCTCTGCCTGCACTTCGGGCACTGTGATACGTTTGAGATGTTCGATGTGGACGACCAGACTAAAAAAATTACCGCGCGGGTGACTTTCGAAGCTCCCCCGCATCAACCGGGCCTTCTCCCCCGCTGGCTCGCAGACAAGGGTGTAAAATGCGTCATTGCCGGAGGCATGGGCTCCAGGGCCATAGAAATTTTCAGGGAAAACGGCGTTGATGTCGTAACCGGTGCGCAGGCAGGGGAACCGGCGGCGATAGTAAAAGACTTTCTGGAAGGTCGCCTTGTTACCGGCGGTAACGTCTGCGATCATTGACGCGGCTATGAATGAAACGACGGTTGAGCTGACAGTTGGACCAGGCTGCTGCATCGAATGTGCGGCAAAACGCGAATACAACCGTATGGTGCTGCGCATCATGACGTCAGATGAACCACCCGCACAAGACGCCGAATCCCGGCTCGAGCTCCTGGTGGAGTTCCTGGAAACAGCGGATTTCCCCCTGCTGCGCGGCTCAAATGAAATCTTTGACGGCACCAGGGAGGCCCTCTGCCTGTTGGGCAGAAGCACTGATGGCAAGCCGTTTGTATCAGTGACGGGCAGATGAAAACATGATGACGAGAGGATAGGCGATCCCGACTTATGGCTATCAATGCAATTTGTGCGTGGGCCCTTGCCATTCACAGTACCGTGAAGCAGGAAGAGGCGATGCTGTTGTCTCTGCATGGAGATACCTTCAGACGATATTGCGCAAGAGTGCCGCGCTACCTTGTATTCTGAGGCTTCATAGAAGTGGCGTTCCAACACCGCCTTGCGGTGAATAATATATTTCAGGAGGCGCCTATGCCGGAAGAATTCAAGCCCGGTTGTGCACGGCCCACTGGAGGGCCGGTCGGCGAAAAACCTGCCGTTGCAGCGGACGAATCGATTACTGTTATGAAGGAGGAGGTAAAACCCATGATCCAGGTCGGGAAAAAAGCGCCTGATTTTACCGCGCCAGCGTATCTGCAGGGAAAATTCGCAAACGTCAGGCTTTCGGAATATCTCGGGAAGTGGACCCTGCTCTGCTTCTATCCAGGGGATTTCACCTTCGTTTGAGCTACCGAAATTTCGGCGGTCGCCGAAAAATATCCCGAGTTTCAGAAACTCGGCGTGCAGATCCTCTCAATGAGCATAGACAGCGTGTTCGTTCACAAGATGTGGAATGACAATGAGCTTTCAAAAATGGTAAAGGGCGGCGTGCCCTTCCCCATGCTGTCGGACGCCGGAGGCAGGGTCGGGACCGCATACGGCATCTACGACTCTGACGCAGGCGTTGAGACGCGGGGAAGGTTCATCATTGACCCGGATGGAGTCATCCAGGGCTTTGAAGTGCTCACCCCGCCCGTGGGACGCAACGTGGCGGAATCCCTCAGGCAGGTGCAGGCCTTCCAGCTCGTTCGCGAGAGCAAGGGCACACAGGCCACGCCATCCGGCTGGAAGCCGGGGAAGATGACCCTGAAGCCGGGCCCGGACCTGGTGGGAAAAGTGTGGGAAGTCTGGAAGACCAGCATGGCATTTGATGATTGAGAGACATGGAAGCCCGGGACGGCCTTTATGACAGGCCGCTCCCGGCTGCTCTATCCCCTCACATCGAAAATTATGTTTGCATTCCCCGGCTGCGGGACGGCAATCTGACATGCAAAATAAACATTACGCCGGTTCATGTTTAATCCTCAATGGGAGCTCGTCATGAAAACATTCTCGCTCGCTGACTCATTTTTGGGCCGCCATGCGCTCATTCTGCTGTTCACCGCTGCAGCAATCACCCTGTTTCTTCCCGCGTCTTTCGGAAACGACAGAAAAATCTACACGGATCCCCGCACCTATACCCGCGCTGAGGTGGTGAAGATAGAGCACTCAAACATCGGGACGGATGCGGTGCCACAATCCGAGATTAAGGTTCACCTCAGTGTGCTTGACGGCCCCAATAAAGGAAAGAGCTATATTTCTGTCTACCGGGGCGACGATGACATGCCGAAGGAGATGTTCTACCGCCAGGGCGACACCGTGTTTATCGGCATCTCCGAAACTGAAGGCGCTGACGCGGTAGAATATGTTTCAATCTATGACGTGGACAATACGCGCGGGCTCATCATCCTGGGAATACTGCTGATTGCCTCGATCATACTGGTCGGACGTTTGCGCGGCGCCCTCGCCATGCTTTCACTCGTCGCGACCATCATACTCATCTTCAAGTTCCTGATCCCGCAGACGCTTAAGGGGGCATCGCCCCTTCCCATAGCCGTGGCCATTTCACTTCTGGCCATTATCGTCACCATACCCATAATACTCGGCCTGAAGAGAAAAACAGCCGCCGCGGTGCTCGGCGCATCCTCCGGTGTGGTGCTTGCGACCCTTCTCTCTCTTGTTTCAGGCTGGCTCATGCACCTATCCGGGATCGTCACCAATGAGATGATGACCGTGTTCTACGCTTCCGCAGTGGAAATAAACCTGCACGGCCTCGCCCTGGCCGGCATGGTTCTGGCTGCCCTCGGCGCCATAATGGACGTGTGCATATCCATCGCCTCCGCCACGGAGGAGATATTCCGCGTCCACCCGGAGATTTCGGTCAGGGAGGCCTTCCGGTCGGTCATGACGCTAAGCTCCGACATGCTGGGTGCCACGGTCAACACCCTGCTCTTCGCTTACGTTGGAAGCGCGCTGCCGCTGGTTCTGCTCATAGCGATGAAGCTTGAACCGGGGATGCCCTTCTGGATGGTCTTCAACTACAACCCGGTGCTTAGCGAGCTTGTTAAATCAGCCGTCGGTTGCATGGGCATGTTCCTTGCCATGCCGGCTACCGCCTTTTTCTGCATCGAGCTCCACAAGAGGGGAAGAAAACATGTTTAATGGATCATCCTCCCGCCATCATGGCAATGATGGTTATACTGTCGCCGTCGTGAAGCACTGATCCAGGCTGCATTCTCCTTCCCTCCTTCATGCAAATAACCGGGAGCTCCCGCGGTATCTTAAGGCTCAAAACCAGCATTGAGGCAGTGGAGCCGAAGGGGACGACCGCCTCGTCACCGGCAATGTATTTGCGAACAGGGCCCTTGCCGGAAACCCTGACGCTTATAGTGTCCGCGGCCATATCCGCTCCGCCTCTTCCACCAGCCCGGCGGCCTCGAGCCTGCTGCGCGCCGGCACGCCTTTTCCGGGGTCGAATTGCATGAGTCCGTAAAACCGCTCTTTCATCTCATCGAACAGAACCTCGATACCGGCAGTGTCTCCGTCACGCGCCGGCTCGAGCAGGCGGGGGCTCAGAATATCATCCGATGCGAGCAGACCGTACCGGTGGTTGATGCACCGCTTCAGCAGAAAGCCTCGCATGCCGGCCTCCATCAAGGATTCGACGGTATACCCGTAGCCGGCTGCCGCATTGATCAGGGCTACGATCTCCGGCAGGGTTAGCGACCGGTCGGCAAACTGGCACAGGCACGCGCTGTTTTCAACGCAGCCGATGGCCGCGGCCAGCACCATGGTCTCCGGTTTTTTCTCGCCGGTAAGCGCCTCGAGATCGAACTCGAACCCGATCTCGGGATAATTGCACGCCCCTGTTTCCATGAAGTGCATGGCTGTCTGCACGTGGCAGGCGCCGCGCGGGCTGACCGCGTACGCCAGGGCATGGCCGTGGCCCCCGCGGGGATCGTGCATGGGCGCCTCGAGCCCCTTGCTCTGTGCCGTGTATGATGCCGCATTCCCTCCGATCGCCCGCGCTGCAACGGCGCTGCCCATTGAAAGCAGCCCGCCGGCTAATCCGCGCCGCTGCGCCATGGCAGGGAGCAGAGTGTGTATTACCGTGTCCATGTCTCCCCAGCGGACCGCGACGCCGCCGGTGTGATCGTCGGTAAGGTCGCCCCGCTCGTACGCCTCCATGGCCCAGGCGATGGTTGAGCCGGCGCTGATCGTATCCATACCGAGGTCGTTGCAGACACGCCCGGCCTTGCACGCGGCCGCAAGGTCCGCAGAGCCCATCAGGCTCCCGAATGCCACAACGGTTTCATATTCCGGCCCCGGGCCTTCGTCTATCGCAAATGGTCCTTCCTCCACCCGTACGATCCGCTTGCACGCAACCGCGCAGTATGCGCAGGTGCCCGTCCCCGTCAGAAAGCGATCGGACATGGTGCTCCCGGTGAGGGCGTTCCCCATCTCCTCGTCGAAATTTGACGTCCAGTTCCGTACTGGGACGTCGCCGCTGTACATGTGCCCTTCAAGATTCCCCGCCGTGCCGAAGTCATGGAGCACCTGCGAGATAAGATATTCCTTTATGCGCGGCGTCAGCTCCTTTATCATGGATTTCAGCTTCACGGGGTCCGCGTGATCGATCCCGGCCTTACCCTGCACCGCCGTGATTGCCTTCAGGTTTTTCGAACCCATCACCGCGCCCATGCCGCAGCGTCCGAAGGCATGGTGCGCCTCGTTCAGGACGCAGGCGAACGGCACCATGCTCTCTCCGGCCGGGCCGATCACGAGGGAGGTCGATTTCTTGCCATGCGACTCCTTGAGCGCGGCGGTACATTCAACGATGCCCCGCCCCCAGAGTCCGCCGGCGTCCCTTATTGAGATCGTGTTGTTTTCGATAAGGAGGCAGCACGGTTTCTCCGCTTTTCCGGTTACGAGCAGTCCGTCAAAACCGGCCAGCCTTAGCGCAGGGGGGAAAAAACCGCCGCACGATGACTCGGCGAGGCATCCGGTCAGCGGCGAGCGGGCGGTCGCGCTCATGCGGCTCGCCCCCGAGAGCCTGATGCCTGCGAGGGGCCCGTTCAGGAGAATAAAGAGCGCCTCCGGGGAAAGCGGATCGGCGGTGAAATCCGCCCTGTCCCAGAAGATCTTCGCGGCGAGCCCGCTACCGCCGATAAAGCTACGGCGGGTTTCAACGGGAATCTCCAGGATTTCGACCTTCCCGGACGTAAGATTGATTGCGGCAATTGTTCCCGCACTTCCAGTCATGGCAGCTCAGCCTCTGCAGCGAATATTGCAGCGCGCTCACCGGCGTCATGCATTCACGTCAGCGCACCAGCTTTCTCACCATTGCCAGCTTTCCGGCATCATAGGGAGCATAGCGCATTTTTAAATCGATCAGCGTCGATTTTTTAAGAATCGATTTCCTGTGCGAAAACGCCTCGAACGAAGCCCTCCCGTGATAACTGCCCATGCCGCTTGAACCGACCCCGCCGAAGGGCAGATTGGGATTACCCGCATGGACCAGCGTATCATTGACGCAGCCGCCGCCGAATGAGGTGCCGGTCAGGACCGCCCGTTGAACGGCTTTATTGTCGCTGAACAGGTAGAGGGACAACGGCTTCGGACGCGCATTGACGAACCCGATCGCCTCATCGATGGAGGAGCAGGACAGGACAGGTACTATCGGGCCGAAGATCTCTTCCTTCATAATCGCCGCATCAGGCGACACGTCCATCAGGATGGTGGGCGCAATATAGCGCTCACCGGCATCGTGCTCGCCCCCGAGAAAAACCTTCTGGCCTTCCAGGAGCCGCACCAGCCGTTCATACTGGTTCCTGTTGATTATACGGCCGAAGTCCGGGCTGGCGGAAGGGTCTGCGCCGTACATGCCTGTGACCGCCCCCTTCAACTCCCGGAGAAACTCATCCCGCACCGACGAGTGCACGATGCAATAATCGGGACAAATGCAGGTCTGGCCGGCATTCACGAATTTGCCCCACGCGATGCGTTTCGCGGCAAGGGGTATGTTCGCGTCCTCATCCACAATGCAGGGGCTTTTCCCACCGAGCTCCAGCGTGACCGGGGTGAGATGTTTCGCCGCCGCCTCCATGACGATAGCGCCGAGCGCGGGGCTTCCGGTGAAAAATATGGCATCAAAGCGCAGCCCGAGAAGCTCCTTTATTACTTCCCGCCCCCCCCTGAATACCGCGATGTACGACGGCGGAAAGGTCTCGGCAATGAGCTCCTCGATGACCGCGCTTGTCGCTTCCGAATAGTGCGCCGGGTGAAGCATCGCGCAGTTGCCCGCGGCAATGGCGCCGACGAGCGGTGCAATCAGGAGCTGAAAGGGGTAATTCCACGGCGCGATGATAAGCGATACCCCGTACGGCTCCCGCATTATGTAGCTGGTCCCCGGGAAGGCCTTGATGCCGGTCCCTACTTTCTCCGGCTTCGCCCATCTTTTGACGTTCTTTATATGAAGGTGAAGCTCCTCATACACACCGCCAACCTCTATCAGGTAACCCTCAAATTCAGACTTGCGGAGGTCAGTATGTAAGGCGCTTAATATCTGCTGCTCCCTGTTCTTGATTGCCGCCCTCAGCTTTTTCAACATCTCAATCCTGAAGTAAACGTCCTTCGTCTTTCCCGAGTTGAAAAAAGCCCTCTGATCACCGAGTATTTTTTCAATCACCCCGCCCATGCCTCTGCCCCCTGGTTTTGTATCTTATTTCTTTGTTACAATCAGGTTTTCCAGTCCCATCTCCTTAAGCGCGACCGGAAAGAGCTGGAATGCCGGCTTGATCACCGGCAGTAGTTTGAGCATCGCGGTAACCTTGCCTCCCTGCTTGATGATGCCTTTGGTAACGCCGGCGATAGGGTTTTCCAGACCGTGCCAGAACCGGTGCGAGTGGTCTGCCGGCTGTTTGGACCACACGTCCTCCTTGAGGTCGCAGGGACCCAGGTAAAAGGTGCCGTAATACCCCTCCTTCGCCGGGGGATTTTTCAGGTCGATCGTGATCTCCGCGTCCGGATCGGTATACATGAATTTAATGATGATGCCCGCCTTGCTCATTTTTGTCCCGATCTTTTCGTCGCGCAGCACCCTGTCCAGAAAATAACCGTAGATCCTGTACAGGTCGTCTGCATCCTTGTAGTACGTGCTCATGGTCTCCACCCCTTGAATAATTTGTTTACCCTTTCCGCTGGTCGAATCGCCTTCCGAAAATCATGCCGGCAATGCCGATTTTCAACATCTGGATTGTGCCGCCGGCCACGCCCCATGCCTTGGCATCGCGATACATCCGCTCCATGGGAAATTCCCGGCTGTAGCCGTAACCTCCGAAAACCTGCATCGCGAGGTTCGTCACTTCCACCACCATCTCGTTGGCGTAGGATTTGGCCATGGAGGCCTCGTATATCGACGGGAGTCCCCTCCCGGCGCCGTTAATGGCGCGGTATACCAGGAGCCGCGCCGCGTCCAGCCTCGTGGCCATGTCCACCATCATGAATTGCACGGCCTGGAATTCACATATCGGCCTGCCAAAGGCTTTCCGCTCCATGGCATAGGCCCGTGCCTCTTCGAACGCGCCGCCCGCCAGTCCCAGGCACATGGCCGCGTTGCCGCACCGCTCGATGTCGAAGGTCGACATAAGCTTGTTGAACTCGCCCGGCTGTATGACCAGGTTTTTTTTCGGCACCCGTACGTCATCGAAGTAAAGGTCGCAGGACGGCATGCCATGGAGGCCCATGAATTTTTCCTGCTTGCCGAAGGTGAATCCTTTCATCCCCTTATCGACCAGGAGCCCGCCGATCGCCTTGTAGCCCCTGGCATCGCCGAAGCGCGTGTAGACCATGTAATGGCTGGCATGGCCGCCCCCTGTGATGAAGCATTTTTTCCCGTTGAGGACGTAGGAATCGCCGTCTTCAACCGCGTGGGTCGTGAGGGCCGTGAGGTCCGAACCCGCCTCCGGCTCGGTCATGCATACGGAGACGCTGTATTCCCCGCGGCAGACGCCCGGCACGATCGTCTTCTTCTGTTCCTCCGTACCGAAGATATCGATGACCCGCACCGGCCCCACGTTCGACTCGAACACGGGTGCCGCTATCATCGGGCTGAACTTCGCCAGCTCCTCGATGCAGAGGATCGCGTTCATCGCGGGCTGTCCCCCGCCGCCGTGCTCGGCGGAAACGGTCATTCCCAGGAGCCCCAGGTCTGAAAATTTTTTCAGCAATTCGAAGGGAAATTCACCCGTCTCGTCGATATGCCGCGCCAGGTCCCTGAATTTTTCGCGCTGGCCCATCTTCCTGATGGTATCGACCAGCATGTTCTGTTCTTCACTCAGTGTAAAATCCATTATCGTTCCTTAATAACTTCGTTTATTTGTACTGTGTCATATCAGGGCGACCAGGTCCCTGACGTTTTTCGCCCTGTCCAGCTCCATGACCGCGTCGATGACCCGGTCCGTCTTTTTCCGATTGCGGTTTCCCGCGAAAAACCGGACTTTCTCCGCGATATCGCCGGCCTCCATGGGATCGCGCGGATCACCTTTGGGTATGTCCACCTGTTTCACCAGACGCTCGCCGCTTTTCATGAGGATCTCGATCCTGCTCGCGGTTTTATCCGGGTACAGCTTGTTCAGCTCATCATCCGGCTGCACCGTCACCTTTTTCGAGAGCGCTATCACCGTCGGATCGGCAATCCTCCGCTCCGTGAGCTGTCCCGGCCCCAGCATCCCGTCCAGCAGGCAGACAGCCACCACGTACGGGATGGAAAACTGTGCCGAAACGAAACTGCCGCCGTCGGGCACCCCCTTGCCGACAGCCAGCGCGCTGATGGCGTAGGTGGATACCGTGACCGATTCTATGCCGGCGGCATTTAATTTTTTCTCCTTCATCAGCTCCATCGTCGCCTGGGCCGCTCCATGAGTGTGCCTGCAGGCGGTGTATGGCTTGAAGTAGATGTCCATGATGGAATAGCGCTCGCCCAGTTTATCCGTGATTCGCTCCGGCCGGGGCTCCTGCTTCACGGTGATCTGCGTGAAGCCGCCCTTCAGCGCCGTGCCCTCGAGCACGTGCGGGGATCCGGTGACTCCTTTGCCCGCCAGGCCGGCTGCCATGATCCCCACGCTCGCCGCCTGCCCGCCCTGCACGATCTTCACCGTGTATCCGCCCATGAGCTGTTCCGCCATGGACATCGGCACGATGTAGCCGGCAATGCCCGCCGCGTTCAGCATTTCGTCAAAGCCGTGGCCCATCAGCCTGGAGGCGGCGATCGCAGCACCGAAAGTGCCGCAGGTGCCGGTGGGGAGAAAACCCGACAGGGTGTGGAACGGATGCACGGCTGCCGCGGACCGGTTCGCCATCTCGTAGCCGGCAACCAGCGCCGCGATGAGTTCCTTCCCGTCCCTGCCCCTCGACTCTGCAAGGGCGAGGGCGGCGGGGACCACCGCGCAGACCGGGTGATTGCCGCCAAAACGCAGCCCGTCCTGCGCCTCAATCGCCTCCGCCGTGGTCCCGTTGATGAAGGCCGCGTTCTGCAGGCCGGTTTTAAAGCCGCAGCCGAGCGCGGTCGCCTCCCGTGGGCCTCCGAGCGACTTCACGAACTCGATAACGCCCCGTGTCGCGTCAAGCTCCAGCGAACCGTAGACGTTCGCCACGTAGTCAAGCACGCAGAGCTTCGCCTTGTGGGTGGCCTCTGCGGGCAGTTTATCATAGGACAGGTCAGAGCAAAACCGAACCAGATCCCTGGTGTAATCCATGAGCAGCCTCCTCCGGTCATCGGTAATCAGTATTAATGCCCCCGGCCGCCGACGCGGCCAGGCATCCGCTTAGGGTGCGGCCGCGCAACCGCACCTTCTACACGTATCCGCGCTTTTCGTATATGCGTATCATGCGGTGAGGATCGAGCTTTTCGCGCATGGCCAGCAGCTCCTCCTCGCGGGGGGGCTCTGTCTCGTGCACATCGGCACTCACCTTCAGTTTCCACGGCGTCAGCGTTACCACCTCGTCCACTGAAGAATCCGGGTGATAACTTTCAAGGTACGCTTCTTTCGTGTCCTTATCAAACCGCATGACGGCCTTGTTGGTTATGATTACCTGGGGCCCGGTTCCCGGGGGCAGCCCCCACTTTTCCCGCGCGCCCGGACCGGTGAGATATCCCGGGGTGGTGATGAAATCGACCTTTTCCGCCAGGCTCCTCGTGTTGTGGAGGGCAATGATGAGGGTGCGCTTCGCCAGGGAGCCGATCGGGTTGGCCCCGCCTGACCCGGGCAGGCGGCTCTTCGGTTGATCGTAGGGGCCGATGACCGTGGTATTGATGTTTCCATATTTATCGATCTGGCTCCCCGCGAGGAATCCCACGTCGACCCACCCGCCCTGCAAAAACATGCCCATGACCTCCACCAGGCCGCCGATCATCGCCGCGCCGGGGTTGAGGCAGGGGTCGCCTACGGAAAGGGCCGGGCGCGCCGGGCGCGCGTCGTATACGCCGGATTCCTGCATCAGCATGGCGCCGGGCGCGTGCGTGTACCTGGCTATGTTGGCGGACATGGTCGGGAAACCGGTCCCCACTATCACGATATCCCCGTCCTTAATCTCCCGCGCCCCGCAGCAGGCCATGAGTTCCGGCTTGATGTAGTCATTCGGATGGTTGCTCATCGCTTCACCTCTTTCAGTATGCATACGACACGGGATACCCGTAATCGAACCTGGCCTGGAGCCGCTTATACTGCGCGTACCCGAATTTCTGGATGTAGTGCTGGATGTATTCCGCGCGATTATGATGGGCGAAGACCCACTCGTCAAGGAAGGCCTGGAAGCCCTCAACCGTGTTAGAGGCTTCCTTGTACAGGTTGCCGAACTGCAGGTCGACATCGTAAAAACCCGGGGTATATCCCGGGTGCGAGCCGAAGGGCTCCTCGGTCACGGCGACAACCTTGAACGAGGGGACGATGGTCCGCGACGGGTCCTTGCCCACGGTCTCGCGGCTCACGATCCTCTCGCAGCTCACGATAACCTTTTTCGCCGCGTTGGCTCCCCACCTGCAGTCGCCGCCGATGCCCCACATCTGCGCGTTCCCGTCCTCGTCGGCCTGCTGCACGTGGATGATCGCCGTGTCAGGATTGAGCGCCGGCACGAGCATGACGGGGCTTCCATCGAAGGGAGAATCTATCACTTTGTACTTGTTGTCGCCCATGAAGGACCTGATGTTCATCATGTCGGTCCCCACCATGTCCTTCGCAGGCACGAAGGGCATGCCCAGCGCGCCCGCCATCAGCATCAGCGGAAGCGAGAGGTTGGTGTATTCTTCCAGCTCGATTTTGTGCGGGATGCCCTTTTCGATCGACCGACGGTAGCACCGCGCCAGTCCGTACAGTCCCAGCGATATGAAGGTCGAAATGAAGCGCTTCACGCACCCCGCGCCGACGAGCATGTCAAAATCGTCCGCCGCGTTGCTGCGCGTGATGGTAAGGCCGCGCTTCTTCTGCCGTATGATTTCGTGGATGGCCGAGAAAGGCGGCCTGCAGATATAACCCCCGATGAAAAGAAAGTCTCCGTCACCGACGAACGTGCCTATGGCATCAGCGGTGGTCATCACCTTGCCCATATTCGACCCCCTCCACGTATCATGTTGTCATGGCGCGTTACAGTCCGCCGCCAGGCGCGCCGATCGTTACCGCAATTCGAACTCTGTCCTGCTGATTATCTCATCCTGGGCGATCTCGCTCAGTCCGGTGAACTCGGCTGAATAGCCGCTGACCCGCATGAACAGGTCGCGGTGCTTCTCGGGAAATCGCTGCGCTTCGCGGAGCACGGCTGAATCGACCATGTTAAACTGCACCTGTGTCCCGCCGTTTTTAAAGTACGCCCTGACCAGGGCGATCAGGTTTGCCGTGCTGATTTTTTTGCCCTGGAAGCGCATGTTCAGATTCGCCCCATTGTACACCCTGCTCACCGGGAGCTTGGTCACCGAGTTCATGATCGCCGTGGGCCCCGTGATCGCGTTACCGGTCGTCGGCGTTACTCCGTTCCCGAGCACGTCGCCGGCATACCGGCCGTCAGGGGTAGCGGCGGTAAACGCGCCCATCGTTATATGGAAGCCGACCGAGAATATGCCTGGCCAGAAACAGCCGCCGCGGAAATTCCGGTATCCGGAAAGGATGTCACAATAGTGGTCAACCACCCGTGACGCCATCGCATCCACCTCGTCGTTATCGTTGCCGTACTTCGGGATCTTCTTTAGCACGTAGGTGCGCTTGTCTTCGGCGTCCTGCCAGTCCTGGGACAGCCACCCGGCCAGCTCGGCAATGCTGAAACGCTTCTGCTCGAACACGGCTTTTTGAACCGAATAGAGGCTGTCTACCACGTTGGCAAAACCCATGAACTGTACGCCGGTGGAGTTGTAGACAGCCCCGCCCGCCGTGAGGTCCTTCCCCTTGTCGAGACAGCCCGTTACCATTGCTGAGGCGAAGGGGGAAGGCACGTTCTCGGATATCACGCGATCGAGGACTTCCATGCCGCGGACCATCTGTTTTATGAAATGTCGCACCTGCCCGTCATAGGCTCCCCACACGTCATTGAAGCTTGTAAAACCAGCCGGGTCTCCCGTCTCGATGCCGCTCGGGTAGCCGAATATGTTGTCGATCCCGTTAGAAAGGGCAAGCTCCAGGCACTTGATGCCGCTGAACTGCACAGCGAAGGTCGAGCCGAAGGACCTGCCCTGCGCGTTCGGCTCCAGGCAACCGACCATGCCGTAATTCCGCGCATCCTCAGTGGAATGACCGGCCCTTACCAGGGAGCCGATGATGGCCTCGTCGTTGAACAGGTGCATCAGCACGCCATCGCGGTCATACTCGGCCGCCCGCTCCCAGAGCTCCTGTGGGCAGTCGGGAGATATCCTGACGCCGAAATTGGGCTGTACGGTCCGCACATCCCCGTACGCGTCCAGCGCGATGTATGTCATGTCGTTGGTGGCGTCACGGCCGTCAATGCCGACGCCCCCCACCGTGACATTCTGTGTTGTTTTCCCCTCGGTCCCCTCGCCCCCCGGGATAAAGGCCTCTTCCAGCACGTTCCAGATCTCGTTCATTTTAATAAACAGCATCGCAACAAGCTCACGCGCTCTATCCGGGACAGCCCTCCCGGCTTCGATGTCCTTTCTATAATAAGGAAAGAGTATCTGGTCGATTCGTCCCAGCGAAATCGAGTTACCGCCGGATTCGATCTGTGCCGCCAGGTGGATAAAATAGATGCTCTGGACCGCTTCATGCAGGCTTTCGGCCGGATACTCCGGGACCCGCGAGCAAACCCGGGCAATCTCGCGTAGCTCCGCCGCCCGCAGCGGATCGTTCTCCGCTTTCGCCATGGCGAGGGCGAGGTCGGCATACCGCCGTGCGAACGTAATGACGGCCCCGCATGAGCGTATTACCGCGTCGTAGAAGAGCCCCTGCTCACCGCTCTTCTCCAGGGGGGAAAGGGCGGATATTCTGCGATTCGCATCTTCGATAACGCCGCGCAGGCCCACGGCAAGCAGCCGCTCGTGGTCCATGGTAAAATGACCGATCCCATAGGTGATTTCGAGCATCATGGTGAATATATACTTGTCCATGTCCGTGAGGATGTCCTCGGGCATCCGCTCCTTCATGCGGTCTTCCACGGTTTTTCCTTTCCAGAAGGGCAGTATCTCCACGGCGAGCTCGTCCTTCTCTTGCTGCGTGATGAGCGCCCGCTGGAGGACGCGTATGTCGAAATTCTCCAGGTCGCCTTCGATCCAGAGCGACTTGTTTTCCGGAAACAGGGGCGCTCCCTTGAGCTTGGAGGTGCGACACCCCACTATCACCTCGTCGTCGCGGATGATTGCGCTGATGTTCTTGAGGATATGCTCAAAGGCCAGGCTCATCCGCGTAAGCGGATGCCTGTTCCAGTGGAGCTTCATCGCCTGCGTAAGGTAGCGCGCCCGTTCCACGCAGACTTCCTGGGGCGCGTCAATTATCCTCCAGCGAAGAGTATCGACGCGCGTCTGCGTCGGAGGCCGTTTCAAAGCATGTTGCGTGCTCATGGAGTACCCCCCTGTGAATCAGACTTTTATGTGCATGTGGTTTACCAGTATCGCGTCCCGCAGCGAGCGGGGAAGAAACTGGTTGAGCCACAGGAAGAAGCTGCTCATGAAATCAATCTGGTTGAAGATCGACGGTTTTTTCGCCTCGATCACGCTGACAATCTTCTTTGCCGCATCAACCGGATTCGGCGCCGTCTTGATGAGCTCGTCGTCCCGCTCGATAAACCGCCGCGCCCGGTCGCGGTAGACCGATCCCTCCGGAGGCAGCACGTGAATCTTCGCCGCAAAAGACGTGGAAACCTGCGCCGGCTCGATCAGGGCGACCTGTATGCCGAAGGGTTCCACCTCGTACTTGAGCGAGAGCACCATCCCGGTGATGGCAAATTTGCTCGCGGAATATATAGACTCAAAAGGAAACGGGATACGCCCCACCAGTGACGACATGGCGATGAGCTTGCCTGACCGCCGTTCCCGCATTGATGGAATAAAAGCCTGGAAAATCGCAGCAGCGCCGATGATATTTATATCAAGGCATTTGAGCGCTTTTTCGAGATTCGCTTCCTCGAAAGGACTGAAGAACCCGATACCGACATTGGAAAGAACCGTATCCACATGGCCATATTTTTCAAGGACGCGGTTGCTGAATTTTTTTATGCCCGGCCGGTCGGTTATATCAAGCACCTCGACGAGGTGGTCTCCTCCGATCTGCTTCAGCTCTTTTTCGAGGGATTTGACCCCCTTCGCATCAACATCGAAGCCTGCCACGGAGTACCCCTCCCCCGCAAGCATCGTAGCCACATGGCGCCCCATCCCGTCAGCGCATCCGGTTATGACGACAACCTGACCCATATCGATTCCTCCTGGCAATAAATTTTACGCAGGCTTACCCAACGTTACCTGCGCGCGATACCATTCACCCATCTGCTCCATGGATTTACGAAAATCCGGATAGATCATCCGGTACCCCGTGGATTTCAGCTTGCTGTTGTCGACAATATAGTCCTCATACAGATATTTCACCGCGTCCAGCTCCAGGTCCGGGATGCGGCCTTTCCGTGCCGATACGACTCCGTCAATCCGCGCCACGGCTTTCACCAGCCACAGCGGCAGGTGCAGTGCCGGCGGTTTGCTGCCAAATGCCTCCGATGCCATGATAAGCGCCTCCTCGAGCGCCGGGTGCGTGTCTTCGGCGAGATTGTATGCCTGCCCTGTAGCCGCATCAAGATATGACAGGTGATCAACCGCGGCAGCCACGTCTTCGGCCCGCACGTTGGAAAGCAACTGTGTCCCGTTACCCGGGATGGCGCTGATGCTGCTCGGACGCGAAAAGGCTTTTCCCGCTCCGTCATTACAGCGGGGTCCGTACACCGTGCACGGCCGCGTTATGATCGCCGGAAGTCCCTCCTTGATCCGGCGCCAGACAACGTCCTCGCCGTCGCGCTTGCTCCGGCCGTATGAATCGCGGGGATTCCGTTCGCTGTCCTCGGTAAATGGTGTCCCGGTATAATACCCGTACACGCTGGTTGAACCGACATGGATGTAGCGCTTGACGCCGTTTTTCAAAGCGAGACCGGTGATGAGCTCGACGCCCTGTACATTGGTCGCACATAGTGATTCATACGGCGTGGAGAAATTGCAGATTGCCCCGAGGTGGAACACCCGGTCGACGCCACCCTCGAACAGCGGCGGGAGCGTTTCCGGCCTGGTCACGTCGGCTGCCACATATTCCACCCCCAGGCGATCAAAAAACGAAGTATCCTTTCTCGGCCGGGCCGTGGCTCTTACCCGGACGCCTTTTTTTGCGAGATACTCAACCAGGTGGCTGCCCATGAACCCGGCGGCGCCGGTAACAAGTGTGATACCGTTAAATTCCATGCCCCCTCCTGTAACAATGTGCAAACTGGCGGTTATACTTTTTCGAGAACCGTCTTTTTATCGCTTTCCAGTACTTCTTTGCGCGCGCGGCGGAGCCATTCTAGATACATTTCGTTCTGTGTTATTCCCAGTTCGGCAAGGAGCCGGACGTATACACCATGCTGCTCCCATCGCGCGTGATTATTTTTTCGGCGCACCAGCTGCTCCTCGAACAGTTCTATCTGCTCATCTATGATACTCAGCGCCTTGCCGGTTTCGCCAAATCCGAAAAAAGCAAACTTGAGCAAAAAGGAATCCCGGATGAGCATGGGCCGCTCCGGAGATTGAGCCAGCCACCGCAACAGCTCTTCTTCCCCTCGTTCAGTTATTGAGTAGAGCTTCTTGTGCGGCCCTCCGTCATCCGACGGCTTCAGCTCCCGCATGGTGATATATCCTTCATTCTCCAATTCCTTGAGGTTGGGATATATCTGGCCGAAATTTATCGACCACATGTGGCCAAAATTTTTCTCTATATGCTCCTTGATACGGTACCCGTGCATGTCGGTGTAATTGAGCAGACCGAGAATGGCGTATTTAATTGACATTGTCATACCTTCATCAATATTTTCATGCTTCAACAACTATATATATTTTATATATATAGTTTATATATACCTGTCAACATCTTTTAATAAATAGACAATAAATTATTCGAATCAACAATTATTGACTAATAAATAGTGACATTTTATAATTTATGACCACATTAGATCATCGATGCCGACTGCACGAATTGAATTCTATTAATAATATTATTAAATTACCCGAACATTTACAATGCTCGTTTTATCTGTTAACATCAATTTGTGGAATATTATTCTGAATATTCCTGATTTATATCCACAATGTAGCTCGCTTTCAAAATCATATTCCTGAAAGAAATCAGGCCGAAATCTGATATTATTTCACCCACCATGTTTGAGTGGTGCATACCCGGGTATCGATGATCAATCCTTCTTGCTTCCATCACGATTGTGTCGATAATTCCCATTCCTTCAAGGCGTCACCTGATTATGGAAATGCTGCACACAGTGGGGTTATGTTATGAAAAAAATTCTATTTATTAATCCGACGATAAACAACACGGTATTCGGTAAAATGAAGATGCTTGCCCTGCCCCCGATGGGGCTTGGTGTCCTGGCAAGCAGGACACCTGAGAAATACCGGATCAGAATCATTGATGAAAACGTCGATCCCATCGATTTCGATACGCGCGCCGATCTCGTTGCCGTGACGGCAACAACCGGCCAGGCGCCACGGGCATACCAGATAATCAATGAATTTAAAAAGCGCGGCGTTCCGACCATTATGGGCGGTATCCACGCCTCGGTTATGACCGAAGAGGCGGCTCGATTCGCCGACTCGGTGGCAGTTGGAGAAGCAGATGAATTATGGCCTCTCATCATGGAGGATTTCGAACGAGGCAGTCTGCAGCCGCTGTATCGCGCAGCGGCCTTCCCGTCGATAGCGAGGATCCCAGCGATAAACAGAAAGCTCTTCTCGAAAAAATACATGATTCATTCGGTCCAGACCTCGCGCGGATGCCCCTGCAACTGCAGCTTCTGCTCGGTGACTAAGTTCAACGGTGCACGCTACCGCTTCCGCTCCATACCTGATGTGATCGACGAAATTGAACAGATTGAAGCGAAACGCTTCTTTATCGCCGATGACAGCATTGTGGGTCTTGGCGCTGAGGGGATCGAACATGCGAAGCAGCTGTTCAAAAACCTGAAATCCCTGAAAAAATCATGGGGCTCGCAGGTATGCATAACCATCGCCGAGCATGACGATTTATTAAAGGCTGCCGCCGATGCCGGTGCGAACACCTTTTATATCGGGTTTGAATCCATCGACGCAGATGCGCTCAAATCCGTTGATAAGAAGGTCAACCTCCGGCCCATGATCAAGAATTTCAAAAAAACGATAAAAAAATTTCATGACCACGGGATCGGGGTCATCGGCGGCTTCATACTGGGCACCGATGCGGATACAAAAGAAATTTTTGATAAAACAATCGAGTTCATACATGAGACCGGCATCGACGGCAGCCAGTTCACCATCATGACGCCTTTCCCCGGCACCCGCCTCTACAGTCAGGTCCAGAAAGAGGGCCGCCTTATCTATACCAACTATCCCGACGACTGGGTCAAGTACAATGCATACGAGGCGGTCATTCAACCCCGCAACATGACGGTCGAGGAGCTTGTTGAAGGATGGCAGAACGTGTACCTCGCGACATCATCACCGTCGCGCTCCCTCAGAAGGAGCCTGAAAACGCTCGTGAACACGGGGAGCATCGTCAACGCGTCGATCAACCTTTTCTGGAATTACTACAACTACAAGGCAGTGCGGGACTCGGGGATGAATGTCGACAACATGTCGTGAGGCACAATTGTTTCATCAGAGCAGCTCCTGCTCATATTTGCGGCGGTAATCGGCCGGGGTTAAGCCGGTCATTTTCTTGAATGTCGAATGGAATGCCGAATAGGAGTTGAATCCCACGGCGAAGGCAATGGAGATGATCTGGCGCCGTGGCTGTTCCAGGAGCATCTTCTTCGCCTCTTCTATGCGGTATCCATTCACGAAGTTGTTGAAATTTTTTTCATGATACGTGTTCAGGAACTGGGAGAGCTGGTTCTTCGTGAGCTCGAGCGCTTCGCTGAGGCGGCCCAGGGAAAGATCCTCGTCGCAGAACAGCTTTTCCTCCTCCATGATTATCTTTAACTGCCTGTTGATGCTCTTCTGGTTGATATTATCGAGATACGATTTGGCGTACTTTTTTTTCTTGGGCGGGATCGTGCCGAATTGCATCAGGTACGGGTACCTGAAGGATACAAGGTAGAAACTGATAATGATGAGGCTTATGATGATGTTGTCCAGCATCAGGAGTTTTTCTGATAGCGTGACCGCCCCGGCGATCCCGACAATGCCCAGGAAAAGCCATATTATGAGAAGTGTTATCAGGAATATAAGGGGCTGGTATGCCAGGTTTTCGCTGGGCTTGCGGAACCAGATTTGCCAGATGGAGAGAGAAATATAAAAAATCGGCAGCACGACAGCGGCTGCGGAGGAGATCAGGATCTGGATAAACTTGAAGTCCTCCTGGAGGAGGAACATGTTTACCAGATCCCTCTTGGCATCTTCCGAGGCAAAGGCGAAAGGTATCATGATGATTACGACAATAATGAGAGGAATGAAATTAACGATGTCGTAATAATAGAATTTCTGTTTATTCTTAATGAAACTCAGTACATACAGGTACAGCAGCGGACCGATGCTGATCTCAATCGGGATAAGCAGAATGAAATAGCTGGGATATGACAAAATAAGCTTTGTCTGAAGCAGATATATGAAAAGCGTCAAATAGCCCAGTTCGGCAATAAAGATGGCCAGCACCACGCTCCTGAAGCGCCACGGCCGGATAAGCAGGCCAAGAGACATGAGAAAGCTGAGGAAAATCGTTGAAATGGTGACAAGTGATATATCCACCTGATGGATACCCGGTCCTTTATCTTGAATTCGTTTTTACGGAAAATCAAATAGAACAGTAAGTGCCAAATCAGCCCGATGTCAAGAAAATTAAAAAAAGTCCAGCTGGACTATTTTTATACTTGCCAAAGGTTCATCCGGAATAATAATTCTCAGGTGATTGCGTGTAGTGTGGCCGTTCCAGTGCGTACGTAAAATCAGAAAAAGGTCCCAGGTTCGCGTCATGGGCCCGGCATCATTTACCAGTATGTTCGAATCATGCAAAAACATTCACTATTTATCGATCTGAAAAAGCAGGAAGAAATAATGGAAAAAATCAAGCCGCTGCTTGCTGAAATAAGCGATGCCGGCGACCGGCGTCTCGTGGAAGATTTCTGGACCGTGGCCGCGCGATATATCGGGATATTCCAGGGCGTCAATTCTGCCATGGATGAAGGCCGCACAGACCCGGAGGAAGGTTGCACCATCGTTATCCGTGAAACGGATGCCATGCTCTCCGAAGGAAAGAAACTGGAAGACTCCCTCGGAAATCCCGCACTGACAAGAAAAGTCAAGAAGCTGTTCAGGGAATGTGCCATTCCGATCGGCGCGAAATCTGACATCGTGATGCACGCATATACCAAGCCCCGCGGCTATGCCGGCGATTACGGCCTCCTTGAAATCATTTACAACAACCAACCCCTCTCCCGCGGCTTCGGATACTGCATCGACCGCCGTTTCCAGATTGACGACTACGCCCGTGCGGTTCGGAGCCGCATGAAGAAGATGAAGGAGATCCTTTCGCGCATTATAAACATGAGCGCGGCAGAAACCTTCCATGTCCTTAACATTGCCTGCGGCTCATGCCGCGAAATACGGGAAATGCTCGAAGAGGGGATGGTGACCAGGAAGGGAAACACTTCCTTCACCCTGGTGGACCAGGACAGTGAAGCGCTCGACTTTGCGCGGGAGTCCCTCTCCGGATCGCCCCGTAATATCACGTACGACTTCCGGCGCAACAGCATCTACGATTACATCAAGGACCCGGCCGGGTACGCCGCCCTCGCCGGCAGGGACCTGGTTTACACCATCGGTCTCGCCGATTACATACCCGACGATGCCCTGAAAAAACTGGTCTCATTCATGTACGGACTACTCAGGCCCGGCGGGACGCTCATCCTGGCGCACAAGGATTCCAAGAATTTCAACCCCCTTGCCGCTGACTGGTGGTGCGACTGGACGTTTCATCTCCGCGACGAGGGCGAAACGGTAAGCCTGGTGAAAGACTCGGGAATCGAAGGCTACCGGCTGAGCGTAATACGCGAAACAGAGACAAATATAATATTTTTCATACTGTTGGAAAAAACGAATTAACCAATGACGTTTCTTGCCGTAACGGGATTGCTGAATTTTTTAGGGAATGCGTTCCTGGGAACGCTCGTTTTCGTAAAAAATCCGCGCACCCTTATCAACCGCAGGTTTTTCTACATTTCCGCGGGTATTGCAATTTACAGCACCGGGTATTTTTTCTGGCAGACAAGCACCACGCCAGCAGACGCCCTTGTCTGGTTCATGATACTCTTCACCGGCATCGTGTTGATAAACGTGACCTTCCTCTTCTACGTGTTCACGATGATCGGTGTTCTGAATAATAAAAAGAAGGAACTCATCGTTCATTGCATCATCAGCGCCGCGTTCATTGCAATGAATTTTTCATCGATGCTCTACGACGGGCTTGAGCCGCGGTTCGATCTCGGCTTCTGGCCGGTCCCCTTGCCCCTTTTCAGCGTGTACCTTGCGTACTGGACGTTCCAGCTCGTCTACGGCTTTATCCTCATGCTTGTAAGCCTGAACCGCACCAGCGGGCGCACCCGCGAGCAGATCAAGTACACCATAGCATCCGGCATAATCGGCTTCATCGGCGGCGCTTCGAACTGGCCGATGTGGTATGGAATTTACCTGCCGCCCTATGCCAACATCCTCATACTGGTCTACCCGGCCGTCATGGCCTACGCGATAGTACGCTACCGCCTGATGGAGATACGGGTTGTTCTGACCCGCACCGGCCTGGTTATCTTCATTTATGCGCTGGTACTGGGCGTTCCCTTCATTATCGGTATGCGCACCGGCTTCAACTTTTTGGCATTCCTTGCAATGTTCATTCTTGCGACGCTCGGTCCCCTCATCTACCGATACCTCCAGAAAAAGACCGATTCCATGCTGCTTGCCCGTCAGCGGGAGTACCAGCGCATACTCCACGAATCGGCGGTCACACTGCTCCGCGAGCATGAGATTGACCACCTCATGCGGCTCGTCATATACGGCATGATGAGAATAATCAAGGTCGAGTACGCGGGTATCTTTCTCGAAAACCGGGAAAACGGTGATTACACGCTCAAGACCGCGAGCTCCTACGATATATTCCCTGAAGGCTCAAGCTTCGGCAGCAACCATCCGGTCATCCGGGCCGTGTCGGCCCGGCAGTATCCCGTAACCCACGAGGACATCTCCGGGCTTGCCGCGGATGACCCCCTTACCACGATGCACCTTGTGGTCCCCTCGTTCATAGACGGCAGGCTCCTCGGCTTTCTCGTGCTGGGCGAGAAAAAGAGCGGGCTTATCTACTCCGAAGACGACCTCAGGACGCTGCACATCCTCTCTCACCAGGCCGCACTGGCGGTTGAGAACTGCATGTTCAGCGAGGAGCGCAAGCGGACCCAGGAGCGTCTCTATCACACGGAAAAGCTCGCGTTCATAGGCGGCATGGCCGAAGGACTCGCCCACCAGATGCGCAACCGGCTCAACCACTTTTCAATCGCAACGCGGCAGATGCAGATCGAAGTGAACGATTTCGCCGCCCGCAACCACGACCTCATAAACGGCAATATACAGCTCAAGGACCTGGTCGAATCCCTTGGCGAGATCGGGGATTCAATTATCGACAACGTGAAGCGGACCAACGGCGTGATACAGGGCGTCCTGAATTTCACCCTCTCGAAGGACAAGAACTCTTACTTTTCAGAGCTCTCTTTCATGGAGATACTCGACGGGGCCGTCGACCTGGTCAAGATAAAGCAGGGCATTGAAGAATTCCCGATAACAGTAGAGGCCGACCTGTGTGCAACAGTGTACGGCGTCATGACCCAGATCATGGAGTCCCTGTACAATATAATCGATAACGGGTACGAAGCCATGGACGAGAAATCGGCGGTGCTGAAGAGCCCGGATGACCGGAAAAATTACGTCCCCCGGATCCTGGTCCGCATGAAGCAGCTCGCCGACGCGTCGCTTATCGAGATCACGGACAACGGGATCGGCATATCCGCCGAGGACCAGAAAAAGATATTCGCCCCCTATTTCACCACCAAGTCGTCCTACAAGTCCCAGTCAGGCTCGGGCATCGGCCTGTATGTCGTGCAGCGCATGATCGAGGATAACCACCGCGGTAAAATATGGTTCACCTCCGAGTCAATGAAAGGCACCTCGTTCTTCATCAGGCTTCCGGTCAAGGGGCCGCTGTCCGGTCCGGCACCGGAGCGCGAGAGGCCCTGACCGGCGCAGGTCCGGCGGCGCACCCGAATAAAATCTTGACAATGATCCACCTTCCCCTGAGTATCTGACAGGCCCGGGCCCCAATCCCGTGCCGCGCCCCACGCACGGGGCCGACCGATCCATAGTGGCAGGGATATTGCTGATGACGTACCCGAGGCGCGCTATTACCGCAGCCATCATTATAACGGCCCTGGCGACCGCTTTTCCAGCCTCCCTCTCCTGCGCATCGGCGAGGCCGCTGCAGCACGAGGTGCGCGCCGTGTGGATGTCCCGGTTCGACTACGCCGCGGGCAAGACCCCGCGCCAGTCTCGCGACTATATCATTTCCGAGTTCGACCGGTGCAGGAAGGCCGGTATCAATACCGTCATCTTTCAGGTACGGGGCCAGGCTGACGCGTTCTACCGCTCCACGCTCGAGCCCTGGTCCGACCTGCTGAGCGGCGAGCTTGGAAAAGACCCGGGCTGGGACCCGCTCGAATTCGCGGTTACCGCAGCGCACCTGCGTGGCATGGAGCTCCATGCCTGGGTCAACGTGTTCCCCGCGTGGAAAGCCGGTACGCAGCCCCCGCCGGCAACGAGCCCCCTCCACCCGCTCCTGGCACATCCCGAATGGGTCGTACAGGACGCCTCCGGCAAACCGATGAGTCCGCACGAAGGATATATCTCGTTCAACCCCGCAAGTCCCGGCGTACGTGCGCACGTGCAGGCGGTCGTGGCCGAGATCGCCGGTACCTACGACATTGACGGGCTCCATCTCGATTACATTCGCTACCCGGACGGGGCGGCAAAGTACGGCTACTCTCGCGACAGCGGGAGCCTGGCGGCATTCTCGACGCCGGAAGGCAATCCCCGCGGGCTTGCATGGGACGAATGGCAGAGGGAGCAGGTCAACCTGACCGTGGCCGCGATCTACCGCTCCGTGTCATCCGCCAAGCCGTGGGTAAAGGTTTCGGCCGCGGTGATCGGGCACGTGAGCGGTACGGCCTGGAACGGCCTGCAGATGGTGTACCAGGACGCGCGAGCCTGGCTGGAAACGGGTACGATCGATATGCTATTTCCCATGACTTATACGAGCACACGGACCGCTTCCGCGCCCTACAACCTCGCCATCAGCCAGTGGAGAGACATGCTCCGTTACGGGCGCGCGATCATACCGGCCGTGCCCGCGTATAAATTCGGCCAGAAGTACTATACCATGTGCGAATTCAACCGGCAGATAGGACTTATCCGGGGCGGGAACTTCCAGGGGATTGTCTTTTTTTCCTCAACCGGTTTCGCGAAAATCGCCGAAAGGATGGCGGCACGGCATTTTCCGGCGCCCGCACTGCCCGCACCCATGGCATGGAAGCGGTTCGAGCCGCCGGCAATGCCGCGGCCCCGGGCAACAGACATTGTGGATGAATATGCCATCGTCCGATGGGAAAGCGACGACCGACCGGCCCTCTATGCCCTGTACGAAGCCGGTGAAGGCGCAGTGCCCGGCGCCCTGATAGGGACAGTCCCCGGATATCAGAAATTCTGCATTGTTTCCAGGCCACAGGCACGCAAGCCATTGTTCGTGAAGGCAGTAAACCGCGTAGGCGCCCAGAGCGGACCGGTCAGACTCCCTTCAATAAAGTGATTGAAAGCCGCAGATTATTACGGTCCCCGGAAGGAATAGATCAGCCGCTACGGCTCCTGCCCATAATTTTTATTGACTTTATCGTACCTTTTGTTAACTTGTCACGTAGATACGGCTGTATTACCCAATGAATATTAAAACCTTACGATACTGTTGCTTTATCCTGCTGCTGGCGTCGGCACTCGCATCCTGTTCCGGCAACAAGCTCGCGCTGAAATTGGTCGGCAACGCGCTATCATCTACAGCATCCGGGACAGCCCTCACCGGCGATGACGACCCGGAGCTTGTAGGAGACGCCCTTCCCTTCGCACTGAAGCTGTATGAAATACTGATTGAAAAAGGGAGCGACAATCCGGGGCTCTACCTCGCCGCGGGCAGCGGATTCATCATGTACTCGAACGCGTTCGTGCAGGGACCGGCAGAACTGCTGCCCGACCAGGAGTTCGAGAAAAAGGAAAAGATGATCGTTCGCTCGAAAAAGCTTTACCTGAGGGGCCGCGACTACGTCCTGCAGGGCATCGAGCTGAAACACTCCGGCTTCGCGAAATCCCTTGACAACGGCACGCTGCACGATCTGCTCGCCTCAATGAAAGCCGATGACGTCCCCTATCTCTATTGGGCCGGCGCCGGCTGGATGGCGGCATACGCCGCCGACCCGTTCGATGTCGGTGTTGGTGTCGGCGTCAGGAATGCCGCAGCCATGATGGAAGCGGCGCTCGGCCTTGACGAGGCCTTCGGCGGAGGCTCGATCCACGAGTTTTTCATTTCATATTACGGCTCCCTCCCCCAATCGATGGGCGGCAGCGAGGAAAAGGCGCGGCATCACTTTAAAAGGGCAGTTGAGCTATCGAAAGGGCTGAAAGCTTCACCCTACGTCGCGCTGGCCTCGACCGTCTCTGTCAAGAACCAGAACATGAAGGAATTTGTCGAATTACTGAACAGGGCCCTCGCCGTGGACGTATCGGAAAAAACCGATACCAGGCTGGCCAACATCCTTGCACAGCGCAAGGCACGCTGGCTCCTGGAACACCGCGACGACCGGATACTCTCGGATACACCGAAAGGAGTTAAAAAGAAATGAATCTTCTATCAAGAGGCATCGCTGCCATCGTTTTTATCGCCGTGCTGTCATCTCCGCTGTACGCGCTCACAATAAAAGTGGGAAGCATCGCTCCGGACGGCTCACCGTGGGACAAGGCCCTCAAAAAAATTGCCGCCGAATGGAAAGCCATCTCCGGCGGCACGATCGACATGAAGATCTACCCGGGCGGCATTGTCGGCAACGAGCCGGACATGATACGGAAAATGAACATTGGCCAGCTCCACGCGGCAATCTTCACCGGCATGGGCATGAGCTACATCTCGCCGGAGATTTTTTCAATGAGCCTTGCGTTCCTGGTAAGGGACGACCGGGAGCTGGATTATATAATGGGCAAGATGACGCCCTATTACGAGAAGCTCACCCTTAAAAAGGGATTCGTCACCGTTACGTGGGCGAAGGCCGGATGGGTCAACTTCTTTTCGACCAGGCCGGTCGTGTATCCGCGCGACCTGAAAACCCTCAAGCTCAGCGTCGCGGAGAATGACGCAGAGATGCTGCAGGCCTGGCGGTCCATGGGGTATAACGCGATCCCCCTCTCGACCAACGACCTTATGACCGCGCTCCAGAACGGAATGATAGAAGCGTATTACGCGCCCCCGCTCGTCTCCGCTTCGTTCCAGTGGTTCGGCATAGCCAAACACATGTGCGGAATCAGGATCGCGCCCATGATCGGGGGATTCGTGGTCAGCAAAAAGACCTGGGACCAGATCCCGGCGTCCATGAGGCCAAAGCTCGTGGCTTCGGCGAAAAAGGTCGTCGACCAGTTGTATATCGACACGAAAACACTGGAAACCAGCGCCATCGCGACCATGAAGAAGAACGGCCTGGTAATACACGAGGTACCGGCAGACGCGGCCAGGCTCTGGGAAAAAGAGGGCTACAAGGGATATGAAGCGTATGTGGGTAAAACCTTCTCCCGGGACCTTCTGACGAAGATTCAGGGATACCTGAAAGAATACCGCAGCAAGTAATGATAATGAAGAAATTTCTGACCCTTTTCCAGAAGGTTGAAAACTATATTGCCTTTGCCGCCCTTATCTTCCTGGCAGTAATCCCGGTCATCGAGGTGATCGCGCGCAAGCTGTTCAAGACGGGCGTCCCTAACTCGAGCGACTACCTCCAGCACCTGGTACTCTGGCTCACCTTCATCGGCGGGATGATAACCTCCCGCGAGCGAAAGCATCTCTCACTGTCGGCCGCCGTTGCCGCCATCAGGGAGCCGGCGCGGAGCTGGATATACGCGGCCAACGGGTTCCTCTCATCCTCAATCTGCATCGCGTTCGCCTGGTGCGCCCTTTCACTGGTCGTCATCGCATTTGATCCGGCGAAGCGGGTCGGTCTCTTCCCTATCCAGCTGGTTGCCGCCGTGATGCCGGTCGGGTACGCTGTAATGGCGGTGCGGTTTGTCACAACCGCGCCGACCCATCACGCAGGGAGAGTCATCGTGGCCCTGGGCCTTCTGGCGGGGACTTTTTTCTCCCTTCCCCAGATAGGCAACATCATAACCGCGTTCTCCCCGGACGCAGTATCGTTCACGGACGTCATCTCCCAGTTTTCGCAGGGGACGATGTCGTTCATTGCGTTTCCGATCATCATTATACTGATAGTCTCGGCCTTCTTCGACACGCCGGTCTTCGTCGTGCTGGGAGGGCTGGCCTACCTTTTCTTCGTGCGTTCAGGCGGCCAGCTCGAATCCATCTCTAACGAGGCATACACCATGCTCGTCAGCAGCTCGCTCCCGGCAATCCCGCTCTTCGCGTTCACCGGCATGATACTCTCAGAGAGCAAGGCGGGCGAGCGGCTCATCGATTTTTTCCGCTCGTTCCTCGGATGGCTCCCGGGCGGCATGGCCATCGTCGTGGTGTTCGTGTGCGCCTTTTTCACCACTTTCACCGGGGCCTCCGGGGTTACGATACTGGCACTCGGCGGGCTGCTCTCCATGATTTTAATAAAAAGCGGCGGATATAACGAAAATTTCAGCTATGGTCTCGTCACGGCATCGGGCAGCATCGGCCTTCTCTTCCCGCCGAGCCTTCCGGTAATCCTGTACGGGGTCGTGGCACAGATAAGCATCAAGCAGATGTATGCCGGCGGCCTCCTGCCGGGCATCTTCATGGTCGTGGCCCTGTCGGTCATGGGTGTCGTTGCCGCGGTGCGGGGCAAGGTCCCGCGCGTTCCCTTCCACGGCCGCGCTGCCCTCACCGGTCTCAGAAGCTCCATATGGGAGCTCATGCTTCCGGTGATCATACTGGTCGGCTTCTTTTCCGGGCTCACCACGCTGGTCGAGATCGGGGCGATCACCGTGCTCTATTCTCTCTTCATCACGATGGTCGTTCACCGGGATATCAGGCTCGGCGACCTTCCCGGCGTCATGCTCAAGTGCCTGCCTGTAATAGGCGGCATACTCGTCATTCTGGCGTTGGCAAAGGGCCTGTCCTATTATATCGTCGACGCTGAAATACCGCAGAACCTCGCAATATGGATCAAGGCAAATATTCACTCACGTGTTTTGTTCCTCATTCTGCTCAACATCGCCCTGATCGTCACCGGGTGCTTCCTTGACATCTATTCGGCGATACTCGTGGTGGTGCCCCTTATCATACCGCTCGGTGCAGTGTTCGACATCCACCCCGTGCACCTTGGCATCATTTTCCTGGCGAACCTGGAACTCGGATACCTGACGCCGCCGGTTGGCCTTAACCTCTACCTGTCGTCGTACCTGTTCAACAAGCCGCTGCTTTCCATATACCGGTACATAGTGCCGTTCCTTCTGCTCCTACTGGTCACGGTAATCATCATAACCTACGTGCCGTGGATGTCGACCGCACTAATCGACATGGTGGGACAGTAAACGTTTATTAGAGGAATTGTCATCCCCGCGAAAGCGGGGATCCATTTTTTTAAAAGCTTGTTGTGCTCCTGGATTCCCGCCTCCGCGGGAATGACAGAAACTCGCCCATGTTGTAAAATTATAATACAACGCAGATTACACAAATTTTTTTATTTGCAGCAGCACTGTTATCTGTCTTTAGTGATCAGCCAGCACTGGTGAATGCGCGGGTTCCGCTCGAAATCGGGCGGAATCGTTTTTTTCGAGATATCCTCGACAGCGAGCCCGTCCAGCGAGCCCCTGTCAAGCTTGAACTTCTGCCTGTTGCAGCTGAATACCAGCACCCCCCCTTTATCGAGCAGGCGCGCCGTCGCCAGTAACAGGCTGACATGGTCGCGCTGGACGTCGAAAGTCCCGTCCATGCGCTTGGAATTGGAGAATGTCGGGGGGTCAAGAAAAACAAGGTCAAACCGCTCGCCGCACGCGTCAATCCAGTCAAGGCAATCAGCCCTCACCAGGCCGTGGTCCCTCCCCCGGATTTCGTTCAGGTCAAAGTTGCGCTGCGCCCAGTCAAGGTAGGTGGACGACATGTCCACGGAGGTCGTGGCCGACGCCCCGCCCAGCGCCGCATGCACCGTGGCGGTCGCGGTATAGCAGAACAGGTTCAGGAAACGCCTGCCCCGGGCCATGCGGCCTAGCATTGCACGCGTGGGACGGTGGTCCAGAAACAGGCCGGTATCCAGGTAATCAACCATGTTCACCAGGAAGCGGCATGGGCCCTCGCGCACTTCTATAAACTCGCCCCGGTCATTGAGCTTATGATACTGGCTGGTTCCCTTCTGCCTGCTCCGTACCTTCAAGACTATGTTTCCGCGTTCCTTTCCCAGCGCGTGCGGGAGGACCGTCATGATGTCTTCCAGTCTAACGGCCGCCTTGGCCGCATCCACGCTCGAGGGCGCGGCATACTCCTGAACGTGCACCCGGTCGCCGTAGATGTCCACCGCGGCCGAGTATTCCGGCAGGTCGGCATCGTAGAGCCGGTAGCATTCCACCCCCTCGCGCGCGGCCCAGCGCCCGATGGTACGCAGGTTCTTTTTTATGCGGTTGGAGAAGGCCTCGGCCCCCCGCTTCATCGCCCGATCAAGCCCGATACGCTCTTCCCGCTCGTCCAGGGCCGCGCGGTCAACGAAGCTCTCCGCGCCAACGCTGAACTGGAGGAGCTTGCAGGGAATCTGCCCGTTGAAAAAGGCGTTGACCCTGCTTGCGCGCAGGCCCATCCGCTTGCCCAGCTCGGGCTCGCCGGTGAACACGGCAGCGCGCCAGCCACGGAAGTGCTTCTTGAGCGAGTCGCCGAGCAATTCATACAGCGGGGCAAGGTCCTCCTCCGCTCCCATGCGTTTGCCGTACGGAGGGTTGGTCACTATCAGCCCGGGCTTCAGTTCCGACAGGGGCCGGGACTCGGACAGCGCCCTTCTTTCGTAAGAGGTTATCTCCTGCACGCAGGCACGTTTCGAGTTGTGGCGCGCGGCAGTGACCGCGCTTTTATCCGCGTCAAACCCGACACAACGCGGGGCGTTCCGCAGGCCCGCCTCCTTTCGCGACAGCGCCTCGTTCACGAGATCGCGCCAGACACCCGCATCGTGGCCCGTCCAGCCTTCAAAGCCCCACCGGGCCCGCAGCAGGCCCGGGGCGCTGTCCGCTGCCATGAGTGCGGCCTCAATCACGAACGTGCCGGAACCGGCCATCGGATCCAGAAAAGAGCCGCCGCCGGCCGCCACCTCGGGCCAACCGGCCTTCAACAGGATCGCCGCTGCAAGCGTCTCGCGAATCGGTGCCGCGACAGTCTCCTCCCGGTAGCCGCGCCGGTGCAGGCCGTCACCGGAGAGATCCATGCCCAGGGCCATTGTTCCTCCATGGAGATGGCAGATGACGCGCAGGCCCGGGTTAATCGCGTCCACGGAAGGCCGTTTTCCCGTGCGCTCACGCACGCGGTCGACGAGCGCGTCCTTGACAAGCTGGGCCCCGTACATGGTGTTGTTGATGCCCGGGCAGGTGCCGGAAAAATCGACCGCTATCGTGGAAGGTGCGGCCCAGTGCTCCTCCCAGGGTATCGATCGCGCTGCCGAGTACACATCATCCTTCTCCGCAGCTTCCAGTGTTACGACCTCAAGGATCACGCGGCTCGCGGTGCGTGACCAGAGGCAGGCCCTGAGCGCAGATCCGTAGCTGCCGGCAAACCGCACGTATCCGGTTGACACGGAAATTCCCCCGGAGCCGAGACCGTTAAGCTCGTCCGCCAGGATCTGTTCCATGCCTTTTGCCGCCGTGGCTATGAACGTATATTGATCGGGATTCATCGACCTTCTATCACTTTAAGTATCACCGGCTCCTCCCGTTTGGGAGCGGCCGGTATGTCCCGGGGATACCCGAGGATGATGGGTGCCACGATGGCAAGGTCGGGAGTAATGCCGAGCTCTCCGAGCAGGGCCTGATCGCGAATATCCGATCCCAGGTTGACCCAACAGGTACCCAGCCCGCGCGAAACAGAGGCGTTCATGATGTAGGCTGCGCACAGGGCGCAGTCTATCAGGAGGTTGCGATAATCCCGCGGGCCGGCCAGTATAATGAGGGCCGGTGCATTGTAGAAAACATTGTACTCTTCGTTGCGGAGGGCCTGCTCGTATCTCTTGATATAATCCGCCGGGTTCGCCTCGATCCTGGCGACGAGGTTCTTCTTGCTCTCATCCGAAACACGCTTCATCATGGCCCTGTCGTTAACGATGACGAACTTCCACGGCTGGCTGTTTCCCGAGCTGGGCGCCAGGGTGCTTTCCCTTATGATGTCCTTGAGCACTCCGGTGTTAACCATCCGGTCGGTATACATGCGGACCGACCGACGGTTTTTCAGCAATTCATCGTAGTTCATGACGTTCTCCCTGTTCAATCGACCGCTTTGTTATCATGACTTTTTCTTCCGATACTTCATGAAACCGAACATTTTCCGCCGGGAGAGATAATCCAGGTCGTACATCCGGTCAAAGGCCTCGCGCTCAAAGATGATGTTCCGGTATGCGCCGTACCGGCCCCTTCCCCGTACCAGTCCCGCGACAAAAGAGGCGCCATACCATATGGCGAAAAAAACAATCAGCAGCTCGAGCTGCTGGCGGATGTGGATCTTTTCATGGTTAACGGTCACCGCTGCCTCGGGCGTTCCGCGCAGCCCGTCGTGAAGGAAAATGAAAGGAAAGATCGTGATTCCGCTAATGCCGCGCGTCCGGAGTGAGAAAAGCCGCAAGAGGCGCGTGCTGTAGACGACGATCATACCTACTCGGCTGCGGTACGGGGGAAGGATTCTCCCGCACCGGGGCAGCCCTCGGTAATCTGGGCCCGTACCCGCTCAAGTGATGCACATTCCTTGACGCGGCATTTTCCGTCCTTGTCAATCGAAGTGGTGTACACTGTTTTGAATGTGTGGAGAGCCTGGTAAAGATCGATGCGTTTTTTCTTGTACTCTTCAAGCTCGCGCTTTTTCTTTTGACGGGCCTGGGTGCTCAGGTTCTGCCATCGCGATGTGGACGGCTTAAGGGCCTCGTTCTCAGTGAGGCATTTTTCTGACAGCTTATCCAGCTTCGACACGCCCCACTTCCCCATGATTGAAGCGCAAGCGATAAACAGAACCAGGATTGCGGCAGCGGTTGCGATCAAGCGTTTCATGTTCGAATTCTCCTCCGCGGCCGCGTTTTTCCTTTTCAGGCCGCATTATAATCAAGTGGTTCGGCAACACCGGGAGTCAATTCTTTTTTCCGTGCGGGCCAGGTCCGCTCAAGTGCGTGGATATCTCCTGCGGGCGGGCGCCCCGCCGTGCCCGCTGACGACTGATGCAATCCGGCTGCTTTAACCGGCAAATCGACGTCAGCGGTTGCTCTTCAACCAGTCCCCGCCGGACGAGCCCGGTCTCGTCCGAATGCCCCGGTACAATACTCTTTAATGGCTCGATAATTTTTTCATTGGAGACTTCATGCTGCGATCCGGGCCATTTTTATAACCCGGCAAATGCCAGCGGAGCCAGAAAAAAAATGTAAATTTTTCGCAAAAAAATTTGCCGATGACCCATTTCTTATATAGATTCATAAGGTTTAACCAGAGATGGGGTCATAAAAAAACCGGCTTCATGTAGGGCATGAAACCGGCTCCGGGCAGTGCCCGGGAATTGACATAAGCTTGTTACATCATTAAGAATGTACAACATAAAACCATAAATGTCAATTCAAAACCCCCGTTTCCAGCATAAATCATTTCTACGGCTAAACCGGGAGATGATCAGAAATCGTTAAGGAGGTTTTGAAATGAGTACCAAAAAAATGTCGGACCGTATCAACAGGATCGAGCAGGAGATCGTTAGAAAAGAGCGACTCGCCCGCGATGCAAAGCAAAAAGGCATGCATGCGGTCTACAGCAACTACGTGATGGACATCTCCTCACTCAAGGTCGAGCTGCAAAAGCTCGCGACCGGGCCGCTCAGGCAGGTAAGCTGACAACAGGTGCACGTGAAAGGGCCGTCTCCATGACGGCCCTCCGGTCTCCTTCTTACATAAATCCACTCATTGTTCTCGCCGTTGTGCCTTATACGCATCCGGCGAGATCTTTTCTTCTTCCATCCGGCTGTTATCTTTTTTTCAGTTTTATGCTTTTAATCATTTCCACTATAGCAGGAAGGGCCACGCCCGTTTTCATCGGAATATACACGTCGGAGATGTCGAAAAAGGCATTTTCGTGGGGATTGATCACTATGATTGATGCGCCCGCCCGCATTGCCTCATAGGGGAGCTCGGCCGCCGGGTACACGACGCCCGAGGTGCCGAGCACCAGCATGACATCACACTCACGTGCAATCTCGAAGGAACGCGGCATCTCCTTGACCGCCTCGCCGAACATAACGATGTCCGGACGCATGAGCGAGCCGCATGATTCGCATCTCGGGACCAGGGACACGAGGCCGGGGAGGCTGATATCACGCATGAGCCCGAGCCTTTTCCGAAGGTCGTGGATCAGGAGCTTCCGGTCCATTTTCCGCTTTTTATTGCACGAAAGGCAGGCCATCTCGAACAGGTTCCCGTGCACCTCGATTACACAGGTACTTCCCGCCTCCTGCTGGAGGTTGTCCACATTCTGGGTGATGATGGTCCCGAGCCTGCAGCCGGATTGGAGCCAGGCCAGGGCCTCATGCCCCGGGTTAAATGATGCCTTTTCAAGGGTATCGAGCAGCTCGATAAAAACGGGCATCAGCTTCCCGGGATTTTTGCCCAGCGTGGCAAAGAGCCCTTCAGCGGTGCCAACCTCGCTCATGTCAAGGCGGTCCCAGATGCCGCCCGGATCACGGAAGGTCGAGATTCCGCTCTCGGCCGATACCCCGGATCCGCAGAAGGCGGCAGTATCACAGGACTTACACAGCAGATCCGCGGCTTTCTGTATCTCTCCCGCGTATTGTTGCAGCATCACAACCCCTGTACAGCGTTCAATTGAATCACATGCATGTAGACATTCATCCATGAAATCAGCGCATGTCAAATGAATTTCAAATATATTTTCGTTCCCTTATCAATTTCCCCATTACCCCGCAGGGGGAACGTTACGTGATTCCTCTTCAGCATATTCAGCATTTCATCGATCAATATACTCCTTGATGCTAGCCCCCATGAGAGGGGACGGGTGAGTGCAGTATTTTTATCATCCCACGCTCCAGTGGTAGAAAGGTTATGCAAATTAATTCTTGCCAGACACCCCCCCGATGATATATACTGAACACGAGATTTCTGTCACAATATTTTTACAGGGAAGGTAAATCATGAAAAATCTCCATCGAACAATCGCAATCTTCTCAATGATAACCATCGGCGCTGCAATAGCCATGGCAGCCGCCATCGGGCAGGTCGTGTCAACCGTCCAGATTATGGACGCCTACAAGAATCCGGTAACCATACCCAACATCGGCACCAAGGTCGTTGCCGTGTTCTATAATGATTACGAGGGTGCGGACGTAAACGACCCCTGCGCGGATGTCCTGAAGTATGCCAAGCTGGACGAAAAAAAATTCTACTCGTGCGGCATTGCAAACCTCAAGGACAACCCGATGTGGCTCGCGGACGGGATTGTACGCCTGGTGGTCAAGGGGAAGGTCGAAAAATACAAAACAGATATCTTCCTTGATAAAAGTCATGCCATCAAGAATGCATGGAATCTCGGCGACTGCGATAACGGCAGCATGACGGTCATAATCGGCAAGGACAGAAAGATCAAATACCTGAAGAAAGTCACGACCAAAGAAGAGAGTGCAGCCATAGCGCCGGCAGTCCTCGCCCTGATCAAGGCTGAGATGAATAAATAGCCTGGTGCGCGGCGCAAAGGCCGCATGCAATGAAAAAAGAAACCTCATTCGGATCACTCAGGGAGCACGAGCGCGAAGCGCGGCGCGATATCATAGTCGCCGCCGCAGAGCGCGTGTTTGCGGTCAGGCCTTTCGACCAGGTGAGCATCCGGGACATAGCGCGCGAAGCGGGCATATCCCACGCCTCGATCTACCGCTATTTCCCTGACCAGCGCGCTCTCTTTGTGGAGGCCTTCCTCCGCGGGGCTGAAAAACTCGAGCGCCTCATTGACGGCGCCGCGGATGGAGGGATCGGGTCCATAACGGACACCTACATCCGCTTCCTCATAGATAATGACCAGTATTTTCGGATGATGACCCACTTCATGCTGGACGGATCGCTGAGCGGCGAGCAGCTCGAGCGCCTCAACGTCACGGAGCGGAAACTGCTAGAGCGGCTTGACCTGGTTTTCGGCCCGTCGAAGAACGCGCGCAAACTGTCCCATGCCTTTTTTGCAGCCATGAACGGCGTTCTCATCTCGTTCCGGAATTACCCGGGAAGGAGCAGGGAAGAGGTCACCACCCACATGCTCGAGCTGGGACGAATCATAGCGTCAAAATTCGGGAAGTAACCCATCGTTATGGCGATAACTATACCATCCTCCACCGACAAGTATCTGTTCGGGGTGGCTGTTAGGGGGGGCTCTGACCCCATGCGAACGATATCTACCAGCGTGGAAGTATGCTCTGACCCTATTCTACCACTAATGTCAAATCTAGGGCATATTACTGATCTTTCATGGTATAATTATCATTTTGGGAGATGGTTCCTGATGGTCAGAGAAAAGCTCTGACCCTGTATGGGGATGACTATCTGCTGACTGACCGATAACTATCGATTCAGGTACTTGCTCTGACACCACGGAAAACGATAATTATCACCCCGAGAGATGCTCTGACCCCTTAACGGGGATAGCTTTCGGTTTAAGATGCTCTGACCCCTTAACGGGGATAGCTTTCGGCTTGAGATGCTCTGGCCCCTTGAGAGGTGATACCTATCTCCCCCCGCCCTCAACCTCTGCCAGCGCCAGGTCCTGGAACGAGTGGAAAAATTCGGAACAGAAGCGATCCCAGCGCAGGCAAACATCCATCGTCTTTTCATCGTCGCCGAAAAGGTGCGGGTGCGCGATGAGCTCCGCCAGCTCTTTCGTATAGCTTTTGATCAGCGGTGCATCCGCCCCCTCGAGCACAGAGGCCACGAAGTCGGCCGGCTCGTACCAGGACGATGCCTTTTTCATGTCATTATGCATCTGGGTGAGGAGCACGTTCCGGGGCCCCTCCCAGAGCTCGTTGATGGCCGCGTCCCGGTAAAAGCGCGGCAGGGACGAGAAGTCCTCCATTACGCCATGGCCCCCGAATATCGACATCGCCTTCCGGCACATGTCGGTCGAGTCTGCTGCCGCAGTGATCTTCTGCAGCATGATGAGCTCGCGCACGTTAAAACGCTTCCGCCGCATTGCCGGGGGCTCGTCCGTTTCCAGGCCGCCTTTCAGCCCTCCCTCGAGCCCCAGGAAATCGCTGTATATCCTGAACGAGCCCGCGGTAGTCCGGCGCGAAAACCTCTCCATCTCGCGGAGCTGCAGCTTGACCAGCGGGAAGCCGCCGATCCGCATGGTGAAGGCCTCCCTGAACTCCGCGTATTTCTGCGCCTCGCGCAGGCCCCGGGCCATGCCTGCCCCGGACGCGAGGCCCACTGTCAGGCGTGAATAGGTCAGCACTATCCCCACGACGTTGGCAAGCCCCCGGTCGAGCGGACCCACCGGGTATGCAACTGCTCCCGTAAATGTAAGCTCGGCCGTGGTAAGCTCGCACGTGCCCATTTTCCACTTGATGCGGTCGATCATGTACCCGTTGCGGATCTCCTTTTCCTTGTCGCCCGGGAGCCAGGACGGAACAATGAATAGCGCCACCTTCTCCGAGCCGCGCGGCTTGGCCGTCACCACCGCGTAGTCCGCATGCGTCGCGGAGCAGAAGAATTTGGTCCCGTACAGGCGCCATGTGCCGCCCTCCTCCACTGCCTCCAGGAGGTTTGCTCCCACGTCTGAGCCGCCGTGTATCTCCGAAAGGTACTGTGCGCCGATCGCCACGTCGCCGTCGATGCCCTCCTTGCAGTGCCGTAAAACGCGCCGTGTCTCCGGCGTATCCGCGTATTTTTCGAGCAGCTTCACCAGGCCCTCGGTGCAGGTAAGCGGACAGGCAATGCAGGACTCGCTGTTCTGGTAGATGAGGTACATGCCAATGAGTTTCTCCCACGGCATGACCGAGTCTGAAAACAGCCGCTCGCCGAACACTTCCTTCTCCATGACCTCGGTCTCGTGGGGCCTGACGATACGGTCGATCCTGTTATGGTGACCGTCATAATGCAGCATGAAGGGCCACTTCTCGGGACGGGCTATGGCCTCAGCCATGTCACGCCAGCGGAAGGACGCCTTTTTCGAGATTGCCCGGCCGCGTGCATCGGCCTTCTGCCAGTCGGGGCCGCAGTAGTGCTTCACGACCTTCTGTATGAAGGAGTCGTCAGCGTAGTAGTCAACGCTTTTGCGCCAGTCGAGGTAGTCTTTGAAGGTGTAGGGATTGTCTCGGTTTGGTTGTGTCATGGGGGACCTCCTGTGGCGTAGGGATAGTTATCCTCTGGTAGTAATTGGTTCAAATTGATCTTAAAAAATAACCGGTAAAATATATAATGCCTTTTCTTACTATTCCATGCAGTATTACCATTGTTTCGATTTGTAACCATTGTTCACGTTTGTCAAGGCTTTTTTGTGAATTGTTATTTAATCACGGCAAGAGAAGGTGCGCAATACGGTATTTACAGGGATTTATCAATCATTGTGTATCTTAATCCATGCAGTAGCAACTGCATATAGTCATTTCAGAAGTGTCTAAATTTGACAATGGCAGAATTGTTTGGGCAACGATCAGATCCATAACTTTCTCCATATTTCACTCAATATGAATTCATCACAGCTTAAGACCATCAATTCGATTCGAGGTGAGTCCATCATGGAGCTTTAAATAATCGCTTGATTTTTTAAGTAACATGACCTAAACAAAACGTGTCTTATCTATCTCGCATCATAGTGCGACCAACAGACACTCTGCAGAATGGGAGTAACGATGCCCGGACAGGATTCACCGATCGACATAGCATCATACATACCGGCGCCGCTTGACGGCACGCTGAACAACCCGATGTACGCCGAAGTCAGGGAGCTTCTGGACCGCTTCTCGGGCTCAGGCATGGACAAGGCCCGGACGTTTCTCTCGTTCGAGCGAAAGTCCCTCGTTTCACAGTACGCGTTTTCAATTCCCACGGCCGACACCCTGGCCACGGTCACGCGTTACTCTCCCCTGGTCGAGATAGGTGCGGGAAGCGGGTACTGGGCCATGTGCCTGTCCGCTTGCGGTGCAGATATCATCTCCTATGAGCTGATCCCGCCGGTCGGAGGACAACTGGCGAGCGTCTCGGAGACCAACTGGCAGTTCCGGAAGGCGTGGCACCCGCTCCTGAAGGGGGACGAGTCCTGTGCCGCGGCGCATCCCGACCGCTCCCTCTTCCTCTGCTGGCCGCCTCCGGAGAATCCCATGGCCGCGCGGGCGATCGATCATTACCGGAAAGCCGGCGGAAGCACCGTGATCCTGCTCGGCGAGATGAAGCCGCTCTCCATGGGAGACGCGGCCCTGTATGAGCTTATGAAAGGACTGGAAACGATCGAGAGAAGGCCGGTCCACGGCTGGCCGGGGATGCGCGAGGAGATCCACGTCGTCTCCTGCCGCTGATCCCCGGGCCATGCACGCCCCCTTACTCCGGATATCCGGTGATCTCCTTGATCTTCCTGAAGAGCGGGTCCAGCTTCCCGTACATTTTGAGGTATACTTCCCTGTAGAGCCTGTCGTAGAGCTTCCGGTTCTCCCGTATTGGATCGAACACCTCTTTCACCCTGGTCATGGCTTTCACCGCAGACGGGAAGTCGGGGTAAAGCCCCAGCCCGACCGCCGCGTCAATCGCCGCGCCGAGGGCGCAGGTTTCGTAGGTATGCGGCCGCTCGGCCGGAAGACCGAATATATCCGCGGTGATCCGGACCGCCATGTCGCTCTGCGATCCCCCGCCAGACACCCTTAGCTTCGTGATCTTCGTCTTCGTCTTGCGCTCGGTGTACTCCGCACCCTCGCGCAGGGCATACACCAGGCCCTCCAGTATGGCGCGGTAGAGGAAGGCCCTGTTGTGCACGTCGCCGAAACCGATGATCGATCCCTTGGCGTACTGCTCGGTGTTGAGACCGGGCGACCAGTAGGGCTGGAGCACGAGCCCCATCGCGCCGGCAGGAGTTTTTTCAATGAGCGCGTCGAACAGCTTCTCGGGCACGATGTGCTTTTTCTTCGCCAGCTCCTTCTCGCGTAGTCCGAACTCCTCCTTGAACCAGCTTACCATCCAGAAGCCCCGGAACACCATGTACTCGGTGTAATAGGCGTCGGGCACCGAGGAAGGGTACGGCGGCCTCATCTTGTACAGCTCGACATATTTGTCTGTTGCGGTGTTGAAGGTCGCGGTCGTACCGAAACTCAGGCACCCCGTTTCCGGCGTGAGACATCCGGCGCCGAGGATCTCGCACCCCTTGTCCGTGCCGGCGGCGATAACGGGCAGCCCTTCCGGGATACCTGTCTCCTTCGCGGCTTTTTTGCTGATCCGCCCCAGGTGCTCCGCGGGCTTCACCAGGCCCGGGAGCTTCTCCCTCTCGATCGGGAAGAGCATCCACTTGATGTCGTATTTACCCGCCCACTGGTATGTCTTGTTGTTGATGGGCAGATAGCCCACGTTGCTGCCGACCGAGTCCGCGAATTCACCCGTCAGCTTGTAGGTAAAGAAGCCCGAGAGCAGGAGATACTTGTAGGTTTTCTCCCAGATATCGGGCTGGTTCTGCCGGATCCAGTTCGCCTCGCACATCTGCATGACGGAATCGACCTGGTCGAGCAGGCCGGCCGCTTTCAGAACCGGCCGCAGGGCCGCGGGGAGCATGCCCTTCGAATCGGCCATCCGCTGGTCAAGCCAGACAATCGCGGGGCGGAGGGGCTTGCCGTCCTTTCCCATGTTGATCACCGTGGCCCGCTGCGTGGTCAGGGTGACGGCGACGATCGACTCCTTCAGCCTGCCCGCCTTCCGGATGACCCCGCTGGTGGCGGCGCAGAGCATCTTCCAGTAATACTCCGGATTCTGTTCCGCCCAGCCCGGGTGCATGGAAAAATAGGGCTCGATCTGCCATTTGTCGATATGCAGGATGTTGCCCGAGGTGTCGACCAATGCCGCACGTATCGACTGGGTCCCCGCATCGATGGAGAGAATCGTTTCACCTGCTGATTTTTTTGTTTTCATGTGCATTCTCCGTTTTTTGATATCACTGCTTTCCAGGCCATGCAGAATGTCATTGCGAGGAACCCACTTGATTCGTGAGGGCGACGAAGCATGCCTCGACTCCGCTCGGTAACCGGGTGGTCCCTGAGCGAAGTCGAAGGGCGCTGCGCTCGCGATGACAGACGCGTTATTCCCATGCCAGATCCGTGTCCAGAACCGGCAGCCGCCTACTTCAGCCCGAGCACCCCGCCCGGGTTCATGATGTTCTTCGGATCAAAATGCTTCTTCAACGTGCGAATTACCTCCATCTGGACCCTGCCGATGTGCGGCTCCAGCCATGGCGCGAGCATCCTGCCCGTTCCGTGGTGGTGGCTCGGCGAACCGCCATTCCGCGTGATCGCGTCGATCACGCCCTTCTGGAACTTCAAATACGCTTTCGTGTCGTCCATCTTCATGATGTAGATGAAGTAGAGGTTCGTTCCCTGCGGATAGAAGTGCGACGCGTGGGTCATGCAGATGGTCCCGGGACGGCTCTTGACGAACTCCCGCACGCCCTGGTGGAGCCGGTGCAGGTTGTCCCAGGTTACGGCCGACTCGAGCGTGTCGATGATGATCCCGTAATCCTGAAGATCTTCGCGCATGTAGGGCTCCTTGTACCGGGTATGCTCCCACTTCTTCGTGGCAAACCCGGTGAGGGACATGGCGCCGTATTTCCTGCTGATTTTGCCGATCATTTTTTTCACGTGTTTCGCATACCCGAGCTCGCCCTCGGCCGTGCCCAGCATGAGACAGCGCTGCATGGGCTTGTACCCGCGGAGCGTCATGAAGGATTCCACCGGGGTCCCGTGGATCCCGTAGAGCTTGAGGCCCACGTCGGTCTCCTCAGGGTCCGAGATGCGGTAGACCGCGGGCTTGCCGAACTCGCCCTGCATGATCTCGCGGCTCGCGTCGACCGCGGCCTCCCAGGTCGGGAACATGTATGCAAACCGCTGGCGGTTCTCGGGCGCGTAGCGGAAAATGCGCATCGTTACTTCGACCAGCACGCCGAACGTGCCTTCGCTCCCCTTCATGATGTCATTTACCTTCGGTCCGGTCGCGGTGCCGGGGTAATCGAGCGTTTTGAAATCTCCTGCCGGCGTCACGTATTCGCCGCTCAGGACGATATGGTACGCGTCCCCGTAATAGGTCGAGGCCTGCCCGGAGCCCAGCGTCACGACCCATCCGCCGACGGATGAAAACTCGAAGGACTGGGGAAAGTGGCCGCAGGTGTACGCCCGCTTCGTGCCGAAGCGGTTGGGAGCGTCGTTCAGGGCCTCCTCGTACGCGGGACCGAGCATGCCCGGCTGCACCACCGCGGTCTGGTTCTGCTCGTTGATGCTCAGGAGCCTGTTCATATGCGTGCTGAGGACGAGCGTCACACCGCCGCGCTTCGGGATAAGGCCCAGGGTCACCGAGGAACCGCCGCCGTACACGTAGAGCGGCAGCTTTCGCGCGTTGCACAGGGCCACGATTTTCTTCACGTCCTCCTTGGAACGGGGATGCACCACGACGTCGGTCACCTCGCCGATCTTCCCTTCACGCAGGTCAGAGGCTTCCTCCACGGTCTTGCCGCGGCTGAACCGGAGCCTGCTGTAATCGTCGACTGCGACGTTGTCATTGCCCACGATCGACTGGAACTTCCTGATGTCGGCGCCGCCGATCCTCACCTTTCTGCCCAGGGAAACCTTCCCGAGCCCCTCCTTTTTCCTGGCCGCAAAGTCATCGTCGGTCATGCCGAACTCCTGCTTCATCATGCGGTACCAGGCGTTGCTCGGGTGCTTGAACCCGTCCGGGGCGCCCCACTTGAAAATTGACCGGTATGATCCCGCCGGCGGCACCGCCTCGGTCCAGTCAGGTATGAATTCTTTTTTCTTTGCCATGTCTTTCTCCTTTGACCTTTCTTTGTTATCTCATCTTTATTAAATGGGACGCGGGGTTCACCAGCATCCCGTGCGTATGGTTTATCCGCGCCCTCATGATCGCCCACAATGACTTCAGCGGGTTCATGGGCGCGAGCTTCATCGGGTTAACCTTCATCAGGTGGCACATCGACTCGGTCGTGGCCCTGAGGTCGTTGCACTTGCCGCTCAGGTACACGCGCTCCTTCCCGAGCCGCTCCAGGAGGCGCGCCGAGACCTCCTCGATCGCGCAGTGGCCCGCAACGAGAACCGGGCCGGGGATTGCGTCGATCGAGCCGCGGTCGAAACCCTTGCCCATGACCAGCGTCCACCCGCCCCTTCCCGCGTAGTCCTTCGCCAGCACCTGCATTACGGCAAGGGGATTGTTGACGCACCCCTCGCGGCAGGCCATCTCCTGCCCGCGTATGATCCTGACGTCGGCGGGGAAATCAGGGAACAGGTCGAAGGGATACTTCCCGCCGAACTTCTTCAGATCCCCCATGATGTCAATGTACCGCACGTCCCGGTAATCGCCGAGCACCTCGATGTCATCGAGCTTCCTCACGCCGTCGCCCAGTCCGCGCCGGACCGCCTCCTTTATGTGAGGCACGTCGCCGATGCCGAACCCGAATATCCTCGATCCGACGATGTCGGCCGCGACCACGTTAGGGCTCCCGATCAGGATGCGGAACGGCCGGATGCAGGTATCGGCCAGCGCCAGGGCGTTGTAGTGGCCGTAGATGCTCCCTTCCACGCCCTCTATCAGCGTGAAGTCGGGCCGCACCAGGGAGAGAACGTCCGCGAGCTTGTTATGCAAATTGTAGTTGTGGTCCCAGCCCCGGTCCTCGTGCCGCGGGAATGCCCACTGGTTCTTGACGCCGAGCGTCACCACGCCCATGGAGTGGGTCTTCAGCTTGGGGAGATTGATGTAAAGGTTCTCGGCGCTCCCCGCTATGAGCTTCCCGGCCACGGTTTCCGAAATACGGAAGGTCTTCAGGTCGTACCCTCCGGCCGCTCTGCCGGAAAACTCGACCTGCGTGGTCTTCTCCTCGTCGAGGTAGACCGGTTTCGCGCCGAGCCTTTTGCAGATTTTCGCGTAGCCGGTGACCTCGAACACCAGCCGCGTGTAGTTGCACTGTGTCGAGTTCTCGAACACGAAGATGTTCCTTGCGCCCGCGCCTTTCCAGTAGGCGATGACGGCCTCCAGAACTTCGGGCCGCGTGTACGCGTAGGGCTTGGCGTCGACCGCGTTCGGCTTGATGTACACGTCGCCGCTCTTCTTTAACAGGGACCTGCCGCCGTAGTAGTCGAAAATCTCCTTTACCCCGGCGGCTATCTCGGCCTTCATGGCGTCCGGCAACGGGCGGTACTCGGTGAAGGTGCCCTGCCCGTGCTCCGTCGCGATCTTCTTGATGTACGCTGTTTTCAGCGGATTGAGCTTTTTCGCGGCCATGTCAACCTCCCCGTGCAATGATGCATTGCCGTCACTCCCCGGTCCCGGCCGGGGCGAGCGCTTCAATGGTCCTGCGCTCTGCGTAGACCAGCAGATCATGCATGATCCGCTTCGCCCGTTGCGGCTCCCGTTCCCTTATCGCGTTGAAAATATCATGATAGAATCTGGTCGTCCGCATGATGTTCGCCCCGTCCGAGAAGTAGAGGGTCAGGAACTCGGTCACCAGCCCGCTGTTGTTGAAAAAATTCAGAACGATGAGGAACGAGATATTCTTGCTCGACCGGGCTATGAGCCGGTAGATCGCCATGTCGCGATCGTTGATGCCCATGCTGTCATCGTTGAAAATCGTCCGCTCGAGCTCCGCCAGGTCTTCCTCGCTCCTGTTAAGCGCGGCGTGGTAGGCAACGTCCGGGAGAATGATTCGCCGGAGCTGAAGGAGGCCCTTCAATATCCCGATATTGATCGTTCCGCCAGATCGGATAAGCGCCGGGAGCAGCTCCAGCGTTCCTGTTTCCAGGTAGTTCAGCACGTACACGCCATCACCATGACGGATCTCTACGAGCCCCAGCATCTCGAGCTTTTTCAGCGCTTCGCGCACCGTGCCCCTGTTCACGTCGAGGCTTTCCGCGAGATCGCGCTCGGGAGGAAGCTTCTCCCCGGCACGGAACTGGCCGGCCAGGATATTGTTCGTGAGCTGGGCAACGATCCCTTCATGGAGGCGGGTCCTGGGAAGCGGTTTCAGGGCTGGATTGTTATCCATGGTGTTGGTCCTGTCTGGATTTCCCATGTATTAATGTTTCAACTCTACGTGATACTGGCAACTGGTCGGGTGGTCCGACCAATAATAATATATAATAAAATAACCCCTTTCGTCAACAAAAATATTCTAAATTTAAACAAAATTATGAATTTGTTGTGAAAATCGGGTTGGATTCAGACAGCGATGGCCTTGTTGAAGCGATAAAGCAGACACATCGATGGCATATGGCCAATCAGATGAATGAAAGTAGTTTTATATGGAAGAGCCTTATACCGGCGTATTAATCGGCAGATGTTGGTATTTGTTGTCTTCAATGAACTTTATAATGTCGTTGAGTCCCAGCACCCTGCAGGCGGCGCCGATTCGTATCGCTTCACGCGGCATGCCGAACACAACGCACGAGGCTTCGTCCTGCGCAATGGTCATCGCTCCGGCCTCCCGCAACTCAAGAAGTCCGGACGCTCCGTCGGAGCCCATGCCGGTCAGCAGGATCCCGGCAGCGCTGTGCCCGGCACACTGCGCCACGGACCGGAACAGAACATCGACTGACGGCTTGTGACGGTTTACCGGCAGGCCGTCCAGGACCTCTACATAGTAACCGTTCGCGTCCGACTTCAGGAGCATGTGCCTGTTTCCCGGCGCGATCAACGCGATACCGCGGTAGACCCGGTCCCCGTTCTCGGCTTCCTTCACATACGGCTGAGACATGCCGTTGATCCGGTCCGCGAAGGCCTTCGTGAATTTTTCCGGCATGTGCTGCACGATCACGATGCCCGGGAGATCGTCCGGGAGCGATTTGAATATGCCGGCTATCGCCTCCGTACCGCCGGTGGACGCCCCGATGGCTATCACGGTCTCGCTCCGGTGCTTCACTTTCATGGCCCGCTTCGGAGGCAGGATCACATCGGCCGAATGGCGCGCGAGGATGTCCATCGGCGCTGTATCCCGCGGGGCGGGCTGGTTCCGGGGCCTGACCTTCGACTGGCTGGCGGCAATGATTTTATCCACGAGCTCGCCCGAAAAGGCGCCGCGCGCCTCGTCGGAGCCCAGTTCCGGTTTCAGGATGAAATCGACGGCGCCCAGCTCCAGCGCCCGGAGGGTGACGCGCGCGCCCGCATCGGTAAACGAGCTGACCATGATCACGGGCATAGGCCGGGCGACCATGAGCTTTGAAAGGAAGGTCAACCCGTCCATCCTCGGCATTTCCACGTCAAGGGTCAGCACGTCCGGGTTGAATTTCTTTATCTTGTCGATCGCGATGATCGGGTCCAGCGCCGTGGCCACGACCTCGATCCCCCTCGCATTCGAGAGGATCTCGGAGAGATACTTCCGCACGACGGCGGAATCATCGATTATGAGGACACGGGTTTTTTTCATACCGCGACGAGGCTCCCTTTCACGTACCGGTATTCTTTTTCCTTGATCTGCTCAAGCACGTCGGACTTTGTTATGCTTTTCATGAACACCGTACCGGTTACGACCTCCATGATGATTTTGCGGGCGTACGTCCCGCCGACCACCATCTCGTCGATCGGGATGTCCTCGATCTCGAGCATGAGCCGGGCCAGACGCACATTATCGAAGGGAATGGTGTTGGTATCACGCATGGCCGGAATGACATTCCCCCCGCCGAACACCTTCGCGGTCATATGCTTCCGCTCCGCACCGCATTTTTCCATACGCAGCAGCAGCTCGTTTATCGCGGTGACGCCGTACCGTGCCGACCTGTCGCTGAGGATGTCCGCCTGGACAATCCTGCCGGGAAGCATGAAATGGTTCATGCCGGATATCTTCTTAACCGGGTCATGCAGGCACACGGAGACGCAGGAACCGAGCATGGTGCCGATCATATCGTCATCCTGCGAGACATGCAGCTCTCCCGGTTGAATTATCTGGATTTTTTTGCCGAAACGGCTGCTGTGCGGTATATGCATGTTACTCGACCTTCCGGTATATAGTATGGCCCACGAAACGGAACCTTGTGGTCATCCCCGCCAGGGTTTCGGAATGGCCCATGATGAGATACCCGTCATCGCTCAGGCACGCGTGAAATTTTTCGAATAGCCTGTTGCGCGAGGCGGTATCGAAATAGATGATAACATTGCGGCAGAATATGATATCGAAACGTCCTTTCATCGGGTACGTGTCGTCAAGAAGGTTCAGGCGCCGGAACGATATCATGTTCTGCACGGAATCCTTGACCTTGAAAAATCCCTCGTTTTCGCCGGTCCCCCGCTTGAAGTATCTGCGCAGCAGCTCTATGTTAATCGTGTCCACCTCGTTATAGCTGTAAATCCCTTCTTCCCCTCTGCGGAGCACCTGCGTATCAATATCCGTTGCCAGGATTTTCACCTCCGGCATGCTCCTGCCGGCAAAATATTCGCGCAGTGTGATTGCAATCGTGTACGGCTCCGCACCGGTCGAGCAGCCGGCGCTCCAGATCGTTATCCTCTTCCTCCCTGAATGCTCTAACTCGGGGAGCGCCACCTCTTGCAGAAATTCAAAATGTTTCGGCTCCCTGAAAAAATCTGTCTTGTTGGTGGTGATGCAGTTTATCAGGTTGATGATTTCGCGATCGTAGTTGTTTGTCAGAAAATGGCAGTATTCGCGGTAATCCGGCAGTTTCAGCTCCCTGAGGCGCTTCATCAGGCGGGCCTGGACAAGGGCCTTCTTCATCTCGGTAAGCCGGATCCCGCTTTCCCGATAGATGACGTCCTTGATTAAATTGAATTCGTCGTCCTTGAGTCCCCTGATTCCCGCTATGGTTACCACACATCACCTCAGTCGAACAGCAGGACTTTCCCAAACGTAGCGGTGTTCCTGAATACGCTGGAAATATATTCGCTTTCGAGTTTCATGAATTCCGAATGATCGTTGTTGTTTACCAGGAACTTTCTGAAAGAAGACCCCGTGCGGGGAGAGAAAAATATCTTCCGCCTGAAATTCCCGCCGAGGTCCTCCCGTGCCACCGGGATTTTCTCGAGCCTGAAATATTCATGGAGGAACTTGATATTGCTGCCCATGACATCTCCCGTTACGGCATTACCGCCGAACGTCCCTGCACCGTAGAGCGTGGCCCTGCAGGATTTCCGGTCCCCGCCCAGCTTCACGATATCGCCGATCAGGTGTTCCATGCTCGTAATGCCCTGCGCAGCCACCTCGTCGGCAACGATCCCCTCTGTGCCGATCGATCCGGGGACGATGAAATGCCCGATCCCGCCGATCAGCCTCCGTTCATCGTGCAGGCAGACGACGACACAGGACCCCGCCACGGTTGCCAGGAGGCAATCGTCGCCGGTCGCGAAGTAATCCCCGGGATAGAGAATAAACAGGGTCTTCCCGAACCTGTTTGAATCGCTTCGTATCATGCCGTTACCGTTTCGCTCCGCTCAAGCGCATCGACGTCTTCAGTGGAGAGTATTTTCTCGATGTCAAGAATTATCACGAGCTTCTCGTTGATCTGCCCGATCCCCTCGATGAAATCGGTGTCAATTTTAACGGTGAAGCTCGGCGTTTTCTGGATCTCCGATGTCGGGATGTCAACCACGTCGGATACGGAGTCCACTATCATGCCCACGAGTATGTCCTTGACCTCGACGATAATGATGACCGTGAACATGTCGTAGTCACGCACGTCCATGCTGAACCGGGTCCTCATGTCGATGACGGGCACCACGGAGCCCCGTAGATTGATGACCCCTTTCATAAACCCGGGGCAGTTCGGAACATGCACGATCTCGGTCATGCCGATGATCTCCTGGACCTTCAGGACCGGCACTCCATAGCTCTCGTTCGCTATCACGAACGTCACGAACTGCTTCTGGTCCTTTGTGATCCCCTCCTGCTTGCCCCCCCTGCTTTCATGTATTCCACCACTCTTCATGACAACCTCCTTTCGATTTCTGGATTCACGGACTGCTGGCGTCGCAGACTTCGGCGACGGGATGGCGGTCCGCCGTCCCTTACTTTACCAGCCGCTTCACCATATCAATCATATCCTGGTTCTTGAACGGTTTAACCATCCAGCCGGAGGCGCCCGCCTCCTTGCCGGCCTTGATCTTGCTTTCCTCGGATTCGGTTGTAAGCACCAGCACCGGGGTGAAGCGGTCCAGCTTGCGGAATTCACCGATAAAGGTGATCCCGTCCATGACCGGCATGTTGACGTCGACAATGCAAAGTGCGACGTCATCTCCCTTGCCCTTTATGCTCTTCAGCTTTTCCAGCGCGTCCGAACCGTTCTCCGCCTGGTCCATTGAAAAGCCAAGCCCGTTAAGGGCAAACTCGACGCAGGTCCGAATGGTCGGCGAATCGTCTATTACCATTATATGTTTCACATGCACCTCCCGGAATCCATAATACGTATCATTAACCGTTCACCGCGGGTCCCGCACCGCCGCTGATGCGCCGTGTACCGCTCATTTCAGACCCGCATACACGAGTAGCTGCGATACCAGTTCGTCTGCGTTTATTATCTCGCAGGTCCCGCCTCTCGATTCACAGGCGCGCCGGAGGGCGATCATCACCTGTACCACCGAACAATCGATCCGGCGCGCGCCGGCGCAGTCAAACGTACAGTTAGGACCCGATTCCGATGCCCCGAGGGCCTCGGCGAACAGTTCCTTTATCCGCTTGATTCCGCAATTTTCATCGAGAGTGATAACCGTCATATCCAGTGTCCCCTTTAATAATGCCGCGAGCCCCTAAAAAACAATCACCTGCTCTTTCGACTTGTTCCCGGCCAGCTCGCCGGCCAGCGCCTCCATGAGCGGCCTGTTCGTATCAATGTCCGGCGTCTCCCGTATCCGCTGCCACAACCCCTCGAGGTCAGGCCTGGATTCGCAGCCGTTCTCCCCGATGCAGCGGTCCACGCTCTCACGAATCGAGCTGAGCGACTCGAGGGCTGCAGCCATCCCGCTCTTCCTGCTTTCGCCCTCGATGAACCCGAGGATCTTATTGCTGGAGCGCCCTATCTCCTGGGAAATGTCCCAGTAATATTTCTGCGACTCATACAGTTTCACGGAAACCTTTTTCATTGAGCCGATGCACCCTTCCAGCACCTCTTCCTGGCGGTTGAAGTTTTCTGCGTACTGTTCGACCGCGCTCACTATGTTCATCCTGATCGCGTCATACTGGGTCAGCGACCGGTCCACGATCCGCTTCATCTGCACCGGCAGGTCCATGACCGATGTAAGAGCGCCGCTGAGGGAGCGGGTGAACAGCACATTGCGCGCGAGCTCGATGCGGGTGATCATGTTCATCGCCTCGAATTTCTTGACCGAGCCGGCAATACCGCCGAAAAGCCCGGCGAATTCGTTCAGTATGACGATGAACGACTCGCACAGGCCGAGAAGGCATTTCTTTCCCGAGATGATCTCCTCCATGTGCCCTACATACTCGTCTTTCAGGTTCTCGATCTTGAGGTAGATCTGGTCCATGCGGTCATCCTTGTTCTCGACCGCCGTCGCGTCCCCGCTGTAGAACCGCCTGATCATGTTGTTCAGCAGTGCGGTGATTTTACTGCTGAATCCCTCGACGACGACCGACTGGCCTGCGAGGTCATGCCAGAGCCCGGACAGATGGCCGGCGGCCACGTGCATCGCCGCCGTCCCGACCTCCTCCAGAATGCCGGGCGTGCCGTGGCCGGCTTCGCTCCGCGGGTCATCGAGTAGCATGATGATCCTGTCGATCTTCTGGCGGATGACGTCCTCCATCTGGATATTGCCGACGAACACCCTCATCGCCTGCTCCACCTCGGCCGATCCGGCCATCATTTCATTGACATTCTCAGACACGATGCCGAGCTCACGCACCATTTCCCCGAAGATGATCGAGAGGTTCAGCTTCATCCGGGTAAGGTAATTCTCGCTTACGACCTCGATGCGCTTCCTGATCTCGTTGAATTCTTTCCGGTACTCCACGAGGTTTCCCATGAAGTCCCTGAACTTCCCGCCGATATCGTTCACCAGCCGGGCCATGGCGCCGACCTCGCTCGATATGCGGGCAAGGCTCATACCGGCGGAGCCGTACTTCGATGAAATGATCAGCATGTTCTCCGCATACACGTCGATCTCATCGATCAGGTCCAGGATGATATCCACGCTTCCGCCCAGGGCGAGCACATCCTCTATAGCCACAGACACCCGCTCGTTCATTAACTCGTCGCCCGCCATGATGTTTACGGCCGCATCTATGGCAGCATCCAGTTCGCAGCGGCTCGGTGCAACCACCTCTGTAATGAAGCATTCACCAGGCTCATTATCGCCGGAGGGATAAAAATACCGTACATAGGGCGTTATCATGGAACCGAACATGTCCATGTGCTCGGTCGTTCTGACGATAAAATTCCCCATGTCCCGGTATATAGTAGAAATGTCGTCTCTGAGCGAGGACAGGGCAATCCGTTCCTTCTCGAATTTCCTGATGTCCGATTTCCTGTCCAGTGTTACGTTCATGCTTTCTTCCCTGCGTTCAGCATTGCGATCTCGCCGACGAGGCCGTGGATGTCCAGTATCAGCGCCACCTTCCCGTCGCCGAGTATGGCCGCTCCCGAGACAGCGCGCGTCGAGGTGATGTGGCGTCCCAGGCTCTTTATCACGATCTGCTGCTGTCCCACCAGGTCATCGACCATGATGGCTATCTGGTCGCGCCCCGACTCGACGATGATCACCAGGGCTTCCCACGGGTTACGGCAATCGGGCTGCGTTCCGAAATAGTCATAGAGGCGCACCAGCGGAACGTACGATTCCCGCACCATGATGACCTCGCCCTTGCCCTCTATCGATTCGACGTCTTCACGCCGGGGCTGGATGCACTCGACGATGGACAGCAGCGGTATTATGTAGACGCTTGCGCCCGACCGCACGAGCATGCCTTCGATTATCGCCAGGGTGAGCGGCAGCTTTATCCGGAACGTGGTGCCGACGTTCTCCTCGGTTTCGATCTCTATGGTTCCCCGCAGGGTCTCGATGTTTGTCTTCACGACATCCATGCCCACGCCGCGGCCGGACAGGTCTCCTGCGGCGGCAGCGGTCGTAAAGCCGGGGGTGAACAGGAACGAATAGAGCACATCATCGGTGGTTTCCTCGCCCTGCTTCAACATGCCGAGCGAAACGGCCTTTTCCCTGATTGTATCCAGGTCAAGGCCGCGACCGTCGTCGGTCACTTCAATGAAGATGTTTCCTTCCTGGTGGTACGCGTTCAGCCTGATCCTGCCCTCGCGGTCTTTCCCGCGGCGGACGCGCTCATCCGGGTCCTCGATGCCATGGTCCACAGCGTTGCGTATCATGTGCTTCAGCGGATCGCCGATCTTCTCGATCACCGTCTTGTCAAGTTCGGTCTCGTCGCCGAATATCTCGAGCCGTATCTCCTTGCCATGGTCCCGCGCTGCATCGCGCACGAATCTCCGGAACTGCCCGAAGGTGGGCCCGATCGGTATCATTCGTATCGACATTATCTGTTCCTGGAACTCGCGGGTCGTCCGGTCGAGCCCGTAGAGCGCGTTTTTGAGCCGCAATCCCTGCTCCTCGGGCAGCTCGTCGGCTATGCGGGTAAGCCCCGACTGTCCGATGATGATTTCGCCAAGCAGGTTCATTAAATTATCCAGCTTCCTGGTCTCGACGCGCACCGTGCCGGTGTCGATCCTGGAGCGTATCCGCTCCTGCTCGCGCAGGGCCATGCGTATATCCCGCTCGCTGGCATAGCCTTTCTCGACGATCAGGTCGCCCAGCTTGCGGTTTTTCTGGTCCTGGGCCTGCAGCACGTCGTCCAGCTCTTTCCGGGTAACGACGCCCGTGCGGATCAGTATCTCGCCGATCTTCCGGTCTTCTATGATCTGTTCCTCGCCGGTGTCGTCCTCGTACGAAGCGGTCACGTCTTCTATAACGATGTCGCTGTCGTCCTTCACGAAAACGAAGGTATCCATGACTTTTTCAAGCGTCTCCTGGCTCCTGATGGTGATGTCCCAGCCAAGATAGCATTTCTCCGGATCGAGGAGCGAGAGCTCCGGGATCCGCGAGCCGTCCACCTTCAGTTCCACAACTGTTCCCAGGGAGAGAAAATCCTCGATAATTGAAAGCGGGTCGATACCGAACTCGAAAATATCCTCCCTGAACCTGGCGTGGACTCGGTAATACCGGGTGCCCGCCGCCGCGGCCGGGCTTCCGGGCCCCTCGCCGCTCCCGGCGTGTGCGTCCCCGGTGAACTCGGTCATCCATTCGTTAATGCGCCGCTTCATCGAATCGCTGTCCGCGTCCGGCGCGTTCCCGAAGAGCGTGATCCGCACCCAGTCGAAGCTCCCGAGGAGCAGGTCGACGAGGCCGGTGTCGACCTCCAGGGCGCCGGACCGGAGACGGTCCAGGACTCCCTCGAGACCGTGCATGAATTCGCTCACCTCGCCGAACCCGGCCACCGCGGAGCTGCCCTTGAGGGTGTGCGCGTACCGGAATATCCTGTTCAGAAGCTCGGCGTCGCCGCCCTGCTCAAGCAGCACCAGGTCCGATTCGACGCTGGTGAGTATCTCGCGCGCTTCGTTCAGGAACACCTCTTTCACTGATGTTTCTTTCATGACGGTCTCCGTTCAGAGTTTCCTGCCGTTCCCTAGAATTCCTCGAACCCTTCTTTCGTCAGGATATCCTTGATATCCCGGCTCTTCGCGTCCTGTGCCGCAACGGGCGCGATCTTCTTCCTGCCGTTGCCGTCGTCATTCTTCCCGTGGTCACGGGACAAAGCCTCGGTATGCAGGTGGAGCTCCTTCCGCTTCTTTGAAAAAACGTCGCTCCGGATATCGTCCCGAATCTTGAATTTCTCCATCATGACCTGCAGCTCCTGGGACTGGTTGGACATCTCTTCGCTCGCGGACGCGGTTTCCTCAACCAGTGCGGCGTTCTGCTGGGTCATCGTGTCAAGCTCGCCTATCGCGATGTTGATCTGGTCGACGCCCCGCTTCTGCTCTTCGCTCGCGGCCGAGATCTCCGCCACCATCTGGGCGACAGACTTGACCGACTGGATGATCTCCTTCAGCGCCTCGCCGCTCTTATTGGCGAGCTCGGTCCCGATCGCGACCTTGTCGACAGAGTCCTTGATGAGCTGGCTGATCTCCTTGGCCGAGCTTCCCGCCCGCTGCGCCAGGTTCCGCACCTCGCCGGCGACCACCGCGAAGCCGCGGCCCTGCTCTCCGGCGCGCGCCGCTTCCACCGCAGCGTTCAGCGCCAGGAGGTTGGTCTGGAAGGCTATTTCGTTTATCACGGATATGATGTCGCCGATCTTCTTGCTGTACTGGCTCACGTCGTTTATCGCGTTGACGGCGTCGGCCACGACCCTTCCGCCGTCCTCCGCCATGCGGGAGGACTCCACCGCTTTCTTGTTGGCGGTAATCGCGTTATCGACGTTCTGCTTGATGCTCGCGGTCGCTTCTTCTATCGTGGAGGCCACTTCTTCCAGCGAAGACGCCTGTTCGCTCGTCCGCTGGGACAGGTTCTCGTTCCCGCCCGCGATCTCCTGCACCGCCTGGCCAAGGTTCTGCGACGCCGCGATGATCTCGGCGATGACCTGCTCGAACTGCTGCATGCTGTCGTTCATGGCCTTGGATATTTCGCCGATTTCATCCTGGCGGTTCACGCCGTTATAGCGAACGGCAAGGTTCCCCAGGGACATGGAGGACATGATGTCCTTGCACTCGTCCAGCGGCGAAAGACGGCGCGCTATGAAGGTGTATATGAACACGGCGCTGGCAATGATGGCGGCAACTGCGATAATGAACATGATGAACGCCATGGAGCGGGCCTGCTCGTTGATATCGGACATGTACATGGTGGTTGCCACTATAAAATTATACTTGTCATTCCTGTTGAATGTAAGGAACTTATCCATGCCTTCCCACTCGTAATAGACAGTAGAACCGCTGGCGGAAGACATCATCTGCTGGCCCCAATCGTATTTATTGACATCAAGTTGAAAGATGTATTTGGCCTCAGGATGGGCGATCGTCATGCCCGACTTATTCGTGATAAACGGGTACCCCGTTTTACCTATCTTGACTTCCTTGACGAGCCTCTGCGAAAACCGGCCCACGTCTACCGAGAAGCCAACGATGCCGATGACCTTGTTGCCGGCCATGATCGGTGCGGTAATGAGGATTACCGCGAGACCGGAAGCGGGAGACTTGCCGATATCGCTTACATGGACTTCCCCCTTGAGTGCGGCTTTTGCATTATTTACATACGATGGGATTTCCCCCCAGCGCAATCCCTCGGCCTTGGTGGAACCGGAGGCCATAACCATGGAGTTTGATTCAGCCGTCGCGAAGAAAAGATCCTCGTAGATGCCTTTTTCCTTGTAGAAGTTCACAAGCAGCGGGCGAACCTCCATATACTTTCCTTTCGCCACGGCGTCGACAACAAGGGGATTCCCGGCAAAATACTTCGCGTTCGCGATCTCCGTTTCATAATAATCGACCATGTTACGCTCGATTTCATTATTGAAGTTCGTAACCTGGTTCATATACGAATTCTCGATCCCGTTGTATGCCAGGTTGTAGGAGGTTACAACAAGAACGACCGTGAGCGTCACGATCACAATCACAACAATCAGTGAAAGGATGACCTTCAGGCTTTTAAAAGATAATTTTTTCATCGTTCACCTCTTCTTTATTTGTTAATGATAGACGCATGTAAAAGCGTCCGTATATTGTTTACTGCGCATGAAATGATACACGATAGCCATCCTTTCACCCGCATGCCATGTCCCGTACCGTCCGCAGCGCCCGCTCCATGTCCAGCGACTTGTCGAAAAAATAGTCCGCTCCCATTCCCCGGCATATATCCCGGTAGTGCGGGAACGTGTAGTTGGTCAGCACCAGCACCCGCGCGTCGATCCCCTCACTGCGCAATCTTTTAAGGACCTCGAACCCGTTCCCGCCTTTAAGCACGATATCGAGAATGATAACATCCGGTTTCTGCTCCTTGATCGCATTGATCGCATCGTCCGGGGTGAGAGCCATACCGCATATCTGAACACAGGGGATACGGCCAAGCTCATCCTGAAGAATCCCCTGGGTCACAGCTGAGTCCTCGACGACAAATATTTTCATTTTTGAATATTCCGTAATATCAAGGTCTGGCGATCGCGGCGCCTCTTCCACGATCCACGGGTTGAATATACCCCGGCAGGCCGGGGTACGCAATCGGGACAGGCACCAATTATGTCGTAAGAAACGGGAAAATTCCCGGCAGGGTTCTTCCTACATCGGGAATAAGGGGTGTACTTACATTTAATACAATCTTTAGGGGGTTGAGATAGGGGTTCAGACAGACATAGATTAAGCTGCAGGGTTATGCCCGGGAGTTATCGCCCCGGAGCCATTCCTTGGCATACTGGTTCAGATCAATCGTTCCGTCCAGGCCGAGCTTTTTCCTGATATGCTCGCGGTGGGCCTCCACGGTCTTGATGCTGATGTTGAGCTTCCTGGCAATCTGGGCGCTCCGGAGCTCCTGCCCGATAAGCTGCAATATTTCGAGCTCCCTGTCGGTGAGGCTCTGGATCGGAATAGTGTCCCCGCCGGGGGCCGCCGCCGCGGCCAGGCGGCCGACAATCCGGGTCAGTATCGCGTCGCTGAAGTAAATGCTGCCGGAGAGTACCTTGCGGAGCGCACCGATCAGCGTTTCGGGCGGCTGGTCCTTCATCACGTATCCTTTCGCGCCGGCCCGCAGCGCCCTTTCGGCGAACACCGACTCATCGTGCATGGAATACACCAGCGTGGGGAGGCCGGGATAGCGCGCCGTGATGGCCTTGATGAGCTCGATCCCGCTTGAGCTTTTCAGCGAGATGTCCACGATGACCGCATGGGGGTCCGTCTCGGCTATGAGCTTCATGGCCGCGTTGGCGTCGTTGGCCACGCCGCAGGCCGCGAGGCCTTCTTCGTCGTCTATCATCTGTACGAGCCCCTTGCAGATGAGGGGATGGTCGTCGACCACCAGCACGCGCCTGACCTCGCCGCGTTCGTCTTTACCGGACATACACGCTCACTCCACCTTCTTTGTCATATACGCCGGCAAGGTGCAGGTAATGACTGTCCCGCTGCCGGTGTCACGACGGATATCAAACGTACCGTGGATCGATTCCATCCGGTACGCCATTATCTTAAGTCCCAAACCGGCGCTCTCCCCCGTTTGCGGGGGAAGTCCGGCCCCATCATCCTTGATTATCAGGTTTACCCGGTCCGCGTCGGTTGTCAATTTAATTAATATGTTGCGCGCATTCCCATGCCGTATGGCATTGTTTACGGCCTCACGGGTCACGTAATAGATCTGGGTCGAGGTATTGAGGTTCGTGATCAGGAGGTCCCGGTCCTGATCGAAGATACAGGTGATGCCGAAGGTCTTCTCGATATTGGACGCGAAGTCGGCCAGGGTATACGTGATCTCATTTTCCACGAGGTTCGGGGGATAGAGCTCGCGCGACAGGGTGCGAACCAGGGTGATGACACGATAGACCTGGCGTGTCACCTCTTCCGAGCGCGCCGCCTCGTCCAGCCCGAGCTCCTTGAGCCGCCGGGTGAGAGAATTGCTCAGGAAGGCGACGCCGGTAAGGTCCTGTCCCAGGCCGTCGTGCAGGTTCTGCCCGAGCCGCTGCTGCTCAACGTCCACGATGCTGATGATCTGGTCTTGAAGGCGCCTGCGCTCCGTAACGTCCCGCAGGGTGGCGTGCAGCAGCATCCTTCCCTCGATGAAGATGGCGGTGAGAACGACCTCGCCGTAGAAAAGACTGCCGTCGAGCCGCTTGTATTGCCATTCGAACCTGGAGCTTTTTTCACGCAGAACGCGCTGAATGATCCGGTCCGCCTTGCTGGCCGATGTTTCACCGTCGGGCTGGACTTCCGGCCAGAAGGTATCGATGGCATGGCCAATAAGCTGGTCGCCGTTGGAACATCCCATGATCATGAGGGCGGCCTCGTTGCAGTCGATCGCCTTCCAGTCATCCATGAGTACCTGCGCATCGCCCGAATCCGCGAACAGGCTGTGGAACCGGGCCTCGCTCTCGCGAAGTGCCGTTTCCATGCGCCGTATTTCGGTTATGTCGACGATGACCCCTCTGACCCCGGTCCGTTTGCCATCGGCTACTTTCGCCCGGTTGTACATGATTACCGGCAGTCTCGTGCCATCCTTCCGTATCAGGGTGTATTCGCCGGAGCCGCCTGTCGCGCCCTTGATTACTGCGATAAAATTATCGCGGCACCTGACGCGGTCCTCGGGCACGAAAAAATCAAGCACGTTGAACCTGCCGGTTTCCTCAATCGTGTATCCGAGGAGAGGGAAAACGGCCCGGTTAATATAGTTCAGGGCGCCCCTCCGGTCTACTTCGAATATTATCTCCGGCATGAAGTCGGCCAGCTCGCGGTACTTTTTCTCGCTCTTCACCAGCTCTTGTTCAGCTTTCTTGCGGCTGCTGATATCACGCACTAGTGCCCAGTACCCGGCAGGTTCCCCGTCCGGCCTCTTTTTGAGATATGCCTGCAGCTCAACGGGAAACTTCGTGCCGTCTTTCCGGAGCAGCTCTTTTTCGTAGATGTCCGAATACCCGCGGACAAAGACCTGCTCTTTCAGGAGCTTCATTTCCATTTCATGATCCGGTTTCGGGCTTATATCCCTGAGCGTCATGCGTCTCATTTCTTCGGCGCTGTATCCGACCATGTCGAGATACCGGTTGTTGCATTCGATAAAATTGCCGTCCAGGTCCACCTCCGCCGAGCCGTCGCGCAGATTTTCATACAGCTCGCGGTACCTCTGCTCGGACCGCACGACCTCCTGCTCAGCGTTTTTACGCTCTGTGATGTCGATCATGATTCCCTGGTAACCGGTGACACCTCCAGCCGGATTGCGCTCTATAACCGTCCTGTCGTCCACCCATTTGATCCCGCCTTCCCTTGTCATAATGCGGTATTCCTGAATGAAGCTGTCCGCGCCCGACTCCGAATGTGCCGTTACTTCGCGTGATACCCGCTCCCGGTCAGCGGGATGGATTAAAAATAAAAATGGGACCGCACCGGACATCAGCTCTTCCGGGACGTAGCCAAACTGCACCACGTTGTTCGTCACGAACTCTACCGGCCAGCCCTCGGCCGCCTTCCACCTGAACAGGACGACCGGGCTGTTCTCGACCACGTGGTTCGTCTGCCGGAGCGCCTCCACAGCCCGCCTCCGCTCGGTAATGTCCGTCCCGATGCAGAGAACTTCCGCGACATGGTCTTCGTCTTTCTCTATAACTTTATTTGACCACGAAACCCAGACGCGTTCCCCGTTTTTCTTCATGTTTTCATTTTCGTTGTACCGGTAGCGATCCGGATCGCCGGCGATTCCCTTTATCATTCTGGCAAGGTCCGTTCCGGAGGAGTCCACCTCCGGAACGATGGTCCCGATCACGCTCCTCCCGATGATCTCGTCCCGGTCAAACCCGAAAAAGGTCTCGGCAAATTCATTGAAAAACGTAACAATACCCTGTTCGTCCATCCTGAGAATGATGCTGTTCGCGTTTTCCACCAGTTCCCTGTATCTTCGCTCGCTGTCCTGCAAGGCATTTTCCGCAAATTTGCGGTCAGTGATGTCCTGCAGGGTTTCCACTGCGCCGATTATATCCCCCTTCGTGTTCCGGAGCAAAGCCGAAGTGAAATGTATCCATCTGCCGTTGACGCCCAGGTTCGGAAAAAAGTCTATGCAGTCATAGGCCCCCGGTATTTGCGCCGATTCACTGCAGATACCCGGGTACCACTTAGTAATTCCCGCCGCCGTATCTTTATCTATTAACAGGTCGGCCATGCAGGGCCTCTCCAGGTCATAGAAGGCCTTCCAGTGATCCCTCGTACCCACAATGGAGGATGCCTTGAATCCGCTGATATTTTCGGCTGCCCTGTTCCAGTAGAGTACACGGTGATCGGTGCCGATGATGAACTGTGGTATTGGCGAGCCCTGCACAATGGCCACCAGTTTCTGCTCGCTCTCCTTAAGCTCATCGTCCAGGATCTTCCGCTTGGTGATGTCGGCCGTGAATCCCTCGATGAGGATATCACCCGTATCGTCGGACTCTGCGACCCGGGCGTTCATGCTGAGCCACACGCTCCTGCCGTCGGCTGTACGCGCCTCGTACTCGAAGCCTACAACGCTTCCCTGTTCACGCAGGAGCCGGAGGAATTCATCCCGCCGCTCTGCGCTTGCGTAGAGCTGGGAGCCCAGGTCCGAATAATGCGCCACCGCCTCTTCGGGTGTGTTGAGCCCAAGCATCCGCGCCATTGCGCTATTGGTGGCCAGGGCCTGTCCCTTCGAATTCGTGGTGAAGATGCCGATGGGCGCGTTCTCATACAGGAGCCGGTAGCGCTGCTCGCTCGACGCAACGGCCTGCTCCGCGTTCTTCCGCTCGGTGACGTCCCGGGCGAGCGTGACCAGCCGAAAATCAGGAGACGTCGCATCGCCCCTGGACGCGATGGAAAGCTCGAACCACCGGGTCCCTCCGCGCATGGGAAGCGCATAGACCGCCCCGCGGTGCCGGCCGGTCCGTGCCGCCTCGTCGAGGGCAGCACCGATGATACGGCCGGCTTCCTCCGGCAGTACCTCTCTCACTTTTTTCCCCAGGAACATCTCGGGCTGCACGTAAAGCAGATCGTTCTCCGGGGCGCGAAAGTCATGGATGCACCCTTCGGCGTCGACTTCGAACATGATATCGGGCAGGGCATTGAAGGTGGCGGTAAGCCGTTCATGCGAATTCCGCAGTTCAACTTCCGCCCACTTGCGAAGCGTGATGTCGGACATGACTCCCTGAAGGCCGGCCGGAACTCCGTTCTCGTAATACGGCCTGCTCGACGAGCGGACCCACCGTACCTGCCCGGATTCTGTCTTTATGCGGTATTCACTGGGGAAAAGTGTCCCGGCAAGGACGTCGCCGAACTCCCCGATTATTTTCTCCCGGTCTTCCTCGAAAATATTATCTATAAAGTTTCGGCCCTCGAGATCCCCCGGGTTATACCCGAACAGCTGCCTGACGGCCCCGCTGACGAAGAGGATTGTGCCGTCTTTCCGCACTTTGTATATGACATCGTTGATCTGCTCAACCATATCACGGTACTTCTCTTCGCTTTCCCGCAGCAGCCGCTCGGTCTGCTTGCGTTCCTCGATCTCACGCTCCAGCCGCGCATGGGCCTGCTCGATTCGCCGCTCCATCTCGTGCCGGTGCAGGGCCATGTCGATCGCGATGCAGATCTAGGCCAGGCGGTATGGCTTGAGGATGTACCCGTAGGGTACCGTTTCTTTTGCGCGGTCTACGAGTGTTTCATTCGAATAGGCCGTCAGGTATATGAACGGGAGGCCGTATTCTGACCTGATCCGCGCGGCTATCTCGATACCGTCCATGCCGCCCGGCAGATCTATGTCAAGGACTACCAGGTCCGGACGCTCATCCCGGATCGCGTCAAGGCCTTCCTGTCCGCTCAGGGCGATTCGCGCGCCAGTAATTCCCGACCTGGCAAGGTCATTCGCGAGCCCGGTCGCGATGAGTACATCATCTTCGACAATGAGAATCCGTGGCATGTTCATTGCCCACCTGCCTTTTCCTCGGAATGCGGTATATGGATGATATACCGGTTGCCCGGTGCGCGGTCAATCTTCATGGTCGCACGCATCTGGCGTACCCATCCCCTGACCAGCGTGAAGCCCATTGAGCCGCCCTCTTCCTCGCTGATCTCAACAGGAAGACCGGTCCCGTTATCGCCGATCGCCAGGTCGATACCGCCGTCCGCCCTCTTGAGCATTTCAATCATTATGATCCCCCGGCTCATACCGGAGAATGCATGCTTGACAATATTCAGTACCAGCTCATGCACGAGCAGTCCGCACGGTATGGCCTGGCGGAGCCCGAGCCTGATTTCGCTTATCCTGATCTGGTGGGTTATCCAGTCGGGGGAAGTACTGTAGGCGCGGAATATTTCGTTCACCAGCTCCCTGATGTATGGTCCCATGTCAATTGCGGTGAAATCCCCGCTCCGGTAGAGCATTTCATGGATGAGGGCCATGGAATACACTTTACCCTGGATATCATGAAATACTTCCCGCGACCGATCGTCGCGTATCCTTTCCTCGTTGATGTTGAACAGGCTAATGACAGACTGGAGGTTGTTCTTTACCCGGTGGTGCACTTCAGCGAGGAGGACGTCCTTTTCGTGGAGGGAACGGAACAGACGCTCCTCCGCCTCCTTCCGCTCGGTGATATCCCGGTAATTAACCACGATAGCGCGAACCAGCGGGTCATTGAGCAGGTTGGTCCTGACACCTTCAACCCAGCGCGTTGACCCGTCTTTATGAACGAACAGCGCTGTGTAATGCATCACGGCCCCGAATTTAACGGCAAACGCGCGCAGACCGTCCGCCAGGTTCTGCCGTTCTTCCGGGACCACGAACTCAGTCACGTTCCTGCCCAGACGGTCATCGATCCGATAACCCAGAATACGCATGATCGATGGAGAATCGTAGATAATGGTCCCATCCGCCGTTATCATGGTGACTGCATCGTAGCTGTTCTCGATAACGGCACGGAACATCTGGTCGCTCTTTTTTTTCGCTTCCTCGGCCAGGACCCTGCCGGTAACATCGATGCAAATCCCCATCATCCTGACCGGCTTCCCGGACTCATCATACACACCTTTGCCGAAGGCGTTGATCCAGCGTGTTTCTCCGTCCGGCCATACAACCCGGTATTCGTTGAACAGATCGCTTCGGTCCAACAGTGCCTGTTCGATCTTCTTCCCGGCTTTTTCCCTGTCATCGGGGTGAAGCGCCCTCTCCCATGTCTCAAGGGAGGCTGCCACGGTTCCCGCCTCGAGCCCGAACAGCTCGAACATCCGCGGCGACCATTCGATTTGTCCGGTGTGGAGGTCCCAGTCCCATGAGCCTGCGCCTGCAGCTTCCTGGGTCAACCGGAGGCGTTCGCTCATCGACCGCAGGGCGTCCTCTGCGCGCCTGCGATCCGTGATGTCCTCACCGGAGCTGAGAGTGCCGGTTATGCGCCCCGCATCGTCCCGGAGCACTATATTGTGCCACGCGATCAGGCGCTCCCCATCCCTTTTAGATATGACCCTGTTCTCGACGTAATTCTGCGGCTCGACATTGCCCGCCATGAGCTCGCGCAACACCCCCCTGACGAATTCCCTCTCCCTTTCAGGAATGGCGACATCGAACCAGTTTTTGCCCGTGATGTCCTCCTCCTCGCAGCAGAGCACCTCGCAGGCTTTTTTATTGGCCAGGCGGATAGTGCCATCGGCGTCGATCAGGACCATCATTACCCCGGCAATATCAAAATATTGCTGCGCCCTGTCGCGCTCGTGTTTGAGCTCATCATCGGCAAGTTTCCAGTCCGTGATATCCAGCTCGATTCCGTCCCAGACCAGGTGCCCGTTCTCCAGCCGACGCGGCGCCGAGGCGAAGTATCGCCACCGTACTTCACCGGATGGGAGCCGTACGCGCACCTCGGCCCTGAAGCTTGTCATGGCGGCAATTGCGGCGCGCTCGCGCACTTCCAGTATCGGGCGGTCTTCCCCGAGAATCTGGCCGTATACCGCCTGCGCATCGTTCAGCGCGTCCACCATGGTTATGCCGTGAAGGGGCTCCACCCCGGCGCTGATATACGTGAACCTGCGCTCCCGGCCGTCCACGCCCGTGTCTATCTGATACACCAGGCCTTCGGGAAGGTTGTCGGAGAGCATGCTCAGGCGTATACTGCTTTCGCGCAGGCGCTCCTCGGCCTGCACGCGCTCCGTGATGTCCGCGACCATTGCGATCTGCGCCCGCCTGCCGCCATACCGGATCAGGGCGGTTGCGACATCCGTCCATATTATATCGCCGTTTTTCCGGATGAACCGGTACCGGTATCCCGCAGGCGGCTCCCTGCCTTCCTGCCGATCGCTGAACCGCCTGAAGGCATTCTCCCGGTCATCGGGATGGATTATTGCGAGGAGGCCCGGCATCTTCATGCCCAGGAGCTCTTCAACAGAGTAGCCCAGCATGTCCGCCATGGACCGGTTGACAAGTATCAGGCCGTTCATGTCGCCGACAACGACGCCGAGGATTGAATTCTCTATGATGGCCCGGTAGCGGTCCTCGCTTTCGCGCAGGTCCTCCTCGGCGCGGATACGCACGAGCGCCGCGCCGATCTGATAGGCGATGGCCTCGAAACCGGAGATGAAGGTCGCGGGTATGCGATCGACGGTTCGCGATGCGAGATTAAAGGACGCGATAACAACCCCATGATGCGTGATCGGCACGATACAGACAGAACGCAGCCCCTCCCTGACGAACACCGGGTCCAGCAGGGCGCGAATCCGGGCGCGGGTATTATGATAGCATTTCCCGGAACGGATGGCATCAGCGTACTTCGAGTCCGCTTCGAACCGGGCATTCCCGCGTACAAACTCTTCGCCAAGCCCCTGGTGAGCGACGAGATCAAACGCCCCCGTCTGCCGATCGGCAAGATAAATGCCGCCTCCGTCGATGCTCTCGAAGCTGAGAACGGCTTCGAGGACGCGCGCCATCGTCTCCCTGAGATTGCCGGCCTGGCCCAGTATGACGCCGATGTCGCGCTGGATCCTGATGAGAAACTCTTTCATTTTGATCGAGGTGATGTCCCGCGCAATGCCCTGTATCACCTTCATCCGGCCGCCGAGCTTCACGGACGTTCCAATGGTCTCGATCCACACGTGGCCTCCCCTTGCAGTGTTCAACCGGAACTGGACTATGCCCTCGTTGTATCCGACCCTGACAATATTCCTGATGATCGACGCGGCGCGGGCGCAATCGGCGGGATCGAGCAGCGAGGCAAGCGACAGGCCCGGCAGTTCGCTTTTCCGGTAGCCGAGAAGCTTCAGGGCCGCCGCGTTCGCGGTTATGAACGTTCCTTTGGGGTCCAGCAGGTACGAAAGCTTGAATGATCCCCTGAGCATTGCGGTCATGATCTCCCCATGCTCCCGGGCATGCGCCGCGTTGTGCACGGGTGTCTTGATCCCGGTTTTTGTCCGGCTGGCCCCGGATGCGCCGCGTTTATGCTTTTTTTCTGTTTTCACGGCGCGAGCGGGCCTGCCCGTGCTGCTTTCGACGGACGAGCTCTTGCGCTTGCCGGGTTTTTTACCCGTGCTTTTCTCCTTTCTGGTATCGCCCGGGGTAACCATTGTACCTCAATGTTTAATAGCGATAGTGGCCATTCGGGATCCGACCGGTCTCCGATGCCTCATGATCCTGCCCCCTGCCGGGTCACACCGGAATAAAAAAGACTGTTCTCTCGCGCGAAACAACTGCTGGAGGATGGCTACAACCACAATCGTAATTAATTATTACTGCACGAAACCTTCATTAAAAAATACTATCCATAAAAATGGATGGCAAGTTATTAATTATAATTAGCTGCTTGAAAGATAAAAAATGGCTCTTCCGGTGCAACCACTGCAGGGAGGGCCCGTTATTGACCAATACCCCTTATAAAAATATTGACACTCCTGCATGTCCATGATATGATACATCCCTCCGCTGCCGGCGGTACGATCCATCTCGCGCCCGGGACGTTGCCAAGAAAGCAACGGGTCCCCGCACCGTACCTGTTGCGGCATCTGAATATGCCGGGGCATAATCAGATGGGCAATGACACTTCCCCGGACCAGGAGGAGCGGCACCATGACCTTGAAAAAATCGAAGAACAGGATCATCGCGGGCGTATGCGGCGGCATCGCGGAATGGCTCGGGTGGAACCCGACCCTGGTGCGCATCGTTTATGTTGTGGGCTCGATTGTGTCCGCTGCGTTTCCCGGCATCATCGTCTACATTGTGCTCTGGATACTGATGCCGTCAAGCGACAGCTGACCGGGGACCGGGGGGCCGTATTTACAGGTGGCACATAAAAGCCCCCGCATAACCGGGGGCTCCCTGCGCGCCAGGCTGGGATCGAACCAGCGACCAACGGCTTAGAAGGACCAGGAAATTGTTTCCCAATCTGTCGCGCACTTGTATCGCAAAACGTTTTTATAGATTGCGATAAATCTCAAAGAAAATAGTAAAAATCAAATCAAAAAAAATTAAAAAAGGCTCTAACGTTGGCGTATGTTGCAGAGCGTTTTATTAAGTTCAATAAGATGGTCAATATTTGGTCAAACGGTTTTTCAAGTGCCGTGACTTATAATTGAATAAATCCACAATGGCAGAGCTATTCGCATTGTATTGACATAAAAAAAGTCATTGTGTCTGATAATTATACTCAACATTACAAACGCATCTGTATCAATGAGAACTGCCTACATGTTATAACATTATGTAGAAGAGCTGGCATACAGAAACACAGCCTATTGAAAACAATACTATATATGCATAATTCTTTTTATATATATAATTATATATTTATATTCATTTTTGTTGTGTTTTAACCGATTCAAATATTAAATATTATGATTTATTATTGAAATGTAAACTTATAATTGACATTTTAATAATAATCAATAATATTAACCACTTAATAGACAAGAAGTAATTATTAAATATTGCCAATATGTCAAATAATAATTTACATTTTAATAATAATCTAAAGTCAACATTGTTCTCTTTGCCTAAAGGCATACCTGTAACAACGAAATTTTTAAACAACAATGGCATCTCACGTCAGCTTGCTCATCAATATGTTCGTAGTGGATGGTTAATAAAATTGAGTCCTGGATATTTCCAGCGCCAGGGAGACGAGATAACACAGACTGGCGCTGTAGTTGCTCTTGAAACACAGGGTCTCTCTGTTCATATAGGTGGCAAAACAGCCTTATCCCTCCATGGCTTCACTCACTATGTTTCGGTAAAAGACACTACTTTATTTCTTTATACTTCAAATACCAAAAAACTTCCCACATGGTTGGAGAATCACTTTTCATGTGAATTAAGAATGGGTCGATTGTTCGACGAAGCAACCAATCTTGAAAAGCGATTATATGTCCGGAAGCTAAATAACGAGAATATATCTTCACCGTATGTTTCTGCTCCGGAAAGGGCAATACTCGAAATGCTTGATGATGTTCCACACAAACAAAGTCTCGATGAATCTAAAAAGATCATGGAAACACTTTTCAATCTGCGTATTGATGTTATACAGGAACTTCTTGAAAAATGCAAAAGGATTAAAGTAAAGCGTCTTTTTGTGAGTCTGGCTAATGAGCTCAAACTGCCGGTAATAAATAATCTTAAACTTTCACAAATCAAATTTGGTTCTAATTCCGAATATATCATTCCTAAAAAGGGGAATTCTCTCATACTGAAAAATCCAGGTAATAAATATAATGGATGAACGTTACATCAGTATAGTCAGCTTGCTCTTGGATACTTTGCCTCACGTATTCGATCAAGGCGGTTTTGCATTGAAAGGCGGCACGGCAATCAATTTCTTTCTTCAGGATATGCCGCGTATGTCCGTGGATATTGATCTGGTATATACCGACCATGAGGAGCGCGACTCTGCACTGAAATCCATCGAATCAAAGCTGAATGCCATTGCTGATAAGTTACGAGATAAACTTTCACTCGATGTCAAATCAAGCAGTTCAGGCAGTGATCATGAGTCGAAATTATTCATAACAAGAGATAAAGCTACTGTTAAAGTTGAAGTGAATCACGTATTTAGAGGTTCAGTATATCCCATTGTTAAGGGTGTACTATCAAAGCATACTGAAGACCATTTCTCACGATCATTAACAGTTCCGATGCTTGATCCTGATGAACTGTATGCAAGCAAGATTGTTGCAGCCCTTGATCGCCAGCATCCTCGTGATTTATTTGATGTGATGCTACTTCTTGATAAGGGTGGCATCAATCAACGGTTGCGCAGAGCCTTTACTGTATATCTTGCAGGCCATTACAGGCCTATCCATGAATTACTACCACCCAACCCCCAAAACATTAAAAGAGCATTCCAAAGTGAGTTCTCAGGTATGACAACTGATCCAGATATTACCATAGAACAGCTTGAAAACGCCAGAACTCAATTATTCAGCGAATTCCCCTCTTCTCTCGATGATCGTGAACGGTCTTTTTTGCTTTCAATCAAACGGCTTAAGCCAGAATGGGATATACTTGGTATACCTGGCATCGAAAAACTACCAGCTATTAAATGGAAATTGATCAATATTGAAAATCTTTCCAAGAATAATCCGACCAAGTATAAGAAAATGGTTAAGGCTCTTGAAGAGAGACTTGGGTGAGATGTCTGAATAATACCCTTATTGATCATACAACTCATCCAATGCATTATCTACATCAATTTGAATATCATTAAGTAACAAACCATATTTTACTTTAGTATGTCGTATGATATAATCTTTTTTTTCATCATCGGGTACATCGTTAAAAATAAAATCCTCTATTTTCATATTTTGCATATAATTTAACAATTCAGGTTTAATAATTTCAAATATATCAGCTCTATTTCTTTTTAATTCTTTGAATATTTTATTAGCTAACCTTTTTTGTGGGAATCTATCTTTTCGTGAATGATCACAATAAATAATCGCATAAGCTCTTGCTAAATCATTTTTTGATTTTTCAGAAAGACCCTGATAAATAAAATTTAAAATTATTGAAACTTTATTTTCCTCATCCCAATCTCCATAATTATCACGCAAATATTCAAGAGTATTTTTCTTAATTATTTCTGAATCATCTGCATTTATAGTAATATTACTCGATAATTTATCAATAATTATCTCGTTTGCATATTTATGCCATAAAGCTCCTTTTAATTTTGCGCTAATTGAATTAGTTAACTTCTCCTTCTCACATTCAATGAGTTTTTCAATTAAAATAATTAGTTTTTCAAAAATACTATTACTGAGTGACAAAGAAGGGAATATATTTATTATTCTTTCACTTAATTTATCTGACTCATCGTAATTTTCTCCCAAAATATAACTGAATTCAACTGAGCTAATGTCCGAAATTATTGATTTATAAATTTTTTCCCACTTTTTTTCTGATTCTACAGGTTTTTGAGAATCTGGTATATTCGAATATTCTGAGACGGGAATCGCAATTCTATTTTTTATTGCAGCTTGTTTATAGGAATACTGCGTATTCCGGCCGTAACCTGCCAGTGATTCCGGAGTAAACCTGCCAACTGTTCCGGCGGAAAGCTGCCACCCATTCCGGGGCAAACCTGCCACTTCATAAAACGAAAAACATTACCAATCCCTGATAGGGCGTAGAA
>JAKQPV010000145.1:0-1108 GCA_029564515.1 Spirochaetota bacterium | reverse complement strand
CTCCCCTATGATCTTGCTCAGCATACCTCGTTCAACTACCTGGAAAGCCTTTCTGTCAGCGAGTTCTGCCTGAAGCATCTCGGTGAGCGTTATGACATCGATGTTCTCGCTCTCGACGCGCGAAAGGAGGTCCAGAACGGCAACCTTGAGATCGCCGGAGTTCTTCCAATCCGCGGTCACCGTCGCGGGATTAAAGATACAGACCATGATGGCCATGATGCATATCGATCTTTTCAGGTTCATACAATCAGCCCTCCCACACCGCTCGTTTCGGGTCGCCATTCTTGCGTCGAGCCCGCTATCCCTTATCGGATGATCGATAGGCGAGTCTTGAAGCGCCTGTATCAAGAATAAAGGGGAATGTCAAAAGGGGGTCTTAACAGGGCGCCACAGGAAGTACATGCGGACCGCTCCAAACAATCCATTCACGATGCGGGGGAAGCATCGTGCTCGACGGATACGGTATTATAAATAGGCTTTATTCTTGAGCGCGCCCTCGATGGAAGAACGGTGTGACATCAGGCAGGCGCAAGGGGTTGAGCGATGGTTGATGAATCAGGGATGAACAGTGTCCGGAAGGAGTTTCCCTGCTTGCGGAATCAGGGATTTGCTGTTAAATTCTACGCGATCCTCGGTTTGAGATTCTCGGGTAAGGCCGATGAAGGGAACGGCATTGATCTGCCTGTCGTTCCTCCCGTTGAAATGATTCCATCAAAAGCCAAAAACATGAAACAGGCAGGAGAAGGCGATGAGACTGAAAAGGATCGGTTCCGTTCTGGCGGTCGTCTCCGTTGTGTTGATGGGTTCGATGGGGTTCGCCCGGGCCGAGGCCCCGCCGGTCCCGGCCGGCGGCACGGAGCAGGCGATCAGGGACGCGGCCCCGAATCCGGCGGCCACGAATGTCAAACCGGCGGAAACGTTCGCTTCCGCGGCCCCGAATGTCGAAGCGGTTCAGACGACCGCTGCGGCGGTCCCGGCTGTCAAGGCACCGGAAACACCGGCTCCGGCGGCACACGTTGCCAGTCGCACCTGGACGGTCGGCCCCGAGCTGTACTTCGCCCGCTACCGGGAATCCAGCGGGATTGAACAGGACGGGATGATGTACGGG
>JAKQPV010000137.1:0-1054 GCA_029564515.1 Spirochaetota bacterium | reverse complement strand
GTTGGGACGGTCTTCGGATCGGGAGTGCGGCAACTCGTTTTCCTGCGCTCCGCCTCTATCCAATCCATCCGATCCTTCGCTTCCTCATCGTCCGCCGGGATGTACTCACCCGGCTCGTAGGGGCTGCGGTCCCAATCAAGGGACATGATGGATCTCCTCCCCTTTCTGGCTGTACTCCCATTTCAGGGTGGGTATCCGCCCATGCTCCATGGCCATGTCGGTGATCATGATAAGGCAGTATCCGATGGCGACGAGCAGGAAAATATTGATCCAAAACTGTCCCGCATGGATGTGATCTTGGAAGCGTTTTTCGAGCCGTTCGATCTGGCGATTTAATTCGTCCATCATTTATTCTCCTTTGTGATTTAAGTCCCCGGGCCGGGCGGTTCCCCAACCGGTAGTCCCGACGACATTTCTAAGGATATAATATTTGAGGAAATGTAGTTAGGATGTGCTCCGGCCCTGGGATCTCTCATTTGCTTATTCCCCGAACACCACCGGGCAGTACTCAATAAGGTAATCCTTGATCAAATTAGCGATGTATCGCATATCGGGATGCGCCGCCGGTGCGCAGCGTAGCGAGATGAAGTGACGCCATTCGCGGAAATTGGCCGTCATCACGAGTTCGGTGGCGGTACAGGTGGGCAGGACGGAACGGGCAAGTTGAGGATTTGCGCCCAATTCGATCATGTGCATATAACCAGTTTCCGCATATTCTATCGCAACCCGCCATGTGATGTAGGCTGGATTGGTTTCATCCAATCCTGACGGCCTGATCACCTTGATTTCCCCACCATGCTGATCCTTCGCATAGCAGACAAATCTCGTGCTCTCCTGACTATACGACGCGATTCGGTGCCGCACGATCTCATGCGACACGCCGCGATCGCACACAATCCGCAGGGACGCGACGGCGTGTTCGATCACGGACAGATGACCGCGCTTGATTAAACGACGGACAAAGGTTCCGGGATCGGCATCGCTCTTGTACTCAGATTTGTAGCACGTCCGGCCGGCGCGTTCGATCACGCTCAAGGCATCCGGCGTGATCCAT
>JAKQPV010000133.1:0-1824 GCA_029564515.1 Spirochaetota bacterium | reverse complement strand
CATTAATAACAAAATGTTGAAGATCATATACAGCGGCTGCACCATGAAACGAAACACTTTCTACCTCCTGGCCGGTATCGTTGCGCTCGCGGAGGTTGGCATATTCTGGCTCTCGGTGAGGCTTGAGAACCCGATCCCGATCCAGGTTGCCTTCGTCCTCGGCGTTATCCTGCTTTACCTGGCACGGCGGAGGGTCGAAGAGACGATCGAGGACGAACGGACGGCAATGATCACGCAGAAGGCAGCGCTGCGGACTCTGGAGGCCTCCTGGGTGATCTTTTTTGTTCTCAGCCTCGGGAGCGCGGTCATCGCGTTCTCAAGGCCGCTGGGGCTTAGACCCCCGCACCCAGAGCCGCACGAGGTGTTTCCCACCGAAGCGCTTGAACTCCCGGTTTTCGGCGGTTTTGCCATCTTCCAGATGACCCTGCTCTGCCTGATGATCTTTTTATACGTCGGATTCCGGGTCTACTACGCCCGCAAGTACGGGGAATGGGATACCGATGAAGAACAGGATTAAGGTCTACCGGGCGATGCATGACCTGACCCAGGAAGCGCTTGCAAACAACCTGGGGGTCACCCGGCAGACCATCCTTGCCATCGAGAAGGGGAAATACGACCCCTCCCTCGAACTTGCCTTCAAGATCGCGCGATACTTCGGGGCCTCTATCGAGGAGATCTTCATCTACGACGAACCGGTATAGGGTGCCTGATCCGGCATAAATGCCGCAATTTCGCGTAGAAATCCCTGTTCCGGTATCCGGATTTCCGGTGAGCAGAGGCGGTCTTCTTGTTTTCAGCGGACCCTTACACCGGGGGAGAAGAGTAACATTTTAATAACAAAATGTATAATAGACTATACGTGGCGGGGTGAGACCGCTGCCATGAGCACCGGACCCCCGCCCAAGCAGAACGGAGGTGGATGACCAGGAAGAGACCGGGCCGTACCGGGGCGGCACCATGCCCTCCGGGATGACCGGCGGCGACAGCGACTGACCGATGACGCGGTTCAGATGGAATACGGCGATACGTAATCTCCGCCGCAACCTTTTCCGGGACGGTAAAGAAAAGCAGAATGAGGCGTTCCCGGAAAAAGAGTGTGCTGAAACGCTGACCGGCGGCAACCACCACATCAGAACACCGGCCAGACGGCGGCGGCACACAAGATTCCCGTCACCGCTCTCCGATGGCAACGACGAGGATTCCTGTCGGGCGGCAGCACGACCAATACCCCTGCGGGGGAAAGAAGCGGCCTGTCATGCTATACCACCATGGGCAGACCCACAAGCCTGCTGCCCGCCCCCAAACCCACCTCCTCCGTCCTTTCAGGGCGTTATGCGAGTAAGACCCCCACATGGGGTTTCGTGAGATCCTTTCCCCTCTGCCGGGAACGCTCATAAAGAATCGGCCGCACTCACGCCAATGACGCGGGTGCCGGCGGTTCAACCGCAGCCCCGAGCCTAATTGACACACCTGTTTTCTCTGCGCCCTGGATTCGCGGCACGCTGTTTACAACCCCCCTTTGACTTTTAGTAAAGTATATATAACAATATGTAAAATGTTATTAACAAAAAACCGATCGCCTTTTTCTCCCTCATGCAGGCTGAACGGGCGGCAACTAAACAAAGAAACTCTTAGCGAGTGAAAGAGCCATGACCACAACCAGAATGATACCGGGGCGGGACCGATGAGGCGCAACCTCTGCGTCCTGCTCCTGTTCGCACTGCTCGTTGGTGTCGCCAGCGCGGCCGAGACCACACCGGCGGAACAGATCGCGGTCACCAGTGTCACCCTCGACCCTGAAACCCTCATGCGCGGGGATACGGG
>JAKQPV010000127.1:0-4626 GCA_029564515.1 Spirochaetota bacterium | reverse complement strand
AAAGAGCGGCTGCTCAAATTCGACGGAACGCCGCTTTTCCCCGAACGAATTGCCTATACCGTGCCTTACAGGCTCTCCGACGCCGAAGCCCGCCTCTACAAGCAAGTCACCGATTACGTTCGGGAGGAGTTCAACCGGGCCGAGAAGCTTGCAAATGAAAAGCGCGCCGGTACCGTGGGGTTCGCCCTCACCATCCTGCAACGCCGCCTCGCGTCCTCGCCGGAGGCCATTTATCAGTCGCTGCGCCGTCGCCGGGAGCGACTGGAGAAACGGCTCCGAGAGCTCGAGCTTCTCCAGCGCGGCGCCGCCGTTATGGGCGCTGCGAATGAAACGCCGGTACTGGACCCCGACGATGTAGAAGATCTTGAAGACGCGCCGGAAAACGAGGTCGCAGCCACCGAGGAGGAGATCCTTGACCAGGCTACGGCTGCCCGCACCATTGAAGAGCTGAAGGCGGAGATAGAAACCCTCCGGCAGATCGAGGATCTTGCGTTGTCGGTAAGGCGAAGCGGGGAAGACCGGAAATGGCGGGAGCTTGCCAACCTGCTCTCCGAAATCTTCACACCCGCGGCCATTGTAAACCGCGTTGCGGAAGAAACGGCGCAATACGATGCGAAAAGCCGGCCAAAGCCGGTCCCGTCCGTCCGGCAGAAACTGGTGGTCTTTTCCGAGCACCGCGACACGATCAATTACCTGGAGCAGAGGGTGACCACGCTCCTCGGCCGGCGGGAAGCCATCGTCGTTATTCACGGCGGGATGGGCCGAGAGGAGAGAATGAAGGCACAGGAGGCCTTCAAACACGATCCGGAAGTACAGGTGCTGATTGCCACCGACGCTGCGGGCGAAGGAGTCAATCTCCAGCGGGCCCACCTGATGGTCAATTACGACCTGCCGTGGAACCCCAACAGGCTGGAGCAGCGGTTCGGGCGAATCCATCGCATCGGCCAGACCGAGGTATGCCACCTCTGGAATCTTGTCGCGGAGGAAACCCGGGAGGGCGACGTATACCGAACCCTGCTGGACAAGCTCGAGGAGGCACGACAGGCCCTCGGCGGTCAGGTGTTCGACGTCCTCGGGAAGCTGCAGTTCGAAGGAAAGCCACTGCGTGACCTCCTCATAGAGGCAATCCGCTACGGCGACCTGCCGGAAGTGCGCGCCCGATTGACAAGGGTCATCACCGACGCCGTCGACAAATCACGGATGGAAGACCTCCTGGAAGAGCGCGCCCTCGCCCACGAGACCATGGACGTGAGCCGTGTCCGGCGGGTCCGGGAGGACATGGAGCGGGCCGAAGCGCGGAGGCTGCAGCCGCATTACATCGAATCCTTCTTCCTGGAGGCCTTCCAGAACCTCGGCGGGACCGTTCGTCAACGCGAGACACGGCGATACGAAATCACCCACGTGCCGGCGCCCGTTCGCAATCGTGACCGCCTCATCGGGATCGGCGAGCCGGTGTTGTCGCGCTACGAACGTGCCGTATTCGAAAAATCGCTGATTTCACCCCAGGGCCAGACGTTGGCTGCTTTCATATGCCCGGGGCACCCGCTTCTCGATGCTACCCTCGATCTGACCCTGGAGCGTCATCGTGACCTGTTGCGACGCGGTACCGTACTTATCGATGAACGCGACACGGGGGAGGCGCCAAGGGTGCTCTGCTACCTGGAGCATACCGTTCAGGACGCGAGTCTGACCCGTTCCGGGGAGCGCCGGGCCGTCTCACGCCGAATGCTATACATCGAAATGGATTCGGCAGGCCAAGCCCGGCACCTCCATTACGCGCCCTACCTCGATTATCGGCCCCTGCGGAAAGACGAACCGGACGTGAAGGCCATACTGGAGCGTCCGGAATGCGCATGGATCGCGCGCGAACTGGAACAGAAGGCCCAGGGGTACGCCATTACCCACGTCGTTCCGGAGCACCTGCAGGAGGTTCGCAGCCGCCGCCTCGAATGGATCGAGAAGACCCGCGCGGCGGTCAAGGATCGGCTGACCAAAGAGATCACCTATTGGGATCACCGTGCCGAGGAGCTGAAACTGCAGGAGCAGGCCGGAAAGGCCAACGCCCGCCTGAACTCTAAAGAGGCCCGCCGGCGGGCCGACGAGCTCCAGGCGCGCCTGCAGAAACGAATGGAGCAGTTGGAGCAGGAAGCGCAGATTTCAGCTTTGCCCCCAGTGGTTATGGGGGCGCTGGTAGTCGTTCCGGTGGGGCTGATCCTCAAAATGACGGGACAAAGCCAACCACCTGTCGGGCAAGCCATCGACACGACGGTTTCGGCTGCGGCTGCCCGCAGCGCCGTAATGGAGATAGAGCGCCGCCTGGGCTTCGAGCCTGTTGACCGGGAAACAGAGAAGCTCGGGTACGATATCGAGAGCCGGGATCCACAAACGGGGAAGCTGCGGTTCATCGAAGTGAAAGGCAGAATTTCCGGCGCAGCCACGATCACCGTAACCCGCAACGAAATCCTCTATTCCCTGAACAAGCCAGAGGACTTTATCCTGGCCATTGTCGAGTTCACGGCAGGCAACGCCCATCGCATTCACTACGTGAGGCGTCCATTCCAACGCGAGCCGGATTTCGGCGTCACGAGCGTGAACTACGATTTCGGCGAATTGCTGGCAAGGGCGGGGGTGCCAAGATGACAACCCCTGAACAGTTTCAGGTGCTTCTGGCAAGTCCGGAAGGGAATCGCATCGAATTCAAAACTGCGGCTACCAGTTACCAATTCGAGGAGCTCGTGAACTACTGTGTCGCCTTGGCAAACGAAGGCGGCGGAACCATGGTGCTGGGTGTCACGGACAGGCGGCCGCGTGAGGTCGTCGGAACACAGGCTTTTCTTGAGCCAGGTCGTACTGAGGCAGGTCTTTACGAGCAATTGCACCGCCGAATCCCAATTGAAGAGTACATGCACGAAGGCAAGAGAGTATTGCTTGTCCATGTTCCAGGGCGACTTCCGGGAACAGCCTGGCAATACAAAGGCGCTTTCTTGATGCGGGCAGGGGATTCTTTGGTCCCGATGACCGACGAACAGCTACGCCGCATACATGATGAATACGGACCGGATTTTTCTGCCGAGCTCTGCACGCCGGCACGGCTGGAAGACCTTGATCCGGATGCCATAGAGACCCTGCGACGCCTATGGCAACGGAAAGCGACCGACCAGAACATTGCTTCACGTTCCGTGGAACAACTCCTTGCGGATGCGGAATTGGTCGTGTGCGGGCAATTGACGTACGCTGCGCTTATTCTGCTCGGTAAGCGGGAAGCCCTCGGACGATACCTCGGACAGGCAGAAGTCGTATTCGAATATCGGTCCAGCGACGCGCCTGGGCCCGCCGCCGAACGACGGGAGTTCCGACAGGGCTTCCTCCCCGTACTGGATGAAATCTGGCGACTCATCAACCTGCGCAATGATCTCCAGCATTTCCAGCAGGGGTTGTTTGTCTGGGACGTCCCGACCTTCAACGAGCGCGCGGTTCGGGAAGCAATTCTGAATGCTGTGAGCCATCGCGACTACCGAAGCAGCGGCTCCGTATTTGTCCGTCAATATCCCCGTCGCATTGAAGTTGTCAGCCCCGGGGGGTTCCCTCCCGGCATCACCCCGGAGAATATACTCTGGCAGCAGAATCCCAGGAACCGCCGCATTGCAGAGGTCCTCAGCAAATGCGGGCTTGTAGAGCGGGCCGGACAGGGAGTGGACCTTATCTTCCGGGAGTGCATCAGGCAGAGCAAACGGCTTCCGGATTTTTCCCGCACGGATGCGCACTCCGTATGGCTTACACTCTACGGCGAAATCCTGGATCCGGAGTTCCTGCGCTTTCTGGAAGAAATCGGCAGGGAACGACTGGCGACATTCAGCACGGATGATTTCCTCGTGGTCGATTTTGTTCATCGGGGCCGTCCTGTGCCCGATATCCTGAAATCACGGGTTGAGCATCTTCTGGAACAGGAAATCATTGAACGCCATGGACGTGGCCGGGCAACACGCCTGCTTCTCTCCCGACGATTCTACCGCCATCTCGGCAAGGCCGGCGTCTACACGCGAAAACGCGGACTTGACCGGGATACCAACAAGGCCCTGCTCCAAAAGCACATCGAGGAAAACCAGGCGGTCGGCGCCAAGATGGAGGAGCTTCGCCAGGTGCTTCCTGCGCTTTCGCGCAATCAAATTCAGGTATTGCTGCGAGAGATGAAAAAACAAGGGCTTGTTCACGTCCATGGGGCTACTCGAGCAGGTCATTGGTATCCCGGGCCTGAACGGCCGGATTGCAACCATGGGGAATAGTGATCGCTATCAGGTTGCAATCGGGGGCGGCTGTTAAGTAAATTCCTTTTTCACATCAACGGGTTGAAATTGCAGGTATTGCAACCTGCAAGCGAATGATTGCAATTCCGGCACAAAGCTGCCTACAAAACCGACGGGAGATTTCCTGAATGGCTGTAATCCGGAAAAAACTCATCGAGGTCGCCCTGCCGCTGGAGGCGATTAACAAGGCGTCGGCGCGGGAGAAGTCCATCCGGCACGGGCATCCGAGCACGCTTCATTTGTGGTGGGCGAGACGGCCGCTGGCTGCCGCGCGGGCGGTTATCTTCGCCCAGATGGTGGACGATCCGTCGAGCTGGCCGGA
>JAKQPV010000107.1:0-20442 GCA_029564515.1 Spirochaetota bacterium | reverse complement strand
TCATATGTTCCTCCAGAAGAGTACTACGAATGGAGGTCGGGGAATTGAAAAAAAAATGGGAGGAAAACAGGGGTCAGAGCAAAAATTATTTCATTTGTTCTAAAATATAGTGGGGGGGTCAGAGCCTGGTCCCAGGTTGTGAGTCAGAGCCTACTGCCTTACTGAGGACCGGGACCGATCCAACCTCCCCATGCCATGATAATCGGTACGGACACGGTCACTCCGGCAGGAAGGTTTGCGACCGCGGTGCCGATATAATATTCAGACAGTGTGCCGACCTGCACGGTGAAAAGTCGGGCCGGACCAGCCGGTATGCTTAGGGCTCTGACCCCGTCAATGGTCGTTTCTGTGATCGATATCGGGCTCATACCGGGCCCGGTGACCGTTACCGAAACCGAGACGATCCCCGGGGGCGCCTGCGCCAGCATCGGGCCTTCGGCATCGGCAGGGGCCTCGCCGAGGTCCAGGATGACCGTGGACATGGAGTCGCTGCCTGTCAGGCGTTCTTCGGGGTCAGAGCATGACGTAAACGAAAATAAAATAAACGTCGTAAAAGACAGCACCGAAATTAGGGTTACTAGCCTGATGCACGTGTATTCTTTAAAACAAAAACGTTTCATGGTTGTACTCCTTGCTAGAGGCCTCTGCCTCATTTTAAATGGCCCGGGCTCTGACCCTGCGGGGAGTGCGCCAGGACCCGTTAAAAACAAGGGGTCAGAGCATCCTCACTGCCTGCAGGACAGTACTTAATAATAACGCCGGGGAGGGCAGCGGTCAAATTTTTTCAGCCGCTCGCGACTGCTTCCGGCCTGGTCGGGCTTAGCAGTGGGTGAGAAGTACAAAGAAGTTAGCGTCCTGATAGGGTCCGCAAGCGCTTGCATCGACTGGTTCGGCACAGGTGCGGACCGGGATGAGAGGCAGGGATGTGATAAAAAAGCGGCGTCAGCAGGCGCCGCTTTGTAAAAAGCCATTCTTGCTCGAGATCGTCAGTATATGGTCTTTTTTACGCTCAATACGAAGGTGGCACCGGAGCCGTTACTGTCAGAAACTTTAATATATATATTACCGTCCGGGAGATCGCCTTCACCGATATCAAAAGCCACGGTTTCATCCGATGTGCCGGAGTAATTTGACATGCCCAGCTGCTCAGGCGAGCTGAAGGAAGGTCCGCTGTATACAACGAGGCCAATGTCATTGCTTAAACTGGAAAGCCTGACTTCGTAAAAATTCAATACATCAATCGGGACCCGGTAGTAGCTTGACCCGGATCCGCCGCCGACCATGCAAAAATTTGCGCGGCCTTCATCGAATATGTCGCTGGCATACAGCTCAACCGGGTTCGCCTCCGTGCCCTCGTGGGTTACCACTTCGAGGGTGAATGAAACGGGCGTAGGAGTAAACGGGTAATGCACGGTGAAAAACGCGGGCATCATCCCGGCTGTAAAGGGAGTAGTACCGGTTGTGATGAAAAAGTCCTAGTAGACTGTTAAGATGCATGAAGACAGATTATACCCATTGATCCAGTATTGCGTGCCAGGCTTGACTATAGAAGTGTAGTAGTTTATAGAAAAGGTGTCCGATACTCTCGAATCATAGGGCATCCCTATTGGAACAATGTTTGCATCGGAAGGACCATTTGCTATAGGCGGCCCATCTGAGACCATGCCGTTGTGGGCTATGCAATTGATCATGAAGCGCGCGCCGTTTTTCGTGTGGCTTCCGTCAACCACGAAATAATAGGGCGACGGGAATATGAAGGCGCTGATGGACTCGTCCTTGGTGCGGCCGCAATAGTTTTGCCCAAAATTAGGGGACACCACTTCGTAATAGTTGGGGTCGCCAGCGTACGAGACCAGGTCGGCGTCGTCGGTAAGGGCCGTGATGGATATATTCAGGAAGTCGTGCGTGCCCGTGTCGACTATGGAGTAATAACTTTTACCCCTGCCTACCGATCCGAGCCGGGTAAAAGAGTATGACGGTGTGTCCAGTGAAAGGACGATCGGGTTCTCAATCGACCCCTCGTTGGAAAAGCCGAACAGCCCGCCGCTTTCCATGACAATCGGCACGGACACGGTCGCGCCCGCGGGAAGCGACGCGACCGCGGTGCCGGAATAGACGCCGTCTGTCGTGGTGATCACCACGGCGAAGAGCCGGGCAGGGCCTGCCGGTACGCTGAGCTCGATGGTGCCTCCCAGGGCAGTATCGGTGACTGTGATGGGCGTCATGCCCGCGCCCGTGACCGTTACGTTGACTGATGTGATGTTGGAGGGCGCCGAGGCTGCCCTGATGCCCCCGGATGAGGCTGTTGCACCGCCCAGGTTGAGTATGACCTTTGACATGGCGTCCCCGTTGGTCAGCCGCTGCTCCGAATCCGAGCAGGACGCGAGGAACATAATGGGCGCAATGAAAATCGCCATGATCACAGGAAGCAGCATATGTGTGCGGTTACCCTGGAATCGGTGAATTGTCATGGTTGAGCTCCTTTCGTAAATGAATGCGCCCATGCAGACATGGGCTGATGCCCTCACGAGTACCGGGCTTCGGGAACAGGGAACATTGATAACAGAAATAATTCCGGCAAAATGACCGGTAAAACAATAGCGGCATGTACGGTTTATGTCAAACCAATTATTACCGGCCATGCCGCGATTTCAACCTGGCTTTCCGGTATACCGGGGCAACAGGGGTTTCGGGCAATAATTAATGGATTGATATAACAGGCCCGCACGCGCCGGAGTGCCTGCCACGGAGGGCTGCTCCGGAGCTATTTGACCGCGACTTTTACCGCCAGGGGCTCGTCGGGAACTGCTATATCCAGCGATTCCGGGTCGAGAAGGTAACGCTGTACGGCCCGCGCCAGCCTGCCGCCCATGGACCCGTCGCACACGCGATGGTCCAGGGTGCAGGAGAGGGGGAGCATGTCCCTGACCACGACACGGCCGTTCCGCACCACCGGCTTCTTCTCGATAAGGCCCATGAGCACGACCACCGGGAGGTTCGAGACGGGCAGTATCGCCGCCATGCCGTATTGCAGGCCGTGGGTTCCGATATTGGATATGAGCACGCTCCCGAAAGAGCTCGGGTCCGCCTTGATGGCTTTAATGGGCAGGCCGAGCGTGGCAAGGATGAAGCGGAATACCAGGAACAGGGGACGGCGGAGGAGCCAGGGAATTTTGGCAAAGATGTATTTCGAGGTAACGGCGCCCGACTCGTTGCGCGCGCGGTACTTCTCGACCTTCTCGGTCATGATGTCGTAGATCTCGTCCACGCCTTTTTCCTCTGCGCGCTCGATCAGGAACCCGGTCATCTCCCGGGACTCGGGGATGTCCACTGATACGAACACGCCGACGGAGTCGCGGTGGATTATCTTGCCGCGCCGCGCGAAGCAGTTGAGCTCCGGCACGTCGTCGCGATAGGCGCGCGCCACCGCTGCGATCAGCATGTGCGTGAGGGTCAGGCTGATGCCGGCGTCCTTCTTCTTCTTCATGAATGCCATGGTACGCGATACGTCCGCTTCGTAGGTGCCCCATATCCTGCCGTCGGACGGCATGCGGTATATTGCCGATGCGGTCTGGCGCCACGGCGTGTTGTAGGTAAGGTCGTCCATCTTGGCCCCCTTGCAGAATGGCTGCATCACACGGCAAATTTCCCTCGGTCCCTGCCGCGCGAATGACAGCAGCCGGGCCTCGGATTTATCAGGGCACCCGCGCCGCGATAAGCAGGTGGTTCGGAAAAGGTAACGCAGCTGTATCTGGATTTCAGCGGGTGTAGCGCGTAATCATAGGATTATATATATACACCCTTTTGAGCCGAATCTGATACAGTTGCGGTATTATTGTAATGATAATCTATTTGTCAACTTAAAGAAATTGAATGAATTACGTTCATATTATGAACTATTTCAATAATTGGTTAAAACCGGAATTAATGTTTTATTAATCTGAAAAACCGTCTGATTTTTAATTTAGGAACAACCGGAAATACATTGTATTAAATACGCTAAATGATATTCTCTCCTGGATGAACGATAACCTCAAAAGGGCGGCCGAGTACCTGGCGAAGTCGCATTATGTCGTGGCTCTGACCGGTGCGGGTGTCTCCGCTGAAAGCGGCATTCCGCCCTTCCGCGGCAGTGGCGGTCTCTGGGGGAAGCATGATCCTTCGCTCGCTCACATCGACGCTTTCACGAAAGACCCGCACCGTGTGTGGGAGATGGCGCGCGAGCTGATCGCTGTCGCGCGCGCCGCGCACCCGAACCCGGCGCATCGGGCTCTGGCCCGCATGGAAGAGGTGGGCCGGCTCGAGGGAGTGATCACGCAAAACATTGACGGACTCCATAAACGCGCCGGAAGCCGATGCGTGATCGAGCTGCACGGCTCGCTCGATAGGCTGCGCTGCCTGATATGCGGGTGCGAATATGATGGCGGGGGCTCTGGCCCCGTGATTGACGGCGGAGGCTCTGACCCCGTCACCGGGGACCCGCTCTGCCCGGTATGCGGCTCGGTCCTGAAGCCGGGCATGGTCTTTTTCGGCGAAATGCTCCCTTTCAGCGCCATCGGCGAGGCGCGGCTCATGGCGAGCTCGGCCGATGCCATGCTCGTGGTCGGAACATCGGCGGTGGTGAATCCGGCGGCCGAGCTCCCGTACCTGGCGAAGAAGAACAGGGCCCGTATCATCGAGGTGAATATCTCGACCACGGGCCTCACCAATGACATCACGGATGTCTTTATCCGGGGAAGGGCGGGCGAGGTACTGCCGGAGCTGGTGAAACTCATAAACAATGAAGTTGATTGATGTTCAACGCTGAGGGCGCAGAGATCGATGAGGGCTGTAGCTGATAAAGTGGCTCGTCCTCTGTTTTTTCCTTGATAAAAGGCATCCTCTCCATTATAATTGTAAACCATAAGGTAAATTTGTGTAGTCTGGCTTGATGTCGTGAAGGTATCTTCCCAGCCGGATAGTGCTGTAACAATGCGCGGTTTCACCCCGCGACATTAACATATACGCATCCGTCAGAGGAAGAAACCATGACGCGCCACCGGTATTCCGCCAGGGCAGGCACGTGCGACAGGATTCACGGAGGCATTGTCATGAAAAACTTGCTGCGTAAGACGATCAGGTTTGCAATCCTGGGTGTGCTTGCAGTCTCCCTATCATCCTGCGAGAGCATGCTGGGCGACATGGAGAATGACATTGCCGCGATGAAACAGCAGATGATGTCGCTGCTCGACCTGAGGCCCCTGCCGGAGATATCGCTGTTCAACGGAGCCGACGAGGTCAAACCCGGCGAGCTTATCGACATGGGCTTCACCACCACGACGACCGCCAAGTGGATTGATCTCACTGTACGGAATACCGGGGTCGAGGACGTGAACCTCGAGGTCATCACCATGACCGGAAAGTATGCCGACCGGTTTGCTATAAGCGGCATCACCCTCCCGCAGACGCTGGCACCCTCCACGCAGACCGTTTTCAGGGTGAATTTCCAGTCCCTGATTGATAACGACGGCTACCGGGCTGCGGTCGTGTCAATCAGCACGGGTCCGGACTATACGCCCTACAACGTGACCGTGGCATGCGAACGTACCGAAATACCTCAGGGCAAGATGGAAGTAAAGCGCGGCAACACCACCATACCCGACAACGACGCCCAGCCCTACAACATCGGGACGGTGGACGCACAGGTGTTGTGCGTGTTCACCGTTAAAAACAACGGGACCTGGCCAATTACGATAGACGCTATCAACACCGTCATGTCCGACGGCAGCGTTTTTATACTGGACACCGTGCCGTCCGCGCCGATACCGGCTGGTGGGTCCGCACCTCTGATAGTGGATTTCCAGTACATGGCCCCGGGGACCTATTACGACACCATAATCATCGCCTACGACGACGGTGTCGATCCCGCATGCCGGTACCGCGCGTACATCAGCGGCACCTCGACGACCCTGCCGATACCGGATATTGATGTCGTTGACGGCAGCACGAGCATGACGAGCGGTCAGAGTCATAATTTCGGAAGCCAGCTGCTGGGCACCCAGTCGGATCCCGCCTCTCTCCTGGTGCTCAATCTTGGAACGGGCGACCTGAACATTACTGGTATAAGCCTTGCGTCAGGACAGCACTTCACCTGCACCGGGCCGGCCACGCCCTGTTCCGTGGCCCCGGGGGACTATGTGGTCCTCAACATCACCTACCATCCGATGACAGCCGATGATCATTTCACGACGCTGACCATTGACAGTAATGACGGGGCCGACCCCGGCTTCCAGATCATCCTCGAGGGCGACTCGGTACAGCCAGACATATGCGTGCATGAGGGCGGGACCTGCCTGGCCGCCGGTCCACATCCGTCGCACGATTTTGGGGGAGTCAGCCTGAACGGGCAGAGCCCGGATAAAAATTATACAATCAGAAACGACGGCACATATGATCTGAGCATCTACAGCATTACCCTGAGCGATACGGACAACTACACGCTGCAGTGGGACACTCCCGATACTCTCCTGTCGCCGGACGAAAGCACGACAATTACCCTGAGGTACAATCCAACGTCGGTGGGAAGCCATAACTCGTATGTAACCATCAACACCAGCGATCCTGGCCTGGGGTCTTTCATTATTGACCTGACCGGTCATTCATTGCAGCCGGGCATCGAAATTTTGAATCCCGGTGGTAGTGACTTTCCCAGCGGGTACACCTATACTTTCGGATCATGGGGCGCCGACGGAGACGTGCATCATGCCAGTGACTGGAGGATGTTCACTATACATAATAATGGAACAGCGCCGCTTGTAATAAACAGCCTGAACTGGAGTGGCAGTGATTACCAGCACTACGATATCGATACCACCGGCATGCCTGGCATGCCTGCGACCATCCCAATCGGCGGTTCGGCGACATTCAGGCTGCGGTTTGATCCGCTTGATTACGCCATTGAGCTGAAAAACAATGCCGCCATAACAATCAGCAGCACAGCCACGAACACACCATCGTATGTCATCAATTTAGCCGGGAACGCCAGGCAACCCCGCATGAATATCAACATCAGGGTTGCATCCATGTGGTATATGTCAGCATGGAATGGCGATTTCAATGCATACTGGAAAATCACCGCAAGTTCCACGGCTGAAGCCGCATCACCCGCTCCTTCGCCCTGGAATCGCTTTTATGGCCCTTTCATAGCCAATCTTGACAGGGGTTGCTGGGAAGATGTGGCCTATGTCATCGTTAATAACGGCTACCTGGCTACGGAAATTCCCGCACCGCACAACAGGGATCAAGCCGCGTATTGCCCGCTTGGCGGTTCTCAATGGCCGGCGACCATGGCGGGGATACAATTTAACAATATCCCAATGGAAGATAACCAGGGCATAACGCTCTATGTTCTTACCGCTGATGAAGACGCAGGCGATCCTCCCTATGATGAAGTAGATGATTGCGTGGGGTGTGACGCAAACAGCATTTATTATCCAATGGTTATGCCGGTCAGATACCATACCGGCAGCCATACTCTCACCTGTTCGAAAAACAATGGAGAAGACAAAGTTGTTTCAGGAGTCAATAATAGTTATCAGGAATGGGTCGTCAATGCCGACATTCCAACAGAACAGATCTTGTACTTGTATACAAAGCGAGGGCTGCGGGTTGACGAGGGAGGGCCGTCCGGAGAAGGCGAGATAGTTGTCAAATTCGGTATAACCGTTTCGTATGTCCTGTACTAGCTGTTCGATGAAAAACGGCAAACCACGTGCGGTACATGGATCTGGTCTTGTCACCCTGTCGATCGGTCGTTCCAGCGCTCCGGCTCGTCCTTGAGTGCGGCGGGTCTGTCGCATTTTCCGATTTTACCGCCAATCCTGCAGTGGGGCTGGCGGCGTACTTCATCGCGCCCGGGAACATGCACGGCGGCATGAGCTCCATCAGTGAGAAATCGCTCGGTTGTACCTTCACGACCGGCAGGGCACCCCGGTCGGGTTACCCTGCGTCCCCGTGATCAAGGTGGCCAGCTCGTCGCGACTTTTTTCTGACATGGAAGACGACATGGATGTAAATGCAGGCGCAGTGTTCGAGAGAGCTTCGATTGAACAGGTCGCTGGCTGATAATCGGCTTGCTTCAGCGGGTTATAGCAGGAGAGTAGACGAAAACCGAGCAGAACCTGCAGGAAGGCATGCTCTGTCTCAATACCATGAACCCTTTATTCAAATCCACATATAATCCCTGCCGCAGCGGTAATTTCCGCTCGCTTTTTATTAAATGACAATTCTAGCATTAAAGTCAGTAAAATATTCAATAGTTACGTCTTTCAGGAATGTTTATATAACTTAATTAATTTGGTTAGTACCCAGGCTCTGACCCCTTTCTTTCGATATGGGGTCAGAGCCTGTTGTATATTGTATTGAATTTGCATTTTTAACTAAAATAGTTTTAACCGCCTCTTACAAATCAGTAATATAGCATGAATATGGTTTGACAGACTGTATTACAAAAGCTATAATACAACAATTTTTGTTCTCTGCCAGACGGGTGATATTAATCTCATTCTGAACCGAAGACCAGCGGCGACGCCCCGGGGCGCGCTTTCTCACAATAGAACGTGTGGAGGTCCGGCCATGATGAATTATCCTCTCCTGATCACCGATTTTATGTTCCGTGCGGCAACCTATTTTCCCGAAAAGGAGATCGTGTCAGTGTATCCCGGCGGCACGTTCACTTATAATTACGGCGCGTGGTACCGGCGCGTGTGCCAGCTCGCCCACGCGCTTGATTCGCTGAAGCTCAAAAAGGGCGACCGCGTGGCTTCCTTCGCATTGAACAACCACAGGCACTTCGAGCTCTATTTCGGGGCACCCTGCACGGGCAGGGTTTTGCACACGCTGAACATCCGCCTCTCCCAGGAACACCTCGTCTACATCATCAACCACGCGGAGGACAAGGTCATCTTCGTGGACGAGGACGTATGCTTTTTGCTCGAGCCGGTCATGGACAGGCTCAAGACCGTGAAACAGTACGTGATACTGTCACAGACAGGAAAGATGCCCCAGACGAAGCTTTCGCCCGCGGTGCTTTACGACGACCTGATCGCCCCGTTCCCGGAGCAGTATGATTTTCCCATGGACCTGGACGAGAACGATCCGTGCCTGATATGCTACACCTCCGCCACGACCGGTGACCCCAAGGGCGTGGTCTACAGCCATCGCGGCCTGGTCATGCACTCCTACATGGTGGTTGCTACACTGGGCTCGCAGGAGACCGACTGCGTTCTCCTCATAGTACCCATGTTCCATGCAAACGCCTGGGGCGCTCCCTTTGTGAGTCCCCTCATGGGACTCAAGGTGGTCCTGCCCGGGAGGCAGATCCTGGACATGAAGTCAATCTGCACGATCATCAAGGAGCAGAAGGTGACCTACTCGTACGGCGTCCCCACCATATGGATGATGCTCCACCAGTACCTGGAGGCGGGCGGCGAGCATGATTTTTCCACGGTGCGCCTGTTCGCCTCCGGCGGGTCGGGCATACCGATACACCTCATGGAGTCGTTCGAGAAGAAATACGGCGTGCCCATGGTGCAGGGCTACGGCTCGACCGAGTGCTCGCCTATCGTGACCATGTCCCTCCTGAAAGGCTCAATGGCCGGCCTCCCGGTGGATGATAAGATCAAGATCAAGGCCACGGCCGGCATGCCGGTAGCCGGGCTACAGGTGAAGATCATCACGCCGGAAGGCAAGGTTGCGGCAATGAACGGCGAAGACATGGGCGAGATCTGCGTTCGCGGTCCCTGGATCGCGAGCGAGTATTTCAGGGACCCGGAAACCAGCAAGCGCATATTCAAGGACGGATGGTTCCACACCGGCGACATCGGCACGATAAACAGCGAGGGCTACATCACGCTGGTGGACCGGGTGAAGGACATGATCAAGAGCGCGGGAGAGTGGATATCATCGGTTGACCTTGAAAACACCATCATGAGCCATCCCAAGGTGCAGGAAGCCGCTGTTATCGGGATACCGCACGAAAAGTGGCAGGAGCGACCCTGCGCCTGTGTGGTGCCGCGGCCCGAGCATGCCGCAGCGATAACCAGAGATGAGATCATCGATTTTCTCAAGACCAGGGTAGCGAAATGGTGGCTGCCGGACGAGGTGGTGTTCATCAAGGAGATACCGAAAACCAGCGTCGGGAAGTTTTCCAAGAAAGAGCTGCGGAAAATAGTATTCCCCATGCTTAATGTAAAAGAATTCGGATAAAATTGAGATTCTGCTCAGAATGATTGAAATACAGAGAAATATTTTATCAATTATGTTTGAAAACAAGCCCGGCTGGGCTTTTTTATTGACTTATGCCCTTAAGTGAAGTATTATTAATCGGGGTTTTTGGATACTGAAATTTTATATTCAATTTTTTATAATAAAAAACTGTCGAAGAATTCACGATTGTGGTATATCATTTTGATCTCAACGAAATTTTTAGATGCTAGGAAGGTCAGAGCCTCGTCTATAATAACTGAGAGGCTCGGGGTCAGAGCCGCGTCTGCAAGATCTGGGGGTCAGAGCCGCGACTGGGCACAGGTTCGGTTAATCAAGTGCATTTGGCAATTGACTTATTTTACGGGTCCGTGTGAGTTGATTTGTCGCCTGCTATGAGCGGATATGGGCGCCGAAGGAGCTTCTCCGGTGCAATCATGCGGGCAGTATCATGGGGATGGGGATGAATCTGACAATGCGGTACCGGTTGCGGGAAGGGGTTTTGTCCTGGGTATGAGAAATGCAAAATGGGCATTATCGTTTGCGCTGGCAGGATTTCTCCTGTTCCATGGGATGGGGGCTCGTGCCGACACGTTCAGGCTTTCCGACGGGACCGTTATAATCTGCAAGATAATTGAGGAGACCGACACTCATTACGTGATCGCCAATTCATATGGTACGTTTACCGTCATGAAAAAAAACGTAAAGGAGAAATACGAGACCCGGTCGTACAAGGAAGACGTGAAGATCCAGCTGAAACTGAACATCAAGGTTGATGAGGAAAAAATCAAGAGAAACATCGAAGACGGTATAAAGAAAAAGAAGGAGAGGGAAGAGGAAACCTCCCTCAAGATGATATCAAAACGCAAGCCACTGAAAGATTACGGCACAAGGGAGCCGGGTTGGTTTTTCGGCCGCATTGGATTTTCGGCCGCGTACTACGCCATGGTGACCGGCGGCCTGATGAACAAGGTTCCCGGGGGCATGACGCTGCAAGTGACCTATGACCAGGGCCTTGAAGGCCTCTTCCGGAAGGGGCATATGGGCATACCGGGGATACGCTTTGAGGCCGGTTACCTCGATTTCGAGCGGGCTGTCTTCTGTAAATCAAACCAGAGACTGACCGGGTATTTCGCCCAGGCCGGACCCGCCTGGCTGGTCCCGGCTTATAAAAACAGCTGGGGCAGCCTCCTGCTGGCCGGGCTTCCCGGGGCCGGTTACTTCGACGCGATAAACCGGGATCTCCCGCGGCGCCGGTCCGGCGTCCATTTTCTCATGACGCTTCTCGCGGGGTATGAGTATCATGTAAAGGAGTTTTCACTCTCGGCACAGGTACGGTATATGTATATCATGGACAGCGGCCTGCCGGTGCATGCCGTCGGCGGGTCCGTGGGGTTCTCATACCGTCTCTGGTCTTCGCCGATATTAAAATAAGTTGCACGATTGGCGCCGCCGTGCTGTACCATACAGGGGGCACGCCGGGCACTGGCCGTCATCCGGGCTTAACAGATGAAAAACGCGACAATCATATTCGGACCGAAGAGGGCCTTCGCACGCATGGCCGTTTACGCGTGCGTCATGCTGGTATCCGTGCTGACCGGCTGCAACAACGGCTTCAGCGTGCTCACGGAATCCGACCTCAAGTATATTCCCGTCGCGAAATGCGTCGCGCTGGAGCCGACCGTCTCGTGTGCGGTTCCCCTGCCTGACGCGCAGGTGTGCGGCCACCAGCCCCTCATCTTCAGCGACGCGGACGCATCGGAAACCTACCACCGGGTCTCGCTGGACAAGGAAAACTGGATCGAGGCGGTGAGCGGCGTGACCGTGATTTCCGACATACCCGGCTTCACGGACGAACTGGCCTTTCCCTGCGGCGTCGATTTCACCTTTTACCTGGCGGGCGAAAACCTGTGCAACTCCATCAGGGTGAGCGTGGTGAAACAGGGCCTTACCCTTGCGATAAATTCACCTGCATCCGGCGCGCAGGTGTGCGGCCACGACCGGATCACCTTTACGGACAGCGATACGCTGGAAACCTCATGGCAGGCCAGCGTCAATGGAACATCGTGGGTGTCGTTCACAAGCAACAGCACCAGGCTTTACCAGGTCCCGGGTTTCAGCGCGGCGGCCTGCGATTCAGACTTTACATTTTACCTGAGGGGAATGGATGGCTGTAATCAGACAAGCATTTCCCTTCACAAGAAGGACGTGACGCTTTCGGTAACTTCTCCCTCTTCCGGTGCGAGCGTGTGCGGCGGCACTGCGATAACATTCACTGATAGCGATACGCTGGAAACGACGCACCAGGCTTCAGGGGACGGAACCAACTGGTATCCGATCACAAGCGGCTCGACCTTTTCGGCAATAACAAATTTCAACTCGCTACCGAGTTCGTTTACACTTTATATCAGGGGCACTGCAACGATTGACTCCTGCAATCACGTGGAAGTTGCCAATCTTACGAAAACTGGGTCTACTATTACGATAAGCTCACCATCGTCTGGAGCGACGGTCGAGGGGACCGATACTCTTACTTTCAGTGATACGGTACCATCCAACACGCATGATATGAGAATTAACAGCGGAGCCTGGCTCGACGGCGCGGCCTCCGGCGTCACCACGCTGTCCGAAATCCCGGGCTTCGACGCGCTACCGGCCGGCAGCTTCACAATTTACGTGCGGGGCGATGACAATCCGACCTGCAACATAACGAGCGTGTCCGTGGTCAAGGGGGCGTATGCGGATTATTCCGAAACAAGAACGATTACCCTGAATACGCCGGCCCTGGGCCTTGCCGGTAACGTGAGCCATTTCCCGGTCCTCGTGAGAATCACTGATGCAGCGATAATAGACGCGGTCCGTGCGGGCGCGCCGGACATACGGTTTTACGACGCAACATACGGCGCGCTTGACTATGAGATCGAGCGCTGGGACCAGGCGAACAACCTGGCGGAGGTGTGGGTGCGCTACCCGCTGGTCCACAGCGGCACCACGGACCAGTTTACCATGTACTTCGGCAATGCCACGGCCCCGGATGGCCAGAATCCGTCTGGCGTGTTCAACTCCACGAACGGGTACGCGGGCGTGTGGCACATGGGCGAAGACCCGTCAGGTGGCACTATCGCGGATAGCACTGACAACAATATTGACGGCACACCGGGCGGCATGGCTGCCGGGGACAGCATTACGGGACAGGTGGGGAAGGGGCTCAACTTTGACGGCACCAATAACATGGTGAGCATGGGCGCTAATACCTTGCTTCAACCGGACAGCATAACCCTGTCCTTCTGGATACGAAGGAACAGTTCCTGGCTGTCACCCTGGGTCCCGCTCTATGCAAAGGTATCAGGTTTCAGCTCGAATGGATGGCAATACTATCTCGATCCAAACGCCGGGAGTGAAATCGCAGCGAGCCTGTATGTTGACGGTAATAATTATTTTTATGCACCGGTTGATCCAAACACGTTTTACCCGTTCAATACCTGGGTGTTTATGACCCTCACCTTCAATACGGCGACCAATGCCGGGGCCATATACAAAAACGGTGTCTCGCAAACAATCTCGACACAGGGGTCCCCTTCAAGCATTACCGCATCAATTTCGACGATAACGAAAGTTGCGCAGGATGATAACGAGACCGTGTGCTGGCCCGGCCAGATGGACGAGCTCAGGATCTCGAGCACGGCCCGGTCCGCGGACTGGATAAAGCTCAGCTATGAAAATCAGAGGACCGGCTCAACATATGTGACCATCTCCCCGTAAGGGCCTACCGCGTCTTCTCCCGCTTCACGATTTTGTTTACGGGAATGGTGACGTTTCCGATGAGGGTCTTGAGGGTGATTTTTTCCTCGGTCTCGGCCGTAATCTCGCCCACGAAGATGTTTCCCTCGGCCGTGGTTATCCTCCAGGAAACCTGACAGGCCTGCGCATTTTCTTCCCCGGCATCGATTGTATTCCCAAGGTCCCGGACAAGCGCGTCCGCCTCTTCAACCTTTTTTTTCGTTTCCAGCTTTTCGATGTCTATGACCGGCCTGGCCGCTTCATCTTCCACCCGGGCCTCCTCCGGGGCGCGGGGGGCCGTTTCCTTCACCGGTACCAGCTTCTTTTCCTGGTCCTTCATTTTTTCCAGGACCGGGTCGTTGAGCGTCCGGTTGTTGATTATCGCGAGGTTCCGCACCTTGGCGCCGTTGGAGGCCGTGGTCCCGGCCAGGTAAATCCGCCGGTTCGCCAGGCGCGCGTACTGCGACGACGGGTCGTCCGCAACGATCCCCTGGTAAGTATCGATCGCCTTTTCCTTCTCGGAGAGGTCCTCGTATATGCGGCCCTTGAGATACCCGACCCGCGCCCGCTCTGCCGGGGGGGCCGTCTTCTCGACCCTGCTGATGACGGCCATCGCTTCCCTGAACGCGATCAGCTTGTAGAGCTTGTCGCTTTTCTCCACCGAATCCGGCTCCTCCTTCAGGACGCGGTCGAGCTCGGACTTGAACCCCTCGATATACCTGAGGAGTATGATTGCCGTGGCCGCGAGAGGACGGTCGCCGTAGATCCGGATCACCGTCTGGTAGCGCTCCTTCGCATCGTTGTAATTGCCGAGTATCGACTGGCAGAACCCCTGGTGCAGGATGATGCTCGAGGCAAGGGCCGCGTTGTTCCGCTCCCTTTCGAACGCCCTGCCGTACGACTCGAGCGCGCGGGCGTAGCAGTTGTTCCGCTCGTAGTAGTAGGCCGCCTCGAGATAGGAGTGGGCGCTGTCCTCGCTCGGGTCCACGATGGGGGCCTTGCCTATGAGGAAGCGCATGGCGTTTATGGTCCAGAGCGTGGGGAGCGAGAGATAGCGGTACCGGTCCATGGACACGGCCCGGTCCGTCGAGGCGGCATTGAGGATGGCGTTGACCCTCGACTCGATGAGGTCTGCCTCGTCCTGGCTCAGGCGGTTCTCGTACATTTTTTTATGGAGCTGGTATTTCATCACCAGGCCGATGTGGTCGATATTGTTGTCCTCGCGGTTGCTGCTCAGCAAATAGATGCGCAGCTCCTTGATCCTGATCTGACGGTTGATGTCGTTAAGGAGGGCCATGAACGAGATGACGAATGCCGTAACGAGGACAAGCGTGATTTCCGCCTTGTATTCCCGGGCGAGCATGGCGGCGCCTACCGTGCCTCGATGAGCAGGAGCGTCGCGTCGTCCCGCTGCCTGCCGGAGCCGATATGCTCATGTATGTCGGCGACGATCGTATCGACGCTTTCCTGCGGGGACGAGGCGCGTGTTTTCACGATGGACGCGATCAGGCCGTCGAGGCCGAATTCCTTCTTCGACAGGTTGCGGCACTCCACGATGCCATCGGTGTAGAGATAGACGCGGTCTCCCTTCCCCAGGGGCAGGGTCTCGGACTTGTAGCTTTTGTTCATCTCGACGATGACGCCGAGAGGGCTCCCCGACCGTGTGAGAGAGGTTATCTCCCCTGTTTTCGCGTTTACCAGGAGGCCGGGGTCATGTCCCGCATTGCAGTAGGAGAGTGTCTCTTTGCCGTCGAAGATGATGTAGATGCCGGTGAAATAAACGCCCATCACGATCTCGTTTTTGGAGAGGAGGCTGATGATATCCGTGTTGAGATGGCAGATCAGCTCCGCCGGGTCGTCGTACAGGGGCGCTGCGCGGTTGAAGACCTCCTTGAGCACCATGGTGACGAGGGCCGCAGGCACCCCGTGGCCGGTAACGTCGATGATGATGATGCCGGTCCGGTTTTTGTCCAGCGTCACGATGTCGAAATAATCGCCGCTTACCTTGGTGAGCGACTTCCAGTAGGACGCATAGGTGAAGTTCCTGTCGCCGGTCATCGAGGGAAATATCAGCTTCTGCACGCCGCTGGCGACGTCCATCTCCTGCTCCATGAGGTCGTTCTGCTCCTGGAGCGTAAGGATCTTTTCCTGGATCGAGTCCGCCATGCCGTTGAATGCGGCGGCCAGCTCGCCGATCTCGTCCTCCCTGTCGAAGACGGCGCGCGCGCTCAGGTTGCCCCTGCTGATTTCCAGGCTCTTTTCGTGGAGAGCCTGTATCGGGCGTATGAACAGGCGGTTGAACGCGATCGCGAACGCGACATGGAACAGCGCGAGAAACACCAGTATGAAAAGGATCATCCGGTACAGCTCCCAGAGGCGCTCCTGGAAATCGCGCATCTCGATTTTCAGGAGCAGGATGCAGTCGCCCAGGATATTCAGGCGATGAGGGATGTAAAACTTCATGACGAAGCTCTTTTCGTCGATCGTGGAATAGAGGGCGCGGCCGGAATAGTCCAGGTTGGTGATGGCCGTCATCCCGTTCCTGATATCGGTCCCGGTCAGCTTGAGGCCGGGCCGGGAGGAGTAGAGGACCGTCCCGTCCTCGGTGAATATGATCAGGCTGTCATCGCCGGAGAGCCTGGGCTTTATGGTGGCGGCCACGTCGCGGAGGACGTCTTCCCTGGTCTTATTGTAGAAGATGACACCGCCGGCCGCGTCCGGGGAAAGCTTCCTGATTGCCGCGATGAAATCCTCGGTCTGCTGCTTGATACGGTATTTGCCGTTCTCGGTAATGAGGTCAATCTGGTTCTCGTAGATCATGATTGTGAAGAAGGACATGTTCACGACGGCCAGGAACAGGTACAGCACGCTCATGGTGATGCTGATGGATTTGATCCTCAGCCGGATGAAATCGCGAAACTTCTTCATGAATGGATCCGTTATGGTATATTCTATACCGCGCCCTCCATAAAGTCAATAGAAAACCCGGGCGGGCTGGCGGGCTCATGCGTGATTACCGGCCCCCGGCGTGCCCGGCCGGCGAACCGGAAGCATCGAAGATCCAGTAAAACTGATTAACGATTGACAGAAACCGGTTGGAAAAGAGAATTTGTCTGCCGGAATTCAGGGGCGGGAGATCGCCGGCATGGAGCATCATGGAATTAATAATCCCCAAATTCAATATATATATAATTCCGCCTCTGCTGTCCCTTGTTATCAGCCTGATCATTGCCCTGCTGTCGGTCATCAAGGGTAAAATCACCCGCGAGAACATGCTTTTTTCCCTGGTCTGCATCTGGTGGTCGCTGCTGGCGCCCGTTTTCATCTGTCATCACCTGTTCCGGGGAGAGATTGACCTGTTGCTCCGGATCGAGCGGGGCGTTCACTTTTTTTATGTGTATCTTCCGGCGTTAAACCTTGTCTACTTTCACCGCATCATCGGCACCAGGGCCCGGGGTCTCGTCATGGCGGCCTTCGCGGTCAGTTTCATCATTTCCCTGTCCACGCTGACCGACTATTATTTCAACGGCCTGTATGTGTATCCCTGGGGTTACATAGCGAAGGGGGGGATAGCCTTCCAGGTTTTCGGGTTGTATTCCTTTATAAGCCTCACGTATTTCATCCTGATTTTCATCAGAAAAATCCGTTCCGAGAAGAACCAGATCATCCGGCTCAAGCTGAAGTATATCGTGCTGTCATTCATCCTGACAGGCCTGCTCACCATGTCCAATATACCGGCCATCAACGGGATTGACCTGTATCCCCTCGGGAACCTCATGTTTCTGCCTCTGGCGTTCTTGGGATACGGCGTGCTCAGTTACCGCCTTATGGACATCCGGAGCGTGCTCCACGTAACATTTATCTGGGCGGCCATGTCGTCGCTCATCCTCATCCCGAACATCATCCTGTTTTATTTTGTCCTGCCGTACCTGGGCATGATGAGCGGTCCGTCGCTCTTCCTGGCCGCCGTGGCCTGGTTCGTCGGCAATTATGCCTATTTCCGGAAGGTCCAGCCCCGGATCGACCAGCTCTTCAACCGGCGCAAGTACGACCTTGACCGGGTTGAGTCGTCGTTCATCGACAACATCTCCTCCCTGAAATCGATCGATGACCTCGGCTCCCAGTTCTCGGGGCTGATACGGCGGACCCTTTCCTTCAAGTCGGCGGAGCTCCTGTTGTGCAGGCGCGACGGGGATGATGCGGTGCGGACGGCCATGCGGGAGTGCGAGGTGGCCCCCGACATCGCGGCGTGGTTCGTCGGTGCGAAGCACCTGGTAGACCGCGCCATGGTCGAGTCCCGGGGCGACTACACGCCGGTCCGCGACGGGCTGCTGGAGCTGTTCGACCGCTACGGTGCCACGTATATCGTCCCCTTCGTCCACCAGGGCGAGCTGCTGGCGATACTGCTTCTGCCGGAGAAGCAAAATCTGAGACAGATCACCGCGTACGAGGTCGGCTTCATCAACAGGATCAAGTCCGCGGCGACGATCGCGCTGGCCAACTCCATCATGTACAGCCGCCTGTCCACGCTCAAGGACAACCTGGAACAGCTCGTGGAAGAGCGGACCGCCGAACTGCTCAGAGCCATGAAGGCGCTCTGGGGCGAGATGGAACTGGCGAAAAAGATCCAGACCGTCCTGCTACCGCGCGCGCCGGCCATCAGCGGCCTTGAGATAGCGGCATATATGCGGCCGGCCGACGAGGTAGGCGGTGATTATTACGATGTCATCAACGCGAAGGGGATCGACTGGCTCGTTATCGGGGACGTCTCGGGCCACGGCGTTCCGGCCGGCCTCATCATGATGATGGTCCAGACCGCCATCCATACCGTGCTCGAGGGCAAGCCCAACCTCGAGCCGGACGTGGTGCTGAGCCGCGTCAACCGCGTGATCACGGAAAATATCAAGAGGTTGAACGAGGACCGGTACATGACCATAACGGTTATTGCGAGCCTCGCCGGCGGGACGTTCCATTTTTCAGGGCAGCACCAGCATATCATGATATACCGGAGCTCAGACGGTTCGCTGGAGCTCGTCGAAACGGACGGTATCTGGCTCGGCATAGCCGAGAGCCTCAAGCCGCCTGCGTCCGGCGGATTCACGCTCGGCGTCGGGGATGCGCTATTGCTGTATACCGACGGCCTTACCGACGCATGGCGGGCCGGTACGGTGAAGGACAGGCGGGACCCGGAAAATGACATGTTCGGCCTTGATCGTCTCGAGGTATCGTTCCGCCGCAGGGGCGACCGTTCACCGGCAGAGATCAAGGACGGGATACTGGGCGATCTTGCGGGATATGAGTTCAATGACGACGTTACCATCGTGGTAGTCAAGAGGGTTGAATAGAGTCTCCTGAATCTCCCGTATAGCATGGGGAATCCGCCCGGCCCATTTTTATGAAATCCGCGATTATAAGTTGCAGGGATATCGGGGTCAGAGCGTGTGTCCCACGAAAAACCTGCTCTGACCCCGTGGAAAGACTCAAAATTTAAAAAAAATTTTCGTATATAAACTTGCCGGATAATCCTGAAAAGCAATAGGAATCCGCCCAGCCCATTTTTTTTAAAGCCCGTGATCATAAGTACCAGGGATATCGGGGTCAGAGCGTGTGTCCCACGAAAAGCCTGCTCTGACCCCGCGGAAAGACTCAAAATACAAAAAAAATTTTCGTATTTCAACTTGCCATTCGTATATACATGAAACTGACATTGCAGGAGATACTATGACAAGAAAATTGCGAAACATAGCCCAGGGATCGACCCACCATTGTTTTACCCGTTGTCATGATATGAAGAATTATCTGCGCGGAAAATATGGGAAAAAATATTTCATTGAATCCGTAACCATGTGTCAGGAAAAATATGATTTCGATTTAGTAGCAGCTGAAATCGTCGGTAATCATATACATCTGATAATAAAAACGGCTGATGGGAAAGAATCAATATCTCGTATCATGCAATTTATAAAAGCGAGAATTGCTGAAAAATATAACAAAGCCATGAACCAAACAGGGGCTTTTTGGAACGAGCGTTTCGGTTCGACGATTATAGAAGAAGCTGAAAATCCCGAAGATTATCTCTTATGGCTTTTATGGTATATTGGTTATAATCCGGTAAGAAAAGGTCTTTCGAGAGATCCGCGAAAAAATGATATTGGATTTATTAATAAGTATTTAAATGAAGACGCCCTGGTTCCTGTAAAAATAACTATTCATAAATATTTCTGGAATTTGGGAAATAGTTTCCCTGAATGTGTTGCCAAATTTTTATTGTATGAAGATGTGTAATGCTCCCCTGTTGTCAAGCCACTTGACATGATTGTTGTTCCCTATATTCCCTTGGACTCAAATATCTCAATGACTGATGCGGACGTCCTGTATTATACCAATCAATCCATTCCATAATAACGCGCTTTGCCTCGG
>JAKQPV010000106.1:0-56613 GCA_029564515.1 Spirochaetota bacterium | reverse complement strand
TCATATGTTCCTCCAGAAGAGTACTACGAATGGAGGTCGGGGAATTGAAAAAAAAATGGGAGGAAAACAGGGGTCAGAGCAAAAATTATTTCATTTGTTCTAAAATATAGTGGGGGGGTCAGAGCCTGGTCCCAGGTTGTGGGTCAGAGCCTACTAATAGTCTAATGTTTCCGTTTCGGGGGTCAGAGCGCCCCTGGTTAATTCCCTGCCCGTCCGATCAGCACCCCGATCTTCTCCTTCCCTTTTGACCAGTGCCAGTCATTTCGCGCGTTGAAGTAGAGGCGCGCCTCATTTCCGGAAATGACGAAATCGCAGGCATACACATGGCTCCGCATCCAGCCCTCCGACGGTGCGAGCACCGGCTTCGGGAGCGCGTACTTCCAGGAAACTCCGTCCACCGACTCGAGCAGGGAAATGGCCGAGCCGGACACGCCCTCCGGGCTTACATAGATGCCGTTCCGGAACGCCGCAAGCCCGTCGCTGCAGGGCACGACCTTGACCGAGCCGCACCCCAGGTTGCACCAGGGATCGCGCGAGTCCGGCGACATGAGCGGCTCCGGGTCCGGGACGTACGGACCCATGAGGCTCGCGGACCGGGCCCGCCCTATATACAGGGGCTCGTTGAAGCCGCAGTCCTCGACCCGCACGAGCGAGGCGCTGTAGTATAGGTGATGCTCTGACCCCGCCCCCGAATCCGCCTGCTCTGACCCCGCCCCCGACCCCGCCCTAACCAGGCACGGATTGCTCACCGAGTCGCCGTGGCGCGGGTCGCTGTGCCACGGGAGCGATGGCGAAAGCAGCGTGACCGGCCTGCTCCACGAGACAAGGTCGCGCGAGGTCCGGGCCTCGATGCGCGAGCGCCACCGCATGGGGAGCATGGACAGGTAGATGTGAAACATGCGGTACCGCTCGTACAGGAGAACGTAAGTGCCGTTGTCACGGAAGATAAAGGGCCGCATCGCGTTACGGAACAGGAGGCGCGGCTTTTCCCACGACAGGCCGTCGTCGGACCGGAAGTGGAACACGCCGGGGAGCGCGTGCGCGAACAGGTGCCATATTCCATCCGGCGATTCTTCCGGTGCGAGCACGCTCGGGTCCGCGATGACCGGGGAGAGCCAGGGCGGCGCGATCACCGGGTTGTGCTCGTAGAGCTGCCAGGAGATCCCGGCCATCTGTTTTCGTGTGAGTAGCATGTGATTCCTCCGGTGGATGAATGCCGGGGAAACGTCGCTCCGGCCGGGACAGTCAGCCGGAAGTCTTTCCCTTCCGGGCCCCGGTCACAAACTGCGCGCACTGCGAGAGCCACATGAGCCTCTGCTCCGGCGTTAGTTTGTCGAAATCAGTATGACCGTCAAAGTCCCCGGGCGAGGTCTTCGCGAGCAGCCGCCTGAACTCATCCATGTCCCTGTTTTTACCGGTTTTCATTGGCCGCGTCCATTCCGTTTCATGATATCTTCAAGGGCCTTTATGTCAAACAGGTCCTTGTCGCGCGGAGGTTTGATGGCCTTCTTCATATCAAGAAGCTTTTCCTTTGTTAAGAGCCTGACTTCCGTGTTCCCTATCTTCATGGTTTCAACATGGTTTTTCAGCATGTCATGGGAAAATGAATCTGCGATAAAAATATCGACCTGACGGTAAGGGTTCTTCGGATCGAAAAACGGGAAAACAAGCGCATTTTTTTCGCTTACCATCTCCCGGCGTTTGTCCGGATCAAGCAACGAGTCCGCGGGCACAGGCACGCGGGGAACAAGCCCCAGCTTTTTCATCACATGCAGAAACCTGACCAGGTTGTCGCGTTCCATGCCGACCGACAGGTCAAGGTCGAGCGTCATGCGCTCAACACCGTGAATCACGAGCGCGACGCCGCCGCAAACGAGGAAATCGACACCGCCCTCGGCCAGCGTTTCGATGATCTCCCGGAGATGGTTGTTTTTTTTCTGGAACATGATCGAATCCGGACATATGCTACCACATCGGTACCGGCCTGTCAATACAAATGCTGCGACGGGATTTTCGCGCGGGGTGTTAAAAAAGCGCCGGCGGGGTGACCGCCGGCGCCTATTCGCATTCAGGTGCAGAACCTTATTCCAGAGTAAAGCGTATCGAATATAAATAATCTCCGATAAATTCCGGGTAGGCCGCGGGGTCATCATTTGAAAGAACAGTGCGGTCCACGAAGCGACCCGGTGTGGTCTCAATGTCTATCTCGTTATCATCTGAAGTGGCAATGTTCGTACCCGCACCGGACAGTATGTGCAGTAACAGGTTTTTCCCCGGTACAACGGAAAACGGGGTACTGAAAGGTATATCGATCCAATCACCCTCCTTGAGGCCAAGCGCCACCGATACCGTTCCGTTAAAAACCGTCACGGGGTCCTCCATGATGTTTTCATAGGGATCCCCGATGACCTGGGACGATTCGTCGGTATGACCGAGGACGATCTTGAAGTCCGGATAGCTGTCAGCAAACGATTCGTCATTATCGAGTCGGAAGCTCATGGCGGTGATCCGGCCGTATATTCCAAGCTCGCTGGAGAGATAGAGCGGCTGTAGTTGCCCGCTCACCTCGTGGTTGAACGGCAATGAGGAACAGCCGTTGCTGTTCGTAATCACGTCCGCCGTGCCGCCCTTGAACCGGAGCCTGATGCTGTATTGCGCGTTATCAAAAGAACTGACAGGTGCTTCTGCCGTTCCAATCAATCTCGTTAAATTGCCGCTAGTATTCATTTCAAGATTGGTCTCTCCTGTTAGTGCGGTCACGGTAACTTCCACGACCAGATTGTCAGTCCCGTTATAGTTGAAGGATTTTGACAGCGGAAGCCAAATGGTCGAGCCTGCGGGAGCGCCATTTGGCACTCTGAATACTGCAGCATTAGCCACCGTCACCGGATTACCAGAATTGAAATTCGCATTCCACGAGGTGTCGACCAGGGTATCCAAGGAAGTATGACCGAGTCGGACCGTTATGGTAGATTCCATTCCTGATGACAGTACGCCAAGAATAAAACCAACACCTGAAATTGAGCCAGATGCATTGATCCGGTCCTTGTCATACAGCAACTGAATCCTTTTATTTATACCAGAATAGAACGGAACCCCATTGTTGTTGCCTGAATTAATGATCGCATTGTCACCGCCCGCGAACACGAACTGCATCCAGGGCTGGTACTGGTCCGCGGCCGTTGCCGTGGTCGTGTTATAGTCCGGTGTGCCGGCGACATCCGGCATATTTCCCCGCGACCATGCGCGGCGCGCATTCGCGGCCTGGAAGTACGTAACATCAATAGCTGCAGTGCAGTAGGTGCTGCGGGCAATCTCGACAACAAGGTTGTCAACGCCATTGTAGTTAAACGGCGTATCCAGCGTTATATCGAACCAGGAGTTTTCCGGGCCCACCGGGATGGTGACCGTTTTGTCGTCCAGCACCGTCACGAGCGACCCCTGCCCGGTCTGGACATTATTGGCCCATGTCGTGCTCAACCCCGTGAGATTGGTATGCCCCATCCTGATCGTCACGTTCTGATTGATCACCTCTGCGGGAACGTCCGGCACATGCCTTAAGCGAATTGTTGTTATTAATCCGCTGCCGTTCACCTCTGCCGCGGTGTACAAAAACTGGCTTTTCCCGTCCCGGTCATTCTCGAACAGGAGGATGCTGCTTGTTGCCGTCGTCCCGAACTGCTTCGTAAACATGCCGGCCGGCGCCCCTCCCCCTCCCAGCCCCAGCAGCGCCAGCAGGCTGTTGCTGCTGCTCAGCGAGTTGCACGCGGTCAGCAGGCATAGAGAGACCGCGAGCACGCATATAAGCCAATGGTTCTGTTTCATGGATCCTCCAGTGGTTGCGCGGTGCGCGCTCCGCATGTTTAATGCTAATGAAGTGGATTTACTGCGTTATACCAGGTCCATTTGCGCTGTCAACCCAATAACGGGGCGCGCTGTCATTTCCGGAGTGAACCACGCGACGGCAATCGGTATGTCCCGGGACCGCGGGCAGCGATCTGAGGGAGCCTCCGCCATATCCCTTGCCGGATGGGCAGGGGCGAGGGGGCTTTTTTCACGCGACCCGTCCATAAAAATAATAATTTACATTTATTCCCGCTCCGCTACGATGGTGCCCGTTGCGGCAGAGTGGGTCGCGCCCACAAACTGACCCCGAAGGAGGCACCCATGTCCGAACAGCTCTGGCTAGACGCCGCGAACACGGTGGTGCGCGCGGGCATGATCCCGCTTCCCGTGACTGAAACGATGATACAACTCTTGCAGACGATGATGACCCCGGTGCAGGCGTCGTTCCTGCCCCATTTCGACGGCCCCATGAACATGGGGCAGCTGAAGACAAAGACCGGGTGGGAGGAGCCTGCGCTCACGCTCATGCTCGAGGGCCTCATGGACAACGGCATCGTTACCGGCACCAGGAGCAAGGGCTCCGGCACCCTGGTGTACCGCCTGATGGGCCCGTTCCCGGGCATGTTCGAGTTCACCATGATGCGGGGCGAGACGGGCGAGAAGCAGAAGAAGCTGGCGCGGCTCTTTGACCGGATGTTCGACGAGCTGGCGGGCATGGTGCGGTCCAACTACGATTCGATCGTGCCCGCGTTCCGCGCATTTCCGCCCGTGGCCCGCGTGGTGCCGATGCGTTCAGAGATCGACACGAGCAAGGGCGCGGTGCTCCCGGCGGACGAGGTCAACCGCATAGTGGCGAAATTCGACACGATCGCGGTGACCACCTGCTACTGCCGCCACGAGAAGGAGCTCCTGGGCGAGCCCTGCGCAGTCACCTCGAGCAAGGAGAACTGCCTGATGTTCGGGAAGATCGCGCAGTTCGCGATGGAGCACCGGTTCGCCCGCCCCATATCGAAGGACGACGCCTTCCGCATCCTGCGCGAGTCAGAGGAGGAAGGCCTGGTGCACAAGGCCTTCCACGTGAACCTGGACCCGGACCGCGAGGAAGAGGCCATCTGCAACTGCTGCAAGTGCTGCTGCGGCACGTTCCAGATGTACTACAAGGGAGCTGCCCCGCTCCACAACTTCGCGTCGTACCTCGCGGTCGTGGACGATGACGCCTGCTCCTCCTGCGGCGCGTGCGAGGAGAAATGCCCCATGGAGGCGATCGATATCTCCAGCGGGACCGCCGTGGTCAACGCGGAAAAATGCATCGGCTGTGGCGTGTGCGCGGCCCAGTGCGCCATGGACGCGATACGGCTGGAGAGCACCGGACCCCGCACGGTGTTCGTGCCGCCGGCGAAGAAATAGGAGACACGCCATGCCAAAGCTAAAGGCCATTACCTTCGACCTGTGGGACACCATCATCCGCGACGATTCGGACGAGCCGAAGCGCACGGCGGCCGGCAGGCCCACGAAAAAAGAGGAACGCCGCGAGCTGGTGCACCGGTACTGTTCCCGCCACGAGCACCTTGACCGGAAGCTGGTTGACGCCGCGTACAACGCCGCCGACGCCGCGTTCAACAAGGCGTGGAAGGAGCTCCACGTCACCTGGACCGTGGAGGAGCGGCTGGACATCGTGCTCACGGGGCTCGGCCGCGTCCTGCCCGACATGGAGCGCGCGGAGCTGGTCCGGCTCCACGAGGAGATGGAGCTCGAGTTCCGGCCGGACCTGGTCCCGGGCGTGCCGGAGGCCCTGAAAGAGCTGCATGGAAAGTACCGGCTCGGCGTCATCTCGGACGCGATCTTCACGCCCGGGAGGGCGCTCCGCCGCATCCTCTCGGACTACGGCCTGCTCGGCCTGTTCGAGGTGTTCGTCTTTTCCGACGAAGCCGGCAGGTCCAAGCCGGACCCGCTCGCGTTCAGGACCGCGGCGGAGGCGTTCGGCGTGAAGCCGGGCGAGATGCTCCATATCGGGGACCGGGAGCATAACGACATCTTAGGGCCGCAGAGCTTCGGCTCCCGCGCCCTGCTATGCACCGCGGCCGTGGACCGGGGAAGCGCCGGCACGAAGGCTCAGGCGGTGTTCGGCGACTACCGGGATCTGCCCGGCATCTTAGAGAAACTAAGCACGTAAGGAGGACCCATGGCCGGAACCTATCGCTTTCTCATAATTGACGGATACGCGAAACAGAGCAGGGACGATTTCGACGCCGCGGGCATGAAGCACGCGGGCATACTCTACGCGAACATGCTCCACGCGTACCTGCCCGGCGCACAGTACGATTTACTGTACACGAGCGACCCCGGTACCGTGATCCCGGACGTGAAGGCCATCGGTGCGTACGCGGGCGTTCTCTGGCCCGGGTGCAACCTCACCGTGTACCAGACCGACGACCCGCGCGTAAAGACAATGATTGACCTGTGCGACCGCGTGTTCGAGGCGGGCGTGCCGCAGTTCGGCACCTGCTGGGGCATACAGCTCCCCGTGTTCGTGGCCGGCGGCGAGGTGAAGGCCAACCCGAAGGGGCGCGAGATGGGCATCGGCCGCAAGATCTGCCTCACCGCAGAGGGGAAAAAGCATCCGATGATGAAGGGCAAACCCGGGGTGTACGACCACTTCGTGAGCCATGACGACGAGGTGACACGCCTCCCGGAGGGATCGACGCTCCTCGCCGGCAACGACTACTCGCACGTCCAGGCCGCGGAGATCCGATACAAGAAGGGCGTGTTCTGGGGCCTCCAGTACCACCCGGAATACGACCTGCACGAGATGGCCCGCCTCATGGTGGCGCGGGAGAAGAAGCTGACGGAGATCGGCTTTTTCAGGGGACACGAAGACTTCCAGGAATACGTCGGCCGGCTGGAAGAGCTCCATTCGCACCAGGACCGCAAGGACCTTCGCTGGCAGCTCGGCATTGACGATGACGTGCTCTCTGCCGCCGTCAGGCAGTGCGAGTTCAAAAACTGGATCGATACCCTCGTACTGGGGAAATAAACGGAGGAATCAACATGTCATCACACACACAAAACGAAAAGCTGGTCGAGGCGATCAGGAACAAGGCCATAGATGAAAAAATTTCCTGCGCTGCCGTGTTCCAGATAACCGGCGAGCTGGGCGTCGAGCCGATCGAGGCGGGACGCACCCTTGACCTGATGGACATTTCGATCATAAAATGCCAGCTCGGCCTGTTCGGCTTCACGCCGGAGAAAAAGGTCGTGAAGCCTGCCCCATCGGTATCGGACGTCATGAAAAACGAGATTGAGTCGCGGCTGTCGGACGGCCGTCTCCCCTGCTTCGCGGCGTGGGAGATCGCCGCAAAGCTGAAGGTTGGAAAAATGGACGTCGCCGGCGCGTGTGAAACGCTGGGGATAAAGATCAAGCCGTGCCAGCTGGGCGCGTTCTAGCTTTTTCCTGAAAAACTCCATACCTGGAGTTTGTACCGACGCATTTTAGCGCATCCTGCGCTGCGTCGGCATTTGGACATCCTGCCCAGCACAAGTCGGTTTTGCAAAGTTAATTTGCACAACCTTACATTTTTCTCGGCATACTGTCAGAACCCTATTTCAGGGCGGACTCGATCCGGTCCAGCGCCTTCACAACGTTTTCCCGCGAGTTGAACGCGCTTATGCGGATGAAGCCCTCGCCGCACCTGCCGAAGCCCGCGCCGGGCGTGCACACAACCCCGGCTTTCTCAAGCAACAGGTCGAAGAACTCCCACGAGTCGCGGTCGCCCTTCACCCAAATGTAGGGCGCGTTGACGCCGCCGTAGCAGGAGAACCCGATGGCGCTCATCCTGTTCCGGATGACCGACGCGTTCCCCAGGTAAAAATCCACGATCTCCCTGACCTGCTTCCTTCCCTCGTCAGAGTAGACCGCCTCCGCGGCGCGCTGGACGGGATAGGAGACGCCGTTGAACTTGGTGGTCTGGCGCCGCAGCCAGAGCGGATGCAGATTCACCGCCTCGCCGGCTGACGTGTAGGCCCGGCACTTTTTCGGCACCACGGTGAAGGCGCAACGGGTGCCGGTAAATCCCGCCGTCTTGGAGAAGCTCCGGAACTCCATCGCCACCTCGTCAGCCCCCTCGATCTCGAAGATGCTGCGGGGGATGGAGTCGTCGCGTATGAAGCACTCGTACGCGGCGTCGTAGAGGATGAGCGACTTGTTCTCGCGAGCGTACGCGACCCATTTCGCCAGGTCCTCCTTCGTTGCGGTCGCGCCGGTCGGGTTATTGGGAAAGCAGAGGTATATGAGGTCGGCCCGCTCCTTCGGTATCCCGGGCACGAAGCTGTTCTTTTCCGTAGACTCGAGGTAGACGAGACCGCCGTAGCGGCCGTCGCGGTTTTCCGAGGTCCGGCCCGCCATAACATTGGTGTCCACGTACACCGGATAGACCGGGTCCGGCACCGCGATTGCGATATCCCGGGCGAAGAGCTCCTGGATGTTGCCCGTGTCGCATTTTGCCCCGTCGCTCACGAATATCTCGTCCGCGTCAATGTCCGCTCCCCGCGCGCGGTAATCGAAAGCGGCTATCTTTTCCCGTAAAAAGTCGTATCCCTGCTCCGGCCCGTACCCGCGGAAGGTTTTCTCGGACGCCATGTCGTCCACCGCCCGGTGGAACGCGTCGATGCAGGCGGCGGGGAGCGGCCTGGTCACGTCGCCGATGCCGAGACGCACGATCTCCCGGTCCGGGTTTTTCTTGGCAAACTCCGCCACGCGGCGCGCGATGTCGGAAAAGAGGTACGAAGCCTTGAGCTTCAGGTAGTTTTCATTGACGCGGATCATGGGCCCCTTCCTGCCGTTGTTGTCGATCGATGAGCATCTAATGAGCAACAGACATCGGGCAGCGCGGGATATAAAGCAAGCAATTTTTACCGGGTTGCCTGTCCGTGGAGGCGGTTTCAGCGCGTCACGGAACAGTGACCGGCCCGGGAGGTCATCTGTCCGGCGGCCGGCGCGCGAATGTAGTTAAAACCGTGCCGGCCTTTTCACCGGTATCAGTTATCGTTTCCGCGGGAAAAAAATGTTGATTAATGCGGGTCAATGGATAGACTGGACGGAGCTTAAAAGGATAAGGCGTGAAAGGTTACAAAACATACGGCATCATTCTCCTCGTGGCCTTCCTGGCCGCCGGATGCTCCCGCGACGTCATTATCGACCTGTCAAAAAACTGGAAATATTCCATAACCGAATGGAGCCCCGACATGCCCGACGACCGGTACAGGGCGGCTCCCGATTACGACGACAGCGAATGGAGCGTGCTCGCCTCGCTCCCGGCGGTCACGACCATGGAGCGGAAAAAGAACGTCATATGGCTCCGCACAACTTTCGTTGTCCCTGAAACGCTCCGCGGCCAGGACCTGGCGGTCTACCTGGGGCGCGTATGGGACCAGGAATACACCTTCCTGAACGGGGTGAGGATCGGCTCGCACGGGAGGGAGTACCCCGAGTTCCATTCCGACTGGAACATCGCCGCGTACCACTTCCTGCCTGACGGGCTCATCCGGTACGGCGGGGAAAACGTTCTGGCCGTGCGCCAGTTCACCAACCAGCAGGCAAACTTCAACGGATCGCCGTACATCGGCCGCGCCTTTGAAGTCAGGGCTTACACCTTCTGGAGCCGTTTCATGGGCGAATACCTGCCCATGGCGTTCGGGGTCCTGACGTTCTTCATCGGCCTCGGCATCCTGATGCTCTTCTTCGCAACCGGCAGGAAGAACATGCTCCTCCTGCACTTCGGCGGCATGTCCCTCCTCTGGCTCGTGCTCTCGTTTCACTTCTGGCTCCCGGACTTCGGCCTGGTCTCATGGAACATGCAGGACTCATCCTTCTATGTGCTGACGGCCGTGATGATGGGACTGATATACTTTTTCGTTGAGAAGGCGCTCTCGCTCAGGATGCTCTGGGCGCGCATCATCATCGGGGCCTGCGTGTTCCTCTGCTTCGGCCTCGCGGTCACGGCCACGGAGATGGACCCCATTACCGGCTGGCGGTTTGATATCCTCGGGTTCCTCGGGGTGATCGGCGAGATCACCTGGGGCATCGTCCTGGTGATCGGCATGCTGAAAAAAAACAGGGACGCCCGGGTGATGATGATCGGCTACTCGGTCTTCATGGCCTGCATGGTCCATGACGGCCTGATGATGAACCGCGTCATCATGTCCAACATCTTCCTGGTGAATTTCGGATACCCGGCTTTTCTCATCTCGTTCGCCATCATGATCGTGCGCCAGATCAACCAGATGGGCGCCGACCTGGCCAGGACGACCGCGATGGTCGAGGAAAAGAACGTCACGCTCGAGTCCGTGCTCGGCAAGGTGGTCGATTCGACGGACGACCTTATAAAGATTTCGATCACCGTGGGCGAGACATCCACGGCGCTGAAGACCGAGATGGACCAGCAGGGGGCGAGCCTTGAGGAGACATCCGCCGCCATAGAGGAGATATCCGGCTCGATTGACTCGGTCGCGGGCAACGCCCTGGAGCTGGACGAGATCATCCGGAAGTGCGGGGACCTCCTGGACAAGAACATGAAGTCCCTCACCTACATAACCGAATCCGCCCAGTACGCGGTCTCGCTCGGCGAGCGTAACCGCGAGGACACGACCCGGATCACCCTCCGCCTGGACGACATCAAGGAGGGGATGATCAAGCTCAAGGAGTCTTCCTCCTCGATCGAGAAGATCGCGACCATCATCAACGAGATAGCGGAAAAGACGAACCTCCTGTCCCTGAACGCCGCCATCGAGGCCGCGCGGGCCGGGGAGCACGGCCGCGGCTTCGCCGTGGTCGCGGACGAAATCGGCAAGCTCGCCGACAGCTCGGTCGAGCAGGCCAAGTCGATCCAGGCGATCGTGCGGCAGATCGTGACTGATATCGAGGGCAAGACCAACCTGATCATCGAGTCCTCGAAGTCAATCACGGACATCAACACATCGGTGAACAACCTTAACAGCGCGAGCGACGCCATCGTGAAGCTCTGCGTGAACCAGGAAAAGCTGACGCACGAGATCCAGGAGTACATGGAGCGGATACTGGGCGGGTCGGCGCGCATAACGAATTCAACGTCCGAGCAGAAGAACGGCATGACCGAGGTCATGAAAACCGTGGAGCTCCTGAACAGCATCACGAACCGCATCATCAACAGCTCCAACGAGATCGTGAAGATCTCCGAGATCCTCTCTCACCGCATCGCCATCCTCAACAAGGTGATCGTCGACGACTGACGGTTTTTCAGGGCAATACGCACAGCCCTGTCCCCGGACCCCGGTTTCCGTGTTGACACATCGCCGATTTCGTTCATCCATGTCAGCATGGAAAACGGGGCTCAGACACTGATGAAAAACTGCACGATCTGCCCCCGCGAATGCGGGACCGACCGCTTTGCCGGGACCGGCTTCTGCAAAAGCGGCGCCGCGCCCCGGGTAAACAGAACGAAGCTCCACTTCTGGGAGGAACCGGTCATCTCCGGCGAGCGCGGAAGCGGCGCCATCTTCTTCAGCGGCTGCACCATGCGGTGCGTCTACTGCCAGAACCACCGGATCAGCCAGGAGGGCCGGGGCGCCGACCGCACGGTCGAGGAGGTGGCTTCCCTGATGCTCGATCTGCAAAAGCAGGGCGCGCACAACGTGAACCTGGTCACGGCAAGCCACTTCACGCCGCAGGCGGCGGAGGCCATCCGCACGGCCCGCGGCCGGGGGCTCTCCGTGCCCGTGGTCTGGAACAGCAACGCGTACGAGAAGCCGGACACGCTCCGCCTCCTCGAGGGTCTGGTGGACATCTACCTTCCCGACTTCCGCTACCTCGGCGGTGCGGCGGCCAGGCGCTATTCGGCAACGCCGGACTATCCCGACAGGGCACAGGAGGCGATCGCCGAAATGCACCGCCAGGCCGGAAGGCTCGAAGTGCGCCAAAGCATAGCCGTCAGGGGACTTCTCGTCCGGCTCCTCGTGCTCCCGGGTATGGCTGATTCGATCCGCGGCATACTCGCGTGGATACGCGACACGCTCGGCGCCGGGACCTGGGTGAGCCTCATGGGCCAGTACTACCCGGCCTTCCGCTCGGCCGAGTTCCCGGAGATCGACCGGCCGGTCTCGGATGACGAGTACGATCAGTGCCTGGGCTTCCTTGACGAGCTCGGGTTCGAGAACGGCTTTACGCAGGACGTGGGCTCGTGCGCGGACTACACGCCGGAGTTCGAGTGAGCGTTCCGCCATGACCATGCGAGCAAACATCCCCGCCATGTACGCCCTGAACTGCGTCAGGAACATGATGTTCTTCGGCGCGGTCGCGGTACCTTTTTTCACGGACTGGGCGGGGCTCGATTATACGCGCATGTTCCTGCTGGAGGCGAGCTTTGCCTTCTGGATGTTCGCGCTGGAGGTCCCCACCGGCGTGGTCGCGGACCGGTACGGGAGAAAATATTCGCTCGCGCTCGGGGGGCTGGTCTCCGCCGCCTCGTTCACGCTGTTCGGGCTTTTCACGAACTATGCCCTCTTCTTCGCCGCGGAATTCGTGTGCGCGATCGGGTTCACGCTCCTGTCGGGCGCGGACCGGGCCCTTTTCTATGACACGCTCATCGCGCTCGGCGAAGAACCGCGGGCCACACGCTATTTTTCGCGCTATGACATCGCCGGATCAGCCGGCATCATCACCGGGCTCCTGGGCGGCGCATGGCTCGCCGGCTCGGGCATTGTCCGGTACCCGGGGGCCCTCCCCCTCACCTTCCTTCTGTCCGCCGCCGCGTTACTGCCGGTCACCGCCCTCGCCCTGCTGCTTAAAGAACCGGGTCGGAAAAAGATCGACGAAAAATTCATCCGGCAGGGCGTCAACGGATTCACCCTTATTTTCAAAAAGAAACGGCTTCGCGGGTTTTCCCTGAACTATTCCTTCATATCCGCGGCCGGTTTCCTCATGTTCTGGCTCTACCAGCCCCTGCTGGAGCAGTCGGGCATTGCCGTCACGTACAACGGCGTCGCGGGCGCCGCTTTCAACCTGCTCGGCATCGCGCTCATGGCGAACATCGACGCGATCGAGAAACGGACCGGAATCCGGCCGTTATTATTGATGACCGCCCTCATCCCGGGCCTCCTGTATATCGGCCTTTTCTTCACGGAAAGCGCGTTTTACACGGTGCCCGCGATGCTTTTCATCGTGGCCTTGAAGCAGATGCGCGCGCCGCTCCTCTCGGACCTTATAAACAGGGACATCGAGAGCGCCAACCGCGCAACCGTGCTCTCGGGCCTGTCCATGCTGGAGCGGGTCATCATCATGTTCCTGTATCCCGTGGTCGGATTGCTGGCCGACCGCTCCATCGGTGCCGCGTGCCTGTTTCTGGGGGCGGCCATGGTTCTGTTCGCGGGCGTGAGCGGGAACAGGGATCATGCAAAGTGAGATCATGTTTTATAGAATGAAGATCTTTAAGAATCGTAGAAAGGTAATGATGTACCCGGACCGGATATACAGGGTGATCGACAAAAACAAGCCATACAATTCATTATGCGCATTAATAAAAAAACCGCGGCCATGGATTGCACCAGGACCGCGGTTATGATTCTGCATTCGTTGTCCGGTAACCTACCGATATTCGGGAAGTTCGGCCATAAATATCAACTTGTAATAATCGATTGGTTCGGTCCAGACAATGACCGCCAATCCGTTATTGCATGTCAACCTCGCGTTCACTGCATCTTCCCCGTCCGGGCTTATATTATCGGCAATTCCCGTCGGATGGACCCACGCGCCGTTGCGGTACCGGCTCTTGAATACCTGGGAGTTTGTTCCATCGGATTGTATCCATGTGACGATTGCATTTCCACTATTATCCATGGACACGAATGGCTCTGATGCATTGGAACCGCCAGGGCTGATAAAATCTTCCGCGTCAGCCGGATGCACCCATGCGCCATTGCGGTACTCGCTTTTAAAGACATGCCCTGATTGTTCAAATACTATCACTGCGTTTCCTGAATCGTCCATTGCGACACCCGGATCCTCGGCAAATTCCATCGACTCGGCCGGGTTGATCCGATTTGAGAAACCAGAGGGGTGGTTCCATGAGCCATTTCGATATTCGCTTTTGTAGATCCGCTCCTGGGTAGACCCATCAATGAATTTCTGTTGCCACACGATGATGGCGTTTCCATTGTTGTCCATCGCTACCTGCGGAGATTGCGCACTCTGTCCGGGCACACTGATATAATTGGTCACTCCCGCTCCTGACGGAAAGGTCCACGATCCGTTCCGGTATTCGCCTTTGAAGATTTGGGACTTTGTATGAGATTCTTCTTCCCCTTCCCATACAATGATCGCGTTCCCATCGTTGTCCATCGCCACCTGTGGTGTATAGGCGTTCATATAAGGAACGCTGATATAATCCGATACACTGGAAGGGTGGACCCAGACACCATTCCGGTATTCGCTTTTAAATATTCTTCCATTTATACCACCCTGGTTCCATACGATGATGGCATTTCCGTTGTTGTCCATGGCGACTTGAGGGATGCCTGCGCCCTCTCCGCCGGGATTAAATGAATCTGCAAGGGTCGCGGGGTGCACCCATGCGCCATTGCGGTACTCGCTCTTGAATATCTGGTAATAGCTCCCGTTGTACTGCGACCATACGATGATGGCATTTCCATTGTCGTCCATGGCAACCTGCGGCGAGCTGGCAGTGCCGCCTGCCGGGCTTATGAAATCGGATGTACTCTCGGGGTGAACCCATGCGCCGTTACGGTACTCGCTTTTAAAAAGCTTCTGGTCCTGCACCCAAACGATGATCGTGTTGCCGCTGCTGTCCATTGCCGCCTGAGAACTGTCAGCATCTTCATCGAGGGGGCTAATACAGTATGCAAGGTTATTGAAATCCCAGCTGACCGAAAGGCGATAAATATACCAGGATAAGACGGGCAAGATACCGGTAATTGCGGAATTATATATAAATTCAAATTTCCTCTCCTGTTGCATCTCATTGACGGCGGTAACTATCGTCGTATGTTTACCCGTTATATTAGGGTTAAAAGTGATGCGATAGGTATTGCCCGATACGAGCGTGGCATTTTCAACCGATACGAGGGGATAATTACTATTGATTTGAAAGTCAAATGTCCTGATCGGCGCCTGTCCCCCCACAACATACCATTTAGCGTTTGAGCCGTCTTTGGGCAGCGTGAAGGAAATGGATTGGTACGGTTTTACATAAGCCTTCAAAAGGCCTTGAGCCGCGATGGAATCGGCTTTCCCATCGGTGCCATTATAACTGCAGCCGGTCATTATGCTGATCGAGAATACCGTCAGCGCAGAGCCGATCAATAAAGATTTGATCTTTTTCACTGAATCCTCCTGATCTTATCAAGATGTTTTTGAATAGAACAAATAAAACACAATTATTAAAACCGTTATCGGATAATTTATTTGTACAATAACGGTCTTGGCGGGGGTTTGCACGTCTTCTGCGATAATATAAAAATATTTATTATGATATTTGTCCAGTATTTTTTATGTTGAAGAAATCATTTTAACATCCCACACTGGTTCAGATAGCATTCATTCAGTAGCGTTGAGCGTTACTGTACAAGACCTCTTCTCATGGATATAAATGATCGGAAAAGAAGTAATCACCTGCGACGTGGCCGTGATCGGCGGGGGGCCCGCCGGCATGATGGCCGCGGGCACCGCCGCGCAACAGGACGCGGACACGGCCCTCATTGAGAAAAACAGCCGGCCGGGCAGGAAGCTCCTCCTTACCGGCAAGGGGCGGTGCAACATCACCAACGCCGACCGCGACCCGCGGAGCTTCCTCGCGCATTTCGGGAAAAAGGGGCGCTACCTTCACTCGGCGCTCGCCGCGTTCGGGGTGGAGGACGCGATCGCCTTCTTCACGGAGCGCGGCGTGCCGGTGAAGGTCGAGCGGGGGGACCGGGTGTTCCCGGAATCAGACCGCGCGGGCGACGTGCTCGCGGTCCTGCGCGAGTTCATGAAGCAGGAGGGCGTGCGCGTCTTATCCGGGCATGACATCACGGCGCTCGATGCGGAGGACGGCCGCATCCTGCGCGCGACCGGCCCGGGCGTCTCGGTGGAGGCGAAAAGCTACATCCTCTGCACCGGGGGCCTCTCTTACCCGGCAACCGGGTCCACGGGCGTCGGCCTTGAGATGGCGCGCTCGCTCGGCCACACGATCGTGCCGCCGCGCCCGTCGCTCGTGCCGGTGCTGGTAAAAGACCGCTGGGTGCGCGAGGTCGAGGGCCTGTCGCTTCGCAACGTGAAGGTGACGCTCCTGCATGAGGGGAAAAAGGCGGGCGAGGAGTTCGGCGAGGCGCTCTTCACGGCGGAGGGCATGAGCGGGCCGGTCATCCTGGACCTCTCCCGCATCATCGGGGACCTCGCCGCCGGCAGGACCGGGCTCGTCCTGGACCTGAAACCTGCCCTGGACCACCCGACGCTGGATGCCCGCGTCCGGCGGGACTTCGGCGCAAACCCGACCCGTCTCTTTAAAAACAGCCTGGGCGCGCTCCTCCCCTCCTCCTTCGTCCCGGTCATCGTGCGCATGAGCGGCATAGACCCGGACAAGACCGTGAGCCATATCACGAGGGACGAGCGCAAGGCCCTGGTGCGCGTCCTGAAAGAGCTGCGCCTCGAAGTGGCGGGGCTTGACGGTTATGAGAAGGCGATCATCACCGCGGGCGGCGTGTCCCTCGACGAGATCGACACGCGGACCATGCGCTCGCGCCTGGTCGAAAACCTCTTCTTCGCGGGAGAGATCATCGACATCGACGGCCCCACGGGCGGTTTCAACCTTCAGGTGTGCTGGAGCACCGGGTACTGCGCGGGACGGGCGGCGGCGGGAGCATCCGCCCCCTCCGGCCTGCGGCCACCTCCCCCGTAAACGGGGGAGATACAAAGCAATCACGCCATACTGTTACCCCACATTGTTCAGAAAGAGCCTCCCCTTGCCGAAATACCGCTCGCACAGCAGGCAGCGCGCAGGCGGGTCGGCATAATTCTTCGACGGTTCGCCGTCGCAGTGCCTGCACGCCTCGATCTGGTCGCCGTACGGCTCGTTATCGGATTCGTTTGATGTGTTCAGATTTTTCATGGTATCCGGCAGAATCGATCCATCCTGATAAAAAACAATGAACATGCGAAACGCAATTTCTGCACCTCTGCGAGAATATTGAATGCAGCAATAACAAAAAATCCGGCTCCGCCGGATTTTTACGATCACTATTCTCGGTTAACTGTTAACTGTTCATTATTCATTGCCTTTCACACCGGCTTGATGCCCCGCTCCTCATACAGGATGAGGGAGGTGGTGTTTTCGAAATCGAGCACCACGCGGCAATCCTCGATTTTTAACACGTTGTTCACGACCTTCTGGAAGCGGTCGGTAAGATTCATGATATCGTTGGTGTCAACCCATTCAAACACGTTGGGGAAAAACTTGAGCTCGCCAAGCCGCTGGAGCACGCCGTCCAGCAGGCCCATTTTCTCGGTGTCAACCTCGGCCTCGTTGATCTCCTTCTCCATCTTGGTGAAGAAAGCCTTCCATGAATCGAACGGCTTGTTATGAAACACGGAGGCCGTGCGGGAGATGACTGATTGACCGAACACGACGCTCCTGGTCATCCTGCTGATGAATATAAGGAACAGGCCGAAAAACTCGTCTTCAGCGCCCTTGAACCGGCCCTTGAGTGCTATGATATCGGTAAACTCGCCCTTCAGGATCTTCTTCGCGGTATCGATATCGCCGGAGCAGAACTTCTCAACGATTTTCAGCTTTTCGAAATACTTCCGCGCTCCATCTTCTTGGCTCATTGCGTAGACCAGGGTTATTTATCAGTGCGCTAATATAACAACAAACGACGCCGGGCGTCAAGATTATTTCTTTATAATGTCCACGATACGGTCAAAGTCATCCAGGGAATAGTAGCTGATCTCGATCTTTCCCTTGCCCGCCGCGTGCCGTATCTCCACCTTGGTGCCGAGGACCGAAACCAGCTCCTCTTCCATCTTGCGGAGGTGGGCTTCCTTCGCGGGCTTCTTTTTTGCCGGCTTTTTCTTTCCGCTTTCCTCCTGGACGACCTGTTCGAGGGCACGCACCGACAGGGCCTTCTTCATGACCTCGCGGAAGAGCGCCGTCTGGCGGCCCCCATCAACCGAGAGAAGCACCTTCGCATGGCCGGCGCTGATCTCCCCGCCGGAAAGCGCCTCCCGTATCTCGGGCGGGAGCTGGAGCAGGCGGAGGCAGTTGGCGACCGTGGCCCTGTCTTTCCCCACGCGCGCGGCTATGTCCTGCTGGCGCAGGTTGAAGCGGTCGATGAGCACCCTGTAGGCTTCGGCCTCCTCGATCGGGTTAAGGTCGGTCCGCTGTATGTTTTCGATGAGCGCCAGTGTCAGGTTCCTGACCTCGTCCGCCTCGATGATGATGGCCCGGATACGCTTCAGGCCCGCGAGCTTTGAGGCGCGGAGACGGCGCTCGCCCGCGACCACGCAGAAGCCGTTTTCCGTCCGGCGGACGATGATGGGCTGGAGGAGCCCCACCGCCTCGATCGAGGCGGCCAGTCCCTTTATCTCCGGCTCGTCAAAGCGGGTGCGCGGCTGGTCCGGGTTGGGAAGCACTGCATTGATGTCGAGCTCCACGATCTTTTCGGCGCTCTGCTCGATGCCCTTTTCCAGGGCCTCGACCGGCGCCGACGAGGTCGAGATGATCGCTGAAAGGCCCTTGCCGAGTACCTTCTTAGCCATTTTTTAAAACCTCTTCTGCCAGATTCTCATACGTGATGCTGCCGATACTCGCCCGGTCGTAGTGCCCGATCGGCTTGCCAAAGGAGGGCGCCTCGGAGAGCCGCACGTTTCTTGGAATTATCGTCTTGAACACCTTGTCGCCGAAATAATCGCGCACATCCGACACGACCTGTTGCGAAAGGTTGGTCCGCGAATCGTACATCGTGAGCACCACCCCCTCGATGGCAAGCCCCCGGTTCAGGTTCTCCTGCACCATGGCGATGATGCGAAGGAGCTGGTTCAGACCCTCGAGCGCGTAGTACTCGCACTGGAGCGGGATCATCACGGAGTCGGCGGCTGCCAGGCTGTTCAGCGTCAGTATGCCGAGCGAGGGCGGGCAGTCGATGAAGATATAGTCGTAATTATTCTTGATATCCCGGATCGCCTCCCGGAGGATATACTCTTTGCCCTCCATGTCGAGGAGGTCCATCTGCGCGCCGGCGAGATGTATGTTCGACGGGATCAGGTAGAGGTCAGGGACGGACGTGGTGACGACGGCTTCCTTTATACTAATCGTACCGACGAGAACCTCGTAGATGGTGCGCCCGGCCTCGTCCGCCTTCACGCCGACGCCGTACCCCGCGTTTGCCTGCGGATCGATATCGATGATAAGAACGCGCCGGCCCCTGCCGGCAATGAATGCCGCCACGTTGACCGTTGTCGTGGTTTTTCCCACTCCCCCCTTCTGGTTGGAGACTGATATTACTTTTCCCATGCGGCCGCTCCGGTATGAATGTACAAGTTATTTAAAAAAAGCGGTTGAATGCAACTACTTTTCTTAAATTCGGTGCGCCTTCTGCGCGGGAGTGCGGATTTCGATGTCCTCCCTAACCCCCGGAGGGAGTGAGGTCAGTGGGCCATACAATTCGGATTTGACAACACCGTATTTCTGCTTGACATACGCCCGAATTCCGTTCCAGTATAGGGGCCGCGCAGAATTTCCCCGGCAGGTGGCCTCCATGCATAAAAGAAAGCATATAATCGATAAAAAATTCCAGCTGAGAACGACCTTCCGCATCATCGGCATCATCATCATCGCGTTCATGCTCATCATCGCGGTCACCGGCATCATATCCATGGACAACAACAGGAAAATAACGGCCACCATCAACGACCTGAACAGGGCCATGGAGAGGGACCGGCGGGCCGTGGAGACGCTGATAGCGTCTGCGGGGATAGAGCAGAACAGGGGACGCGAGCGGGACCATGACAGGATAATCGAGGACCACCTCGAGAGCATGGCGCTCATGCACACCAATATCGGGCACCTGAAAAAAATCCTGGGACAGAACCGGATCCTTGTTACCGTCATGATATGCACCGGGGTTCTTCTGGGAATCGGCCTGTTCGTTTACCTGATTCGCCTGACGGGCCGGATGTCGGGCCCCCTCTACGTGCTGAAGCAGCACATGCATGACATCATGAACGGCAGGAAGCCGAACCTGCACAAGCTCAGGAAAAACGACGAGTTCCAGGAATTTTACCGCGAGTTCATCTCTTTCATTGAGCGCTTATCAAACAGGTAGCCCGGATATCAGCCGCGCCACCTGCCCCTGTACCCCGTGCTGACAAAATGCCGGTACATGAAGTAGCCCGCGCCCGCCGCCGCAATCACGCCGAGGGCCGCGAGAAAGTGATAGCGATACGGCACCGTCCTTCTCCCCGACGCCGACACGACCGCGTATATGCCGAAACGATCGTTCGTCGATGGATAGAGCCTGATGTAACAGTGGTCTTCTCTGCCGGAATCCACGACAAAGGTCTGGTCCCGATCGAATATATCCCGCGATTCGATCAGTGAAAGGCCCCGGTCAAGCAGATCGACCTGGAAGTACTCGCGGTCAGAATGAAAATAGATGTAATTGGTCCCGGCGGCCAGGTCCAGGCGGTGCGTGGCCGCGTATTCGCCGCCGTGGACCGCGTTAATGATCCTGCCCGTGACGCCCTGTCCCCACTTTGCCGCCATATCCTCCAGGTCCTCCATCAGCCGGGCGCCGGCAATCCGGTATATGCCGAACCGGCGGAATTCGCCCGGCGCGCTGCTGTCATAGCTGGTGTACAGCATCTCCCCGCTCCCCCGCCGGGCAAGGAACGCGAGTGGACCGGAGCGGATCCCCCTTGCCGTATCGAACGATCCCGAGGCTATCACCTCGGCGTTCCTGACGGAGCGCAGTCCGATCCAGCCCGGGTGGTCATATACCAGGCCCATGCGCCTCTTCAAACTGAAGCGCGACAGGTCGTTCCTGACGTCGGCCTCAACATGCGACGACAGCCCCATGTAGGGGAAATTTTCAAAATATTCGAACATGTTAAAAGCGCGCTGGAGATAATCGAAAGAATACCCTGAAAAATACGCGGAGCCGCCGTTCTTTATGAACCGCCTGACGGTGAGGGCGACTTTGTCCCGGTCCACCTCGTAGAAATCCGGTTTCAGCGTCACGGACTTGAACCGGAAATTGTTTGCATATACGTCGAGGCCCTCTTCCAGGAGATTGTCAACCCCGCTCGGAACGAAAAGCGACCGGTAGGCCGCAACCCGCTCCGGGTTTTCCAGGTCGCGGTAGAAAAGCAGGTCATGAGGAATACGATAATACCGAAGCGTTGCTTCAACGTCGTCATACTTGCTCCGTACAACCGCTACCTGGTTCCGCGGCCGCGTCGGCGCCTTGTTCCGGTGGCGGGGAACCGCGTGCGCGCCGGCGCACAGGACGGCCGCCATTACAACAATGGCCAGGGCCATTTTTATGCTCGTCATTTGTATCGTCTGCATCGTAAGCCAGAATAGCGTACCGGTTGCTGGATAGCAATACTTTTTACCCCCGGCCGGTATTGCCAACCCCGGAGCCGAACCGGCCATACTCCCTGTCCCCCGGAGGGGGGGCGCATTGCTTTCGCACCCTGACGGGTAAAAAATTACTTGACAACATATGAACATATGAGTATATATGCATATACAACAGGCGGGGCCTCCAGCCCCCGCTTTCAAACAGCCGGGATAATACCATGACCAGATTGAAACAGGCAAAGCCGTCTTCCCCACCCGAACGTACCACACGAGGCCGCCACGAGCCGAAAAAGCCGAGGGACGAGATGCCGGACGAATCGAGCCTGATGGTCCTGGCGGAATTCTTCGGCATATTCGGCGACGTGACCAGGCTGAAACTGATCTCGCTTCTTGCCCGCGCCGACCTGTGCGTGCAGGAGATCGCCGCTCACCTCGACATGAACCAGTCAGCCATCTCGCACCAGCTGCGCGTCTTGAAACAGGCGCGGCTCGTCAGGTACCGGAGGGACGGGAGGCTGATCTTCTACTCACTCGACGACGACCACGTGAAGCAGGTGTTCAGCCAGGGCCTCAATCATGTCAGAGAAATGCGGGAGGGGGCATAATGGATCACGCGCATGAACATCAACACGAAGGGCATACGCACCTCCACGGGACCTCCGGGAGCGGGAAAAAATTCATATTCGTTATACTGCTCAACTCCCTTATCACGGTAGCGGAATACATCGGCGGCATGCTGTCGGGAAGCCTTGCCCTGATCTCGGACGCGGGCCACAACCTCTCGGACGTGCTTTCCCTGGGGCTCGGTTACGCCGGGGAAAAAATATCGGAGAGGCGCCCTAACAGGCGCTTCACCTTCGGCCTCAAGCGGTTCGAGGTCGCCGTGGCACTGATCAACGCCCTGACCCTCCTGGGCATCGGCGCGTATATCCTGTACGAAGCGGCGTCACGCTATCTCAACCCGGTCCCAATCGATATATGGGTCATGATACCGGTCGGCCTGATCGGACTTGCCGGCAACCTCGCATCGATACTGATTCTCCTCCGTGACCGCACAAGCACCCTGAACGTGAAGGCCGTGTTCCTGCACCTCCTCTATGACGCGATCTCTTCCATCGCCGTTATCGTCGCCGGGATTGCGCTCCTGCTCACCGGCATGCCGGTCATCGACCTTGCCATCAGCGTTCTGATCGTCGCCATGATGACCATCAGCTCCCTGTCGATCCTCCGTGAATCCTTCCGGATATTTTTACAGGGGGTCCCGGGCCATATCAATCCGGACGAGGTCTACGCCGACATTTCGCGGATCGAAAACGTGGAGAGCGTGCACGGCCTCCACATATGGTCGATCAATTCCACCGAGACCTTCCTTTCCTGCCATATCATAGCGGCCGAAACGTCCGGCGAGCGGGACACGGACAGCATCATAAAAAACGTGAATGCCATGCTCGAGCAGCGGCATGGCATCTGCCATACGACGCTCCAGGTGGAAAACAGCAGGCTCTGTTCCGAAGGCGGGACATGCTGCAGATAAGGAGGCACCCATGAAAGTAGCGTGCGACACGAGAATCACCATCATCCAGCAGATGAACCAGCTTGACGCTAACCTGGCCGGGAACGTCCACGGCGGCACCATCATGAAAATCATCGATAATACCGCGGGCATCGTTGCGACGCGTCACACCGGTAAAAATTCGGTGACCGCCTCGATAGACCGGCTTGATTTCCACAGCCCCGTATTCGTGGGTGATCTTTTACGGGTGAGCGCCTGCATCAACCTGGTCGGCAGGACCTCCATGGAGATCGGGGTTCGGGTGGAAGCGGAGAATGTCATCACCGGCGAGACCCGCCACACGGCATCGGCATATTTAACCTACGTGTCCCTGGACGAGCACGGGAAACCGGTGCAAGCCCCGCCGATCCTTTTCGAATCGGAAGAGGAGCAACGGCGAAACAGGGAGGCAATTGAACGCCGCAGACGCCGGATGGCCGAAAAACACGAGGAATCTGACAAGTGTTGAAAAATGACCGGTCCCGCTCCCGCTATTGAATTGACAGGATAATAAAAAGCTGATACACTTGTTTCCAGAATTACGTCGCATTGACCATGAACATGTATCTCTTCATTCCCCTGGCAAGCGTGATGACGACCTTCTTCCTCTGGTCGTATATTTTTATTACCAAGAGGAAAAGCAGCGCCGGCAAAGCCTACCTGCTGTTCTGCGGCACGATGGTATGCTGGGGACTGGCGGACATGGTGTACGTGTCAGTGACCTCACTGGAGCTCGCCAGGGTGCTCTTCAGGGCCCTGTCCCCGCTGTATCTTTCAAGCTGCTTTTTGTTTCTCAATTTTACCTACGCCCTGACCGGTAAAAAGCGGGACATTCCATTCTATTTCTTCCTCGCGTCACTGGGGGGAGGAATCATCCTCGTGCTGTTTACCGACCTGTTCATCGACATTACGCACCTGTCCGCGACCTCCCGCGGATTGTTCCCTCCCCGGGGCGACATCTATGAAATTACCGTTTTGTTGTTATACATTTTTCCCGTCCTGTACTCACTTGCAATGCTTGCCGGCAAACTGGTGACATCGAAAGACACGGTCGTGAGGAAGCAGTATGCCCTGGTGATCGCGGGCACCCTTCTGTCCGTCATACTTTCGGTGCTCGACAACGTCATTGCCTCGTATTACCCTGACAAAGAGGGCATTCTCAACATGGCGCCGCCATTCGTCGTGGTGCAGTCCCTCTTCGTATTCATAGCAATCACCCGGTATCGCTTTTTAACCATGTCCATCCAGCATATCGCCGATGACCTCTTTTCGCTCATCACGGATGCCGTCATCATCCTCGATAACGACCGGAACATCATTGAAATGAACGCCATGGCCCGGGAATTGCTCGACTACCCCGAGGACCGCCCCCCCAATCCGCGGGCCGACGATATTTTTCCGGAAGGCCACCTGCTCGATGAGGGCTTCCAGACCAGGGAAGTGACGCTGTTCAGCCACGGGCGGCGTACGACCCTGCTCATCACCCAGAGCCCGCTCATCCAGCACAACACGATTACCGGCCGGCTCGTTATCATCAGGGACATCAGCGACCGCAAGCTCGCCGAGGACCTGATGCGCTCCCAGCATGAGATCGGCGCCGCCCTGAGCGGCGTTTCCGATATGCGGCACGCCATGGAGATCATCGTCAACACCGTGATCAGGATCGAAGGGACGGACAGCGGCGGGGTCTACCTGCTGGACGGCCAGTCCCAGTATTTCGATTTGATCTACTCGAGGGGATTTTCGAAAAATTTCGTCGAGACCGCCCACCACTTCAGCAAGGAGCGGCCCCATCCGGCCGCAGACCTGTTCACCCGGACCGAGCCGTTCTACATCAATGCCGGGATGATCAAGGCCCTGCCGCGCGGAAGGGTCCTCGAGGAGGAGGGACTCCGATCGCTCCTGATGATACCGGTGCTTCACCGGGAACGGCCGATCTCCTGGCTTGTTATCGGATCGCACGGACCGAACGATATCCCCCTGCCTTCCCAGACCACGGCCGAGGCCGTTGCGTCCCAGATCGGGAACGCTATCGCCCGTTTCAAGGCGGAGGAAGAGCTGCTGAAGACTTCGAAAATAGAATCCCTCGGCATATTCGCCGGCGGCATAGCCCATGATTTCAACAACCTCCTGACGTCGATCATCGGCAACATATCACTGGCGAAGCTGGACGCGTCGAAGGATTCCGTTATTTTGCCGATACTCACCGAGGCTGAAAATGCATCTCTCCGCGCCAAGGACCTCACCATCCAGCTCCTTACCTTCTCGAAGGGCGGCGAGCCGATCAGGAAGACCGAGTCGATCCTCGAAATCCTGAAAGAGACGACGGACTTCGTGCTCAGGGGCGCCAACATCACCTGCCGTTTTTATATCGCGGCGGACCTGAAATACGCCGATATCGACCGCGGTCAGATAGGCCAGGTGATACACAACATCATCCTGAACGCGCGCCAGGCCATGCCGTCCGGAGGATTGATCAGCATAACCGCCGAGAACATAGCGCTCGCCGAGGCATCCTCGCTCAATGTGAAGCCCGGCGAGTACGTCAAGATTTCAATTGCCGACCAGGGGATCGGGATCCCGACGAACTACCTCTCGAAAATTTTCGACCCCTATTTCACGACCAAGGCCGAGGGGAGCGGACTGGGGCTTGCCGTGTCCTATTCGATCATCAAGAACCATGAAGGCTGTATCGCGGTAAAATCGGAGCCCGGCAAGGGGACGGCCTTTGACCTCTACATACCCGCTTCTGACCGCGAGCCCGAACCGGCGCAGAGCGCCAACCGGCAGAAAAAGGAGGGAACCTTCCATATTCTCCTGATGGATGACGAGCAAATGATACTGGACGTCGGGGAGAGGATACTGACGCGCATGGGGCACCGGGTACAACGGGCCAGGAACGGCGAAGAGGCGATCGAATTGTACCGGAATGCCTCGGCATCCGGCGATGGGTTCGACCTGGTGATCATGGACCTCACCATTCCCGGGGGTAAAGGGGGAAGCGAGACGATCGGCGACCTCAAGGTAATAGACCCCGATGTCAGGGCCATCGTATCAAGCGGGTACTCCAACAATCCCGTAATGGCGAATTTCAGGGAATACGGCTTCTGCGGCGTCATCGTCAAGCCGTACCGCTACGATGACCTGAAGCATGCCCTGGAGGAATGCGTCCGGTAGCGGCGCGGTATCAGCCCAGCTTTGCCCGGCCCGCCTCGAGCTTTGACAGGATCTCGGCCATTTCGTTACGCTTGGCCTTTTCCCGCTCGATGACGTCCGCCGGCGCCTTGCCAATGAAGCTCTCGTTGTTCAGCTTCTGCTCGACCCTGCCGAGATCGCCCCTCATCCTCTCGATCTCCTTGTCAATCCGCGCACGCTCCTTGTCGAAATCAATCAGGTTCTTGAGCGGAATGTATATTTCCAGGTCGGTCATGACCGCGGACGCATCGGTTGTGGCGGGCGCATAGGCCGCGTCAAGGGTGATCGACTCGACCCGTGCAAGGGCCTTGATATGCACTTCTTCCCGCCGTATGATTGACGCCACGCTTTCGCTGGCGGTCTTGAACACTACCGGGGCCCTTTTGTCCGGCGGTACGTTCATCTCGCCGCGGACGTTCCGGATGCGGTAGACGACCTCCTGGAAGAGCGCCGTCTCGGCCGACTCGGCGGCGAAATCGAATTCCGCCCTGGCCTCCGGCCAGCGCGATACCATTATCAGGCCGTCTCCCTCTCCCTTGATTTTATCCCAGAGCTCTTCGGTGATAAAGGGCATGAAGGGATGCAGGAGCTGGGTCGACTTTTTAAGCACATAAAACAGCACCTGCCGTGCGGTATCGGAGCTTTTCCCCGCGCCCGCATTCCTGTCATAGAGGCGCTGCTTGGTCAGCTCTATGTACCAGTCGCAGAACTCGTGCCACCAGAACGAGTAGATGGCGTGCGCCGCATCGTTGAACTTGTACTCGGCAAGGGCGGCGTCCGTCGCCCGGATCGCCTCGTTGAGCCTGTGCAGTATCCACCGGTCGAAGGTCTCCAGCTCTCCGGCGTCAAGCTGCCGCTCCCTGAAACCGTCCCCCAGGTTCATCATGATGAAGCGCGTCGCGTTCCAGATCTTGTTGCAGAACGTACGGTAACCCTCGATCCGTTTTTCGGAGAGTATGATGTCCCGCCCCTGCGCGGCCAGCATGGCAAGGGTGAAGCGGAGCGAGTCGGTTCCGTACTGATCCATCATGATCAGGGGATCAATGACGTTCCCTTTCGATTTGCTCATCTTGGCGCCCTGCTCGTCCCGGATGAGGGCGTGGATGTACACGTCGCGGAACGGCACGTCGCCCATGAACTTCAGGCCCATCATGATCATGCGCGCGACCCAGAAAAAGATGATGTCGAACGCGGTGACAAGCACGCTCGTGGGATAATACTTCTTCAGGGCGGGCGTCTTTTCCGGCCAGCCCAGCGTTGAAAACGGCCAGAGGCCCGAGGAGAACCAGGTGTCCAGCACGTCCTCGTCCTGGCGGATATTCTTTGATTTGCATTTTTCACATTCAGTCGGGTCGTCGACCTGCACCGTGATATGGCCGCAATCGTCGCAGTAGAAGGCCGGGATACGGTGTCCCCACCAGAGCTGGCGGGAAATGCACCAGTCCCTGATATTGTACATCCACTCGAAATAGGTCTTCTCCCAGTTTTTCGGCACGAAGCGGATCCTGCCGTCCTCGACGGCCTTGATGCCGGCTTCCGCAAGCGGCTTGATCTTCACGAACCATTGCTTTGACAGGTAGGGCTCGATGATTGTATGGCACCGGTAGCAGTGGCCCACCGCATGCATGTGCTTCTCGATCTTTACCAGCAGTCCCTGTTTCTCCAGGTCTTCCACCACTTTCGCGCGGGCATCGAAGCGGGAGAGGCCCTTATACGGGCCGCCATTCTCATTGATGAAGGCGTTCTTGTCGAGGATGTTGATCTCGCCCAGGTTGTGTCGCTTGCCCATTTCGAAGTCATTGGGGTCGTGCGCGGGCGTAACCTTGACCAGTCCGGTGCCGAATTCCCTGTCCACGAAATGATCCGCGAACACCGGAATCTCCCGGTTCATGAGGGGGAGGATGACCATCTTGCCCACCAGGGCCTTGTACCGCTCGTCGTCCGGGTTCACGGCCACGCCGGTGTCACCCAGCATGGTCTCGGGACGGGTGGTGGCCACCACGATGAAATCTTTTGTCCCGGCGATCGGGTACTTGATGTGCCAGAGATGGCCTTCCAGGTCGCGATACTCGGTCTCGATGTCCGAGAGGGCGGTTTCGCACCGCGGGCACCAGTTTATGATCCGGTATCCCTGGTAGATGAGGCCTTCTTTATACAGGGTCGCGAATACGGTGTGTACCGCCCGCGAAAGCCCCTTGTCCAGGGTAAAACGCTCACGCTCCCAGTCGCAGGAGCAGCCGAGCCTGCGGAGCTGGTTCTGGATATTTCCCCCGGATTTCTCTTTCCACTCCCATACGCGCTTCTCGAACTGTTCCCTTCCCAGATCGTCCTTGGTTTTCCCCTCATCTTTCAGGAGGCGCTCCACCACGTTCTGCGTGGCAATGCCTGCATGGTCCATACCCGGCATCCAGAGGGCCGACTTCCCCATCATTCTCTGCCACCGTATCAGGATATCCTGGAGCGTGTTGTTCAACGCATGGCCCATGTGCAGGTTGCCGGTTACGTTGGGTGGCGGAATTACGATGCAATAGGGCTCTTTGCCGTCATCTTCACGAGCATGGAAGTATTTGCCCTGTTCCCAGACGCGATACCATTTGTCTTCAACCTGTTTTGGTTCGTACGAAGAGGGGAGTTCCATAGGTTAGTTCCATTTAATGATGAATTATTTACTCTGAGCCTGCCGATCGCGTGGATCATAAATGAGTTATCCAGAGTAAAGTCACTGGTTATGCAATGAAACAATAGGTTGGTATGTCAATTCATTTTCATGGCGCGGCTGAGGCCATTCCTGAGGTCAGAAAATACCCACCGGCCGGCTGTTATATCCCCTTTTTTATTACCAAGGAGCCACAGAAAACGCTTGATGCCTGCCGGTTCCTGGCCATTGGCATGCACCAGAATTATACTCCCGTTCTCCGGCCATTGTTTTTTACCCAGCCATGCGTCGCTCCCTATCGGGATAAGACCGTATTCGGTAACCTGTCGGAATAATTCTTTATTTGATATCAATCCCGGGAATCGGAAAAAAACCGATGGCACAAGACCTGATTCCAGCAATGTTATCTCGTTGTGGATAATTTCGTCGCTTGCTTTAACCTTCTTATCCAGTAAAAAATTATTCCACCAGGGGATACGTTTATAATATGCATGGTGATATGTATGATTGATCCACGTTATTCTGAATTCATTCTTTATAACCAGGTTTCTCAGCCAGACTACATCATCGGGGTGCTTATCCATCCAGATACCCGAAAGTGCCAGAGCAAGAGGTATCGGCTTATGCGCTGGTCCATAATCGGAAATCAGCCGGGTAAATATCCTTCTGTCTAAAGGCATCTTTGCAGGACATAGGTCCGCCGTGATTACTATCCCGGGCCCTCCGCGGGGTATATGAATAATACCGGCATTCCGCATTCTGCTGGAATTGGATTCGGCCAGAATCATAGCCCTGAAATAGGGCAGATTGTTATATGTGCTGCGTAAATACCCGAGTGAATTCTTTGCTGCATGATACCTGCCAACCGGAACGAGCTCTGTATCAAGCGTGACCGGGTTAACAGCAAGATAATACGGTCTGCCATTTAAGAAAAATTTGCGAAGAGCAACCCGTGACAGCTTTTTATCTTCCGAATACAGCCCGGCGGTTATTGTGCTATATTCCTTTACTATTACTTTGGCAGCAAGCGCAGCAGGATGTGGCGCCAGAGCAATCGCAATACACAATAAAGCCAGATACAGTTTGGTTTTGAATGTCATTATTATCCCACTTCCAGTTGATACAGTTTCAAAGAATTTAATAAACACGTAAAATAGTAAAACCATTTTTTACTCTGAGCTCCGGATTTTTTTTATTTTTACTGCCATATAATCGTATCTGCATACATGAAAGGGATGACGCTCTTTACTCCGGGCACATGATTAAATGACTCCGGAATAAACCATAAACAATAAGATTTGACAAAAATCCGTGATAATTATTATTCTTTGCCATACTAAGCCATACTAAGTTGCCATGAAACCCTACACGGATATAGCACCTGTATATGATTCCCTGCTTCGACATGTCGATTATCAGGAATGGTATGAATATATTCTCTCGATTATGAAAAAGCATGTCCTGCATCCCCGCTTGATCCTTGAACTGGGTTGCGGAACAGGCCGATTCGGATCAAAATTTTCCAATGATGGCTATACCATTTATGGCATTGACAACTCTCTTGATATGCTCCGGGTAGCAAAGACGAGAGCCTTCCTGAACTTCCGGATTATTTGTGCAGATATTACCCGATTTTATATTTCGAAAAAGATTGATTTTATCTTCTCGGTTCATGATACCATGAACTACCTGCTTGATACTACCGATATACTGAACATGTTCCACTGTGTAAAAGAAATCATGCACCAGAGCAGCATTTTTATGTTCGATATAACTACCGAACATAATATATTGAAGAATTTTGATGGGAAAACCTCTCATTTCCGTTTTCGGAACAGCTCGGTGCAATGGAGTAATAATTATGATGCGCAGAAGAAACTGATTTACTCAAACCTGCACTTCAGCCGTGCCGGCAAAACAACTGTTGAAGAACATGTCCAACGCATTTATCCAATCAATGAGATAACCCGGCTCGCAATTGAAAGCGGCCTTGAAGTGCTCGGTATCCACGGGGATTATACGTTCGAGTCCCCCCATGATGAATCAATTATGATAAATTTTATTACCAGGAAAGCTTAATGTCGGCATTGCTATATCTTATTGGCTTGATTATCGGTGCCACGGTATTCATTTATCTTTATTCAAGCTACCAGCAGGGGAAGGAAAAATTCAAGGAGATGCGGGGACAGAGTAAACCTGCGCAATCAATGAACCCGGACACCATCGATTATTTCGCCATCAAGCGTGCACCCGGTACCCGGCTTTGTCCGCTCTGCGGCAAGGAACTGACTAAATATGAAGCTCTCTATGCCTCTGAAGTGGAGGAAGAGGGGAAAAAAAAGATCCTGATTCACGGATGCCGATACTGTTATAAGGATCAGGATGCTTCCGGACAAAACAGCTGATTTTATTACTCCGAGACCATGATTAACCGGTTATCGGCGGCCGTTTTTTAAACCATGGTACTGCCAGCTCAAGTTGAGCGGCAAGCCGGAACAGCGTTGCTTCATCGCCGAAGGGTGCGATAAACTGTACCCCGAGCGGCAGTCCGTCAGCTGTCCAGTAGAGCGGCACAGACATTGCCGGCTGGCCGGTAAAATTTGCCAGCTGGGTGAAGGGCGTCTTCCCCAGATTGAAAAGGGCCATCTGTTCCGCCATACCGGTTGCTTTGAGCAGCTTTCCCAATCCCAGGGTATTAATCAGATTCATCCCCGCCTTTTCATATGGCTTCGGCTTGAGCTCGCCGATATGTGTCGGGGGCTCTGCCACGGTGGGCGTCAGGTAGAGATCATACGTTTCATGGAAGCGGCCCATCGCGCGCGCGGCACTGTCCCACTGGCGTATTGCCAGGACGAAATCATGGGCCGAGAACTCCTTGCCGAGCATGCCCAGGGCCCACGTGGTGCCTTCGAAATCCGTCCGGCGCGGTTTCACCCCGGTGAGCTGTTCACTACGGGTAATATCAGCGGCGGTCTCGGCATAATACATTACGATGTAGGAGTGTCCAAGCGCCATACCGTTAATGTCAGGTTTCGCTTCCTCGACGCGGTGCCCCAGGTCCTCCAGGATTGTTGCAGCCTTTTTGACCGCGGCAATGCAGTCCGGGTGCACTTCGTTGCCCAGAGGAGACCCGGTGTTGAATCCAATCCGCAGCTTCCCGGGTTTGGTTCTGATCTCGGCCATGTACGGCCGCTTCGGCGGCGGGGCCATGTTGCGGGAGCCGGCATCCATGCCATTCGTGAAATCAAGCACTGCTGCACTGTCGCGCACTGAGCGCGTGAGCACATGCTCGAGCACCGCACCCTGCCACCCGTCTCCGTTCACCGGACCGGTAGGATTGCGTCCCCGCGTGGGCTTGAGCCCGAACAGGCCGCAATAGCACGAGGGGATCCGTATTGATCCGCCGCCGTCGCCGCCGGAGGCCAGCGGTACCATGCCGGCTGCCACCGCGGAGGCAGATCCTCCGCTTGAGCCGCCCGGTGTACGGTCGGTGTCCCAGGGGTTTCGCGTGGGTCCGAACGCGTCCGGCTCGGTAACGCCCATCAGCCCCAGCTCGGGCGTACTGGTCTTGCCAAGGATAACGAAACCGGCGTTCTTGAACCGGCGCACCAGCTCGCTGTCGAATGTGGGAATATAATTTCTGAATGCGCGCGAACCGCATTGAGTGGGAACGCCCGCGTAGGTCGCTATGAGATCTTTCAGCAGAAACGGCACGCCCCGGAAGGGACCGGCAGGCAGAGGGCTTTTCGCGGTCTTGCGGCCGATATCAAACATGGGATGGATGACCGCGTTGAGTTTGGGATTGAGTTCGTCTATCCGCCGGATTGCCTCCTCGCACAGCTCGGCAGGCGATATCTTTTTCTTTTTCACAAGTTCAGCGAGTCCAAGTCCGTCGTAGTGATCATACTCCTTGAATCGTGCCATGCAGACCACCTCCGTTCATTGCAAATTATCGCCGACACACAATAGCATCTATAATACTATGGAATGTTGAAGCGATCGTCAAGCATTAATAGTGCAAGCATTGCATGGCTGCAATTATAGTGCGGTCCCGAACAAGCGGATGGTGTGGTTCGGATAGTCCCTGACAGAGAGCGCTTACTACACGTTAAACCGGAAGGAGATGATGTCGCCGTCCTCCACGAGATAGTCCTTGCCCATGAGGAGATGCTTTCCCGCCTTTTTGACCGCGTCCTCCGACCCGAGCGACACCAGATCCCCGTACCTGATCACCTCCGCGCGAATGAACCCCCGCTGTATGTCGCTGTGGATTGCGCCGGCCGCCTCGGGAGCGAGCGCCCCCTTGCGGATCATCCACTGCCGCACCTCGTCCTCGCCCACGGTGAAGAACGAGATGAGTCCGAGCGACTCCAGGAGCGTGCGGGTCAGGAGCGAAAGGGCCGTCTCGGCGATGCCTGCCTCCTTCATGAACGCTTCACGCTCCTCGCCCGAATCAAGCGCTGCGATCTCGGCTTCCAGGCGCGCGGAGAGCTTGATGACTGATATCGAGGAGGACGCGAACCGCTCGCGCACCGACGCGACCCGCGCTTCGTCCGACAGGGCATTCTCGCCGGTGTTCAGGACCACGATCATCTCCTTCATGGTGATGAACGAGTAGCCGGCCAGGAGTTTCCGCTCCTCGTCGGACAGCTCCATCGTGCGCAGGGGCAGGTCCCTCTCCAGATGATCGCGCATGCGGGAGAGAACCGGCTCCTCCTTCTCCGCGCGCTCATCCCTGCTCCGTTTCTTTCCTTCCGCGATCCGCTCGAGCCGCTTCTCGATCAGGAGCAGATCATGGAGCAGAAGCTCGCCCATCACCGCGTCTATGTCGCGCAGCGCATCCACGCTTCCCCTGACGTGGTAGACGCTGTCGTCGAGGAAGTCCCGCGCCACCAGGCAGAGGGCGTCAGTGCCCGCGATGTCCCTGAACACCGCGCCTTCCTTCACCGTGTTCTCCTCCAGCGGCGGTATGAGCTCCACAGTGGTCCGCGCCCGCGTTTCCTTTTTCGGGTGATACATGGCAACGAGCCGGTCGAAGCGCGGGTCCAGCACCGGCGCCACGCCCGTGATAGCGTCTTTGCCCTCGGGCCGCGCTGCCGCGGCCGCGTCGCCGGTGAGCAGAGTGAACACCGTCCTCCTGCCGGACTGCGGCAGGGCCATGATGCCTACTTTCATGATGGTCGTCCTTATTAATTCGATACAGCCCGGGCGTGACGCGGCATGCGCGGCCCCGGATGGTGCAGGTATAGAAGGAGGGGGCTCTTTGGCAAGAGCTTTTTTACTGCCCACCTGCCCCCCGTCCGGGGAATGATGGATAACAGAAAAAAAGCAAACCGGATGCAACTTTAAAAATTCACCCGGCAGTCGTATACAGGTTGACAATACACCGCCACGGTGCTACGCAATGAATTACACGGAGAGGGAACACGGGGGTGAATCCCATCACAAAAACCGATACCGGAGATCGGGGCATCTCTTCGCTCCCGGGCTCAACCCATGCATCATGGTCGCCCTCGCGCTGGTCACGGTTGCGCTCCTGTGCGGATGCGCGAAACGGAAACAGGCTGTCCCCTCCGCCTCGGGCGGGGTCATTGACCTCTCGGCATGGGATTTTTCATCGCAGGGTCCGGCCGATCTCGGCGGCGAATGGGAATTCTACTGGAACACCCTGCTTGTTCCTGAAGATTTCAGAGCAAACCGGTTACCGGGTACCGTTGAATGTATGTCCATGCCGGGATTCTGGAACGGCCGGACCGTCTCCGGCCTCAAGCTTCCGGGTCACGGGCTTGCCACCATGAGGCTTCTGGTACGACTCGGCAGGCGTCATACCCTCTACTCCATGAAGATCCCGCACATGTACACTGCATGCCGGCTCTGGGTCAACGGCAAACCGGTCTCATCTAACGGTACAACGGGGACCGGGCCATCACACGTAACTCCTCAATTCCTTCCGAAAATAGTCATGCTTGCCCCCGAAAGCGGCACACTGGAGCTGCTGCTCCAGATATCAAATTTCCACCATCCCAAGGGCGGCATGTGGGCACCGATACAGCTGGGGAAAGAAATGCAGGCCGTCAGCACGCAGCGTTACCTCGGCTGGCTCAACACCTTCCTCCTCGGCGGACTGCTGCTGATGGCGGTTTACCATATCAGCATCTTCATGCTGCGAAAAACCGACCGCGCGTCGCTCTTCTTCGGCGTCCTGTACCTGGTCATTGCTCTCCGCATCCTGTTTGAAGGCGACCGGATGATCATCGAAATATTTCCAATGATAAGCTGGGAAATAAACGAAAAGATGAGCTACCTGACCTATTACGGCGCCCTGGTCGTGATCAGTCTCTACATCTATCACCTGTTCCCTGACATCTACTCCCCTGTGATGGTGCGGATCTGCACGTATATCGGCCTGTTCTTCTGCTGCCTGGTGATCGTGCTGACATCACAGTACTATTTTTATACCCGATACGCCTATGACGTTAACCTGGCGTTCTGGTCCGCATACGGCATGTACGTGTTAGTGCGGGCCGTTATGAATAAAAAGGAGGGCGCCGTGTACCTGATCGGCGGCATGGTATGCCTGATGACCGCCGTGATCATTAACGTTCTCTACCACGAGCAGATAATCTCCTTCGGCAATGTTACCAGTGCCGGCGTCTTCATTTTCACCATATCCCAGGCGATGCTGCTCTCGGACCGGTCCTCCCGGGCGTTGAAAAGGATCGAGATCCTCTCGTCGGAAAAAGCGAGCCTGTTCTCCGGCTCGATCGACATCATCACCTCGATCCTGCTTGCGAGTTCCACCAGGCTCTATGAATTTACGCAGAATGTAGCCCGCATCTCGCTGTTGCTGGCCCGGCGCCTCGGCATTCCGGCCGACGTTATCGAGGAGATTCGGATCGCCGCCCTGCTCCACGACATCGGGATGATGGGGATTCCCGACGACCTTGCCAGCAGCCCCAACCATATCTCGGACCCGGAGCGGCAGATAATAGAAGACCATCCGAGGAAAAGCATTGAGATCATCGAGTCCCTGAAGGAACTGACCGGCGTCAAGCTGATCATCGCCCAGCACCATGAGCGGTACGATGGAAGCGGCTACCCCTCCCGCCTCGCGGGAGGCAACATCGTAATCGGCGCCCGGATCATCGGCCTTGTTGATGATTTTGTCGCCATGCTGGGCCGCAGCGAATTCCAGGTGGAGGACAAGAAGGAGAAGATCATCGGCGAGCTCGAGCAGCAGAAGGGCGCTCTCCATGACCCCCTTCTCGTTGGCGGGCTGGTCCAGCTTATCGACAGGAAGAACCTGGTGTACATCATCAACGAAAACGACATCAGGTACGAGAAAACGGGAGATACGTCCGAGTGGGTCTTCCCCAGCAATGTCAACTTCGAGTTAACGGTTGTCGAGAAGGTACTCGCGGAAATGAAATCCCGTGCCGATCTCGCCAGGGAAACAACGGACCTCATAGCATCCGGCCTGGGAGAGATTATCAGGAACGCCATCATCCACGGGAACAAGTACGATGAGACAAAACGGGTGACCGTGAAGTTTTCAACCCCGAAACGCGACAACAGGAGTGTCCTGGAGTACCGGGTCTCCGATCAGGGGGGCGGCATGGAAGTCATTCTGGATAAGTATCTGGATTGAAACGGGCGCTTCCCCGGGGCAGGCACTGCCGCACGGCACGGCACGCTTTAATCGTTTCCCCGCCCGGCACATATCGGAAATACGTTTTAAATTTTCACCTCTGCCGCCCGGCTGACAAGCGAGCGTGCGTTGCCGGATATTTCCGTCACCGACCGCGATATCCTGTTGATCCCCTCGGCCATTGAAGCAACGTCATGATTGAGATCATCGAGGGCCCTGTTCGTGTTCTCGAGGGCGATCGTCTGCTCCCTGACGCCGAGGCCGGTATCCCGGGAAAGCTGCACGTTAATTTTCATCTGGTTGTCGATCCGTTTCAGGAATTTTTCTTCAAGTACCATGGTATCGCTTAAAAAATTGATCTTTTCGGTGCTGTCGATCATCTGCTCCATGATGTCCTTAACGTAGGCCGAGGCTCCCTTGATGGTAGTGACGCTGTGCTCCGTGATCTGCCGGCTCCGGTGGAGGGTATCTTCGATCATTTTAACGCTCTCCCCGGTCCTGACGGCCATCTTCCCGATCTCGGCGGCAACAACGGCGAACCCGCGCCCCTGGTTCCCGGCCCGCGCCGCCTCGATGGTAGCGTTCAACGAAAGCATGTTGATCCGCTCCGCGATGTCAACGATCAGGGCGGTCAGGGCCGCCATGCTGTCGCTCTGGTCTTTTATTTCGCCTATCGAATTCTCGAGATCATCAATGACGTTCCTGCTTGCGCCGATCTGCTTCACGACGTCATTGATGTTTGTCAGGGTCGAACGGAGCTTTTCCTTCGTCTGCTCCTTGAGGGCCAGGAATTCCTCCATGGTCGCAGCCATCTCACCGTTGGCATTGACCTGGTCGTTGGCAACCTCGTGGATCTTTTCGGCCGTACTGGAGAGCTCCTCGATCGTGGCCGAAATTTCCTCGAACGTTGCAACCTCTCCCTGCAGCCGGGCGTTGAATCCCGCAAGCTCTTCGTTCTCGCCGCTGACAAGCCTGAAGAGCTCCTGCATCCTGTTCCGGATCTCGCCGGCCATCGCCTTCTGCTGTTCCGATTGCTTCGCTATCCTGTCGCGCTGTTTCGACGCACGTGCGTCGAAATCCTCAATGACAGGGATGTTCTTGTAGTTGATATAACCGATGACAATCATCACAATTATAAAATAAGCCTGCGGAAGCAGGATGACCTTCCCGTGAATGACCTCGCCGCCGATCAATCCCTGCATGTACATCGGCACGCCGTTCAGGTGCGCCAGGTACAGGAAGGCTACCCAATTGATGAACGTAATGGCGAAAAAAACAAGATAAATGGATTTCCGGTAGAGGAACTGGAGAACGAAGAGCGAGACCAGCGTTACCGCGCTGATATGAAGCCCTTCGATCGCGTATTGCCAGTCATACGTCAGCGCATAATTATAGCGGGCAAAGGTCGCAAAGACGGTGAGCAGGAACGCAACCAGCCAGGACAGCAGGGTGGCGTTCTGCCCCTTTCTTTTTTTCGCGTATATGGCAAAACCCAGGGCGACGCAGAGAGAATATGCGAGCGTGGTCGGGAGAATATGGGCGATGCCGTTCCCGCCGATATACTGAAAAATGGACGCAACCACCGTCATAACGATGAGTATGCCGGAGAAAAACAGCGCACCTCTTGTCTCGAGAACCATCTTGGGAGAACGTTCAACATCTATGGAGGAGGCATCCGGTTGCGTGAGTCTAACATTCATACGTATTGTTTTCCATATGGCTTACAGGCCTTCTTGCTACCTGTTACTAATATAGAAAACAATCGCTAATAGTAAATAGCCAATGTTATTAATATGCGCTAACCGATTCAGTGATCCGGGAAATGGAACGGGTCAACTGGAAGTGCGGAGATTCCCTTACTTCCTGCCCGAATAGTCGAAGAAACCCTTCCCGGACTTCATGCCCAGCTCGCCGCGGTCAACGTACTGCTTCAGGAGATCGGCGCTCTTCTGCGCGCTCTCGTCGTTCCGTTTCTTCGCCCAGAAATCGGTTATGCGCCACACTGTCTCGAGTCCGACATAATCCATGAGAGCGAAGGGCCCGAGCGGCATGGCGGTCATCTCTTTCCAGGAGCGGTCCACGTCCTCGGGCGAGGCGATGTCGCGCGAAACCAGGTTGAGCGCGGCAAGGAGCCATGGATTAAAGAGCGAGTTGAACACATACCCGGCCTTCTCCTTTTTCAGCACAATGGGGGAGTGACCGATCAGCTCGCTGAAGCGGCGTACGGTTTCGACCACCTCGGGCGAGGTGCCCGCGTGCCCCATCACGTCCACCAGCTTGAACCCCGGGTGGAAATGAAGGGCGAGGAAACGGTCGGGCCTGCCGGTTTTATCCGCAAACATCGACGGCACGAGAGACGAGGTGTTGGTGGTGAAGATCGCGCGCTCCGGGCACACGCCGTTCAGCCTGCCGAACAGGTCCCCCTTCAGGACAGGGTCTTCCGGTATCGATTCGCTCACCAGGTCCGCGTTGGACCCGGCCGCGGCAAGGTCCGTGGTCGAGGTTATCCGCCCCTTCATCGATTCGGCCGCATCTTTCGTTATGGTCCCTGCTGCCGCCATCTTGTCGATCTTTCTCCCCATGCTCTCTTGTGCCTTTGCGAGCATATCTTCCTTCACGTCATACAGCACCACGGCATACCCGTGCGCCGCGCAGGAAAGGCCGATGCTCTGGCCCATCGTACCGGCCCCGGCGATAAGTATCTGCTTGATATCTTCGGCTTTCATGTTATTGCACCTCGCTCATGTACATTCCATCAGATTGGGGTATACAGCGCAACCGGCCCATTCTCACCGATACCGGCCGCGATGTCAACATACTATCCGGTTTTGACGGGTCCCGTCAATCCGCTCTACTATCCCCATGCCCGGCATGCCCCTGACCATCTCTCCCGAATCCTTAAGCGACCGCATGACAGTGATGATCCCTGCATGCGCATCCTCGACCCCACGGAGCAGCATGGGACCCGGATGTGCCGTCCCCTCCCGCCGGCATATAACCAATAAAAAATGGTGGACAACGACCCTGTCATAGCCTATACACAATATGATGTTTCGTTTGCCTTCTGACCGGTAGATCAAGGAGGGAACCCGTGGAAAAGATAAACGTCGGCTTCATCGGTTGCGGACGCATCTCCGACCTCCACTATCCCGGGTACAAATCGGCCGGGGAGGCCCGGGTCTACGCCGTGTGCGATGCGGACCCGGACACCGCGGCAGCGCGGAAGCGGCAGTGGAAAGCGGCTAAAGCCTACACCGACTACCGCGAGCTCCTGGCCGACCCGGCAGTGGATGCGGTCGAGATCCTCACCCCGCACCTCGCGCACGAGGAGCAGGTGATCGCTGCCGCGGCGGCAGGCAAGCACATCTCCCTCCAGAAGCCGATGACCGTGTCGCTTGAAAGCGCCTCGCGCATGCTCGGGGCCGTGAGCGGCACTGGCAAAACCTTTAAGGTCTCCGACAACTATGTATTTTACCCGCCCCTCGTTCTGGCCCGCGGCATGATACGGGACGGGGCCATAGGCGCGCCGACAAACCTGCGCATCAAGTTCGTAAGCGGGACCGGCGGGTGGAAGATTCCGGCCTCCTCCTGGGAATGGCGCGTCAAAGAGCGCGCCGAGGGCAGGCCCTTCCAGACCTTCGACCACGGCCATCACCTGTTCGCGGCCGCCTGGTTCCTGATGGGCGAGATCGAGAAGATATCTTCCTGGATCGATTCCCGCGACGGCGTGATCGACTGCCCGGCCCTGGTGCAGTGGAAATACCGCGACGGCGCCACCTACGGGACCTGCGACTACTCCCACGCCCCCTCCATGAACGTGCCCTCGAAATACTACGCCAATGACGAGTGGTTCGAGATCACGGGCGAGAAAGGAATCATCATGGTCCGCCGCTGTACAGGGAACATCAACGCCGGACCGTCACTCAGCCTGTTCAACGGCAGGTCATGGAAGAATTACAATCCTCCCTCGGACTGGGGAGCGGGCTTCATCGGGTCAACGAAAAACTTCATCGCCGCGATCCGGGGCCGGGAGGAGCCGCTCCTCTCGGGGCCGCAGGCGTACGGGATACTGAAGATAGATCTAGCGGTGCAGCGGTCGTCGCGCCTGCGCCGCGCCGTGTACACGGACGAGATGGAGCGCACCTTCCCCGCGCTCTACGCGTGGAGGATGCGGCGCCGCGAAATCGCGAACGACCCCCTGGCCCCGAAAAAGGCGGGCGGCGGGAGCACGGCCCGTTACGCGCCGCAGGCCGCGGAGCTCACCCGCGGGCTCATGGCCCGCTACGACGCCGAGGCCGCTTCCGGGTGGGACTGCGTGATCGGGCTTCATCTGACCGCCGAAGGCGATGCGGCCGAAACACTGTTCGGGTTGTACGTGCGCGGGGGCACAGCCGAGCTGAAAGAGGGATCGCTCCCGGATAACCCCGCACTGGTGATCCGGGCGGGGGCCGGGACCTGGGCAGCGATACTATTAAAGAAAAAGCGGATCGAGATGGCGCTGATTCAGGGCAAGCTTAAAGCCGAAGGCAAAGCGGAAGAGGGACTGAAACTGCGCAGCGTGTTTCACCTGTGATACCACAAACCGGAGGATGCTCATGGCTGACCAAAACGGGAAACTGTCGATAGGAGTAAAGCTCGGCTTCGGCGTCTGCGACCTGGGCGGGAACCTCTTCTTTACCGCGACCGCGTTCGTGCTGCTCAATTTTCTCACCGACACCGTGGGCATGATAGCGGGACTGGCCGGCACGGCGCTCATGGTCGGCCGCATCTGGGACGCCTTCTACGATCCGATCATCGGCTACGCCTCGGACCGGACCAGGACCCGCTGGGGCAGGCGGCGGCCCTACATGTTCATCGGGTCGATCCCCCTCTTCATCGCGATGGTCCTGATGTTTACCAATCCGGCGATGTTCGCAGGACCCGGATGGGAGAGCGCCTCGAACCAGACGGCCCTGTTTGCCTGGGCCATCATCGTGTACATCATCCTGTGCACGACCTACTCGACCGTGAACATACCGTACAGCTCCCTCACGCCGGAGCTGACCCGGGACTTCAACGAACGCACAAGCCTGAACGGGTACCGGTTCGGTTTCGCCGGCCTGGGCACGCTCCTGGGCGGCGGCGCGGCGCTTCCCATCGTGGCGCTCTTCGCGGACAAGAACGTCGGGTTCTCGGTCATGGGGACCATCTTCGGCGCGGTCATGATGATCACCGCCCTTGCCACAGTCTTTGTCGTGCGCGAGCCCGATACCCCGCCGGCGAAAGGGATGGGGTTCGTGAAAAACTACCTTGCGGTTTTCAAAAACAGGCCGTACGTGTTCATACTGCTCGCCTACGTGCTGCACATCATGGCCATCACCATCGTCAGCGGCATCGCCATCTATTACTTCAAGTACATCATGGGCGACGAGTCGAAGACCGGGATCGCGCTGCCGATCCTGATCGTGACCGCCCTGCTCTTCATACCGGTGAGCGTGTTCCTGTCGAAAAAAACCGGGAAAAAATTCGTGTACGGCGCCGGCATGGTCATCATAGCGGCGATCTGCATGGTCCTGTTCATCTTCGGCCACAGGCTGGACGTGAGCTTCACCCTCGGCATGATGGTCGTCATGGGCGTGGGCTTCGGCTTCACCTACGCCATGCCCTACGCCATCGTGCCGGACGCAATAGAATATGATTATCTCACAACCGGGGAGCGGCGCGAAGGAGCCTTCTACGGAATCTGGACATGGGCCCTGAAGATCGGACAGGCGCTGTCCGTGTTCATAATGGGCTGGTTTCTGACCCTGAGCGGCTACGTGGAAAAGGCCGCGTCACAGTCCGACACCGCGCAGCTCGTCATCAGGCTCTTCCTGGGGCCGGTGCCGGCCGCCATCTTCATCCTGGGAGCCATCGTGCTTTACTTCTATCCCATCACGGAGGAAAAGTACGGCGAGATCATGGCCGGCATCAGGAAGATGGAAGAAAGCAAGGGACGAGCGGATGGATAGTCGCGGCATGACGCGGGGCCGCGTCCGTTACATCACGTTCTTAAGCTACATTTCCCTTCTCTCCTACGGACTCTGCATCTCCCTCGCGGGGCCTGCGCTCGGCGAGATCCAGCGGCACTTCGGCGTGACCGGGGCCTCCGCAGGCCTGCTCTTCACCGCGCAGTCTGTCGGCTTCCTCTCGACCGTTCTCTTCGGAGGTTACCTTGCCGACCGGGCCGGCCTGCGGCCCGTGATCCTGGCCGGGCAGGCGCTCCTCGCTGCGGGCCTCGCCCTGTTCGCCGCAGCCGGCTCGTTCACCGCCGCGGTAGCCGCATACGCGGTCACCGGGGCCGCGGGCGGGCTTATCGAGATCGCCTCCAACACGCTCGTGTCCGACCTTCACCCGGGCACCAGGGTCTCCTCCCTCAACGTGCTTCACATCTTTTTCGGGCTGGGCGGCCTTGCCGGACCGCTCGTTTCAGGATGGATGCTCTCGCACGGAACGGGCCTGGCCGGGCCGTATTACGCCGCAGCGGGGTATTCGGCACTGGCATTCCTGCTGCTCATTACCGGCGGCGTGCCGTCACGGATAGGCACGGGCGCGGAACAGATAGACTTCAAGCGCGCGGTCTCCATGCTGAAAAGCCCCTTCACCATCTTACTGGCAGCAGCCACCATCTCCTATGTCGGGGTCGAGATGGGCATCAACGCGTGGTCGGTGCTGTACCTGGAACAGTCGCTTGACATGGAAAAGATGGCGGCCAGCACCATCCTGGCAAACTTCTGGCTGGCCATGACCCTGGGCAGGATCGCGTGCGCTGCCCTCGGCAAAAAGATCGGGGAGAAAAACCTGCTCGCGCTCCTGGCGCTCCTGGCCTGCTGCACATACGCGCTCTTCCTGGTTTCGCCCACGCCTGCGCTTGCCGGCGCGGGACTGGTCGGGACCGGGCTCGCCTTTTCCGGGGTCTTCCCCGCCCTTCTCGCGATCGGCGGAAACGCGTATCCCCGCGCAACAGCTACCATCACCGGCATGTCGATGACCTTTAGCGGGATCGGGTTCATGGTGGTGCCCTGGCTCGTGGGGGTTGTGGCATCCGCCACCTCTATCACGGCTGGCATGGGCATGCTGGCAGCGCTGTCGGTTCTGCTTGTAACGCTGGCTGCCATTATGCGTACAAGACAGGAGTAGTTGTCCTTTTTTATATCCGACCAGCTTCCTGACCGATAGTTATCGGTGCTCTCCAGGTGCCAGAGTAACCATTCTCATCTAGATGATATCCCGGGGTCAGAGCAACATAGCACCCGCCACCGCCATAAAAAAAATTCCGCTCAGCGGAGCGGAATTTTAACCACGATAGTTCATTATTCACTATTAATTGTTTTACCCGCACAGCCTGGCAAGCGCTTCCTTCCCGGACATGCCCTCCTTTACACCGAGGGCGGCAGCGGCCGAGGTCACCTCGAGGATCCGCGCGGCGAGCAGGTCGGCCACGGTCCGGAGGGGCTTCTCGGGCGTGCCGCGCGTCAACGCCATTGCCGCTCCGAACTTCTCCATCACGGCCATGTCCACCACACCGCAGGTCACCACGCCTTTCTGCGCTATGATCTGCACGTACTGGCCCCCATCCCAGGAAACCTCGAGCCCCAGGGCCGGTCTTTCAGATTCAACAGGAGTCACTGTTACTGGCATATTCCCTCCGCTTTCATGCTTTATTTCGTATAAACCCTATACCCCGCAGAGCCATAGTACGCAAGATTTTTTTATTGACCAGGCAGCAAAACTGTTTCATACTTCTCCATCTCGCCGCAGCGCCGTCAACCGGCCGGCGATACAACAGATAAAATCTCAGGCAATGTAAGGGGGGACATCATGAAAAAACTTCTTATGCTCACTCTCGCGTCATCTATCCTGTTGCTGCCGGCCGCATGCAAAAGAACTCCTTCCGGAGAGGCGCTCGTTGGACGGATATCCTTCATTGTTGGAGATGTCTCGCTGAACGGCCACCCGGCGGCAAAGGACGAATCCGTGAAGCCCGGCGACATGATTGAAACGAAAAACAACTCTTCGTGCGAGGTAATCGTAGCAGATAAAAACATCCTCATGGTCGCCCCCGACTCGCGCATGGTGTACAACCTCAAGTCCGGCGACGGCAGGCTGGAGCTTCTGAAGGGCGGGTTCGGCGCGCTGCTGCGGAACAAGCTCCCCTTCGGCGATTTCACCATAACGACACGAACGGTAACCGCATCCATCCGCGGCACCGCGTTTTACATTGCGGCAGAGAGCGAGGACAAAACCTACGCATGCGTATGCAACGGCATGATACGCTTCAAACCCGGCGAATCCGGCACGGAAAAAACCGTTGCCGCGAGCCATCACAAGGCATTCTACTACACAAGGAAAAATGGCGCCGTCGTGATCGAAGAGGGCGGGTTGAAATACCATACGGACGCCTCCATGGAAAAAGAAGCGGCCGCGATCGGAGAAACAATAGACTGGAACCGTCTGGAATAAGCGGGGACCCGCGACGGCCCCAGCGTAAACCCGGCATAAAAAAACCCGGCGCTCTTCCCGCGCCGGGTTTTTCATGGCATGGCTGATACTCGTTGCTAGATCTTGAAATCCGTCTTCTTGCCCCAGGTTCCGAGCGCCCTGCCGAGCTCCTCGTGCTCCTTGGAGTATTCGTCGAGCTTGATGCCCTTGCACGCGGCGTCGATGGCCTGGCGCAGAGCGCGGGCGCCCGCCCTCGGTCCCATCGGGTGGGCGTGGATGCCGCCGCCGGAACCGATCATGATGTCCTTGCCAAGGGCAGCTACGATGTCCGGTACGTTCTGCGGCGTGATGCCGCCGGACGGCATTGGCATCGTCGGCTTCAGGTTGCCCATGGGATAGACCAGGTTTCGCGTCGTCTGCATGAAGCGCTCATGCATGTACATGGCCTTGCCGCCCATTGAGAACGGAAGCACGATCGAGTCCGCGCCGCAGAGCCGCGCGATCTTGCCGAAAATTATCGGGGAAGATATCCCCTGGTACGGCGACATGAAAAAGGCGCCGGCCACGTCCATGTGGGCGAGTATCGGCACGTTGATCGCCGGATCGTCGGCCAGGGCGCGCATCGCCTCGGGGCCGACCGCCAGGTAGTTGACCATCATGGCGTTGGCGCCCGCGTCGATGCACCGTTTCGCCAGGTCGAACATGCGCGGAAGGCGGTCGGTGATGTTCACGGTGTAGAGGGTGTGCTCGCCGGTCTCCTCGAACACTTCCTTTTCTATCTTCATGTACAGCTTGACCCGCTCGACCGCGTCGTTGTAGCGCATGTTGGCGATCAGCTCGTCGTCCTTGATGACGTCGCAGCCGCCCAGGGCAGCCTGGCGGAAGAGCTCGGCGCCCACCTCAAGCGGATACCCGCTGCAGGGCTTGACCATGTTGTTGAGGAGCGGCCGCCCCTTCTGAAGGCCCAGCGCATTCCACCAGCCGTCGGTCCCGAAGCGGGGCCCGTTGAACTGGTCCAGCGTGGCCTTGGGCAACCGGATGTCCAGCAGCTTGAAGTTGGGAACCAGGGATATGTTTCCCACGAGCGCTGTAAGCATCATCGGGAGCTGGTCCTCCACGTTGGCAGCCGGGAAGGCGATCTGAATGATGTACTGCCGGGTCGTAACGTCCGCCGGCACGCCGTATTCATAGAAAGGCGCTTCATACACGCCGATGACCTTGGCCACGTGCTTGGCCCGGATCTCCGGGGTCTCTCCCGGGACCGGGGTCCAGGTGCCGGTGGTCTGCTCGATCGCCAGGACCTGCCCCAGCATCGACATGTCCCACGCCTTGTCTAGCTGCGTCCAGTAGGTCGCTATGAGATGGGTTTCCATGTCGATCGCTTCCGGTATCGCGATCGGCTTGGGCGCAAACTCATCTATCTGTACGCAAACTTCCTTTTCCTTCTTCGTCATATAAGCCTCCTTTTAAATATGTGTGAGTAATTTGATGTTATATATTTCAACCCTTCGGTATCAATGAGAGCAGTTGATCCCATATCGCCAGGGTTTTTTTCATCGACTCGTCGTCGTGGACCATGCAGGTGTACATCCGTGTCCCTGCCAGGGAGCAGAGGCCCAGCCCTGCGGTCACGATCTGGTAGTTGTCCGCGACCGCCTTGCGGATGAGGACCTGCTTGAGCGCGTCGGGAGCGGAGACGTCCACCGCGAAGAATCCCGTTGTCACGTACTGCATGATCGGCCCGAAATTGTAGACGAAAAATCCCAGGTCTGCACGCGTGGCAAAGAGATCGTTCATCGCCTTCGTGAGACGGTTGGCGTAATCGGTCGCCTTCCCCACCGCGTCGTTCTCGGCCATGAGCTTCAGCGTGTAATAGCATGCCGCCGTGGTGATCGGATTCGCCGCCAGGGTGCCGCCGACGTATATCTTGTTGCCCAGGCTGCCGTGGCACATGGCCATGACCTCTTTCCTCCCGGCCACCGCGCCGCAGGACGGATACCCGTGCCCGATGATCTTGCCCAGGACCGTGATGTCCGGCATGATGTTGAACACCTTCTGCGCGCCGCCCATGTCCAGCCTGAAGGCCGTCACCACCTCGTCGAAAATGAGGAGCGCCTTGTACTTGTCGCACAGCTCGCGCATGGTCTTGTTCCAGTTCGGGTGGACCGGGTGCGCGCCGGACTCGCCGCCGACCGGCTCGACGATGGCGGCGGCCAGGTCGTCCGCGTTGTCCTTAAAGGCTTTTTCCAGGGCGTCGAAGTCGTTCGGCTTCACGTCGATGATGTGGGCGTAGCTTTCCGGGGTGATGCCCTTCGAGTAGAGGGGGCCGGACCCGGGAATGTGCAGCGAGTAGACCATCTGGTCGGACCAGCCGTGGTAGCTCCCGCCGACCTTGATGACTTTCTTCTTCCCGGTATAGGCCCGGGCGATGCGGAGGGCCGCCATGTCGGCCTCGGTCCCGGACTGGAGGAACCGGACCATGTCGACGCCCGGCAGGTTCTTCACGATCTCCTCGGCCGCGAGGAGCTCGTACTCCGAGGTCAGGCCGGTCGCCGGGCCCTTGGTTTTAATTATGTCGATGATCTTGTCGTCCAGCGGGCTGTAGGCGTGGCCCAGCATGATCGGCGCGCCGCACATCAGGTAGTCGATGTACTCGTTGCCGTCGATGTCCCACACCCTGTACCCCTTGCCCCGGTCCATCGCGATCGGGAAGGGATTGTTCTGGCTCAGATTGTGTTCGACACCGCCCGGGATGACCGACTTGGCCTTCTCGAACAACTCGAGCGATTTTTTGTTCCGCTTCGTGTACAGCTCGCGGGCGGCGGCCATCCTGTCTTCCGGTATCGGCTTCGGCTCCCGTGCAAGGACCTCTTTCTGACGTGCGATAATTTCCTGATACTCCATGCTACTGGTTCCTCCTGTCTTCTTTTACTGATGCGTCAGCCGGTGCGCGATATGGTCCCGTGAGCGTTTCTATAACGTCATCGATGACCGCCTTGAGCACATCGGCGGGGTTGTCGTCCATTTCGAAGAGAATGCGGCTGTTGTGCAGGGATATGATCCCGTGAAGCGCGCTGAGGTGCCGGATCGTCAGAAGCTTGGGATCGATGTTTGCGAGATCGGGCCTGGTTTCAGCGTAATCCCGGAAAATCATGACCGCATAGGCCAGCGTCTTCATCGAGTTGTTGTACTCGTCAAACGCGAGCGCTTCCTGGGGCGTGCCGATGTAGTCGCTGTACTGCCGGATCGGCCGGTTGAACATGATATCGTATATATTGACATTATTGGTCCCGAATTCCACGAACGCATAGGCCAGCGCTTTTATCCGTTCGAGCGGGGTTTCCACGCCCTTGACCGCGGCGCGGATCGCGCCGTGCAGCATCTCGAAGGTCTTCTTGTGGATCGCGATAAGTACCTCGTCCTTGTTGCCGAAGTAATTGTACAGGTTCGCGGCAGTCATGTTCATCCGGGAGCCAAGCCGTCCCATGGAAAGGTTCTCGTATCCGTTTTTGGCGAGGATATCGAGAGCGCTCTCCATTATCCGTTCCCGGACTTCTGCTATCTCCTCAATGCTTCTGGTTGCTTTAGGCATGCTGCTCTGACCCTGTTCCTAGAAAAATCTGTACAATTAATTGAAGTACGTTAACTTAATATATGTTAATTTAACATCATTAAGTTATAAAGTCAATGATTAATTTCGTTAAATTAATATTTTTTTAAAAATTTCAGGTGCCAGAGTAAAGGAGTGGCTTCAGTACCGATAGTTATCGGTAAACATGGGTGTCAGAGTAACCTACAGGTGAAAGAACCCCGACCTGCGCAGCATTATGGCCTGGACAGGGGTCAGAGCAACTCAAGAGTAACCGATAGTTATCGGTATACATGGTGTCAGAGTAAAAAATCCTGGGTCAGAGCATCATAAAAAACCGAAAAAAGCCCCTGCGCGGGGCTTTTTTCATGAAACATTCCAATCCTGATTCCAGCGCCGGCCTTCCCCGGCCCGCATCATACCTTGTACAGGGTGTCCATGTACACATCCATCACGTCAGCCACAAGGCCCCGGTCCGGGAAGGATGCGGCCATGCCGTACATCGGCGCCATGTCCCCTTTCACGTCCGGGTTGGCCTTGACGAACCTGACCGCCGCTTTCAAATCCCTGATGAACTTCTCCGCCAATCCCTGCTGGGTATGGCGCAGCGTCACGCAGATGTGCACGCAGGAGGGCTTGTGCAGGCCGTTCAGGCTCCAGCCCCGGGTCGTCATGTAGTCCATGACGCTGTAGATGTTGATGTCCTTGGAGGCGAACGCGATGACCCAGAGCGGGTCGCCCAGAATGTAGAGCTCAGGGATCGACTCGATCCCTTTCTTGATCTTGCCCGCCGTCAGCATGATCTTCTTCGCGCCCTCGAGATATCCCTTCTCGCCCATGGAGACCATCGAGGCCCAGCAGGCCGCGACAAGCGCGCCGGGACGGCTGCCAGCCATGGTCGGGGAGAAGTAGAGGCCGCCGGGCCATTCGCCGGTCTTGAAGAACTGGTGGTGCCGGAGCTCCTTGTCGCGGTAGAGCACCACGGAGGTGCCCTTGGCCGCGTACCCGTACTTGTGGGTGTCCGCTGACATGGACGTTACGCCGGGCAGGCGGAAATCGAAGCGCGGCACCTCGTACCCGAGCTTTTCGATCCAGGGGAGGAGAAAGCCGCCGAGGCACGCGTCGGTGTGGAACCCGATCCCCTTCCCGCGCGCGATCTCGGACATCTCCTCGATCGGGTCGATCATGCCGTGCGGGAACCCGGGCGCCGATCCGGCGATGACGATGGTGCGCCGCGAGACCGCCTTCTTCACCGCTTTGATGTCGGCCCGGTAATTCTCGTCCACCGGGACCTTGATTATTGTTATGCCGAAATATTGCGCCGCCTTGTCGAACGCCGCGTGCGCCGTGACCGGCACGATCATCTCCGGCCTGCGGATGCCCCGCTCGACGCGGGCCCAGTCCCGGTACGACTTCATGGCCATCAGGATGCTCTCGGTGCCGCCCGAGGTGACCGAGCCGCACGCGTCGCCGGCGGTCGTCGGGCCGGCCCCCAGCATGGCCGCGGTCATGGAGATGATCTCGGCCTCGTACTTGTTGATGCTGGGCCACACGTCCATGTGGAGGGGGTTGGCCTGCGAGTTGATCGCGTAGACCTCGTTCAGGAAATCGATGTGGGACGTGTCGCCGTTGTAGACCGCGCCCGAGACGAGCCCCTTCTTCCACTTCGCTTCCTCGCGCTTCCGCAAGGAGCGCATCAGGCCCAGTATCTCGCCGCGGGGCCTGCCCTTCTCCGGCAGGGCGGCAAAGCCCTCGACCGAGCCGCGGTAGGGCTTGAGGGAGCCCTCGATCTCGCTCATCAGGGCGTTACCCTCTTTCTGCACGAGGTCCCTGATCATCCTCCTGAAAAAGGAGATCGACTTCAGGAACTTCATGAACTTCTCGACCGTGCGAGGGTCGAACCGCTTCATGATGCTTTCAACTTTGCTGATGCTGATGTTCATTCCGTGTCTCCGAGTAACGCTTACCCGGGCCGCGGCCCGGGGATTATTCCGCCCTGTTCAATCTCCGGTACATCTTCTTGTTTCTCTGGTAAAAATCAACAAATTCTTTAAACAGCTCGTCGTAAATCTTCTTGTTGTCGGGATTGGGCTCGTATTCCCTCTTGATGGCGATCCGCTCCGAAATCTGGTCCACGGTGATGTAGCCCAGGGAGATAGCCACGAGGAACGCCGCGCCGCGCGCGTTCGCGGTGATCGGGTCCTTGACCTGACGGATCTTCCTGCCGAGCACGTCCGCCAGGATCTGGCTCCACACGTCGGAGTTCGCGCCCCCGCCGATGAAGTTGAGATACGGCATCGGCCGCTTGATGAAGCCCTCCACGCACCCCAGGAGCCACCGGTTATTGAGCGCAACGCCCTCGTACACCGCGCGTATCAGGCTGGCGCGGGTCGTGTCCAGGGACACGTTCAGGAAGCCGCCGCGGACCGTGTCGTTCTCGATGGGCGAACGCTCGCCGTAGAGCCACGGCGTGAAGATAACCTTGTTGCTTCCCGGCGGCACCTCGGCGACGGCCGCGTTGAACCGGTCGTACACCCCGGCGGGCGCATGCTCCTGCGACACTTGGTCTTTCGGGAAGAACATGTTGTCGCGGAGGAACATGAGGCACTTGCCGGCAGACTCCTGCTCGTTTGCCAGGAGATAGCGGCCCGGCAGCGACGACGGGAGCGAGGCTATGTTGTGGAATATGTCCGTCTTCTTGAACGGGACGTGGCAGAGGAGCCACGAGGAGGTGCCGATGTAGATGTGGCCCTCGTAGTCCCTGACCGCGCCCGAGCCGAGCGCCGCGGAGTGGAGGTCCGGGCACCCCATGCCGACCACCACGTCGCGGGAGAGGCCAAGCTCGTCCGCTATTTCCGGCTTGATGGGACCGCATATCTCGATCGCTTTCTTGAGCTCGGGCAGCTTGTCCGGATCGATGGTCGACCACTTGATCAGCTTCTTCCCGTAAAAGACATTGTTGATGTCCCGGTTGTTCGTGACCCAGTGCATGGCGATCGAGTCGTACGACGCGCAGAACTTGCCGGTGAAGCGCAGGTTCAGGTAGTCCTTCGGCTCCAGGAACTTGTACGCCTGCCGGTACACGTCCGGCTTTTCATTTTTGAGGTAGAGAATATGACAGAACGGGTCCTTGCCGGACGGGGACGGCACCGCACCGGTGAGCCAGACCCACCGGATGGCCTTGAGGAGGCCGAAGCCTTCCACGTTGATGATGCCCTTGGTGAGCTCTTTCATGTACTTGGCGCCGCGGGTGTCATACCAGATGATCGCGTTCATTAAATGGTTGCCGTGCTCGTCCACCGCCACGGTGCCGGACCACTGCGAGGTGCAGGAGACCGCCACGATATCGCTCGCGCGCACCAGGTTCTTGGCCAGCACCTTCTTGGAGGTGGTCATGATGGCGTTCCACCAGTCGCCGGGGTCCTGCTCGGCGCCGCCGCCCGGGAACAGGTAGAGCGGCACGTCCATGAATTCGGAATCCACTACCTCGCCATTGGTGGAAATGATAGTCGACTTCGGGCCTGACGTGCCGAGATCGATAGCCAGGATGTATTTTGTTTTCTTATCTGTCATAGCGCCCCCTTGTTAACGACCCGAAGATAAATTTTTTTCGAGTCGGTTGTCAACAAATATTAACCGGGTTTAAGTTAACGGCATTAAATTTTATTATTTTTTTTCGCTGCGAAAGGCAGAGAAAAAAAATTGCACGAGAGACGAGCAGTATACCCGTTAAATTAACGGGTATTTTATTTTTAAATTTCCAAGGTCAGAGAACATGAAACCGGCTTCTTCCGCCTGCATGATGGCACCTGATGATACATATACCGATAGTTACCGCCCGAAAAAGGGGAATCCCGCTTCTTCCGGGTGTCAGAGCAACCACCACCCCCCCCTCTCCCATCGGCGGTACTCCCGCATCCGGCTTTTTCCAGCGTACCGATTGTTATCGGCATTTCCGGTGTCAGAGCAACACCGCCACCGGTGCCAGAGTCCCGATCCCGCGGCCTCCTGTCTCAGTCGGGACTCCGGGCTCAGCGACCCGGCCTTCGTGAAGACAGTAATCCGCGATTATCCAGACATCAGTCCGCTGACCGGTGAGCCTGGTGCCAGAGTAAAAATCCTTGTGGAATTTTATTATTTGCTTAAATACTAATTTTCTCTTGTCAAATGCCCCGAAAGTCAGTACTTTATAGTAACATTTGTCCTATAGACAGTTGGGGAGGTATTATAATGAGAGAACTTAAGCTGAAACCGGGCGAAAAGGCCCCCGAATTCACATTGAAGAACCAGTACGGACAGGAAGTGTCACTCTCGTCCCTGAAAGGCAAAAAAGTGCTCCTGTCATTCCACCCGCTTGCCTGGACCGGCGTGTGCGAGATCCAGATGAAAAGCCTGGAGACCAAGTTCGCCGTACTCGAGGAGCTGAACACCGTGGCCCTGGGCCTGAGCGTGGACTGCGTGCCGTGCAAAAAGGCGTGGGCAGAGCACATGAAGGTGGTGAAGACCCACCTGCTGGCCGACTTCTGGCCCCACGGCGACGTCGCCGCATTGTACGGGCTCTTCATTGACAAGCTCGGCTCCTCGGGCAGGGCCAACGTGCTCATCGACGAGAAGGGGAACATTGAGTGGTCACGGGTGTACGAGATGTCGGAGATCCCGGACCTGGAGGAAGTGATACGGGTGTTGAAGGGGAAGTAGCAGCTTCTTCCTATTCTACATTATGTTTAATAATGATACATTGCGGGATAAGAAAGTGTTCAAGCAATTGAACACTTTCTTTATTTTTATATGAAGCACGTAAGAGATTTGTATTGATCTACAATGGGGATTATAGAATACTATCAAAAACCAGTATTATCAATGATATCCATGGAACAAGTAATAATAGTAAACGAAGACGACAATGAAATCGAAGTCCTGGAAAAAATAGAAGCTCATGTTTCCGGCAAATTGCATCGGGCCTTTTCCCTTTTTGTCTTCAACTCAAATGGGAAATTGCTTATTCACAAAAGGGCAGACGACAAATATCACTCAGGCGGTTTATGGACCAATACCTGCTGCGGCCATCAAAGGCCGGACGAAAGCCTGGAGATGTCAATACACAGAAGATTGAAGGAAGAGATGGGATTCGATTGTGAATTAAAAAAACTTTTCACGATCCAGTACCAGGCTGAAATGAACAACAGCATCATTGAAAACGAGATTGATCATGTCTTTAGTGGAATACACGACCAGGACCCCAGTCCCGACCCATTGGAAGTCTCTGATTATTCGTGGGTTGATCCAAAGGATCTGATTATTGAGACAAGAGATAATCCGGAAAAATATAGTCACTGGTTCAAGTTGCTGTTGGAAAGAGTAATAAACAATTATTATAACTATTTATGACTTATAAGCTCATACGATATTCAGGAATTTTATCCCCGTTTCAACCACTCAACAACAGGTCCGGCAAGAATGCGAAGATCATCCGCAAAACCGTCAAGACCCAGATCGGCGGAAAGAGTTGCCGCCTGTCCGAGTTCGCTGATGATCCGCTTTGCAATATGCCCCAATAGTGATTCGCTTTGTATGATAGCGCATGTATCTACAGATACATTAATTGATTCTTCACCACTCTCAATTTCAATAGAATCCCACAATCTGCGCCCTTTATCATCGAGGCTGGCATACACTGCGCTGTGCACCCCCCGGGCCATGTCGGTTTCCAGGTCCCGGATGTCATCAAGGAGTCGCCAAGCAATGCCAAAGGACTCGTATGCACTTCTTAGCCGGGATGCAAATTCCTCCCCGCCTATCTTTCGCGCCGCACTGTACGGCATGATTACCCATATGGCCATCTGCTTCCGAAACAGTTCGCAGTATCAGTCAAGTGAGCTAGGCACTTCCACTTCCATGATACCGACATAATAATCGTCGATAAGTCCGCGGGCAGTTTCGATACCATCCTGAACACCGGCACAAAATCTATTGATGCATTCGTTCATCCGCAACCACGCCTGACTGCGTATTAGGAGCGTCATATGAGATAACGGAACGTCGCCATCAACAAGGTGATCGTCAAGCGAATGGAGAAGCATGGCCATAGCCTGGCAACCAAGGAGCGAATCCACATAATCATCCGATATCATCACTAGCTTATTATGCACATTTGCAAGCCAATGCACGATAGACCAAGAGGGTGGGTAGTATTGTTTGAAGTAATCAAGAGTGTCACCGACATTAATATGCATATATTCCATGAGGAACATGATAGCGCCGACCCGCATGCAAGGGGAGAGAGACCGGCAAAGGCCTGTCACCTGCTGGTTTAGACGGCAATAAAAATCTGCCGTAGTCACAGGATCTATTGTTCCAAATCGTATGTCCGAAGAATGTTCAAAAATTGACTTCGTAATATTTACACCATCTTTATGGAATTATAAGAATTTATTAATATTCTTTAACTCAATAATACCAGTTGACGATGAATCAATAAGATAAACTATATCATTTTATCTGCGACAAACATACCAAACCCCCATATTCCCCATTTAATACATTCCCACTGACGATATGTAGCTATCACATGGTCCAGCCTGGTTTGCGGAAGTTCACCACGAGAATGTTGTGCAAACACCATGGGCAGCCGATTTCGTGCTTCGTCATACATCATCTTCCCGCTTTTTTTTAGTAGATCTGTCTTATCATGATATGTAACATTCTTAAATCCATGATGGTTTAACATCTCAAAAAACTCTTCTTTATGCGCCAGATCTGGGATAAACCATCCGTCACACCATTCACGGTAACTGCTGATCTCCTTTTCATTCAGATCACTACGCAGCATGTAGAAATCTGCTACAACTATTTTCCCATTTTTCTTAAGCATGCGGTAAGCCTCAGAGATGAATTTTCCCTTTTTAGGCTCCTGGCAAACACTCTCAATGGCAAAAATGCGGTCAAAGAATTCATCGTCGAATCCCGAATCAGTATAATCTTTTTCATAAAATGTAAGAAGATGATTGTTGATCGTATTCTTCGAAAGTTCCTTAGCCGCTGCAAGGAGTGCCGGTGACAGCATGACGCCAATCGTTTCTACACCATAATTTTCAACTATATACCTGCTGGACCCACCTGATCCACATCCTGCATCCAGGACCCGGTTTCCCGGTTTTATATCCAGAAGTCGCACCACTTCCTTTGTATGATTGATCAATGATTCTTCATGTGTCTTTGTATCATCGAACCAGAATCCATAATGGATGTGATCTTTTGACCAACCCTGCTCATAATCTTTATAATTATCTTCATAATATTGCATTGATTTCAGCATTATTCATTCCTCAGACTTATTTTTTTATTTGTTAAGCTATTGGTAGTCATTATCAATAAGCTTTAAAAACATATTTCACCAAACATCACATTCAAAATAAACCATGAATAATCATCATCTGTCAATTGTTAGTAAATAAAAAATATTAATATTATTAAAGATGAAATATAATAATTGACATTTAAATTATACTTACTATAAGTATTTAACCATTGTTCATTGGAGGCTATTATGTCAGATTTTATTGAATTTGTGGCTGATAACGCAAATAATCAATCAGTTGGTACTGAATTCATACAACAATTGGCGAATGGAGTCAACAAAGAAGAATTGCAAAAATGGTTCCGAAACAAAGGTTATGATATTTCGTTACAAGAATGTCAAGAATTATTGATTAAGAAAGCAAATATCCTTGCATTAGAAAGTAATGTAAAAGGTTATTAATACATTTTTTTAATATTACCAATATTTGAATAAATAAAAAGATTAAATCTCTATGAAGAAATCGATTTTCTTCTGTAATGCTCCCCTGTTGTCAAGCCACTTGACATGATTGTTGTTCCCTATATTCCCTTGGACTCAAATATCTCAATGACTGATGCGGACGCCCTGTATTATACCAATCAATCCATTCCATAATAACGCGCTTTGCCTCGGCAAACGAAGCAAAATTGTGCTGCCAGATGCATTCTTCTTTTAGACTCCGAAAAAACCTCTCGATTATACCGTTTTGCTCGGGCGTATATGGA
>JAKQPV010000165.1:0-16649 GCA_029564515.1 Spirochaetota bacterium | reverse complement strand
CCGAGGCAAAGCGCGTTATTATGGAATGGATTGATTGGTATAATACAGGACGTCCGCATCAGTCATTGAGATATTTGAGTCCAAGGGAATATAGGGAACAACAATCATGTCAAGTGGCTTGACAACAGGGGAGCATTACAGCTTTACCCTAATTATAAAATTATTTCATACATTGAGGAAGGAAAGTCAGGGAAAGACACAAAGAACCGCCCGGAATTTCAGCGGATGATAACGGATATAAAGGCCGGGAAAGTCAATGTCATTATCTGTGTTGAATTGTCACGGGCTTTCCGGTCGCTTAGTGATGCAATCACGAACATGGAAATATTTAAAAAACATAATGTCCGCTTTATCGCTATGGACTTCAATTTTGACCCGAATAATATATATGGTGACTTAATATTCAAGATCATGTCCGCCGTTTATGAGATGGAAAGAAAAATCATGATTGAACGTCTTACCAATTCCCGGAAGGAAAAAACAGGACGGGGGCTTTTTGCGGGTGGAAATATACCCTTTGGTTACGAGGGAATCACAGCGGTAACAACAAGCCGGGGCATTGAACGAAAAAAGATTATAGAGATCAAACCGCACCCGGATAATTCCGAGACTGTTAATTTTATGTTCATGGAGTATTTACAGGCCGGGTCAATGGGCGCTGTTGCCCGTGCTCTCAATGCCAAAGGAATTAAAACACCCAAGGGGCAAAATTGGAGGGTCAATTCCGTTGACCGAATTTTGACAAACCCCGTATATATTGGAAAACAATTTACAAAATACGGACTAACCGAGTCTGCATTCCCCGTCATTCTCGAAAAGTCCCTATTCGATAAAGTCCAGCGATTGATTGAACGGCACCGCACGGAACGGAATAACAGTATTAAACCGAGAGGGGATGACTACATTCTTTCTAGTGTCATCCGGTGTCATAAATGCAATGGCAAAATGAGCGGTCATAAATACAGCGGGAGGAAATATTATAGGTGCCGGGGATGTGGCTTTGAAGTCAGAGCGGATAGACTGGAGAGCGTTTTGATCGGGGTTTTAAATGAGACCTTGAAAAGGGAGGAACTTTTCAAGGGCGCAATTATTGAAGCGAAGGAAAAAGACAGTCACGCAATAAATGAATTGAAACGAGAAAAAGCACAGCACGAAAAGCAGATGAGAAAGAACGAACTGGAAAAATCCGAACTAGTCAAGGCATTATGCAAGGCGGACAATCCCGAGACGATACGAGCGATCAATGAGGCAATCAAGAAACTATCTCTAAGCGGGGACAGCTTCGACCGTGAGATTTCAAGTATAATCAATAGCGAGATACAGGACATTGATTACACCGGACACGTTGAAATGACTTTGAAAAAGGTTAAAGACTTTGAAGGTATTCAATCGCTGGAAAATTCACAAAAAAAAGAACTTGTCCGGGAGACACTCAAAAAAGTCATAGTAGACAGGGGGAAACTCGTTTTAACCCTCAATACCGGGGATAGTTTTATCCGTCCGCATATACCCCCTCGTGTCCCGGTCGCCTGAGCGACCGGGAGGAAGAAGCGCGAGAAGGGAGGCCGCGGAGGCCTTCCTCCTCGCATATTTTTCCGCGCTTTTCCCCTCCTTTAACTATATATTATTAATCCAGGAGGAGGCAAGGAGGTGCGGTATGGAATACGCTGTGATAACCAAGGATATAGACGCGGTAAAAGCTGAACGGAAGGCCCGCGAGCTCGAAAAGACCGATCTTGACCGGATAATCGAGCACAGGAAGTCCCTTGAGCTGGAACAAAGCGACCTTGACAGGATCATCGAGGAGAGGAGGTCGCATGACCTGGATAAACCGCTAATGGATATCCTTATAGATGAGAAGAAAAAGTACGAGTTCTACGTAACCGACCTGGATATGATGATCCGGCACTGGAAGGACCGGGAGCTTGATATCACCGACCTTCAGCGTATAATCAACGAGAGGAAGGCGCTGGACCTTGACAAGTCGCTTCTTGATATGGTTGTCGAGGAAAAGAAAAAATACGAGCTCTATGCGACCGACCTCGACACAATCATCAGGGCCGGGCGGGATCGGGAGTTCGATAAGACCGATCTTGAACGACTGATCGAAGAACGGAGATAGAGCGCCCGGGCAACCTGAAGACCCGATTGGCACGCTTGTTCCCATGCTCCCCGCTGCGCTCCGAGCTGCCCGGCAGTCGTCCTGTATGATGTGATGTATAATATCATCCAACCTCTTGATACACTGCGTCTCGGCGTCTGCGGGAGAATCACAATCATGCTTTTAATGTCAGACGGGTGTTAAATATCCTTCTCTGTAACCGTGCCCCCTCCGGGGGGCAGAGGGGCTTAACGGACGGCGGCACGCAAATAAAATGGCTTGCATTTTCCCCTATATCCCGTTACGTTAAAAAAAACAGAACGCCGGGACCCGGCGCACTGTCTGTATGATATACTACAGCGAGGTCACCATGAAACGCGCAATCATACTCTCCTTATGCGCCGCAGCGGCCCTCTGGTGCGGCATTGCCGCGGCGGGGAACGAAGACGACGGGGCGCTCGCCAGCCGCATCACCGCGGTCAAGCTCTACCAGAACCAGGCGGCCATCACCCGCACGGCGAAGCTCCGGCTGAAGCAGGGGATGAACCGGATCGTGATGGGCGGACTGCCGCCCCTTCTGCAAGACTGGTCCGTGCGCGGGAGCCTTCCGCGCGGGTCCGCCGGCTCCATCGTGTCCCTGGAAGTCGTGCAGAAGGCGCTGGTGCAGAAAAAGCGGAAGGAGATACTCGACATAGAGGAGAAGCTCAAGGCGCTCCGGGACCGGGACCAGTCGCACCTCGACGACCTGAAGATCGTGCAGTCGCAGGAGAAGTTCCTCGACTCGATCGTGGATTTCACCAACCAGGCGGTTTCGAAGGAGCTCATGACGCGCATCCCGGAAGTGAAGGTGTGGGACGGCACGCTCACCTACACGGCCGAGAAGAGGAAGAGCCTTCTGGCGCGCAAGCGGGGGATCGAGCGTGAGCGCGAGACGATCGGGAAGGAAATACAGAAATGGGAGTTCGAGCTCTCGCAGATCGCCGGAACGTCCTACTTCGACACCTACCGCACGCTCAATGATTCCATCCTCACGAACCGCTCGGCGCTGCAGATACAGCAGTTCACCAACATCACGGACCGGTACGCGGCGCGGAAGCGGATACTGGAGAATCCCACGGAGAACGTGGACATCGAGAAGCGCCTGTCGGTCGAGATCAGCGCGCCGGAGGCGGGCGACGTGGATTTCAGCTTCTCCTACGTCATCCCCAACACGGCCTGGGAGATGAAGTATGACGTGCGGGCGGACAGCGCCGAGGGGAGGATCGCGCTCTTTGTATACGGGAACATCTACCAGATGACCGGCGAGAACTGGGAGGACATAGCGCTCTCCCTGTCCACCGGAGCGCCCGTGAGCGCCATCAGCCCGCCGGGCCTGAACCCCTGGTACCTTGACGTGATCGTGCCCTATAATGGCTACGCCGAGGGCGAGAAGGCCGACCGGGAGGAGGACGCCATTTCCGGGTCAAAGGCCATGAAGAAGGAGATGGGCGGCAAGGCCAGGCCGCTTCTGCCCGAGCCGGAGATCAGGGAGAAGGGGCCCTATTTCGAGATCAGCTTCCCGGCGCGGCAGTACATCTCCTCGTCCGCGAAGTACCAGAAGAAATTCATCCGCGAGTTCCGCCTGGACGGCGCGACCGCGCCCCGCTTCTTCTACGAGGTGATTCCGTCCGACGCGCAGAACGGCTATCTCAAGGCCGAGGTCAGGAATACGACCGGCCTGCCCTGGCTCCAGGGCGAGGCGCAGATGTTCCTGGACAACGAGTTCATGGGCAAGGCGGGCATGCCGCCGGTGTCTCCGGACATGAAGGAGGAGGTCATCCTGGGCATGGAGTCGCGCATCGTCACGCGCAAGGAGCTTGTGAAAAAGTACGAGGAGCAGGCCGGGATCCTGGGCGGCAAGCGGCGGCTCATCTACCGGTACAAGCTCACCGTGGAGAACCGGCTTCCGCGCGGCATCGACGTGTCCGTGTACGACGCGCTCCCCAGCTCGCGCAACCAAAAGATCGATGTCAAGATAGAGGGGCTCTCGCACCAGTTCCTGAAAGACGAGGAGTTCGAGAAGTCGACGCGCTACGCGCAGGGGATCCGCAAGTGGAGGGTCAGCCTTGCCGCGGGTGCGAAGACGGAAATCATGTACGACGCGGTGATCTCGTTTGACAGGGAGCTGACGGTCAGCGGGGAGCGGTAGCCGAAAAGAAGCAGGTTCCTTCGATGGACGTCACCCGGAAGCAAATGGCGCGCCTGGCATATATCGACGCGCTGCGGATCGGCGCGGTCCTCTGGCTGGTGCCCTTTCATACCGCGAGAATATACGATATCTGGGAGCCGAATTACGTGAAAAGCGGGGAGCTCAGCGCCGGGCTCTCCGCCATTATCGGATGCTCGGGCCCCTGGCACATGCCGCTGTTCTTCGTCCTCGCGGGGGCGTCAACGTTCCTCGCGCTGAATGTCAGAACGGGCGGACAATACCTGGCCGAAAGGACGCTCCGCCTGCTTGTTCCCCTGCTGGCCGGCATTCTTCTGCTGGTCCCTATCCAGCCCTATTATGCGCTTCTGGACCATGGAACACCGCCTGGTTCGTACCTGCAATTCCTGGCCGGCTATTTCATCATTGACCCGCATGATCTGACCGGTTATTCCGGATCATTTACGCCTTCCCATCTCTGGTTCATACTCTACCTGTTCCTGTTTTCAATACTGCTCCTGCCGTTGTTCCTGTATGTGCGGAGTAATGCGGGAAAGCACTTTATAACGCGGTTGGCCGGGCTCTGTTCGGTGCCGGGGTTGATTTTTTTATTCATCATACCGCTGGCGCTTACCGAATTGCTGCCCGCGCCCGGAGGGAAGAACCCGTTTTTCTATGCCCTCTGCTTCATCTTCGGATTCGTCATCATGTGCGACGAGGGGTTTCAGAAGATCATCGGTGCGCATAAAAAAGTCGCCCTGATTGCCGGGGTCCCGGCGCTGACTGCTGTCGTGACTGTCTGGCTGATGAAGGTCCCGCTGAACGGGATTACCCCCTCCTCGGTTGTTTTTGCACTTGTACGTCATTTCGCGGGTTTTGCCCTGATACTCGCCCTGCTGGGATACGGCCGTGCATGGCTGGACAGGGATTTCCCGTGGCTTGGGTTCGCAAGCAGGATCGCCTTCACCTTCTATATCCTGCACCAGATTGTTATCGTGGTGGCCGGCTATTATATAATACGGCTGGTTCCGGAAGTATATGCCGGGTTTGTTCTCATCTGTCTCATTTCGTTCCTCGTTACCGCCGGACTCTGCCGGGTGACAATGATATCGCCGGTCACCCGTTTTTTATCCGGTATGAAATGAAACAGCGGTGCCGGCAGCATGCGTGCGGGCCTGTCGGCCATAACGGTTTCCGCCAGAATCATACCACGGGTTCAATTGTACTTATTTAACCGCGTTGTAATATTTCCTGCTTGCCGGGCAGCAGTTTAATTATTATTATTAATTCAACGTTCTGCGAATAGATCATGACTGCTTTGTGGCGGCCGGCAATTCAAGAAAACATTCTTTGTTGAGGGACTGCAATGGATTATATCAGCTGGGACGACTCGTTCCTGGTCGGCGTTGAAGTGTTTGACAACGACCACAAGTATCTCGTCAAATTGATCAACAACCTGCATTCGGGGCTCATGGCCGGGTTCGGGGTTTCGGAGATGACCTTTATCCTCGACGACCTGGTCCGGTATACGAATGTCCACTTCGGGCGCGAAGAAGCCCTGATGAAGAAACACGCGTACCCGGATTATGAAGAGCACCGGGGCGCGCACGCCGACCTGGTCCGGAAGGTCGTGGATTTCCAGTCCCAGCTCGCATCGGGGAAAAAGGTGTTTTCCATCGAGCTCATGAGCTTCCTCAAGGACTGGCTCCTCACCCATATACTGAAGACCGACATGCGGTACAGCGGTTTTTTCAAACAACGCATTTGAATTCAGTATGCAGACGGACGGAGCAATGAATCGCCAGGATATTGAATACCATCTTCCCGTTTCCGACATGGTCATGTGCCTTTCGAGCGCGCTTGACCTGGTGAACGTGCGCATCGCGGACCATAACGAGCAGGTCGCGTGCATCAGCATGTTTATAGCCGAGGCCCTCGGCATGCGGGAAGCGGACATGGTGGACGTGACCCTTGCCGGCCTCCTCCATGACATCGGCGCCCTGTCGCTGAAGGAGCGGCTCGACCTGCTGAACTACGAGGTCGTGGACGCGCAGCGGCACGCGGAGCTCGGGGCGCGGTTCCTTGACACCTTTGCCCCGCTCGCGTACCTCGCGCCCCTCGTGCGCCATCATCACACCCACTGGAACCACGGGGAAGGGCGCATGTCCGGCGGGTCCCTGGTGGGCGACGGGAGCTTTATCATACACCTCGCGGACCGCATCTCCATCCTGATAAATAAGGGCGAGGAGGTCCTGTCGCAGACGAAAAGGATCATCAAGACGATACGGTCCGGCTCGGGGACGGTCTTCGTGCCGGAGCACGTGGACGCGTTCCTCTCCATCGCGGACAGGGAGTTCTTCTGGTTCATCTCGACCTCGACCCATTTTGAAAAGTACCTTGCCGACCGCATCCGCCCGCTCACCGTGTACATGGACGACGGGCTCCTCATGCAGATGGGGAAGCTGTTCGGCCGGGTCATAGACTTCCGGAGCTCATTCACCGCGATCCATTCGAGCCGGGTCTCGGCGGTATCCCGGTCCCTGGCCGAAAAGGCGGGGCTCCCCGGCACGGAGATCAGGAAGCTCGCGATTGCCGGATATCTCCACGACGTGGGCAAGCTCGTCGTTCCGCCGGAGATACTCGACAAGCCGGCCCCGCTTACCGCCGGCGAGTGGAACATCATGAAGTCCCATTCCTTTCACACCTGGCGCCTGCTTGGCTCCCTCCGGGGCCTGGACACGATCTCCCGGTACGCGTCGTCGCACCACGAGAGGATCGACGGCAAAGGGTACCCCTTTCATTACTCCGGGGACCAGATCGGTGTTGGAGAGCGCATCGTCGCGGTGGCCGACGTGTTCACGGCGCTTATCGAGGACAGGCCGTACCGCGCCGGGATGACCCGCGAACAGGTCTTTCGCGTGCTCGAGGACATGAGAAAGGAGAACGCCCTTGACGGCGACTGTATCAGTGTCCTGAAAAACAACTATCCGGCGATACTGGGGACCATGGCCGCGGCGGAACGCGAGGTCATGGAGGAATACGAGGCCATCATAAAAGAGTGAGGCGCGTTCCCGGGTTTGAGCGCCGCCCGGCGCGGGACAGGGAGAGGGGGGACTGTTTTTTTATTCGTGGCATGCAATAAGCCGCTTGCTTTTCCGGCCCCATATATTTTCCTGGTTCACCATGCATCGCCGTGGGCGCCGAGGCGAACCTTCTTGCCGTACTCGCATGACCCGGTTTTACAAATACTGCAATCAGGCGGATGACAGATGATCACTGTTTCAGACGTTACGCTCGCTTTCGGCAAGCGGGTCCTTTTCAAAGACGTTAACATCAAGTTCACCCCCGGCAACTGTTACGGGCTCATCGGGGCGAACGGCTCGGGCAAATCGACGTTTCTCAAGATCCTGTCGGGAGAGATCGAGCCGAACGCGGGCACCGTCGCGTACGGCCCCAACGAGCGGATCGCGATGCTTCAGCAGAACCAGTTCGCCTTCGACGATTACGATGTGCTTGATGCCGTGATAGTCGGTCATGCGAAGCTGTTCGATGTTCTCCGGGAGCGTAATGCCATATACCTGAAAGAGGATTTTTCCGGGGAAGACGGCCACCGCGCGGCCGAGCTCGAGGAGATGCTCGACGCGATGAACGGCTATGAAGCCGAGTCGGACGCGGCAAGCCTCCTCGGCGGCCTGGGAATCGGCGAAGACCTGCACAGGAAAAAAATGAAGGAGCTCGAGGGCGGGCAGAAGGTCCGCGTGCTCCTGGCGCAGGCGCTGTTCGGCAATCCCGATGTCCTTCTCCTCGACGAGCCGACCAACAACCTGGACCTGGAATCGATAAACTGGCTGGAGAACTTCCTCTACAATATCAATAACACGGTCATCGTCGTGTCGCACGACCGTCACTTCATGAACAAGGTGTGCACGCATATCGCTGATATCGACTACGGGAAAATCCAGGTCTTCGCCGGGAACTTCGATTTCTGGGCCGAGGCGAGCCAGCTCGCCATGAAGCAGAAAAAGGAAGAGAACCGCAAAAAGGAAGACAAGATTAAGGAGCTCCAGTCGTTCATCGAGCGTTTCAGCTCCAACGCTTCCAAGGCGCGGCAGGCCACCTCGAGAAAAAAGCTGGTCGAGAAGCTTACCCTGGACGAAATTCCGGCCACCTCCCGCCGTTTTCCCTACGTCGCGTTCAAACCCGAGCGGGAATGCGGAAAGATGGTGCTGACGATAGAGAACCTCTCCAAAACGATAGAGGGAGAGCCCGTGCTGAACAACTTCAGCCTTACCGTCAACCGGGGGGACAAGATAGCCTTTGTCGGGCAGAACAACCTGGTGAAAACGGTGCTCTTCGAGATTTTAATGGATGGGATGAAGCCTGATGCGGGTCATTACAAATGGGGCGAGACCATCACCGCCGCGTACTTTCCGAAAGAGAACGGCGCTTATTTCGACAATAACCTGACCCTGATCGACTGGCTCAGGCAGTTCTCGACCGAGAAGGACGAAACCTTCGTGCGGGGCTTCCTGGGAAGGATGCTGTTTTCCGGGGACGATTCGCTGAAAAAGGTGAACGTCCTTTCCGGCGGAGAGAGGGTCCGCTGCATGCTTTCGCGGATGATGCTCTCCGGCGCCAACGCGCTCATCCTCGACGAGCCGACGAACCATCTGGACCTTGAGTCGATCACCTCGCTCAACAACGGCCTCATCAATTATTACGGGGTGCTCCTCTTCGCCTCGCATGACCACCAGTTCGTCGATTCGATCGCGAACAGGATCATCGAGATCACCCCGAACGGCGTGATCGACCGCGTGATGCGGTTCGACGAATATATCGAGAACGAGGACGTGCGCCGGATCAGGGACGGGATGTACCACGGGCATCTGCGATTGAGCATATAGTTCTTTGCGCACCGGTCGGCGCGGAGTTGCCGGTCGATGTCATTCCCGCGAAAGCGGGAATCCATTGGTCGGCATGATTGATTGTCATGTAAGAGATTTTCAGCTTGAGACGGTTCGGTTTCGCCGGATCGGCAAGGTTGCCCGTATAGTAAAAGGCGACGTTTTCAGCGTCGCCTTTATACTGTCATTGTGCCGGTTTTTTCATGGCTTCCCCTCTCCCCGGGGGAGAGGGGCCGGGGGTGAGGTCGTCACCACGCTCCCGTGGCCAGGTACTCGTTGATCGCCTTCGCGGCCTTGCGGCCCTGGCCCATGGCCAGGATGACCGTGGCCGCGCCCAGCACTATGTCGCCGCCGGCAAACACCCCTTTTTTGCTCGTCTTGAGCGTCTCCTCGTCCGCTATGATGTTGCCCCACTTCGTGACGTTGATGTCCGGGGAGGTCTGCGGGATGAGCGGGTTGGACGCGTTCCCGATCGCCACGATGCAGGCGTCCACCGGGATCACGAACTCGCTGCCTTTTATGGGCACGGGCCTGCGCCGGCCGGAGTCGTCCGGCTCGCCCAGCTCCATGCGGAGGCACTCGACCCCGGTGACCCATCCCTTCTCGTCGCCGATGAAGCGGAGCGGGTTCTGGAGCAGGTTGAGCTTCACGCCTTCTTCCTCGGCGTGGTGCACTTCCTCTTTCCGGGCCGGCATTTCCTCTTTCGAGCGGCGGTATACCAGGTACACGTTGTCCGCGCCCAGGCGGAGCGCGGTGCGCGCGGAGTCCATGGCCACGTTGCCGCCGCCGAACACGGCCACGTTCTTCGCGCGTAAAATAGGCGTGTCCGTGTTCGGAAACGAGTACGACTGCATCAGGTTCGCGCGGGTGAGGTACTCATTGGCGGAGTAGATGCCGTTCAGGTTCTCGCCCGGTATGTTCAGGAAGACCGGCAGGCCGGCTCCGGTTCCCACGAAGACGGCGTCGTAGCCCTCCTCCATGAGCTCGTCTATGGTGTGTATCTTGCCGATGACCATGTTCATTTTAACTTCAACGCCCATGCGGACGAGGTTGTCCACCTCGCGGCCCACGATTTTCTTGGGGAGGCGGAACTCGGGGATTCCGTAGGCCAGCACTCCGCCGGGCTTGTGGAGCGCCTCGAAGATCGTCACCCGGTGGCCTTCGCGGCGGCAGTCGGCCGCGACGGTAATGCCGGCCGGGCCGCACCCGATGATGGCTATTGCTTTGCCCGTCTCCTTCTTGATGACGGGGACGGACGCGTCCGCCTGGCTCATCTCCCAGTCCGCGACGAAGCGCTCAAGCTTGCCGATCTGGATCGCGAGGTCCACGGACTTGAGGCTCTTGCCCACGGTGCAGGGCTTCTGGCACTGCTCCTCCTGCGGGCAGACCCTCCCGCACACGGCCGGCAGGACGCTTGTTTCCTTGATGACGGCGATCGCTTCGCCGAACTTTCTTTCGGTGATGAGCTTGATGAACCCGGGTATGTTGATCGCGACCGGGCAGCCCTTTACGCAGGGCTCGTTCTTGCACTGGAGGCAGCGCTCGGCCTCGGCGACCGCCATCTCCTCGGTGAAGCCCAGCGGCACCTCGTTGACGTTGCGTATCCGCTCTTCCGGTTTTTGCTCGGGCATCTTCTGCAGGGGCAGGGCGAGTCGTTCCTTATTGGTCAGCTCTTTCTTTTCCATCGCAAAGGTATCCTTTCTGTTCTGGGTGACGCCCGCTTTCCATGGCGGGCGGGATTGATCATCCGTGAAGGGGATGTCCTAAAAGACCGGGTTATCTTTTTTGTCATCGCGAGCGAAGCGAAGCGCCCTTCGACTTCGCTCAGGGTGCAAGGTTGCCGAGCGGAGTCGAGGCATGCTTCGTCGCTTCGCTCCTCGCAATGACACGTCGGGACAGCTCATTGCTTATCCAGACCTATTTTACACGCATGGTCGTTCGACTGTTTTTCATGCTCGCGGTACATGCTGAGGCGCTGCATCATCTCGTCGAAATTGACGAGGTGGCCGTCGAACTCGGGGCCGTCCACGCACACGAATTTTGACTCGTTGCCCACGGTGACGCGGCACCCGCCGCACATGCCGGTGCCGTCGACCATTATGGTGTTCAGGCTCACCATGGTGGGGATGTCGTATTCCTTCGTGAGCAGGCTCACGAATTTCATCATGACGGGCGGGCCGATCGCGATGACAAGGTCGATCTTCACGCCGTCGGAAACCAGTTTCTTGATGGCGTCGGTGACCAGGCCCTTCGTCCCGTACGAGCCGTCGTCCGTGGTGATGATCACCTCGTCGCTTGCGGCGCGCATCTTCTGTTCCATGATCACCAGGTCCTTCGTACGGCCTCCCAGGATCGAGATGACCCTGTTGCCGGCGGCCTTCATCGCCTGCGCTATCGGATGCGACGGCGCTATGCCGATGCCGCCGCCGACCATGACCACGGTTCCGTATTTCTCGATATGCGTGGGCCGTCCCAGGGGGCCGGCGAGGTCGGGGATGTTCCCGCCCGGCTCCAGGCGGGACAGGTCGGCCGTGGTTTTACCCACCGCCTGCACCACGAGCTCTATCCATCCGGCATCCGCGTCTCCGTCGGCGATCGTGAGCGGAATCCGCTCGCCCGATTCACTGGCGCGGAGTATGATGAACTGGCCCGCCTTTCTCTTGCGCGCAATCGCAGGTGCCTCCACTTTCATGCGGAAGACCTGCGGGGTAAGAAATTCTTTTTCCAGTATTTTATTCATGTCATTTTACCAGTGCCCTGATTAAGGAATAATAATAAATATGTCAAGAATTAATACCCATGGTTACTAGCCGGACACGTGATGCCCGCTCTCCCGTTTTTTGCTATTGTTTTTTAGCATGTATCGGTGATTGACAACAGGGCGTTATTTGTATTATTTAATAACATGGTGTTGATGATTGAGTTACTAATCAGGCATATTACACGGGCGCTGGCAGGGTGGATTGAGCTCTTCGCCGGTGCAACCGGGATTTTCACCGCGCCGATCATTGCGGGTCCCGTTCCAGCAGTTTTTGCTTATAAAAGACCCGGGCTGGGGGACGACGGACGCCTCTTCCCCCCCCTATGTGAAAGGAGTCTCCCAGCCCGTCAGGTCTATATCTCCTGAAAGTCCCGGCAGGAACTTTCAGGGTACGGTATGGCATATAGATCCGGAGGACCCGAGACTGTCCTCCCCGCAGGAGGCCGGATACTGTAAAATGTCTTCATTATTAATAATTAGCTGACATCCTACCTACAAGGTTCTGCATGTGTGATCGGTCCGCATTGTGTCAAACGCCTCCAGATGACGCAGTGCGGACACTTTTTTTATCCACCAATCGGTATAAGGGTTTTTATAATGCGGGTGGTGGATATCTCTTGACGTACCGGGCCCTGTTCCGTACTGTTCACTTTGAACGTTTTGCATAGTTTCGAGGTGCTTCGTGGCTGACCGGACAGCGTCCCGCATTCGTCCTGCTGTGATACTTCTCCTGGTGCTGGTTTCACTCGCATCAATGGGTTATTTCTACGTTTACCTGCACGGCAGCACCGTGTTCACCCACCTGTTTTATGTTCCCATAATCCTCGCGGCCCTCTGGTGGGGGCGGCGCGGCATCTGGGTCGCTGTTATCCTCTCGGTCTCCCTCGTGGCGACCCACCTCCTCATGGAAAAGTATTATAACACGCCCGATGATTTTTTCAGGGCGCTCATGTTCATCGTCGCCGCGTCGATCGTCGCGGTGCTGAGCGAGCGTTTCACCCGCACCCGGGAGCGGATGCAGCACTTCAACCTCGTCCTGCGCTCGATCCGCGACATCAATCATCTCATCACCAAGGAGAAAGACCTCGACCGCCTGTTAAAGGGGATCTGTGTCAAGCTGGTCGAAAACAGGAGCTACTTCTACGCGTGGATCGCGGTGGTGGACGAGGACTCCCGCCTGGTGTGGGTCGCGGAATCGGGGCTCGGCGAGGGGTTCCAGCCCATGACCGACATGCTGGTGAACGGCACCCTGCCGCTCTGCGTCCAGCGCGGGACCTACCGGCGCGGCGTCATCGTTACGAAGGACCCGCAGATCGAATGCGCGGGCTGCCCGCTCTCGTCGGAGTTTGCCGACAAGGGTCGGATGTCCGTCCGCCTCAATCCCGGCGGCCGCCTCCGCGGCATGCTCTCGGTGTCCATCCCCGAGGACCTGATCTCCGACCGGGACGAGCGCGAGCTCTTCCGGGAGATCGCGGACGATATCGAATACGCGCTGGGCGGGATCGAGCTCAGGGGCGAGCACGAGGTGACCCTGGAGGAGCTGAAGGAGAGCGAGGAGCGGTTCCGCACGATCGTCGAGAACGCGCCCTTCGGCTATTACCGCCTTGACCGCAACGGCCTTATCGAATACGTCAACCCCGAGTGGGACCGGATGCTCGGCTTTTCCGGCGACGACGTGGTTGGCAGCCATATCGCCGTCACCCAGACCGGGGAGGAGGGCAGGCAGATCGAGGAGCAGACCAAGCACGTGCTTGCCGGGGAGACCGTCCGGGGCGAGTTCGGCCTGCGGCGCAAGGACGGGAGCACCGTGTTCCAGACCTATTACAGCCAGCCGCTCTATCACCACGGCGAGATCGCCGGCGCCGAGGGCTTCCTCTCCGACATCACCGAGCGCAAGACCGCGGAGCTGGCCCTGCGCCGGAGCCGCCGGATGCTCTCCCAGATCATAGAGGGAAGTCCCATAGCCACCTTCGTCATCGACGAGAACCACGTCGTGACCCACTGGAACCGCGCATGCGAGGAGCTGACCGGGATCACCTCGGAGGAGGTAGTCGGCACCAACCGGCACTGGGAGCCCTTTTACGGGGAGGAGCGCCCCACCATGGCCGACATGATCATGTACAGCGTGCTGGACCCGGCGATCACGGAGAAGTACGACATCGATTTCCGGCAGTCTCCCCTCGGGGGCGAGGCGGTCGAAAGCGAGCGGTTTTTTCCCGGCCTGGGCAAGCATGGCAAGTGGCTCTTCCTGACCGCCGCTCTCCTGCGCGATTCCGAGTCGAACATCGTCGGCGCCATCGAGACGCTCCAGGACACCACCGCCCGGAAGCGCGCGGAGGAAGAGAAGCTGCGGGCCTATACCGAGCTCGAGCAGATCTTCAACTCCACGCCGGTGGGGATGCGGGTCGTCGACCGCGACTTCCAGACGCTCCACATGAACCGCCGCTTCATGGACATGTTCGACATAGACTCGCGCCATTTCGCCCGGAGCGAGCAGGCCGGGTGGGACCGGGAGGTCGTGCGGACCGACCGCATTTTGATGCGGCGCATTTTGAAGGGGGACAAGTACCTGGAATACGAGGTGACGACCCGCGTCAGGGACGAGGATGTCACCTTCATCGTGCACGCTTCCCCCTATTTTTCCAAGGACGGGAGCATCATCGGCGTGATCGAGAATTTCACCAACATCACCGAGACGCGGATGCTGCAGAACGGCATCATGCGGGTCGCCGAGATCGAGCGCCAGAGGATCGGGCAGGACCTGCACGACGGCCTGGGCCAGAACCTGACCGCGGTCACCTTCCTCATCGAGGCGCTGAAGGAGAAGGCATCCGGGCGCGCCAATGCCGTCCTCCCGGACATCGAGAACATTGAGGGCCTGATACGCAACGCGATCGTCCAGACGCGGAACCTCTCGCGCATGCTGAGCCCGGTCGAGATGGAAAAGAACGGCCTGCGCTCGGCACTGGACGAGATGGCGGTCGCCACGGAAAAGATATACCATGTTTCCTGCAAGGTGATGCAGGACGGCAATTTCCTGATAGGCGACAACCAGACCGCGACGCACCTCTACTACATAGCCCGCGAGGCGGTCACCAACTCCATCAAGCACGGCAAGGCGGGCCAGATATTCATTCACCTGACCGACGAAGAGGACGGCCTCGCGATCACGGTGCGGGACAACGGCGAGGGCGCGGCGGAGCTCAAGAACACCGGGCTCGGCCTCCGTATCATGCGCTACCGGGCCGGCGTCATTGGCGCGGAGTTCAGCGCGGGGAACCGCGAGGAGGGCGGTTTCGAGGTGCGGGTGCAGCTGAAGGTGTGACAGGTCTGCGTTTGTGCCGGGCCTGCCGAAGCAGGGGCTCGCGAACGACAGGCCCGCAAACGTTTGGGGACCTGCCAGCAGTGATGTGATACATGGATGGAGTTTTTCAGGAAACTGTCAGAGGAACTTCACCAGGACCAGGGTTGAATCGTCCTTCACCCGGTTCTCCGGCAGGGCGCGTCTCACCATCTCCTCCAGCAACCCGGCGATGTCCCGGGCGCTCCTGTCCCTGTTGAGGCGGATGATGTTCATGAATTCGTTCTGGTCCATCTGCCCCTCGGCCCCCTGTTCCACGAGACCGTCGGTAAAGAGCACCAGGAAGTCTCCGGGCCGGTACTCCATGACTCCTGCGTCGTATCGGTCGTTTTCCAGTATTCCCAGGGGCTTTCCGCTTTTCTTCAGGGTTATGAACTCGTCGCTTCCCCTCCGGTAGAACAGCTGCTCGTTGTGTCCGGCGGACGCGTACGACACGGTGCGCGATTTCGCATCCATGAACGCGTAAAAAAAAGTGCAGAACATGCCGCTGAAGGAGTCCATGTATACCCAGTTGTTGAGCCTTCCCATCAGGTCCGTGGGTTCCCGGTGGCGAAGGAGCTCGAAGCGCAGGGCATAGCGCACGCTGTTCATGAAGATGGCCGCGGGGATTCCCTTCCCGGATACATCGCCCACGGCGACGCCGAAGGAGTCGTCGGTAAAGGGTGAAAACTCGAAAAAGTCCCCCCCCACGTAGCTCGAGGGTATGGTGAAAGCGCCGGCGGAAACGCCGGGTATAGAGTCGGGGACCACCGAGAGGGCGCGGCTCTGGATCTCCGCGGCAATCTCCAGATCCTTCTCGAGGCGCTCGCGCTCGTAGCTCTTTTTCTGGAGAAGGACGTTTTCGTAGGTCTCCGCCACCTGGTTGGCCACGGTGGAAAGCACCCGCAGGTCGAAAGAGTCGAAGACGTCCCCCCGGTGCTTGTCCGTCACATTCAGGACGCCGATGACCCTGTCACGGAGCTTCATGGGGACGCAGATGAACGACTTCGACCCGTAGCTTCTCGTGTTCAATCCGTGTCCCGCTTTCCCCATGTCCTCGTCTACGTTATAAACCAGGAGCGGGTCGCCGGTCCGGATCACGTTGTACATAAGGCTGTTTTCGAGGTCGATGATGAAGCCGTCGCCTTTCGTCGAGACGAAGTATTCCACGTTTTTCCCCGTCTCGTCGAGTATCACGAAGGAACAGCGCCCGGCCCTGATGACCTTGTTTACGGCGTGGAGGATCCGGTCCAGGAATTCCCGGATGTCGAGGGTGAAGTAGATCGACTGGGATATTTCATAGATGCAGGTAAGCTCGTCCACGCGGTTTTTCAGGTTCGCCATGAGCTCCCTGTTGT
>JAKQPV010000083.1:0-3364 GCA_029564515.1 Spirochaetota bacterium | reverse complement strand
GATTCATAGTAAAGTGCACCTCGATAATCCTGGCCCCGAGAATCGTTGCGATGATATTCGGCTCAAGGCCGGGATGGTGAGAACTGAAACCGATGATGGTTTCCTGAAACGATCTCCGCAGCGTCGAAATGAAATCAAGGTGCAGGTCTTCGTCATTCGTCGGATAAAGCGAGGTGCAGTGCAGAATGGCGAACTCGGCCCCCGCGTCCTTGAGCACATCCCACGCCCGCGTGATGTCCTTGTACTGCCCGCCGCCCGTGCTCAGGATAATGGGCTTCTTGTACTTCGCCATCTTGAGCATCAAATGCGTGTCCTTGAGCTGGCTAGAGGCAATCTTGAACGCGTCCACGCCCACGTTGTGCAGGAATTCGACACTGTGCTCCTCGAAAGGTGTTGCGATGAAGTGAATCCCTGCCGCCTCGCACATCTTCCGCACCTGCCCGAACTCGTATTCCCCGAATTCCAGCTTGTCCCTGTGCTCCCCGTAGGTCGGCGCATAGGCGTGCTCCGAATTGTACGGGGAGCCGTAAAGCGCCTTCGTGAAAAGGTGCCGGTTGTCCCGCTTCTGCAATTTCACCGCGTCCACGCCCGCCTGTACTGCTGCCTCGATCATCTGACGGCAAAGTTGGAAGTCGCCCATGTGGTTCGACCCCAACTCCGCGATGATGTACGGGTCGGACTCGTCGGTGATAACCTTGTTTTTGATTTTAAATTGTCTCATATACCCACCCCTCCGTCGGTTCAGCGGTTAGTCGCTTGCCGGACAATTCAGGGTAAAGCTTTTTTACCTCTAACCAAAAATCAGTCCTCGCATTCTCGGCTTCGATGGCGCACTTGACCGCTTTTTTGTGTGCTAGCGGAAGTTTTACGTACCTGTCCCTCAGCCTCGCATACGCTTCGTGCCTATTCCAGATTTCCAAGATGTCTTTAGTCAGTGCATATTTTTTATTCTCGCTCATCCGAATACCCTCCTGATAATCTCGACCCATCCCACAATCCACGGCACGATAAACGTCACCGTGAGCATCGCAAGCAGGAGCAGGGCCGGTATGTATGCCCTCAACGTCATTCAATCACCTTTACGCCTATGTCATCTACCGATTGCCATTTCTTCAATTTCCTATCCAGGCAGAGTAGAATTCCGATTATGCCATCGATCTTCCCGCCGCTGTTCGCCTTGTCCGGCTTCATGTTCCCCGCCGGGTCACGCTTCACCGCCACGCAATCGGCCATCCAGCGCAAAACAGGGTTCCCGCCGTGATTCAGCTTGCGCTCCAGTAAAAGCCGCTCCATTTCAAGGCACGGACCCGCCATCGACATGTGCCCCATACCGCACGGGTAGACCTTCGGGGCCTTCTCCGAGCCGCCCAAATCCTCGTTTAGCTTCATGGCGAACTCGTAGCCCTGAAACAGCCGGTCAACGGAAATCGAATCCACGTCGAACTTGAGCGCGTCCTCGACGATCTTCGCCCTGATAAAATCGTAATCAATGGCGTCCCCGTCCGTTGTCATCAAATACCCCTGCCGCTTCCACGCCTGATATTGGGCCCGATACTTGTTTTTCGTGTCGTGCAGGCGGGCCTCGGGGCACCACACGCGGGCCAGCACATGCAGTTGGTCCTTATCTGCCGGATCGGGGAAGAGGAGCGTCCAGACCGTCATGTCGGACACCGCCGACAAGTCGATCCCGCCAAAGCACGCCCTCCCCGCGAATTCCTCTTCCCCTACCGGACGGATATTGTTCTGATCCCATAGCCCCAGGTCCAGCCAGCGGGACTCCTGCTGCGTCCAGATATTCAGCCGCTTCGTCAGAAAGTTGTTTTGTGCAGACGGCACCTGCGCTGCAATACGGGCCTTGTCGCGCATGTCGGTGAGCTTCGTCATGTAACCGGGAACGGGGTTTCCCTTCTCGTCCATCCCGTAGCGTTTTCCGCTCTGTGATACCCCTACGAGCCCTGGTGCCGCCTTAATCCAGTTGTCCTCGTCCATCCAATCGTCTTCAAGCTCCTTGCCCGAATCACCCCCTTTCGTCCTGTCTTCCAGTTCCGGCCAATCTTTCTTTGTGTCCAGTGTGTAGATAATCCCGAAAAACGAATCATCCTGAACCGTGCCCTTTAGGATCTGAGTCAGGTATTCCCGCGTCTCGTAGCAGATACCCGTCTGGTTAAACCCCGCCGTCGTGATAATCAGGATCATGGGTTGTGAACGCGCCCCAATGGAGTCATCAATGAGGTCGTGAACCTCGCGCGTCGGGTGCGCGTGTAGCTCGTCCAGGCTGGCAAAGTGGGTGTCCAGCCCGTCAAGGCTCTTGGAATCGCTTGCAAGGGCCTCGCACTTGCAATGAGTGGCATCTATGCTGAGATTGTTGGTCAGGTAGGTGATCCGGTCGGAAAATCCAGACGAGCGGGTGAGGTTGCGGATGTTATCCCATACAATCTTGGCCTGATCGCGCTTTACGGCGACTGTGTAAACCTCGGCCCCGTATTCCCCGTCCGCTACGAAGAAAAAGGCCCCTAAACCGCCCGCGTAGGTCGATTTCGCCCCTTTTCTCGCCATTTCTATGTAGCTTTTGCGGAATCTGCGCGTTTTATCGACCCTGTACCAGCCCATCAGGCACCACGTAATGAATACGAAGTGCGGAGCCAGCACAAACGGCTTGCCCTTGTACTCTTTCCCCTTCCAGAGCTTGAGGTACGAGAAGAACTTGACGGCCCGTGTTGCCCGTTCCCTGTCGAATACAAGGCCCCTTTCATGGCCGTTTTTCAGGTCGTCAAGGTGCCGCTGGCAGGCGAGTTTTACCCATCGGCAGGCCGTAATGCGCCCTGCGAGCACGTCCTCGATGTACCCGTGGGCGATTTTCTCGTAGTGGTCTGCGTCCTTGCCGTTATTCCTCAAGGAATTCCTCTTCCTCGGACTTCGGGGCCTCGGGGCGATAGATCCCGCCCATCTTGTCTGCCCGGATGCCGAAGTCTGCCTTGTATCGCCGGATAGTTTCGTGGTAGGCGCGGGAGAGCTTGCTGTATAGGCTCTCCCCAATGTCCACCACCTCGCCGTGGTAATTCTTTTTCTCTTGCAGGATGGAAGCGGAGCCCTCTGAGCCGGGGTTTGCGAAACCCTTTTCGAGCGCGTCGTCTATGTAGTCCAGCCGCGCCTCAAGCCGGATCATTTTCAGGAAGTCCGGCAGGTTGATTACGGTGAGCTTGCCCATCTTGATGAGATTCGGCGCGTAGAGGTGCCAGTATTTTTTCTGTTCCTTCGGCAGACCCTTTGGGCATCGAAGGTCGGCAACCTGCACGCCCGTCTCCGGGGCCAGCTTGCGCTTGCCAGGATTGCCTCGGGCTAACTTCTCGGCGTTTGTCTTGCG
>JAKQPV010000080.1:0-1155 GCA_029564515.1 Spirochaetota bacterium | reverse complement strand
CATTCATCGACCGCAAGGCTCGACGAGAATCCGACTCTACCCTCAACAGCTTGTTTACGATCTATTGGAAGCTTTCAACATCGCGCGGACGAATTTCAACGACGATGTCATGCGGGACATCGGGCTTTTCAGCCGCATGATCCTGGACGTCGAAACAGTCTATATGAGCGTGGATTCGAGGCAGCGCTTTTCAGATGTTCTCAACTTCCTCCAGAACGCAGCCGAGACCGGTTACGATGTTTCCACCGATGATGTACTCCAGCGGCCTGATGCGGTCACGGTGTCGACTGTTCATAAAATGAAGGGGCTCGAATTCCCTTGCGTTTTTGTAGTAGATGTTGAAGCACAGAGGTTTCCCAAAAATAGAAGCAGTTACTCAGGGTGGCTGCCGCCGGGTGTCATGACCGCCGCTATCAACCGTGGCGCATATCAGAGTACTCCCGATGAGGAAATCAGGCTTTTCTACACCGCAAGCACACGTGCTGAGCGTTACCTTTACGTAAGCGGAGCGGAAAACCTGCCTCAGGCAAGGCAACCCCGCCGGCCTTCTCCTTATGCTCTGCAACTTGCAACTCATCCAGCGGTGATTCAAAACGCCGTGGGTCTCCCGTCCGGTCTCATTCAGGCCCCGCCGCGCCGGCGGGTCGAAGACTCCGACTACCCGACCAACTTCACCGAGATCAGGTACTACCTGCAGTGTCCGAGAAGTTACCAGTTCCGGGAACGCTATGGACTCAATCCGATCGTCCCTGAAATGTTCGGCTACGGACGGACCGTTCATACGTCGATCCAGAAGCTTCATGAGCTGCACCCCGACACACCGCCGTCAGAGAACCAAGTTGAACAGGTGGTCTTGGACACCTTTCACTTGAAGCATGTCCCCCAGAGCGGCGATCCTGTGAACCGGCCGGGCGCTTACGAAAACTCAAGAAACCGGGCCGTGGAAATCTCTAAGGCTTACGTGGCGTCTTTCGGTGAGGATTTCGAGCGGGAGAGGCAGGTTGAGGCAGTGTTTGAGATTCCGGCCTCCAACTGCGTCATCACCGGCTCGATTGATCTCCTGCTCCACGAGGATGACGAGGGAAACATCCTGCAAGCCGAGATCATCGACTTCAAAACGATGGAGGGCGGAGAGACGCCGGGTGAGAACGACGA
>JAKQPV010000029.1:0-2590 GCA_029564515.1 Spirochaetota bacterium | reverse complement strand
CGCCTCATCGCTGCTCGTCCAGGTGAACCCGGCGTCCGGGATCTCCGTGCCTTCCCGGTCGGACAGTACGGCGGTGAACTGCAGACCGTCGCCTGCCGTCAGGGTCACATTATCCGGGGTGACGGTAACAATGCGGTTGCTTGGTTTGACGATGGGGTAGTAGTCCTTCTGGGTGCCGGACACGACATACGGTTCGTCGCCGATCCCGTCGCCGTCGGCATCGGATCCGACGTACCGGTCCCAGTAATTTCCGACGTAACCGGTTCGGGTGACGTTCTCGAAGACGTAGGTGACCGGCTCCGTCGAGTTCCAGGTGGCGCTCGCACTGGATATTGCAATATCTCCGGTATTATTCTGAATCCTGTTGAGGTAGAAGACATTACCGTAGGTGCTCTGCAGTAGAATGCCGCCATAGATAGACTGATATTGGATGGTGTTTCCGATGATAGTGCTGCCATATGGACTGTTCAGCATGTACAGCCCATATTTTCCATTTGTCATTGTGTTGTTAGTGATTTCAGTACCTACCGAACTACCGCTGAGATAGATCGCATAGTCGCATTCGGTCAGGATATTGTTGATGATTTTGGTCTTTTCTGGATTACCTGTGAGGTAAATCGCGTAGTCGCAATTGATCAGGGTATTGCCGAGGATTGTCACATGGTACGAATTACGATCGCTTGCACCATAGACAATAATCCCTTCCTCGGAGGACGAGATCGTATTTCCTGATAGCAGATCCGAATCGGCCCCTCTAATGACGAAACAGGTGTCGTAGAACGAATAGAATGTATTGTTAGTGATCCGATTTTCACGGGTGTCCTCCAGAATGATGCCGAATTTCGATTTCGTGACAATATTATTTTCGAGAAGGCATCCGACGGCTCCTGTGAGTGTTATCACGGAAGATGCTCCGTTGATCCCCTTAATCGTCAGCCCCTCAATGGTCGACTCGTTGGCCGAAAGGGAGAACACGGGTAGGTCCTTGTTGGCAGAAGTGATGATTGTCTCTGCCGGGCCGCTCTCCGAACGAATCGTCAGCGAGCTGTTCACAACGACGTTTTCCTTGTAACTTCCCTTCCGGACGATGATCGTATCGGATGGTCCTGCAACGGCTACGGCGGCACCGATGGTCGTGTAGTCCCCTCCACCGGAGGCGTCGACGATCCAGGTGTGCGGCTCCGTCGTTGCCGCAGAAATCAGTTCAGGTAACAGGGAGGTGACAGTCACGTCCGCGGTCCCGAGCACCATACTGTCTGGGGTGCCGGCACTGATTACCGCAGACCCGGGTGCAAGCGCCGTGAAATACCCGGTCTCGTTCACTGTTCCGACGGATTCGTTGCTGCATGCCCAGGAAAATACCATCCCTGAAATCGCAGAACCCGATACATCGTACGCCGTGGCAATACATCGTTGCATGCTGCCCGGAGTCGCTTCAGCCGTTGCCGGCGTCACATCGATTTGGGAGACCTCTGGCATCCCGGCTGATCCGGTTGCGTTTGACGGCAGGTCGGTACCCAATGCCGCCGCCGGCACGGTGCCGAGCACGAGGATCAACAGCATGGCGATCACCCATTCCTGCAATCTTCCGGTTCGACTACAACTATCTTCCATGTCAGACCAATCCTTTCATTCAGTAGGTGTAGGAGGAAATCTACACAAAACCGGGGATCGGGTCGCCTTTATTTGCGTAGAATCTCTCAATCCAATGTGTTACGATTTAATAACGCATTATAAGAAGATACTGAATTTACGTGGGGTTAATGAGGGTCAATTAACGTGATCTCTCTCCTTTCTCAAGGAGAACCTTTCCTGTCCTGCAGCACCGCCGTATCGTCCTGAAATATGATGGAAAAAATCGTGCGACGGGACATATCGGCAGGATCGGGCTGATCGGGGAATCCCTCCAGAGTAGATTCTTGACCATCCCTACTTCACAGGGCATACACGGTGAAACAAGAGTCCCTTCCGGAGCTCGAAAAAAAAGGGAGGGTGGTTGTTGTGTTCAGGTGCTGATCGCCCAACCGCTGCTCCCGGCTCCGATGATTTTGTTCGTCCAGGAAATTCCCTGCCCCTGAGCTGACTGATTGTTCCATGCGTAGGTATCGAAGTAAGCAGCGCCCTCATACCCCGTAAGGTCATACTCGACCATGACCGTCCCGCTGTTCTCAAGGTTGGTCTGGTTGACCGATCCCGCGTACAGGTCGATGAGCATGATCTTGAACTGCTCGTTAGCGCCTTGACCGTAATATATCGGATAGTCATCCAGGGGCGCAGGTCTCCACGACGATGTGCCGGGGAGGAAATCGGTGTTCTCGAACGTTTCGCTAAGTGTCGATAGATTGTAATAACTTCCGTTAAGCACTGGCTTGTTTCCGCTTCCTGTAGGCACCCACTGATAACCAGAGACGCTCAACGTTAGTTCGAGGTTAGAGTGTTCGGTCGAGTTCGGCACGGCAAACAGCAGTATCACATCGTCATGGTACTGGGTATCCGTGCTGGTGTCGGAGATGTAGAGTGTGCCCGATGCCGGCCGGTTGGTGTATACGGCGCCGTCAAGACTCGATGGGCTGTCGGTGATGTGTATCGC
>JAKQPV010000023.1:0-1194 GCA_029564515.1 Spirochaetota bacterium | reverse complement strand
CCCTGCTGATGGCAACGCCTGTTTCCCCGGTGTTCTTGATCTCGACCGTCACCGTGCCGGTATCCCCGCGCATGAGCGTGTCGGGGTTGACGCTGACACTGGTGACTGCGATCTGTTCTTCTGCCGACGCATCGGCCGCCGTGGCACCACCCACGATTGCCGAGAGGAGGAGGAGCACGATGCAGATATTTCGTTTCATCATCGGCTTCGCCTCCAACATATCGCGATGTCTGCACGGGTGCCGGACATCGACGCTGTTCTGGTATCGTTCTGGCAGTTTTTCATGTTTCAACTCACGCTAGATCTTCTGCTCTGATGTCGCGCTCTACCCTGTATCCGGGCTGCCCGACAATGTAAATTAGATTTTACATATTGTTATTTATATGTTACTAAATGAAAGCAAACACGACAAAATGGATTGTACCTCTGACATTTAAGCGGTGCAGGTCCGGTTCACGGGCGTCCGGCTCCGGTTCGATTTTTTCTTCTCGCCGGTGCGATGGATTCCGCAGGCAGCGGCTTGTTTTTTCGGGTTTGCGTGCACACAACGCGCCGGCGTCGTATCCTGTTCAGGAGAGAAAGGGTGGAAGAGGGGAGGTGTGGTCGGGCAGCGGGGCGTTTCACGTATTATGGAGAGCCTTTTCTGATAGAGTGTACCGCATGGTCGACTCCCTGGTCCTCTCGCGGGTATATTGGCCGACTGCTGCCCGGTTCAACCCTCGACTTGCCGCCGGGGGGTGGAGAAGGGAAGGGTTTTCCTCTTCCACTCCGTATCTGCATCTTCTGCCGGTATCTGATCTGACAGTCCTTCGTACTCTACGGGTTCGCTGCCCCCCTCCGGGTAGGGTCTCCTGACGAGCTTTCCTGAACCCCCGGAAAGGGTGCGGGCGACGTTCGGTGTCGCCGTCTTCGTGATCTGGATCTTGCTTTTCCGGCCGGTCCATCGGGGTTGTGCGGGTTGTAAGGCATGGCGTTTCTCCCGATGCGGCGCGGCTTCTTCCTGGTCAAGTACCTCCGTTCTGCTCCGGGCAGAGGCCCCGCACAGGGAGACGGCGGGACAGTTCTGCCACGTAAAATATATTATACATTTTGTTATTAAAAGGTTACTATATGTCACCTTTCTCGAACGCCGCACGAGCCGGGACCGGTGTACCTTCTTCCCGATTTTTCCGGGAACCGGGCGAAAACTGCCGA
>JAKQPV010000010.1:0-3877 GCA_029564515.1 Spirochaetota bacterium | reverse complement strand
AGAACTGGAGTTCAGGTATAATAACCGTAGCTCTGATATCTTCGACCGGGTAGCCAGCTACCTCTGTGATCTGGTGCCAAAACGGGACTAATTACCAAAATAATTAATGATAAATTATAAACATGACCACAAAAACAATGGCACCAATTGCATTATACGACTGGTATAAAAAGGGGCTCTATGCCTGCAGATCAAAGAATTTTATTTATGCCGAGAATGCATTCAACAAAGCCATAGAATCAAACCCACGGGATGCCAACGCCTACTACTGGCCGGCTTTCGTGCATAAAAGAAAAGACAACTATGAAAAAGCCATCGAAGATTACAATAGAGCAATTGAGATTTCCCCGCATACTTCTCGCTTCTATATGAAACGCGCCAATGTTTACTGTAAGCTGGAGCAATATCAACCGGCCATTGAAGACTTCACAAAAGTAATTCGCATGGAACCTGCCAATACCGAAGCTCGCTTTGACCGGGCAGTTACATATATGCAGACGGGAGAATATCGACATGCCGTTGATGACTATGACAGGTTTATCAGCCTGAAACCAAATTATGCTGATGCTTACGCTTACCGCGGCATATCTTACTATTATCTAGGGAAATATTCCCTTTGTTACCGAGATGCTTTAAGGGCAAGTAAATTAGGGAACAATGAATTATTGGAGATATTCAAAGAGAATATGGCTCTGTTAAGATCTTCCCGTACGATCTAAATTTTATTAAAGAATCCCCGTATCGCTTGCCTACCACTGTCGAAGCCGGGGCTATCTGCTTCATCAATAACCTCCTCAGTAATTCATACTTTTATAGAGTAACGTTCGTGCCGGCTTTAGTCGGTATGTATGTTACTCTTTGATTTTTCTCTGATTCTTGCTCTTCCGGGTTCTAAAACAGTAAAACGGCCGTCAAGCTCTGGTGAATGTACGCCTACCAGATCAATCACGGTTGCAACCATTGAGGAGCGCATGCTTGCCGGATAGCGGATCAGCAATACGCCTGCCATCGCATGCTGATGTGCAAAAACCCACTCGCCAAAGTCCTTGTCTTCCGTTATCAACAGCCGGCCTTCCGCCACCGCCAATTTCAATACCGCTTCATCCGGCAATGATGGGGATATTTCCGCGATGGCATCGACGGAATATCCAACCGACCGCAAGGCGCGAATGATTGAAAAATCGCAGCTTTCGTCTGCCAAAAATCTCAATGGTTTTGGATTCAATCGACAGTGCCTGTCTTCAAGAAGATCGTGGTTTCATTGCGGATCATATCGGCGGCGTAAATCAACGCCGCCTGGATGGCTTCTCTTGACAGCCTTGGATAGCCATCGAGCAAGTCTTCAAAAGAAGCGCCTTCACCCAATTTTCTTACGATGAGATCAACGGGAATTCTCGTCCCTTTAATGACGGGTTTGCCCCGCATTACTTCCGGCTTTGTCTCTATCATGTCGTAGGCATTCATGAAAATCCCTCCCTTGCCGGTTGCCATGGTACCAGAAGTTAGGATTCAGGGCAATTTTTTCTTTACTTCTTGAACCTGAGCATGATGATTCCCAGCATCGTCTCCACATTCTCACTTATCCATCCACAACAGAGGACTTTTCCGAGCCGGCGGAGTTTATCAGATGGCCTTGCAGATATTTTTCATCCGCACGCCATGGTTTGTCTGTCCCCAAAGGAGATCGCTTATCGGCTAAATGTTGAGTGCCATGACATCGTGAACACCCGGTTGTTTAGCGTACAGGATTTTCTATGGTCTTGGCCGTTGCTGTCCAGCTTTCTATCCAAATAATAACCCTATCCGCTGACGATTCATTGGGTTAAATAGGATACAAGATCAACGGATCCGGCCCGCCGGCCGGACAGTGGGTGACGTCCTCGGCGGCGGGGCGCACCCATCGCGCCCAGCGATCTTACCCCGCGTCCTTTCCCATTTCGGCGAGCGCTTCCAGACGGTCGCGGTCGAGCAGCCGGAGGCGGGGGCCGTCCTCCTCCACCAGTCCCTTGCGCTTCAGGGCTCCCAGTGCGCGGGACAGGGATTCCGGCCCCGTGCCCAGGAGATTGGCGAGCCGCGCCTTGGAGAGGTTCAGCGCAACGACGTCCCGGTCCCCCTGCTCCCGGGAAAGGTGAAGCAGGTGGGCGGCCAAACGCCCCGGGATTTCCCGGAGCGACAGGTTCTCGACCTGGAGGGTGAACTCCCGGAGACGCATGGCGAGAAGGGCCAGCAGGTTCATCGTCAGGGACGGTTTGCCGGTGATCATCCGGACGAACCGTTGCCGGTCGAAGAACAGCAGGTGGCTCCGGGTGATCGCCCGCGCGTTGGCGGGGAACGATTTTCCGGAAAAGACGGGAACGGCGCCTAAGGTCTCGCCCTCCTTCACGATATGGAGGATCTGCTCTTTTCCGTCGGGAGAGAGCTTGTACACGTTGACGCTTCCCGAGGCGATGAGGTAAAATCCGATACCCTCGTCCCCGTCGGCGAAGATAACCTCCCCCTTCTCGTAACGCCTCTCGACCGCGATCTTCTCGACCTCAGCGAGGTGCTCCTCGGGCAGGCCCCCGAACAGCTGGCTCTTCGTCAGGATGTCGCGTATGTTTCGCATGGATGAAGCCCTTTGAGGCGGAACTATATCCGCTTCTTGACATAAGTCAAGGACGCGCGTGTCAGTTTCGGTTACAGGAACGCAACGACATCGAATCGGAGAAAGGAGGTTTCACATGTTTTGCTTTCAGTGTCAAGAAACCGTGAAGAATGAAGGCTGCGGCGTCCGGGGGGTGTGCGGGAAGACGGAGGAAACCGCGAACCTGCAGGATTTGCTGATCCATGTCCTGAAGGGGATCGCCCTCTATGCCGAAAAGGCCGGACAGAAGGGTCCGCTGGACCGCCGCTACGGGCGCTTTGTCGCTGAGGCGCTATTCGCGACGATTACCAACGTGAACTTCGACAACGACCGGATCACGGCGCTCATCCGCGAGGCGCTGGCCCTGCGGGACGCGTTGAAGGAAATCTGCGGGGCGGATGCGCAGGACGTCCGGCACGATTCGGCCGTGTGGTTTTCCGACGACGCCGACGAATTCGCGAAGAAGGCCGCCGAGGTCGGCATCCTCTCCATGGAGGATCCGGACGCCCGTTCGCTCAGCATGCTTCTGATCTACGGCCTCAAGGGCATCGCCGCCTACGCGGAGCACGCCGCCGTGCTGGGCTTCGAGGACGAAAAAATTGATCGCTTCCTCATGGAGGCGCTGGCGTCGACGACCCGCGATCTTAGCGTCGAGGACAGGGTCGCCCTGGTCATGCGCGCCGGGGAATGCGCCGTCGACGTCATGGCGCTTCTGGACAAGGCGAACACGACCACCTACGGGAACCCCGAAATGTCCAGGGTTCCAATCGGCGTCCGGGGCAACCCGGGCATCCTGATTTCCGGCCACGACCTGAAGGACCTGGAGGAACTCCTCAAGCAGACGGAGGGGACCGGCGTGGACGTCTACACACACGGCGAGATGCTGCCGGCGAACAGCTATCCCGCGTTCAAGACCTACGCCCACTTCGCGGGCAATTACGGGAACGCCTGGTGGCGGCAGGCGGAGGAATTCGCGTCCTTCAACGGCCCGATCCTGATGACGACCAACTGCATCATCCCGGTCAAGGAGGCCTACCGGGACCGGATCTTCACCACGGGCGTCGTGGGCTACCCCGGGCTGAAACACATCCCCGACCGGCCCCGCGGCGGGATGAAGGATTTCTCGGAAATCATCGCGCTGGCCAAGACGTGCGCGCCGCCGACGGAGATCGAGACCGGCGAACTGGTGACGGGCTTCGGCCATCATCAGGTGCTGGCCCTGGCCGACCGGGTGGTGGACGCGGTGAAGTCGGG
>JAKQPV010000153.1:0-2285 GCA_029564515.1 Spirochaetota bacterium | reverse complement strand
AATCCGCGTGTGGCTGTCGAGCCGCGAGAGGAGCATCTGGACAAGTGTCGTCTTCCCCGTTCCGACCTCGCCCGTGATGACGGTAAAGCCCTTCGACTCGTTGAGCGCGTAGGTCAGGTGGGCCAGGGCCTCCCGGTGGCTCTCGCTCAGGTACAGGTACCTGGGATCCGGCGTGATCTCGAACGGTTTGTCTTTCAGTCCGTAGAATTTCTTATACATGGTCACTGTGCCTTGCTTGTGATTCTGGGGATGCTGGCGAGCACCCTGAAGCCCAGGGTGGCCTCAATGTCCTCGGGATCGTGGAAGGAACGGTCGAGCTGCTCGCGGGCAAAGATGCCGCCGAATCCGCAGGCCAGGCCGCCGATCAACCCTAAAAGGAGCACCTTCGGAACATCCGGCTGGACAGGCTTCTCAGGCACCCTTGCGGGATCTACCACGCGGAACTGCTCGCCCTTCTGTCGCCGCTCGAGGTTTTCCGCCTGCTGGGCCTCTTCGCTCTTTCTTAAAAGAGACTCGTAGAGCCTCTTCGTGTTGTCATACTCCTGGACGAGCGAAGACATCTGCTGTTCGCGAACCGTAGCGCCCTCGACCCTTCCCCGGTACTGGCCGATTTGGGCACGCAGCTTGCCGCTCTCGTCCTGGAGCCGCTTGATCTCGAGGTCCGTTGCCGCCATGGCATTCGCCAGCTCCCGGTACCGCGGGTCATTGTTGATGTTGAAGGCGTCTTTCCTCTTTTCCATTTCGGCGATTTTTCTCTTCAGCGAAACCACATCGGGGTGCCGCTCGGTGTAGCGTGACTGCAGTTCCGCCAGGTTCTTTTTCATGTCATCGAGCTGGGTCTCGAAACTTCCCCGGGATCTGCCTCCCGAACCCGTTTCACCCGGCTGGACGGTTGGATTCTCGAGATCCCTCATCTGACGTCCGATCAGCAGCTGCCGGTCCTGCGCCGCCCTGAGACTCTCCTCGTTCCGCTGGTATTGAAGCTGGATCTGCTCCAGGAGCCGGATGTTCGTATCCCTCTGCTCCGGAAGTTCCCCGAGGTGCCGTCGTTTGTAATCGGCCAATTCCTTCCCCTGTGTCTCGAGACGCTCCCTCGTGGTCTTGAGTTCGTTCGAGAGAAACTCCGACGTGCCGACAGCCTGTTGTTCGCGCTGTTTCAGGTTCTCTTCGATAAAGAGCGAGGAAAGCTTGTTGGCCACCGCAGCGGCGACAACCGGGTCTTTCGAGGTGTACTTGATTGCAAAATAGCCTACGTTCTCCGATGTCCTCTGCGGAATGTCCACCCTGATGTTCTGCCTCATCAACTCGACAAGGACTTCGCGGTCCACCTTCTTCGATTCTTCAGGAAACAGCTTCAACTCGTCGATGACCGCTTCCAGCCGTGTGCGGCTCATGATCTCCTGGCTGATGGAGTTGAGACGTTCCGTGATGCCGCTGGTCACCGTCGACCGGACCAGTTCGGCAGGAACCCGTGGAGGGGTAACCAGGACGAGAGTGGACGCCATGTATTTCCGCGGGGCCAAGGCCGCCCAAACGCAGGCGCCCAGGAAAACGACCACGAGAGGGATGATAAAATAGAGTCTCCTGCGAAGGAAGATTTCCTTGTAGTCTTCGACGTTGTATGAACGGCCGGGGTTGATCATGTTGGCACCAATCTATATGGCCTGTTTTGTCTATTTTGTCTATTTTGTCTATTTCGTCTGTTCGGTCATTCAACCAGGCAGAAAAAGCTGCGGGTTTTGAATGGTGAACAAACGTTAGAAAACGTTGTAGCTTGCCGTCAGGGTCAGGAAGGCATGCCATTCATCGTAGCACGCAGTGGGGATGTTCGAATCGTCTTCCCCGTAGCCCGCCCGAGCGCCGACGGTCAGCCACCGCAGGATCCGGTAGTCCGCCGTGACGTCCGCCGTGTAGAGCCAGTCCTTCCTGGAAAATTGGGTATAATCGGTCCGTTCGACGATGCCGATCAGTCCAACGGAAAACCGCTCCGTCAGCCGGTGGTTCACGATGGCCGAGCCCCGGTAGTACCTGGCAAAGCCCAGGTTGTCCGCCGAGAACAGATCCTCCCGGTAACCGCCCTCCAGGATCAGCGTGTACGTCGTCACCCTGTCTCTCTGCGTCAGGCTCAGCAGGCCGTTGAACCCGTCCTCGGCATTCCCCCGGTCGGGGTCCCATCGAAAGTAACCGGCCCGGGCGGTAGCGGACAGCGTCGGGCTGAAACGATAATCGATCCCGACCGCAGGCGCATGGACGACATAGTCGTTTCCCGGGTCCTCGTAGTCGCG
>JAKQPV010000130.1:0-1633 GCA_029564515.1 Spirochaetota bacterium | reverse complement strand
CTTGCGCGTGAACGATAGAGCGATTGAGAACCGGCGCCAGCTCAAGGATTTCCTCGGTGCGGCGCGCACCGCCCTCGCGGAGAACAGAACCTTAAGTCTGGCTGTCATTATCGAGCGCGGCGAGTTTCAGGAGATTCATCTTCAGATCAACGTGCCGTGAAGCGGCACTTGCGATAGGGCGCAGGGGAATGGAACCCGCGCATCGAAAAGCGGCCTCGGAGCCGTGGAAGGCGCGGGTACACGAGCAAAGGGAGAACAGACATGGCTATTGAAAAATGGGGTTATGAGATCCAGGACAATGTGTGCATACAAATGACTCACTCGCAAAGTGCAGGTTATTGGGAAGCCAACTTCATGTGTCACATCATCAGGTTCTTTGGATGCTATGCGAATATGTACTATATGCCCGTTGCGCGTTTTGACGACAGGGGTGACGCCTTGCGAACACTTGAATACGCGATCCAGCGAGTGCCACCGGGACAACTTTCTCCGGCCACGATAAGCGCCATTAGCGCCGAACTGCAAGGTGTTCGAGAACGGTTTCTTCAGGTCTACGACGAAAGCGTGATAATGCTTCATCTCTACATGTGGCCGAAAGCCGTGCCTTTCGATCAGGTGATGCTCGACGCGTTTGACCGGATTCAAGACCTTGTTCAGCAAGACACAAAGAGCCAGATAGACGACACTGGTCAACCCCGCTTTGATCGTCCCTGCAAACTTTGTTTGCCTTTTCTGAACGTCCTCAAAAAAACACAAGACCCCGTGCCCCAGGACGCCATGGGATTTCACATCTGGCATCTCGGTAGGTACAGCCTTGAGGATCTCTATAAGAAGAAATTGACCGAGATGAACGGCAACGAGAGAAAAGCGACAAAAGACGCAAAGGGAAACGGGATTTTTTCTCGCCCTGGAGACCCCATCGCCTTCATGGGGAGTGGCAAACGGACAGACGAATACAAAGGCCAGGACCCCGGCAACGACCTCATATGTGTCAATGACGCGTGTGAAACGAATACTGACACATTCTGCAGCACGGCCGAGGGCGGGGGGTGCTCCGCCATGAGCGATTACTAGGAGCCGGCGGGCACTCGCCTTCGGCGGTAAAGAGGTTGAAAACCGGCCCATTATGAGCAGGATGCTCATGCAACGCCGGGAGCTTCGCTTTGTCTTTGCCTGATTTGCTTCCCGGAGCGAAGCGGATTTGACAGGGCAGCCGCTTTTTTACAATGGTGGAGCCGGCAGCGATGGCGTATGCCTTGGGCATGCGCCGTGTCAACAGGTAACCGGTGAGGGCCGGCTCGGGGAAGATAGAATGAAGCATGCAACTAGGATGATAGCAACTGCGCTGGCCATTTCCGTGTTCTGGGTAGCCGATGCGCCTGCCGAACCGGCGGAGCTTTTCGAACGGCTCTTTGGCGGCGCGATACGATTGGACCCGGATATTCACCGCCAGGTTCGAGAAGGAGAACCGGGCAAACGGCACTACGTCGACCACGACGGGGACGGACGCCCGGAGGAGGTCTGGTTCATCGATACGGACACCCGGCATCCCGAGGGCAGGCGGCCGGTGCTGGTCCGTGTGATTGACGAAGACGGCGATCTCGAGGCCGGAGACGAACCCGATTACGACAGC
>JAKQPV010000125.1:0-92859 GCA_029564515.1 Spirochaetota bacterium | reverse complement strand
GAAAGTATGGATATCAAAACGAAGATGTATATCGAATCAATGGTAAATCAGGATTTTTTCATGCTATGGTGTTTTTCGCATCAGAAAATTGAGAAAATAGCAAAATAGAGATTAAAATATGCGGTTTTTGTGACCGCCCTTAAAAAAGTCCTTGCACCGTGCGGATGAAGCGCAAAAGTGGGTCAGGAGGCTTTTTAAACTTTTTCAAAGGTTGCTCCGGCATAGTATTCTGAAATAATCATGGCAGTCAAGATCCTCATATATTGCGTCACCGCCCTGTTTTGCATTGAATGCGGTATAACCGTTTATCGCCTCAACCGAAGGGCTCTTGCAAACCGCCTCTACGCGGCGGCCGCTTTTCTCTATGCCGTTTTTTCCCTGGTGTACGTGCATGTCATTGTTGCGCCGGACGCGGCCGCAGGCAGGGCATGGTTTGTGCTCCATGCCGCCCTCTTTTTTATCGTGGTAATGCTCATCATGGACTTCATCATGGCGCTGACACGGTATCGCAATCTCGCGCGAAACCCGCTTTTCCTCGCGCTGCTCTACGGCAGCGGCGCGTGCGTCATCGCGGGGGTGACCTGCATCCTTCCGGTGGTGAAGGGCTTTTATAGAAGTCCCTGGGGAGGGACGGTCATCTATGACATCGCGTCCCCCTGGTTCTGGGCCGTGTTCAACTATTCCTCCCTGGCCCTTGTGCCCGGCATCGCAGCGCTCGCGAACTGGCGGAAACAGGCGTCTTCAGGGCGGGTGAAGAAGCAGGCGGGGATGATCCTCCTGGCCGCGCTCGCGACCATGCTCCTCTCTCTTGTCCAGAACGCCCTGATACTGCTTTTGCCCGCCGAGACGACCATTTTACTCAGCGACGCGTTCCACCATGCGGTCGCCATGTTTTTCATCGCCTCTATACGATTTGCCATCTGGAAGTACAAGCTCCTTGCCGTTGATGCTTCAAGTCCCGCGTCGGAGCTCTTCTCCGGAATCAGCGACGCGGTTTTTCTTGCCGACAGGAAGGGGGTCGTGGTGTTCATGAATGACAGCGCCCGGAACATCGCCCTGCGGGATGCCGCGGTTCACGGCGCGCTCTCCCTGTCCGCCCTTTTCGCGGAGAGCGATCATTTCCAGAAGGTCCTCCGGGACGCGCTTTCAGGCGCATCGACGGCCCACACGGTGACGCTCGGCCTGACGGGGAGGGACGGCGCGGGGATGCTGGAGCTGTTCATGTATCCGCTGAAAAATGAGGGCGGCGGGGTAGCCGGCGTACTTGTCATTGCCCGGGAGAACCCGGGGCTTGGCGACCTCCAGAAACAGGCGGGACTCACTGCCCGCGAGCTCGAGGTGCTCCTCCTCCTGGGAAACGGGCAGTCGGCAGGCTCAATCGCGGAAGAGTGCGGCATTACCCTGCAGACGGCCAAGAGCCATATACACAACATCTACCGCAAGACTGGGCTTTCAAACCGCGTCGAGCTGGCGAACCTCCTGAACAAACATTCCTGATTGTTCATTCATTTCCCCCTTTCTCAATCGTTCGATGGATGTACACGGCGTCGTGTTGCCGGTACTTTATTTATTTAAGAAGGGTTAGAACGAAGATTCTTGGATGTACTATTTCACTGGAGGTTTTATGAAGCTCAAGTTGACGTCTTTGATAATACTTGCCTGCGCCCTGGTCATGACGGGGTGCACCAAAGTGACATCGGAATACAATCCGCTCCTGGCACTGCTGGGCGGGGGAAGCTAGCCGGTGCTATCGGCCTGGACGCGCCTGCTGGGGCATGCATCGAACAATACCATGGGCTGGGCCATAGCGTTGGATGCGGACGGAAACAGCTATGCGACCGGTGAAACAACCGGCCAGCTCGATCCTGACAGGATCGGGGGAATTCAGGATGATTTCTTTGTCGTCAAATACGACAAGGACGGAGTGCGACAATGGGTCAAGCAGATGGGAGTGGAAGGTTGGCATGCCTATGGCAGGGGCGTTGCCGTGGACGATCACGGCAACAGCTATGTCGCAGGCTATACCACTGCCAACCTTGTTGCCGGCAGCGGGAGCAGTACAGGTACCAGTGATGTGTTTGTTGCTAAATATAACACATCGGGCACAAGGTTGTGGGTGAAACAGCTGGGAGTGGCAACCAAGTCCACTACAGGTTTTGGCATTGCCGTTGACGCGGATGGGAACAGCTATGCGACCGGTTATACCAATGCTGACCTCGACGAAGGAGGAAGCGGGGTGCTTACCGGCACCCATGATTTTTTTGTCGTTAAGTATGATACGGATGGAAACATGCAATGGATCCGGCAGTGGGGAGCGGCAGGTGCGTTTTCCGGCGGTGAAGGCATCGCGGTGGATTCTACCGGATATTGCTTTGTGGCAGGCCGCACCCAGGGCGATATTGACCCGGGAGCAGGAACACTCACGGGGACCACGGATGTTTTTGTCGCTAAATACACGACGTCAGGGAATTTGCACCAGGTAGTGCAAATGGGCGTGACAGGCAAGGAAACCTATGGTTGGGGCATTGCCGCTGATTCCAAGGGCAACCACTTTGTGACCGGTACAACCTATGGTGATCTTGACGGTGCGGGCGCGGGGGTTCTCGTTGGCAATGCTGATGTCTTTGTTATTAAATTCAATATATCTCTTGAGGTTCAATGGCTCAGGCAAACGTCGGCCGCGGGTAAGTATGCTGAAGGCAAAGACATCGCGCTCGATTCGGCAGGAAACTGCTATGTGACCGGTAATACCAATGCGGACCTTGACGGCGCAGGACCGGGAGTATTTACGGGCGATGTTAATATTTTTGTCATGGCTTATGATAAAGATGGCGCAAGCCTCTGGTCCAGGCAGATGGCCAGTGACATTGACAGCGACGACATGTCTGCGGATGGCATCGCGGCCACAAGGGGCGGCACCTGCCTGGTCACGGGATATGTGGATGAGGATTTTGACGGGGAGGATCTTGTGGGCCTGTGGTCCGACGCTTTCGTCACCACGAAGCTGAACGAATAAGGCCGTGCGGGGCAGTGCGGCGTGGCTTTTCGCAGTCGAAAATGATGTTGATTAGTCTGCTGTCTTGTTTTCCTCCGCCGCCATCGGCGGCGGAGGAAACAGCAGGTACCCGCTTTTCGCGGGTGGATCTCAAGGCCCGTGCCGGCGCCATCATGTATAAATGCTTTCCGGTCTGCTTGCGGGATGAGAGGGGAAGCCTGCAGATGCATTACCTTCGCATTAACTGCCTGGACCGTGCATTGTTAACCCGGCGTGGCACCGCGTGCTCGTCCCGCACTCACCTTATCCGCCTAGAGTATGTCAGTCATAATTGTATAGGGGATCGCGCCACGAATGCTGCAAGGGCTTTCGAAGAGGCTTGTAGAGTCGGTGAATCTCATGCGTTGCACTTCAACAGGCGGGCCGTGCGGTTTCGTGTCGGCCTGATATTCCGCTGAAAATGCCTGAAATTTTTTTGTTTTTCCCCCGAGACTTGACTAACTTCTAATAATTTCCTTACCTGTTCCGGCGGCGTTCTTTGAAAATATGAATCCCCCATCCCGGCCCTGCACAGCCCGGGAAAGGCTCTAATTTGAAAAATGACGCAGCCACAGGTGTAATAAGCGAGGTGCGGGAAATGAAAGCCATCTATATGCTTGCACTGGCGGCCCTGCTTTCCTGCGCGGCTCAGGGCCCTCAGGTCTGGCCCAACGGCACCATTCCATTTGTGCTGCTCGGTATGAACAGTGACGAGATGAATAAAGTGTTCGAATCGATGTATTTATGGGAAGCTGCTTCAATAGGCAGGATTCAATTCCGGCCTGCCAACCCGGTCGGTCATTCAGAAACGGGAATATTGTATATAGTGAAAAATGAAATCATCTCCGGCGCTTTTGGGACGGGATATTATCCGGATGATATCAACATTCTCTTCCTGGATCGTTTCGAGCAGCGGGCGATACTTCATGAGCTGGGGCACAAGATAGGCCTCGAACATGAGCACCAGAGGCCGGACCGCGACCTGTTCATTACGATCGACTGGGGCAGGGTCAATCCGGAGCTCGTATCGCAGTTCGCCTATCGCAGCCCGGATCTTTATGATTATGCCGGTTATTCTTATGATTATATCAGCGTCATGCATTATGGGCCTGAGGAGACAACGGCGATCGATTCCCATGGGCACCCGATTGGCTCCGATAACATCAGTTTTACCGATGCCCTGAAAGTGCAGGACCTGTATGAAAAGAGCGAATGATTATAAATTCGATAAACGCCTCCCCCTGCGCCGGGCGGCGCTAAAATCGGGGAACTAGCCCCCCAGCCTTTTCCTGGCCTGTTCTATAACCGCATCATCGCTCTTCTCGATCAACTTGAGCTTCCCGAGGAAGGAAACGTGCGCGCCGTCTTCAACCCGGAGGCCGCCCCGGATCGTAACGTGCGAATCCTTGCCGAAGATTACATTGGCCCCTTTTTTTAATGATGACAGTCGGGCCCTCGCGGGACTTTTCCCGGCCGGGGACCCGGTACAGGCTGTCGCAATAGGCGCACCGAAGGTCAAACGCGCCGTCCCGGGTGAACGTGGTGGAGCCGCACTGGGTGCATTGGAATTTATCTGGTTGGGGCTCTCCCTGTTTGATCTTTTTCATGTGATTCCAACTCGCATGTGAATCTCTTCCCGGGGAAGGGGCGTGCCGGCAGCGCTAAACATAGTTGAGCGCATCCAGGGGCTTAATCCTGGCCGCTTTGAGAGCCGGATATAGCGCCGCAACAAACGTTGTAAAGAACACGATAAAGGCGGCGGATACGATGTCCCGTGTCGCGAGCACCGGGTAGATGATATTCCCGGTGCCCCACTTGCGCATGGACTCGAGCGCAAAGGAGAAGTCCATGCCCGTATGTCCGAGCACCAGCACGACCGGCACGCTGACCAGCATGCCGAGGACCAGGCCGAGCAGGCCCAGGCTCATGGCCTCGTACATCACGATGAAAAAGACGCGGGAGGGCCTTGTGCCGATGCTCTTCATCACGCCCAGCTCGTGGAACCGCTCGATGATTGACATGATAAGCGTGTTCGCGATCGAGAAGATGACCGTGATGAACACGATCATGAAGATGACGAACATCATGGTCTCCTGGAGGGTGATCGCGCTCACGAGATCGGGCGCCATCTCCTTCCAGGTCTGCACCTCGAGCGCGGGGTCATGGATCGCGGCGGAGAGCCGCCCGCCGGTGACCTCCACCGCGTTCAGGTCCCGCGTGCTCATGACGATCTCGGACACCGCCGGTCCAATCCCGCACAGGGCGCGGAGCCGGTCGATCCCCACGAATACCACGCCGCGGTCGAACCCGCCCATCGGCGTCTCGAAGAAGCCGGCAACGCGCAGGCCCGCGCCCACGACCTCGTTGCCCGCGTCCTGGAACATCAGCACCACCCGGTCGTCCAGGTATACGTCGAGCTTCTCTGCCAGCGACTTCGAGATGAGCAGCTCGTCCGCGGCCGGGCCGGAGAGAAAGCGGCCCTCCTTCTTCAGCATATAGTCGTAGAGTTTCGACACGCCCTTTTCCCGCGCAGGGTCAATGCCCTGAATCAGCACTCCCCGCGAGCCCTCGCCGGACCGGATCATGCCCTTGATGGTGACGCGCGGCGCCCACGCCCTGAGCGAGCCCTCGCGTTCAAGCGCCGCGTACACGTCCGGGCCCGGGAGGAAGCTCTTCTCCAGCTTGATGTTGTTCCTGAATCCCTTCCGGTGCAGGGTGACGTGCCCCAGTGCCGTGTTGATGGTGTTGTCCACCATCTGCTGCGTCAGGCCGTTCATGAACCCGGTCAGCATGATCATGGCCGAGATGCCGATGGCGATGGACGAGATGACCACGAGTGAGCGGCGCTTCTGGCGCCACATGTTGCGCCACCCGATAATGATGAAGGGCGCGAGGCCCGATATTCGTTCCGAGAGCACCATGGTTCCCCTCACAGCTTTCGTATCGCTTCGATCGGCCTGAGCCGCGACGCGTACCGTGCCGGGATTATGGTAAACAGGATGCAGACCGCCAGCATGATGCCGGACGTGTTCAGGATGTTCGATGCCTCGAGCCGCGCGGGGAAGGTGGTGATGGACACTCCCCATACCTTCATCTGGCCGGCGAGGCTGGAATAGTCGAGCGGGTGGCAGGTGAAATAGAGCGCGAGCGCGCTTCCGAGCATAGACCCGAGGAGCACGCCCATGAGAGCGATCATGAAGGACTCGGCCGCCACCATGCGGCGGATCTTCTCCGGCCTTGTGCCGATGGCCATCATGATCCCGAACTCGCGGACCCGCTCGTACACCGACATCTGGATCGTGTTCATGACCCCGAACGCGACGATGGTGAAGAGTATGAACTCGAAGATGTAGGTGCCGAAATGCTTCATGTCTATGAACTGGACCATGTCCGGCATGAGCTCGTCCCAGCCCATGATCTCGAGCTTCTCCGTTCCGAGGGAGCGCCGGAGCAGGTCCCGCGTCTCCTCCATGGTCATGCCGTCCTTCAGCCTGATCGCGACCGAGTTGACGTAACCCATCATGGTGAAAGTCTCCATCGCCTGCGCGAGCGGCATGATGACCAGGTTGTTGTCGTATTCCGGGTTCCGCGTCCTGAACAGGCCCACTACCGTGAGACTCGCGGCAGCGACTGATCCATCGAAGCCCTGCGAGATCATGGAGATCGTGTCGCCGACCTTCACGCCGAGGTTCCCGGCCAGGACCTCTCCCATCACGATGCTTTTACTGTCTTCCTTCCGGAGATAGCGCCCGCCGGGCAGGACGTGGGTGTGCAGGTCGGTGACTGTCCTCTCCCGCTCCGGGTCCACCGCCTGTATGGCCGCGCCCTCGGTGGTGTTTCCGCTGGCGACAAATCCCGCGGCATTGACCCGCATGCTGTACGAGGCAATTGTTTCCGCGGAACGGAGGGCCTCCTCCAGCCGGTTGTCCGGAAGGAGCGCGTAGTCGATGCTCGTGTTCTCCCGGTACCCCTTTTCATGGACCTGGATGTGCCCGGTATTGGCCGCGACTGCGTCCTCGACCATCTTGCCGAACGCGCCTTTCTGGACCGATTTCATGAAGATGATCATCGCGCACCCGACCATGATGGTCAGGAGGGTGAGGACGGTCCGGCGCCTGTTCTTCCAGACGTTCCGCCAGCCGAGCGTGATCTCGACGTGTGATATTTGCGACTTCATGATCCCTACTCTGACACCCGGTTATCAAGGAAGTCAAGGTGTTTTCAGCGGTATCACGGTTTCCATTACATGAAAATAATCGACTCTTTAGCTTGACGGGAATCGGAGATTTCAGTATTGTTGTAATGCCGTGGGGTGGTTCCGGTACGGAGCCTGAGATTACACCCGTTGAACCTGATCTGGGTAATGCCAGCGAAGGGATCCGAGGCCTATAATCCCAACATCCACAACAAAAGCCATCCCCGAAGGCGAATAAGGGACTGTCATTGCGAGGAGCCCTCTTCAAGAGGGTGATGAAGCACCCTTCGACTCACTTCGACAAGCTCAGCGCAAGTCGCTCAGGGACCGATCGGTTGCCGGGCGTAGCCGAGGCGCGCTTCGTTGCGCTCGCGATGACAGCATGATGAAGCGATGTAATTGACGAATAAATACATGATACGAGAGGCCGCATGCCATGGATGCAGCATCATTCCTGAAAGTTGTCCGGGAGAAACAGCCGCTGGTGCACCATCTCACCAACTGGGTCACCATATACGAGTGCGCGCAGGTCGTGAAATCGTTCGGCGCGTCGCCGGTTATGGCTCACGCGATCAACGAGGTCGCGGACATGGCGGGTATAGCGTCCGCGCTGGTGCTGAACATCGGCACACTCACGGCCGAATTTGTTGACAGCATGAAGGCGGCCGCGCGCGCCGCGAACAAAAAGGGCGCGCCCGTCGTCCTGGACGTGTGCGGCGCGGGTGCGACCGCGTTCAGGGACCGGATGAGCTTCGAGCTGATCGATGAAACGAAGATCGGCGTGGTCAAGGGTAACGCTTCGGAAATCGCGCGGATCGCGGGCCGCGACGTACGCACGCGCGGCGTAGATGCGGCGGAGGTGAAGGAGAGCCTCCGCGACATCGCGGCTTCCCTGGCCAGCCAGAGGGGCTGCGTCGTGGTGATCACCGGGGAGGAAGACATCGTTGCGGGATCGGGCGCGCTCTATACCGTGAACAACGGGCACGAAATCATGGCGCACGTGGTGGGCACCGGGTGCATGGCCGCATCCGTGATCGGAACGTTCGCGGGAGCGGCGCCGGACCGGCTGGCCGAAGCCGCGGCAGCCGGGCTCGCATGCTACGAGGTCGCAGCGGAGCTGGCCGCGGAGGACTGCGGCGGGCCCGGGACCTTCAACGCCTGTCTCTTCGACCGGATCCATCGGCTCACGGCAAGCGCGGTCACCGCGCGCCAGAAGGTGTCGGCATGAAGGGATATTATTTTATTACGGACGAGGGACTGAGCGCGGCCGGCGTGATGAGCGACGTGCGGCAGGCGGTGACGGCAGGAGCGCAGATCATACAGTACCGCAACAAGACCGCCGACACGCGCCGCCAGTACGAGGAGGCGCGGGAGATCCGCGGGATCTGCGCCGAGACGCGCTCGAAGCTCATCATCAACGACCGGATCGACATCGCGCTCGCGGTCGGCGCCGACGGCGCGCACATCGGGAATGAGGACCTCCCCTACGCGGAGGCCCGCCGCCTTCTCGGCAGGGACGCGATCATCGGCGTCACGGTCCACGACGTGGAGGAAGCGGTCGCGGCGGAGAAGGCGGGGGCGGACTACCTGGGGGTGAGCCCGGTGTTCGCGACCGGCACCAAGTCGGACGCGGGCGCGCCCTGCGGGGTTGAGACGCTCACGGCGATACGGCGCGCCTGCCGCGTGCCGGTGGTCGCCATCGGCGGGATAGACCTCCTGAACGCGGACGAGTGCATTGCCGCGGGCGCGGACATGGTCTGCGCCATTTCGGCCGTGGTGACGCGGCCGGACGTGTTTGCGGAAATAATAAAGTTTCAAAGGAAGTACGGCTTATGACACAACTCGAACAGGCGAAAAAAAATGTAATCACCCCCGAGATGCGCTCCGTTGCGGAGCGCGAGCCCCTCTCGGCCGAAGAGATCTGCGCGGATATCGCGGCCGGGAGGACCGTGATCCTTAAAAGCGGGCTCCACAACTGCGCCCCCGTGGGGATCGGCAGGGGGCTTTTAATCAAGATAAACTCGAATATCGGGACGTCGATGTTCAACAATGACCCGGCAAAGGAGCTTGAGAAGCTCGCGGTGAGCGTGCGCTACGGCGCGGACACGGTCATGGACCTGTCCACGGGCGGCGACATACACGCCATGCGGCGGACCATCCTGAAGGAGTCGCGGATACCGGTCGGCACCGTGCCCGTGTACGAGGCGATCGTGCGCTGCCCCGACGTGGCTGGCCTGTCGGAGGACGACTTACTCGATTCGATCCGCACGCATATACAGGACGGGGTGGACTTCATCACCGTGCACTGCGGCGTGACCCGGTCGTGCATTCCCCTTCTTGAAAAACGGATCATGGGCGTGGTCTCCCGCGGAGGGAGCTTCCTCATCAAGTGGATGCTCCACCACGACAGGGAGAACCCGCTCTTCACCCGGTATGACGAGATCCTGGAAATGGCGCGGGAGCACGACGTGTGCCTGAGCCTGGGCGACGGGCTCCGGCCCGGGTGCCTGGCCGACGCCACGGACGCGGCGCAGATCGAGGAGCTGAAGACCCTGGGCCGGCTGGCAGCGCGGGCGCGCGAGCGCGGCGTGCAGGTCATGATCGAGGGACCGGGCCACGTTCCGCTCCACATGATAAAGGAAAACATCGAGCTCCAGAAGAAATACTGCGACGGCGCCCCCTTCTACGTGCTGGGGCCGCTGGTGACCGACTGCTCGCCCGGGTACGACCACCTGACCGGGGCGATCGGCGGCGCGCTGGCGGCGACCTACGGCGCCGACTTCCTCTGTTACCTCACGCCCACGGAGCACCTGGGGCTCCCGGAGCTGAATGATGTGATCGACGGGGTGATCGCGTCGAAAATAGCCGCGCACGCGGCGGACATAGCCCGGGGCATACCGGGCGCGCGGGACCGCGACGACGCCATGTCGCGCGCGCGGAGCAACCTTGACTGGGAGGGAATGTACGCGCATGCGATGAACCCGGAGCGGGCGCGGGCCATCCGGAAACAGACCGGCAAGGACGGCGAGGAGGTCTGCACCATGTGCGGCGACTTCTGCTCCGCGAAGATCAACCGCGAGTGCAGGACGCGGTACGGTTCATGAAGCTTTCCGATATAGGCGGCGAATTCGCCTTCATAAAGCGGGTAACCGGCGCGCCGGGGAGCGATCCCTCAGTGGTCCGGGGCGTCGGCGATGACTGCGCCGTGCTCGAGACCGGCGGGAGCGAATACACCCTGGTCACGGTCGACATGATGGTGGAGAACACGCATTTCTCGCTCGACTGGTACAGTCCCTTCCAGCTCGGGAGCAAGCTCATGGAGGTGAACGTGTCCGACATCATTGCCATGGGCGGGACTCCGCGCTGGGCTTTTATCTCCCTGGCCCTGAAGGCTGACACGCAGGTCGAGTTCATGGACGAATTCTACCGCGGGCTGTACGCCTCCGCGGCGGTGCACGGCGTGGTGCTCGCCGGCGGCGACACGACGCGCGGGCGCGAGATGGTCCTGAACCTCGCCCTGGCCGGCAGCGTGGAAAAAGAGCGGGTGCGCCTCCGCTCCGGCGCGCGGCCCGGAGAGCTCATCTGCGTGACCGGCACCCTGGGAAAGAGCGAGGCGGGCCTCCGTCTGCTCATGGACGGGAAGCGCACCGGCTACCTTTCCGGCTACCTCGAGCCTCATTGCCGCCTCGCGTCCGAGGGCCGTGCGATCGCGCGCAACGCCGGCGCCATGATCGACGTGAGCGATGGGCTGGCGAGCGAGGTGGGGCACATCTGCGAGGAGAGCGGCACGGGCGCGCGCATCGACCGGGATGCGATCCCCCTGTCGCAGGAAACGCGCGATGCCGCGTACGCGGCCGGCGGAGATCCGTATGACTACGCCCTGTACGGGGGCGAGGATTTCGAGCTGGTATTCACTCTGGCGCCGGACAGGCTCGGCGCGCTGAAAAGCGAATTTTCCGACTTCACTGTTGTGGGCGAGGTCCTCCAGAAGAAGGAGGGGATCTTCATGCTGCACGGGGGCCGGCATATAGACATGAAAGGCGGGTTTGACCATTTTTCCGGTTAAAGATTATGCGAACAGCCCGGCCGCATCTGAAAAAACTTACAACTTCGGACTCGCGCGGAATTTCATTCAACAGCACTACATGGAAATAAAAAATATTCCGTGATAATATCTTGACATAGATTAAGGGTATTGAAAAAAGAGAATAACTCTTTACCCAGGCAGATGACCAGTTTTATTCATGAAGAAGTATGGCGCGTTCACGAGCTTTTTTGTCAGTCGGTTCGATTTCATCGTACGTTTTTTTTACTGCAAGCTGAGGCTTTTCAGGCTTGTCAACAGGCTCATGCCGCGGGTATACAGCAGCGATTTTCACTCGCTTGACGGCTACTTCGGGATAATCAGAAGGCAGATGGAGAGCCATGGGTTTTCCATCAAGGGCAAGTCCGTGCTCGAGATCGGTCCCGGGAACTCCTTTATCAACGCCTACAACTTCCTCCACGCCGGCGCGCGGAGCGTAACGCTCATCGACAAGTATCCGCGCCATTGCGATTCCGTCGCGCAGCGCTCATACGTGCGGAGCGAGATCGACTTTTTCAAAGTACGCTGGAGCGTGGACCGTTTCGAATACGTCGACAACACTACCTGCATGCCGGACCCGAAATACATACGGTTCATCGCCGGCGACCTTGCCGATGTCGATTTCGGCGAGCGGGTGGACTTCATCTACTCGATCGCCGTTCTCCACCATATCCGGGACCTGCCCCGGTACATACGCAAGATGAGCGACATTCTCGCCAGCGGCGGCATGCTCTTCCATGTCATCGACCTCAAGGACAAGTTCCATTTTTTCGGCAACCCGTTTCTCTTCTACAAGTATTCCGATTTCACGTGGGACCTTCTGCTGACCGAGGACTCCATCACCTATACGAACCGGGTCCGGTACGGGGAATATATCGACCTGTTCACCTCGAATGGCTTCGAGCTGGTCTGGAAGGTCGTGCGCGAATACGAGGTGCCGGACATCAGGCTCGCGCCGCGGTTCTCGGGAAGGGACGACCTCCACATCGGCGACGCGCAGCTGCTTTTCAGGAAGAAATAACCCTTTATCGACAGGCGCGCAAACGTTTGCGCGCCTGTCGCTCGGTGCTACTTCGAAATGTTAAACGAATCCAGGATCGTGCCCTCCGGCGTCACTGCCTCGCAGAAGAGCTCGTCGCCGCGGACCTCGAACTTGCAGTAATGAAGTGACTCGATCGCTATCACCACGTTCGGCTCGCCTATCCTGGGGGAGTAGAGCGGCGCGCCGCCGCCCGCGGTGGTCAGGTGCGTAACGCCGCCCACCTCGGCCCGCGCGTAATAGTGGTTGTGGCCCGCGATGACCAGCGATACGCCGTACTTGACGCAGAGGGGCTGGATATAGTTCTGCACGCTCGTGTTGTTCGCGTGCCCCTCGAACAGGTCGGAGCTCGCGCACGACCAGCCCGGCTCGTGCAGCGCGATTATCTTCCAGGTCTTGGTCGATTTCGCCAGGTCCTGCTCGATCCAATTGTACTGGGCGCTGCCGGGGGAATACGAGGCGTACTGGTCCACGATGACTACGTGGACGGGGCCGTAATCATATGACCAGTAGCGGTTTGCCACGTAGGGAAACGCGAAGTATTTTTTAAATGTTTTGCCGTCGTATTCATGGTTTCCCATGGGCGGCGTGAACGGCACCGAGGCGAGGAAGGCCTGGGCGTTCGTCAGGCTCTTGTTGAAGAACTCCTTGTTCCATGTCGCTTCGAGGCCGTCGAAGGCTATATCTCCGACGCCGATGGCGAGGGTCTGGTAGTTGGTCTCCGGGTCGTCAGTAAAATTGGATATGACCCCCGCGCACACCTGGTCATGCGTGGTGGTCGCGGAGCGGGTATCGCCGAATGCCAGGAAATTGACGTCGGTCGCGTCCGCTGCCGGCGCAGTGTAGAACGAGCCGGTACGGGTCAGGCCACCGCCCATGGCCCGGTAGTAATACTTCGTGCCGGGCTGGAGCCCGCTGATCGTGTAGGAGTGAATGTGCTGGTTCGTCGAACTGCTGTTCTCGGTCGTCGTCACTTTCCCCAGCGTGTAGATCCCCTCCTGCGTGCCCCACTCGAGCGTGCAGGTATTGGTTGCCGTCATCTGCCACATGACCTTCATAGCGGTATTGCTGCCGGTGTAGATGAGATAGGGGTTCTTCCCGCCGGAATCGTCGCACGCGGCGGCGAGAAGAACGGCGGAAACAATTAATGAGAATAACCAGAGTTTCCTTTTAAACATTATGACCTCCCGATTGATATGGTGGTAAAATAACGCGGCCGGGTGACCGGCTTCCGTGGTGCTTAACAGTCACGGTACAGTCAGCATATACCGATAACTATCGGCCTGTCTTCTCAATATCAGAGAAAATCTGAAAATGAGAACCGGCGGGTCGGTTTTTTTAATTTTTTTTTACCCCTCGATTTACTCTGTGGACCAATACTGATACTCTGACACCAGCCCCTGACATTCAGTTTTCCGGGGGGTTATTGCTGAAACGCTCCCTGTAAGCAAGGGGAGACAGGCCGGTTACTCCCTGGAATGCCCTGTAAAAAGTCGAAAGGCTCTCATAACCGACAGAAAATGCTATATTGACTATATTCTGGTCTGTGGTTGTGAGAATACCTGCTGCTTTTGTAATCCTCAATTCATTTATATATGAAGAGAATTTTTTCCCCGTATAGCTGATAAACATTTTCCCGAAATAATCGTGGTTCATGCCGATGAGTGCGGCAAGCCCCTCGCGTGACACGTCCTCGGTATAGTGTTCCTTGAGGTAGGAGATGGCCTGCTCAAGCTTTGCCCGTATGTCGGGCGTTATGGCGGCGGGGGCGGACTTTTTCTCCTGCTGATCGCCAACCGGTGCTCCACTGTCCGTTCCCTCCCGGGTGGTCGAGAAGGACAGGAGCTTGGCCGGGACAACACGCAGGCGGCGGTCCATCACCATGCCGAGGGAGGCGATGAAAGCCAGGAGGCCGAGATAGCTCACCTTGGGAAGGATGAAGCTCAGGCCCAGGAAAGACACGGCAATGTCGTAGAGACCGGTGGCGATCGCCGCCGCCAGCCCGCTTGCCGCGATCCGGGCGTCTATATCTCCGCGCAGCGCCTCGCGCGTGATGAAGGCACAGACCACGACCAGGTAGAGCGCCAGGAGCACCTGGAACGGACGGAGGGTGTATGCCCGGAGCCAGTACGGGTCGTAGACTGACACTGCCATGAACGCGATCGCGCAGGCGAGCAGGAACTGCCAGCCACGGCGGACGGAAGAGCCCGGCCCCCGGCCGAAGATCCGCTCGAGGAAAAGGCCGATCGCTACCGGGGAAAAATAGAGGGACGCGTGCTCCGCGTAGAGCCAGAGGAGCGGCTCGTTCAGGTAGAGCAGCTTGATCCGCGTGTTGCCGATGTTCCAGATCCCGAGGAGCACGAGCGCGCAGCCGCCCCAGAGGAGCGACCGGTCAGCCCTTCGCCCCGCGCCTCGGAGGAGGGCCAGCGCCCCCGCCAGCACGAGCAGGAGCGCCACGGTCGCCCGGAGCTGGTCGCCCCGGATGATGCCGGTCACATGCCCGGAATAGCCGCCGAAGCGTACGGCGCCCGGGATGCCGATCTCGGGCCGCGTGGACCGGACCCTGAGGTAGAGGCGATCTCCTCCCGCGCCGGCCGGAAGGGGAACTATATGCCAGGGCCTGCCGTGAAATGCTACGGCGTCAGAGCCGGCCGGGTATCGGTACAGGAGCCTTCCCCGGTAGAACGCATCGAAGTCGTAATACACGCAGTCGAAATATACCGGGGGCTGTGCTTCGTTCAAGGCCGGGACGGGAACGCGGAGCCAGAGAACCGTATTCAGCCCCCGGCCCGGCGGATCAAGGGGCGACGTCGCGGTTTGCCACGGCCCGGCGGGCACGGGGTCGGCCGCGCGGTCCGGTTCAGTCCGATCGCCCCAGAGGTATTCCCATGCTCCGGGTTCCGCGCGGCCATGGGCCGGGAGCGGTGCAAGCGCCGTCACGACGCAGAGAGCGGCGAGCAGGGCGGCCTGTTTCAGGGAGAACCCGGTGCCATTTTTCATGCTGGTGCCTGGTACGGTTTTCATTCGCTCCTTTCGCTGCCGGATTACCGCATAAAAAGCGGTTCCTGTAAAGAACATTTCGGCAAGGGGTTCTTTCTTTGGAAACAGCATGGCCGTACTGCAGGCCGCTCCGCAACGGCCGGCAGAATAAACTAATTATTACTTGACGGAATAGCATGTTATGTTATATGCAAGTAATTCATCAAATTCAGACAAATAATAGACATGTCACTATTTTCCTCGCTTTTCAAGAAAAAGTATCCGATCATCGTGCCGCAGAGCGGCCATTCATTCTCTAAAAAGAATATCGAGTACAACGTCCTTGACATACTCAACCGCCTGAGAAGGGCAGGCTTTCAGGCCCATCTGGTGGGAGGGTGCGTCCGCGATATACTGCTCGGCAAGAAGCCGAAGGACTTCGATATCGTCACTGACGCCCGTCCCCAGCAGATCAAGCGGCAATTCCGCCGCTGTTTCCTGATTGGGAGGAGGTTCCGGCTCGCCCACGTGTATATCAGCCGAGACCGGTTCGTGGAGGTGGCCACGTTCCGCGCCGCCGTGGACCCGGAGCAGGCCGCGGACGGCACCTTCGCCGCGAACAATGTGTACGGGACCATCGACGAGGACGCGCAGCGCCGCGACTTCACCGTGAACGGCCTTTATTACAACAGCGCCGACGGCTCGCTCATAGATTACAGCGGCGGCCTGGAAGACCTCAAGAGGAAGGTGATCCGCTCCATAGGCGACCCGTGCCAGCGGTTCAAGGAGGACCCGGTGCGGATCATTCGCGCGGCGCGCTTCTGCGCACAGCTCGGGTTCACCGTTTCGAAAAATGACCTCAAGGCGGCACACGAGTGCGCGCCGCTGATCACGCAGTCTAACGCTCACCGCATGCTGGAGGAGCTCTACAAGATACTCCGGTGCAGCGCGTCCGCCGGCACGATAACGAAGCTGGATGAATTGAAGATACTGGGCAACTGGATACCGGAGTTGGCCCCCATGAAGATCCGGCAGGCCCTGCTGGCCCGGCTCTCCGCAGTGGACCGCAGACGGCAGGCGGGGGAAGAGATCCCTGCGGCCGTGCTCCTCTCGGTGCTGCTGTACGATCTTTTCGACGAGGCGATGGGCGAGAAGCGCGGCTTCCAGGAATCGTTCGTCATGCTCCACCAGAAGTTCACCGGGCTGGCGACCCGGCTCCGGATCCCGAAGCGCGAATGGGACGCGGTGTGCAACCTGGTAGCGCGTCAGTCGAGCTTCACGCGCGCATCTGGCGGCCCGAAGGCGCGGGGCTTTGAGAAGCGCTTTGTGAACAACGCGCATTTTCCCAACGCGTTCCTTTTTTTCACGATACTGGCCGAGGCTACGGGAAAGCACGCCAAAGAGCTGGGATACTGGAAGCAGCGGGCGGCCGAAGCGCCGCCGCGCCGCGCCGAGCATCATCACGCCCCGCATGCGCCTTTCGGCGGCGGGGAGACCGCTGTGACCCGGGGGCCGGAGCATGCCGCGGCCGTGTCCGCCGGGAGCCGGCCGAAGCGCCACCGCAAGCGGCACCGCAGACCCGCCGCGCCCCCCGCCTGATTGTCAGTACAGATCAGTAGTGTTAAGGCTCTGCTTCAGGTTGATGCGGTGCTTGTAGCCCGCGGGTATATGGTAGTATTTAAACAGCTGCTGTGATGCGCGGCACCCCGGACTCTCCGGGTCCTTGAACAGGTCCTTGATGACTTCAACGAAATTAATTGAAATCCCCACGTACAGGTTCTGCGAGCGCACCGGCAGGTTGAATTTATCCAGGGCGGCCTCACGCTCGAAGGCTGTATAGCCCTTCACCCCGTACCCGATGTCGATCATGATGTATCTGAAAAAGTTCGGGATGTTGACCCCGACCTCCCTGAACCCTGCAAGCTTGATGTTGAGCAGCACTTTCGCGCCTCCGTAATCGTCGATCAGCAACCAGGGTCTGTCCAGGTGCTTCCTGAACGCCTCGCTCGGCCAGTATTCCCAGCTCAGGCTGACGAATGCGTCCACCTTCGGGAAGGCTTCCAGCAGGCCCCCGATCAGTATACCGATCGAATCGAACACGAGATCGTGATATGAAAAACCGTAGCCGGAATAGGCGTCGCCGACCTCTATCGACAGCCCCATGAGCATGGTCAGCAGCCCGCCGTACAGGAAACGCATGTTCGAGCCCCGTTCAGTGTAATTGTACACGGCGCAGCTGAGCCGCATGGCGGTGTAATGGCTGAACACGTGTCCGAGCTTGTCGTATCCCCCGTAACGGGTGGTGTGGCCGAACCAGCCCTCATTGGACCAGAGCCAGAAATCGCGTTTGGCCCAGCCCCAGGAGGAAAATCCGTACGCCATGACGAGCGCCGGGAAAACAGCGGAATATACATACCGTACCACCTCCCGCTTATACCCGTCATCGCGGATGTCCCGTTTTTTAACGGTTTCCGGTTCCGGTGCGGGTGAGTCTTCCTTTTCAGCCGCGTATGCGGCGCTGGTGAAGCACCCGGATGGACATCCGGTGTCGAATGCCGGCATGGCGAGCAGAAAAACGCATGACAGGATCAGTACACAGGCTTTCTTCATGGCCGGTTATCTGTTATTATTCGCCTAACTAATTAGTTGATATATTTAACCAATTGGTTAAATATCGCCAGGGTCCCACACTGTCAATATTATTTTTAATATTTTCAATTCATCGGGATGTTTTTTTACATAAAGCGGAGAAGATTTGGAACGATAACTACAGTGCATGAGGCGGTACCTGTCGGGAAGTTCGCGGATTACAAACCGGTATTAACCGATAACTATCGGCAATATCTGTTGTCCGACCCCGGCATCCCTGGAAAGCCGTTACCCCTTCGCGTTATGGAATTCCATGATAATATCGCCCCGGCACAATCCCTTTTCATGCATCATGCAGGCGTCCGGCATCGGCTCAATGCGGTGCTGGATATCCATTGCGTCGAGCCAGCACCCGATCCGGAATATGACGCCGCACCGGTACCGGTCGATGCAACCGAGCTGGCAGATACCCTTGTACGCAAAGCATTCCCCCTTCTTCCATTCCCATCGGAACACGCCTTCTGCGGGCACCGTGACCTTGAATCGGGCGATGATCGAGCGCGGTAAAACCATCCTGAGGGCGCCGGAGAGGATCGCAGCCGCTTCGTCGAAGCTCCTGACCGGCCCGTCCCCGGCGCCGAGGATCTTCCTGGTGCGGCGGGCCTCCATCGGCGCCATGGACCGGATCGCGGCAAGGTTCAGGTGGTTGGCCAGCTCGATCCCGCCTTCCAGAAACGCGTTATAGAACCACATGCCGTCGTGCGTGAGCCAGCCGCTTGCCAGGTAATCGCGGAGCGGTGCCGCATCCATGTTGAGCGGCGCATCAGGAGACAGTTCAATCATGCTCATATCTTTCCGCGCTCTTTCGCTATTGCCATGTAGGTGTTGATGAAATTTTCGGGCGGCGTGTAGAGCTTCCCGGCCTGCTTCTTTTCCAAACTCAGGGCAAGGGCGGGGCAGGCCGCCACGCAGTTGCCGCACCCGATGCAACGGTCATGATCGATTACGGCCGCGCCGCCGGTCACGGTTATCGCGTCCATCTGGCACCTGCCGGCGCAGGCCTCGCACGCGGTGCACTCGTCGGCGTTCACCACGGCGCGGTAATTGCTCTTTGCCGATTCCGCCGGCTTCGGCTGCATCTTGAGGGAGCGCAGTATGCCGCAGCAGTCTCCGCAGCACATGCAGAACCCGCCCCCTTTCTGCGTGTTGGCCATGTTTATGACCAGCGGCGCCTCGTCCAGGTTTTTCTTCACGATCGCCTTCGCCTCGTCGGGCGTCACGTACCGCCCCATGCCGTTCTGCACGTAGTAATCGGCCTGCGATCCGAAGGAAAAGCACGCCTCGAGCGGCATGTCGCATCCGCGGTCAAGGAGACGGCCCTCTTTACGGCAGATGCACTCCGCCACCATGATTGTTTTCTGCTCGCCGATGATCTTCATGACGTCGTCGAAGGGCGCGATGCTGCTCCCGGGCGCCACGTCCCGGTTGATGGGCACCGCGCGCATGAGCGGCGTTCCGGTTGCGGCAATGGAGCGGCCGAACCCCGCCTGGTAGTGGTCTTCCAGCTCCCGCGCCAGTTCCCTGTCAAGGCGCCCCACCTGGAACTCCATGATGCCGACGACGAAGGGAAGGGCCCCGTACTTGACCGAGTCCGGCTTTTGCAGGCGGAAGATGAGTCCGCGCTTCGCCATGCTCTCCATCTGCATGGCAAGGTCCTTCTCGTCCCTGCCCAGCCGTCCGGCCACAACGGCGGGCGTCTCGAGCACGGGGGAGAGCTGCAGAAAAAGCTCCGCGTCCTCCCTGCTGAACAGCCGCTTCAGTAATTTCAGCTCAATACCGTTTTTGGTCACCGGGTAGCCGGTTGACAGGCTGTCGAGCCGTTCCCGCAGTTTTTCGTATATATCGCTCATGGTGTGCCTCCTCGCTGTTTGTTATAGTCATGCATCATTTCTTCCCGTTGCCCTTCGACCCGGATGAAGGATCCAGCGCGGCCCAGGCGGCATCGGCGAGAACCTCGGCGGCCTTCTTCACCGGCGTAGTATAGCTGCCCTCCAGGTAGAGCCTCGCGTATTCCTGGCAGGGACCCAGGAGCACCGCGGGGTAGAGGTCGGCGGGCAGTCTCCTGATCCCGCCCGCCTCGATGCGCATCCTGAACCACGCCGACAGGCGGGCCATGAAGCCGGCGTTCATGCGGGCGAACGCGCCCTCCGAATCGGCCATGAACATGGCATGGCGCTGCTGGAACAGGTAGCGCGACCAGTCGGGATTGTTCTCTATCCATTCAAGGTGGAACCGGACCACTGCTCTGACCCCGTCCCGTGCCTGTGCGTGCTTTTCGAGCTCGGCGACGAGCCCGGTCTGGTAATCCCGGATCCCTTCCAGGTACACGGCGGATGCCAGGAGTTCCTTCGAGGTGAAGTGATGATACAGGCTCCCGACGCTCGCGCCGGATTGGCTGCACACGTCCTCAATGCTGGTGCCGGTAAAGCCCTTTTCCGTGAAGCAGGCGAGCGCGGCGCGGATAATGTCGCTTTTACGGCCGTGTGTCGAAGCGTGGATCGAATTTGGCTTTTTCATGCACAATCCCTTGATTGATACTAGAATTATATTTTAGAATAATATTCTAGTTTGTCAAGCGATTTTGAGTGGATAGTTATCGCCTGTGGCTAACTCTTGAATAAATGAGGGGTTAGAACGAACCGATAACTATCGGAGTTCGGGGTCAGAGCCTCGGCACCCTGCTGTCCGGGGGGTCAGAGCACCACACCGATAGTTATCGGTAATAAAAAGGCCCCGGAGGGCCTTTGGTACGAGAAAAGATGTTTTATCTCTAGAAGCTGACTTCCGCTTTCACGTAAACACGCTTCGAGTCATGCGGCTCCCTGGAACCGACATATATATCGCCCGCTCCCAGGGCGGTGGCGTTGTAGTAATCGGTCCCCTTCGAGCCTTCCGCGTAGCGGAGGAGGCGGTCCTTCTTCACGAAGTATTTCTGCAGCTCACCGCCGACCAGAATGCGGATGTTCCTGCTGAACTGCCACCCCAGGCCCGCAGCGTAGAGCATGCTCGTGCGCTGCTTGCCGCATTCCGGGTCCGTGATCATTTTCTGGTACGTGCCGCGCTGGAGCCCGTACACGAAACGGCCCGTGACCAGGAGCGGCGCTTTTTCCACGAGCGCGCCCAGGTTGAAGTTGAACCAGGCGTCGAAAAGCATGTAATATCTGTTCTGGACCGGGTACACGTATATCTCGCGCTTATCAGTCGCTGAATAATAGAGGGCCCAATCGGAATCAAACTTCGATGCCGCGCCGACCGTGCGTATTATCGGAAACACATGGTTGAACCCGACTTTAATCATCGGGATGGAGTAGGCGATCCCGTAGCCGTAATACGCACGCTTCGCCTTCTTGCCTGTGTAGTCGTACTTGTCGGTGATCTCGTTCCTGCCGAACCCGTTTATGTACAGGTCCCTGACCGGGGTAATGCTTGCCAGGTAGGTGATCGCCTTGTACGAGTTGCTCTCGTCTTTCTTGTACCCGCCGCCGTTGGTGAAAGAGGCTGACAGCGTTACGTATTTGAACAGCCCGATCGAGGCCTTGACGCCCAGGTCGGCCGAGTTGTCCAGGCTCTGCCCGTTCAGGATGTTCTTCGACTGGTCGATGTAGTTCCGGGATATCCAGCGGTAGTCGCTGATCTTGTCGGTGAGCCCAACGACCGGAGTCTCGATCATGCCCGCGGTGCCTGCGATCTTTACCGGACCGAAGTCCTTTTTGCCTTCCAGGTACGCGTATTTAAGGTAGATGTGGAACGCCGCGTTGGCGTCGGCCGCGGGCGTGACTGCCGCGTCTACGTCCGTGGTGAGGCGCGCGCCCAGCCAGTCGAGGAATTTGTACCTGATGTCCAGGTAGGCCCGGTTGATCCTGAACGCGTTGTAGTTCTTGCCGGAGATGTCCGACAACGCCGTGGACCTGGTCGTCATGCCGTTTTCGCCTTTCGCCACGCGGTCGAACGCTCCGTCCTTCTGGCCCCACTGCGCGAACCAGTCCATGTAGACCTTCACGCCGATATCGAGGCGCTTGTAGATCTCCTTGATGGTCTCCTCGATTTTTTTCTCGTCCTTCTTCTCTTCCTTTTTTTGCTCTTCCGTTTCCGGCGCTGCCGCGCCTTTTTTTTCTGCCGCATCCCTGTCCTGGGCGAAAAGAATTCCTCCGCCCGTAACCATCAGGAATACAGTCGCCATAGCGATAATGGCCCTTCTCATAAAAACCTCCGTAAGAAATAAATTTATTGCCGCTTATAATAGACCAGGAATCGATGAAGAAAATATCATGGCGCTGCAAATATATTGTTAAAAGTTGGAACACGCTGGCACGGTCTGACCGGGTTTGCGGAAAGTGGGCGGGCACAAAAAAACCGGAGCCCACGGTGCGGCTCCGGCTTGTAACGTGATGATAATATCCTAGAGGGGAATGAACCCGGCTTCCTTCACCAGGTCCTGTCCTTCTGCGCCGAGGAGAAAGTCGATAAATTTTTGGGCATTATCCGACAGCGTGCCATCGTTCACGTACATGAACAGCTTCCGCGAAATCGGGAACTTCCCCGACTTGCCGTTCTCGATGGTTGCCGCTACGCCGTTCACGGTGAGCCCCTTGACCGAATCGTTGATGTAGCCGAACCCTATATACCCGATAGCTTTGGGATTGCCCGCTACCGTGGTGATGATCGCGCCGTTCGAGGCCTGGAGGAGCGCCCTCTGCGTCACGTCGGTTTTCTTCATCACCTTTTCTTCCCAGACCTCATAGGTGCCGGAGCTGGTGTCACGTGATATTACGACCACCTCTTCGTCTCTGCCACCAAGGTCCTTCCAGCGGGTAATCGATCCGTCGTAAATCGCCTTGAGCTGGTCAATGACCAGGTTGCTTACGACGTTTGATTCGTGCACGATCGGTACGATCATGTCGTACGCCACAACGATCTCGCGCAGCTTGATCCCCTTTTTCGCGGCCGCTTCCTTCTCTTCCTTTTTCATCTCGCGCGAGGAGTTGGCTATATCGCAGCTGCCATCGATCAGGGCCTTGATCCCGTTGCCGGAGCCGCTCCCCTCGACGAAGACCGACGCGCCGCCTGACTTCTTAAAGGCCTCTGCCGCTTTCTGGGTGATGGGGAGGACCGTGGTTGAGCCTTTTACCACTACCCTGTTGGCGTCTCGTTTTTTGCAGGCAGTCACGGTAACGGTCATCAGCGCGGCAACCAGCAGCAGTCCCATTATCTTGAATAATTTAGATTGCATCGTTTATATCCTCCTGTGGATAATATGTATTTAACCTTTCAGGGGCAACCTACCGGATAAAGATAAGTTTTTTATAAAGGAAATTTATAATAATTATCAAGAAATGACCAGGCTAATTCCTTAACAAAATCTTTATATTATTGTTATATTATACTAATATAACTAGTTATAATTAAAAGCGATACCAAGGCATCTGGTTCCTGTTAATGACAGATAAAATCGCAGCAAAAAACCTGACGTTCTTTTACGGAAACACCCCGGCAATAAAGAACATTTCGCTTTCCGTCAGGGCGAACACCGTGCTCGCCCTGATCGGTCCGTCCGGCTGCGGCAAATCCACCTTTCTGCGGTGCATTAACCGGATGAACGATATCATACCCGGCACGAGGGTCGAGGGTGACGTGCTCATAGACGGGGAATCGATTTACGGCCCCCGCTATAACGTGACCGCCCTGCGGCGGCGGGTTGGCATGGTGTTCCAGAAATCGAATCCATTTCCGAAGTCGATTTTCGAGAACATCGCGTACGGCCTCAGGATAAACGGGGTCAGGGACCGGTACGAGATCGAAAGCATCGTCGAGCGATCTCTCAAGAGCACTGCCCTGTGGGACGAGGTGAAGGACCGGCTGGACGAGTCCGCGCTAGGGCTCTCCGGCGGCCAGCAGCAGCGGCTCTGCATCGCGCGCACCATAGCGGTCCAACCCGAGGTGATCCTGATGGATGAGCCCGCATCGGCCCTTGACCCGATCTCGACCCAGAAGATAGAGGAGCTGATCCAGGATCTCAAGAAAAACTATACCATAATAATCGTGACCCACAACATGCAGCAGGCCGCCCGGGTGAGCGACGAAACCGCTTTTTTCTATATCGGGGACCTGATCGAAGTGAATCCGACGGAGAAGATATTCACCAGGCCGGACGTTGAGATGACCGAGAATTACATTACCGGGAAATTCGGATAGGTGGCCGCATGGATGGCCGGCCGCGCGACCGCGCCTACGGGCATGCGATACCGGGGAGGAGCAATGATAACGCATCTCGAGCAGGAGCTTGAACACGTTAAGTCGAAAGTATTCGAGATGGCTGACTTCGCCATTGAGTCCATCGCGAAATCGGTGCGGGCGCTGAAGGATTCGGACACGGACCTCGCCGAACAGGTCATGCGCGACGATGCCATTCTTGATAATCTCGAGATCGAGGTCGACAACGAGTGCATCAGGATACTCGTCACCCGCCAGCCCGCCGCGGTCCACCTCCGCCTGGTCCTGGCCATGCTTAAGATAAACACCGATCTGGAGCGGATCGGAGACCTGGCAACAAATATCGCCAACGAGGCGATCAACCTCCACGGCAGGCCGCCCCTGAAGCCGCTGGTAGATATCCCGCGCATGGCCGATATTGGGATCGCCATGCTCCGGGACGTGTTCACCGCGGTCACCGACCAGGACGCGGAGCGCGCGCGCGTCGTCATAAGCAGGGACCGGGAGATCGACACGCTCAACATGCAGATATACCGCGAGCTGTTCTCCTATATGGCGGATAATCCCCATAACATATCGCCGGCCCTGGGCCTCATCATGGTTTCCAAGGCGCTCGAGCGGATCGGCGACCATGTCACCAATATCGCGGAACGCGCCATTTATTACATTGAAGGGATTGACATCCGGCACACGGAAGAGTAATATAGCTCGTTATGTAACCGCCGGGAGTGCCATGCGGAAAAAGATATTCGTAATCGACGATGAAAAGGACATCCAGGAGATCATCGGCATCAATCTGAGGGCAGATGGGTACGATGTATCCTGTCTTTCGTCCTCCGAGGAGGCGCTCGCGGCCCTGCCCTCGGGCGCACCGGACCTTTTTATGCTCGATGTCATGATGCCCGGCATGGACGGGTTCGAGTTCTGCAGGAGGGTCCGCGCCAGCGAGGGGTGGAAGAATATTCCCGTCATCTTTCTCTCGGCCCGCTCCGACGAGCTCGACAGGGTCCTGGGGCTGGAACTGGGCGGAGACGATTACCTGACCAAGCCGTTCAGCGTCAAGGAGCTCAAGTCCCGCGTCAAGGCCATGTTCCGGCGGGTCGAGCGCCCCGTGCCGGACGGCGCTCCCGCACGGGTGCTGGTCCACGAGGGGATAGAGCTGAACCCGGACCACTACAGCCTGACCGTGGACGGCGCGGGCGTTGACATGACCAAGACCGAGTTCGAGATACTGCGCCTGCTTCTGGAACACCCCGGCAAGATATTCACGCGTGATAACATCATCGACAGCATCAAGGGACGGGACGTCTACGTGATCGACCGGACCATAGACGTTCACGTGATGAACATACGGAAGAAGCTCGGGCCGTACAAAAACGTGATCAAGACCTTTTCCGGCGTCGGGTACGGGTTTAAAAAATAGGGACCGGCATGTTCAGGAAGATCAGCAACCGCATCATCGCATCCTTTATTGTCCTCATATCGGCGCTCGTCATCGTTCTGCTCTTTCTCGTGCTGGACCATATCCGGAAGTACCACCACGCGATACTCAAGCGGGAGATGTCCGAGAAGATTGACTTCATCGAGCTGGAGATCCGCAATACGCCGGGCCGGTACCTGGCAGGGACCGTCGCGGCCCGGGAGACACGCGTGAAAGAGATCTCCCGCATCGTCAATCTTCGCATCACGCTTGTCGATTTTACCGGCAGGGTAATCGCAGACTCGGAACACGAGCAGGTTGACGAGATGGACAACCATCGCTATCGCAGTGAAGTCCGGGACGCCCTGGCGCTCGGCAGGGGCGAGAGCATCCGCTACAGCTCGACTCTTGCGAGTAACATGCTCTACATGGCAAAGAAATCGGACGCTGAAGTGATCAGGCTGGCGAAACCGCTGCGCGAGGTGGACGAGAGCATCGCGCTCCTGCGCCGCTACATCCTCGCGGCCGGCGGCATCGCGCTGCTTGTCTCGTCCCTGGTCGTGGTGCTGATGGCGCGCCGTATCACGCGGCCGATCAGCGAAACAATGAGCTTCGCCCGCGACTTTACCAGCGGCGATTTTTCCCGCCGCATACCCAACTACAGCAACGACGAGATCGGCACCCTGCAGAACGCGCTGAACCGGCTGGCGGACACGGTGGTGGAAAAGCTCGGGACCCTGATGTTCGAGCAGAACAAGCTGGAGAAGACGATCGAGAGCATAGCCGACGGCATCGCGGTCATCGGCAGGGACAAGCGGATACTGGTGGCCAACGGAGCGTTCCGCTCTCTCCTGGAGATCGATTCCGCGGTCGTGGGCAAGATCTTTTTCGAGGTGATCAGGAGCCGGGCGATGAACGCGCGGATCGAGGAGGTCCATGCCACCGGCAGGGCCGAGGCCTTCGAGGAGACCCTTCTCAATGGAAGGCACTGCGAGATCATCATAAAGCCGATCACCGGCGAGCAGTCCCTGCGGGGCATCCTCGTCGTCCTCCATGATAACACGGAGAAGAGCCGGATCGAGCAGATGAAAACCGATCTCGTGGCGAACATGTCTCATGAGCTCAAGACGCCCATCACTATCCTGAAGGGATACCTGGAAACGATCGAGCCCCACCTGTGCGAGCCGGAGATGGCGCGGGACCTGCTTAACAAGGCCATGGCCAACGTCGAGCGGCAGAACCAGCTGGTCAACGACATCCTGAAGCTGAACCGCCTTGAGACGGCGAAGGATTTCCAGGAGGAGCCGATTGACCTGTCCGAGGTCATCAGGGGATGCATCGACATTCTCTCTCCGAAGGCCGGGACGAAGGACGTCTCCATACGATTCCAGCCGAACATCATCACCGGCAGCACCAGGGGCAACCGTTTCCTGGCGGAAGAGGTCTTGTTCAATATCATCGACAACGCTATCAGCTACAACCGCGAGGGTGGCAGCATTACCGTCACCCTGACGTCCCGCGCGGGCAGGCCGGTCGTCACCATCGCCGACACCGGCATCGGCATACCGAAGGAGGCGCTGGCGCGCATCTTCGAGCGCTTCTATCGCGTTGACAAGAGCCGCTCCCGCACAACCGGCGGCACGGGGCTGGGCCTCTCGATCGTGAAACACGCAGCCGAGATTCTGGGATGGGAGATCGGAGTGACGTCAGGAACGGAAGGGACGACGTTTACGATTGAGGCGTGAAAAACCGAGTCTTATTGTCCGTCATCTTTCCCGTCCCCCTGAGGGGGCGCGAAGGATTATGTATCTCGTAATAATTCAAATTCAACAGTGCGCACTACCATGCTATGTTCTGCATGATCTGATTCTTGGTGAATCGTAATGTTTGTACTCCCATACTCATCAAGAAATCATCGCGATATGAATTATAATCTTTTCTATTTTTATAAACGCTCTCATCCAGTTCAATTGCCAGCAGTTTTTCATGACAATAGAAATCGAGGACATATCTGATTATCGGGTGCTCACACCGGAATTTATATCCTGCAACCTTTCTGTTCTTGAATCTCTCGCCAGTTGAACGACATAAATCATGAGCAAAGAATAAAAAATTGTGTGTTTTCTCGCCCCTCCTACACTACGGATTATGTGACTGAAAAAGCCCGTTGGGCATGACCCGGAGGTCCGTTCATGAAAACCGCATCCGCAGTATTCGCCCTGATTCTCTCCCTATCCGCTCCGTCATTCGGCGCGGAAAAAGCCGCACTCGCGGTCCTGGATTTCGTGGCCCGGGACGTCCCCCGGGAGGATGCGGCAAAGATATCCATGCTCATTCGGAACGAGATGAGCAACCTGCCCAAATACCGGACGCTCGACCGCGAGCAGATCCCGAAAGCTCTTGGAGCGGACGCGTCCTGCGATGACGTGTCCTGCGCGGTGGAGGCGGGCACAAAGCTGGGCGTCCGTACCGTGATCGTGGGGTCCATCATGAAGTTTGGTGATAACCTGACCGTCACCGGCCGCGTTATCGACGCGGAGAGCGGGGCGGTCCTGATGGCGGAAAAGGAGCGGGCAGTGTTCCAGGCCGACGAGTTTTTCATGGTCGAGCGCTTCTGCGACAGGCTTGCCCGCCGCATGACAGGAAGGTCCCTGTATGCCGAAGAGCGGGCGGAAATGGACAAGCCCGACGGCAGGGCTTCCGTCATTTCCTCTGCCGCGTCGGGCTACCGGCCGGCCGCTGACCCGACCGTCTGGCTAGCGCTTGGCTCCGGCATCGCCTCCGGCATGGGGTTCCTCGAGGCGGCCGCGAGCTTCCATATGAAGAAACACTCCTACCAGGCTGACAGGTTTTTCTGCACCATGCTCTGGTCCATGGGCGTAAGCCCCTCGTTTCCCGACCCGGCCCTGAGCCTGACCGGTATTCTCGGGCTGATCAATGTCAAAAACGATCTCGCGCACGCGCGCCGCATCAGGGACACCGAGTACTATGTCGCTGCCGGGATCGGCGGATTTGCCGCCCTCATGTTTACCGCCTTTATCGGCCGCAATATCGCCGCCGCGATCAACGGCGGGACAGGTGATAAAACAATCGACATATCACTCGTTATGCCCTCTCCTTCTCTCAAGACGGCTCCGGCAGCCGGCACGGTGAACCTCGGGCTTGGCCTGGGGCTGGCAATGCGCTTCTGATACACGGCCTTCAATCCCGCGCCCTGGGACGAGTCTCCTGCCATACGCCAATATTTTTTATTGAGCTCCGGGCATCCGTGTAATTATAACTGGACGTGGGACCGGACCATTAGTATTCTGGCTGGCATACTAAGCATTTGAGGTGGGAGTGTATGTCATGTCAGGATCGGGTGTTATTGACGCTTTTCTAGCAAGGTTTGCGCAGGAATCAAAAAGCCGGCGGGCCAAAGCCCGGCTTCTGTTCATCATCAATATTGTAATCTTTGGAGTCGTTGCCCTTATTCTCACTCTTTCAACGATACTCAGGGGCGGTGCCGGCACATCCCTCCCTATGGCGGTGACCATGGGGTCGGGCATATTCATCAGCCTGGTCTTGCTGAACCGGGGGGTCTACAACGCCTCTGCGAACATGAATTCCCTGGCCGCGGCCGTAACGCTGATGATGGGGACGGGCATACAGTTTATGGCCAATCCCGCTGTCGGCTATTCATCGCTGGTGCACATGATCCCCGGCGCGATCATTTTTTCATCCATGTTCTGCACCCGCCTCTGGACCTCGGTGCTTACCGCCATCTTCGTTATTGCGGACATCGGATTCTTCTTTTATGCCGGCTCATTCGGCGCGGTCGACCCGTTCGTCCTTAAAACCGGCTTTATCGACAGCATGGCCGGCATCCTGCTCACCTACGGCATGGCCATGGTGATACTAAGGTCGAATCAGAACGCGCTGGCGGACGAGCAGGAAAAGGCGGTAAAAATACAGGAGCAATATGCCAGTATCGTCGGCCTGATGGAGTCCATCAGGGAATCGTCAACGGTGCTTTCGAAATCATCCACCAGCATGGAGAGCACCTCGGAGAAGTATTCCGAAAGCGCCCAGGGTCAGGCTGCAGTGGTCGAGGAGATCACCGCGTCCGTGGAGGAGGTCTCGACGAGCATGGAGCTTGTCGCGAAAAACGCGGAGGAGCAGTTCGAAGCGCTCGATACCTTGATAGAGAAGATGCGTCTCCTTTCGGAATCGATCAACGGCATGAAACAGGTGATTGAGGAGACGGCACGCGTTTCCGAAACCACGTCAAGCCAGTCCGCTGCTGGCGAGACGATACTGGACGACATGAACACGACAATGGCCGCGATCGGATCGAGTTCGAGCCAGATGAACACAGTCGTTGACGTTATCAACCAGATATCGGATCAGATAAGCCTCCTTTCCCTGAACGCGGCAATTGAGGCGGCCCGTGCAGGGGAGCACGGAAGGGGGTTCGCCGTTGTCGCAGATGAGATTGGCAAACTTGCCGAGCAAACCAGCGATAGCCTGAAGGAAATTGCCAAACTGATCAACGCGACGGAGCAGGAGGTGGCCAAGGGCGTCCGCAGCGTTACCGAGACCGTCAAAGTGATGCGGATGACCATCAAGAACATAGCCATTATCACCGAGGGCATGGCCCGAATCAGTGCGGAGATGAGGAACCAGCTCGACCTCAACCGGACCGTCAACGAGCAGGCTCAAATTGTCCAGCGCAGGTCCGAGGAGATCAAGCTTTCGTCCGGAGAACAGAAGATCGCAGCCAGCGAGATAGCGAATTCCATCAGCAATATCAACCAGCTGACCCAGTCATTCGCATCCGGCGCGGGAGATCTGGCGGAAATGTCGCGGAATATCACCGGCCTCGCCGGCCGGCTGAGCGGAAAGATAGGGGTATTGAACAACTAACGGGGGCCAGCATGCAACTGATTAACTCAGCCCTTCATGCGCTTCCTGAAGCGGTAACGCAGGACTAGTCCGATCGAATTGAGCGCGAGCACCAGCAGGATCAGTATGATGGCAGTGCCGTACTGGATGGGGCGCGTCTCGGTAATGTGCGTGCCGGCCGTCGCCATGACATAGATGTGGTAGGGCAGGGCCATCACCTGGTCGAAGATCGAGGCCGGGAGCTCGGGCGCGTAGTAGGAAGCGGCAGTGAACATGATGGGCGCGGTCTCGCCCGCCGCGCGCCCCAGCGAGAGCATCACGCCGGTGAGGATGCCGGGCATGGCGTTGGGGAGCACGATCCTGAATATGGTCTGGAGCCGCGTCGCGCCCAGGGAGAGCGACGCCTCGCGGTAGGTGCCCGGCACGGTCATAAGCGCCTCCTCCGTGGAGCGGATGATCACCGGCAGGTTGAGGATGCCCAGCGTGAGAGAGCCTGCGAGTATGGAAGTCCCGAAATCGAGAAATACCACGAACAGGGCAAGGCCGAACAGGCCGAATACAACAGAGGGTACCCCGGCCAGGTTGCTCACTCCCAGGCGTATCAGCTTTACCAGCGCGGGCCGGCGCGAGTACTCGGTCAGGTAGATGGCGGTTATGATGCCGATCGGTATGGACACCAGGGCGGACCCGATCATCAGGTAGAAGGTCCCCAGCAGTGCGGGGAAGATGCCGCCTGCGGTCATCTCGTCGCGGGGCATTCCGGAGATGAATTCCCACGAAAGTGCGGAGTAGCCCCTGCTTATGATAAAGCCGAGAATGAAGACGAGGAAGGCCAGCACCGCGAAGGACAATACGCGTATCGTCGCAAACATCGCGGTCTCGACCGCCTCCGATTTTATCCGCCGGGACAGCATGTCAGCTCCCCTTGAACTTGTACCTGTTTGACAGATAATCCGCCACCAGGTTGAACGCGAAGGTGATGAGGAACAGGATGATGCCGATGGCGAACAGGGCGTGGTAGTGGTCGCCGCCAACCGCCGCCTCGGCCATCTCGGCCGCTATGTTCGAAGTGAGGGGACGGACCGGATCGAATATCGATTTCGGTATGATCGCCGCGCCGCCCGCCACCATGAGCACGACCATGGTCTCGCCGATGACCCGCGATATCCCCAGGATCACCGCGGTCCAGATGCCCGAAAGCGACGCCGGTATGGTGATGTAAAATATGGTCTGCCACCGGTTCGCTCCCAGGGCGAACGATCCCTCCTTGAGCGACACCGGCACGGAGGATATTGCATCCTCGGAGATGCTGGCGATCGTGGGCACGGCCATGAAGGCCAGCATGAGCGCCGCGTTGAAGAGGTTGAGCCCCGTATCGAGCCCGAACTTCGCCTGGAGAAACGGGGCCACGACCACCATGCCGAAGAACCCGATTATGACCGACGGGATTGACGCTATTATCTCGACGACCGGCTTCACGATTTCGCGCACGCGCGGCGCGGCAAGCTCGGCCAGGTACACGGCAATCGCCAGGGAGAGCGGCACGGCGATGAGGGAAGCCAGGAGCGTCACCGCGATCGAGGCCATGATGAGCGGCAGGACGCCGAACCGGGGATTGCCGCTCGTGGGGTACCACTGCGTGCCGCCGAGGAACTCGCCGGGGCTCACGTTTTTCAGGATCGGCAGGCCCTCGGTGAAAAGAAAGACCGATATCAGCATCAGCAGGAACAGGCATAACATGCCGATGACCAGGAAAAGCCTCTCCACGATAGTTTCAAAGATGATGCTCTTCCTTGTCACCCGCATGTTTGCACTACTGTTTGTTGGCATGACGGTGTTCCGGTTCCCCTTCCAAACTGTCCCCGCCTCGGTGCGCCGTGGACACGGCAGGGCGTCGGCATATCGGCCCTGGTTTGAATGTTCTCATTAAATGTTAAGAAAATATAAAAAATTTGTTAATTAGGGATGTTTTCTCGGCATACGCAATACATGTTATGCCACCATGTCCGCGATGAAGTAAACAAGCGCCGCTATGATTGCCGAAGCGGGTATGGTCAGCACCCAGGCCCATAAGATATTGCCGGCGACACCCCACTTGACAGCCGTGAGCCTGCGCAGGGACCCGACACCCATGATCGCGCCGGTTATCGTGTGGGTCGTGCTCACCGGTATGCCAAAAAAAGATGCTATGAACAGGGTGGTGGCGGCGCTCGTTTCGGCGCAGAAACCGTCTACCGGTTTCAGCTTCGCAATTTTCTGCCCCATGGTCTTGACGATACGCCAGCCGCCGAACATTGTTCCCATCGCTATGGCGCCGTGACAGGAAAGCACGACCCAGAGGGGGATGTGAAACTCTCCTGTCAGGAAGCCTGAGCTGAACAGGAGCCCGGCGATGATGCCCATGGTTTTCTGCGCGTCGTTGCCGCCATGGCCAAGGCTGTAGAGCGCGGCAGACAGGAGCTGGCCCTTGCGGAAAACATGGTCGATCTGGCCGGGGGCCGACCTCCTGAACACGTTGTACACGATAACGCCGATCACCAGTCCCAGGAAAAGTCCCAGCAGGGGCGATACGAAGATGAAAACCACGGTTTTTATTATTCCGGACCAGATAAGGGATTCGCTTCCCGCTTTTACGATGGCCGAGCCGATCAACCCGCCCATGAGGGCGTGGGAGGAGCTCGTGGGCAGGCCGAACCACCATGTGATCAGGTCCCAGATTATCGCGCCGGACAGGGTGGCGAGTATGATCTGGCTGTCCATGATCGATATGTCTATGATTCCCTTTCCGATGGTGCCGGCCACGTGAAGTCCGAAGAACAGGAACGCGACGAAGTTGAAAAATGCCGCCCAGATGACCGCGTAGCGGGGCGAAAGAACCCTCGTGGATACGATGGTTGCTATTGAATTGGCGGAGTCGTGAAACCCGTTGATAAAGTCAAACGCGAGCGCGAGAAAGATGAGGAAAATGACATAAAAATCCATTGATAAATCCTGTTTTTGATAAGGGATTAACTGTTAAGCATGCTGGATATAAGAAGTATAACAACAATATTATTATAAAGAAAATATAAAGAAATTATAAAGATGGTATTTTGAAAATATGAATTTTATAGATTATTGACCCGGCCCGGATCGGGAGGTCAAATCTTCTTTTTCTTATCTTCGCCCAGGGACAACAGCGCTTCCTTGAGCTCCCTGGCGTGACGCGTGCTCTCCAGCCTGCTCATCAGGCTGTAGGCGCAGGGGACCACGAAGAGCGTGAGGATCGTGGATAGGAACACGCCGCCGATGACCACGATGCCCATGGAGCGCGTGGTCTCGGAGCCCGGTCCGAGCGACATCGCCGGCGGTATGGCGGCCGCGATCGTTGCCAGCGAGGTCATCAGGATGGGCCGGAGCCTGACCGGGCAGGCGTCGAGAAGCGCCTCGTGCACCCCCATGCCCCCGCGCCGTCGCTGGTTCGTGAAGTCGACCATCATGATCGAGTTTTTCTTCACTATGCCCATGAGCAGCAGGAGCCCGATCATGCTGTAGATGTTCAGCGAGGTGCCTGTCATCCGCATGAAGAGGAACGCTCCGGTCGCGCTGAAGGGGAGCGCCAGCAGGATGATGATCGGGTGGAGGAAGCTGTTGTACTGGGAGCCCAGTATCATGTAGGCCACCACGATGCCGAGGATGAGGGCGAAGACCAGGCTCTCGAACGATTCCTTGAAGGTCTGCGAGCTCCCGGAGAACTCGACATGGTATCCGGCGGGAAGCACCTTCGCCGCCGTGGCCTCGATAAAATCCAGGATATCGGACTGGGATTTGCCCGGACCGATATTGGCCGAGATGTTGATGGCCCGCTCCCGGTTGTAGCGGTTGATCGTGAGGTATGAGGGCTTTTCGGCAAGGCTGACGACGCTCGAGAGCGGTACCATTTCGCCGTGCATGTTCCGGACCCTGATGCGGCTGATGTCGTTTGCCGCGCGGTTGTAGCGGTCGAGGAGCTTGACGCGCACATCATCGCGCCGGCCCGAGGGATCGGTATACCGGCCCACGCGCAGGCTCCCGACCGAGGCGCTGATGGTGTCGGCGATGGTGGCCACGGCCACGCCACGGGCCGCTGCCCGCGCCCGGTCGGGCGACACCCTGATCTCGGGCATGCCCACCAGGTAGTCGGTGTCCACATCGGTCGCCAGGCCGGATTTGTTCAGCCTGTCCATCATCGTGCCGCTGTACGCGGCGAGCCTGTCCCAGTCGGGCCCCTGCACTGAAAACTGGATGGGGAACCCACGCTTTGCCGCGAAGCCGGCCTGGGAGGGGTCCATGAGCGAGACGTTCTCGATCCCCGGGATTTTCTTTATCTGTTCACGCATGTAGCCCATGATTTCCTGCTGTTTCGGCCGGCGCTTGAACGGCGCCGCGACCGGCCGCTCCCGGTAGTCCTTGAGCGTTACGAACATGGTGCCCTGGTTGACCTGGCCGCCGCCGAACCCTCCGATATTGCCGAAGTATTTTATGACCTCCGGCCGTGATGATGCCAGCTTCTCTATTTTTTGAAAGACGCCGTCCGTGTATTCCATGGAGGAACCGAGGGGCGTGCGTATGGTAATCATGAATATGCCCTGGTCCTGGACCGGCACGAATTCCTTCGTGATTCCCGCCGTCAGGAAGATGGAGAGAACGAACAACGCGAAGGAGACGCCGAGCACGGTCGCCCGGCGTTTGAGGCACCATTCCAGGGCGCCGCGATATGCGGCGGAGACCGAGGCCATGGCGCGGTCCATCAACGCGCCCATCCTCGATTCGCCGCCCCGCGTCAGCATCTGCGAGCACCGCATCGGGGCCAGGGTCAGCGCCTCGATCAGGGAGAGCAGGACCGCGACCGAGATGGCCACGCCGAACTGGAAGAAGAACTTGCCGATGATTCCCTTCATGAACACGACCGGGAGGAATATCGCCAGGATGGCGAGCGAGGTGGCGACCGCCGCCGGGGTGATCTCGCGCGCGCCGACGAGCGCGGCCTTCACCCTGCTCATGCCGTTCTCGAAATGGCGGACGATGTTCTCCATGACCATGATGGCGTCGTCCACCACGATGCCGATGACCAGCGAGAGGGCCAGCAGCGTGAAGGTATTCAGCGTGAATCCCAGGAAGTAGAGAATGATGAAGGAGCCCATGAGCGACGTGGGGATCGCCAGTATGACGTTCAACGCCGAGCTCAGGGAGCCCAGGAAGAGCCAGCACACGATCGAGGTGAGGATGACGGAGAGTATCAGGGTGAACACGAGCTCGTTCGTCGAGTCTTCGATGAACTTCGTGCTGTCGAAGGAGATGCCCATCTTCAGGCCCTTCGGGAGCGTGCCCGACGCGTTGAGGTGCTCGATCCGTTTCTTGACCCCGCGGGCCACCGCGACCGCGTTGGAGCCGCGCTGCTTGATGATGCCGATGCCCACGGCGGGGATCCCGTTGTAGCGGGAGATGCGACGGACGTCGGCCAGGCCCTCCTCGATGCGCGCCACTTCGCCAAGCCTCATGGTTTTCCACACCGGCTGCCCGCCGCGGCGGTTGATGACCAGGTCCGCGAACTCGGCGGGCGAGCGCGCCTCGCTCAGCACCCGCACATTGGATTCGCGGGCGCCGCTCGTGATGTAGCCGGAGGGCGTCAGGGTATGCTGGCTCTGGATCGTGGAGATGATGTCGTCCACGGTGATTTCCTGGCGAGCCATCGCTTCCGCGTCAAGCCAGATCCGCATGTTGGGGTCAACGTATCCGCCCAGGCGCACGTCGCCGACGCCCGGGACGGTGGTCATGGCGTCTTTCAGGTGGTTCCGCACATACAGCACCTTGTCGCGCAGGGGGCCGGGCCCGCTCAGCGTGGTGAACATGATCGGGTTGTCCTCGGGGTTCGACTTGGTCACCACGGGCGTGTCGATGTCTCTCGGGAGGTTGCGCTGGGCCTGGAAGATCTTCGTCTGCACCTCCTGGAGCGCAACATCTATGTCGCGCTCCAGCTCGAACTCGATCGTGAGGCTGGCCTGGCCCTCGCGCGACACGGAGGTTATGCTTTTGATCCCTTCGATGGTCATGACCGAGTCCTCGAGCACGTCGACGATCGCGTATTCCATGGTCTCCGGCGACGCGCCCTGCCAGGTCACCGATACGGTCAGAACGGGAAAGTCCACGTCCGGCATCTGGCTGATGCCCATGCGGCTGAACCCTATGGCTCCGAACAGAATTAGCCCGATCATCAGTATCCAGGCGAATACGGGGTTTCTGATGGATATGTCGGAAAGGGTCATGATGGGTATCCTTATTTTTGTATTATCAACAATACGGGGCGTGGGTATGCAAATGCAAGTAAGTTTTTATGCTATTGAAACAGCTCTCTGACATGTCCGTACGGGTTTGTGGATAAACAAGGGGGGGGTGGTGCCTCCACCGTAGAAAAGAGCGCGGCCCGTCAATCCCGTCTTGACCACGGCGGGCACTTTTTTTTATCCGGATTTATCTTACCGGACGACAATGCCTTCCCTTATGGCTATTATAAGTCCAATAGTAAGATTCGTCCGGCCGGCCGGTACCCGCTGGGTCGGTTTGCGGGGCGACGATACCATTTCCCGGGAGTTATCTATGGAGACCGCTCACGTTCAACAACAAGCAGCACAGCCGGAAATCGATCTGTCCTTCAAAAAAACCGCCGGGATGGCGGAAGACAGGCTGAGAGTATTAAAAATACAGCGCACCTGCGTTCATGACGGTCCGGGCATCCGCACCGTCATTTTTTTTCAGGGGTGCGCTCTGCGGTGCCTCTGGTGCCAGAACCCGGAGGCGCAGTCCGTCAATCCGGAGATGGCGCCTGACAGCGATTGCTCGATTGCGGACATCATGGATGTCATATCGCGTGACAGCGAGTATTACGTGACGACCGGCGGGGGCGTTACCCTGAGCGGCGGCGACCCGCTCCTCCAGAATGCGGACAGTCTCGAGCGCCTGCTGAAATCGTTGAAAGAGCGGGGTATCCATGTCTCCGCCGAGACCTCCCTGCATGTTCCGTGGGAAACCGTCAGCAGGGTCGCGCCGTACATCGACCTGTTCCTGGTTGACCTGAAAGCGGCGGGAGACGACCTCCTCCATAAAAAGCTGACGAAACAGAGCGGCGAATTGATTCGCGGCAATATCCGGAAGCTGCTCGACCTGAAGGCGGGCGTCAGCTTTCGCATGGTAATGGTGCCCGGCCTTAATGACTCGGAACAAAACATCAGGGCGGCGGCCGCGTTTCTCGATTCGATCGGGTACCGGTCGATCGAGCTTTTGAAATACCACAACATGTACGAAGACAAGGCAAAGCGCCTGGGCATAGAGCAGGAGCCGCTCAACATCACGCCGGAACAGAGCCTCGAATCGATAAAAAATGCGATCGTGCTTTTCAGGTCCCTGGGCATCTCGGCCGCCTGCTTTGACCTGGACGCTTCCCGGCACAGGGCCGAATTCACGAAGCGCGTGCACGACATACAGAAAGCGATCAGGGAGAGCGGGCACCATCTCTGTTTCGAGGCCTCGCGCCTTAAGACCGAATATTACCGGAAGAACGGCTTCGGGAAACCGACGCCGATACACCGGTCCGAGCGCCTCGCTCACGTGCTCGCGAACAAGTCGGTCATCGTCTACCCGGACGAGCTCCTGGTGGGCAACTTCACCTCGAAGAGGAAGGGCGGGCAGGTATGGGAGGAGCATTACGGCGTGCTGTTTACCTCGATCCTGCACCAGATCAACCGCCAGACCCCGGTCCCGTTCAGGTGCTCGTGGAAGGACATACTGCATTTCTATTTCCGCATTTTCCCCTTCTGGATGAGGCGCGGCCTCCTGGGCAGGGTGAATAAAAAATTGTCGGACATGGTGCTGATGATCGCGCGCGCCTCGGAGCCGAATGTCGGGTTCAACAATAACATGGCCGCGATAGCCCACTTTATCGTTAACTTCGAGCGTATGCTCCAGCTCGGTACGACCGGGATCATCGAGGAGATACGGATGATGAAGAAGGCGAAGCCCGGCAACAACCAGGATTTTTACGACGGGGCGATCATTGCGCTCCGGGCACTGGAGACGTTCGCCGACCGGTATGCCGCGCACCTGGCGGACATGGCCGCGAAGGAGCAGGACCCGGCCCGGAAGAAGGAGCTGGAGGAGATGGCGGGGATCTGCAAACAGGTCCCCCGGTACCCGGCCCGCACCTACCACGAGGCGCTCCAGAGCATGACATTCATCCATATCGCGCTGTGCATCGAGTCCTATGAGAACGCGGTATCGCTGGGACGGCTGGACCAGATCCTCTATCCCTATTACAAGAGGGACCTTGAGGCGGGGATCATCACGTACGAGAAGGCGAAAGAGCTCCTCGCCCTGTTCATCCTCAAGATGGACGAGGCGATACTCGTCAACGACGGTGACACCTACCTGCGCATCGGGAGGCTGTTCGAGACCATGTCCACGGACCAGTCGGTGACTGCCGGCGGTTTGGGCAGGGACGGGAAGGACGCGACCAACGACCTGACCTACATGCTGCTGGACATCTGCGAGCTGCAGCCGTACGCGGTGAACATGACCGCGCGCATCCACAAGGACAGCCCGGCCGAATACCTGGACCGGCTCGCGGAGGTGTACATCAACGGCGCGCCCATGCCGGCCCTGTACAACGACGAGATCTACCTCGAGACCATACAGAAGCATTACCCCGTCACGGAGGAGAGTGCCAGAAACTACGCGATCGTGGGGTGCGTCGAGCCGAACGCCTCGGACGACCATTACGGCAATACCGACTGCGCGAACATGAACGTCACGATGCCCCTCCTGCAGGCCCTGAAGGGCGAGGAGCATGACCTGTGGAACATCGGGTTCCGCGAGCAGGTGGGCAAGATGGCGGCCAAGTTCGTGGAATACAATTTCCGGTACAACAACAGGTTCGCAACCTACGTGCGCACGAAATACGCGGACAGGCGCGAGCGGAAGAAGCTGAAGCGGGCGCGGTCCCGCTACAATCCGCCCGCGAGCATGGACGAGCTGCTCGTCCGCTACCAGGAGCGCATGAATGTCCTGGCGAATGCCATACTTTCCGATCACCAGAAGATAGAGAAGGTGATCCGCACCCATTTCACAACGCCGCTCGCATCGTCCCTTTCCCGGGGCTGCGTAGAAAGCGGTAAAGACGTGAACGAGGGCGGCGCGCAGCTCAACAGCAGCGGCATCCAGGCCGTGGGGATCACCGACGCCGCTGATTCCCTCCACGCCATCGACCAGGTCGTGTTCAAGAAACGCCTCCACACGCTTCACGAGGTCATCGACGCCATCGACCATAATTTCGAGGGAGAGAAGCACGCGAAGGTGCGGGCGGCCCTGCAGGCGGTGCCGAAATTCGGGGAGGACGACTCGGCCGAGGCGGTCGAGTGGGTCAACCGGGCGCTCCAGGTCTATGTCGACGCGCTGAAATCGGTGCCGAACTGCCCCCGCAACGGCATCTACTCCGCCGGGTACTACGCGCTGAACGTGAGCGACGTGTACGGCGCGAAGACCCCCGCCCTGCCGTCCGGCAGGCTGAAGGGAGTCCCCCTTGCCAACAGCGTCGCGCCCCATTACGGCATGCAGATGGCGGACCTGCTGTCGTCCCTGAATTCCGTCGCCGGGGTCGATTTCGTGGATTACGCCCCCAACGGAACCACGGTCACCTTTACGATCGATTCGTCGCTGTTCCAGGGTCCCGGCGGCGTCAGGAACCTCTCGGGGATCATCAGCACCTACTTCAAGAAGGGGGGCATGCAGTTCCAGCCCAACGTCATCAACAAGGAGATACTGCTGGACGCGTACGACCATCCGGAAAACCACCCGTATCTCCTGGTCCGCGTCGCCGGTTACTGCGCCTACTTTAACGATCTTTCCGACGAGCTTAAAAAGATCATAATCAACAGGACCTGCTACAACTAGTCCCGGGTCCGGCTTCAGCATCAAATCCTCCGTACGCCCCGGTCCTCTCCTCTCACCCCGAAGAGGACCGGGGAAACTCCAGAAAATGTTATTGATAAATCTGACGCGAAGTTGAATTATGCTGTCATGATGGTCCAGGTGATGCCCCGGCACGTCATTGCGGGGTGCAAAGCGGCGAGGCAAGCCGTATCATGCTGCCCGGGCCCATTTTCCCATGGAGTTTATAGCAATAATGAAATGCATACCATCAAACAGCAGGTCGCTTCGCATTGCTCGCGATGGCATAATTATAAACAGGGTTATCAGGACGGCCTTGCTCTGCCCTGTTCTATGCGCCCTGATCGGCGCCACTGCGGCCCCCGGCCCGACGGTCAGGAAGATGCTCTACCGGGTCACGGGCGTTACCGGGGACGACGTGGCAGCGGCCAGGGCCGCAAAGGAGCTGACCCTCTTCGACGCCTATGCCCTTTCCGTGTTCAACACCGAGACCATGGCCATCGAGGGCGAGAACTCGGTGCAGGCCGCCCTGCAGCGGGAGCAGGCATTCACCTCGTTCATACCGAGCCTCTCGCTCAAGGCGAACAAGGCTTTCCCGGAGCAGAAGAGGAACTACACCCCGTTGAAATCTTCCGCCGTGAGCCTGAATGCGCGCCTGCCGATCATCACCGGGCTGGACCAGGTGTCCCAGATCACGATGTCGATTTCCGGCGTGAAGCTGCGCGAGCTGGAGCTGTATGACGGCGCGGGCCGCCTCCTCGACGAGGTGGCGTCCGCGTATTTCGGCGTGCTCCTGCTCCGGCAGGGGCTCCGGAACGGCGAGCAGGTCCTCGGGCTCCACGCGCAGATGCTGGGCGAGCTCCGGCGGCGCGTGGACATTGGAAGGAGCCGGAGGAGCGACCTGCTCCGGACCCGCTCGCAGATGTACGCCCTCGAGGCCCAGATAAAGTCGATCAGGAGCAGCCTGTCGCACGCGGAGATCGCGCTGTGCTCCCTCACCGGGGCCCAGGCCGGCGCGGCGCTGCGCGACGCGGCGGACCTGCCGGCGCCGGCGTACGCCCTGGCCGACGAGTCCGCGGTAATGGAAAAGCGGTGGGACGTGCGGGCGGCGCGGGAGAAAGTGGAGCAGGCGAAGGCGGGCCTCCTTGCCGCGTACGGCGGCCACCTCCCCTCCGCGTACATCGAGGGTTCCTACATGATCTACCAGGAGAAGCCGAAGAGCTCGCTACTTGACAGGACAATGGACGCGTACCGGCTGACCTCTCCGGCGAGCGTGCTGACGAGCCAGTACTCGAAAACGAAATACCGCGACTACTTCGTCTCTATCGGGGTCGAGCTGCCCATACTGGGGCCGGACATCACCTTCGCGAAGGTGCGGGAGGCCCACTCGGTGAAGCGCCAGGCGGACCTCGGCCTGTCGAAAACGGTGCGGCTGGCGCGACAGGATTTCGCCGATTCATATAAGACATGGGAGAGCTCCATCGGCGAGCTTGAGGCGTACAAACAGGCCTTCGCGTCCGCGGAGGAGAACTACCGCCTGGTCGCGGCGGAGTACCGGATGAACCAGGTGACCATACTCGACGTGCTCACCTCGCTCACATCGCTCCAGGGAGCGCGGGACGATTACGAGCGCGCCCTGCTGCAGACCAGGCTCGACCGCGTGCGCCTGGGCATAGCGGCGGGAGAGTTTTACGGCGACAATATCAGGGCGCTGCGGCCCGCCCGCCGGGCGCAGTAGGAGGTCATGCCATGGGAATAGACGCGTTGCGCGACCTGGCCGCCGGCGTGCCGGTAACGCCGGGGCTGAAGATCGGGCTCCGGGAGGTGTTCCGTAACGGCACCATGAGCTTCAATGTCGGCGTGGTGCCGGAGGCGGTGCCGGACCACTATCACGCCATAAGCGACGAGATCTACTGCATCGAGACGGGCACGGGCCGCATGAGGCTCGGCGGCGAGTACCGGGACGTGGGACCGGGCGACATCGTCACCATCCCGCGCGGCACGGCGCACGGGCTCGTGAACACGGGCGGGGGCGACATGATCATTTTCGTGATCACCTCGCCGCCGTTCGACCCGGAGCATGACCGGTTCCCGGCGTAGTGCTGTCGGCTCATGCCCCTGAAAAACGGCGATACATCCATGTATCGCTATGCAGTTTGCTGTTTTTCATCAAACTGCTAATCTCGCAGGATACGGTACCGGCACGATGCGCGTGGTGATTCTCGGTGCGGGCGTGGTGGGGATGCAGGTCGCGGCCCAGCTCATTTCGGAAGGAAAGGATGTTGTCATAATCGAAAAGGACCCCGAGCGCGCGAAGCACGTGACGGGACGGCTTGACTGCATCGTCGTGAACGAGGAGGGCACCGGCATAACGGCCCTGAAGCGTTCCGGCATAGACAGGGCGTCCATTTTCATCAGCGTGACCAATTCCGACGAGGTCAACATGATCGCCTGCGGCGTGGTGTCGAGCGAATTCAACGTGCCCGTGAAAATCGCCCGCGTCAGGAACCTCGATTATTCCCGTGCCAAAATAACGGAGAAGTCGTTCCTGGGGATCGATTTCATTGTCAACTCCGAGGTCGAGACGGCCCGGCAAATCGCCAATACCATCGCCCTGGGCGCGGACAGCGACGTAATGCTCTTCGAGAATACCGACCTCCAGATGAGGAACATCATGGTGACCCCGGCCTCGTATTTTGCGGACCGCTCCGTCAAGGACATCAGGCTGGGGATCAGGGAGCCTTTTCTCATCGCGGGCATCATGCGCGGCAAGGAGTTCGTCATACCGACCGGAGGCACGCAGGTTCGGGAGGGAGACACTATCTACCTGCTCGCCACGCAGAAGGATTTCACGAAAATCTTCATCCAGGCAGGGAAGAAGCAGGAGACCATGGACCATATCGTCATTGTCGGCGGCGGCCGCATCGGCGAGCTTGCCTGCCAGTACCTTATCAGGACCGGCAGGGATATCACCATCATCGAGACCAACTACGAGCGCTGCAAGGTCCTCTCGGACAAATTCCCGGACGCGCTGGTGCTGAACGCCGATATATCCGATGAAAGCATTTTCGAAGAGGAGTCGCTTGGAAACCGCGACCTCCTGGTGACCGTTACCGACAACCAGGAGCTCAACATGCTCGCGTCCCTGTACGCGAAGACCATGGGGATCAAACGCTCGATGGCGCTCGTCACGAATGCGAATTACATGGCCATTGCGTCGCGGCTGGACATCGATGTCGTTATAAGCCCCAAGAACAGCACCGTCGATGCGATCATGAAGTTCATCAGGAGGGGGAACATAAAGAGCCTGCACAGCATTTTCGGCGGCCGGGCGGAGGTTATCGAGTTCCTCGCGAACGAGAAGAGCAGAATAATCGGGAAGCGCCTCAGGGATCTCGACTTCCCCGAGCATTCCATCATACTTTCCATTGTCCGCAACGATGTCAACATGCTGCCGCACGGAAACCTCGCGATAGAGCCCGGGGACCTGGTCATCGTCATAACGGCGAAGGAATCGATACCGGAAATTGAGCGGTTCATCCAGGAATGAACAGCGGCATGCCATGAACCCCCTGATACTCGCCAAAATTATCTCGATCCTGCTTGTCATTCTGGCCGGCTTCATGGGCCTGCCTGCCGGCATCGCGCTCTACCGCGGAGAATATGCCTCTTTCGCGGCGTTCGCGGGCACGATGGCTGGCACCGTAACGCTGGCCGGCGCCGTGCTTGTTCTTTTAAGAAAGCAGCGCGCTGACGCCCTTACAACAAGGGACGGCTTCCTCATGGTGACCCTGAGCTGGGTGCTGGTTTCTGTTATCGGCGCGCTGCCCTTCTTCTTTTCCGGATGCATCCCCGATTATACGGACGCCTTCTTTGAAACGATATCGGGCTTTTCCACCACCGGGGCATCGATACTCACCGATGTGGAGGCACTTCCCCGGTCCATGCTCTTCTGGCGCTCCCTGACCCACTGGCTGGGCGGCATGGGGATCGTCGTGCTCACCGTTGCCATTTTACCGCTCATGGGGATTGGCGGGCTTCAGCTCATACAGGCGGAATCCCCGGGCCCCACGGTCGACAGGCTCACGCCGCGCATCACCGGGACGGCCAAGCTGCTCTGGTTTATCTACATAGGGTTTACGGTTGCGGAGACCCTGCTCCTGATGCTGGGAGGCATGGACCTGTTTGACGCCCTGACCCATACGTTCGGCACCCTGGGGACCGGCGGGTTCTCGCCGAAAAACGCCAGCGTCGGCCATTACAATTCAGCGTATATCGACGGGATCATCACTGTTTTCATGCTGCTTGCCGGCATTAACTTCTCGCTCCATTACCGGCTGCTGACCGGACGGCTCAGGCCGGTGTATCGTGATTCCGAGCTGAAGGCGTATCTTCTGATATTCGCGGCAACGACCGCGGTGGTGGCTTTTTCCCTGTACGGGGACGTGTTCCCCACGGCGGGTGAATGCCTGCGGTATGCGTCCTTCCAGACCGCGAGCTTTCTTACCACGACCGGTTTCGCAACTGCGAATTTCGAAGCATGGCCCCTCCTGGGACAGATCATGCTGTTCATCCTGATGTTCGTGGGAGGGTGCTCCGGCTCGACAGGGGGCGGCATCAAGGTCATGCGGCTGGTGATCCTCTTCAAACAGGCCGTGAACGAGCTGAAGCTTCTGGTTCATCCGCGCGGCATATTCACGCTGAAGATGAGCGGCGGCATGGTGCGAAAAAACATCGTCTACGGGGTGTCCGGCTTCTTTTTTCTCTATGCCGCGGTCCTCCTTGCGGTCACGGTCGTTGTGGCTTCAGCCGGGCATGATATCACGACGTCGTTTACGGCGGCCCTGACCACGCTCGGCAATATCGGGCCGGGTTTCGGCAAGGTCGGCCCGGTGGAAAATTTCTCTTTCTTCGAAGATTACATCAAGTGGACGCTCTCTTTCGCCATGCTGGTGGGACGGCTGGAGCTCTATACCGTGCTCGTGATCTTCCTGCCGCGCTTCTGGCGGAAGTGATTATATATCAGGCGGGCGTACGTCAATCGGCCTTTTTTAAACTGCATCGCTTCATGGTACGGTGATGACGTCTCCTTTATGACCGCCGCCGTTCGACCCGGAGCATGACCGGTTCATGGTGTAGGGAAAAGCCGCTAACAGGATTTTCATCCCCGGGAACAGTGGTATCAAGGAATAATCTTTGTCCGGTACCAACCCGAGTGCCCGGGGCCGGGGGGGCGGTCATTCAGGATCGTCATGGATCGCGGAGTGTTATCGTGTCGCCTGTTCGCCGCTAAAGAATTCTTCCTCAATGTGGGCCGGGCTGGCGGCTGGCTGTATGAAAAACCGGGAGAGCGAAGGGTGACGCTCCGTCATCCATTAAAGAGCTGAGCCTGGAATTGCATTTCTCCTGCCCGGCAGGTTGATACAGATTTTATCGGCGTGTATAAATTCCTCTTGCAATTTTCGGCAGGCTCTGTATTATGTCACATAAGGGATATGCTCGACGGCAACTCACACAAGATATTCGTTCTCGACACCAACGTCGTCCTCTATGATTACCGTTGCATCTATTCCTTTGAAGAGCACAACGTCGTCATCCCCATAACCCTCCTGGAAGAGATCGACAAGTTCAAGCGCGGCAACGAGATCATCAACTACAACGCGCGCGAGTTTTCGCGCGAGCTTGACTCCCTCATCGGCAACGAGCCGGTGGGCGACGGTGTGCCCCTGGGCGACGGCGGGTTCCTCTCCGTGGACACCAACGTCAAGAAGGACAAGTATTTAAAGGAAGTGTTCTGGGAGGACAGCTCGGACCACCGTATCCTGGCGCTGGCGTACAACCTGGCCGGCCAGCATGGAAAGGACCGCGTCATCCTGGTGTCCAAGGACATCAACCTGCGCATGAAGGCCAAGAGCATCGGCGTGCGCGCGGAGGACTACGAGACCGGCAAGGTCAAGGACATCGGCGAGCTCTACACCGGGAAGAACATCATCGAGAATGTGGCCCCGGACATCGTGGACCGGATCTACAGGGACGGGTCCGTGCCGGCGGGCGAGCTGAACGGGGGAGGGCTTGATCCGCGGCCGAACGAATATTTCATCGTGCGGAACGGCACCAAGAGCGCGCTCACCGCGTTCCAGAAGGACCATGCCAGCCTCCGGCTCGTGGAGAAGAAGCGCGCGTACGGGATCCAGCCGCGGAACGCGGAGCAGACCTTTTCGCTTGACGCGCTCATGAACAACGACATCAAGCTCGTGACGCTCTCCGGCAAGTCCGGCACCGGCAAGACGCTCATGGCCCTGGCCGCCGCGCTGGAGCGGCGGAACAATTACAAGCAGATACTGCTGGCGCGGCCGATCATCCCGCTCTCGAACCGGGACATCGGGTACCTCCCCGGCGACATCAAGAGCAAACTCGACCCCTACATGCAGCCCCTGTTCGACAACCTCTCCGTGATCAAGAACCAGTTCGACGAGGACTCGCAGGACTACCGGCGCATCTCGGACATGGTCAACAACGAGAAGCTCCTGATCATGGCGCTCGCCTACATCCGCGGCCGGAGCCTCTCGAAGGTCTACTTCATCGTGGACGAGGCGCAGAACCTGACCCCGCACGAGGTCAAGACCATCATTACGCGCGCGGGCGAGGGGACCAAGATCGTGTTCACGGGCGATCCGTACCAGATCGACACGCCCTACCTGGACTCGCGCTCAAACGGCCTCACGTATCTGATCGACAAGATGAAGGGGCAGGACATCTACGCTCACATAACCCTTGAGAAGGGCGAGCGCTCCCAGCTCGCCGAGATCGCCTCGGACCTGCTCTGACGGCGTCGGCCTACTTCTTTTTCCAGCGCTCGGTGTTGTACATCATCTTGACCTGCAGCAGGACGTGCTCGATGTTCTGCGCGGTGAGGGGGGGCGAGAGCATCAACCTGAGGAAGGGATCGTAATTCTTCACCTGGATGAGCGCTTCCTTCTGCGCCGGGGAGAGCGTCTCGTCGATGACGATGAGCCGGGCGTTCGTGTTGATGTATTCCTCGAGGAGCTGGCCCGGGAGGGCGACGATGCGCAGGTCCTTGTTCGGGATGAAGTCCGGCGCTATCTCGAATTTCTTGTCGGAACGGTGCGCCAGCATGGAGCCCATCAGGTCGAGCTTCTTGCGGAACCCGTCGGTCTCGTCCGCGTATTCTTCCGCCTTCAGCGCCCCGAACTGAATAATGCCGGTCTCGGACGTGCGGAGGAAGAACTTCTGGCCGGTGTCCACGTACATCTTGTTTACCCGCCACTTACTGTAGTCGAGACGGTCGCCGTGCTTGAGTACGGCCATGCTCTGGCCGGACTTGACGTCGCCCCGGTACACGTCGCCGATAACGGTGAGGAAGCGCTTCCGCTTGGTCTGGGCGTTCGCCGCTTCGAGCTCTTCCAGGTGCCGGTCCAGCTCGCTGTAATCGAGCCACATCACCGGCCGCCGGTATTCCACGGGATACTCCCTGTTCAGGTACTCGTACAGGGTGACGTTGAAGACCACCTCGACCTCGAAGATCCGCGATTTTTTCAGCTGGACGATATCGTAGAGGAGGAGCTCGGACCCGGCTTTCAGCTTTTTCCCGCCCACGACCACGTCCGAGTACAGGTGGCAGGTGACCTCGTCATGGTACGTGTCATAGAGCTTGTGCAGTTTATAAATATCAATTTTCATGGAAAAACAGCCCTATCCCCGCGATGGTCCGCCGTGAAGCACGCTCAATAATTGATGACATAGGCCCCCAATTGATGAAAAAAATCAAACTATTTTTAAATAAGAAAAAATCATTGACAGGGGAAATGCTTAATGAATATAGTTCACATATTGAATATTATTCAATAATTCCTGCCTGGAGTATCCGCCATGACAAAAATGACACCCTCTGAAGCCTTTGTTGAGACCCTTGTTGCCGAAGGAATCCGCGATATATTCGGGATCGTCGGCAGCGCGTACATGGACGCGCTGGACCTGTTCCCGGCCGCGGGAATCCGGTTCATATCGGTCGCGCACGAGCAGGCGGCAGCACACGCCGCGGACGGGTACGCCCGCGTCTCGGGCCGTCCCCAGTGCTGTATCGGCCAGAACGGTCCGGGTGCCGCCAACTTCATCTCGGCCGTGACCGCCGCTTTCTGGGCCCACTCTCCCGTGATCGCCATCACTCCGGAAACCGGTAGCATGGGCATCGGCACCGGCGGGTTCCAGGAGCTGGACCAGATGCCCTGGTTCGAGAAGTGCACCAAGTACCAGGTGAGGGTGAACCGTCCCGAGCGGATGGCGGAGCTGACGCGGCGCTGCTTCTACATGGCCAAGCTCCTGTGCGGGCCGGCGCAGCTCAACATCCCGCGCGACTTTTTCTACGGCGACATTGACTGCGATATATATCCCACCGCGAACGTCAACTACGGCGGCGGGACGGTCGGGCAGGTGCGGACGGCGGCCGAGCTGCTCGCCCGTGCGAAGTACCCGGTGATCCTGGCCGGCGGCGGCGTATCCATGGCCGACGGCCACGCCGAGGTGAAGGCCCTTGCCGAGTACCTGACCGCGCCGGTGGTGAACACCTATCTCCACAACGACACCTTCCCCGCGGACCACGAGCTGGCAGTGGGCCCGATCGGCTATTGCGGGTCCAAGGCCGCCATGCGCTCCATCGCGAAGGCGGACGTGGTCCTGGCCCTCGGCACCAGGCTCGGGCCCTTCGGCACCCTGCCGCAGTACGACATCGACTACTGGCCGAAAACGGCGAAGCTCATACAGGTGGACATCGACGGCTCGCAGCTCGGCATCTCCAGGAAGATTGACCTGGGCGTAATGGCGGACGCGCGCGAGTTCGCGAAGGAGCTCCTGGCCGCCCTGCTTGCCGCGGACAAGGGCCGGAAGAAGGACGCGGCCCGCCTCGCGGACATCGCGAAGGAAAAGGCGGTGTGGAAGGAAGAGCTCGACGGCTGGTCTTCGTCCACAAACAAGCTCATGCACCCGCGGCGCTTCATCAAGGAGCTTACCGACGCGATACCGGCCGGCTCCATCGTGGCCACGGACATCGGCAACAACTCCTCGATCTGCAACAGCTATCTTACATTCTCGGAGCCGCGCCGCCACATATCCGCGCTCTCCTGGGGCAACTGCGGGTTCGCGTACGGCGCGGCCATGGGCGCGAAGATGGCGGCGCCTGACACGCCGGTCTTTGCCCTCCAGGGCGACGGCGCGTACGGCATCAGCGGCCTCTCGGAGGTGATGACCGCGGTGCGGGAAAACATCCCGGTGATCGCGGTCGTGTTCAACAACCACGAGTGGGGGGCCGAGAAGAAGAACCAGATTGACTTCTTCAAGAGCCGCTTTGTAGGAGCCGACCTGCTCACGAACCCGGACTACGCCCAGCTCGCGCGCGACATGGGCGCGACAGGCATCACCGTGGAGAACTACGCGGACGTGAAGGACGCGGTGGCGGAAGCGGTGAAGTGCGGCAAGGCGGCGGTCATCAACGCGGTGATCGAGGGCGGCGAGAAGGTGCTCGCCGAGCCGTTCCGGCGCGACGCGTTCAAGCCGCCGGTCCGGTACCTGCCCAAGTACAAGCACCTGAGCGCGGTATAGCGGGGCCGGGCGGCCGTGAACATACTGGTCATCAACGCGGGGAGCAGCTCGCTCAAGTTCACCCTCTACCGGGGGGATGAGCCCGCGGCCCGGGGCCACTACCTGGACATCGGCGAGGCCGCGGGGAAACCGGAGTGCATCCGGAAGACCGGGATCCTCGGCGCCGTGTCATCCACGCCCATGACGATACGGGACCACCGCGAGGCAATCGGCGACATGCTCGTCATCCTCCGGGACGCGGGCCTTGTTTCCGGCGGCCGCGACATCGACGCGATCGGGCACCGCGTGGTGCACGGCGGAGAAAAGTACGGCAGCGCCGCGCCCGTCACGCCCGAAATGATGGAATACCTGCGGGGCATATCCGGACTTGCCCCCCTGCACAACCCGGTGGCGCTTGCCTGCATCGACGCCCTCACCGGCCTGCTTGCCGGCACTCCCCAGTACGCGGTATTCGACACGGCCTTTCACCGGACCATGCCGGAGGCGGTCTACCGGTACGCGCTCCCCACGAAGCTCTGCGACGATCACGGCATACGCAAGTACGGGTTCCACGGGACCAGCCACAGGTACGCGGCGCGCCGCGCGGCGGAGCTGCTCGGCCGCGACAGCGGGAGCATGAAGACCGTCACCTGCCACCTGGGGAACGGGTCAAGCGTGTGCGCCGTGCGGGGCGGAAAGAGCGTGGACACCTCGATGGGCTTCACGCCGCTCGAGGGGCTCCCCATGGGGACCCGCAGCGGGTCCTTTGACCCGGAGGTCGTCTTTTTTCTGATGGACCGCGGGCTCGCCCCGGAGCGGATCAGGGCGATGGTCAACCGCGAGTCCGGCCTCCTGGGGCTCTCCGGCATGGACAGCCATTATAAGATAATAGAAGAGAAGGCGCGCTCGGGCGACCGGGCCGCGAGGCTTGCGAGCGACGTGCTTGTCAACCGGATCACCTGCCTCATCGGCGGGTACTGCGCGGAAATGGGCGGGGTGGACGCGATCGTGTTCACCGGCGGCATCGGCGAGAACTCCGCGTATCTCAGGCGCGAGGTGCTCTCGCACTTCGGCTACCTGGGGCTCGTGCTCGACGATGCGGCGAACGGCGCGAACGCGGAGATCATCACCGCGCCGGGAAGCGCGGTGCGGGGGCTGGTCATTCCGGCGAACGAGGAGCTGCAGATCGCGCGGGAAGTAGCGGAAGCCCTGGAGGAGGGCAATTAGCCGTATGCAACAAAGCGGTATGAGAACCAGGGATGCTGGCTTTTCAGGGGGCAGAAGGAAGCGCCGCATGTGCGGATCGGCTCCTCGTCCGGGACGCGGGGGCGCGGCAGGCGCCCTTCCTGCATGGAGCGGACCCACATGGCCGCCTCTTCCTCTGTCTCAACGAAACCCGCGCTGTAGGCCGTTTCGCCGCGGCAGTGGACATAGCCGTATATCAGCTCAAACCTGCCGGGCATGCCCCGCCTCCCTGCCGGTGATAGCGGGTCCGGTTGCTCCGGGGTCCCGGGTATCCGTGAAAATATCATTTTCTATTGACATGGGGACGAAGGTTCTCATGTATTAAATATAGTGAATATTGTTCATAATATGAATAATATTTATTTCTACAACAATTTTTTTCATTTTTTATAGTTCTGGAGGAGGTGCACCATGCTGGAAGATCTGAAGAATAAAACGGCCCTGATCACCGGATCGGGAAAGAAGACCGGCATGGGCTTTGCCATGGCGCGGAAGCTGGCCTCCCTGGGGTCGAATGTTATTATCGCGGACCTGGGCGCTGCGGCTATCCCGGGCGCTCCGGTTGCAACCGGCACCACCGAAGAGATGCGGGAGATCGCCGGCATGCTTGCGAAGGAGTTCGAGGTAAAGACCCTGGCCGTGGAGGTCGACGTGTCGAGCGGCGCTTCCATCGCGGCGCTGATAGATGCGGTTAAGGCGGCGTTCGACCATGTCGACGTCCTCTGCAACAACGCGGGCGCCTCGTTCGGCGTCCCGGCCGCGGTCCACACCTACGACGAGGCCGCGTGGATGAAAACCATCGACATCAACCTGCACGGCGTGTTCCGCATGTCGCGGGCCGTGCTCCCGCTCATGCTCGGGAAGCCGGCCAGCATCGTGAACAACGCGTCGCGCGCCGGCAAGTTCCCGCCGGTCATGAACGGGGCCTACGCCGTCGCCAAGGCGGGCGTGATCATGCTCACCAGGGTGATGGCCAAGGAGCTCGCGGGCGCGGGCGTGCGGGCGAACGCGATCTGCCCGGGACAGATCATGACCGACCTGGAGCGGTGGCGGTTCGGGCTGGAGGCGAAGGTGTTCCAGTGTACGCCCGAAGACAGGGAGGTCGAGATGTGCAAGACCATACCCCTGGGGCGCATAGGGACCCCGGAGGAGGTGGCGAACCTCGTCGCGTTCCTCGCGTCGGACGCGTCGTCGTACATGACCGGCCAGGCGATCAACATTACCGGCGGACAGTTGATGGAATTATGATTACAGTCCCCCCTTCCCTTGATGGGAGGCGGGGAGGGTGTTAGAAACTAATACAAGGAGTACCACTCATGGAAAAAATAATCGGCGGAAAACTGGCGGCGGACGCCCTGATCGAGCGGGGCGTGAAATATATTTTCTCGATAAGCGGGGGCCACATCACGCCCATCTACCAGTTCCTGGAAAACTCCGGCGTCAAGATATTCGCGACCCGTCACGAGCAGGCGGCCGTGTTCATGGCCGAGGCGATGGCGCGCATGACGCGCAAGCCGGCTGTGGCGATGGTCACGGCGGGCCCGGGGTTCACCAATGCGCTCTCGGGCATAGCGAGCGCGCGGCTCTCCAACGCGCCGGTCATCCTGATCGCAGGGTGCGTGGGCCTGGAAACGACGGAGAAGCTGGACCTGCAGGACATGACGCAGCTCCCGGTCATCCAGCCCATGGTCAAGAAGGCGCTGGTATGCCATAACGCGGAGCGGGTGCCGGAATTCATCGACATGGCCTTCCGCTATGCGGCCAACGGCAGGCCGGGTCCCGTGTACCTGGAGCTGCCCTGCGACATGCTGAACGCGGCGGCGGACATGACGAAGGTGAGGAAATACGGGAGCGAGGTTACTGCGCGGATGGTCGACACGGCCGGCGCTGCCAGGATCGTGGACATGCTGTCCCAGGCGAAAAAGCCGATCGTGATTGCGGGAAGCGGGGCCTGGTATTCCGACGCGGGCGACGAGCTGGTCGCATTCGTGGAGAAGACGGGCATCCCGGCCTTCACGCTGGGGGGCGGACGGGGCGTCATTCCGGACACCCATCCCCTCTGTTTCGAGTCGTCCCTGGCCATCAGGCCGGGCGCATCGTTCGTGGCGAACGTGCAGTCGGACCTGGTGCTCTTCCTGGGCTCACGGCTTTCGCTCTTTTACATATTCGGCGACATCTTCCCGAAGACGGCGAAATTCATACAGGTGGACATCGAGGCCGAGGAGATCGGCCGCAACCGTGCGGTTGACCTGGGCGTGGTAAGCGACATCAAGGCCATGCTCGCCGAGCTTGTCCGCGTGGTGGACGAGCGGAAGGCGGGGCCCAAGCTCGCGAAGCAGTACGCGGAATGGGTGGAGACGGTCCGGGCGGCCGACGTTGCGGGCAAGGCGCAGGCGAAGCCCAACTGGGAGAAGGAGGGTGCGCCCATCCACCCGCTCCGCCTGGCGCGCGAGATCAACGACTTCATGGACCGGGAGGACGATATCGTGGCCGCGGACGGGGGCGATACCGCCACCTGGATGGGCATGACCCGCACCGTGCGGAAGGCCGGCCATTACCTGGACTACGGCCTGTACGGCTGCCTGGCGGTCGGACTGCCCTACGCTAACGCTGCAAAGCTCCTTTACCCTGACAAGCGGGTGCTCGTAGTCATCGGCGACGGGTCGGTGGGCTTCAACTTCATGGAGTTCCACACCGCCATCAGGAACAACCTGCCGATCGTGGCAGTCGTGGCCAACGACACGCTCTGGGGCATGATCGCGCACAGCCAGCAGCTCCGGCTCGGCCACGCGATCAAGGACGGCACCGAGCTCGGCCTCGTCCGGTACGATAAAATGGTCGAGGCCCTGGGCGGGTTCGGTGCGTTCGTCGAAAAACCGGAGGATATACGGCCCGCGATCGAGGCCGCCTTCAAGTCGGGCAAGACCGCGTGCATCAATGTCATGGTGGATCCCTCGACGATAAGCCCGGGCAGCGTGGCCCTGGCGAACCTGGGCGGATACAAGGCGTAACGATCCCTGTTTTTTCGGCATCGGGCCGATAAAGACTTGATGTTTTGCAGCAATAGGGTAGCGTAAGATATCAGGGTGTCTCACGCTGCCGGACGCACCTTGCTCACAGGACGTACCCGTCCCCGGTTCAAGACCGGGGACGGAAATATCCGGGAACCTGAAAGGAGGTGACTCAATGAGCGAACAGGCCGCCACAAAGGAATACAAATTATCAAAGGGTTACACGAACTATATTTTCATCCTGTTGTTCCTTCTCTATTTCTTCGATTATGTTGACCGCATGGTGGTCACCTCCCTCTTCCCGCACATCAAGGAGGAGTGGGGGATAAGCGACGCGCAGTGCGGCATGCTGGTTTCGGCTATCTACTGGTCCATCGTCATGTTCACCATACCGGCGTCCATCCTGGTCGACCGGTGGAGCCGCAAGAAGACGATCGGCCTCATGGCGGTCATATGGAGCATCGCGACGGCCGCCTGCGCTCTCACGAAAAACTTCGGCCAGCTTTTCGGCGCCCGCTGCGTCATCGGCGTGGGCGAGGCGGGATACGCGCCCGGCGGGACCGCAATGCTCGCCGGACTCTACCCGGAGGAGAAGCGCTCGCGCATGATGGGGATATGGAACGCGTCGATACCGCTGGGGAGCGCCGTGGGCATCGCCCTGGGCGGTATCATTGCCAAGGAATTCGGCTGGCGTCATGCTTTCGGCCTTGTCGCCCTGCCGGGCCTGATCGTGGCCATCCTGTTCTTCTTCGTCAAGGACTACAAGACGGTTGACCTGCTCAAGACCTCGGAGGCCGCCGGCGGGCAGAAGGTGAAAATGAGCAAAATGGACATCTTCCGGGAATTCATCCACACTCCCTCGCTCCTATTCACTTATTTCGGCTTCGCGGCCATGGTCTTCGTGACCACGTCGCTCATGACCTGGCTCCCGACTTTCTTCAACCGCATTCATAACATGCCGATGGATCAGGCAGGGATCAAGGGAGGATCGGTCATGATCCTGGCCCTGGTCGGCGCCCCCCTGGGAGGGTTCATCGCGGACATGTGGTTTAAAAAGAGGAAGAACGCGCGGCTCCTGTTTTCCTCTGTCGTGGCGGTCCTGTCGGCCCTGTTTCTCGCCGTGGGGCTCATCTTCTTCAGCGGCAATATCCAGTACGTGTTTATCCTGTTTATGGGGCTGGTTATCGTTGCCTTTGTTCCGGCCGCCGCAGCGGTTACGCAGGACGTGGTGCACCCGGGGCTCAGGGCCATATCCTATGCCCTGTGCGTCATCGTGCAGAACCTTCTGGGCGCATCCACGGGCCCGATAGTGGTCGGCTCGCTCTCGGATTCCTTCGGTATCGATAAGGCACTGCTGGTGCTCCCGGCTTTCCTGGTCGTCGCAGCCGTGCTCTTTTACATTGGCTCGTTTTTCTACGAGTGCGACCGGGACAAGGTGGAGAAGGTGACGCTGGAGGCGGAGGGGTGATATTCCCATCCCCTCCCGATAGGTCCGCAAGCGCTTGCGGACCTATCGGTGGAACGGCGGGGGCTGGACGTAAGGTGAAATGCCATGAAAAATATAATTTCCTTCCAGAACAAGGTCGTCGCCGTGACCGGCGGGGCGAGCGGGATCGGCGCCGCGCTCTGCCGCCGCTTCGGCAGGGAGGGCGCCCGGATCGCGGTTATCGACATGGACCGGAAGCGGGTCGCCGCCCAGGTCGGGGAGCTCGAGGCAGCGGGTATCGACGCTGCCGGCTTCACCTGCGATGTGAGCAGGCAGGTCGAGTGCGAGGTCGTCATGGAGGAGATCATCCGGCTCTGGGGAGGGATCGACGTGCTTGCGGCGAACGCCGGGATCACCCAGCGGAGTCCCTTTTTGCAGACCGAGCTCTCCGTGTACCGCCGGGTCATGGACGTCAACTTTTTCGGCGCCCTTTATTGCGCCCATGCAGCCATAAAAAGCTTGATAGAGAGAAGGGGTCTGATACTGGTGACATCGAGCCTGGCCGGGTTCAGCCCGCTCATCGGAAGGACCGGGTACAGCGCGAGCAAGCACGCCCTGCACGGGCTCTTCGAGAGCCTGCGCACCGAGGTGAAGCCGCTGGGCGTGCATGTCATGATGGTCTGCCCCGGGTTCACGAAGACGAATCTGCAGACGCGGGCCCTGGGCGGGGACGGGAAGGTGACGACGCACCCTCAGTCGACCGCGGGGAAGGTGGACTCGCCGGACAGCGTCGCGGAGGCGGTGTTCCGGGGAGCGGCAGCGCGGAAGGACATCGTTGTCCTGACGACGGTCGGCAGGATCACCTATTACCTGCACCGGCTGGCCCCGGCGCTGTACGAGAAGATCATGGCCGGGAAGCTGGCATCGGAAATAGACATGGATGCCGGCTCGCATTAACACATGTGGGGGGATTCGGTTATATGGGCGCGACAGAAAGACGTGAGCGGGAAAAGGAAGCGAGGAAAAACCACATATTAAAAGCGGCCCGGACGCTGCTGCTCAAGAAGGGGCTGCACGAGACCACGGTCAACCAGATCGCGAAGCTCTCCGAGCTGAGCGTGGGAACGATCTACCTCTATTACCATAACAAGGAAGACATTTTCGCCGCGCTGCAGGAGGAGGGGCTCGAGATCCTGAACCGGTTCGTGTCCGAGGTCGTGGCCGCGGCCGCGACGCCCGCGGAAAGGATCAGGGCCATCGCAACGGCCTACGTCGATTTCAGCGAAAAGAACAAGAGCTATTACGACATCATAACCTATTTCCTGTCGTCGCCCGGACAGGTGTTCCCGGCGCGGCTCAAGAGCAGGATCGACAAGACCGGCGGCAAGGTCCTGAATCATCTGATAGACTCGGTCGAGGCAGGCATCAGGTCGGGCGATTTCAGGAAGGTCAACACGCTGAACCATTCCCTCTGCCTCTGGGGCACGCTCCACGGCCTGATACAGTTCAACAAGCTGGAAAAAACCATCCTCAGGAACGAGAAGTACCGTGACCTTATCAATTACGCGGTAGAGAGCTTTCTCGAGGGGCTCAGGAAGCAGTAATGCCGGCCGGCACCGCGCCGGCAAGCGAAACGATCCAGTCCGCGCCCGCGCTCCCCGCGTGGGTGTGCGAGAATACCGCCAGGCAGTTCTTCACGAGCATTCCGTCCCTTCCGCCTCCCACGCCGGCCCCGCGCCGCATCGCGAGCACGGTGCGTACGTCCGCGGCCGCATCCGGGTTGATGATACGCGCGTAGCGGAACTCGTGCCCCCGTACCGCGGTGCCCTTCCGGTAAAAGGGGTTATCCCCGTCCACCTCGAACAGCGTGTAACCGTGCCCGACCGGCCTGTCGGACATCTCGAATTCGAGCGGGAATATCCCGGTCATGGGGTAGCGCCTGCCTTCGACCGTGATCGCCGTGGAGAGGTAGATCAGCCCGCCGCACTCGGCGTACACGGGCAGGCCGCCCTCGATCAGCTTTTTCAGCGCGCGGCGGAAGGCGGCGTTGCCGCTCAGGGCCCCGGCGTGGTTTTCCGGGAACCCGCCGCCGATGTACAGCGCGTCGATCACGGGCGGGGCCGCGTCGGCGAGTGAATTGATCGCGACGATCTCCGCCCCCTGCCGCTCAAGCGCGTCAAGGTTCTCGGCGTAGTAAAAGTGGAAGGCCGCGTCGCGTACCACGCCCACGCGGCGTACGGGACCGCTGCCATCCCGTCCTCCCCCGCGCGCGGGGGAGGCGGCCGGCCTGTCCCGCGCAACGTCGAGGGAAGGCCGGAGGGGGCCGGGGGTGTAAACGGGGCTTGTACTCCACGACTCCGCTATCTTCATGATCGCGGCCAGGTCGACATGTTTCTCCACCGCGTCGGCGAGGCGTTCGATGACCGCATCCGGTCCGTCATGCTCCGCCGTCGGCACGATCCCCAGGCGCCGCTCGTCAAGGGAGAGGTCGGCCATCCGGGGGAGCGCGCCCAGCACGGGCGTCGCGCAGTAGCGGGCGATAGCCTCCGCCACGGTGCGGCTGTGGCGCTCGCCGGCGACCTGGTTCAGCACGATGCCGGCCGGGGCAAGCTCCGGATCGAAGGTTTCGCACCCGCGCACAAGGGCCGCTACCGTGCGGCTCGACTTGGAGCAGTCGATCACGAGCAGAAGCGGAATGTCGAGAAGCTTCACCAGCTCCGCAAAGCTCGCCGAGCCTTCTGCGTCAAGCCCGTCGAACAGGCCGCGGTTTCCCTCGACCACGGCCCAGTCGGCGCCGGGATTCGAGTCGCGATACGAACGGAGGTTCTCCTTGTTTTCAAGAAGGTAGAGGTCGAGGTTGTAGCAGGGGACCCCCGCCGCGGCGGAGAGCCATGAGGGGTCGATGTAGTCCGGCCCCTTCTTGAAGGGGGCCACGGTGAGCCCCCGGCGGGTGAGCGCGCGGATGAGCCCGAGCGAGAGCACGGTCTTGCCCGAGCCGCCGCGCATGCCGCCCACGGCGATGCCCGGCCTGGCGCCGGACGGTCCCGTCATCGCGGCCCGCTTCTTAGACGCATCCGGTCGGCTTGGGAAGCCCGGCCCACTTGCACGCGGAGTTGGCGGGCCCCTGCGGGAACAGGGAGTAGATCGTCTTCAGGTCGACCCCCGTCTCCTTGGTAAGCTTCCGCACCATGGGGGCTATGCCGTTTTCCAGGAAATAGTTGCGGAGATAGTTCATGACTTTCCAGTGGGCCTCCGTCAGCTCGCTGACCCCTTCCTTCTCGGCAAGGGCCTTCGCGACGTTTTCGGTCCATTTATCCGGCTCCTGGATGAAGCCGTCCTCGTCGACTTCCATCATCACTCCATTCAGGTCGATTGTCGCCATTGTGTCCGTTCCTCCTTTGATGTATTCGCAGCGCGCGGCGGGGTGCCGCCTCACGCGTCTTTCAGCTTTATAAACGAGCCGTTAAGGTAGAGGTACTCGATGACCCCCTCCCTGCTCAGCTCGCCGATGGCGTTGTCCACCAGGCGTTTCTCCACTCCCAGCGCGGCGGCAACGTCCCGGTTCTTCGTCTGCCCCGATTTTTTTAGAAATTCGATGATCTTCTGTTTCAGCTCCTCCATCGACTGGTCAGCCATGGCGCGCCTCCTTTACCACTTGAACTGCGTGGTCGCTCTGAACGTCTCGGTCGCTCCCGTGAAGTCGTCGATATGGTGCTCGGTGAAGGGGATGCCGGTCAGGCGGAAGAATTTCTCCCACCCGATACGCTCGATCCATTCCCCGAGCCGCTCGTATTTCCGCGCGTCCTTCACGTAGACCTCTATGATATTCTTCAGCGCCCCGGTCACCTCGGGCCAGCGGGGCGGGTTGTTGGGGATGAAGGGAATGGCGAGCCGCGAGAACATCGGCGGCTTGCGCGCGTTGGACACCTTCCCGCCCACGAACACGGCCAGCCCGTCTCCCACCGCGTCCGCCAGGGGCATGGCCGGGCACACGGTGTAGCAGTTGCCGCAGTACATGCACCGCTCCTCGCGCACCACCACGCCCTTCACGTCCTTGTCCGGGTGCTTGTGAATGGCGCCTGTGGGGCAGGATGCGAGGACCGAGGGGATCTCGCAGGTAGCGGCGAGCTTCTCGTTGTTGACTTTCGGGGGCTTCGTGTGGATGCCGACGACCGCCAGGTCGGAGCAGTGGACCGCGCCGCACATGTTGATGCAGCAGGCCACGGCGATGCGGAGCTTCGCCTCCAGCCTGAATTCGGTAAAGTAGGGGTAGAGCTCGTCCATGATCGCCTTGACCAGGCCCGAGGCGTCGGTCGCCGAGCTGTGGCAGTGGATCCATCCCTGCGTGTGCACGACGTTGGAGATGCAGTCGCCGATGCCGCCCACGGGCAGCCCCAGCTTCTTCACGTCGGCGATGAGCGGCTCCACGTTTTTCTTCTCGGGAGTCATGAACTCGACGTTGTAGCGGCTGGTGAAGCGGAGGTAGCCGCCGCAGTAGCGGTCCGCCAGGTCGCACATGTCGCGGATGAAGTCAATGCTGACCAGCCGCGGGGACCCGACCCGCACGGTGTAGAGCTCGGAACCGGACTCGGCGACGTGCTTCATCAGGCCGGGCTTCAGTATCTCATGGTATTTCCACTTTCCGTAATTTTCCTTGATCGACTCCGGGAGCATCATCCGGTAGTCGGGGGGGCCGATATCTGTTTTCTTCGCCATTGTTCCGCCTCCTTGTCGTTACTGCGGGTTATTCGTTAAAGAAAATGAACGGGTTCGACCGCGGGTGCTTGACCATCTGCGGGAGCGGCTTGAGCCCCAGGGCCTTCAGGAACTCCTTGAACCCCATGCGCGCGATCGTTTCCGCGATGCGCTCACGGTTGCGGCCGTGCTCGTCCCACCAGTCCCAGATTTTCTCGAGAAGGTCCTTTATCTCGGTATACGGCGGCTCGACCTTCATGAAGGGAATTAGCATCCAGGAGAGGAACGCCCCCTTCTGGATCGGGGCCTTGCCGCCGATCAGGATTGACGCGCCCCTGTCCGTGCCGGGCCGTATCGCCTTCGTCATCTTGTTGATGCAGTGCATGCAGCGCGTGCAGTCCTCGGGCTTCACGGAAAGCTCGCGCTTCTTTTCGTCCCAGGCGAGCGCTCCGCCGGGGCACTTGTCCGCGATGAGCCCCTTGATGTCCATGCCCTGCGCCGCGTATTCCTTCACCTCTTTCTGGTCGATGCGGATGCTGTCCCTCCAGGCGCCGATGATGGTGAAATCGGCGCGGGCTATCGCCGCCACGCAGTCGTTGGGGCAGGCGGACGCCTTGATCTTGAACTTGTACGGCCACCGGGGCCGGTGGAGCTGGTCCTGGAAGGTCTGGGTCAGGTCGTAAACCAGGTCGAGCGAGTCGAAGCAGGCCCACTCGCACCGCGCCGGCCCCACGCAGCCCGTCGGCGTCCGCAGCACGGAGCCGGAGCCGCCCAGGTCGAAGCCGAGCTCTACCAGCTCGTCAAAGAACTTCTGGATGTTTTCGGTGCGGGTCCCCAGGAGTATGATGTCGCCGGTGGAGCCGTGGAAGTTGGTGAGCCCGCTCCCGTACTTTTCCCAGAGATCGCAGATCTTCCGCAGCGATTCGGTGTTGTAGAACCAGCTCGAGGGATGGTTGACCCGGACGGTGTGGAACTGCTCCGCGTTCGGGAACTTCTCGGGCACGTCAGAGTACCGGCCTATAACGCCGCCGCCGTACCCGGTCACGCCGACGATGCCGCCGTGCTTCCAGTGCGTTACCCGGTCTTTGTAGGACAGCTCTACCAGGCCAAGCAGGTCCTTTGCTGCCGGGCTTTTCAGCGCCGCGCGCTTCATCTCTTTGACAAAGCTCGGCCACGGGCCTTTTTCAAGATCATCGAGGAGAGGGGTGTCGGACATGGTCAACCTCCGGAATATTTTTTAGTTGACTAAATACCATATATTTTATGAATACTATTCATTATGTTAAGATTAAAGGAAAACTGTCAAGAGAAATTATTGCAAAAATCAGACGACAGTGTATGATGTTAGTAAGAAAGAGGTTGAATTTCAATTAAAAAAACATTTGGATAACAATATGTCATTGCGAGGAGCATAGCGACGAAGCACCCTTCGGCTGCGCTCAGGGAACAGACGGTTGCCGAGCGGAGTCGAGGCGCGCTACACTCGCGATGACAGGATCTAATAATGAAAGATTTAATTAAACAAAAAAATATAATTGTGCAGAAATGGCTGGATGCTGTCATAGATAGTTATCAGCCTGAAACAGCCCTTTTTTTTAATAATAACTCCAATCAATTCAAGAATCCGGCAGGAATACTAATAAAGAAATCAATCGAGACCCTTGCCTTGTTTGTACTGAAGGGCTCTGACCCCGGTGGAGGCTCTGACCCCGGTACGGGTTCTGACCGTGATGCCGCGACCCGCGCCCTGACTGACATCCTCTCCCTCCGGGCAGTGCAGGATTTTTCTCCGTCCGGGGCGGTGGATTTCATCCCCGCGCTCAGGGGAATTGTGCGGGAGGTTGCCGGGGCGGACGCTGCCACGCAGCTTGAGGCCCGCATTGACGAGCTGCTTCTCATGGCTTTTGACATCTACCAGGAGCGGCGGGAAAAGATCTCCGGCCTGCGGGTCAGGGAGCTGCGAGGCGGCATGCTTCGCGCGGCGGAGGGCAAGGAATGATCCCCCTGATTTCATTCGGGCTCATGCTCTTCCTCATCGCCGCCGCCCTTGCCGGGATCGAGTGGGGCGGGGCGCCCTATTTCTTCGCGGTCATCGTGCCGTACGCGGCCGCCGGCCTGTTCCTGTGCGGCGTCATCTACAGAATTATCCGGTGGGGGCTCTCTCCCGTGCCGTTCCGCATCCCCGCCACCGGCGGCCAGCAGAAATCCCTCGGCTGGATCCGGACCGGGGGCACCGACAATCCCTCCACCGCGGCGGGCGTGTGGGGACGTATGCTCCTCGAGGTCCTGCTGTTCCGCTCGCTCTTCCGCAACATGAAGGCGGAGCGGGCCGGGGAGGCTCTCGCGTACGGGTCAAGCAAGTGGCTCTGGCTCGGCGCGCTCGTGTTCCACTGGTCGATGCTCGCCGTCGTGCTCCGGCACCTCCGCTTCTTCACCGAGCCGGTTCCCGCGCCGGTCGCCTGGCTCCAGGCGGCCGACGGCCTGTTCGAGACGGCGCTGCCGCCGGTGTACCTGACAGACATCACGCTGTGTGCTGCCCTGGCCTACCTGCTCGGGCGGCGGCTCGCGGTGCCCACGCTCCGCTACCTGTCGCTTGCCGCGGACTACCTGCCGCTCCTGCTCATCATCGCGATCGCGGTCACCGGCGTGCTGATGCGCCATGTATTCAGGCAGGACCTGAACGCGGTCAAGGCGCTGGCGCTTGGCCTGGTCCACTTCGCGCCCGTTGTGCCGAAGGGCGCGGGCGCGCTCTTTTACCTGCACCTCTTCCTGGTATCCGCGCTCGCGGCGTACCTGCCCTTCGGCAAGCTTGTGCACTTCGCGGGCGTGTTTCTCTCGCCCGCGCGGAACCTGGCCAACACGACGCGGACGCGGCGGCACGTCAATCCCTGGGACTACCCGGTTAAAACGCATACCTACGAGGAATGGGAGAGCGAGTTCGCGGAGAAGCTGAAATCATCCGGGTACGAGCTGGAGAGAAAATAGCGATGGCCATCAAGATACAGCCGGGCGAGCTTGTTCAATACGATTACCGCCCCCCGCGCAGGGGCTGGATGGACGAGCCGGCCCCGTTCCGGCCCGGCACCTACAGCCACGCGGGCGTGAAGAAGCACGTCGAGTACCTGGGCCTGCCCAATCCGCGGGAGTGGCAGCCGTACGAGCAGGACTGGAAGCTGCCGGAGAACTGGAAAGAGATCATCGTCGGCGGGATGCGCGAGCGGCTCGGGCGGTTCCGCTCCCTGAAGCTCTTTCTCGACATATGCGTGCGCTGCGGCGCGTGCGCCGACAAGTGCCATTTTTTCCTGGGCTCGGGCGACCCGAAGAACATGCCCGTGCTGCGGGCGGAGCTCCTCCGCTCCGTGTACCGGCGCTACTTCACCCTGTCGGGAAAGCTTTTCGGAAAACTGGCGGGGGCGCGCGACCTGACGGAAGACGTGCTCAAAGAATGGTTCTATTATTTCTACCAGTGCACCGAGTGCCGCCGCTGCTCGATCTACTGCCCCTACGGCATCGACACGGCCGAGATCACCATGATGGGCCGCGAGCTCCTGAACCTGGTCGGCGTCAACATCAACTGGATCATCGAGCCCGCGTCCAATTGCTTCCGGACCGGGAATCACCTGGGCATACAGCCCCACACCTTCCGGGACAACATCGAGTTCGCCGCGGACGAGATAAAGGACCTGACCGGCATCACGATCGAGCCGTCCATAAACCGGAAGGGCGCGGAAGTGCTTTTCATTATTCCCTCCGCCGACATCTTCGCGGAGCCGCACATCTTCACCTTCTACGGCTACCTGATGCTGCTGCACGAGATCGGCCTGGACTACACCTTCAGCGCGTACGCGTCGGAGGGGGGCAACTTCGGCCTTTTCCAGTCGCACGAGCTGATGAAACGGCTGAACGCGAAGCTCTACGCCGAGGCCGGGCGGCTTCGCGTGAAGTGGATGATGGGCGGGGAGTGCGGCCACATGTGGCGCGTCATACACCAGTACATGAACACCATGAACGGTCCGGCCGATTTTCTAGAGGTGCCGGTGTCGCCGGTCACCGGGACGCGCTTCGACAACGCGCGCTCGGCGAAGATCATACACATCTGCGAATTCACGGCCGACCTCGTTCATAACACAAAGCTCAACCTTGACCCGTCGCGGAACGATGCGTACCGCGTCACCTACCACGACTCGTGCAACCCGGCGCGCGGCATGGGCCTGCTCGAGGAGCCGCGCGCGGTCATCAGGGCCTCATGCAATAAATTTTTCGAGATGCCGGAGGAGACGATCCGCGAGCGGACCTTCTGCTGCGGCAGCGGGTCCGGCATCGGCACGGACGAGAACATAGAGGCGCGGCTCCGGGGCGGCCTGCCGCGGGCTGCCGCCGTGCGCCACGTGCGGGAGACGCGCGGCGTGAACATGCTCTCCTGCATCTGCGCCATAGACAAGGCCACGCTCCCCGCGGTCATGGACTACTGGGTCCCGGGCGTGCAGGTCTGCGGCGTGCACGAGCTCCTGGGCAACGCGCTCGTGATGAAGCACGAAATACCACGGACCGCGAACTTGAGGGGCGAGCCGTTCGCGGGCGGGGAGGCGGCCGATGCGTGATCTGCGCATTATCATACCGCTCCTGGCCGCCGTGCTGCTCGCGGCGGGCCTGCCGGTGCTCTACGGGCTCCGGCCCGGCCAGGAATCTTCTCCGCCGAAGCTCGAGCTGCCGGCGGGCGAGAAGGCCTGCGTGATGCCGGCCGACTACATGCGGCAGAGCCACATGACGCTGCTCCGGCAATGGCGGGAGAGCGTGGTGCGCACGGGCGACCGCACGCCGGTCTCGGCCGGCGGCAAAACCTACGAGAAGAGCCTGTCCGGCACCTGCTTCAAGTGCCACGCGAAGAAGTCCGCGTTCTGCGACCGGTGCCACGCCTCGCTCGGCGCCGCGCCCGCCTGCTGGGACTGCCATCATTATACGGAGGAGGTGGCGCATGGAGCTGAATAGGCGCGACCTGTTACGGCGCGCGTTCAGGACCGGCCTGGCCCTGTTCGGGAGCGCTGCCGCGTTCGACGTGGTCCGCGGCGACCTGCTTGCAGCCGGCGTGCCGAAGGCCGCGGCTCCGCGCCGCGCCATGGCCGTGGACATCGCCCGCTGTATCGCGGCCGGTGACTGCCGAGAGTGCATCACCGCCTGCCATAAAGGCCACAATGTACCGTCAATCGCGGACACAAAGCGCGAGATTAAATGGATATGGAAGGAGACCTTCGAGCGCGCCTTTCCGGACGAGGCGCACGAGTTCACGCGGCAGGACCTGAAAGGGAAAGAGGTCATGACGCTCTGCAACCACTGCGAAAACCCGCCCTGCGTAAGGGTCTGCCCGACCGGGGCCACCTGGAAGCGGGAGGACGGCATCGTGATGATGGACATGCACCGGTGCATCGGGTGCCGCTACTGCATGGCGGCCTGTCCCTACGGCTCCCGGAGCTTCAACTGGTCCGACCCGGCGCGGGTCCTCCCGGTAAAGGCTGCGAATCCCGGATATCCGCGCCGGACAAAGGGCGTGGTGGAAAAATGCTCCTTCTGCGATGAGTTGGCCGACACCGGAAAGCTGCCGCTCTGCGTAACCGCCTGTAAAACAGGGGCGCTGATCTTCGGCGACCTGAACGATGCGGGCTCGGACGTGCGAAAGGCCCTGGCGGGCCGCTACGCGCTGCGGCGGAAGCCGTCGCTCGGGACCGGCCCGAGCGTGTTTTACCTGGTATGAGGTCATCATGTTAGAAAAAGCCCTGTCAGGAAGCCGCCTCTACTGGTCATGGATGCTGCTGCTGGCCCTTGCCGCGGCGGTTGGATTCGCCTTCTACCTGCTCCAGGTCAGGGACGGGCTCGTGGTCACGGGCATGGGCAGGGACACCTCCTGGGGGCTCTACATCGGGCAGTTCACCTTTTTCGTGGGAGTGGCCGCCTCGGCGGTGACCGTGGTGCTTCCCTACTATTTACATGACCACCGCGTGTTCGGGCCGATCACCATCCTGGGCGAGTTCCTGGCCATCTCGTCCGTAATCATGTGCCTGGCCTTCATCTTCGCGGACATGGGGCAGCCCTTCAGGATCCTCAACGTCTTCCTCTATCCCTCTCCGAAATCGCCGATGTTCTGGGACACGGTCGTGCTCTCGGGCTACCTCGCTCTCAACCTTCTCATCGGCTGGGCCACGCTGGGAGCGGAGCGGAAGCGAATGCCGCCCCCGCGCTGGGTAAAGCCCCTGATATACATCTCGATACCCTGGGCGATCAGCATTCACACCGTGACCGCCTTCATATACGCGGGCCTGCCGGACCGGCACCTCTGGCTCTCCGCTATCACGGCGGTCCGCTTCCTGGCCTCGGCCTTCGCCTCCGGGCCGGCCCTGCTCCTGCTCCTCTGCGCCGCGGTCGAGCGCTTCACCTCGTTCAGGCCGGGCAGGGAGCCGCGCGCCGCGCTCTCGCTCATCATAGCGTACGCGTTTACCGCGCATGTTTTTTTCCTTATTCTTGAGTTTTTCACCGCGTACTACAGCGGCATACCGGCGTACCGGCACTCGCTCGGGTCCCTGTTCTTCGGTGCCGACGGCGGCGCGGGCTTCATGCCGGTCATGGCGTTGTCCGCCGCGTGCGGCGCGGGAGCGCTTGTCATTCTCCTGATGCCGCGTCTCAGGAAAAACAACGGCGCCATGATGGCGGCCGCTGTCCTGGTGTTCGCGAGCATCCTGCTCGAGAAGGGGATCGGGTTCGTGCCGGCCGGGTTCAATCCATCTCCCGCGGGCGCGCTCGCGGAATACGTTCCTACGCTGCCGGAGCTTGCGATCACGGCCGGGATCTGGGCGGCGGGGCTCCTGGTGCTGTCGGCCCTTTTTAAAATCACCGTGTCGGTGCGGGAGGAGGCGTGATGAACGGACAGGCGCTGCTGATACTGGCGTACGCGGCCCTCGCAGTATTCGTCATTGTGGCCGTGTACCGGACCTGGAAGACGGCGCGCATGCCCGTGCACCTGCGCTGGGAGCTCGCGCCCGTGCCGCGCGAAAAGGGGAAGGCCGCGTACGGCGGCTCCTACTACGAGGAGTTCGAATGGTGGACCAAAAAACGCTCGGTTTCCCGCACGGGCGAGATCCTGTACATGCTGAAGGAGATCCTTTTTTTAAAAGCCGTGTGGGAGCGGAACAGGAAGCTATGGATCTTTTCGTTCGCGCTTCATTCGGGCATATACCTTCTCGTGTTCATGCTGCTCGTTCTCTGCGCCGACCTCGCGCTGATCCCGCGCCGCGCGGTTGACGAGGCGCTCCGGGCGGCCGCCTTCGTCCTCGCCGCCGCGGGCTACGCGATCGGCGCCTTCGGGGCCGCGGGGCTCTTCGTGAAGAGGCTCGTCGATCCCTCGCTCGAGCCGTTCACCACGCCGGCCGCCCGCTTCAACCTGCTCTTTCTTCTCGCGATGTTCGCGAGCGGCGGGGCCGCCTGCCTCATGGCCGGCGATTACCCGGCCGGCATGCAGCTTTTTCTTTTGAGCTTCTTTACCGGCGACGGCAGCTTCGCGCTCCACCCGGTCCTCGCGGCGCATGTCGCGATAACGGCGCTCTTCGCCGCGTACCTGCCCTTCACCTTTATGATACATTTCCTGGCCAAGTATTTCACCTACCATGAGATCCGGTGGAACGACGAGCCGATGAACGATGCCATGGCGAAGAAGATGGAGGCCCAGCTCGGCCGGGGGCTGACCTGGTCCGCCCCCCACGTGCGGGGCGGCGGGGGGAAAACCTGGGCCGACGCCGCCAGAGAGGTAAACGGAAATGAAAAAAAATCTTGATATAAACGACATCGCATCATGCCCGCAGGGCGACCTCGCCGAGCCCTCGGCAGGGGACCTCGCGCCCCTGCCGCCGCCCTATGATGAAGAGCCGGCGTGGAAGAGGATAACGGACGAGCAGAGGGGGCGCCTGGTCTGCAACCTGGACGGGTTTATCGGCATGGGCCTTCCCCGGCCGGAAAGCCCGGAGCAGGAGAGGGCATATGTAGAGAAGTTCGTCGCGGGTTTAAAGAAGCTGTTAAGCCGCGACGACAACTGGGCTTTCCTCCAGCCGCTCCTCCTGTCGCTGGATTACTGCGCGCGGTGCCAGACCTGCGTGTCCGCCTGCCCGGTGTACGAGGAGAGCGGCCGTGCCGACCTGTACCGGCCCACGTACCGCTCCGAGGTGTTCCGCCGCCTTGTCAACCGGTACGCGCGGCCGTTCGGCCGGCTCCGCTCGCTGTTCTTGGACTCGGACATCGGCCTGAACTGGACCCTCATCACGCGGCTGTACGAGCTCGCGTACCGGTGCACCCTGTGCCGTCGCTGCGCCCAGGCCTGCCCGATGGGCGTGGACAACGCCCTGATAACGCGGGAGCTCCGCAAGCTCTTCAGCCAGGAGCTCGGCTGGGCCCCGCGCGAGCTCCATGAGAAGGGCACGGTCCTCCAGCTCGAAAAGGGCTCCTCCACGGGCATGACGCCGAAGGTGGTGCGGGAGAACGTCGAGTTCCTGGACGAGGACTTCTCCGAGCAGACCGGCATCAGGATCGAGACGCCGTGGGACCGGGAGGGGGCCGACGTGCTCCTGATACACAACGCGGGCGAGATACTCTCCTGGCCCGAGAACCCGGCGGCCTTCGCGATTTTGATGAACGCCGCGGGGATCAGCTGGACCCTCTCCTCCGAGGACCCGGGCTACGACGGCGTAAACTACGGCCTGTTTTATGACGACGTGCAGCTCGCGCGGGTCGCGCTCCGGCACGCGGAGATCGCGAAAAAGCTCGGCGTGAAAAAAATCGTGATGGGGGAGTGCGGACACGAGCACAAGGCCTTAATGACCATCGCGGACCGGATCCTGACCGGCGGCCTGAATATCCCCCGGGAAAGCTCGATGACTTTTTTGGAGAACATTGTTTTCAGCGGGAAGATAGATCTTGATCCCTCCCGCAACGATTTCCCCGTGACCCTGCACGATCCCTGCAACATCGTGAGGAACCTGGGCATCGTGGAGCCCCAGCGCCGCATACTCCGGAAGCTCTGCCCGGGGTTCCGCGAGATGACGCCGCACGGCGTTGACAACTATTGCTGCGGCGGCGGGAGCGGCCTGGCCGTGATGTCCTCGGCGAATTTCAGGGACTGGCGGGTCAGCGTCGCGGGCAGGAGAAAGTTCCGGCAGATACTGGAGGCCTTCGCGGACTGCCCGGGCGCGGACGTGAACAAGTACGTGTGCGCGCCCTGCTCCAACTGCAAGGGGCAGATCCGGGACATACTGGATTACTACGGCGCCACGGAAAAATCGGGCATCCATTACGGCGGGCTCGTCGAGCTCATCGTCAATGCCATGACGGCGCTTGAAAAACCGTACCTCGCCTTTGGCGGCGGGTAGCCCTGCTATTTCTTGGGGATCACCAGCACCGGCACGGGGATCGTGTCGATGATGTTGACGTCCGGGCTGTCGAACAGCATGGAATAGAGCTTGCTCCGGAGTTTGTGGCCGGTGACGATCAGGTCGATGTTGTTATTTTTGCAGTACGACATGATTTCTCCGGCAAGTTCGCCCTTCGCAACCGCGTACCTGATGCTGCTTTTCTCGAGCACCTCCCCGGGAACCACCTCTTTCACCTTGAGAGCCACAGCGTCTTCATGGTCGGCGGGATACCAGCGGCTCGCGCCCGGATCGTTGACGTACAGGATGTGGATGGTGCACTTGAAGAACCGGGCTATCTCCAGGGCCTTGACCACGGAAGAGATGTTCTTCGAGTTGAGGTTGATCGGGTAGAGAATGTTCGAGATGGGGAACATGGGCGCCTCCTGTAGTTATGGTAATAAAAATAATTACAACGGCGCCGATGTGTCAATACTTATTTCGCGGGGAAATTGAGCCGTCTCGCCGGCCGACCAAAAAAAATTTTTACGTGAACGCCGTCCCGTTCGTAGTAAGGGAATAAACAGGTTACAGGAGGCGTTATGAAAGAGCTTGACAGGTTGATGGTGCGTTTCGTGCAGGCATGCAGGACCGGGCACCGCTATATGACGGAAGACCGGTTTGGCCCGGGGATGAACAGGTTCAACAAGCTGTCCGGGTTGGGCAGGGAGATAGTGCAATTCGGCAGGGAGGGCGTCGAGCGACTGTTTGCCCTGGCCGAGGGCGAGGACCTGCTCCTGGCCGTTCATGCGGCAGTCTGCCTGTACGCGGTGGACCCCGGCCGCTGCGAGAAGGCGCTTATGCGGATCATGGAAAAGGACCGGGGCTTCTTCGGCAACGCGGCGCGGATGCAGCTGGAAATGCGGAAGCACGGCGCCGACTGGATGCTTAAGAAGTACATGCGGCTGCCGGGCAAGGGGGTGCCGCGCCGGTCCCTTTCCTGACGCGGCGCGGCGTTCGCTCATTCCCTGAAGCCGTCCGGCACCGGCGCGAAACCGCCGGTCAGCGGCCAGAGCCGGTTGGGCCGGTCGCACGCCACGATCCCCCTGCGGCAGAGCTCGGAACGCCACTCGTATTTCAGCACGACGGTGCCGGACGCGCCGCTTTCCGGCTCAAACGCCACTTCATAGGACGGGGAGTAGGTCGTCTCGCCGAACCCGGTACCGGCCTCCTCGTCCTTCGCGCACTGCTCGGACGAGCTCCTCCCGCCGGCGCCTTTTGAGCGCGATGAATATTTATCCTCCCGGGGCGTCACGGGCGTGACCGCGCGCTCCTTCTCGCGATAGGCGGCCACGGCTATGGTGCCCATGGCGGATGCGTCGGCAAAGACTTTTTCGGCGTAGGAATCGGACTGGCCGGTGAAGTAAAAGCGGTTGGTCCGGTCCATGCCCGTACGCCACCCCTCGAACTCGTTGGTAGCGTACGGCTCGATGATGTACATCCGCTCGCTGTTTTTCAGATAGGACTTCTGCCCGCTGATGATGTTCCTCCCGTCCACGGCGATGACCACGCCGACGCGGCGGTTCGTCCGGTTCGTCACCCTGATCGAATACTTCTCCCCCCGGACCGCTTCCATGTAGAAGTACGAGCCCGCGCGCCGCTCACACGCGGGATGGGCCCGGTACCGGGGATATTCCGCGCCGTTGTCGGATATGACCCGCACCTCGACCGCGTTCTGCGGCATCACGTCCGTCCGGGCAAGCGCCGGCACAGCCGAAACGAGCAATATCATGAAATAAATAGCTGCATGTTTCATAATTGCGTCTCCTTCTTTATGAATATACTTTTGGACAGGCGGGTGGATGAACCGGTTCTCAAAATATACGGGCAGTCGGCGGGGTATTGCCCGCCAACGCATAATTAAAAAAATAACGAGTGATGTTTTTACATCTTTATATTTTCCGGGACATCAAAAGGAAATCTTCAACATAAAAAAACAGTGGACAGGAGGCCTGAAATCATGAAGTAATACGGCCATGAGCGCTCAATTTGCCATGCATCATCATACCGATTCGCCCGCTTATTACGATATCATAATCGACCGCGAAAATGCCATGTCAATCTTCAGGATTGACCATTACGATATACTGGACTTTCTGGACGGCACCGAGGTAAAAGCCGAAGAAATAGACCCGGGCGGCGCCGACAGTGCAACACGTGAAATTCCAGCCGGCAGCGGAAATGGTACGGTGCGCCTTTTTGATACCGGTTCGTGCGCAATAGAGCGCTGGGTCCCGCCCGTATATGTAATCCAGGTAGCTTCACGCCAGCTCGACGGAACCCTGCATATCCTTAAAGTCGAAGAGGGCTACAGCCTGCGCTATGTCCGCAGCAGGTATAAAAAGCCCTCCCCCCGGTGAACTGAATATCCCGGGAACCAGCATTAATGTTTAACTGTTCATTAATAATTTCGGGAGAACCGCACATGAAGCTGAAAGCAATAGTAACAGGCGCGACCGGCATGGTCGGCGAGGGAGTGCTGCATGAATGCCTGCTGCGCGATGACGTGGAGGCCGTGCTGGTGATCGGCAGGAGGCCGTGCGGGGTCTCGCACCCCAAATTGAAGGAGATCATCCACAGGGATTTTCTCGATATCACGCCGATCGAGAAGGAGCTGAAAGGCTACAACGCCTGCTTCTTCTGCCTGGGCCGGTCTTCCGTGGGCATGAGCGCGGAGGACTATTACCGGGTGACCTACGACCTCACCCTGCACGTGGCCGGGATCCTCGCGCGGAACAACCCGGACATGGTGTTCTGCTACGTTTCCGGGCTCGGCACGGACAGCACGGAGAGGGGCAGGGTCAGGTGGGCGCGGGTGAAGGGGAAGGTCGAGAACGATTTAATGAAGCTTCCTTTCAGGAAGGCATATGGCATTCGCCCGGGCTTCATGAAGCCCACGCCGGGGCTGAAAAACGCGCCCTCGTATTACCGGGCGCTCGGGGCGCTGTACCGGCCGCTCAGGGCGCTCTTCCCGAAATATATCACGACGCTGGGGGAGGTCGGCAATGCCATGATCAACGTGGCGCTCCGGGGATACGACAGGCCCGTGCTCGAGGTGGATGATCTGTTGAAGATGGTGAAGAAAAATTGATAAGAATAACAAACAATTATGCATAAATGAATCCGCTCAACAGAGCGGATTCATTTATTGTATTTTTCGAATCGCACAACATTATCGGGGAACGCAGGTGTGAATATCGGTAGACCGTGCTCATGACAACCTGCCGGGGCATGCAAATCAATGAGTTGTAACGCACGCTATTAAATAGCTTGACAGTAATGCTGGTAGATGTTATATGAAAAATGCAATTTAAGCCAACCGTGCGCCCGGATAGTGCGGTCTTGCAATAAACTAACAGATGTTAATAATAATTGTTTACCATTAATGTGCATCTGGTGCTTTCCGCGCGTAAAATATATAATTAAGCAAATGATCATATCTTTTCAGGAAAACCGAGGTTAATATGAAAAAGCTATATGCATGTATTGTATTTTTTATGGTGATACTTGTTGTTCCTCTTTATGCGAAAGACCAGGATAGGATCAGAGTTGCAATCATGGATTTTTCCAGTGAAGATGTTTCAAAAAGTGAGGCCAGGAAAATATCGGACCTCATTCGGACGGAAATGATCAATACCGGCCAATACGTTGTCATTGAAAGAAACGAGATGAGCAAGATATTGAATGAACAGGGATTCCAGATGACAGGTTGTACCGACGTTTCGTGCGCCGTCCAGGCGGGGAAACTGATGAGTGCCCGTAAAATGCTGGTCGGGACCATCATGAAAATAGAGCAGAATATCATCATCAACGGACGCATCGTCGATGTAGAAAAGGGCACGGCGGATTTTGCTGAAAAAGAAATGGCCAAATCCAAGAGTGATATATACCGCGCGGTTGAGGCCTTTACCGCCAGGCTGACAAAACGGATATCGCCTGAAGGATACGCGAAACAGTATAAGGAATTTGAGGGTAAAACGTTAAAACCGAAAAAGACGAGCCATATTTACGGCTGGCTGACAATCGGCGGCGTTATCTTAACAGGGGCCTGCGCCGGAGTAGTCTGGTATACTGACAATCGCCTGGGTGTCTGGAACTCGTCAAATTCCCTCTACTCAACATTTAAAACCATACGTCTGGCTACCGGTATAGCCATGGGCGGGTTTGGTCTGGCTACCATAGCCATGGGTATCACGTATCTGGTAAAAAACGCCCAGGAAAAGGAGGCCGGAATTACCGGCAACTTCTTTATCAACAACACGTATTCGTTAATTCTTAATCCGAACTTTCTCGGTAATCCTCACAGGGCCATAGATAAAAATGAAATAGAAAAAGAAAATTACGGTGTGGATGTCGGGGTTTCAATGAGATTTTGATCATCATGCGGAGCAATGAATAAATGAAACCTCTGTTCAAGGCTTTCGGATTATTCCTGTTTTCATTAATGCTTGGCCTAACCGATGCGTCCGCGCGCGTGGCGCCCGGATTCATGCTGATGAGCAATAATGATTACATGGTCAGCAAATCCCATCTTCAGGGGAATCTGATTGTTTCATTTTTCGCAAGCTATTGCCTGCCGTGCAAAAAAGAGGTTCCCGCGCTGATCGAGCTGGAAAAAAAATACGGTGTCAATAAAAAGCTTACTCTGCTACTGATAGCGACAGATCTTAACGACCAGGATGGGGAAGCCAAGGACAAGGCCGGCAGGTTTCTAAAGAAGATCGGCGTGAAGCATGATTTCCTGCTCGATATATATCAGATTGTCATATCAAAATATAACCCGAAAAGGAATGTACCCGCGACGTTTCTTGTGAACCGTGCCGGCCGGATCGTGTTCAGTGAAACCGGTATTAAAGATGACACGATCGCCAGGCTCGAGCAGGCGATTTTATCCCTTAATTGATAACTGGTATTTATTCACTATTAATTGCTTCACCCGCCGACGGTCCGCACCTTCAGCTTTTTCAGGTGCAGCCTGGTCCAGAACCACGACAGGGGGAGCGCTATTACATTTCCCGCTCCCAGGCTGATGAACACGCCGGGCATTTTCATGCCGAAGACATACACCAGCAGGTATGCCGCCGGTACGGCCAGGACGATCATTCTGATCAGGGTGATGAGGAGCGCGGGCAGCGGTTTTCCCGTGGCCTGGAAGGTGGAGGCGGATATCATGGCGGTGGATACGCCTATGAACGTGAAGGAGAGGGCGCGCACCTGGGTAACGCTTCCGCTTATGACCCCCCCGACGCTGGAGAACCCGGAGAAGATCCATTCGGCCAAGATGTTGTACACGACTGCCAGGCCGAGCACCATGACCAGGCCGAGGAGAATATTCCGCGCGTATATGCGCCGAACGCGCGCCAGGTTGCCGCGGCCGTAGTTCTGCCCGACCATGCTTATGGTAGCGCCGGATATGGCGAAGGCGGGAATGAACATTATCTGGTCGGTCCTGCCGCAGAGCGCCCAGGAATTCATGGCGTCCTGCCCTATGGAAGAAACGATGTTGTTGAGGAACATGAAGGTCACCGACATGGCGGCCATCTGGAGGGACTGGACCGAGCCGACGCGCAGGATTTCCAGCACCAGCTTCACCCTGGCCTTCGTGAGGTTCCAGTGTATCGGGATCGATGATTTTTCACTCTTGAAAATGCCTATGACGTACACGGCGGCCACGGCTATCCCCAGCGTCGTGGCGAGTCCCGCCCCTGCGACGCCCATGTCGAAATAGAAAATCAGCAGCGGGTCCAGCGCGATGTTCACCACGGCCGAAAGGACCGATGCGGTGGCGATGTACCTGGTGAGGCCTTCGCCCTGCAGAACGCCGAGAAGCACGTGCCCCAGCAGCAGCAGCCCCAGGGCGGGCAGGATGAAGTGGAAGAACCGCAGGCCGTGCCCGATGGCCTCTTCCGTAAGCTTTGACCCGGCCAGGAAGTGAAGGATGTCGCTTCCGAAGGCGTACCCCAGGGTGAGGGTCGAGACCGCCAGGACGGTCGCGATGAGGAGTCCCGAATCGGCGGCGCGCTCCAGCGCCGGCTGGTTCTTTTCCCCGATGGCGCGGGCGACCAGGCTGCTCACTCCGATGTTGATTCCCATGGCCAGGGCGAGGAAGAGGAAGTATACGGGAAAGACCAGCCCGGTCCCGCTGATGAGGGCGGTGGAGCCGCGGTCGATAAGCGTGATAAAATAGGTGTCGATCACGAGGTACAGGAGGCCCACAACATTGCTGATGAAGAAGGGGATGGACAGCTTCAGCGCGAGAGGCAGTATGGGCCCCTCGAACATTCCGTGAATTTCATTTTTAGCCGGGTTCTCTGCTTCCATGGCATTCCTTTTAATATCTGAACGGGGTACATAAGCCATTCGCTCATTGGTTACGTCAAGATAAATTAGCGCGGCCGGTACGCGAGGGGAATGCGGTCACTGCGGGTGTCCAACATACGGGGACCCGCGTGCTCACCGGTGAAGGCCCGTGTGAGAGGTGCTTTTAAAACTCAATTGGTATTTATCGGTATAACGCCGATAAAAAACAGGAGGCCCAGCAGCGCCGTCACGGATGTGACTAACATGACAATAAGCTTCATGGCTTTTCGCTTCTTTTCAAGATCGGCTTTCTGCTGCGGGGTCGCCGTTGGTCCCGGATCCTGGCTGAAATTATTCAGCAATACTTTCGGAAGAACGTACATGTCGATTATTGCTGTCCCGATTAACACTATGCCGACAACCTGATTCGTGCTGAATGGTTCCATCCGGTCCTCCTGGTTTGCATGGTTGCTTCAATGTAAATTATGGGGGAAAGGGACCCCGCCGGTACCTGTTCATGGGACAACTCAAGACAATATTCGATAAACGATTACAGTGGGCCAATCCCGTCTGGTTCCCGCGCAACTGCGGATTGTGCAAGCATGAACCGCCATTGCGCCGGGAAAATCATTCTTGAGGGTTTATAACAGCGGTTATCATAAATTTCAAGAACATTTTCCTGCCCAGCGCGCCGGTTCTAAAACCGGTACGCTGTTGTTTCGCTGTTGATTTTATTTCCCCATTATGCTATATTGTATAAGCAAGCCCGCGGTCCGCATGCCGGTGGGATGGCAGAGCGCCATGGGCTGACACGGCGGTGAGATGCTTGACAATACGCGGAGCCCGGATCAACAGAGGGTAATCAGCATATGGGTTTTTTCCCCCCCAACATAAAGAGGCTCGACAGGAAAAACGACATCCCGGGCCTGCTGAAATGCCTGGACCACCGGTGGGCATGGGTGCGGTACCGCGCATTTGCCGCCCTTTCAGCGCGGTGCGGTACCTGCGGCGAGGCGGCTGACAGGCTCAGGAAGCTGCTTGATGACCCGGACCCGTGGGTGAAGACCCTCGCGGTTCTTAAGTTCGCGGAGCAGGGAGACCCGTCCGTGGCCGGGTACATGAAGGAGATCATGCGGGACGGGTCGCGTGACGCGCGGATCGGCCTGCTCAGGGTGCTCGCCCAGCGCGGCCCGACCGACGAACCCGCGGTCATACAGGTAATCATGGACGGGCTGGCGGACCGGAGGGCGCTGGTGAAAGGCCATGCGATAACCGCGGCCGCGTCGACCCGCCACCGGCGCCTCATGCCGTACGTCGGCGACCTGCTGCACGAAAACCTGCACGGCCTGCGCATCCAGGCCGCCCGGGCGCTCTTCGAGATCGGCGGGAGCGGAAGCGCGGATTACCTCATCGGTCTGCTGGCGGACAGGGAGCGGGAGGTCCGCGACGAGGCGCGCGCCATGCTGGAGTCCATGGACAGCGACATGGTCCGGAGGGCGCTCAACGACACCCGGTTCATCGAGCTGATTCGCGGGATGAACGGCACGGAGCCGGTCCGGAGAGAGACTGCCCGGAGGATCGGCGCGGAGTCGATCCGGGAGGGCCTGGCCCTCCTCATCCGGGCGTGCCGTGACCGGTACAAGGGCGTGCGCATCGAGGCCCTGCGGGCCATGGCGGTCTTCCGGGACCCGGTTGCGATCGACGAGGCGGCGCGCCTCATGAAGGACCGTTACTTTGACGTGCGGCTGGAAGCGGTGAGGCTGCTCGGCCTGTACGACGACGACCGGGCGCGCGAGGCGATCGAGCCGGCGCTGAACGACCGGGTCAGGAAGGTGCGCGAGGAGGCCAAACGGGCGCACGACGGCATGCTTCGGTTCAGATGATGCTTATTTCCGTATCATGAATCCCGTGAATTATTGCTGTCATCGCGGGCGCAGCGCGCCTCGACTCCGCTCGGCAACCGTCTGTTCCCTGAGCGCAGCCGAAGGGTGCTTCGTCGCTTGGCTCCTCGCAACGACGTGTTGGGACAAACGCCTTCACTCCGGAAAAGCCTGCCACCGGTCCGCGATTTTTCCGCCCCGGACCAGTACAATGTCCCCGAACTCGCGCATGATTCCCTCGCTCTGCGTGGGCCTCAGAAATATGTAATCGTCCACGCCGATGCCGGTCCGGGCCGATCCGTTCACGATGGCCTGGTTCGTGCTCATGCCGTACAGGGAATTCCTCTGCAGCCCGGATGGGGAGCAGTACGCGGCACGCCACTCGCCGCCGTAGATGAAATAGGTCCTCTGCATGTTCGGGTCCCACGCGCTCCAGAGCCATGACAGCTTTTCCAGGAAGGGTATGGTCGTGCCATCGAGCTTCTTCAGCACGGGGGTCGCCACGTAGAGCGCCTCCTCGTGGTCTTTCAGCAGAACGGTGTCGAAGTCGGACGGCTTGACCAGGCCCGAGCCGACGGATATATCGTTCACCGGCCCCGTGCCGTCGAAAAGGCGGTAGGTGTGGCTCCCGCCGCTGTTCAGGGTGAGCGCGCCTGTAAAGAGCGCCGGGTACTTCTTCTTCGCATGATCGTAAAAAGCGCGGTACCGCTCCATGGTTTCGTCAAAGGCCGAGCGGATCGCCCTCTCCCTGCCCGAAAAAACCGCGGGTGCGGACCCGGCGTGCACGTCGTAGCCCATGAACCCGCTGAACACGAGGGACCCGCCGCTTGCCGCGATCGCGTCAAGGGCCTCGTCCAGGTCCGCCATGGTTGCGATCCCGCCCCGGTGCAGGCCCACGTCGATCTCGACGCTGATCTTCATGGAGATGTTCCTTTCCGCGGCGAGCGAACGGTATTGATTGACCCGCGCGGGCGTGTCCGCGAGCCACTGCACCTGCGCCGCGGGGTTGAACCCGGTCCTCCCGGTAAATCCCCGGTAGAATTCCCGCACCGCGCTTGCCGGCATCGGCTTGCCGAGTAGTATGTCGATATCGCCGCCGAACTCCTCCGCGAGCAGGCTCACGTCCGGCTGGTGGAAGACCATGAATTTTTTCGTGCCGGTCTTCTCCATGATGTAGCGAACCAGGCGGACCGAGGGGAGCGACTTCACGACGATGCGGTACGAGAGCGGCGGTTTGATGAGGGAGGTCAGGAGCGCGAGGTTCCTGTCCAGGCGGTCCATGTCAACGAGAATCACCGGCCTGCCGGGCCCCTCCTTTTTCAGGTCCGCGTTAAGGGCCGCAAAATAGCGGGTGTAGGAGGCGCCCCGGTCCGAGGGTTTGATGACCGCGATAAGCATGATGACTGCGATGCCGATTGCTATCAGGACGTACCGGCGGCGTATTTTGATATGTTTCATGGCGAGACCTCCACATTACGGGCGATTTATTGATAACCCGGGTTCGGCGTCCTGTCAAGCAGGATTGTGCGGCAGGGTTCGGGCCCGTCGGCCGGATATCTCCCCGGGTGCACAGGCTCGTCCCGCATCCGTCACCTTGTTCCGGAAACCGTTGGGGCGATGATTTACTATTGATTTTATAAAGCCGGTGTAGCATGGTGGCGGAACGAATCCCCGGCCCGTGAGATTACGGCAGGTCATGGAATGATGGCGGCCGGTCACATGACCGGGATGCGAATCAATACAAGGAGCGGCCATGAGCGCCCCGGAGCGAATGGTTCCCGATCCCGGGATCCTGATTGAGCTGAAGACCGTACGGATGCCGTTCGGCAAATTCAAGGACCGCGTGCTGTGCGAATTGCCGGATTATTACCTGACCTGGTTTCATCAGAAAGGCTTCCCGCCGGGGAAACTGGGCATGCTCCTTGCCACGCTGTATGAGATCAGGCTAAACGGGCTCGAATACCTGCTGAAGCCGCTGCGGCCTCCCTCCGGCAGGTAGGGGCCTGGTGATTCATGCCTGACGGCGCCGGAGGAGAATCGCGGTGAGGTCGTCCCTGAGGGGGTGGTCGCCGATGAAGCGTTCCATGTCGGCGATAATATGGGCCATGATATCATCTGCGCTCCCGTCCGGTGCGCTCCTGAAAGAAACGATCAGCCGGTCCAGGCCGTAATGACGCCTGGTGTCGCCCATGCATTCAATGAGCGCGTCCGTGTAGATCAGCACAATGTCTCCCGGATTTACTTCGAACTTCAGGACCGTAAAGTTACGAATGCCCGCATAGGTGCCGAGGAACGTCCCCCGGTTGTCATGGTAAACATTTTTTATCACCTCGACGGTTCCATCGGCGTGACGCATGAGAAGATGCGGATGTGCCGCGTTGACGTATTCCATCATGTTCCCTTTGCACCGGAGGAGGATGCCGGTGACAAAGTCGTCCATCTGGCCGATCTCTTTCATGAGCTCGTCGTTGATGACGGCCAGCACTTCTTCCAGCGGCCGGTCGTTCATGGTCGTGAAGCTCTTGAAGACGATGGAGCGCGCGATCATGGTGATGAGGCCTGCCGACACACCGTGGCCGGAGACATCGAATAGCGACACGCCCCGCAGCTTGCCGTCGGACTCGTAAAAATCGTAGAAGTCGCCCGAGACCGGATACAGGGGCCTGAAGACAATATTGATGTCCCACGCCGGGTCCGCGGGCATCGTGTTATGGAACAGGCGGGCCTGCACCTGGGCGGCCATCTCCATCTCCGTCTGCGTCAGGCTCTGCATCTGCTCCAGTTTCCTGGTTTCCCTGAGGTCGTAACCCACGAATACGATGCCCAGGATGTCGCCTTCCCTGTCACGGAGGACCGATATTGAAAACCTCACCGGGATTTCTTTCCCGTTGCGGGGCATGATATCCACTTCAATGCTGCTGTGTCTCACTGGCGATTCCCTGAAAAGGCGCATGGCCTCCTCGACCGGTTTCTGGCGGCGCACAAACGAATTGATCGTCTTCCCCGTGATTCCGGCGGTATCCATTCCCAGTATCCTGCATGAGTGCAGGTTTGTATGCCTGATGATGCCGTCACGGTCCGTCAGGAACAGCAGGTCATTCATGTTGTTGATGATCTCGCTGGCGGCGAAGGACGTGTCGATCTTCATCATGCCGTAGTTATGTATGGCGTACCATAGTCCGAACATCCAGACCAGGGTTACGACGGGGGCGACCAGGGGGAAGCGGACCACTCCCGCGAAAGGGAGAATGTTGTCGAAGACAGAGGCCAGGGTCATCGATATGACCGAGGTGACGAGGAATATCCGCACCTGTTTCTTCTCGCGCTTGTAGGGTGTCTGTGCTCCCCACCGGTATAACGCGTACCATCCGTTGCCCAGTACCGCATAATATGCGGACAGGTACAGGGTTGTCCAGATTATGCCAATATCGAAGACCGTGGTCCAGCCGCCGGTTACGCGATGCATGAGGGAAGTGTCGATGAGGAAAAGGTTGACCCAGACAAGCGCCGCTGAAGGCGTGCCGTAGATCACGGCCAGGAATAACCTGTTGATGAAGCGTTCATTTCTGGACAGCAGCACAAGCAGGTGCACGATCAAAGGGATGAAGTACAACCAGCCGATGGTGGCCAGCCTGTACCAGAGTAATGCGGTTTCCAGGTCATTGCTGGCATGCATGAAAGTGTAGGCGAAAGACCACAACGCGAAATTAAGGCAGATAATCAGCATCTGGCGGTTGATGCGGGATTCTCTGTTGAGCCGGTACGTGGTTATGCCCAGGTACAGGTATACCAGGAAAGACACAAATAATAGGGTGGGAACAAGGTTCACCAGCTCACTTCCCGTTAAATAATCGCAGTCATGGTTTGGCCGTCAGCACGTGCTCCAATGAATACGCACAAGGGAGAAATATATCCTATTTTTTCAGCGGCACGATGATGTCCGCCACGAGCGGCAGGTGGTCGGAGATCATCCAGGTCTCGCCCTGGCGGATGTAGTGCTCCATGAGCACAACGCTGTCGGACAGAAAGATAAAGTCGATGGTCCTGTCCGGGGCCTTGACCGCCGGGTCGTTCGGGTAATGGCTCAGCCATCTCAGGTAGTCCGGGCCGTTGATCTCGGCCAGCGAAGGGACGGACCGGTATTTCCCGAACAGGGGCGCGAGCTCGGTATCCTCGTTAAAATAGGCGCGCTGGGGGGCGGGCAGGCGTCCGTACGATTTGCCCGGGGGCAGGAGGTTGAAGTCGCCGCCGATCAGCCAGCCTGATACCTCCGGCGTGGTCTTCTCGAACAGCGCCATCGCGTATGCGGCCTGCTTTTTCATGGTGTCCGAGCCCTGCGCGAAGGCGTCGAAGTGCGTGTTGAACACCGCCAGATCCTTTCCCCCCTCGACCGGTATCCGCGCTTCGAGTATGCAGCGCTTGAAGTTGAACTGCCTGACCAGCAGGTTGTCCGGGATTATCGGCAGCTGGTGCCTGACCGCTTTCGAGATCCGGTATTTCGAGATCGTCGCGAGCTTCAGTCCCACGCTCCCCTTGATGCGCGGGTGCGGGACGAATGCGGCCTTGTGGTAGAACGTTGAGGTGTAGGACGAATAGGATTCCGGCAGCTCGGCGAGCAGCTTCTCGAGCTGGTTCTCGTAATCGGTCCGCTTTGAACCCTCGTCTATCTCCTGGATGAGCACGATGTCCGGGTTCTCGCTCCTGATGATGCGCACGATCTCGCCCCGGGTCAGGACGACGTCTTTCGCCGACGGCCTCTCGTCCGGACCGTCGCCCGCGAGCAGGTCATAGAAAAAAACATAGTTCTTTCCCGCCATGTACTGGATGTTCCAGGAGAGCACCTTGACCCTGGCGCCGGGTTTCAGCACCGGGGCGGTAGCAGGGGACACGAACGCTTCGTCCTGTGTCTCGGCCGGGTGGAACGTGGTGGCGTAAATCAGGATGGCCAGGGCGGCAATCGCGCCCGCGATGACGATGCCGAGCCATTTCGCTATTTTCAGTAATTTCATGGTTATGTGGCCTCTCTGCTGTGGTGTATACATGCCGGGGCGGTTTCGGGGTGCCGCCGGGTGCTCGTGACGGGACGAAGATAGCATCGATCGGCGTGCGCGTAAATAATAATTTGTGGAGAGCGGATTTTTTATCCGGCCGGGCGGGTGAACCGGATCCGGCCGCGCATGCAGGGGACCCGGAAGCGCCCGTTTTTCCTGCTGCCTTATTCCGCTCCCAGGTGGGCAAAGGCGGGGATCGAGAAGGGGAGGTGCCGCTCCTCGTAGATCCTGTCGCACACGAATTTGCTGAACCGCTCCGGCCCGATCCGGATGAGCAGGTTTTCGAGCAGCCCGACACGGGGCCTGAGCAGCGTGTACCAGAGGTATTTCTTGAAATAGAAGACGCGCCGGTAGTAGCGGATGAAGCGGCCGAACTCCTCCTGCGCCCGCGCCCTGTCCGTGACCGCCATGGCCGCGATCTTTCCCGAGATGAGCGCGCCGGCTATGCCAAACCAGCCGAAGGGGTCGATGTACCCGCTGATCGTGCCGCACAGGATCATGCCCTCGTGGAAGAGGCGGGGGTTGGAGCCCTTCGCCACCGGCACCGCGCCCTTCACGTAGCTCCAGTTGTCGTACTCCAGCCCCTCGTTCCTCAGCATGAAGGTTTTATATTTCTCCATGTGCTGCTTTGTAACCGGCCTGATCGAGAAGAGGAGGTCGAAGTAGTAGTTGTTGGCCGAGGAGAGGTACCCGTATTCGGTGATGCACTCGTCCCACCAGATGCGGGAGTAGTCGCTGAACCCCGCCTCGCCGCGGGAGACCCACCCGTACCAGGTCTGGCTTGGCACTCCGAGCATCTCGTACGCCGATGGCGTGAGTCCGCAGGCGACGATCGTGTCAGGGGGCAGCTTCCCCAGGTCCTGCTTCTTCAGCGGTGAACTGAATTCGAACGATACGCCTTCATTTTTTGCGATGCCGTACAGCAGGGTGTCCAGGCTCCCGGGCCGCGCGCCCCGCTCCACGGAGTAGAGCCCGCTGTGCGGCGCGTCCGACCGCGTGTCGTGCAGGTAAAAGGGGCAGGCGATAAGGGGATAGAACACGCCCGAGATGTCTATCCCGATGTAGTCGGAGCAGCGCTTCCGGTCGATGGGCGTGCAGTGGGTCGAGGGGTTGTACATGCTGTCCCCGCCGTACCCCGCCTCCTTGTCGCGGACCACGACCGCGTGCCCCTCGCGCGCCAGGTTGATCGCCGCGACCAGGCCCGACATGCCGCATCCGTATATGGTGATCTCTCTCTTCCCCATCTTCCTCTCTCCTCTGTTCAGGCTAGCAATGATTCCGCGGCGTCGATCCCGCTCCGGAGCGCGCCGTCCACCGACGGCATGTGGAGGTATTCGCCGGCCAGGGCCAGGCCCCTGACGTCGCGGCAGCTCTCCTTCTTCATGTGCTGTATCGCGGTCAGCATGCCGGCAGGCGCGGTGCAGACCGCCTCGCGGAAACGGCAAATCTCCGTGAAGAGGGGCCGGTCCGGCATCGAGGGCGCGTACCGCCTGATGTCGGCCACCAGCGCCCGCACGACCGCGTCGTCCTTCATGCCCATCATCTCCGCCGCGTGTTTGCCGTAGGTGAAGCAGTGCACCAGGCCCGCGCCCTCCGGCGCGTAGGCCGGCGACTTGATGGAGCTGTCCGTGAACCCGGCCATGGGCGAGCCGCTCCTCCGCGGCAGCGCTATCGCGTACCACCCGCGCGGGAGCAGCCGCTTCTCCAGCCCGAACATGACGTGGCAGCCCTGGCTGTAGCGAGCGGTGCGCAGCGGTCCGGCCAGGGACGGCGGCAGGCCCGGCATGAGCTCCAGCGCCTTCGTCGCGGTGACGGCGCAGACGACCGCGTCCGCTTGTATGAGGCCCCTCGCGGTCTCCACGCCCCGGACCTCGTTCTTCTCGATCACGATCCTCCTGACCGGAGTCACGAAGCGCACCCTGTCCCGGTGCGCTTCGTGCAGCCGCTCGCTGATCGAGCCGATGCCGTTCCGGAGCGTGAAGAGGCCGTTGATCATGTACCAGAACAGCGCCATCCCGTACCCCGCGCCCAGCTCCTCCGGCTCGCCCAGCGTCATGCACGAGGCGACCGGCTGGATGATGCGCTCCAGCGCCTCCGTCCCGCACCGGCGCAGCGTGTATTCCGCGAGGTTCTCCGTGTCCAGGTCCAGCGTGTCAGCGGCCCGGGTGAAGCGGAGGCTCCTGTGCCGCGCCGCGAGGGTCGGTATGAGGGGAAGGAGCTCGCGTACCGATCGGAGCGACACGCCCCTGAACCGGAGCAGGTCAAGGAGGGTGCGCGGCACGGTGCCCGGCCGTATGGTGGCGAGCACCGGCGTGACCCTGTTCCGCGGTCCCAGGTCCGGCAGGCCGGCCCTGAACGGGAAGGACCGGATGTCCCCGCCCAGCCTCAGCTCGCGGCAGAGCCCGAAGCAGGTGTCGTAATAGCGGAAGAAGAACTGCGCGCCCGTGTCCAGTATGAAGCCGTCCCTGCGCAGGGAGGCCACCCGCCCGCCGGCGCGGTCGCTCGCCTCCAGGCAGACCGCGTCGACCCCCGCTTTTCTCAGCGCGTGCAGGGCGGCAAGTCCCGCGACGCCTGCTCCTATGATGACGACACCCATGGCGTTGCCCCCAGCCTCAGCGCTTCCACGGCGTGGTGGTGACGACCGCATTCGCGTTCCTGTACGGATCCAGCTTCACCATCTCACGCATGTTCTTTATGGTGTTGTAGGCCAGCGTCTTGAAAAGCATGTCCAGGATGAAAGGCGCGAGCGCAATCGAGGGGTCCGCCTCAATGGAATAGGTCACCTCGGTCTCCGCCGGCCCTTTGGGCACAAGCCTGAAGTCGAGGTTCGTCACCGGCATCCGGATCGTGCGCGGGTTCGGCTTGAAGTCATCGGCCCTGTAGCCCTTGATGTGCACCCAGAGCTCGCCGGAGGCGGCGTGGTAGAGGAATTCGCACTGGCCCACGGCGTCGCGGTCCCACACGGGCCACGGCATGCCGAGCCTGCAGTATTCGAAGAACAAATCCTTCGCGTTCTTCCGCGCCGGCAGCTCGATCTTTTTCGCCTCGGTCACCATGTGCACGTACTTGTTGTGAGAGTCCACGTCCCGGAGCAGGGCCTCGATTACCGGTACGGGCGCGTTGACGATGCCCACCGCGTAGACCTTCTTGACCGGGTCTTTGGAGCCGGGCATTCCGTAGCTCACGATGCCGTTGCCCTTCTTTACGACGACCCACTTCTCCGACGATGCCTCGTCGGCAGTTCGCGCCGGCGGCTGGAGAAAGAGCAGCGCGGCGGCGGAGAGGAGCGCAATAACGGTTATTTTTTTCATGACAGTCTCCCGTGTTTCCTTGTTACAGCCCGAGCATCCCCAGGCCGATGGTTATGCCGAATGCCCTGAGCACCAGCCACGCAAAGAACAGCAGCGCCGCGAGCCTGAGCGCCCATTTACCGCAGATCATAATCGGTTTGACCAGGGGCAGGAGCCCCTTGTTCGGCTTGAACTCGACGTTGAGCGGGACGGTTTTGCCCAGCTTGTCCTGTATGACGAGCTCCGAGCACTTGTTCGCGTTCCAGATCGTCGCCTCCATCCCGCCCGAGCTGACGTGGGTCTTTGTCCAGTCGCCGGTGAGATAGAAGTTCGGGTAGGGGGAGCGCTGGAAGGGGCGGTGCGACTCCATGCCCGGGGTCGGCTTGTACACGTTCTGCCGCTTCCGGACCAGGACCCACTTCTTCACGGTCGCTTCGCGGGCCGCGGGGAATAGCTTTTTGATGTCTTCGCTGCACTTTTCAAATATGATCTCGTCCGGGAGGTGGCGCAGCTGCTCCGCGGGCGCGATGACCATCTCGAACATGGTACCGCCCTTGAAGATGTGCGGGAGCACGTTGGAGAGGTCGGCGTAGGTGTTGAAGGTCACGTCGCTGGAGAAGAAGGTCACGTCGATGTCGGTGAGCTTCCGGTCGTACCAGATCTGTATCGACATCGAGGCCGCTTCCTCGAAGAAGGTCAGGTCCTGGAAGTAATTAAGCCGGAAGCTGTCGTCGGGCAGGAGCTTCCTGAGAGCGTAGGGGCTCATCGCGGACACGTAGATGTCGGCGGTCTTCTTCTCCCGGCCGTTCACGGTCACACCGGCGATCTTCCCGTCTTTCACGTCGATTGCGGTGACGCCCTTGTTCGCCTCGCACACGCCGCCCTTGCTCCTGATGTAGTCCACGCAGCTCTGCACCCAGATCTCGCCCAGGCCGCCGTTGGCGAACCCGACGCGGCTTGACTTCGCGGAGGCCGCCACTTTCAGCAGCCAGTTGAGCATCACCTTGACCGAGATGGCGTACCGGTCGGTGAAGGTCAGCCCGTAGATCGCGGGCTCGAACATCTTGAACGCGCCCTCTGGCCCGCTCTTGATGGCCCACTCGGCCCAGGAGAGCCGGTCCAGCTCGTCCAGCTTCTTGCGGGAGATCCCCATCATGCCCGCACACTTGATCATGGCCCTGACCATCTTCCACTTGGCCACTCCCCGGTACGATTTCATAAGATAGAGGAAGGCCACGCCCGCGTGCAGCGGGGCGGGGAGGTTCGGGATATGGAGCACGGGCTGGTTGCCGTTCTCCTGCGCGTAGTAGAAGTCCTGGCTCTTCCAGATGATGTTTTTCTCGATCCCCATCTTTTTGAAAAAGTTGAGGAGGTTCACGTAGTAGGGGAAAAAGACGTGGAGCGCGTTGTCTATCATGTCCCCGTCCTTGTCGAGCCACGAGTTGGCGCGGCCGCCGAAAATCTCGTCTGCTTCGATAAGCTCCACCTGTATCCCCTGGTCGATAAGATTGACCGCGGTGGCGAGTCCCGCCATGCCGCCGCCCATAATTAATGCTTTCATGCTGTCTCCTTCCTGTGCGGACGCGCCGGGCAGAGCATCTGCCGCCGGCAGGCATCCCGTTAATTTATGTTAGTTATCTATAACTAGCATAAATTGTCAACCTGATATTATTTTTTTTAAAAAAATCCCGGGGAGCAGTGAGGCCCCCGGCGCCCGTTATTTTCTTATCCTTTCAAGAATGACGTCTATGATGCTCATGGCACGCTTTTTCGTGAGCTGGCCGCTGAATCCCAGGAGCGAGGCGAAGTTGAGGGTGAAGCCGTGGGAAAAGATCTCCCAGGCGGTGGTGTCGATATCGAGGTTTTTCTGGAGAGATCCCTCGCGCACGCCCTCTTCGATCAGCGCCCGCGCCATGGAGATGATGAGGAGCATCTTCTGCTGCACGGTGTCGCGCAGGTCCTCGGCGGGGGAGGCGCATATGAACTCGAAGAGCACCCGCGAGTCCTCCGGGTGGTCCATGACGAAATTGTAGAACGCCTCGCTTGTGCGCCTGAGCCGCGTGACCGCGTCTCCCTGGGGCACGTAGAGTGAGATGAGGCGTACGCTCACGGCATCGAGAGCAGCGAGCAGTATCTCCCGCCTGCTCCCGAAATGGCGGTAGATGGCCGGCTCGCTGATGCCCACGATTTCGGCGATGCGCCCCATGGACGCGCCGGCCAGGCCCTGCTCCGCGATCAGGCTCATGGCTGCTCCTATGATCTGCTCCTTCCTGAGTGCAGTGGGTGCTCTTTTTTTAATGAGTGTCATCGTGGTCCCGGACAGTAGTGTTTCATAGCCTGTTTTTACCTGTCATGTCAATGAGAAAATCCCGTGCGCGCGGCGGGCCTGCCCCTCATGCCCGGCGAAGGTATTCCCGTATGCGGCCGATCATGGCGGCGTCGCACACCACGCACCGGTCCGCATCCGCCCTGTCCCGCACGATCATGCGGGCGAATGAGGCGCAATCGTCAGCGCCGCAGGCGCCGCAATTGGTCCCCGGAAGCAGGGACTCGACTTTTCGAATTTTAAGCAGAGATACGGGCATATATGCTCCGGGAGTAGTGCGTTGTATCGTCCTGATTGTGGGCCATGGCAATCTGATATGCATGGGACAGATGGTGCAGGAGTCAACTTTAATATTGGCTGGAGTGTCGCGAGTTCCTTTGTTGAGCGGCAGGATGTAGCAGGCTGTCCGCAGACAGGGAATGTACCTCACGGTGCGCGCCGTACTATTTAAATATGGGGCTCATTCACGGCAATAACTTCAGCTTGTGATACTCTTTTTGCGAAATGAGGTTTCTGAATATATACGCGCGTATCAAGATATAATAAAAAATGTTGTAATTTATATATGAAAATAAGATAAATCAAATTTATAAATATGTACATATAAAAAAACCCACCCGTATGGGTGTTTTTATTGACAAAGTAAATGAAAAACAATATATTTTTATTATTAAGAGATTTAATATAAGGATTATATGCATTTCGAACAATTCTCGCCGGTATTACACATTATAATAGATAACGATTATAATTTAAATTGCATGAATACTTTTTCTAGGACCATTCCATCCAGCACCGAATCAATAGAAAGCCTGATCATTGATGCCATGGATTACCTCCTGTTATTGAAGAATAACGGCCGTGCCGCTCATGTCGATGAATTCAATTACCGCCTAGCCCTTGATGAAAGCCTTGAGAACGCGCTTCGCCACGGCAACAGGTATGAGGCGGGCAAATTCATCTCGGTGATGATCGAAGCAGACGATCACAGGGCCTTTATCACGGTTTGTGACGAGGGCGATGGCTTCTGCATTGAAGACGTGCCCAGCCCGGTCGAGGAGAAACATGCCTTCAGGCCGAATGGCAGGGGCCTGCATCTGTTGAGAAATCTATGCACCGTGGAATGGCTGAATAACGGTCGATGCATCCGGATCGAGGTTTGACCGTAAGCCTTTTGCTGGTGATAGCGCTGATGCGCCGAAATTTTTCAATAAATGTGCCGCATGCCCCCCTGTGACACCTCCTGTCACACCCTCCCCATTATATTGAAGATATGAGGCGCAGGCATTACATGCCATGCCGTGTCCTGCGCCGGAACATTTTCGGAATATGGGAGGTAACCCATGAATCAGGCCCTTTCAGAATGCAGTATAGACGTCAAACCGGCCCCGGCACAGCCGGAAGAGACCTCCATGGACATCTGCGACCTGGGCCTGGCGGCATTCAGAAGCGCCAAGCCGGAGGAGACCGCCGGCCTGAGCGCGCAGGTCGTGGAAATGGCGTCCCGGGTGCTGCATGATGCGATCAATGGGGAGGAGCCGGAGATCGACATAGACGCCATGACTGACTGTGTCATCCGGTCCCTCCGGGAGATGAAGATCACGGTGATCCATCCCTTTCACGAGCGGCTCTTCTCCTTCCTGGAGGCGGCCATGCGTTTCCTCGCGGACGGGTACGGGTACCGGAAGCGGGACATGCCCAGCTACCGCGCGGACATCGGGCGGATTATCTGGCCGTACGCCGCCCGGTCGCGCGGGCCCCAGGGGGCCCTTGACGCGCTGGCCGGCGCGGTGCTGGATTATTACGATTCGCACCGGGAGATCAGCACGGGGGAGGCAACGGATTTTGTTTTTGCGCAATGCCCCGGGATTCTCGACCGAGAAACGCTGAACACGCTCCTGAACGAGATTTTCGATTTTCTGTGCGAAAACGGACAGATCAGCGAGGCAGAATAGCGGTTCAGCGTCGGATAAGGATGAAGCTGCCCGGATTCCGGTTGAATTATTCCGGGGCATGTGGCAGCATGATGAAATACGGAAAAGAAAAGGCGGCACCATGAAACGATACATGATCCTTGCTCTGGCACTCGCGGCCTGCCTGCCGCTCGCCCTCCTCGCGGTCGGGAAAAAGGCGGAGGTGGTCACGATAATCGACGGAGACACGATCAGGGCCATGTACGAGGGGAGGAGGGAGTCCGTGCGGCTCATCGGCATAGACGCGCCCGAGTCGAAAAAGAACAGCAAGGCGCGCCGGGACTCGGCGCGGACCAGCAGGGACCTTGGCGCCATCACGGCGCAGGGACGGCTGGCCCGGGACTATGTCAGGAGCCTGGTGACGAAGGGTGACGAGGTCACGATAGAGCTCGACGTGGAGAAGAGGGACCATTACGGCAGGCTGCTCGGGTACGTGTATCTCCCGGACGGGCGCATGCTGAACGACCTGATCATCCGCAGCGGGTACGCGAGCCCCCTCACCATAGCGCCAAACGTGCGGTACAGGGACAGATTTCTCGAATCGTATAAATATGCGCGAGAGAACAGGCTGGGGCTGTGGAAATAGTGCGGGTTAACCGGGCATCAGGCCGGTACCGGGAGCCCGCCGGTATCTCTATCGCGGAGTCGATGGGTAAAACGATACTGCTTCAGCCGGCGGGATAATCGCGAGACCGAGCACCGCAGCCCGCTGCATCTACTTGCCATGCCTTAAGGGGGCAAATGGATTGAATGCCTGTTCTTTGAATTGCCATCAGTGTTCCAGAATATTTCATGCATTCGTAGCATTTCTTCATTCATAAATGGACCATTAATATGAATGCCGGAGTCATCCGCCGAGGCTATGGTCTTTGCCGGGATAAATCTGCCCCAACCCCGGATCTTGGCAATATTCTCTTGCGCAAGAAAGTAGGTGATATTGGGAATGCCAGACCAAATGCACGCCCCAACACACATTGGACATGGCTCATTGGTCGAATAGAGATGCGATTTCAGAAGGACTGAAGGACCATGCTTCTCAATTGCGCACTCTATAGCCAGCATTTCTGCGTGATGCAATGGATTGCCGGTTGAACGCGAGTCATTTGCTGCAGACGCAATGATTCTATCATCACATTCGATAACTGCAGCAAAAGGAGGATTGCCACAGTCAAGCGCATGCTGCTGCTTCTGCAGCAATACTTCGATAATTCCCTGCTTAACCATATGTTTCTTCCCCGGCAAAACGTGCCCATCAAGTAATATACTAAAAGTTATAACTGGCACGGTTGCCAGTTGTTTTTTCAGTCTGTTTTATGCCCACAACGGGCGGGGCAATTGCGTATAATGTCTCCGGGGCAGGCGACGTTTTCACCGCAGTGAAGCGGAGGAAAATGCGTCGGAGGCCAGGGAGCGCAGCGGCAAAGCACGTTACGACGTGTTATACGATTCGACGTGCCTGCCACTGGTAAACGGGCCGACACAGGATGTATGAGCCCACAATAAATGTACGTGCTATCATGACAATTATTGAATGCCAAATTATTTACATTGACAATTTCTCAATAAAAAACTGCCATAATTACCAACGGTTTCTTGAATTTGACTTGGTTGAGACATTCCACGTTTGTAGAACTTTAAGAAACAATTTTCATTTTCCTTGTGAATATTGAAAAATATAGTATATTGTATTCCATCTCGATCATATTTTTTACTGATTTGTCCTTCATTAAAAATAGTTTTATAATCCTCTGATCCAATTTGATATGGCAGGTTCATATTTGTGTTAAAATATTGAAGAGCTTCTTGTATATTATTGCCGCATGCAACATGTTTGGATGAATCTAATAAAGCATCACCCTTAGATATCAATAAAGGAAAAATTATAAAAAAGAAAAGCAAACCAGCTATTGTGATAATTATTATTACTATGTTTTCATTCACTTTCATATATGCCTCCGAAAATGTTGATCTTTAGCCGGCCAAGACGGCCGGCAACATCGAAAAGAAAGTTGGCACACTGTTTCATGTAACGTCTGTAATGCTCCCCTGTTGTCAAGCCACTTGACATGATTGTTGTTCCCTATATTCCCTTGGACTCAAATATCTCAATGACTGATGCGGACGTCCTGTATTATACCAATCAATCCATTCCATAATAACGCGCTTTGCCTCGG
>JAKQPV010000124.1:0-111597 GCA_029564515.1 Spirochaetota bacterium | reverse complement strand
AGCGAGGACAAGCGGAAGGCCCTGGTCCGCGCCTGCTTCTCGCAGATCGCTGCGAAAAAGGCTGCCGAGCTCATCGTCGTCGTCGCGCGCACGAAGACGTGGAAGGCGCACGCCAGGGAGATGCATGACCTGTTCGTGAAGCTTGGAAAGGGCGTGCCGAAGTCGGCGCTCACGTACTACGGAAGGCTCGCGCCGGCCGCGTATGCGCAGGGGCCCCTCGGGCTGTTCGGCCTGCTCAAACGGATCATCTACGCGGTCCGGGGCCTGACCGGCCCGACCCTGCGTGAGCCTGTCACCCGCGCCCAGCTCAGGACCTGGGCGGTGAAGACGACCGCGCTGGCCGCCGAGAACATCATGCTGTCGTTCCGCGCGCTCGGTTACGACTCCTGCCCGATGGAGGGGTACGACTCGAAGCGCATCAGGAAACTGCTCGGTCTCGCGCGCGATGCCGCGGTCGTCATGGTAATAGCGGCGGGCCGGCGCGCCCCGGGCGGCATTTACGGGCCCCGTATCCGCTACGACCCTGCGCGTTTCATAAAGAAGGTATGACCGTTTTCCGCCTGATACGCCATGAAAGGGATCACTCGAAAAATACTACGGACCGCCGCCTGCACACTGCCGCTCCTGCTGGCTGCTGCCTGCGCCGCTGATGCGCCCGCCGGCAATCCCCTGTCGGGGCCGTGGGAGTACGCCCTCGGCCGTTCCGGCGATGGTATTGAGAATGCAGCCGGCTACCGGTACGGGCCGGCAGGCGATATCTCCCGTCTCGAGCGGCTCGTGCCCGGCGGACAGGGCGTAATCTGGCTCAGGAAAAAGTTCGCCGCGCCAGCGGGCTTCCGCGAGCGCCGTCTCGCGGTCATCCTCGGCACGATCATACCGGTCGACGAGACGTACCTGAACGGGGCGTTCATCGGGGGGTACGGCGTCTCCCCGGAAACCGGCCGGCCCTTCTTCAGCGACTGGAACAGGTACCGCCTGTACGGCGCGCCGTCCGCGCTCTTCCGCGAGGGCGAAAACTCGCTCCATGTGAAGATCTACGCGAACCACGAGGCGTCGATCAACGGCTATGTTGCCCTGGACGACCGATCCGTGATAGAGGGAGTCTACCGGGCCCAGGATTTTATCCGGTACCACCTGAATCTTGTCGTCGCGTTCGTGCTGTTTTGCGTTGCGATTTTTCTTCTTATTGTAATCTTCCTCCAGCGGCCCCGGGCGCGCTACAACCTCTACCTGGCGGGGACCTGCATCCTGTTCGCCTTTTATATCCTGAATTTTTTCATCGCGCGGCTTCCCCTCGATCCGGGGCGACTGCCCTCGTATCTCATGATACAGAAGATTGCGTACGGCGCCCCCTGCGTGAGCTTTTTCTTCCTCGTGATGTACATCCATCGTTTTCTCGATATACGGCAGGGGCGGGCGCTTGCCGCGCTGAACTACTTCGCCACGCTGATGCCCGCCTTCCTGCTCGTGCTCATGCCGTCATATCCCCTGATGGTGTGGTACGGCAAACATATCCTGTCGGCGTGCGCGGGGATCACGATCCTGTACATACTCTTTCTCAGCATCGTGTCGGTCGTGCGCCGCAATCGCAACGCCCTTATTTTTCTCGCCGGCTTTACGCCGGTCATCGCGTCCGTGGCATTCGATATCGTCGTCCACGTCGGCCTTGGGCGTAACGACATCATCTACCTGAGCGGCATCGGCATTTCCAGCTACCTCATCTTCATTGCGATGATGCTGGCGACGAATTTCGTCAGCTATTATCGCCAGGTGGAGCGCCTGAACGCGGACCTGGGGGGAAAGATCGCGGAGCAGAAGATGACCGAGGACGAGCTGATGGCCGAGAAGGAGCTGCTCGCCGTCACCATCGAATCGATCGCCGAGGCGGTGGTGGCGACGGACCGGGCAGGTAACGTCCTCATCCTGAACCGCGTGGCCGAGGAGCTCTGCCGCGCCACGCCCGAGGAGCTTGTCGGGAAACCCGTCCACCAGGAGCTGGCCTGCAGGAACGAGGCGGTGGCCAGCATCTTCTCCGAGGTCTTCGAGGAGATGGGAGATGCCGACCGGACCCTCGAGATCGGCCTGCACCGGCTGGAGCGTAGCGACGGGGAGAAAATGTATATCGTCGGCAGCTGCGCTCCCATCCGGGACAGGGAGCAGCATGCCGTCGGCTCGGTCTTCGTTCTCCGGGACGTGACCGGGGACATCAAGCTCCAGAACGAGATCCTGAAAATCAAGAAGCTGGAATCGCTGGGGGTGCTCGCCGGCGGCATTGCCCATGACTTCAACAATATTCTTACCGCCATCCTGGGCAGCATAAACCTTGCCAAGATGATTCTCGCCGAACAACCGGAGCCGGAGCGGCTGATGGTTGACGCTGAGAAGGCCGTCCTCCGGGCGCAGGGCCTGACGCGCCAGCTCCTCACCTTCGCGAAGGGCGGCGCGCCGGTAAAGCAGGTGGCCTCGGTCCAGGAGATCATCCGGGACTCGACCGATTTCGTGCTGCGGGGCTCGAACGTGCGATGTTCCTTCGATTTCACCGAGGGGCTCTGGTCCGTCAACGTGGACGTGGGCCAGTTCAGCCAGGTCATCCAGAACCTTGTCATCAACGCGGACCAGTCAATGCCGGACGGCGGCGAGATCGTCATCAGGACGGAGAACATCACCATTGCCGCCGGATCGACCGTTCCGCTCAAGCCCGGCAACTACGTTAAGATATCGGTGATCGACGCGGGAGGAGGCATCGATCCGCAGAGCCTTCCGAGGATCTTTGACCCCTATTTTACCACGAAGAAGGACGGGAGCGGGCTCGGGCTCGCGAGCTCCTACTCCATCATCAAGAAGCATGACGGCCATATCGAGGCGGAGTCCACGCCCGGCCGCGGCTCGGCGTTCCACATCTACCTTCCCTCGTCCGGGCAGAGCGCCACTGCGGACCGTCGCGCCGACGCGAGCGTGGCGCGGATCGGAGGCACGGCCCTCCTGATGGATGACGATCCGGGTGTGGGCATAACGGTCCGGAAGATGCTCGAGCATCTCGGCATGAGCGTCGTGGTGACCCAGAACGGCGAGGGAGCCATCGACCTGTACCGCCGCAGCCACGAGATGGGGAAGCCGTTCGACCTGGTCATACTGGACCTGACGATCCCCGGCGGGATCGGCGGCAGGGAGGTTATCCGGGAGCTCCTGGCCATAGACCCCGGCGTCTCGGCCATCGTTTCCAGCGGCTACTCGACCGACCGGGTCATGGCGGAATACGCGAAGTACGGGTTCAGGGGGGTCATTTCGAAACCCTACCGGCTGGAAGAGCTTTCCGAGGCGATCAGGCGGATCAAGGCCACCGATGCCGGTGACGGGGCGAAAAAATAGCAAAAACCCGGTATTGACTTCCTTCTGGCAGGGGATTATTATGATCACGAAGCTTGTTAATCCCCCGGGGCGGCCCGGAGACCGGAATACCGCCCTGAGATGATATCGATTCAGACAATGCCCGATAAAGAAAAGGAAATAATAAAAATCCTGATCGTTGACGATCACCCTCTCCTTCGCCAGGGGATCAAGCAGGTCATAGAGCTGGAAGACGACCTGCGGGTCTGCGGAGAGGCCTCAAGCGCCAACGAGGCGATAGACATGATCAACCGGGACAAACCGGTCATCGTCATCGTCGATATCACGCTTACGGGCAATGTAAGCGGGATCGAGCTCGTAAAATCGATCAACGAGCGGTTCCCGGAGATCAAGGCCCTGGTCCTCACCATGCACGACGAGTCGCTGTACGCAGAGCGGGCCATACGGGCCGGCGCACGCGGCTATATAATGAAGGAAGTTGCGTCAAAAAACATAATCAATGCCATTCGAACGATCCTCAACGACGAGCTCTACCTGAGCGAGAACATCTCGAAGAAAATCATAGATAAGCTGGTCCGCGGCTCCGCGGACACTATCGGGATATCGGTCGAAAACCTGAGCAACAGGGAGTTCGAGATTTTCCAGCTGGTCGGAAATGGCTTCAGTACCAAGGAAATGGCCAAAAAGCTTAATTTGAGCATATATACGGTTGAAAGCCATAAAAAGAACATAAAAGAAAAATTAAAACTGAAAAACTCGTCTGACCTTGTCAAGTATGCAATCCAGTGGGTTATTATGCAGAATAAGTGATCTGCCTGTTTTTTCTCATGGTCTGCTATCTTCCGAGTGGCATGCTTGATTGATCTTCAGGATTAGGATGTTTGAAAGTGAACTTTGATGATTGTCATTGTTCTTATCACCGGTTTTTGTTACCGGAAAATAACAATTATCAGGCATTGACCGCCGTTCAACGGGTATGATACATTGGACATGCGGCCTCATTATACGGCTCGTTCGAACAGAGTGGACTGCGAAGAATTATATTTTAGAGTGAGGAGCTTTTTGTATGAATTATAAATCCGGTATTTGCACATTTTGTGGTACGGGATGCGGGCATCTCCTGGATGTGAGGGGAGATAAAGTCCATGGCGTCTTCCCGCTTCAGAACCATCCGGTCAGCAAGGGCCGACTCTGCGTTCGGGGGTGGAATGTGCACGAGCTATTAAGCACGCCCGAAAGGATCACGACCCCGCTCATCAGGAAAAACGGCAAGCTGACCGAAGCGTCGTATGACGAGGCGATCGCGTATCTTGTCGAAAATCTTTCCAAATACAAGAAAGGGGCCGCGGACGAGATCGGATTCCTCGCATCGCCCCGTTCCTCCAACGAGGAAAATTATCTTTTAATGAAGCTGGCCCGCGCGGTGTTCAACACGAACAACATTAACCTGGATTCCGAGCCGGGCCACCGCACCACGCTCGATGTCATGCACAACGCAACCGGTATGGCCGGCATGCTCGGATCGCTCGAAGAGATCCGCAAGGCCGAGGTCATCCTGGTCGCCGGCATCGACATCACGAAGCAGAACCCCATCATCGGCAGCGAGATACACATGGCCGCCAGGGCCGGGGCGAAGGTCGTCACCATCGACACCCGGAACACGCAGATAGCCAAGCTTTCCAGCACGTTTTTGCAGATCCGGCCGGGCGCGTACAGGATCGCCATGGCCTACATGGCAAAAGTATTAATAGATGAAAAAATTTACGATGCCGAGTTCGTGAAGCGCAACGCCGAGGGCTACGATGCATTTGCCGCATCCCTCTCCTCCCTCTCGGACGCGGATGTGGCCGAAAAAACCGGCGTAACGACCGACGAGCTGAAAGCCGTTGCCCGCGACCTCGCCGGCGCGAAGACGGCGATGGTCTTCTTCTCCTCCGGCATCTCCGGCTTTCCCAAGGAAACCGTCAGCTACATATTAAACCTGTTCCTCCTGGCCGGCAAGATCGGCAGGGAAGGATGCGGCGTGAACCCGATTACCGGGATCAACAACCTTCAGGGAAGCTACGACATGGGCATAGCCCCCGATCTTCTTCCCGGCTTTCAGGCCGTTTCAGACAAGGCGGCGCTGGACAGGTTCGGCAAGGAGTGGGGAGTGTCACTTAACGCGACCCCGGGCAAAACGGTATACGACCTCCTGGCCACGAACAAGCTGAAAGCCCTCGTCGTGGTGGATCATGACGAGACGATAATCAGAAACGCGATCGAGATAAGCAAGCTCGACTTCGTAGCTTTCATGGGCGCATACAAGCACGACTGCATGAACTACGCGCACGTGGTCCTGCCGATCGCCGAGTACATAGCGACCGACGGCACCTACACCAATACCGAGCGCCGCGTGCAGCTCTCGAAGAAGAAGGTCGAGCCCGAGAAGGGCATACTTCCCGGATGGAAGCTCTACGCCACGATCGCGGCGAAGGCCGGCGCGAAGTGGAACTACGCCGCTCCCGCCGACGTGATGGCGGAGATCGCGAAGCTCACGCCGAATTACGCGGGCATTACCTACGACAAGCTCCAGGCTCTCGGGGGCGTGAAGTGGGGCGGGGCGCGCCTCGACGCGGACAAGCTCCCGAAAAAGCTCTCCTTCGCGGCCGTGGCCGGTAACTTCGCGGTTCCCCAGGCGAGCGAGGAATACCCGATCCTGCTGCTCGTCGGCGAGGCCCAGCACTACTGGCACCAGAATAACCTGATGAAAAAGACCAATCTCCCCCTGCGGGAATACAACGCGACGCTGCTGCTGTATCCGCAGGGTTACGTCGCCATCTCCCCGCAGAACGCCAAGGAGTTGAACGTGCGCGACCGCTTCCCGGTCAAGATCGTGTCCCCCTACGGTTCGATGGAAGCGATGGTGCAGGTCACCGACAAGGTGAAGCCGAACACGGCCTATGTGGCCTACTTCGTCGATGAAATGGTCACCAAGTTCTTCATGGAACACAAGGATGTTCTGAAGAGAGGCGAAGACGCAACAATCCCAGTCAGAATTGCGAAGGTATAACCATGTATTTGATAAAGAAAAGCCAAGTATCGGATATCGCAAAGGAACTGCAGAAGGAATACCAGGTCTACGGCCCGGTAGTGGACAAGGAAACGAAGCAGACGATGTTCGTCAAGGCGGACGATATCGCCGAGATCGATCTCGCGGCGCCCATACCCGCAGTCCCGCCGAAGCACACGGTATTCCCGCACTACGAGCGGATCATGGCGTACAACTATGACCCCCAGTCGAAGAAGGTGGACATCAATCCGGACTTCGACGACAAGCCGAAGGCGCTGTTCGGGCTTCGTTCCTGCGACCTGACCGGCGTCATCTGCCTGGACCGCTTTTACCTGGGCCAGGAGTTCGTCGACGAGGTTTACAAGAACCACCGGAAGAAGATGTTCATCGTCACCAACACCTGCAACGTTCCCTTCAAGCAGTGCTTCTGCGTGTGCACGGACAGCGGTCCCAGCGCCCGCGAAGGGTACGACCTGAACCTTACTGACCTCGGCGACCAGTACCTGGTCGAAGCCGGCAGCGACAAGGGCAAGGCCCTTGCCGAGAAACTGGGCCTGGCCAAGGCCGATGACTCCTACAAAAAGAAGAAAGAAGAGATTGTCGATGAATCAATCTTGAAGTTTGACTCGATCGCCAAGGACAACAAGGCGTGGGTCTCCCGGGTCGTGAACAGGGTCACTACGGGACTCATCGAGGAGAAAACATGGGAATACATCGGGAACCAGTGCATCGAATGCGGCGCCTGCTCCTTTGTATGCCCCAGCTGCTCCTGCTTCAATATCGTTGATTCCTGCACCTCTGCCACGGCGGCGGACCGGATCCGGACCTGGGATTCCTGCTCCTACGAGGGATACACCAGGATGGCCGGCGGCCACAATCCGCGGAAACCGGTTGAGGACCGGCGGAGCAAGCGGTTTTTCTGCAAGCTTTCATATTCGCAATCCAAGAAATATCTGCGGCCGGGCTGTGTCGGCTGCGGGCGCTGCCAGTGGGTGTGCCCCGGCGACATCGGTCTGCCCAATGTCGTCACGTATATAAGAAGAGAGATCCAAAAATAGGTGGGTGACATGAGCGAAATTAATAACTTAACAATACCGGAAATCGCAACGATCGAGGAAATTAAAGACGAGATCGTCGAGGTAAAGACTTTTTATCTTAAGTTCGATGCCCGTCCGAACGGCGAGCCTCCCGCAATCAAATCGGGCCAGTTCGTCATGTGCACCGTGTTCGGAGCTGGTGAATTCGCAGTATCGCTTCCCCCCAGCCCGCAGAAGGACCGGTTCCACCTCACGGTGCGGCGGGTCGGCAAGGTGACCAACGCCCTGCACGAGCTGAAGGTCGGGGACAAGGTCGGGATCCGCGGGCCGTTCGGCAACGGGTTCCCGTTCGAGGAGATCAAGGGAAAGAACATCATATATGTGGCCGGCGGTATCGGACTGATACCCCTGCGCTCCTCGATCATGCACGTGATGCAGAACAAGGATAAATTCGGCCGCATACTCCTGTTCCTCGGCGCGCGCACTCCCAAGGAGCTTATGTACGAGTACAACCTGAAGGAATGGAAGACCGCTCCCGGGTTCGAGACGCATATTACCATTGACAACCCCGTTCCCGGATGGGACGGCGAGGTCGGGTTCGTGCATACGATGTTGAAGAAGAAAAACATACCGGTCAAGGACACGGTCGCTTTCGTATGCGGACCTCCGATGATGTTCAATGCCGTCATCAAGGAGCTTACCGAACTCGGCATCGGAGAGGAAAACATTATCTCCACGCTCGAGCGGCACATGAAGTGCGGTATCGGGAAATGCCAGCACTGCGCCATCGGCCGGACTCTCGTCTGCACCGACGGACCGGTGTACACGTTCCGCCAGATCAAGACGCTGGGTGAGCAGATATAATGGAATTCATTACCGCCATAGAGCGGCTCGCCCGCGAAAAGACCTGCTTCGTCGGCATGGGGAATTACTTCAAGCGTGACGACGCCGTGGGCCTTTATATCGTGGACGCGATCAGGGAACGCCTCGGGGCGGGCCCGGTCACCGCGATGAACGTCGAGGACGTCATCGAGAACTACGTGTTCAGCATCGCCCAGGGTGACGCCGATAACGTGGTCATCGTCGATGCTGTTCAGGCGGGCGGGGAGGAAGGCTCGGTGATTTTTGCGGGCCTGGATGAATTCAACGAGATGAACGGAAACTACTCGACGCACAAGCTGGCGCTCTTCCTCTCGGGGAAGGTGCTTGCGGAACACGATAAGAAGACATGGCTCCTGGGCGTCGAAGTGCGCGACATCGATTTCGGCGAGGGCCTGTCGGACAAAGTGAAACAAAGCGCTGATTCATTACGCGATATATTATTATCTTACATTAACTGTGATCAAAAGGAGCTCGTTTATGAACATTGATCTCTACGACAGCCTGAAAATAGCTATGGCGATTATGCTGGCCTCCGCCGTCATTTCGCCGATACTGTCGGGCAAGAGGAAGCTGGCGGGCTGGGTGAACTTCATCCTCGTGTCCGCCGCCGCGGCATTGCTCTTGAATATAAGTTTTATAACCATCTTCCAGGACGGCGGCCTGAAGACGGCCCTTGTCCCCTTCGGACCGGTGAGCTTCTACATCCTGCTAGACAGCTTCGCGGGATTCTTCATCGGGATCATAGCCTTCATGTCGATCATGAGCGCGTTCTACTCGATCCAGTACATGGAGCACTATCCCGAGTACAAGCTCTGGAGCTACTACCTCTGCTTCCCGTTGTTCATCCTGGGGATGATCGGTATCGTCACCGTTGACGATCTCTCGACCGGGTTCACCGCGGCATGGCAGATCATGACGATCGCATCCTACTTCCTGATCCGGTTTGAATACCGCGAGAAAGGGAACGTCTGGAACGCGAACAAGTACCTGATACTGATGGAAATCGCCTGGTTGCTGATCCTGGCCGGCACCTTCTTTATTGACGGCATTGCCTTCGGCGACCCGATGCATACGATAGCAGAAAAGCTCGGCGGCACCAAGGGCGTGGCCCTCCTGGCCGTATACGGGCTGATACTGCTCGGCTTCGGCTTCAAGGCCGGTATGTTCCCCTTCGGCCAGCTCTGGCTGCCCGATGCGCACTCCATCGCGCCGTCTCCCATCAGCGCGCTCCTGTCGGGCGTCATGATCAAGACCGGCGTCTACGGCATCATCAGGACCTTCTTCTGGATGGTCCCGGCCGAGGGATATAACGGCATGCTCTGGGGCATCGTGATCGCGTCCTTCGGCGTTGTGACCCTTTTCATCGGTACAACGCAGGCGCTGAAGCAGCACGACGCCAAGCGGCTTCACGCATATCACTCGATCGGCCAGATGGGCTACATCATCCTGGGGATCGGCTCCGCCCTGGTCATGTTCAACAGCGGAAGCGAGGTCGTGAAGCTACTCTCGGTCGTGGCCATCGTCGGCGCGCTCTACCATACCCTGAACCATACCGTGTTCAAGGGACTGCTCTTCCTTTCCACCGGGAGCGTGCTCTACGCGACCGGCACCAAGGACCTGAACAAGCTGGGCGGCCTCATGAAGATCATGCCGGTCACCGCGGCCGTCGCCGGTATCGCGTCGCTCTCAATTGCGGGTATGCCCGCCTTCAGCGGCTTTGCAAGCAAGTGGACGATCATCTCGGCCGACATCCTGGCAGGGAACCAGATCATGTTCCTGGTAATCTTCGGCATCGTGGCCCTGTTTACCAGCGCAGTGACACTGGCCTCCTACGTAAAGTTCTTCGGCATGGCCTTCGCCTCCTCGGGGGTCGAGTGGACTGTTAACAAGCAGGTCAAGGAAGTTCCCGCGACCATGCTGCTCCCGAAGATCATACTCGCGATACTCTGTCTGGTGCAGGGGCTCCTTCCCTTCCTGTATTACCAGGTATTCATTAACATATTCAAGGGCTCGGAAGGCTCGATCATCAGCTCGTACATAGCGGGCATCACGCTCGACGATCACTTCGTCAACTCGGTCATGGGTGTATCCGTCTCCGTTCCCGGCATGGGCGACGTCGTATCTTCGGTCGCGGTCCCGGTCGTAGTTTTGATAATCATGCTTGCGGCGATGATATTCGCCTGGCTGCTGCGGAAATCGGGAGGCTCCGAAGAGAAAGTGGCGCCTACCTGGCTGTGCGGCTATCAGGATCTAAATAACAAGAACAGGTACACGGCGCACAACATGTACTCCGCTTTCAAGAAAGCGCTCTGGTGGACCGGCGGAAACGTCAAAAAATAAGGGAAGAGACAAGAGGTAAAACATGCTTACTATCGAAGAAGTAAAAAGCCAATTAAAGAATAAATATCAGAGTGCCATTAAAAACACCGAAGAAACATACGGCACCCGGCTGTTCGTTGACATCGACAAGAGCAAGGTCCGCGATATCTCGAACGAGATCATCAAGATGGGCGGCCGCTACCTTGTCAGCGTCGGCTATGACAATATAGCCCGCGAAAAGTCCCTCGGCCTGATCCACAACTTCAGCCTGGACCGGGACAACATCTTCGTCAGCATCCGCACGGCGGCGCCGGTGGACAGCCCGGTATTCGATTCCATTACGCCGGACATACCCAACGCGGGATGGTCCGAGCGCGAATACATGGACCTGCTGGGCATGAAGTTCACGGACCACCCGAAGCCGAAGAAGCTGATCCTGGCCGACGACTGGCCCGAAGGCGTGTATCCGCTCCGAAAGGACGTGCCGTACAACCTGATGCCTCCGGCGGCGGAAAATGTCGCCTACCAGCTCGACGAGGCGCCCGAGGGATGCACCACCATACCGGTGGGACCGTTCCACCCGACGCTCCACGAGCCGGCTCACTTCGCGGTCTTCGTCGACGGCGAGACCATCAAGGGCTGCGACTATCGCGGCTTCATGGTGCACCGCGGTCTTGAGAAGCTCTGCCAGACCCAGCTCACCTACGGCGAGGTCCCCTACATCGCAGAGCGGATCTGCGGGATCTGCGGCTCCGTGCACGCGGCATCCTATTCGCAGGCGCTGGAGATGGCTGCGGGCCACAAGATTTCGCGCCGCGCCGAGTATATCCGCACCATCATGCTGGAGATCGAGCGGGTCCACTCCCACCTCCTCTGGCTCGGTATCGCCGGTCACCTTATCGGCTTTGACACCGTGTTCATGCAGGCATGGCGGGTGCGTGAGAGCATCATGTGGTTCGGCGAGAAGCTGACCGGCAACCGGAAAACCTACGGCATGATCATTCCCGGCGGCGTTCACCGCGACATATCCCCGGAGCTGGCTGATGAGCTTCTGGGAATACTCAAGACGATCGAGAAAGAACTGGTTACCATACATAAGGCCATCGTCGGCGACGGCTCGATACATCGTCGTACAAAGGGCGTGGGACACATCACGACCGAGGAGACCAAGCTCTGGAGCCTGGTCGGTCCGGTGGCCCGGGCGCGGAACGTCGACATCGACGTCCGCCGCGACCATCCATATGCGGCATACGACGAGATGCAGTTCGACGTGCCGGTGGTCGACTCCAACGACGTATGGGGCACCGTGGTCGTCCGGATCCTCGAGACCTTCGAGGCGATCAAGATCATCCGCCAGGCGATCGAGAAGATGCCTGCCGGCCCGATCATGACCGAATTTCCACAGGACGTGACGCCCTTCAAACATGCGATAACAGCCGTCGAAGCGCCGCGGGGCGAGGTGGTTCACTATCTCATCACCGGCGAGGAGAACAGGCCGGAGCGGTGGCGCGTCCGCGCCCCCACGTACCCCAACCTGCAGGGCATACCCGCGATGTTGCTGAACGATCAGTTCGCCGATCTGCCGATCATCATCGGGAGTATCGACCCCTGCTTCTCCTGCACGGACAGGGTCGTCAAGGTTGATGTCAGGTCCGGCGCCGTGAGCCATCTCTCGGCCGGCGATCTTGAAAAGATATCTCGAGCTAAAAAAACGGCGGGAAGGTAAGAACATGGACATTCTGTACATTGCGGTAAATATACTGGTCTTTCTTGCTCTGGCTCCCTTCTTCGAGGGCGTTGTCAGGAGAATAACGGCACGTGTGGTGCAGTCCCGGCAGGGTCCGCCCCTCATCCAGCCCTATCTGGACATATTGAAGCTGCTGGGTAAACAGAACCTGGGCCCGGGGAACTTCGCATTCAAGCTGGCCCCGTTGGTCGCGTTCGCATCGATCCTCAGCGTGATCGTGTTCGTTCCGCTGGGCTACAAGGCGAACTACCTGACCCGGTACGCTGACGTGATAACGATCATCTACCTGCTCACGCTGGGCGGCGTTGCCGTTCTGCTGGGGGCGCTCTCCAGCAGGAACTCCTACGCGCTGATCGGGTCCAGCCGCGAGATGATAACCATGATCATGGTCGAGCCGGTCCTGGCAATGACCCTGATCCTGGGCGCGGTCAAGATAAAGAGCCTTGGGATCGTTCCGTCGATCTCGAACGTGATAGGCGGCGGTTACGGCGCATCGGTCATAATCATGCTGGTTGTCTACCTGCTGGCCCTGATGGCCTTCGTCGGACGCCAGCCTTTTGATATAGCCGAGGCCGAGGTCGAGATCCTGGAGGGCCCTTTTATCGAGTTCAGCGGTCCCAATCTCGCGCTGTTCAAATATTACATGCTACTGAAGCAGATGTTCTACGCCACGCTTTTCGTGATCGTATTCATCCCCCCCATCACCACCGGTTTCTACGGCGTTGATGTCCTGATCCAGCTGGCGTTTGTTTTCCTGGTCTATGTCCTGATTGCGGTGATCGGATCGACCCACCCGCGGCTCCGCATCGACCAGGCGCAGAAGTTTTATGCGTTATTAGTAGTCGCTTCCCTGGTGGCAGTGGGACTGTCTGTATACGGGATATAATCTTAATTTAGGAGAACTACTGTGTGGCTTACGAGTAAATTAAAACAAGTTCTAATGGTATTAAAGCCTGGCGTCGTAACCCTGAAGTATCCGTTCGAGCCGCACCCGGTAGCGAAGGATTTCAGGGGACAGCCGTCATGGGATCATCATAAATGCATCGGCTGCGGCGGCTGTGCCGCCCATTGCCCGGCGAGGACGATCTACATCCGCGACGTCTGTCAGGACCTGCGCGTGATGCTCTATGACGGAGCCCACTGCATGTACTGCGGCCGTTGCGCCGATGTCTGTCCGGAGAATGCAATCACCATGTCCGAAAACTTCGAGCTGGCGACGAACGACCGGAACGACATCACCGTCAACATGGAGCTTTTCATGCTGACATGCCAGCGCTGCGGCAGATGTTATAACATGGAGACGACAAACATGATCGATAAAATGGGGCTCCGCGGATTCAGGTATGACAACCTGGAAACGCGCGCCGTCATTCAGAAGGCGACCGAACACTTCGACGAAAAGATGATTGAAGAGTCGGATCGACACAAGAGACCCCAAAAGTAAGGAGAATAGACATGCTGGCCAAATTGTGTAAAAAAGCGTTCCCCAAATCTCTTTGGGTGTATCATTGCAACTCGGGAGCCTGCAACGGCTGTGATATTGAAATCCTGAATGTGCTGACCCCGTATTACGATATCGAGCGTTTCGGCATGAAGCTTGTCGCCTCGCCGCGGCACGCCGATGTCATGCTCGTATCCGGGGCGGTGACCCGTCCGACTCTTCCGCTCGTGAAGAAAGCATATGACGCGATACCCGAGCCCAAGCTGGTTTTCGGCATCGGCTCATGCGCGTCTGGCGGCGGCTCCTGGTATGACAGTTACCATGTGACCGGGGGCGCCGACAAGGCGGTGCCGGTGAACTATATCATCCCCGGCTGCCCTCCGAAACCCGAGGCGATCATATACGGAGTCGCACTCGCGCTGGGGCTCGTGGACAAGAAGTCCGCGCCGGTCGAGCTGAAGCAGGTCGAATTCCCGGTGGATATGTATTTGAAGAACAAGGCCTGGGAAGACCGGAACGTCATATATCAGGTGATGAACAACTAGTGCGGAGGCGGGGACCGTCGGGTGTCCCGGCCAAACGGGGCGGCGGCGGCAGCCAAACAACAATAAACTCTGGAGCGGATCAATGGCTAAAAAAATATTACTGGTCGATGATGACATAGATACCTGTTCGGATATAGCGAAGGTGCTCTCTGCCAAGGGATACGAAGTGACCGAGGCCTATTCGGGCGCGGAAGCCCTGAAGAAGGTGCTGGCCGTCAAGCCGGACGCCATCATTCTCGACATCATGATGGAAAAAGACACGGCGGGTTTCGAGGTTGCGAACCAGATACGAAGCGAACGGCCCACCTCGAAATACAAGGAAGTAAAGAACGTGCCGATAATAATGTTAACGGCAATAAACCAGGTGACCAACTCCCGCTTTTCACTTGATGACAAATCGAATTTCCTGCCGGCCATCAACGGGTTTCTTACCAAGCCGGTAAATTTCGATACTCTGCTGGAGAGGGTGGCTAAATTAACTTAATCCCTCGTAGAGGATTACAACTGATGAAGGCTAGATTCAAGGCAAAATTAAGCACAAAACTTGTAGCCAGCCTGATGTCAGTTGTAATCATAAGCGGGGTAAGCTCCGCAATCATCAGCAGAAATGTCCTCACCAAGAATGTCGTCGGCCAGGCGTACGAAGAAGTCCGGAGCCATCTCAATACCGCGAACTACATGTATAACGAGCGCGTCATGCGTATCGACCTGCTCATCAGGCACCTCTCCTCACTCGGTTATCTCCAGACGGCCATTTTACAGAATAATCGTCCCCTTCTCAGCGAAAAGCTTAAAGAGGTAAAGAGCGAGCTCGGCATCGACATCATGAATATCACCGATGCGAGCGGCCGGATCATTGTCAGGGCGAACAATTTCGAGTTGTCCGGCGACGACATGAGCGGTGACCGCCTGGTCAGAAGCGTGATTGAGACAAAAAAACCCGTGTACGGCACAGACCTGTGCACGAGAGAAGACCTCCTGAAGGAAAGCAAGGCACTCGCCGACCAGGCGGCCATACGGGTGGTGCAGACGCCGCACGCCCTCCCCGTGAAAAAAGAAGTCGTTGAAAACGGAATGTGCCTCAAGGCCGCGGCCCCGGTCTTCAGCGGCGGACAGCTGATCGGCGTGATTTACGGCGTGAAGCTTCTCAACAACAGCTTCGAGCTGGTGGACAGGATAAAGACACTCCTGTTCCGCGACGAGAAGGTTGGCGGATACGAGCTCGGCACGGTGACGATATTCATGGATGATATTCGGATATCCACCAACGTGAAAAACAGCGACGGCAGCCGGGCGGTCGGAACGCAGATTTCCGAAGAGGTGTATGAAAAAGTGTTCGAGCAGGGGCAGATCTGGCTCGACAAGGCATTCGTCGTAAATAACTGGTATATCTCCGAATACAGCCCGATACGGAACATTGACGGAGTAGTGGTCGGGATACTCTACGTCGGTATCCTCGAGGAAAAATACAACATCATGAAAAGAAATGCCGCCATCTTTTCTATCCTGGTTGTCATTATTACGGCATTTATCGGTATCATCCTTTCCATGTATCTTGTAAGGAGCATAATAACGCCGCTACGGTCGCTGGTCAGCGCTTCCAAGGATCTCGCAAAAGGGAATTATTGTAAAATCAATGTAGATTCCACGGATGAGATGGGATACCTCTGTAGAACGTTCAATACCATGATCGACGCCCTTTCGGACCATGAAAGGAAGCTCAGGGAGCATACGCAGATGCAGATCGTGCAGTCGGAGAAACTCGCATCCCTGGGGCGGCTGGCCTCGGGCATAGCCCACGAGATCAATAACCCGCTGACAGGAGTTCTTTCCTACAGCACAACCCTGTACGACGAGGTCACCAATCCCGCCCACAAAGAGGACCTGAAAATCATCATCGACGAAACGCTCAGGTGCAGGGAAATCGTCAAGGGCATTCTGGATTTTGCCCGTGAAACAAAGATAGAAAAGCAGCCTGCAAACCTGAATAAAGTTATCACAGATGTCATGTCTCTACTGGAGCGCCACGTTAATTTTCAGAATATCAAGATTAAAAAAGATTTGGCAGAAAATCTCCCGGAGATTAGTATTGATGTTAACCAGGTAAAGTCAGTTTTTAACAACCTGGCCGTTAATGCCGCAGATGCAATGCATGAGGGGGGGAGCCTTACGATAAAAACCGACTACGATGCGGTACGGAAACGTATTGTTATTACGGTATCCGACACGGGCATCGGCATAGAGCAGAAGAATCTGAGCAGGATCTTCGATCCCTTTTACACAACCAAGGAGACCGGGAAGGGTACCGGCCTGGGCCTGTCGGTGACTTACGGCATCATTGAGCGCCACGGTGGCAGCATAAGGGTCGATAGCACGGTCGGAGAAGGGACGTCCTTTACCGTTGAATTTCCGGTCGATGCCGAGAACCCGGTACTGGCAGAAGAAAAAAGCAATGCAGTTTAAAGGAAGATAGATGGATAACGTGACCAACATTCTGATAATTGACGACGAGGATATCGTCCTGAAGAGCTGTGTCCGGATATTGAAAAACGAAAGCTACGATATCGATACCGTTCAATCGGGCGAAGAGGGATTGAAACGGATTGCCGAGAAGGAATTCGATATTGTCATAACCGACCTGAAGATGCCCGGCTTGAGCGGCATGGACGTGCTGGCCGAGCTCAAAAAAAACCACCCGGAAATTTTGGTGATTATTTTTACCGGGTTTGCGACTGTGGAAAATGCCCGGGATGCCCTGAAGATGGGGGCGTTCGACTATATCCCGAAGCCGTTCACGAACGAGGAACTCAAGATCGTGGTGGAGAATGCCGTCAAGGCGCGCGATAAGCAGGCCGGGACCGGCATGCTTGACCTGATGGCGATCGTGTCACATGAGATGAAGAGCCCTGTATCTGCCGTGCATACCACGGCGGAGACACTGTACCGCGGCTACCTGGGGAACCTTGACCCGGAACAGCAGAAGACGGTGGAGAAGATACTGAGGAACTGCCAGTACCTGGAAGATATTATACGGAATTATCTTGACCTGTCCAAAATGGACCTGGACAACCTGGAGTCGTTTGCGGCGAAGATAGACCTGGTTGCCGACGTTATTCAGCCGGTCATCGACGTGCCCGAGAACAAGGATAATCTCAAGAAGATGCCCATCGTTACGGATTTTGCTGCCAGGCCGAAAATCAACGGGGACCCTAATTTATTGAACATCGTCGTGACCAACCTGATAAATAACGCAATCAAGTACGGGAAGCAGGAAACACCGGTGACGGTACGTCTGACCGAGGACGAGAAGAGCTATATCGTCTCCATCAGCAACGAGGGCGTGGGAATTTCGAAGGAAGACATCGAGGAGCGGCTGTTCAGGAAGTTCAGCCGGTTAAAGCAAAAAGGGACCGAGGGAGTAAAAGGCTCGGGACTGGGCCTGTACATCTGCAAGAAGATAGTGGAGAAGCACAAGGGAAAAATCTGGGCGGAATCCGAGGTCGGGAAGTACGTCACGTTCTCTTTCAGTCTTCCCAAGTAGCGCCGGTGGTTCGGCGAATCGGCGGGCAGTATCGAGGAGGAGTTTCATGCAGAGAAAGAACCTGATTCTGATTATCGACGATGACCCTGACATATTGTCTTCGTTGAAATTGACGCTGGAATCGGCCGGTTACAAAGTGGTGTCCGCAATGAACGGTGCGGCGGGGATCCAGATGTTCAACGAGACCGCGCCCGGCCTGATAATCTGCGATATCATGATGGAAAAGATAGATACGGGTATACGCTTTGTCCGGGAAATCCGGCAGAAGGACAAGGACGTGCCGATTTATTTATTGAGCGATATCGGTCGGCTTACCGCCGCCAATATCGATCTGAATGAGATCGGGTGCAGCGGCTCGTTCCAGAAGCCGTTTGATACCGAAGACCTTTTACGGGTTATCAGGCAGAAGATGGGTAAATAGACCTCGATCAACCCGGCAAGCGGACCGACGCGGTCCCCTTCCCGGGGCGTTAGCGGGATCGAGGAATTAAATTAAGAGGGAGGAGTCGCCATGACAAATCCTGTGCCGGGTCCCGTTGAGAAATGGAAGAAGAAGTACCCGAAGAAGTTCGCGGCAGAAGAGGATATATTCGGCCGCATTCAGCGTGGTGACAGGATCTTTATCAGCACCGGCTGCGGCGAGCCGCAGTACCTGGTAAAAGCGCTCACAGAGTACGTGAATTCCAACCCGAGAGCCTTTGCCGATACCGAGGTGATGCACGTCTGGACACTCGGCGTCGCACCCTACGCAAACGAGCAGTTCAATTACAACTTCAGGCACAATTCGTTTTTCGTGGGTGATAACACGCGCCAGTCGGTAAACACCGGCCTTGCCGATTACACGCCCATGTTTCTCTCCAGCGTGCCGGGCCTGATTTACGGCGGGCGCATCCCCATCGACGTGGCGCTCATCCAGACCTCGCTCCCGGATGAAAACGGCTTCGTGAGCCTGGGGATCAGCGTGGACATATCCCGGGCCGCCATCGATAAGGCGTCCATCATTATCGTGCAGGTGAATGCCAACATGCCGCGCGTCCACGGCGACACGTTCGTCAACGTGCGCGACATCGATTTTATCGTACACCATGACGAGCCACTCCTCGAATATTCCCCCGAGGTACCGGGAGACGTCGCCCAGAGTATCGGGAAATACGTATCCCGCATCATCAGCGACGGCGACACGATCCAGCTCGGGTACGGGAGCCTGCCCAACGCCATTCTCCATAACATGAAGGAGAAACGGCACCTGGGGGTCCACACCGAGCTCCTGACCGACTCGATGGTCGAATTCATTAAAAACGGCATCATCGATAACACGCGGAAAAACGTCAACCGGGGAAAAACCGTGGCCTCCTTCTGCATGGGCACCCGGCCCACGTACGAGTTCATCAATGACAATCCGATCATCGATTTCAGGCCCATCGACTACACCAACAATCCCATGGTCATCGCCGGGATCGACAACATGGTGGCGGTCAACAGCGCGCTCCAGGTGGACCTGACCGGCCAGGCAACGGCTGAATCGATCGGAAGCCAGTTCTACAGCGGCATCGGCGGGAGCGCCGATTTCATGCGGGGCGCGGTGCTCGCACGCGGGGGGAAAAGCATACTGGTGGTGCAGTCAACGGCGCGGTTCGGCGAGGCGTCGCGGATCGTCCCGCTACTTGAAACGGGGACGGGCGTGACGCTGAACCGCGGCGACATACACTACATCGTGACAGAGTACGGCTCCTGTTACATCCACGGCAAGAACATCAGGGAGCGGGCTATGGACCTGATCGGGATAGCCCACCCGAAGTTCCGGCCGTGGCTCATAGAAGAGGCTAAAAAGCTCAACCTGATTTACCGGGACCAGGCATTCATATCCGGGGAAAAGGGAGAGTATCCCGAGCACCTGGAGACGTATCGGCGCACCAGGTCCGGGCTGAAGCTGTTCTTCAGGCCCGTGCGGATAAGCGACGAGGATCTGATCAAGGACTTTTTCTATTCCCTCTCTGACCAGAGCCTCCAGCGGCGTTTCATGACCATCAGGAAGGACATTCCTCACAAGCTGCGGCAGAAGTTCGTGATCATCGATTATTCGCATGAGATCGTGATCCTGGCCTGCGTCGTAAAGAACGATATGGAGGTTATCGTCGGGATAGGGCAGTATGTGAAGTGGGATGATAAAAATTATGCTGATGTCGCCTTCGCCGTTCAGGACGATTATCAGGGAAAGGGGATCGGCACCGAGCTGCTTGACTACATCACGCTGCTGGCCAAGAACGAAGGCCTGCAGGGCTTCACGGCCGACGTGCTGGGAGAGAACAGACCGATGCAGGCGCTTTTTGATAAAATGGGGTATCATGTGGAGAAAAAGATAGAGGATGGCGTATACGAATATACTATAACATTTGGGGCAGGCAATGGAAAAAAACAGTAGCGAGATCCAGGTCCTGTTTGAGCCCCGGAGCTTCGCCGTTATCGGCGCTTCGCACGATACGGACAAGATCGGGTACAAAATCCTCAATAACATCGTCACCGGCGGGTACAGGGGGACGATCTATCCAGTCAACCCTCAGGGCGGAGAGCTCTTCGGGAGCAGGGTGTACAGGGATATTGAGGAAATCGAAGGCGACGTGGACGTTGCGTCAATCGTCATCCCGGCCAAGTTCGTGGTGGACTCGGTTGTCCGGTGCGCCCGCAAGGGCGTGAAATTCGTGCAAATCATAACCTCCGGGTTCTCAGAGACGGGAAATACCGAGGAGGAGCGGAAGATCGTAGCAGCCGCCCGCGAGACAGGTATGCGGGTACTGGGACCGAACATCTTCGGCCTCTATTCCTCCGAGGCTTCCCTCAATTCAACGTTTTCGGCCACGGGGATCCAGCCGGGTCATGTGGCGATACTCACCCAGAGCGGCGCGCTCGGTATCGCCCTTATCGGCAAGACCGCCGTGGAGAACATCGGCCTGTCGGCAATAGTCTCGATCGGCAACAAGTGCGACATAGACGAGGCCGACCTGCTGGAGTACCTCATCAGGCATGACGGTACCAGGGTCATACTGATGTACATCGAGGGAGTCAAGAACGGCGACCGCCTCATCGAGGCGCTGATGCGCACCACCCGCCACAAGCCCGTGGTGGTCATCAAGTCGGGGCGCTCCAAGCGGGGCGCCATGGCGGCCGCGTCGCATACCGGCTCCCTGGCGGGCTCTGACGACATATTCGACGCCATTATGAAGCAATGCGGCGTGATACGTGCCGACAGCATAGAGGACGCCTTCAACTGGTGCAAGTTCCTCGCGTTTTCCCCGAAGCCGAAGGGGACGAAGAGCGTTATCATTACCAACGGCGGCGGCGTCGGGGTCATGGCAACGGACGCGTGCGAGCGGTACGGTATCGAGCTGTACGACGACCAGGCTGAGCTCAAGCGCGCGTTCGACAAGGTCGTGCCATCGTTCGGCTCAACGAAGAACCCGGTCGACCTGACCGGGGGCGCCACGGCGGAAGATTACGACCTGGCCCTCTCCGTGCCGACAGCGAATGAGGAGATCGACTCGACCATCGCGCTCTACTGCGAGACGGCGACCTTCGAGTCGGCGAGCCTGGTGCCGATGATCCGTGCGACCTACAAGAAGCATCTAGACGCCGGGAAGCCGGTGACCTATGCCATCGTCGGCGGCATGGCGGTCGAGGACGCCATCATCAAGCTCCGTCACGAGAACGTGCCGGTATACGGCGACGTGTACGAGGCCGTCTCTTCGCTGGGGATGCTCTTCCGCTTCCAGCGGTCGCAGTGCGATCGCTGCGACGTGACCGACGAGGTTCCGATCGATGTATCGGCGATCGACCGGATCATCGACGGCGCCCTGTCGGAGAAGCGGAACTTTCTGCTGGCCAACGAGGGTTCGGCGGTAATGCGCGCCGCCGGGGTCAGCATACCGCAGACAAAGGTTGCACGCTCGATCGAGGAGGCGGTGAAATTCGCCGAGGAGATCGGGTATCCGCTGGTGCTCAAGGTCGTGTCCAAGGACATCCTTCACAAAAGCGATGCGGGCGGGGTTGCGCTCGATATCGACGACAGGGAGGAGGTGATGGACGCCTATGAGGCGATCATGACCAAGTGCAGGGCCTACAAGCCGGATGCCGACATCGAGGGTATCGAGGTGTGCGAGATGGTGGCAAAGGGCACCGAGATCATCGTCGGGGCACGGCGTGACGCGTCGTTTGGACCCATCGTGATGTGCGGGTTCGGCGGCATATACGTCGAGGTCATGAAGGACGTCGCTTTCAGGGGATTTCCCTTCAACCGGGCCGAGGCCATGAAAATGCTCAAGGAGCTCAGGTCGTTCCCGCTCCTCCTGGGGGTGCGGGGCGAGCCGCGGAAGGACATCGAAGGATTGATCGAGGCGATGATCAAGGTAGGCACAATCATCAGGAAGTGCCCCCGGATCACCGACATTGAGATAAACCCCGTCGTCGTGTACGAGCAGGCGCGGGGACACAAGGCGGTTGACTGCCGCATTTTAATATCTGGCTGAGGAGGACTGAAATGAAAAAGATACTGATCGCATCGACGCGCGAGGGTGCCGGCAAGACCAGCATTATCGCGGGCATCACGTCGGCGCTAAAGAAAAAATATGCGTACGTCAAGCCGCTGGGCGACCGCCTCGTGTACCGCAGAAAAAAGAACGTGGACCACGACGCGATGGTTCTGCTGAAGCTGCTTAACATAGACGCCGAGCCCGACAGCATATCCCTGGGCTTTACCCATTCGAAGCTACGGTACAAGTACGACGAAAAAAGCATCGGCGAGATGCTGAAGGCCATGGCGGACGGGGCCGGCGCGGGACGCGACGTGCTCTTCATTGAAGCCGGCCGCGACCTGGCATGGGGAGCATCGGTGCACCTTGACGCTATTTCCGTGGCGCGGACGCTTGGTGCGCGGCTGGTCCTGGTGCTCAGCGGCGACGGCGACCGGGTCATGGACGATATCCGGTTTATCAAGGAATCGGTCAACCTGACAGGGATCGATTTCGGCGGCGTCATCATTAACAAGGTCCAGGACCCGGACGACTTCAAGACGAGCAATCTTCCCGCGATCATCGAGATGGGCGTGCAGGTGCTGGGAGTCATTCCCTACAAGCCACAGCTCACCTCGTTTACCATGAGTTTCCTTGCGGACCGATTTTTGGCCCGGGTCATCGCCGGCGAAGAGGGAATTAACAACACGGTGAAACACATCTTCGTCGGCGCCATGTCCACCGAGGAATCGCTCAGGAACCCGCTCTTCAACAAGGAGAACAAGCTCCTGATAACCAGCGGCGACCGGAGCGACATGATCATCGCGGCTCTGGACAGCGATACCGTCGGCGTCATACTGACGAACAATATCGTTCCGCCGCCGAACATCATCAGCAAGGCCTCGGAGAAGCATATCCCGCTGCTGCTCGTCCCCTATGATACATACGAGGTGACGCGGCAGATGGATAATTTCGACGCGCTGCTTACCCACGACAGCAGCGAGAAACTGAAGATCCTCTCGCAGCTTGTGGGCGATTACGTTAAAATAGATGGCGGTGTGATCTCTTAATCGAGACGCGGCGGCCATCCGCCGCGTGGCGGCGTCATGGCGGGTACCTTCCGTCCCCGAATGACGCCGCCTTCGCCCGTTTATCATTTTCCCCGGCAGTTCCCCGCCCGGCAGTAGTATTCCACCTCTCGGCAAATGCAATTTCGAATTACTTTTGATAAGACATGCGTCTTGTAATGCGGTATACGAAGTCACGACCATTTCATGGTGAAATGGCCGGGTGCACGATATTGTTCGCATGGAGAGGGTGATATGACATTGAGAAAAATGATCGCTGCTGCAATAATCACGGGAATTACCTGCATGGCGGCCGGGCCGCTGTCCGCGCAGGAGGCAGCGAAAGGCGGTGCGGCCAGGGAGCGCATCGCCTATATCGAGAAGGCGCTCATTGATGGAGAAAAAAATGCCAGGATCTGGTGGGGGCTCTGGATCGCGGCGTACGCGGGCCTGTCAGCCGGCCAGTATGCGCTTGCCGGTGTGGCAGACAGCTACGGCAGGAATGAGAGCAGCCTCGACCAGCTTCGAAACGATTTTCATTACCGCCCCAGGAGCACCTTCCCGCGGAAGGAGCAGTGGGTCAATTATCTCGTCGGCGGGGCAAAAGCGACGCTGTCGCTTGGCCAGCTGCTGGTAATGCCGTTTACCCCGGCCTACGCGTCAAGCCGGCTGGCAAAAATGCCGGATGCGGGCAATGAGGAGATAAACAGGAAGCTCACCCAGGCGGAGCGCCTCCTCGAGCTCTGCGCGCGCAAGGAAACGATGGGCCGCGCATGGTGGAAGCACCTGCTTGGCGTTGCGGTCAACGGTGCCGGAAGCGTTATTATCTGGCAGTGCCAGAAGGGGAAGGATCCCTGGAAAGACGCTCTCGTCAGTTTCGCGACCGGCATGGCCGTGTTCGAGTTGACAATCTGGACCCAGCCGATGCGTGCGGTAAAGGACTGGAAGGCATACCGGCAGAAATACTATGGAGAGAAGGCCGCCCTGTATGAAGACGAATACGAGGACCGCTGGTTCCTGACTGCCTCTCCCGGAGGGCTTGCGCTGGGGACTACGTTTTAGGCGGCCGTGGCCGCCGTGGAGGGCGCTATGAAGAAATTGATTCCCGGTGCGCTGTTATCGGTTTCGATATTCTTTACCCTTATGCCGTCGGCGGCCGGGGCAGCCATCCCGATCGATGGATCTCTCACCGGGCTTCCGATCGGCATGGAGATTGAGTACGTTGAGGACAGGGAAGGCACGCTGACCGTCGGTGATGTCGTCCGGTTACCGGATGCGCAATGGGTCCGGTCGGACAAGCAGAACCCCGGGTTCGGCTTCACGCGGTCCGCGTACTGGCTCCGGTTCACGGTTGAGAACGTAACCGATGAGGACATCGCCTTTCTTCTCGAACAGGCATATCCGCTTACCGATGAGATCACCCTCTACTACCCGGGACGCGGGAAGGACTACCGGCATATCGCGACCGGCGACTGCGTGCCGTTTGCCAGCCGCCCGTACGAGCACCGTAAATTCGTGTTCCCGCTTTCGCTGAAGGCACGGTCGTCAGCGGAGTATTACCTGCGGGTCAAGAGCACGAGCTCGATGAGCCTGCCGCTCTCCCTGTGGAACCCGGACACCTACCGGCACCTGCTTCTCCGCGAAGACCGGCTCCTGTTGCTCTTCTACGGCATGATGCTGATCATGATCATTTACAACCTGCTCGTCTTTTTCGCGGTGCGCCACCAGAGTTATATTTTCTACGTGCTGTTTATCGCCTCGTTCCTGCTTTTCATCATGACCCAGCAGGGTACCGCGTTCCAGTTCCTCTGGCCCGGGTTACCGCTCTGGGGAAACGCCTGCGCGCCTGTCTCGCTCGCGCTTGTATTGTTCTTCGGATTCTATTATACCAGGAGCTTCCTTTCCGCCTGCAGGGACCATGCCGACACGCGCATGCTGGTCCGGGTATTTATCGTCATCACCGGCGCGGGTGTCGCGTACTCGCTGATCTCGTTCAAACATGAACTGTACCGGGCAGCAATGACCGGCACGGCGATCATCGCCGCCGTTGGCATAGCGGCCTCGGTCTACATCGCGATACGACTCTGCCTGCAAAGGAACAGGGCAGCGTACTTTTACGGGGCGGGCTGGGCGGCCTTCCTGGCCGGGAGCGGGCTTTATATAGCAAAATCGTTCGGGATCGTGCCCACGAACTTCCTGACAAACTGGTCAATACTTATCGGCGCATGCATGATGATCCTGGTGCTTTCCATCGCGCAGGCGGACATGATCAACACGATGCGCAGGGACCTGGCCGTGCTGACCACCGGGCTGGAGGTGAAGGTGAAGGAGCGCACGGAGGAGCTCGAGGCGGCCATGCATGAAATGGAAGCAATCAACGAGCGCCTGAACGATACTAACGGCAGCCTTGAGCAGGCGCAGAGGATCGCGGAGATGGACATACGAATGGCCTCAAACCTGCAGGCAAGCCTGCTGCCGCGGAACATGCCGCAGTTTCCCGACTGGGACATCGTATGCTCATACCTGCCGATGAAGGGCGTGTCGGGAGATTTTTATGATGTCTACCAGAGCGAGGGCCGCCTCCTGGGGATCTCCCTCTTTGACGTCTCCGGACACGGCATCTCGTCGGGCCTGCTCACGATCCTGGCGAAATCGATACTCTACCGGAAGTTCTACCAGAAGCCCGAGCGCCGCCTCAACAGCGTCATGGAAAGCTTCAACGAGGACCTCCTGACGGAGATCAGGGACGTGGACAACTACCTGACCGGCATCCTGCTCCGCATGAGCGGCGATACGGTGGAATACGTGAACGCGGGACACATTGATCTTTTCGCGCGGCGGAGCAACCCGGGCCGCGCATTCAGGGTGAAGCCGAACGACCGGCCCTTCAACAAGAACCTGATTGGCGTTGCGGGGATAGAAAACCGCTTTGACGTACTCAAGTTCAACGTGGGGAATGGCGATATGCTGCTCATGTTCTCCGACGGGATCGTTGAGTCCAAGAACGGTGAGCGGGAGCAGTTCGGCGAGGAGCGGCTTCTCCAGGCGTTCCAGGAAGCGCCGCTCGATTCGGCGCGGGCCGCGCTGGACCATGTCATGAAGTCAGTGACGGGCTTCACCGGCAGCGGATCGTTCCATGACGATGTCACCGTCATACTGGCCATGCGCACGTCATGACGGCATGATGCCGTCGAGGGATTCCCTGACGATATGGAGCCCGGACGGGCCGCCGGACCTGCCCGCGTGATACGACCGTATCACGTCGAGAACCGAGTCGCGGGTTCCCCGTTCCACGCCGGCATCCTCCATGATCCTGCCCGCCAGCGGGAGCCGTTCGTCCGGCACATCGTCCTCCGGCGCGTCTGCGAGCAGGAGGAGGACAGCGGGTAACACCACGGCCGGCTCTGCAGTGCTCCTCTCCAGCAGGCCGCGGGCTTTCTCGTACGCCGCGAGCGAGCGACCCACGATAGCACTCTCTGCCCCGAATTCCAGCTTGAGAGCGTCAATGATGCGGTCCGCTACCGACCGGGCCGCGGTCCCGTCCGCGCCGGCCGCTTCGCGAGGATCGTACCCCAGGCACTCTTTTGCATGCTGGCACCATTGGGCGCATCCCATGGAAAGGCGCGGGTTTTTCACGCGAGTGCCGCATTTCGAGCACCGGCGTGCGGTGTCGTCCTTGAAAAACTCGATGCTCGCGCCGCACGAACCGCAGGGCACGTTGAAAATGTCGTCGGGGCGCCAGTAGCGGGTGTCCTGGCCCGGGCACATGGTTTTATTCATGCGTCAGCCTCCTGCCGGTAAATATCGGATATGTCGGAGATTCGCGTCGACTTCAGGTGCTTTCTGAAAATGTCCCACATGGTTTCCATGGAGTCCCCGAGGATGCAGGCCTTTTTCCCGCACGATTTTTTACGCATCAGGCACTTATGGTCGCGTACCGGTCCCTCGATTGCCTCGTATACATCGAGGAGTGTGAGGGACTCGCTTTTCCGCGCCATGCAAAAGCCTCCCTGCGGACCGCGGGTCGACCTGAGCAGGCCGCCTTTTGCAAGCTGCTGGAGCACCTTTGAGAGGTGGAACTCGGACACCTCGAGGCGGCTTGAAATGTCGCGGACGCTGGACTGTCCGTCCTGCGCAGCGATATAAGCCACCGAATGAAGAGCCAGGGATACGGCTTCTGAAATGGGTACTCCGTGCGTCATGGCATGCTCCTAAAATAGTATTTAGGTACCAAAATACCAATATCAGTAAAAATGTCAATCCTTTTTTTATTCGGGGGAGAATTATATGGAGATCATATCCAGGTCGACTTGCTTTTTTCCACGGTCCTCTCGATCACCACGAAGGCCACGGCGTAATCGGCATTGTGGCTTATGCTCAGGTGGAAGGTGTATGTCTCGCGCGGGTCCTTGTTTCTGACAAGCATGTCGGCTTTCTCTATGCAGGGCCTGCCGCTTTCGTCGTTCAGGATGGTGACCGCGGCATTGCTGAAGCTCCGGGAGCCCAACGCCTTGGCGATGGCCTCCTTCGCAGCGTACCGTCCGGCAATGAAGGTTTCCGGGTTGGAGTCGGGCAAAAGAAAGATTTCCTCCGGGGACAGGTTTTTGCGGATGAAGCTGTCCCGGTGATCGGGGTTCATGCGTCTAAGTCGCCACACGTCCACGATGTCGGTCCCGATGCCGTATATAATCCCCTGTTCCATCTTATCGTCCCTTGATAAAAAGCATGGGAGAGGGGGGTGTTTATGTCAACAGTGTTTTATCGCACATCTCCGGGAGAGACTTCTTCAATTACGCAGTTTAATAATACTATGCGGTGCGCTTCCGCTCCAGGCGCCGCCGGCTGCTATGTCATCCATGGTGCAGCCGGCAGTGCGACATCCATGTCGGGAACATCCATTTCTTTACACTCTCGCGACGCCTGTCCTGAGCCTGCCGAAGGGCCGGGCCTCCGTGCCCGGAGTCCGGGTGCAATCTGACCTCCGATACGACAAGCATCCCCTATCCTTATAAAGGGATGGGGGGTGAGCTTTCCTGCCGGTGTTGCTCATGACATTATATTCTTATTGACCTATGGTACGAATATGGGTAAAAATTATTAATTTGTACAAAATTCGGTCTTTGTTTGTCATATGCCATTGGTTGCTGGTTTTGGGAGGGAATTATAAGGCGACATCCATGTCACTGTAAAAGTATATTGAATATAATAGTAAACTATAGCATCATGATGTTCCTGGAGGTACACAAAATGAGTGATAAAGAGCACAACATTCACGATTTTGATATTGCATTAATTTGCGAATATTTTTCCAGTATGGATCGTCAGGGCCCGGGAAGCCACGAGGCAACAATAAAAGCATTAAGCTTTATTGATAATCTACACGAAAAATCAAACATTGTTGATCTTGGTTGTGGTACTGGAGGTCAAACTATGGTTGTGGCTCAAAACACTCCAGGGAATATTACTGCCATTGATTTATTCCCGGGTTTTATCGACATACTAAATGACAATGCACGAAAATTGAATCTTCAAAGCAGAGTTAAAGGCGTTATTGGATCAATGGATAATCTTGACTTTCAATTAAATGAAATAGACCTTATCTGGAGTGAAGGGGCAATATACAATATTGGATTTGAAAAAGGAATGAATTATTGGAATAAGTTTTTGAAAAAAGGCGGCTATGTTGCTGTTACTGAAGCATCATGGTTTACTGATGAACGGCCAAAAGAAATATTTGATTTTTGGAATGAAGCATATCCTGAAATAGATACCATCCCAAATAAAATTACGCAAATGCAAAAAGCAGGCTATGTTGTCATGGCATCATTCATATTACCTGAAATGTGCTGGATTGACAATTTTTTTGTTCCGGAAATAACTGCACAAAAAATATTTTTGGATAAATACAAAGGCAATAAATCTGCCGAAGAATTCATAAAGTACGAAAAGCATGGAGCTGAACTTTATAACAAGTATAAAGAATATTATGGGTATGTATTTTATATTGGAAAGAAATTATAGACGCCCCGCCGGCATCCGAGCTGACGGCTAACGTGGCGGAATTAACGTATAGTATCTTTCTCGCATTTTAATAAAAGAAAAGTTTTCTAGTGGATGATATAGAATGATTATATCAAATATAAATAATTCTTATAACACCGGGAACACGGCGCTACTAAAATCTTACATGCTTGTCGGGTGCAGAAATGTGAAGAATGCCGGCTTGTCCATGCAGCTATCGTTCATCCCGGTGAATTCTGAACAACCTGCCCATGATCATGAGCCCGAGCAGGTATATTATATTATTCGCGGCACGGGTCTGATGATTATCGATGATGAACGGGAACCGGTACACGCGGGGGATGCCATATACGTCCCCTCGAATAAAAAACATGGGATAAAAAATGTCGGAACGGAAACCCTGGAATACCTGAGTGCCAATGCTCCTTCCTTTCCGGAAGAATATGAAAATCGATTATGGCCCGCCACATGAGAGTCCTCGGCATATACGGAAGCCCCCGCGCGGGGGGCAACACGGACCTGCTCCTCGACCGGGTGCTGGAAGGCGCGGCATCGGCTGGCGCGGAGGTCGCCCGCATCTATGTGCGCGACATGAGCTTTGACGGCTGCATCGAGTGCGGCGGGTGCGATAAGACCGGCAGCTGCGTGGTCAGGGATGACATGCAGCCCGTGTACCGGCAGCTGCTTGATGCCCGGGTCGTGTTCCTCGCGTCGCCGGTCTTTTTCTACGGTCTGACGGCTCAGGTGAAGGCGCTCATTGACCGCTGCCAGGCGCTCTGGAACCTGCGTCGTCTGACGAAGAAGACAGCGGAGGAGCGGAAGCTGCATGGCGGAGGGTGCGGCTTCCTGGTCATGGCCGGCGCCGCGGGCGGGCTTAACCTCTACACCGGGAGCGAGCTCACGGCGAAATATTTTTTCGATGCGCTGGACAAGTCGTACGGCGGCGGCGCCTTTTTCAGGGCGGACGCCCCGGGCGATGTGCTCTCAAATCCCGATGACATGAAAAGGGCCTTCGGGTTCGGGAAGGAGGCGGTGCAATCATGCCAATGAGAATCGCGATCGTGGGGCCGGGAGCGGTGGGCCTTCTCCTGGCAGGGTACTTCAGTAAAACGGACGCCGTTGTTACGCTGGTGGACCAGTTCCAGGAGCGCGCCGCCCTGTTCAACAGGGACGGTATACGGTGGGAGGGCGCGGACGCCGATTTCAGGTACCGGGTGAAGGCGACCGTCGGTCTGGAAGACCCTGCGGGGACCGACCTGGCCATACTCTGCGTCAAGGCCTACCACACCGAAAGCGCTTCGCGGGAGCTCGCGCGGGCCGGGTACCGAGGCCCGGTCATGACCCTGCAGAACGGGGCGGGAAACGCCGAGCTCATTTCGGCGAACATGCCGGGCTCGCCGGTCATCGCGGGAGTCACCTCCGAGGGGGCCAATCTCGCCTCTCAGAACCACGTGCGACACGCGGGCAGGGGAAAGACCTCGTTCGGTCCCATGCTCCCGGGGTCGCTCCCGGAAAAATTTCTTGATGACCTTGCCGCGCTCATGCGTGCCGCGGGACTTGACGCGGAGCTCTCCGCGGACCCGCGCTCGCTCGTGTGGAGCAAGGTGCTGATTAACGCGGGCATCAATCCCCTCACCGCGATCCTGCGCGTGCGGAACGGCGCCCTCCTGGAGAGCGAAGCGGCGCGGGGGCTGATGGCCGGGCTGGTGCGCGAGGGGGCCGCGGTGATGGAGCGGCTTGCCATGACGCCGGCGTACGGCGACCCGGTGGCGCGCGCGGAGGAGGTGTGCCGGCTCACCGCTGCCAACTATTCGTCCATGTATACGGACATCAGGAACGGGCAGCCGACCGAGATCGACTTCATAAACGGCGCCCTGGCGCGAGAAGGCGAGGCAAACGGGGTGCCGTGTCCCCTCAACGGCGCCATGACCCTCCTCGTGCATGCGCTTGAATCCGCGCGCGAATAATCGTTGACGCGGGTCGCGCACGCCTTATTTTTTGCACTAAGACCAGGGAATTGAGAGGACACGCACTTGCTTCCAGCAACCGTTACAATAAGATCGCATTATTATTCATCGTCCGGATTGCAGCCGATAGAGGCGCCGGTCAGCGCCGAATACCATGTGGGAATCCTCCTTAACGGGATGCCGTATATTTCGATTGTCTGCTCCGGCTCCGATCTTAACTGGCTGGCAGTGGGGCACCTCGCGTCGGAGGGGATCATTCGCTCCATGGATGAAGTAGAAAGGATCGAGGTGGACGAGGAGCGCCTGACCGTAAACCTGGTGACGGCTGCCGGCGTCGATCTTTCCGGCCGGACCGGGTGGGTCCGCACGCTGGTGTCAGGGAGTCCCGGAAGCGGGAGGCGATCCGGCGCCGGCGTCCCGCCGCGGCCCGATCCGCCTGCCGTGGACCCGCGCGTCATCCTTGCGTCGATGAGCGAGTTCCTCGGGCTTTCGACGACGCACGACCAGACGCACGGGGTCCACAGCGGCGCGCTCTACGGGCTTGACGGGAAACGGATGGCTTTTTTCGACGAGATCGGAAGGCATAACGCGGTGGACAAGCTTATCGGGATGGCGCTTGTCAACAGGATGCCCCTTGACCGGTGCATGCTTTTCAGCACCGGCCGCGTCTCGAGCGAGATCGTGCTCAAGACGGTCCTGGCATCGGTACCGGTCCTGGTGACCAGGGCCGCCCCGACAAGCATGGCGGTCGAGATCGCCCGGAAGCAGAACCTGATACTTCTGACGGGCGTGAGGAAGGACGGGTTCTACGTGGCCCACGGCGCTGACCGCATCATCCTGCCCTAGGGCCGGCGGTATCCTTCCCGCATCGCGGCGCCGTCGAGCCCCGCGGTCAGGATGTTCTCCACGGCGAGATCGCACGAGTCTACCTCCTCGAACTTGTCAAGCCGCACGGTCTTTATGTATCCCCCGCACTCATGGCACACGTCGATCCGGTAGCGCGAGTCCCCTTCGGAGGAGAGGTATTCCAGCTTTGCCGGGTCCTCGGTCCCGCAGACCGCGCAGGACAGGCGCTTGAAGGGCCAGCGGTGCCCGCACAGGGAGCAGTGGAGCAGGCGCCTGCCTTCTTCACCGCCGCCGATGACCGACATGTCGGGATAATGGCCGCAGAAGGGGCAGAGGAGCGGCGATCCCGCCGGGGGGATGAGCGGTGCTGACTTCTCCCGGAGCAGGGTCATCACGGGCCGCAGAAGGTTCGTCAGTATGAAGACGCATTCCTCTATGCCGGTTTTATACCGGAGCGAAAGGGCCGCCAGCCTTTCGTGGTCCAACGCGAGAAAGACCGCGCCCAGCTCGCTGAATGCTGCCCTGTCGCGGGCCAGCGGTCCCAGGAGCGGCTCGAGCACCAGGCCCGGGTGATGTTCCGCCATGACAGCGCCCAGCGGCCCCGCGCCCCCGGCCACGGAAGCCAGCAGGTCATCGGTCAGGACGATGCCGGCATGCCGGGACAGGGGCAGGTCCTCCGCGCCGACAGGAGGGAGCGAGGGCAGCGAGGCGAACCGCCCGTACTCGCGGCCCTGCAGCTCGAAGAGGGCGCGGTAAAACGCGACGCTTGTTTCGTCCAGCAGTCCCTTGTTTATTATGTTATCGGCCCGTGCTTCGAAATAGCCAGTATGGTCTTCCATGATCGCTCCTTTTTTATGTTCCGTCAAATCCCGGCATCTTCCAGGTAATTGATGTTCCTGAATATCAGGTCCGGGTCGCCGAACCGCCTGATCTCCTCTTCCGTGACGGTCCGCACCGACACGCTGTCAAAGAAGCTGATGATGCGGCGCCGGCCGCTTTCCAGGCTTTTTCTCATATGCTCAACGCAGGTCCCGGCATACACGGCATGCAGCGGCTCCCATTCTCCGCGGACGGCCGGGATGGTTACATCATGGCCTTCGGAGATCGAGGCGATGAAGCGGATCAGGTCAGTGTTGAGCCAGGGCATGTCGCAGGCGGTCACGAAGGCCCGCCCGGTCTCGGAGCGGAGAAGCGCGGTGTACACGCCGCCGAATGCGCCCGCCCCGGGGATCGCGTCCGGGTAACAGGGAAGGCCCAGGTAGTCGAACCGCGCCGCGTCGTCCGCCACGATCGCTATGTTCGCGATGGCGGGACGGACCGCGTCTATCACGTGCTCGATCAGGGCCCTGTCCCGGTACCGGAACAGGGCCTTGTCCCCGCCGAAGCGCCGGCCCTTTCCGCCGGCCACGATGAATGCGGATATTCCCCGCTGGTCCATATAGCTCCCGTTTCCGCCTGAGGCCCGCCGGTGAGGATGCGCCGGGCCCGATGAAAAAAACCCCGCGGAAGAATGTTCCCTTCCGCGGGGTTTTCGTGTCAAATGAAATTCGGCTTATCCGATCATCGACCGGGATATTTTATACGCCACCCTCTTGAGCGAGGGGAGCCCGAAGGTAAACATCGCGAACAGGTGGTAGGCGTCCTTGATCGCTTCAGCCCTCCGCATGTCGATGGCCTTTCCCACGAGCGGCAGGCCATACTTTTCCGGGCTGTCCTTGAGTATGGTCAGCGTCCTGAGGCCGCCGAACTGCTCCAGGCCGTACAGGTTCGCGTGGGGGTAGTCGGCCGATACCTTCTTGACGCGTGCCAGGGCCCTCTTGATCAGGGCGGTGCGGTCACCGTAGGTGAGGGCGCCGGTCGGGCAGTGCTGCGCGCAGAGCGGAACGTTTCTCTTGTTCTGCATGCAGGCGTGGCACTTGTAGGACTTGTCCTTCTTGATGGTCCCTTCCTTCCCGTACAACGGCATGTTCTCGTCTAGCACGTGCGGAACCTTGTATACGCACTCGTTCACGCAGGCGCCGCAGCCGATGCAGCGGGACTGGTCGATCACGATCCATCCCTCGATCTTGCTGATGGCGCTCTCGGGGCAGACCCTCAGGCAATTGGCCTCTTCGCAATGATAGCACTTCTTGTGCATGATCGTCCAGAGGGGCTTGCCCGGGTTGGACCGGTCAACCGGGAAGAATTTCACATGGTTGAACGTGATCGCCGAAAGCTCGGCCGGGTTGGTATATTCCGGTCCGGCGAAGAAGGTCGTCTTCTCGCCGGGCAGGTTGTTCCACTGCTTGCAGGATACCTGGCACGCGCGGCATCCCGAGCATTTGGTTGTGTCCACTAAAAACGCTTTTCCTGACATGTCTTATGCCTCCTTCCTGATGTCCGCGAGGAACGCCTTGAATTCCGGGATCATGGTGTTGGCGTCCCCGATCGACGGAGTGAGCTGGTTGCAGGCATCGCCCGTGGCCGCGCAGCCGTGGCCGAAGTGCCAGATCATGCCGATCATCTCGACCGGCTTTCCGTTGATCATGAGGGGCTGCATCCGCTCGGTCACCAGCGCGTAGGCCTTGATCGTGGCCCGCGCGTTGTTGATCGCGACGCGGTCGCCGTTCTTGATGCCCCTGGCCGCGGCCAGGGAGGGGCTGATCTCGCAGAACATGTCGGGAACGAGCTCGTTGAGCCAGGGCAGGTTCCGCGTCATGGCGCCCGCCTGCCAGTGCTCCACCACGCGATACGAGGTAGCGACACAGGGGTACTGCCCGATGTTGGCGAACTGCCCCCGGACCTCGTCAATGATCTTCGCGGCCGGGTTTACTTTCTGGCTGTTGAAGAGGTTCGGGACCGGGCTTTCCATCGGCTCGTAGTGCTCGGTGAAAGGGCCGTCGGTCAGGGCCTTGCCGGGCGAGAAGAGGCGACCCACGCCCTCGTTGTTCATGATGAAGGGGTTCTTCGCCTCGGGCCCGGCCTTGGGACCGCCGTCGACGATGTCGCCTTTCCACTTGCTGCCGGTCCACTTGACGACCCAGCGGTCGACGTCCCAGGGCTCGCCCTTGCGGTTGACGGCCGCGCGGTTGTAGATGATCCGACGGTTCAGCGGCCAGCACCACGCCCATTCCGGGTACATGCCGATATTGTTGGACGCGTCGTCGCCGTTGCGGCGGGCCATCAGGTTCTTGCTGGATCCGGGGTAGCTGCCGCAGTAGATCCAGTTGCCGCAGGCGGTCGAGCCGTCGTCCTTCAGGTCCATGAAGGTCTTCATCTGGCCCCTGTCCGGCCAGGTGTAGCCGTTGATCTCTTTCGCGACCAGGTGGGGGGAAGCTTCGTGCTCGCCGTCGGCGATGTAGTTCCAGTTCGACTTCAGTATCGGGTCCGGGAACTTACCGCCCTCTTTCCTGTAGAGGTCGCGGATCATGCGGAACAGCGTGTCCACGATGTCAAGGTCCGACTTGCCACGGGTGCTTGCCGGTCCGGGCGCGTCAACGGCCTTGTAGCGCCACTGGGCCCAGCGGCCGGAGTTGGATACGCTCCCCTCCTTCTCGACGGAGGAAGCCGCCGGAAGCATGAAGACCTCGGTCTTGATCGTCGCCGGGTTCGCGCCCGGGCGTTTCCAGAATATGGAAGAGTCGGTTTCCCACAGGTCCACTGCCACCAGCCAGTCCAGCTTCTCGATCGCCTGGGCGTTACGGTTGGCGTTGGGCCCGCCCACGATCGGGTTGGTGCCCATGAAGAAGGCGCCCTTCATGACCCCTTTCATCATGTCTTCGAAGAGGGCGATGTAGGGGGACGGCTTCGAGAACTTGGGAAGCCAGTCGTAGCAGAAGTCATTCTTCTTTGTCGCCGCGTCGCCGTACCAGGCCTTGAGCATGCTCACCAGGTACTTGGGACGGTTTGACCACCAGTTGACGCTCATCGGGTCTTCGGTCTTGGGCGTGGTATCGTTATACGCCTTCAGGGTGGGGTGGTCCTTCGCGCTCGGCGCCGGCATGTAACCCGGAATGATGTGAAAGAGCAGCGCGTGGTCCGTCGAGCCCTGCACGTTCGATTCGCCGCGCAGCGCGTTGATGCCGCCGCCCGCCAGGCCCATGTTGCCCATGAGGAGCTGGAGGATCGCCAGCGCGCGTACGTTCTGCGTACCGACCGTGTGCTGGGTGATGCCCATCGCGTACATGAAGTTCGCCACCTTGTTCGGCTTGTGCGTCGAGCAGAACACTTCGGCGACCTTCAGGAACGTGTCCTTCGGGCAGCCGGTGACCTTCTCGACCATGTCGACCGTGTAGCGGCTGTAATGGGCTTTCATGAGCTGGTACACGCACTGCGGGTCCTTGAGGGACTTGTCGCGCTTGGGAATTTTCCTGGCGTCCATCTGGTAGGTCCAGGATTTGCGGTCGCCGTACGTGCGCTTGCCCGCATCATATCCCGAGAACAGCCCGTCGTTGAACTTGAAGCCAGGGTTGACCAGGTAGGAAGCGTTGGTGTATTCCAGGACATACTCTTTCTGTATGAGGTTGTTCTGGAGAGCGTAATTGATGATCCCGCCCAGGAACGCGAGGTCGGTGCCCGGACGGATCGGCGCCCACACGTGCGCCATTGAAGCGGACTTGGTGAACCGCGGGTCCACCACGATCAGCTTTGCATTTCTCTCTTCTATTGCTTTGAGAATCCATCTGAACGAAGCGGGATGGTTCTCGGCGGCATTGCTGCCGATCATGAAAATAACGTCAGAATTCTTGATGTCAATCCAGTGGTTCGTCATTGCACCCCTGCCGAAGGAAGCCGCCAGACCGGCGACTGTGGCGGAGTGTCAAATTCGCGCCTGGTGTTCCAGGTATGTGACGCCGAGGGTCCTCATGAACTTGGAGAGGACGTAGCACTCCTCGTTGTCCAGGGCCGCGCCGCCAAGGCTCGCAATGCCGGGGGTCCTGTTGACGGTCACGTCGCCGTCTTTTTCCTGGAACGTCGCGTCCCGGGTTTCCTTGACCCGGCGCGCGATGCGCTTGAGGGCCTCGTCCCAGGATATCTCCTCCCACTCGGTCCCGAACGGCTTGCGGTACTGCACCTTGGTAAGGCGCCGTTCGTTGACTGCGACCTGGAAGAGCGAGCTCCCCTTTGCGCACAGGGCTCCATGGTTGATGGGGTGATCGGGATCCCCCTCCGTATTGATGACCTTTCCGTCTCGTGAGGAGACGATCAACCCGCATCCGACGCCGCAATACGGGCAGATGGTGGTGGATTCTTTCGTGCCTCTCAGCTTGTTCGCTGATTTGCAGCCGGTCAGGAACGATGCGCCGCCGACGAAAGACCCGGCAGCGGTCATTCCCGAGAGTTTCAAAAAGTCTCTTCGGGAAACAGGCATGTAAAACCTCCTTGGAATATATGCGAGAAGTGAAAACCTTTTAGCGTATTTCGTTTCGGCCGGCCGCGCCGGAGCGGTGCCGCCTTACGAATATCTTTTTTTTCACGGTGAATTTACGCAAGATATTTTCCCGGCTTTGGCGGCTCCGGGCGCGGATGGATAAAAAATTTTAAAAAATTATTCATGCGCGGTGAAAATTATTACCAATACCGACAAATAGTTACAGGCGCCGATCCGCCCTAAATATCATATTCGCATAATAAAAAGTATGCGAGAAATCCGGCCCCGGCGCCCTTCAAAGCCTCCCTGATGATTCGCGGCCGGGACGCGCGCGGGCGCTTTCGGCGGCGCGGAATAATGCTATACGGGACAGCGGACTGTGACATCAGGCTTGACAGAACGGCGCACGCCCGTTACCGGTGATCCTCGCGGCAATCACGACGCGGCCGTCATACCGAATGAATTCCGGAGGATCGGAAAATGAAAAAGGCTTTTGTTTTAACAATGCTGCTGGGCATGGCCCTTCCCGCGCAGATTGCCGGCGGAAACCCCGCACCGGCCGGCGCTGCAACGCTCCATTTTTTCACGAGCGGTGTGTGCCCGGCCTGCAGGCGTGCGGAGCGCGACCTGCCGGCACTGTTGAAGCGTCATCCGGGGATCGTGCTCGCGACCTACGAGGTCAGGGACAGCGGCAACCGTGTCACCGCTACCAACCGGAGAAATATCGGGATCCTGGTAACGATGCTCGGGCGGATCAACGCCCGGGTCGGGGGCAGGCCCTTTATATACGAATCCCGAACACCATTTGCCTATATCCTCGTGAACGGCGTGCCCTATTATGAAAAACGGGTGTCCGGGTCGCTAACCGTGAAAAAAGAGCTCCCCATCCCTGTCTTCATCCTCGGCGACCGGGCGTATGCGGGATACAGCCCGGAAATACTGGATTGGGCCCTGGCTCGTCAACAGTCGGGTAAGTAGGGGCGGACGAGCAGTATCCGGAATGAATCGGCCGGATATGAAGGGATAGCGGTTCCTGACAGCAAAAAATAGCAAAATTTGTGATTGAAACGGTCCGTTCATCATGGTATTATTTATACAGAGGCGTGATTGTAGCCATTTTGAGGGGGCTAACACCGCGCTGTGCGTGGAATAACGACGCCTCCATGGAGGAGACCATGCAGAAAAAGTATGAATCAGGGACGTTTTGCAGAAGCATACAGTGCGAGAGGCATGCGCCGCTTGAAACCCTTACCGGTGAAGCGTATCTCGAGAAAAAGGCGGTCCACTGCAAGGACTGCTACGCATGGAAGTTCCTGAACTGGACCAAGGACAAGGGCTGGAGGATTATCTATACGATGCCAGAGATTTCATCCAAGGAGCTGGCCGCGCGCATCAAGGGCATAGATATCGTCCGGGTGGAAGACCTGACCGAGGACGAGATACTAACCCTGTAGCCACCGGTCAATCCAACCGCCAGGAACCGTCCGCCAGGACCACCGACGTCTCGACCTGGCGGTCGGGGATCCGCCAGTACTTCTTCAACAGCCTGTCTTTTTCCACTGCGGAGACTTCTTTAAATCCGTGCTTTCTGTAAAAATCGACTGCCCACCACGCCGCTGCCCAGGTTCCCACGAGCACGGGCCTGTCCGCCTGTTCGAGGAGCTCCGCCAGGAGACGGCTCCCGATCCCGTTCCTCCTCTCGCCCGTCCTGACATAGGCGTGCCGGATGAGCATCACTTCTCCCCGGTCCTGGATGCCCATGACGCCGAGGAGTTTCCCGTCCCGCTCCAGGCCCCGGAACACGACGCCATCGGCGATCTCTCCCGCGAGGTGCTCCCGCGTCATGTAGGGGTCGTGCCACCGGTCGTCCGGGATAACGCCCCGGTAGGCGGTCGCCGCGTCGTTGATTATGGCGTGGATAGCATCAAAATCCGATTCAACGCAGATACGTATCATGCCGCTACTCCCGTACCGCGCGGAACACGATCCCCTGCTTTCGGATGCGCTCTTCCCATCCGGTGAAGCCGGCGCGCGACGCGAGCTCCCTGAGCTCCTCCGGCTTGAACCAGTGGAACCCGTGCGCCGAGGACACGTGGTCCTGTATCCGTCTTTTCATGGCGGATCCGGCAACGCAGTAGGTGGCGCCGACAAAGATGCCGCCCTCCCTGAGGGAGCGCCGGACGGAGGCGAACACTTCCGGCAGCGACGGGAACAGGTGCAGGCCGCCGGAGCAGTGCACCCGGTCGAAGCTCTCCGCCGCGAAGGGCCACCGCGCCGCGTCGGCGCGCACCAGCACGATGTTGCCGGAGCCGGATTTTTTCAGCTCGCGCATGCCCTTCCGGAGCATGGGCAGGGAGAGGTCCGCGCCGACCACCGTCCCCTCCGTGATCGTTTCCGCGAAGCGGCGGGTGAAATTCCCGGGGCCGCAGGCAAGGTCGAGCAGGTCGAGCCGCGGGGAGAGCGCGAGGAGCCCGCACGCCGTTTCCAGCTCCCATGCCAGGGCGGAGAAGGGGACCGTCACCAGCGGACGCCAGACCCGCTCGTACAGGGAGATGATCGGCCCGAACTCCATGGCCCACTGCGAGGAGAGGAGCCGCGGCCTCACGACAGGTCCGGCGAAGTCCAGGATGCCGCCGAGGTTCGGGTACGCGGCCCCGCAGGAGGCGCAGATGAGGGCTGGTCCCGCGGCGGATTTTTCCCGGGGCGCGGGCCTGCCCCCGGCGCACGACGGGCAGGCGAGCTTCTCGAGCAGTCGTATGTCCATGATGACATTCCTCCATGATATCAACGGGCGCTGTCGCTATGAATGTTTCACCACGTCGATGCAGATCATGCACACGTCATCCTCGAACCTGTCATCGCCACGGAATTCCACCAGTGTCCTGAATATGCTTTTCACAAAGGCATTGCAGGGAAGCCCGGAGTATTTTTTCAGCGTGTCATCGAGGGACGCGTATTCAAAAAAGAGCTCATCGTCGTAGACCGGCCGTGTTTCCGTGAGGCCGTCGGTGTACAGGAGCAGCTTGGTGCCCGCCGGCAGAATCACCCTCGAATTTTCATACCCGTGTCCTTTTTCGTGCATGGTGGAATTGTCCAGCAGCGCGAGCGCCATGCCGGCGCGCCCCTCCAGCCGTGTCACCTCGTCCCGGGTGACGACGAGCGGCGGGTGATGGCCCGCGGACGAATATACCAGCGAGTTGTCGCCCGGGTCGTAGACCCCGTTCAGGGCGGTTATGAAATTGCCCGCGGTTTTGCGGTAGAGTATCTCGTTGATGTAGTGCAGCAGTTGCGCGGGGTCCCCCTTCCTCTCGCCGGACTGGAGTATGATCGCCTTCAACATGGACGTTATGAATGCCGCAGCCACGCCATGGCCGGACACGTCGCTGATGAAGATCCCGATACGGTCCGAGTTCCTGAACCTGATGAAATCGAAAAAATCGCCGCCCACCTGCTCGAGGGGCCGGTGCATGAAATGGATGTAATCCGCGGGCGCGCTGGCCGGAACAAGCTGCTCGTGGAAATTCCTCGCGAGCACGAGCTCGTGCTCCATGGTTTTATTGCGGGACTTCAGGGCATTCCGCTCGTCGATGATTTTCATCTCCGCCTTGTGGATCTGGTACGCGAAATAGTACCCGTAGATGATCAGCACTCCGAAAATGCTGACTGACAGGCTGAAGTTGAAGTCATCCAGGATCTTCCTGGACAGGAAATAAACGGGCGGGACTTTATTCAGATAGAGCATCAGGAAAAAATAACATACTATGGTCACCGCGATCGCGAAGATGAGGCTTTTCTTCTTGTAAAACGGGATATAGAAGTAAGAGAAGACGCAGAATACGAAAAATATGGACGCGGTGCCGGATTCCCACCCAATGAGCAGGGCCAGGTACAAAAAGAATATATTGCACGAAATGATAATGTTGAAAATCGTGAGGTCATACAGCCGGTAGTAGTTGAAGACGAAGTTCAATGAAGAGACCAGCACGAACACTATCATGAAAATATATATATTGATTTCCAGTATAATGTCCTTGAATAAAGGGAAAAATATCGCGAATGAGAAAATGGCCATCAGGCTTATCACGTTCGATATGATTATGAACTTGCGGTCATAATCGCCGGTCGCGGGGGTTATTCCGTTTCTTGTTATTACACGCAGGATTTTAATGATCATGCTTTTCATGGCACTGCATCCGGGGCGGCGTTGAATTCCCCGGCAGATGTATAGTGTGCGGGTCCGTGCTTTAAAATCAAGTACATTACAGTCTGCAGCCGGCACTTTCCGGCGGCTGGATGGGGGTCATTCCCGGGTAACCGTGCCACTCTGCTACGAACTCCGCTGCAGCAGGTCCTGAATACCTGATCGTAATCGGGGGGATGTCGCGCATGCAGTTGGGTGCATGAGTTGGCACGCAACTGCCTCCCCGAGATGAGAAGAGGTAAAACCGTTTCTTGGAGCGAACGGTCTGCAACCAGTCGCCGGCCTGGAGGTTCGGCCATGTGACACCCGGTGTCGTATTTTCCCCGGCGCCGGGTGTCACACAAACGGGGGATCGCCTCTTTATTCCCAATTGTTATTCAAAATAGGGGTAGCTGTCACCGGAGCCGGGATTGATGTCGGCTAGAAGAAGTGTCCCGGCATCCGTGCCGTCAGTACCCCAGAGTTCCTGACCGTTCACCGTGCCGTCGTCTGCTGAAAAATAGAGCGTGTTGCCAATCGTGAAAAGGTAGCCCGGGTTGCTGCTTCCCACGTTCGCGTATATGTCCTTCCAGAGTAATGCATAATCTCCCGTCAGGTTGGTGTAAAAAAGCTCCTGCCCGTGCGTATCGTCCGTGGCCGTGAAATATACCAACCCGCCCGCGTTTCTCGTGAATTGCGACGGCCAGCTGTCGCCGGTTCGAATGTTTTCTATCATGAACGTGCCCCCCGACGTGCCGTCGGAGATCCATGGCTCGATGCCGTTCGTAGTGTCGCGCGCCTGGAAAAATACCATCCCCGCCATGGCAACCAGGCCCTGAGGCGAGCTGCTGTTGGAGCCGGTTGCGATATTCATCAGCATCTGCGTTCCCACTTCCGTGCCGTCAGTTACCCAGAGCTCGTTTCCGTTTGTCCCGTCATTGGCATTGAATAAAACCAGGCTCTCCAGCGCGGCAAAATAAAACGGGAAGCTGTCGGCAGCGCCCGGATTGATATTTTTCAGCATATGCGTCCCGCTTTCCGTGCCGTCGCTTACCCATATCTCGGTCCCGTTGGTGCCGTCACTGGCTCCGAACACAGTCCTGTTGCCGATGGAGCCGGTCAGGCTAAGAAGCGAGGCGATGTCGCTGGACGCAAGCTTTGTGCAGGCCGCAGGGAACATGAGCATCGGACAACACACGATAACAAATATTCTTCTCATGTCACTCTCCTTGAAATGTTTTGATTCTGCGGCCCGCCAGGGGCGGCAGGGCCGGCATGATGACGTGCGGTCCCGGGTGGAAACAGGAAAAAAAGGCAATGTTGGCCCGTAATGAAGAAGAAAAAAAATCTGTTTCCGGCCATAAATGCATGGCCGCGGTCCTGCCCCCCCTCTGATAGCCACGGGTTTAAACCCGTGCCTATCAGAGGGGGAATATAACATCTTGGTTCAATCCCGATGGAATGCGGCAAAGAAAAAAATATTAATAAACAACCGCCCCCGTTCGTATACATGATATACCCACAAAGGAGAATATCAGGACGAAACATACTACGACGACCAGGGCTTCCGCGTGCGCCGCGAGGCGCGCTTGGAGGTGGACGGCGTGGAGCGGCGGGTGCAGATCCTGAGTCCGTCCATGTACTTCAGCGTGGAGACGGTGAGGGAGCTGGACGGCACGCCGGTGGGGGACACCGGGTTCGGCGTGAACAACGTGTACCTGAACGGCGTGCGCATGGCCGCGGTCCTGCCCGACGGCGAGGCGCAATACTACTTGACGGACCAGGTTGACTCGGTAAAGGTAGTGACCAACGACGCGGGGATGGTGGTGACATCCCACGAGTACCTGCCCTTTGGCGAGGACTGGATAACTGAAGGCGACACCAAGAACGCGCCGAAGTACAACAGCCAGGAGCTGGACAAGGAGAGCGGGTATTATTTCTACAACGCCCGGCATTATGATCCGGAGATCGCGAGGTTTGTGACGCCGGATACGGTGATAGACGGGGAATATAGTACGCAGGGGTGGAATAGGTTTGCATATGTGCATAATAATCCGATACGGTATAAGGATCCGACGGGGCACCGTGTAAAAGTTACAATAACGAATGAAGTAGTTGGGACAGGTTCGATACGAGTTTACGAAACACCAGGAGATAAGACAGGAATTTATGTTAAAGTCCCACTCTATAAAGTATTAGTCACAGATGATAAAACAGGAAAAGTAAATGGACAGTATGCAGTTACTCGTGATGCTTGGTCAAAAACAAAAGATGGTAAAATTGTTGAATCTGATTTCGAACCATCTGGTAATGATAAGCAAACAAAGTATAGAGGTGTAATAGAACCAAATCATGATTATGGGACTACAATTAAATTACGCAATTGGTCAGAAAGTAGATCTCCAAGGGATGATAAATTGAAAACAGAAATAGGAGATTATCGAGGTAAAGGTTATAAAGATGGTATTCAAATACATCTTGGAAGTAGAAAGTATGATAAAGGAACTTATCCAGTCTCAAGTGATGGCTGTATGGCGCTATATAAAATGGATAAAAATGGAAGGTATGTAGCAGCCAGTGAAAGTGTTAGTGCTGATTTTATGAAAGATATTGGAAGAAGAAGAGAGTTAAATAAGGATCCCAAAGATTATAAAAAACAAATGTTAGAAGTAATTGTTCAACATAGGACTGATGGGCAAAATGTAAGTGATTATCGCAAGAATGTTACATCACAATAAAATGAGTGATCGTTAAATATGGGTAAGATGATACAAATAATAGATGTCATATTTCTATGTATTCTATGTTGTTGCTATGATAATAATATTGACGTCAAGTATCTATCAAAAATATTTTTTTTAAATGATAAAGAATATTGGGAAAGAGATGAAAGTAGAGAGAAGGGACTTAGCGTTCATATTGAGAGAGAAAAAGTATTTAATGAATATTTTTCGGAAGGTAAAACATTTATAATTGAAAATGACTTGGAAAATAATGATGGAAATAAAATTAGCATTAAAAATATTTTGCAAAAAAAATATCTTTATTTATTTTGTATTAATTATGAGTGTCTTGAAAAATATGGAGAAGATTGCAAGGAGTATTATCAATTTTATATTAATTATGCAAATTCCGAAGTCCCCATAAAAAATGAATTAGAAAAAAATATTCATAAAATAAGAAAAATTAAATTTTCAGTAATTAAAATCAATAATCGAACGGTTGATATAGGCAATTATGATCCACCATCAACTTACGAACTGCAAATTGTTAATGCAAAAATTGTAAAGCTATCTTATTAGCAGAATAATTTAAAGAGACTGTTCATAGAGTTGTGTCAGAACAAAATAAAACTTGAGTGCAAGAGGAATCCTCTCGCTGTATAAAACACAGAGATGAGAGTGAATCCTGTTCCAGTTGTGCATCGGGTTCAAATGGAGTTAAGAGGCGGAACCTCTACGAAAATCTCGCAGGTAGAGTCAAAACACATCCTCCACCTTCAACTGATCATGGACATACATGTCCGCAGTGATGGCAATGGATGAATCCCCCCCTCTGATAGGCACGGGTTTAAACCCGTGCCTATCAGAGGGGGGGAATATGACACCTTGGTTCAATCCCGATGGAATGCAGCAAAGAAAAAAATATTAATAAACGGCCGTTTCCGTTCGTATACATGATATACCCTCAATGGAGATATATCATGGCCAAACATGTGTACCGGGATATCGTATATCATCTCGTTTTTTCCACGAAAAATAGGGCGTATGTCATAACACCAATCATGATGAAACGGCTCAGGGCCGTTTTAAAAGAAAAGGGAGGTGATCTGGGTTTTGTCATACATATAGCAAACGGCAGGAGAGACCATGTCCATCTGCTGATTTCAGCACCTCCGAAATGGAGCGTATCGGAAATCGTTAAGAATCTGAAAGGGTATTCATCGTATAAGATCACGGATTTGTATTGGCAGCGGGGATACGGTGTTTTTACCGTTGACCGCGGTTCGTTCGACAGGGTGTTTGATTATATCAAACGGCAATGATTGCCTTCCCCTCCCTGGCCAGCACGGGTTTAAAACCGTACCGGTCAGAGAGAGAATTCCCCGGATATCCAGTAGCATGAAAAAAGCCGTTTTCAGTTTGAAAACGGCTTTTCAATGTGGGCGATGCTGGACTCGAACCAGTGACCTCCTGCATGTGAGGCAGGCGCTCTAACCGACTGAGCTAATCGCCCTGAATGAAGGATTTTTTAATGATACAGCGTTCCGTGTCAATAATAAAAATTCAAAATTGCCGGATAAAAAGCGCGGAATCGCGTTAAAATCGCCAGTGGCGGCGTCCTGGGCCGGACGGGGCAAAACCGTTTTTACCGCGGGCGCATCTTTGTGATTGACAGGGCGGGGCAGTGCGGTCTCATCATTGTCCCTGACGGCATTTTACCGGAAGGGATACTGCGATGTACAGGCTTACCGTTCACGATTACTTTTCATCGGCGCACCAGCTCAAGGGATACCAGGGCAAGTGCGAGGCGATGCACGGGCACAACTGGAAGGTCGAGGTGGATGTCCAGGGCGTAACGCTCAACGATATCGGCCTGCTCATGGACTTCCACGACCTGCGCCGGATGCTCAAGGAGATACTGGAGCGCCTGGACCACGTGTGCCTGAACGAGGTCGAGGAGTTCCGCGAAAGCAACCCGAGTTCGGAGAACGTGGCGCGGCACGTGTACGAGGGCCTGGGAAAGAAGCTGCCGGCGGGAATCTCCGTCGCGTCCGTGACCGTGTGGGAATCGGAGAACGCGCGGGCCACATATTTCAAGTGATATGCCATACCCGATAAGTCCGCAAGCGCTTGCGGACTTATCACGCATCCGCTATATTTTTCAGTATCCCATCTATCACGTCATCGTAGACCGCCGGCGCGCCTGCGCCCGCCAGGTCCGCTTCGATAAGCCGCGCGTCATACGGAAGAAAGCCGAGGACCGGGATGCCGCCAGCGCCGGCGCGGATGAACTCCTCGTCCGCGGGCCCGCGCACCTTGTTGCCCACAATGCCGATCCTCCGGATGCCCAGGTCGGACGCGAGGGAGCGGATCCTTCCGGCCGTCTCGACGCTCCGCGTGCCCGGCTCCACCACCACGATGATCATGTCCACCGCCGAGGCGGTGCCCCGGCCCAGGTGCTCGATCCCCGCCTCCATGTCCATGACCACCACGTCGTCCCGGTAGAAGACCACGTGCGAGACCAGGTTCTTGAGGAGCACGCTCTCCGGGCACACGCACCCGCCGCCCCCTTTCTTGACCGTGCCCATGACCATGAGCCGCACGCCGTCATGCTCGCGCCAGAGCTTCTCGGGCAGATCGTCCACCCTGGGATTTATCGTGAAGAAAGAGCCGGACTGGCCCGGCTTCGCGCCGGTGCGCTCCTCGATCAGGGCCTCCATCTCCGCGATAGGCGTGATCCCTCCTGCGTCCGCAAACCCGAGGGCCGAGGCCAGGTTCGCGTCCGGGTCCGCGTCTATCGCGATGACCCTCGACCCCTGCCGTGCCAGCCTTTTCGTAATGAGGGCGGCCACCGTGGTTTTGCCCACGCCGCCCTTGCCGGTTACCGCCAGTTTCATGGCCGCCTCCCTTTCCAAAATTGCGCGCCGTAGCCGGTTATGGCCGGCCCCGTGATATAGAAGCATAAAAAACGGGCTGCCGGTTGTCCAGAAGGAAATGCCCGCCTCGGGTCAAATTTGGGTAGACACGCGGGCCGGGAGGAATAATTGTATTTCCTGCTCACGACTTTATACGGCGGGAGGCAGGATGAAAACCACGATCTATTACTATACCGGAACGGGAAATTCGCTCTGGACCGCGCGGACAATCGCGGACGATATAGGCAACACGGATCTCGTCCCGATGCACGCCCCGAGGGGGGGAGCGGCAACGGCTGACGGCGACGCGGTCGGCCTCGTGTTCCCGGTGCACATGTGGGGCGTGCCGGGCCTCACGCTGGAATTTTTAAAGAAGATGGAAAAGGACCCGTCCCGCTATTATTTCGCGGTAGCGGTGAACGCGGGGCAGGTGTCCCGCACCCTGGTCCAGCTCCGGAACCTCATGCGCTCGTACGGGCTTACCCTTTCCGCCGGGTACGACATCGTGCTCCCGAGCAACTACATCCCCTGGGGCGGGCCAGGCCCTGCCGAAAAGCTGGAGGCCCTGCACCGGGACGCGCGGGAAAAGCTGAAACGCATTGCGCCGGTGATCGCGGCGCGGGCTGCGGGTCCTGTCGAGAAAGGCCCCCTGTGGCAGAGGATCGTCTTTACCGCGCTGTACAGGATGACCTACGGGATGGTCCCGAAGATGGACCGGGACTTCTGGACGGACAACAAGTGCAACGGGTGCGAGATCTGCGGCAGGGTCTGCCCCGTCGGGAATATCGTGTTCGAATCGGGAAAGCCGGCGTGGCAGCACCGGTGCGAGCAGTGCCTGGCGTGCATCCAGTGGTGTCCCCAGGAAGCCATCCAGTACGGGAAAAAAACCCCGGCGTACGAACGGTACCATCACCCTGAAGTAAAGCTCAAGGACATGACCGGCGCGGGCGGGCGGTAGGCCGCTTAGGCAGCTCCCGCTGCCTTCATGATCCTGACGGCTATCATGTTGCAGAGAACGGCCACGTCCTCCGTGGAAAGGTAGTCCGCTATAGACGCATCGAAGATAACGCTCCCCGACGGCGGGAATTCTTCGTCTCCCATCCATAATACGAATACAACCTCGACGCGCGGAAAGGCCCTGAAGGAGAGGGCGTGCTCGCCCAGGTCGGAGCGCTTTCCGCCCGCCGCAGCGCCGGCCGCCGCCATGCCGTCGAGTCCGGGCCCGAACCGCTTGATGAGAAGGTCGACCGTGCGCCGCTGGAACGCCGTGTCATAGGCAAGGCCGCCCTCGAGCTGCTTGAACGCTACCTGCTCGCCCCGTGGGGCGGCCCCGGTCGCCCGCTCGAGGTAGTGCAGGGCGAGTATCTTTTCCCACATCGGCACCTCGCCCGCGCCGGAGGCGTTTGTTACGGTTATGTCCGGGTGTGTAATGACGAGCTCCTCGCCGATGAAGGGAAGGAGCAGGGCGCTGCCCTGTGGAGAGGCGATAACTATCGCCCCGCTGCGGTCCGTGACATCGCGGATATCGCGCGCTTTCAGCCTGTCCGTTGCCTCGCGAAAGGCGGTCTCGTAGTTGTTCTGCCTTTCCGGCAGGGGAAACTCGGTTTTATAGAGAATACTGTCGTCCGGGTCCATGGGGATAGTCCATGGAGAAAACGGTTTTTTATCAATAAATATTTTTTGTTCAGTAAGGGCGGTGTCAGAGCAGGATTCCGGCGATAGTTATCGCCAAATCGCGGGGTCAGAGCAGGATCTATGGAGATAGTTATCGCCCCAACGGGGTCAGAGCCCTGGCGGAGCCCTCGACAGACACCGATAGTTATCGGTGAAAGAGATAGTTATCGCTAAATCGCGGGGTCAGAGCAGCATCTATGGAGATAGTTATCGCCCCAACGGGGTCAGAGCCCTGGCGGAGCCCTCGACAGACACCGATAGATATCGGTACAGAAGATAGTTATCGCTAAATCGCGGGGTCAGAGCAGGATCCATGGAGATAGTTGTCGCCCCAACGGGGTCAGAGCCCTGGCGGACGCCGATAGTTATCGGTGAAGGAGATAGTTATCGCCATTCTACGGCTGGTAGGGCTGGTCGAATCGGCGTTCGTACGCGCCGTTTTTTTTCATCTGGCTGTTCCAGTACGAATCCGCCAGGCCGGTCGCTATAAGGAGCCGGAACATGCCCTGCTTGAAAGCCGTCATGCGGTCCCTGCCGGCGAGCTTTCTCATCGTGATCGGGTGAAACTCCTTCGTTACTCCGAAATGGCGGCCCAGGCAGGAAAAGGCCATGAAGAGCCTCCTGTTCAGGTAGGGTGGCATTACCTGAATCCCCTCGACGCCGCCCCGGATGATCGTGCCGATGTAGCGCGATCCCAGCCTGCCGGCGAGCTTTTCCAGGTACTTTTCCACGTATCGCGAATGGATGGCCTCGGGAAAGCCGGACTGCACGATGAAGCCCAGCGGCGGGTTTTTCTCGGGCGCGACGCGGCCTCCTTTCGCGGTCTTCTTCGGCTTTTTCCGGCCCGCGCCCAGCGTCTCGATGAAGTCCTTGACGACTGCGGGCATGGAGTCCGCGTACAGGGGGAAGGCGATGATGACGGCGTCAGCCTCGCGCCATTTCGCAGCCGCGGCCGCGTGTCCCTTCACGTTGTTGAGATACACGTACTCCACGGTATTGCCCTGCGTGGCGGTGAACCCGTCGATGAAGTGCTTCAATAAAATCGTTGTGTTGCTCCCCTTCCCGCGGGGGGACCCGTTATAGAGCATCAATCTCATTGCATACCTCGTTCACGGGGCGGTCCGCCAGGAAAGTGGCGCGCAGGGACGAGCGGAAATTCACCGCCTCGCGGCGGTAGATGTCGGTCGTGATGCGGACATCGTCCTCGTCCGTGTCCGCGCCCTTCTGGAGTATCAGGCCCAGGCCGGGATAGCGGGCATAGCGCCTGCGATGATGGCACTCTCCCTGTGAAATTTCAGAGTAGGGATGTATCAGCGGGATGAGCCGCTCGTTGGCGCGCTTCAGGAGGCCGCTCATGAAGCCCATGACGAGCGGCGAGGCGAAGATGAGCAGGTCTGTTGCCATGACCGCCTTGTATACGGCAGGCATATCGTCCCGGTGCACGCATTCGCCCGGCGTCTTGATCCAGCAGGTCCAGCATCCGATGCAGTAGCGGATGTTCATCTCCCGGAGGGTGAAGGCGCGGGCCTGGTGGCCGCGTCCGGTCAGCTCTTTCAGGATCGAGGCGATGTACCGGTCGAAGGACTTGTTGCCCGCGTCCGGGTTGCCGTTGAGGATGATTATGTTCATTCCGGTCTTTTACCGTGCGGGCTCGATCGTAGCCGTAGGGGCGGCGGCGTCAATTATTTTTTGTATGCATTAATCAGGGCCGGGCGGGCGGCAGCGCGCCGCCGTGCCCGGCCCGCCGGGAGCGGCAGTGTCCGCTACCGGGTCCGGCAGCGGCTTATGGTCGCATCCTCCTGGTCGCCGTCATTGTAGCTGATATGGATCATTTCGCCTTTTATCACCGTGATTTTCCCGGGGTAGTAGGCCCCGCCGTTTTTCCAGTTGCATTCGACGGCAGTCCCTACTTTCCAGTCGACCTTCCGTATCTTGTCCGCCGTCAGGTCCGCGACATCGCCGTCATCGAACATAACTTTAAATGTGGCGCCCGCCTGGCTGGCGATCTTGGCCGGGTACCAGTAACCGTCGCTCCACTGGCCGAGGATCCGGTCACCAGCCTTCCACGCGAAGGCAGCGACGGAGAATAGTATCAACATCATGGCAAGTCCGGTTTTAATTGCCTTCATAGACGACTCTCCTGAATGGTTTTTAATGTGTGACATCGGGACCATGCGTGATCCGTAACTACAGGATACTATATTTTTTGTGTAACGTCAAGGCCTGGTGTCCGGTATAATGATTACCGCGGCTAAAAGAGGAAGCAGGCGTCCAGGAACGGCATGACCAGCGCGATGCGCTTGCCCTTTTTCGTGACCCCGTATTCTTGCTTCATTTTGTAGTCATAATTGATCCAGCAGTTGATGCCGATCCGGCAGAAGGGCGCGACGATGAAGCCGAGCCCCCCGCCGCCCCCGAAGGTGAAATCGTTGATAATGCCGTTTATTTTAAACCAGGGGGATTTCCAGCGGAAATGGGAGAAGGAGGGGCCGAAGAAGAGCACCGGCTCCAGGAACCGGACCGGGGTGGGGATGTACGCGGCCGGTGTCAGTATGACGGACACGAGCCGCTCCCCCCTGCCGACCAGGGGCCCGTTTGTTTTCCCGGTGCCCCAGATGTACGAGCCTATGGCCCTGATCGCGAGCGGTCTGATGAAGCGGTACTCGACCTGCACGCCTGCCGCGATGCCGTTGAACGCGGCGCCGGCCATACCCTTTTTCCATTCGGCCGTTTCTTCGGCAGCGTGTGCGGCTGCAGCAGGGAGCGATATGAGAAGGGCGATGGCGATGGCCGCGCGTTTCACCGTGACCGCCTCAGATCAGCTCGAACGAGAGTGTCAGGCTGTAGTAGGTCGTTTTCGCATGGTAGAATTGCCCCTCCTGAGAGGGCCCGTGATGGAACGAGAAGTAGAGCTGGAGCCTGGGCCGGTACTGGCCGCGGAGCGCGGTGAACTCAACGCCGAGCGCGTAATTCCCGCTTATCGCGAAGCGGTTGTTCTGCCAGTTCTTGAGGTGGGCCGCCAGGAACGGCTGGAACAGGAGCGATCGCCCCGCGCGCACGGCGTTGAAAGGCCGCAGCTCGGCCCCGTACTCAACGTAGAAGGGATCGAACCTCGCTCCCTTGAAGGAGTGGTATACGCATCCGACGCCGGCGTGCACCCGCACCTGCTCCACGATGTCGTACGAGGCGAACAGGTCAACTCCCTCGTTGCTCACGTTCCTCCGGGTTATCTCCGGGTACAGTATGATGAACTCGTCGCCCAGGTGGGACGACATGTGCCAGAACCTGACCTGCAGGGCGAGGGGCCCGTACCGGTAGGAGGTCGGGAACGCGAACCAGTAGTCCGCGTTGAGCAGGGTGGAGCCGTCGCCCAGCCAGCCGCCCGTCCTCTTGAACGCGAACACCGCCCACACCGAGCCCTCGACATCTAGCTGGAGGAGGCCCCGTGCCACGTCCCAGCGATACAGGGGGAGGCGCGACCCGAGCGAGACCGCGCCGAAGGTTTTGTCGTCTCCCAGGACGCGGCTGTCGGTGCCGTAGCGGGTGCGGAACCGGTTGAACGCGTCGTCGTGGTAGCGGATGCCGCCGGAGAAGCCGACCCGGCGCGGGTCGGCGCTGAACGAGGGAAATAGCCTGGTCGCCGGGAGCCATCCGGCGCTGTCGTGCGAGAGGTGCGCCTGGTCGCCGGAAGGGAGATTTGCGGCGCGTGCGGGTGCGGCGGATGCAAACGCGGCGAGGGCGAGCGCGAAGCCGGACAGAACCGCGCGGGTTGCGAGCCGGCCGGCCTGTTTCATATGTCCAGCCATGAATGCGAAAACACGGACTCGCCTGTGAGCACGCGTACCGTTTTCGCGTATTTTGCTTCTTCTTCCGAGAGCGTGGCACCGTCGATCTCCTCGCCGTCCATCATGCGGTGCACGAGCCGCACTGCCGTGTCAGGCCTGCCTGACGCGATGGAGGGTATCACCTCGTCGAACGCGTCCACGATCGCGGCCGAGAGGCCCTGCCGCATGAGCATGATCAGGTAGGTGCGATTGAGCCAGTGCCGGAGGTGGGCCGGCACGCCGCTGGACACGTTGGAGAGTCCGCATATGGTGCGGGCTTCCGGCGCGATGTCCTTCACCATGGCGATGAACTCAAGGCAGGCCCGGAGCTGCGACGTCTCCACCGACACGGGCGTCACGATCGGATCGATCCACACCCGGTCCATGGGAACGCCGGCCTCGGCCGCCTTCTGCATGAAGTCGACCAGGAGCATGGCGCGCTCGTTCGCGTCGCGCGGCATGCCTGCGTCGCTCCAGAGGAGCGCGATGCAGTCCGCCCCCGTGCGCGCGGCAAGGTCGAGCCCGGGGCCGAACCGGGAGGTTTGCAGGGATATGGAGTTCATGAGGGGAGGGCGCCGGCAGGTTTTGATGCCGGCCTCCATTGCCTCGAGGTTGGTCGTGTCGAGGGAGAGGCGGACGTCGGTCGCTTCCTGGATCGTCTCAACGAGCCAGGGCATGAGCTCGCGGCCGTCTTTCCGTGCCGGGCCGATGTTGATGTCGATGAGGTCGACTCCCTGTTCCGCTTCCCGGCGCGCCATCTCCTTGATGGCCGCCGCGTCCCGCTCCTTCATCGCGGTCCCCGCGGCAGTTGACATGACGTTCAGGTTTTCGCCGACGCGGATCAACGAGGCCATGGCGCTACACCGTGTACTGCTTCATGAAAGCCGGAATATGAGCGGCCTCGCGCGGGCCGATCGTTATCTTCCAGTCCGCGAGCTCTTCTTCCAGCTCGCCGCTTATGGAGGCGGAGTAGCCCGGGATGACCAGCGAGCGGTGCTTGACCTTGTCCGCGATCCCGCACTTTTTCACGAACGAGCCGATGGCGTCCGCCACGAACTTGCCGGCCGCCCACGCGGTCAGCACGGACAGGCCCTCGCAGTCCATGATCAGGAGCCAGGCGGGCATGCGGCTCCCCTCGATCTCGCCCGACACGATGAAGTAGGTCAGCGAAAAGTTGGTGGTGATGAGGACGGGTGAGTTCTCGTCAGGGTTGTTGATCGGGTAGATGCCCTGCTCGGTCGCCATGGGCCGCTGGGGATCGGTAAAGATGTTCATCCGCTCCACCAGGAGCGGGAAGAGGCTTTCGCCCTTCAGGTCCGAGAGGACCACGATGCCGGCGTACTTGGCTATGAAGGTGGAGGCGATCAGGGCCTCCTCCATCGGGTCTTTCGCCATGTCGCAGGGGAAGGCGATCGTGGGATAGCCCAGGGCGCGGACGCCGCCCTTCACCGCGGCGCGGCGAATGACCACCTGGTCCTCGAACGCCTGTTTCATGCCCCGGGAGCCGGTGTCGATGACGATCTCCTTCAGGCCCATGCCGGAGAGCTTCTGCGTGAGCTCGATCACCTCGTCCATGCCCGATCCCTTCACGGCGACCGGGCACATGTTGTCCAGGGCGAGCTTTCCCACCGCGTCGGCGTTCGCCTTCGTGGCAGCGTACAGGAGCGGCTTTTTCGCAGCCGCGTGCTTGAGGCCCGCGGCCAGGACGGCCGGGTCTTCGCTCATCAGGATGAGGCCCGCGTCGGTCGCGGCCGCTTTCTGCACGAGCTTCTCGAACGCGGCCGCGTCGCCCTTTTCGGAGCGCACCGCGATCAGGTCAGCTGCGAGCTGCACGCCCACGCGCTCGTACCTGAGCCCGGCGAAGCGTTCGAGCCTCCCGGCGATGTCCCCGTCGCTCATCGCGTCGGTGACCAGCACCGCGATGCCGGTCGGGCTCACGAAGGTCTTCTCGTGGCGGAAGAGGACGGTCTCGCCCCCGGTCTTGAACTGGCCTATCGTGACCGGCAGCACCGGCGGCGCAGACGCTGATTCGAGCTTTGCCCGCGATTCGGCCGACACGTGCGGGCACCGGGACAGCTCGGCCTGCCCGGCGGCGAGCTTCATCGCGAAGGCAAGGCAGGTCGGCACGCCGCAGTCGCCGCAGTTGGTTTGTGGTAAGAGTTTGTAAATTTCAATGCCGGTCATTCCCATGGTAGAGTCTCCTGATAATTAATATAACATTGCATTCGTTTTTTTCATAATACTTTTAGACCTCACCCCGCCTCCGGCGCGCCCTCTCCCAAAGAGAGAGGGCTTCGTAAGAAAGAGCCCGTTCCGGCTCCCCCCTCTCCCCATGGGAGAGGGGACGGGGGTGAGGTCGTCAAAACAGCGGCTCCATCGTCAGCGCCGGGTGCCCCTTCTCCGTGAGGAACGCGAGCACCTCTTCCTCCGTGGTGCCGACGGTTTCATCGGCTATCTTGTCGAGCAGGTCGGGCTCGCCGATCTCGGCCGCGCGCCTGTTAAAGGGCTCCCGGACCTGCTCCTTGAGCGCGCGCGGCATCCAGACCAGGCGCCGTATGCCGCCCTCGGCGGCAAGGAACTTCTTGCTGGTTATGTAGTACTTGCTGTGGCCCACGAAGCCCGGGGTGATGTTTCCGCCGCCGACCATGCCGGCCAGGGTGGTGAACTTCATGCCGGAGGGCGTCATCGCCGGCGTGTCGCGGTCCACGGTCATCACGCCGTTGCAGAGCGGCAGGATGGCGGCGATGCACTCGAAGCAGCCGCACGAGGTCATCGGGTTCCGCATGATGCTGTAGGCGTCCACGGTCTGCACCGTGCCGCGGGAGGCTTTGGCCACGAACTCGTCCACGCCCTTCCAGCGGCCGTACCGCGCATCGAGCACCGCGCCCTTGTGAACCGGCTGGTTCGGGCCGGTCGGGTTTATCTCGAAGGACGCCTTGCAGTCGAGCCAGTTGTACGCGCCGCAGAGACCGGTCCGCTCGGGTGTCACCACGCACACGTGGTTCGGCGCGAAGGACTGGCAGAGCAGGCAGGAGTAGAATGGGTCGGTGTCCTCGTCGGTCATGCCGGCGATCCGCTCGTCGCGCTGCTTGTAGAGCGCCCGGGCCTTTTCCAGCATGTCCCTGACCTTCGTTTCCTCGGTGAATATCGTCACCTGCGCCTTGTCGAATATCTTGCCGAAATCTTGATGAAGCTTCGCGTGGAGGATGCTCCCCAGGTGCGCCATGCGGAAGCCCTTGTCCACGGCCTGCTTGCTCACCCGGAGCCAGGCGATGTCGCGCTGGCCGATGTGCATCACGCCCTGCGCGTAGTTTATCAGGTGGTGGATCTGCCGCTCGAGGATCGGCTCGAAGTCCGGCTGCATTTGCCGGCCCGCCACCTCCACGTAGATGGCCATGGGGAGCTGGCTCCCGGGGCCCACGTCGGTCAGCTCCGGTCCCACGACCTCAATCTTCCCGTCCGTGACCGAGTTCATGTCCGCGGACACCACGAGCTCCACGGCCGGGGTGCGGCCGCCGCCGGCCTCCAGGTAGATGTCGTCGCCGCGGACCCTCTCGCCCTCGAACGCCGGGCCGTAGGAGACCGGCACCGTGACCTTGCTCACCGTGACCTTGAGGCCGCGGACCTCGATGGCCCGGGCTACGATCGACTCGTGCGGCACGTTGGAGACCACGTGCTCGTAGGTGCAAATCCCGGTGGGGAGGATCTGCGGCGTGGGCGTGTCCGTGATGATGGGGAAGCCGTAGTTGATGCACCCCGCGCCGTTGGCATACCACTCGTCGTCCACGAAGCCGAAGGTGATGCCGAAGGCGAAGACCCGGTCCTTGTTGTAGATGAGTATCTTCCGGTAGTCGCCCGGGTCGATGCCGCCGAAAGACATGGCCGCGCGCGTGGCGAATCCGATGGAGAACACCACGGAGCTCGTGTCCTTTCCGAAGGGTACCAGCCGGGTAGGCCAGCCGATCTGCACGCCCTGCGACACGAGCTGCTCTGACATGGTCTTTCCGCCGGTATTGGCGCTCATGAACACGTAGAGGTTTTTCTCCTGCAGCTCGAGCGCAATCTTCGCCGCGACCGCCGGGTCCTCGGGCGCGCCCAGCATGGCGGCAAACCCGGGCGCGGTGCCGTCCACAAACTCCACGCCGCGCTTCCGCATGATAACGTCGTCCGCCGCGCCAAGCCAGATGTTGTCCTCGCGCGGGTCTTCGCCCGGCACGTAGGCATCGGGCGTGTCGATGTAGCGAATCGCCTCGATCAGCTCCTCGGCGAAGAAGGTCGCCATGCCCGCGTCGAGCGCGGGGCCCAGGTAGGGGAGGTGATGGTGCTCCTTCACCGGGGGCGGCAGGAGGTTCCTGCTCGTCTTTAGAACATGTTCCATGTCCGCGAGCTTCTGCACCTTGTAGCCCATGATCCCGTAGATGATGGGCAGGTAGTAGCCCGTGTTGGGGAACGCCACTTCCCTGTTCGGGCCGTAGGCGTCGATGGCGCGCTTCACGTCGGCTTCCGCGCGCTCCACTATTTTATATGCGCCGCGAATCGCGGCTGATGAGATGATCTTAGACACGATTAATCTCCTTGCGTATCATAATCTTGTTCTGACCTCACCCCCCCGGCACCCTCTCCCCATGGGAGAGGGGGAGCATAGGATGAAGCTTGTTACTGCAAAAACCCTCTCCTTTCTTCCTATTATTAATGGGAGAGGGTGCGCGGAGCGCGGGTGAGGTCACGCCAGCTCCCTTCTGTCCGCCATGTCAAAGAGCACCCGCTCCCGCGCCTTGTCGATGCCGAGCGCTTTGCGCTTCGCGTCAATGTGCTCTATCATTTTCCGCGCCATCTCTTTCGGATCGGTCGCGAAGTCCCAACGCCCGCCGTAGATCTTGTCCATGTCCTCGAACAGGTGCTTCGTAAGCTCCTTGCTTCCCGATGTCGGCCAGGTGACGCCGAAAACCGTGTACACGCCCGATGCCACGAAGTACTGGCCGATGGAGATGGCTTTCTCGCTCATCCACTCCGGCGCGGCCCCGGCCGCCGGCAGGTCGCTGATGTCGCTGCCCAGGCCGCCGTCCCTGACCACGGCCGTGGCCGCGATCAGGATGCGGCTGTTGTCCACGCAGGAGCCCATGTGCAGGACCGGCGGCATGCCCACTGTCTCGCACACCTCGGCGAGCCCCGGCCCGGCGAGCTTCGAAGCCGCCTCCGGCGTGAGGAGCCCCGCCTTGCCGCAGCCGATGGCCGTGCAGCCGGTGGTCAGGACCAGCACGTCGTTTTTAATCAGCTCCTTTATCAGCTCCAGCGTGTTCCCGTCAAGCTCCGTGCGGGCGTTGTTGCAGCCCACCACGCCGGCCAGGCCGCGTATTCTTCCATTAATAATGTTGTCATTCAGGGGGCGGTACGACGCACGGAAGGTGCCACCCAGCATGTAATTGATAGTCTCGTGGCTGAATCCGGCGATCATCGGAGACTTCGCCCTGGGGATCAGCACGTCGCTATTCCGGTTCGGGAAGTTGTCCACCGCGGCGGACACGATTGAGCGGGCCGAGTTGAGCGGATCGTGCTCGTTGAACTCCATGCGCGTGGATCCGGTAATGTCCGCCTTGGGATTGGTGGTGATGAGCTTCGTGTGGTAGCAGGCCGCGACCGACTGGAGCGACTGCATCACGCATTGCACGTCCACTACCATGGCGTCGACAGCGCCCGTGGTGATGGCCAGCTCCTGCTGGAGGAAGTTACCGGCGATCGGAATGCCGTGCCGCATCAGGACCTCGTTGGCCGTGCAGCATATCCCGGCAATGTTGATTCCCTGCGCTCCCTTCGCCCGGGCCGCATCCAGCAACTGCGGGTCGCGGGAGGCGACAACGATCATCTCGGAGAGGAGCGGCTCGTGTCCGTGCACGATGATGTTCACCTGGTCTTCCTTTAATACGCCCAGGTTTACTTCCGCGTACACCGGGACCGGCGTGCCGAACATGACGTCCTGGAGGTCGGTGGCGAGCATGGACCCGCCCCATCCGTCCGCCAGGGCAGCCCTGGTACCCTGTTTTATCAGGCTCCGGTAGTCCTGGTCCACGCCCATGTGGGTGCGGTGCATCACTTCCACCACCTCGCGGTCGATGCCGCGGGGGACGACGCCCTCGCGGCGCCATATCTCCTGCCGCCGCTGCGGCGCCTTTTTCACGTAAAGGATCTCGCCCTCCTGCTGGCCGAACATGGCCAGGGCCTTCTCCCCGACCTCGATCGCGATGGACTTCGTGTCCCTTCCCTCGATCGCGATGCCGAAATCGAGCGCCACCGCAAGGAGCTTTTGCTCGTCCTTGATACCGTAGCCGGGGATCTCGCCTCTGGCCGCCGCAAGGAAGGCGTGCGCAACGGCCCGGCCGTGGTCGGAGTGCGCGGCCGCGCCGGCGGCGATCATGCGGAGAAAATTACGCGCCGAGATCGTCTCCGCTGTCGCGCCGCAGAGGCCGACTTTCCGGACCGCGCCCGCGGATTTGGGCTCCGGCACCCGGCACGGTCCCATGCCGCAGTGCTTGCAGCAGTCGCCGGCGGCGCCGATGGGGCACGCCTTGAGCTCCGCCGCCCTGCTGAACACGGTCTCGACCGCGTCCTTTTTTACTTTTTCGTAAATCTCCTCCGACGCCTGGTCGGAGAAGAGTTTTTTGCCGTCTGTCATCTTGTGCTCCTTGTAATCATGTGCCCCCTCCCTTGATGGGAGGGGAGAGGGGGAGGGTGATGGTAGCGACAATCCACCCCCGCCCCGGCCCTCCCCCATCAAGGGGGAGGGAGATGATGGGTCAATCCATCAAATTACTTATCATTTTCCTTATTAACTTCACTGATTCCGGGTGCCGTAAAATCAGGATGTCCGCACCGGCAACGAGCATGGTCATGGCGGTTACGCACTCCATGAGGATGCCGCGGCGCTTCGCGTCGCCGAGCTTGGGGTCGTCGGCCTCGGCCAGCTTCGCCTCCTTGGTCTTCCAGACCTCGGTGCCGATGTTGCAGATGATCGGGTGCTGGAGCTTCTCGTCCTCCTGCGTGAGCGCGGCCATGCGGTCCCGCTCCATGACCGAGTAGGTATACTCAAGGCCGTAGCCCAGCGCGCCCGTTGTCGGGTCCACGATGATCCGCTCGGCCGGCACGCCCAGGTTGCCGAGAAGGATGTTGAGCTGCTTGGCCAGGTTAACGTCGATGGGGGAGGAGGCGATGACCGTGTGCTTGTACGCCAGTGCGCCAGCGCCGATCTGCTTGTAGTCGCCTTCCTCGACCGGGCCCAGGGCCAGGTTCTTGCCGTCGCATTCTTCCGCTATCAGCCGGAGGACTTCGGTGTCCTTCTCGTGGTTCGCGGAGCCCCAGAGTATGACCGGCACGTCCACCGCGGCGATGACCTTCTTCGCGATATCGGCCGCCTCGCGGGCCGGGCGGTTCTCGCCGTTCGGGTCTATGCTGCCCATCTGCAGCGCAATCATCTCGGCCCCGTATTCAGCCACGTTCTTTTTCGCCCATTCAGCCGGGTCCCCGAGCACGTCCGCGAAAGGCTCGACGGCCGCCGCGGCCCAGTCTTCCGGCTTCTGGTCCGGCACTTCCATGGCAATGGCCGGCCTGCGGGGCATGGTCCCCTCGAACAGGTGGAAGGGATAGGACGTGGCCCCGCCCACGGTTACGGCTTTCGGGCCGGTGCCCAGTGTTATCTCCCGGATCTTTCCGGTGTATTTTACTTTAGGTGTTTCGAATGCCATGTTGTCCTCCGTTGTGTATATAGGACCTCACCCCCGGCCCCTCTCCCCAGGGAGAGGGGAGTACCGGTTCGTTCCAGCGAAGCCCTCTCCTATGAGGAGAGGGCGCGCCGGAGGCGGGGTGAGGTCTGTAATAAAATAGTCATCTTTTCTTCTCGCTCCCGTACCACTCGGCAGAGTACCAGTACCGCTCGCCGTTTTTCAGGTAGCGCAGCATCTCTTCCCTGCCTGCAAGGTGGCGCCGCCATCCCGCGTCTTCACCCACGCCCCTGGTTTCGGGCGAGCCGGGTTCGTAGGTCTCGCCCAGCACCGGCACGCTTTTCCCGGTGAAATCTTTCTTTTCGATCGTTTTATAGTCCATTGTAGCCTCTTCTATTCCTGACCTCGCTCTGATAGGTCCGCAAGCGCTTGCGGACCTATCAGAGCGAGGTGTCTACTCCGCCTGTATCCCCGCCGTCAGCTCCGCCGCGCGCACCGTGTTCGCCATGAGCATGGTGATGGTCATGGGTCCCACTCCGCCCGGCACCGGCGTGATGATTGATGCCTTCTCCTTTACCGCGTCAAAGTCCACGTCGCCGCGGAGGATTGCCTTGCCTTCCGGGGTCCTGCCCATCCTGTTAACGCCCACGTCGATAACCACGGCCCCGTCCTTCACCATGTCGGCGGTCACCGCGCCGGGCGCGCCGGCGGCGACGATCAGAATGTCCGCCCGGAGCGTGTGAGACCTGACGTCCTTTGTCCGGGTATGGCATATCGTCACGGTCGCGTTCGCGTCCTTTTTCTTCTGCGCCAGCATCATGGCGATCGGTTTGCCCACCAGGTTGCTCCGTCCCACCACGACCACTTCCGCGCCCTCGATCGTCACACCGGAGCGGGAGAGCATCTGCTGGACACCGAACGGGGTGCAGGGGTAGAAGCGCGCGTCGCCGATCATGAGCCTGCCCAGGTTCGCGGGATGGAGACCGTCCACGTCCTTGTCCGGGTCTATCGCGTAGAGCACCCGGTTTTCGTTGATGTGCTTCGGAAGGGGAAGCTGAACCAGTATGCCGTGTATCGTCGTATCGTCGTTATACTGCCTGACGAGCTTCACCAGCTCCTCCTCGGTAATGTCGGCCGGCAGGGACTCCTGTACCGAATGGAATCCGATCTCCCGCGCCGTTTTCTGCTTGCCGGTCACGTAGCTCACCGAGCCGGGGTCTTCGCCGACCAGTATGGTCACCAGGCCGGGCCGTACGCCATGTTTCGCTATGAGCCCGGCCACCCGCGCCTTCAGCTCTTCCCGTATGCCGGCGGCTATCTCGGCGCCGCTTATGATCCTGGCAGTCATTCGCTCCTCCTGTCCGTTGCGGGCCGGCATCGGTGCGCGGCCCCCGGTGAAAAATCGTTAATTCGTCGCGTCCTCGGTCTTGCACTCAAAGTATGTTATCAGGGCAACGCTGCCTTCAAAATTCCTGCAGTCGGCGGCATCGGTATATCCCCGCGGGGTCCAGTAGGCCGGGTTGGAGCACAGAACAATTATAAGCTCGAGCTGTTCATCCAGCTTGTCAATGCAATTCCGGTTTCGTTCACTGGAGGTGTCATCGCATGATGCGAATGCGAGCGATGAGGCTACAATAACAGCGGCAAGAATTCGTTTCATTTTTTCCTTGATTGCTCCTGTATTTATTTCACCACAGAGGCACAGAGACACGGAGTGTTATTTCAATTACATTTGTCGGGAATGAATAGTGAGATTTAACGATTCCGTTATTTGCGGTTCGTATTCCAATTAGGTTGCAAGTAATCTCGGTTCTGTCTCTCATGATATCCTCTGTGTCTCCGTGCCTCCGTGGTAATAATGACCCATGGGAGGCGCAGGAATAATCTACCTGTAATACTTCAGCCTCTCCTCAAGCGTTCCCGTATGAAGCTCGAACAAATGGTTGTCGTAGTCGTAAAAATAAATAGATTGCCCCTCTTCGGGCTTTCTCTCCCTGCCGCTTTCTGTCTCAAGCCCCAGGCCGGCTATTATTTCCGGGTATCGCGCCAGGTCTGCTGTGTCAACCTTAAACGCGATATGATTATAAGTCTTTTCCTTTAACGGGTCTCCTTCCATGATGGCGATCCAGATGCCGTTAACCAGAAGGTACTTCTCTTTTGACAGCGAATGGTATGCTTCACCGCTTGAATATACTTCCCGGGCGCCGAACAATTTTTTAAATAAATCAGCGCTCTTTTCGATGTCTCTCGCTACAAGAGTAATATGGCTTATTCCCTTAATCATTGTTGCTATAATACGTTAGACAGCATCTCCTTGATCCGCCGTACGGTCGTCGATTCGTCGGGGAGCCGCGTGAGGGGCACTCCGCGAATCTCCGAGTCCTCGATCTCCCGGTCCATGACGGTGTGCCCGAGGAACGGTATCCCCGTACGCTCGATGCCGTCAAGAAATTCTTTTTCCAGGACTTCGGGAGTCCGGTTCACCAGGAGGAAACGCCGGTCCGTGCCGATCTTGAGCTCGTCCACCATCTTCGAGAGCGATGACACGGTCTTCAGTCCCTTGAGCGAGTAGTTCGAGCAGAAGATGAGCAGGTCTATGCGCGCCGCGTTCTTCCGGCTGAAGTGCTCCATGCCCGCCTCGTTGTCCACCACGATATACGGATAATTTTTCGAGAGCTTCTCGAAATAGTCTTTCAATATGGAATTTGCGGCGCAGTAGCACCCGGGCCCGTCCGGGCAGCCCATGACCAGCATGTCAATGTCTTTCCCTTCTTCCAATATCTGGTGGAATTTCGTATCCAGATAGGCCTGCTTCGTCATGCCCGCCGGTAGCTCGGCCCGTTCGCGCATGAAGTCCGACAATACCGAGCCGATGCTGTCCCGCACGGTTATGCCGAGCGAATCCGCGAGGTTTGAGTTCGGGTCCGCGTCTATCGCGAGGACAGGCGTTTTGCCCGCACTCACCAGGTGCCGGATGATCAGCGCCGCCGTTGTCGTTTTTCCGGTGCCGCCCTTGCCGGCGACCGCTATGATGGTGCTCAAATCAAATCTCCACTTTATATACAAACGCTCATCAGCATCATGTAAATCATTTATCTCTCGCAGAGACGCAGAGGCGCAGAGAAAAAAATTAATAATTGGCGCCTTCCGGAAAAACATGGTTACTTAATGATTACTCTTAAAAAATTATAAAACTCTCCATTAAATATTCTTTTATACTTCAGTCTTATAAAAATATGATTAGCTTCATAATGGTATACCCTTAAAACTCTGCGCCTCTGCGAGAGAATTTTCAAGTAGCACATTTTCCTTTTAAGCCCTTGAACCGCTCGGCGACCGTCGGGAAGTTCCGGATCTCCGTGTGCGGGAAAAAGAGCGCCGCCACGAAGTGGTCCATGAACTGCGGATTGTCCGCGAGCTCGAAATTGGTCATTTTGCCGGCGATCCTCTCCGCGTCGTCGAGCAGCTCGCGCGAAAGGATCGCGAGCCGGGCGCCGGCCAGCGAGCTGTTGCCGATAAAGCTGAACCGTTCGATCGGGAGGTCCGGGAAGAGCCCGGTGATGATCGATTTCTCTATGTCCACGTAGCTGCCGAAGGCTCCCGCGATGATGACCTCGTCCAGGTCCATGTAGCGGAGGCCGACGCTCTCCAGGAGCGTCTGGTAGCCGGCGTAGAGCGCGCCCTTGGCGCGCATGAAGTTGTCGATGTCGACTTCCGTGATGACGATCTCGCCGTCTATGCCGGAGCGGTCGGCGCGGACCAGGACATACTCCATCCCGTCCCGCCCCTGCCGCACGCGGTCGGTTGCGACGTCGGTGCCGAACCTGCCGTTGGGCCCGAGCAGGCCCGTCTCGAGCAGCTCGGCCACGATATTGATGATGCCGGAGCCGCAGATGCCGCGCGGCTTCTCGTCGCCCATGGTGAAGACCACCGGCTCGCAGGTGGCCGGGTCGATGCGGATTTCCTCGATGGCGCCGGCGGCCGCGCGCATGCCGTGCCGGATGCCGCCGCCCTCAAACGCGGGCCCGGCGGAGCAAGAGGCGGTGACGAGCCACTCGTCGTTGCCAGCGACGATTTCACCGTTGGTGCCGATGTCGATGAAGAGCGTGTTGCTGCCGCGCCGGTACAGGCCGGACGCCAGTACGCCGGAGACGATGTCGCCTCCCACGTAGCTCGAGATCATGGGCATGGGGTAGAGGTACGCGTGGCCCGGGAGTTCGATCCCCAGCTCCTGCGCCCTGAAGGGCGGCATCAGACCGACCGTGGGCGTGTAGGGCGCCGAGCGTATGTGGCGCGGGTCAAGGCCAAGCAGTATGTGGGTCATGACCGTGTTGCCGGAAACCGTCGCGTAGGAGACGGATTCCCGGTCCGCGCCCGCCTTTGCCAGAAGGCGCGCGATGACGGTGTTTATGGTATCGGCCGCGGCTTTCTGGAGCCGGACGAGGCCGTCGTCCTTCTGCGCGTAGACCATACGGGTGATCACGTCGTCTCCGTACTTGATCTGGCCGTTGTAATCGGAGGCCTCGGCCGCCGTCGCTCCGCACGTCATGTCGATAAGCTCGCCGCAGACGGTCGTGGTGCCCAGGTCTATTGCGACTGCGAAGTGGCGGCCGGTCTCGTCGCCCGGCTCGATATTGATGAGGCGCGGGTTGCGGTCGCCGGGCTGGGCCCCCCGCTCGAACAGGATCGTCGCGGTCGCGGTCCATGGCTTCTCGCGGAGCGCGCGCGCAAGCTTCCGCACCACGTGATAATCGACCGTTACACCCCCGAGCCCGTGCTGTTTCTTCAGCGCGCGCAGGGTGCGGGAGGCGTCGCTTGCGTTGTCCTGTGCCGTGGGCTCATCCACGGTTATAAGCTTTTTCTCCACAATGGGGCGGTGCCTGCCGGCGGGAAGCGAGTCTACGGCCATGCGGGAAGCGAGCCTCCCCGTCGGTTTCCCGGAGAGGGCATGGTCCAGTGCGCCCCGGTGGAGGCGGGACTCGGGCGGAATCTCCACCTCGAGCGGGCCGCTCACGCGAGACAGGCAGGCCAGGCGGTATCCCTTTGCGAAATCTTCCTTTGAGAGCATCACGTCCGGCGCGCCTGTGGCCTCGCCCTTTGTGACGCGAACGCGGCACTTGCCGCACGTGCCCTGGCCGCCGCATGAGGAGTTGATATGCACGCCCGCGACATGGGCCGCGCGCAGGAGCGTCTCACCATCGGGCACCGCGACGGTCACTGAGTCGGGGAGGAATGTTACGCTTCTGTCGGGCATCGGGTTTTTTCCGGTATATATTACTATATCAAGATATATTGATATAGTAATATAATGAGCTGTACCTGTCAACATTAATTTGCCAAAAAACAGGTATGGTGGGGAAAACATGGCATTATGTGGCATTATTAATCAAGATTAATATGGGAATTTTATTTGAAACTGGCAGTTTCGGGGGTCAGAGCCTCCGGGTGGAGGCATTTTGATGCTCTGACCCCTACAGGATGCAACCTCCGGGTTGGTGTGCCCCCCTCTGACAGGCACGGGTTTAAACCCGTGCCTGTCAGAGGGGGGCGCTTATAATGAACGCCAGGCTCATTCTTGGAAATTGAACACATATCTCCTCATCGCATAAACGACCGCACCGCACAGTGCCGCATAGAGGACCAGCACCGACGCAAAGGACGCTTCCGCGCCGAGCGGCCCGCCGCCGTAATCGAAGAGCATGAGCCGGTACCGGTTGGCCGCCTCCGCTGCCGCGAAAAAAGCCCATGAAACTGAGATCGGGAGGAGTGCGGGATGTCCGCGGAGGGCCCTTGTCCAGAGCAACATCCATATGAACCCCGCGCCGTGGACCGGCACGCTCCAGTGCCATGACGGGATGTTCGTGAAATACCAGAAGTGCAGGGGAAACGCGGCGTTGCCAAGGGTCATTTCAGCGATGACGATAGCGGCTGCATAGATACAGGCGATGATGATGAGCGGATGCATCTGCATGCCCCGGCCTAAAACACGCCGGTGACCTTGCGCCGCTCCAGGTCCACGTCAATGCGGCGAAATGCCGGGTCGGAGGCCGTACCGGGCATGAGGCTGATTGCGCCGGCAACCGGGACCACGAATCCCGCGCCGCGGAAGACCATGATGTCCCGCACCGGGAGCACCCAGTCGGTAGGGACGCCTTTCAGTTCCGGGTCGTGCGAGATCGAGAGGTGCGTCTTCACCATGCAGGTCCCGAGCTGCGACAGCTCCGGGTCTTTCTCCATCTTCGCGAGCTTTACCTCGGCGTCGGGCAGGTACTTCACCCCGGACGCGCCGTAGACCTCCCGCGCGATCGTCTCGATCCGCTTCGACAGGGGCATGCCAAGGTCATACAGAAAATTAAAATTGTTCCTGTCGCCGCATGCGTCTATGACCGCGTCAGTGAGCTCGAGCGCGCCTTCGCCGCCCCTGCGCCAGTGGTGCGAGAGCGCCACGCGGGCCCCGGCCGCCTCGGCCTGCCGCGTTATCTCCGCGATCTCGCGCGCCGTGTCCGTGGGGAAGGGGTTGATGCACACGACCGGGCTGATGCCCGCCTTCTTCACGGTGCAGATGTGGCGGATCAGGTTGGCGCACCCTTTCTCGACCATACCCACGTTCTCCTCGGTGTAGACCGGGTCGAGCGTCTTGCCCGGAGGCACGGGCGGCCCGCCGCCGTGGCTCTTGAGCGCGCGCACCGTGGCCACGATGACAGCGCAGTGGGGGCGCAGGCCGCTCATGCGGCATTTCAGGTTCCAGAATTTCTCGAACCCGATATCGGCGCCGAAGCCGCTTTCCGTAACATGGTAGTCGGAGAGCTTGAGGCCGAGCATGTCCGCCGCGATGGAGGACTGGCCGACCGCAATATTGGCGAAGGGGCCGGCGTGCACGAACAGGGGCTGGCCCTCGATTGTCTGGAGTAAATTCGGCTTGAGGGTGTTGAACATCCAGGCGGTCATGGCGCCGTCGACCTCGAGGTCTGCCGTGGTAATGGGCCGGCCGCTTTTCGAATAGGCCATCACGACACGGGCGATGCGCTTCCGCATGTCGGCCAGGCTCTTTGACACGGCCAGGATCGCCATGAGCTCGGAGCTGGCCGTGATCTGGAACTTCGATTCCATGAGGAAGCCGTCCGAGGGGCCGCCCATGCCGATCAGGATCTTCCTGAGGGACTGCGCGCAGAAGTCGATGACCCACCCGGTTTCCACGCTGCGCGGGTCGATATTGAGGCGCCGCAGGCGCTTGGTCGCCAGCATCGCGTCGTCGTAGTTGAACTCGTGCTGCATGCGCGCGGTAAGGGCCACCATGGCCAGGTTGTGCGCGTTCATGATGTCGTTGTTGTCGCCGGTCAGCCCGAAGGAGAAGGGGATGAGCGGGATGCACTGCGACAGGCCGCCGCCGGCCGCGCCCCCCTTGATGTTCATGGTCGGCCCGCCGGAGGGCTGGCGTATGGCGCCGGTGGCCTTCTTGCCGCGGCGTCCCAGCCCCTGCAGGAGGCCGATGGTGGAGGTGCTTTTGCCCTCGCCCAGGGGCGTGGGCGTGATTGCGGTCACGTCTATGTACTTTCCGTCGGGGCGGTCCCCGAGGCGCTCGAGCACCGGCTCGAAATCGACCTTGCCGTAGTAGTGGCTGTTGGGGAGGAGCTCGTCATGGAGTATGCCCAGCTCTTCCGCGAGCCGGTACACGGTCTTCATGCTCTTCTCGTACTCCTCCGCGATCTGCCAGTCGGCAAGTTTCCTGGGGTCCAGTCGTGACACGCGATCTCTCCTTGTACGGCGCGCACGTATGCGCCGGTATCAGCCGAACATCGGGGAGGGCATGAATTTAATCAAGGATTTTTCAGTCATCATGCGACGTAACGCCGCGCTTCCCGCGTGCGGCCAGCTTAACGAGCTCGTTGATCACGCAGGAGCCGCGGAACTTGCAGTAGATCTTCGGGTCACGGCAGGCCATGCATTCGTCGCACAGGTATTCCCCGTACTTTGAGCAGTAGTGGACGCCGGGTCGGTCGGGATGCCTGATGCAGCGGGGATGCTCGCCCATGCGCCTAGATCTCGACCGCCATGCCGGTGGCCAGCGCCGCGATCCTGTCGCCCAGGCCATCTTTCAGTATGGCCATGGCACCGGGACCGGTGCAGTGACCGGTATAGATCCTGCCGACGGGAAGGCTCTTCAGCTTCGTGGCTATTGCGGCTATCGTTTCGGGACGTTCGGCGATTTTCTTCGTCAGGGGGTTCATGAGGTGGAGCCCGCCGATTACCGCCTTGATGCGCGTGCCGGGGAAGCGCGCGAACACGGAGGCCAGCATGTTGAGTATTCCGTTGTGCGAACAGCCGGTGAACACGACCGGACCGCCGTCGTCGTCCATGACGAGGATCAGCTCGTGGCCAAACTCGTCGGGGACGAGCGACCTGCCCTCGCGGATGAACATGAGGCGGTTGCCGGACGGGCGGTGCTCCCCGCGGACGGTATTCGCCATCACGGTCACCCCCGGCGCGATCGGGAGTTCGTCGTCGAAGAACCTGAAGCGGCCGGCGTGCGTTCCGATCAGGTCCCGGTCGATGCCGATATATTTTTTCAGGAAGAGCAGCTTCAGGTAGTTCGCCTCGCGGGCCCGGGACAGGAGCACCACCGGCGCCGTATCGTTGACCTCCAGGAAGCGGGCCAGGCCGCCGCCATGGTCGAAGTGGGCATGGGAGAGGACCAGGAAGTCGACCTTTTTCAGGTCGATGCCCATGGCTCCCGCGTTCTGTGCGAACAGGCCGCTCGAGCCGGTGTCCAGGAGGATGCTTTTACCGCGGTGCTCGATGTGAAGGCTCAGGCCATACTCGGGCCTGACTCCCGCCGCTCCTTCAGCCAGTGAATTTTCAATCAGTACTGATATCTTCATTAGCCCTCCTGACAATTTCCCCGTTGTTTTTTACACTTCAGCTGCAATCCGTCATGTGTCAAATCATATACCGTGCCGGAGGATGATATTTTTTTCCGATTTTGTTATGTCTTATTTGATTTTCCCCGGCTTTTTGACTATCCATATATCAGTACCTCCCGGGATACGGTGCCCGGTTATTATATGTATTGATTTTCGCAATGTAAGCAAGAAGAGATGCTCCCATTTTCGCAAAAAAGGAGGGATTGAGATGCTCGGAAGAAAAACAACGACATCGTCTGAAACCAAGGCTGCTCCTTTTAAAAACAGCAGGAAAATTAAGGACGAAGCCACGTTTCAAACGGCACGGTTCCAGGACGAGATACAGGTGCAGGCGTATTACAATTACCTCAAGAGGATGAAAAACAATTTACCCGGCAGCCCGGAGGCGGACTGGCTTGAGGCTGAACAGAGCGTGATAATAAAAATGAAGGCCCACTGACGCCGGCAGGCCGGATTAATCAAGGGTCGAGAATACTATCGCAAGGCCGAAGCCGATACACCACGCATTAATGAACCCGTTCATCACCATGCTCCCGGTGGAGAGCAGGTAAATGCCGCTCTGAAAATTGAAACTGAAGTCGACGAACCCGAGAAAAATCAGCGACCCCGCGCACACGTGCGACAGCGTCCTGCCTCCCGGGTATCCTTTCAGCACCAGGATGCCGGCCGTCAGCAGGGTGCTGGCGAGGATAAGGTCCGCCAGCGGGAACGAGTTCTCGAAGGCGAAATAGCATTCCGGGAGGCCCTGCGGCGCGATGCCGGAGGTGAAGTAAGCAACCCAGTACAGCACGATTCCCAGCGCGGTGATGATCTCGAGTACCGCAATAAATTTTTTTCTCCTGTCGATAGCCATCCCGGTCCTCCTGCTAATAGTGTTTTCGCCGGACATGGCGCCGGCATGAAATCATGTCTACAGGTCCAGCACCCATCCCTTGCCCTGGAGGGCGACTCCCTTTTTCATCGCGGACAGGAAGCGCGAGCGGAGCTGGTCGCTCATGAGAGCCCTCTTGACCGGGGGCAGGCGTAAAAAGCCGCCGACGAGCCCCCTCATGAATTCCTGTCCCGCGCTTTCATGGTTGTCGAAGATCTGGTTCTGGAGCGTGCCCCGCTCCAGGCAGCCCAGGATCACCCGTTCGAAGGTCGTTTCGGGATGGAACACCCGGCTCTTCCGGTGCGTCAGCTTCGTAGATCCTTTGGGGCACTTGACCGCGCACACGCCGCATCCCAGGCAGATCGAGGAGTCTATGAAGGGCTCCATCCTGCGCTTCGCGCGCGGCATGGACGAGGGCCGCATCTCTATTGCGTTGATGGGGCAGGCCATGGCGCAGCGGCCGCACCCGGTGCATTTCTCCTCGTGCCAGGTTGCGATGTAGTTCGATGTCGCAACGGCTTTCGTGTAGCCATACTTGCTGATGCCGGCCAGGGCGTTGCAGCAGCACTTGCAGCAGTGGCAGATGAAGGTGACGTTTCTCTTCACGATGTCGCCGCACAGGGCAAGGCCGAGTTCGCGCGAGCGGGCCAGGTTCTCCAGCATCTCGCGCTTCGAGACCTTCTTCGCCAGCTTGTTGCGGATCCAGTAGTCGGCCGCGTACCCGAAGGTGGAGCAGGTGTTCAGCGGCATCGTGCACTCGCTTTTGCCCGCGTGGCGCTTTTCGTGGCGGCAGGAGCAGGTGCCGATGGAGAACGTGTCGTGGGACTCGATGACGGCCGCGGCCTTCTCGTAGTCCAGGATCTCGGTCATCTCCGCGTCCTCCACGGTTCCCTCGTGCGGCAGCGAGCGCATCAGGGAGATGACCTGGCCGTCGCCGAAATTCGCGCCGTAGAAGTCGCCGTTAAGGTACTGGCTGAAGAGCTTTGCCCATTTCTTGTGGTCCAGCTCGCCGCGGGTGCGCATCATGGTGAATTCGAAAATGCCGATGATCATGGGCGAGGGCATGTAGCGGTATTCCCCGCCGGCGAATATGTCTATGACGAGCCCCTTGCCGGCCAGCGTCTCCAGCACGCGACGCAGCTTCTCGGGATCCCGTTTCATGATCGCGGCAATCCGGTCAAGGGAGGAGAGGCCATAGGGCATCCGGGCCACTACCTCGGCCTCTTCCGGCGTGTACAACTCTTTCAGGATATGGTACAGTGTCTCGCCGGCGGGCGAGCGGGTGCCCAGCCCGTCGATCTTTTCACCAAGCTGAAGGTACGTTTCTTTCGGTCCCAGGTGCCCCATCGCGCATCCCCCGTAGTGTTATGGTTGCAGTGCGTCGCCCGCCTCACGAAAGGCTACCGGACGTGATCCTATTAAGGAAAGACTGTCCTGTCAAGACTAATCCCGCGCCGCGTCGTGCACGCTCCCTTCCCAGAGGTATTTCCTGGTTTCCGAGGCGATGACCCCGTTCATGAGGAGCAGCGCTGCCAGGTTCGGGATCGCCATGAGCATGTTCATCATGTCAGCCAAGTCCCATACAAGGGGCAGGGAGACCACGGAGCCGACCATGACCGCCATGACCCAGAGGACGCGGTACGGCACAATTGAGCGCTTGCCGAACAGGTATTCGACCGCCCGCTCCCCGTAGTAGGACCAGCCCAGGATCGTGGAGTAGACGAAGGTGAGGAGCCCCACGGTCAGGATGACGGGGCCGACGTAGGGGATCTCGCTGAAGGCACGTTTGGTCATGAGGGCGCCGTTGATGGAGCCGAAGTCGCCCGGGAAGCGGATGATGGTGCTCACCAGCATCAGGCCGGTCATGGCGCAGACTACCACCGTGTCCCAAAAGGTGCCGGTAGCGGACACGAGCGCCTGCTTGACCGGATTTTTCGTGATAGCGGCCGCCGCTACAATGGGCGCGGAGCCGAGGCCCGCCTCGTTGGAGAAAAGGCCCCGCGCGATGCCGTAGCGCGCCGCCATCATCACGGATGCGCCGATAAACCCGCCTCCCGCCGCCTGCGGGGTGAAGGCGGATTGTACGATGAGGACCAGGGCGGGGATGACTGCCTCACGGTTGATAGCGAGAATGACCAGGCAGCCCATTATATAGAAGAAGGCCATGAAGGGCACCAGGAGCGTGCAGACCCGCGCGATGGACTTCACCCCGCCCAGTATCACGATGGCGGTGAGCGCTGTCGTAAACAACCCGGTCGCCCAGAGGGGCATGCCCAATGTTTCTTTCGCCAGGGCGGAGATCGAATTCGCCTGCACCATGTTCCCGATGCCGAACGCCGCCAGGCCGGTGAACACGCAGAAAAGCACTGCCAGCCATTTCTGGCCCAGCCCTTTCTCGATCGCGTACATGGGCCCGCCCAGCATGGTCCCGTCCGAGGTCTTCTCCCGGTATTTAACCGAGAGCACGGCTTCGCCGTACTTGGTGGCGAACCCGAATACGCCGGTAAGCCAGCACCAGAGCACGGCGCCGGGGCCGCCTGCCGCGATCGCGGTGGCCACGCCCACGATGTTGCCCGTGCCTATCGTGGCGGCAAGGGCCGTGGTAAGCGCACCGAAGTGATGCACGTCGCCATGCCCGTCCGAGTCCCTCGAAAAAGAAAGCCTTATGGCCTTAAAGGTATAGAGCTGTATGAACTTAAGTCGGAGCGTTAGGAAGATGTGCGTGCCGAAGAGCACCACCAGCATGGGAACCCCCCACAGAATGTTGTCGTTGATCCATTTAATGCCTTCGTGCAAAGATTCCATGGGCGCCTCGCAGGTGGAGAAATTAAGCTCCTGATTTTTTGTACACATTTTGGGATTATGTCAAATCATTTTTCCCGATCAGGTGTCAGAGTAACTTCCTGAGAGATAGTTATCGCCACTATGGGGGGTCAGAGCCCCGGCAGGTACCGATAGTTATCGCTCCAAAGAGGGCCAGAGCCCCGGATACGTTTTGATTGTTTTATAGATAAAACATGGGAGTCGGAGCCTCGGCTTGAGCGGCCTCCATGCTGCCAGCCGAAACTTCGTTATCCTGCCTCAGCCGTTGTTTGTAGTGGGTCAGAGCAACTGACTTGAGTGATAGTTATCGCCCGATTTTCCCGCTACATCCCCTTCCTGAACTCTTCTATCGTCTTGCCCCGGATGCATTCGGCAAGCTCCCATACGTAGTTATAGATGTGGAGCCCCTTGGACGCCGCGATGATCTCTCCGTCCTCCACGCCTATCTCGGAAGCCATGTATTCCTTCATCATCTGCATGGCGGCAAGGTTGGCGGGGAAGCCTCCCCAGAGGTCCCACGAACGGAAGTAGATGATAAAATTGAGTTTGCCGTCCTGGAGGCGCGTGTCGATGAGCCTCAGGCAGGGCGGGTCCACGAGCACCATGTCAGCCGGGTGTGCCACCTGTAAAACCATCTGGTTGTTCCGGTGGCCCTTGTTTTTATATGTCCAGATGCAGAGCTCCATCTGGTTGATGAAGTAGCTTCCGTTTTCTTCAACTATGATTTTTCGGTCCTCCCACACTTCCGGGTCCTGGATCAGGATATGCTCCATCTCCCTGCTGTTGTAGGTGGCCGGCGTGCCGTGGTGGATCGGGTACTTGCAGATCCTCTGGCCGTAGGTGTAGGACTCGCCCGGCTTGGCCTCGCCGGTCATCAGGTAGGGGAGGTAATCGGTCAGGTAGTCGTCCGCGACCGGGTTCGGCAGGTTGTACTGGGACGGTATCTGCGGCAGGAGTGGCTGCTCGCCCGGCTTCTTGATGTGAACGGTGATGTAATCGAACTCGAGCCGCTTCTCGCCCGCGTAGGAGCCCCGGTCGATGATGAAGTCGCGGCCCGATTCCAGGCAGCGGTACACGGCCTGGAACCACGCGTCCGGCAGGGTGGTAGCTTCAATGTGTACTGGATTCAGTCCGCTTCTATGGGCCGCAGTCATGGCATACTCCGGGATAGGGATTGTAATTCAACGCTCCCGGCATTATGTCGTGCGATTTTGTATTCTGTCAAGAATTATGCTGACCAGAATAGGACTCGGAACCGTTCCGGGAACGAGCGCGCTCCGGGGCGTCCCCTGAAAAAAGCGGAATACGGGCATAAATTACTTGCGCAAACAGGGGTGCTGGCGCGAGGGTTGGGGGTCAGAGCAAACCCGGAGAGGGTTATAGTGAACCCCAAGGGGTCAGAGCAACCTGCGCCTTGACGGGTTACTCTTCTATATAAAGGTAGAGAGCCGGGACACATGGATTACTATAATACACAGTCTGCCGTGGCCATTAAGGAGTATCTTGACAGGGAGATGCCGCGCTACCTGGAGATCCTCCGCGACATGGTGGGGATCAATTCCTATACCCTCAACCCCGCCGGGGTGGAGCGGCTCGCCGATTACACGGCCGGCGCGTTCAGCGGTCTCGGGTTTGCGGACGAGCGGGTGCCGTCCGCGTTCCCCGCGTACGGCAAGCACCTGGTGCTGTCCCGGGGCGGCGCGTCCGGCAGGAAGATCGGCCTGGTGTCGCACCTGGACACGGTCTTCTCCCCGGAGGAAGAGGAGCGCAATGATTTCCGCTGGCGCGTCGAGGGCGACCGCGCGTACGGGCCCGGCACCGAAGACATCAAGGGCGGCACGGTGGTGGCGCTCATGACGCTCGAGGCGCTGCGGCGCGCCGCGCCCGCGCTCTTCGAGGATATATCCTGGACCATGCTCCTGGACGCGTCCGAGGAGACCGTGTCCGACGACTTCGGCGCACTGTGCGTGGAGCGGCTCGGACCGGACGCGCTCGCCTGCCTGATATTCGAGGCGGGAAAGGTGAGGGGAAGCGACTTCCAGGTGGTGGCCTCGCGCAAGGGAAGGGCCGAGATCCGCGTTTCGGTAGAGGGCAGGGGCGCGCACTCCGGGGTAGCACATGATCGCGGTGCCAGCGCCATCAGGCAGATAGCCGAAGTCGTACAGAAAATGGAATCTGTCACGAATTACGGCCGCGGCCTCACGGTGAACGTGGGCCGGATCGCGGGCGGGTCCCAGATCAACCGGGTTCCCCACTTCGCTGAAGCGATTGCGGAGATGCGCGCGTTCATCCCTGAAGTGCTGGATGCCGCGATCGAGGAGGTGCTCGCGCTGGACGGATTCTCGACCGTTAAGAGCGCGGACGGGGAATTTGCATGTACAACATCGGTGGAGCTGGTACGGAAGGTGCCCGCATGGCCTGACAATGACGGATCGAAGAAGGTCCTTTCGCACTGGCAGGCCGCCGGGGAGCTGCTCGGCTGCACCGTACACCTGGAGAAACGGGGCGGACTTTCCGACGGAAATTATTTCTGGGACAGGATTCCCACCATCGACGGGCTGGGCCCGTCGGGAAGCAACCCGCACTGCTCGGAGCGCTCGGCTGACGGCAGCAAGGAGCAGGAGTACTCGGTCATTTCCTCCTTCGTTCCGCGGGCGGTTCTCAACGCCATGGCCATTCTGCACATGGTCGGAAAATAAGCCTTTTTATAACGCCGATTACTATCTGCGGAAACTCGATAATCCGTTTTGTGGCCCAATCTCCCAATATTTCTCCCATGTTTTATCGATTTTTATTGACGGATACAGGGAATCCGCACTAGTGTGCATAAATAACCCTCTTCAGGAGGCCCTGCATGAATCTGCTTCTCATCCTCGGAATTTCAATTGTAGTGTTATGGCTCGGGTACCGGTTTTACGCCCGGTTTATCGAAAAAAACTTCGATGTTGACGGGTCACACGTGACACCCGCGGTCGAGATTAACGACGGCGTGGATTACGTTCCCACCCACAAGATCGTCATATTCGGTCACCATTTCGCTTCGATAGCCGGCGGCGGCCCGATCATCGGGCCCTGCGTGGGGCTCATCTTCGGCTTCGCGCCGGTCTGGCTCTGGATCATCCTGGGCACGGTGCTGATCGGCGCCGTGCATGATTACTCGGTCCTGCTCGCGTCCATGCGGGAAAAGGGACGGTCGATCGCGGAGATAGCGGAAAAGACGCTGGGAAGAACAGGCTTTCTCCTCTTCATCGGCTTCACCATCATCATGCTCCTCATGGTCACGTCGGTCTTCCTGACTCTTACGACCACGGCGCTTGCGTCCAAGTACCCGGTCGAGTTTTTCGGCGGCGGCGACCTCGGCATACGCACGGTAGTGGAAAACGGCGTCACCTACGCGGTCATAGGCGGCATCGCCTCCACCTCGGTCATCGTGATCACCTGCTGCGCTCCGCTGGTCGGCTATTTGTTATACAAGCGCGGCGTCAGCGCTTACGTGATGGCCATTGTCGCCATCGTAATATGCGCCATCTCGATTGAAATCGGCCTGATGTTCCCCATAAAGATCGACTCCTTCCTCTGGATGGTAATCCTTTCAATATATACGATTTTCGCCGCGGGCGTGCCGGTATGGGTCGTGCTGCAGCCGCGCGACTTCACCAACTCGTTTTTGCTCTACGGCGGCGTCATCGGCATGCTGATCGGCACCGTCGTCCTGGGCTTCCAGGGCGCCGTAGTTAACGCGCCCATGCTCAACCTTGAGGTCGGTGCCCAGCACCTCGGCTACGTGTGGCCCATTCTTTTCATCACCGTGGCGTGCGGCGCGATCAGCGGGTTCCACGCCCTGGTGGCCGGCGGCACCACGGCCAAGCAGGTCAATTACGAAAAGCCTGACGCGCGCATTGTCGCCTATGGCGGCATGTCGCTGGAAGCGCTCCTGGCCGTCATGGTCATTATCACCCTCGGCTGCGGCATAGGCTACGACCAGCTCTGCAACATCGTGTTCCCGGCTGACGTGGCGGTCAAGTCCAACCCGGTGCTCGCCTTCGCCCTGGGCGTGGGCGGCCTGCTGAACAAGGCGGTCGGACTGCCGGTGGTCTACGGCACCGTGTTCGGCATACTCATGGTGGAGGGCTTCGTGGTCACCACGCTGGACACCGCGGTGCGGCTCAACCGCTACCTGTTCGAGGAGCTCTGGCACATGCTGTTCAAGAAGGTGCCGAAGGTTCTCAATACCTATATTTTTAACTCGATGCTCTGTGTGGCGCTTATGTTCATACTGGCGTATTTCAACGCGTTCAAGCAGCTCTGGAACCTGTTCGGTGCCGCGAACCAGCTTCTCGCGGCCCTTTCCCTGATCACCGTAAGCATCTGGCTCCTGAAAAAAGGGAAAAAGTACCTGTTTGCGCTCATCCCCGGGGCATTCATGCTGATAACTACTATCGTGTCGTTGGTTCTGATCCTGGTGCAGCAGTATATTCCCAAAGGGAACTGGATGCTTTCAGCAGGCGACATTATACTCCTCTGCCTGTCCGTGGGTGTTGTCATCATGAGCGTCAGGCAGTTCGTCCAGGGCAGGAAGAGTGTAAAGCCGGCCTGAAACACATCTGAAAATCGGCTTTTAATCTCTTAATGAGGCCCCTGATGCAACACCATCGAGGGGCCTTTTCATGCTCAATTGTTTTGCTCTGGCCCGGCTATTTTTTTTTATAATCAATCCCTCCATTCGTATATACAGATGGAAACAGGAGGGATGATATGCCGAGAAAAAAGAGAATTTGTATGCCAGAGTTAACTTACCATGTGATGTCAAGGTGTATTGACAAGAGATCATTGATGAAGACAAATAAAATGAAAGATTTGATGATGTCAGTCATAACCATGGCCCAGGATAAATATATTTTTGAGTTAGTTGCCTTTACAATCATGGATAATCATTTTCACTTTTGTATCAGAACATGCATGGGTGGGGAAGATATATCAAGGATTATGCAGTTTATTAAGTCCCAATATGCGAGAAGATATAATAGGATCATGAATCGTTCGGGGCCGTTCTGGAATGAAAGATTTTATGATACAATTATAGAAGATTCGGAATATCCACGTGATGTATTTATCAAAGTTAACTTATATTTAGGTTATAATCCAGTGAAAAGTGGTTATGTAAAAGACCCGCGAGATTATAAATATAGCAGCTTTAATTGCTATTGGGACCAGAACTACAAACCGTCGATTAAAATAATTCTTCACCCCTTTTTTCTGAGTCTGGGAGAAACATTCAAGGAATGCGCGCAAAAATTTCTTGAATATGAAGAATCTTTTAGGAAACGAATTATTGAAGAATTAGCATTCTTGTAAAATTAACGCCCATTTTATTTTTACGTTGATTATTGGCATAAATAATTGATGTATTGTTTGATTTTCATATGTATGAATACATGTCACATATGGGAAATGCTGCATGTTTTACCGAATTATCCTTCCGGATGATACTCTGATTTCCTGCTGAATCTATATAATATCGTATCATTATTACAATAGATAGTATTTAATCATAAAAAGAATTTCTATAACAGCATTACTCTGGCACCAGAAAAGGCATCGGAAAAATGACGCTGGTGAACACCGAGAGAGACAACATTTGACACTATCATGATGTGATTGCTCTGACACCGGTGACTAATTGCTCTGACACCGGTGATATCGAAAAACATTTGACATCATTGAATGTACTTAAAATATAAATAACAATAGCTATAACATCCCAGATGACGGTTGGAACATGAAGTTACTTGCCAAGGGTCGAATAAACAATCATATGCATGTAGCTACCGACTGCATGTATCCGGGCTTTATCGTCAGTGGAAAGTCGAAGAATGCCATGATAGAAGGGGGCTTCAACCTCCTGTCCCCCTTCTACCTGTCGCAGATCAGGGAGATACTGGGAGAAAGCTCCCCTCTCGATTACCTCTTCATCACCCATTCCCATTACGACCACCTGGGCGCCGCCGGCTACTTAAAGAGGCACATCCCGGGGCTCAAGGTGGCGGCGCACGAGCGCGTGGTCCCGCTTTTGAAGAAGGAATCGGTCCTGGCCATGATGAACCGCCTGAGCGAGATACAGCGCGGCCTGTTCGGGAGCATAGCCGGCACCGAGGACCTCGCCATCCGTCCCATGGAGATGGACATTACCGTGAAAGAGGGGGATGAGTTCGATCTTGGGGGCCTTCACGTCCGCGTGCACGAGGTCCCGGGCCACACGCGCGACTCGCTCGCCTACTTTATACCGGAGATCGGCGCGCTTTTTCCCGGCGAGGCCGCGGGCGTACCGGAGGGAAGGGAAGGCGACGGGACCCAGGTCGAGTTCCTCTCGTCGTACGACGACTACCTCGCCTCGATTGACAGGATGATGGCGCTCGAGCCGGCCATGATATGCTTCGGCCACGGGTGGATTTTCACGGGCGAGGACGCCGCGGGTTTTTTACGGAAGTCCCGCGAAGCGACATTCGCGTACCGTGAGCTGATCGAGCGGTATATCCGGGACGCCGGCGGCGAACTGGACCGGGCCATAGAGACAATGGCGCGGAAAGAGTATGATGAGAAGGGAACGATTTACCAGGAGCGCACCGCGTACCTCACCAACCTCACGGCGCAGGTAAAGCATATAGCGGGCCTGATGAACTGAGTTTCGGGGCGGTTACTTCTCCTCTTTTTTACGGATGAAATTGCAGACGATCTTTTTGTCGGGCGTGACCAGGGATACCACGAGCCTGTTTTTGCTGTCGGTCAGGGTGTAGGTGTACCCGTACAGCTCGGTCCCCGTCTTTTTCCTGAAGTCGATCGTATCGCCTTCGGCCCTGCCGATCAGGTCCACCACCGTGTGCTCTCCCGTGATGAGCTCCCAGTCGATGCGCCACTTGTTGAAACGGATTTTCTTTATCTCGATCGAGGTGCCGCACCAGGGGTCCTTGAAGGACAGGAGCGTCCGGTACTTCCCGTTGAAGTCAAGCATGGCGGCTAATCCGCCGGTTGCGCAGACCAGCGTGATCAAAAGTGGAAGGATTGTTCGAGCTCTCATGCCGATAGTACCCCGTCTGTATCAGTGCCGAAGCGCACCGCGCTTCCTAGGAAAAAACTTTTATCAGCCTGCCGGCGTCCAGCACCGTCGCGTATATCATCAGGCCGATGATAAGGATCCATCCGGCCACCATGACCGGGACATATATGTTCCGCAGGCGGTGATGCATCTTTTCGAGAAGGCAGAGGATGATTTTTCCCCCGTCAAGAACCGGCAGCGGGAGCAGATTGAAGACGGCCAGGTTCGCGCTCAGGATGAACGCGAGCCTGAGCGCATGGAGCGCGTCGCCGTCGATGAACCGGCCGCCCTGGTGCATGATCCCGACGATCCCGGACATGCTGTCCGGCCTGGTGAACAGGCCCTGGAGCGAGCCCAGTATGGAGAGGAGCAGCGTACCCGTCTGCCGGAACGGCTCGACGAACACTCCCGCAGCGGTGAAGCCGGCGCCAAGGGCGTTGTACAGGGCTATGAGCGGCAGCATGAGCGCCAGGTTGGCAGCCGGGCCGCCCAGCGAGAAGATGATCCTCTTGTATACCGGGATCCGGAAATAGTCGTTTTCATCTGCTGTCGCAGGGAGCACGTAGCCGCCCAGGGGCACGAGCGAGAAGCGGTACTCGGTATCGCCCGATCTTTTTTTCCAGAGCGCCGGGCCAAACCCGACCGAGAAGGTCTCAATCCCGATGCCGACAGCGCGGGCTGCCAGAAAATGCCCCAGCTCGTGTATGAGTATCAGCAGGCCGATGATAAAAAGAACGGCTATGTAATTCATGAATCCCCCGGGTCCGTATTATCGGATTGTGAGAATAAAACACGCCTGTTTTGTTACAACATATTTTTTTATGTTTAGCACGGCCGCGCCGTCCGGCGCGGCCGTAGCGGCGATCAATCGCTGTGGTCCTTGCCTGACGTGTCAGGCGCTTTAGAGAAGACTTTCGCTTTCTCCATGATCTTTTCCGCTGTCCAGTCCGCGGGGTTTTCCATGCGTTTTGCCTTGGGGCCCAGGTCGTAGGACTTGGCTTTTAAGATTGCCTCAATGCCGAGCGGCGCCGTGTCCTTCGAGTTGAGCACATTGACCATCATGCCGTACACGAAGTCCTCGACGCGCTTCGCCATCCGGTCCCGGACGTCGCGGGGAAGGCCAACGAGCTTGTTCTCGAAGGGGAGGTTCAGTTTTTTGAAGTCCCCTGCCTTCAGCGATTTCTCGGCCGCGTATTTGACCATCTCGTCCCACATCTCCTCGGTGACGCCGGCGCCCGGTACCTTCTTGAAGTTCTTGTTCGCGTCCATGATGGCGTTGCCGTAGTCGTTCACCTCGAGGCCCCAGGATATCATCTGGAGCGCGGTGGCCACGTTGGCTTTCGTGGTATTGGTCTTCTGCGCGATCTGGCGGAGCCGGTCCGAGCTGTTGCCCGAGGTGCCGTGCTGGGCGCCGGACACCTTGTACTTCTCGATCGCCTTGTGTATCTGCGCGGTCAGGTCCACCTGTATGCCCGCGTCGCTCTCCTCTATGCCGTGGGTGGTGCCGTTGTTCAGCGCGATCCAGTCCGGGGAAATGTCGTGCGCGTTGAGCCCCTGGATCAGGAAGAGCGCCTCCTCCGGCGTGGAGAGGCCCTCCTTGCCCTTGATCTCGCCCACCTCGGTCTCCAGGCCCGCCCATTTCGGCACGAGCGGGTTCAGCTCTATGCTGGCCAGGAGGTTTTTGTCGTCCGGCAGGTGCGACGCGTCGATCGCGATCGAGGTAATGCCGGCGTCGAACATGCTCGGGATCTCGATCTTCGCCGTTGCCAGGTCCTTGTCGTTCTGTATGCCGTAATGGTCGGCGTGGACCGCGACAGGCACGGTGATCCCCAGCTCGTTGCAGACCGCGTCGATCATGGTCGCCATGTTCCATAAGTTGACGGCGCAGTAGGCCTTGGCCCCGCCCTCGGATTTCGCGATCTCGAGGATGATGCAGGAGTTCGCGCGCTGGGCCGCCATGAGCGCCCCGCGGATGACGAAGCTGTTGCGGACGTTCGCCGCGATGGAGATGGCGTGTCCTTTCGCTGTCATCGCCCGGTCGATCACCTTCCCGCTGACAATCAGCGCCTTCGAGTTGGGGAAAAGCCTTGCCACGTTGGGCGGCCGCCCGGCTTCGAGAGCTTTTATGAAATCCTTATCATGAGACATCTGGTACCTCCTTTTTTATATGTGGCCTGCCACGATAATTGCATGAGGAAATGCTGTTTCCTGGGTGTGTCGTACAGTATCCTACCAGATGCGGGTTATGAATCAAGAATAATTTGTCTCCGGGGGCGAAAACCGGCGGCGCTCCGGTCTGGAAAAATCCGCTCTTTCGCGCGCGGGCGTGTAACATAAACGGTCCCCCGGCGCACATATCCGGTTAATGGATAAAAAAAGCGGGATGCGGCCTCTCGCGGGGCGGCCCCGTTTTTCTGGTGGACAAAAATCATTATAGCTTTAGCCTCGTATTGAAACTGTATTATTGAGTTGTTGTGAAACAACTCAAATGCCTGCAAAGATGCAGGCACATTCGCGGAGCGAATGCGGGAATTCGCGGGTTTCCCGCGATTTCGAACGGTTGCAAAACTTCACGGATCGAGTTTCGCAACAAGCCAATTGTATGGAGCAGCCCCATGGATTACGCTGAAATCGAAAAGCTCACCGAGAAGGTGAAGGCGGAGAACGACTTCGTCGGGAAAATAAAGGCCGAGGTGGCAAAGATCATCGTGGGCCAGGAGGCCCTGATCGACCGGATCCTCATTTCCTATCTGTCGGATGGCCACATTCTGCTGGAGGGCCTCCCGGGCCTGGCCAAGACCCTCACCATCCGCGCGTTCTCGCGGGCGATCGACACCGGGTTCCAGCGGGTGCAGTTCACGCCCGACCTGCTGCCCGCAGACCTGATCGGCACCCGCATCTACAACCCGAAAGAGCTGGACTTCTTCACGAAAAAGGGCCCGATCTTCACGAACCTGCTCCTCGCCGACGAGATCAACCGCGCGCCGGCCAAGGTGCAGTCCGCCCTGCTGCAGTGCATGGAGGAAAAGCAGGTCACCATCGGGGAAGAGACCTATACGCTGGAGAAGCCCTTCATGGTGCTGGCGACGGAGAACCCGATCGAGCAGGAGGGGACCTACCCCCTGCCCGAGGCCCAGCTTGACCGTTTCTTCATGAAGGTGCTGATCGGCTATCCCTCCCACGAGGAGGAGAAGGAGATACTGAACCGCTTCAGCGATATCAGGGTCGACAACGTGAAGAAGGTGCTCTCCCCGGAAAAGATTGCGAAGAAGGCCGATATCGTCGAGAAGATCTATATCGATGACAAGCTGATTGACTACATCGTCACCATCGTGGGTCAGACGCGGCGCCCCGACCGGAAGGAGCTGAAGAAATACATCGAATTCGGCGCGAGCCCGCGCGCGTCCATCGCGCTCATGAAGGCGTCCCGCTGCATCGCGTTCATACGGGGGAGGGGGTTCGTCACGCCGGACGATATCAAGGAGATCGGCGCCGACGTCCTGCGCCACCGCATCATCCTCTCCTACGAGGCGGAGGCGGACGGCAAAAACGCCGAGGACGTGGTGAAGCTGCTCTTCGACTCGGTGGAGGTCCCCTAGGTGGAATCACAGGAGCAGGCGCTCTTAAAGAAGATACGCCTCCAGCCGGGCAGGAAGCTCAACACGCTGTTCATGGGAGAGTACCACTCGGCCTTCAAGGGGCACGGGCTCTCGTTCGACGCGGTGCGCGAATACCAGTACGGGGACGACGTGCGCAGCATCGACTGGAACGTGTCCGCCCGCATGAGCCACCTCTTCGTCAAGGAGTACATCGAGGAGCGGGAGCTCTCCGTGGTCCTCATGCTGGACCTGTCCGGCTCGACCGAGTTCGGGAGCGGGAAGCGGAAGCGCGACCTCATCCTGGAAACGGCGGCGCTCTTCCTGAGCCTGGCGCAGGTCCACAACGACCGGGTCAGCGTGTGCATCTTCACCGACCGCGTCGAGCGCTTCATCCGCCCCAGGAAGGGCCGGAAGTTCATCCTCAAGGTCCTGGACGAAATACTCAGGTGCAGGCCCGCGAGCCGCCGCACCGACATATCCGGCGCCATCGGCTTCATCCAGCGCGTGTTAAAGAAGCGGAGCATCGTGTTCGTTATCTCCGACTTTCTCGACCCCGACGACAGCTTCATATTGAAGATGAAGCTCCTCGCGCGCAAGCACGACATCATCCCGGTGCAGGTCTCCGACCCCCTCGAGAAGGAGGCCGGCTTTTTCGGCCTCACCGAGTTCGTCGATCTCGAAACGGGCAGGGTCTTTCTATCCGATGCGATTCCGGAAAAGGGCAACTTCCCCGCGCTCGCCGAATTCAGCGCCATACACCTGAGCACGGCGGAATCGATCGAGATCCCTATCCTGAAATACTTCGAGAAGCGGAACCGGACCAGGATAACGAGGTCATGACATGATGAAAACGGTACTGGCATCGGCGGCGACCGCCATGCTCCTGGCCGCGGCTCCCGAATCCGGGGAGCAGCCCGCGCCCGGGATAAAGGCCACGGTTCGGCCGGAGAAGGCCACCGTGGGCTCGCTCCTGGATTATAAAATCAACATTACCGGCAGGGGGCTTGACGGCGTGAGCATCGTCCCGCCCGAGAAGCGGGAATTCTACCTTGAACAAAAAGAGGCGAAGAAGAAGGAACCGCCGGAGGGCGCGGAGGGTGAGCAGCAGGCGGAGGACCCGGCGCAGTATGTTCCCCTCTATATTATACATTCCGTTAAGAAGGAAGACCGGTCCGACAAAACGATGACCGACATCATCGTCACCATGCAGATGTCATACTATCACCCGGGCACCTGGCAGCTCCCGGACGTTGAGATCAAGGGTGCTGACGGCATCGCGATCGGGTACCAGGCTCCTTCCGTGCAGATACAGGCGGTGAACGAGAAGGGCGAGTTCCAGGAGATCGAGCCGCCTCTCAGGCTCTCCGGCAACTACTGGCGGCTTGCCTTCCTTTTACTGGGCCTCGCCGCGTTCGGCGTTGCCGCGTTCTTTATCGGGCGCCGCGCGCTGGCGCTGTACCGGGAGCGGAAGAACGCGCCGGTCATCATCCCGCCGATCGTGACCTTCATGAAGGAGGTCGAGCGTTTCGGCGGCGACCGCCTCATCGACGAGGGCAGGACCGAGGAGTTCGTGTTCGGCATCTCGATGATATTCCGCTCGTTCCTTTCCGCGCAGTTCCGGTTCGACGCGACCGACATGACGACCTACGAGATAGAGAAGAAGATAAAGAAGGTGTTCCCGCGGAGCCTGTACGACGGGTGCGCCGGCGACATCATGCGCAACTTCAACCTGTGGGACCTCTCGAAGTTCGCCGAGTTCGCCCCGACGAGGGAGCAGCTCCACGCCAGCCTCGCGGAAACGATCCGGCTGGCCCGGACCATATCAGGAGACACGGCCGATGGCGTACCTGGAATTTAAAGATCCGCTGCTGCTGCTCCTCCTGGTGCCGTGGGCGGCGATGCTCGCCTGGTACCTGTTCCGGCAGCTCTACAACCGCGAGGCGGCGGTGGCCATCTCGTCCGAGCGCATCGTGCGCGTGCGCGGCTCCATCCGCGCTGCCACCTACCGCTTTCTCCCGGCGCTCCGCTTCGCGGCCCTGCTCCTGCTGATCGTCGCGCTGTCGCGGCCGGGCAAGGGCGTGGACTATTCCAGCATCAAGAACCTGGGCGTTGACATCATGATCGCGATGGACGTGTCCCAGTCCATGCGGGCCGAGGACTTCCAGCCGAAGAACCGCCTGGCCGTGTCCAAGCAGGTGATCGGCGACTTCGTGGAGCGCCGCACAAACGACCGGCTCGGCATGGTGATCTTCGCGGGCGAGGCCTACCTCCAGTGCCCGCTGACCCTGGAGCACGGGATGATCAGCGACCTGGCGGGCGAGGTCGACTTCGACTCGGTGCACGTGGACGGTACTGCCATCGGCGACGCCATCGCCCTGTCCACGGCGCGCATGATGGACAGCAAGGCGAAGAGCCGGCTGATCCTGCTCGTGACCGACGGACGCAATAACCGCGGGGCCATAGACCCGGAGACGGCGGCGAAGGCGGCGGCCGAGATGGGCATCAAGGTCTACACGGTCGGCATCGGGAAGATCGGCGAGCCGGTCCCCTATCCCACGGGGATCCCCATGATCAAGCAGCAGGTCATGCTCGACATGGACGAGGAGACCCTGCAGAAAGTCGCGGAGATAACGGGCGGCAGGTACTACAACGCAACCTCGAGCGGCGTGCTCTGGCAGAACATCAAGGACATCGACCGGCTGGAAAAGAGCCAGGTCGAGATAAAGCAGTACCATGAGTTTTACGACCGGTTCCAGTGGCTCATCGTCGCGGCCGTGTCGCTGTTTTTTCTGGAAGTGCTGTTGCGGTCGGTAGTCTATAGGAAGGTGCCGTAAACCTCATCCCCCCCTGTCCCCCGGAGGGGGCACGGACGAAGGAGCGGTATGTAGAGCCATTATGAATATTGGGGTTAAAACGCCTGGCTATATTGTTCAACTGGCACGAGACCTGAGGAATAATCTGACTGAATGCGAGAGATTATTATGGGAGAGGCTGAAGCGTAAGCAGGTTGCAGGTTGTAAGTTCAGATGTCAACATCCTATTTATAGATATATACTTGATTTTTACTGTCATGAAAAACATCTGGCTATAGAAATCGATGGAGATGTTCATAAGGACAGAAAGGATTATGATGATTACCGTGACGAATTTATCATGAGCATGGGAATTAAGACATTACGTTTTAGTAACAGAAATATTAAGCAGAATATTGATAGAGTTATATATGAAGTTGAAGCTGAATTATTACGAGAGGATTGATCCTTCGCGCCCCCTTCGGGGGACGGGGGGGTGGCGATAGGAGTGGAAGTGAGTTGAGCATGTTCCAGTTCGGCAATTTCAAATACCTGGTCTACATCGCGACCGTGTCCGGCGCGGTGCTGGCGCTTTTTATCGCCTACCTCTTCTGGAAGCGGCGGGCGATCATCATGCTGCGGCGCGGCGTGGCGCGCGAGTACCTGATACGGGGCTCGGAAACCGCGGCGCGCGTCCGGCAGGGGCTTGTCGCGCTGGCGATCGTGCTCTGCGCCCTGGTGCTCCTGCGGCCCCAGTGGGGCGAAGTGGCCCGCGAGGTCAACAGCGAAGGCTCGGACGTGATGATCGCCCTGGACGTGAGCCCCAGCATGCTCGCCCGGGACGTGGACCCGAGCCGCCTCGACCGCGCCAAGGATGCGGTCCGCTGGATCGTCGAGTCCCTGCAGGGGGACCGGGTGGGGCTTATCCTCTTCTCGGGCGACGCCTTTCTCCAGTGCCCGCTCACCAACGACTACGGCGCGTTCATGATGTTCCTTGACGCCGCCTCGCCCGACTCGATCAACCTCAAGGGGACGGACATCGGCGCCGCGCTCAGGGAGGCGAAGCGCGTGTTCGATAAAAAGCGCCTGACCTCGCGCGTGCTCGTGCTCATCACCGACGGCGAGGACCATGAAGGAACGGCCGCGGAGGCGGCGGCGCAATTCAGGGAGATGGACGTGTCCATCTATACCGCCGGCATCGGCAGGACCTCGGGAGAGGTGATCCCGTCGGCGGGCGACAAGGACACGGACAACTATATACGCGACACGAGCGGCAAGCTCGTCAGGACCCGCAAGGACGTATCCTCCTTGAAGAAGATCGCCGGCATCACCGGCGGCACCTACATCGATATATCCGACAGTCTGTCCGGTCTGCGTTTTGTCCTCGAGATCATCGGTGACCAGAACAAAAACAAGTACGGATCCCGCATCATCAAGGAGCCGCGCGAGCAATACCAGATTTTCGTCTTCATTCTCCTCCTCGTTCTTGCCGTGGAGCTCCTTCTCCCGGAGCGACAAAAGTAGCTGCTTGATTTGTCCATAAAAAGCCGCATGAATTTTATTGACAATTAATGCTCCCCTCACGAATGTGCCGCACGTGTTTCCGGACCATGCATGGATAATGGCCGGGGCCGGATGTATCAGCCCGGGGGGGGTTAGCACGAGCATGAAAAAAGTCCTCTGTGAATTTTATTGCGCCAACCTGAATTCCTCCCGAGAGCATATGGCGGGCAAGCGGCCCGCGGGCCCGCGCTGAAACCGGTTCATCTTTTAATCAACGTATCTGATGAAGCCGGCCGTCCCCTGCAAGAGCGTGGCAAAAATATAAACGTGTAACGGGGTTATGAATGAAGAGCAGGATTGAAAGTCTGGGGGTATATTTCCCGGAGAAGGTTCTCAGCACCGAGGAGCTGATGTCGCGCTGCAGGAAGCGCCCGCGGTGGGACCTGGAAAAGCTCACGGGCGTACGCGAGCGCAGGGTCGTGGGCAAGGACGAGTTCGCCCTGGACCTCGCGGTGAAGGCGGCGGAGAAGGCGCTGGCCATGTCTAAATACGATGCGGGGGAGATCGGCCTGATTATCTCGTGCAGCATATCGAGGCTTTGCGACAGGGAGAAGGTATTCTGCTTCGAGCCTTCCATGGCGTCGCAGATCAAGAGGCGCATCGGCGCGTCGGGGGCCATGACCTTCGACGTGGTGAACGCCTGCGCCGGCATGTTCACCGGCATCTACATCATGGACAGCATGATACGGGCGGGCGTCGTCAAAACGGGCATCGTGGTGAGCGGCGAGTCGATCACCCACCTGGCGGACCAGGCCACGAAGGAGATCCGCTCAAGCTTCGACGGACAGCTCGCGTCGCTCACCGTGGGCGATTCCGGCGCGGCCGTCATCATGGAGGGGAGCCGCGGCGGCAGCGTCGGCTTCCACAACCTTGACATGATCACCGTGCCCGAACACAGCGGCCTCTGCGTGGCCCATCCCTCAAAGAAGGGCCCGGGCGCGGTGATGATCACCAGGCCGGTGCGGCTCCAGAAGGCGGCGATGAAGATCAAGGACCCGTTCTTCAAGAAGTCAATAGACCGGGCGGGATGGACCGTCGACAGGATCGATGCCATCATCCCCCACCAGACCTCGTCGCGGGCCATTCGCAAGGGAGGGAAAACCCTCATGGAATACCTTGGCACCGACCGGCAGATGGAAGGCGTCTCCATCGTTGACAGGTACGGCAACCCGTCCACCACAAGCCATTTCGTGGCGCTCCACGAGACCCTCATGGACGGCAGGGTCTTCACCGGCAGCAACATCATATTCATGATCCAGGCCTCGGGCCTTATCATGGGGCAGTGCTCGTACACCATGGACGACCTGCCCGATCGCTACAGGAGCCTTAACGGCAAGGGGGGGGAAAGCATATGCGCAGCAGGATAGAAAGCATCGGGGTGAGCATGCCCGGCGGCAGGCTGTTTACCCTGGGATCGGTGGACCACGCCGTGGCCGCCGGGAAGCGCTGCCTTGATGATTCGCGGTACGGTCCCGCGGAGGTCCAGACGCTCATCAATGCCGGCATGTTCCGCGACGGCCACTGCGGGGAGCCGGCCATGGCCGCGTTCATACAGGAAAGGCTCGGCATCAACCCGGGGTTCGGAACGACGACGTCTTTTTCATTCGATCTTACCAACGGCGGCGTGGGGATGCTCTCCGCGCTCCAGGTGGCCGACGCGCTCATGAAGTCGGGCACGATCCGGGTGGGAATGGCCGTGTCGAGCGACGCTAATACCGATGCCCGGCCCGACCCGGCATACGCGTACCCGCGTTCCGGCGCGGCCGTGATCCTGGACCGGAGCCCGGACGCGCACCGCGGCTTCGGCTCCTTTGTCTTCCGCACTTTCGAGGAGCACGGGGACGCGAGCACCGCGCGGGTGGAGCTCTTCAGGAAAAAGGGCAGGCTCCGCATTGAGAAGTCCGACAGGCTCGATGACATCTACCTCGAATGCGCCGGGACGGTATTCGGGGAGCTCCTGGAACGCGAGGGCCTCGCGGCCGGTGATATCGGCCTGGTGGTGCCCTCGCAGATCTCGCCCTGTTTCCTCGGCAGGCTGCCTGAGACGCTGGGCGTGGCCCCCGAATCGATCGTGAACGTGCTGGATGAAACGGGCGGCGACACCCATACCACGTCGCCCTTCATCGCGCTGAAAACGGCACTGCGGCTCGGGCGCGCGGTCCGGGGGACGAAAGCGGTCTTCCTTGCCGTGGGCTCGGGGGTCACCGCAGGCTGCGCCCTCTATAACTTCTAGGAGAGGAATCGCGACATGTATACCGGATCTTTGAATCTTTCGAAAACAGTCAATATATCTTCCCGCATCAGGGAAATGGCGCGGCGCCATCCCCACGCCCGGGCCGTAATCTGGCCGGTGCGGCGCGACCGCAGGGGCACCATGGCCTACGCGCACCTCACCTTTGCCGCGCTGGAACGGGCGGGTGACGCTTACGCCCGGGGCCTGGCGCGCGCCGGCATAGGCCGCGGCGTGAAGACCATTGTCATGGTGAAGCCCGGCGTGGAGTTTTTCGGCCTCATGCTGGGGCTCCTCAGGGCGGGGGCCGTGCCGGTCCTCGTGGACCCGGGCATGGGCGTACGGCGCATGCTGCACTGCCTCGCCAGCACCGGCGCGGAAGCCTTCATCGGCATCCCGGTCGCGCACGTACTGCGGACCATCGCGCCGCGCTTCTTTAAAAGCGTGAAGATTGCCGTCACGGCGGGGCCGCGTCTCTTCTGGGGCGGCCTGTCGCTCCGGCAGGTGAGGGAGGAGGGTGACACACCCTGCGCGATTGCAGGTACGAAGGCGGACGAGCTGGCCATGATCGCCTTCACCACCGGGAGCACCGGCCCTGCCAAGGGTGTAGAGTTCACCTGGGGCATGATGGAGGCGCAGGTGGAGAGCCTGCGGTCGGCCTACGGCGTCGGGCACGGGGACATCGGCCTCCACACCTTCCCCGCGTTCGCGCTCTTTGACGGCTGCCTGGGCGCCACCACGGTGCTGCCCGACATGGACCCGACGAAGCCGGCGAAGGTCAACCCGGAGAACATCATAGAGCCGATACTGGACCACGGCGTCACCTACCTGTTCGGCTCGCCGGCCCTCACCGGCCGGGTCGGGCGCTACGGCAGGGAGCGCGGGATAAAGCTCCGGTCCCTGAAGCGGGTCATTACAGCGGGAGCTCCCGTGTCTCCCCGCGTCATCGAGGACTTCTCCGCCATGCTCGAGCACGGCGGAGACGTGTACACGCCCTACGGCGCCACGGAGGCGCTTCCCATCGCCTCGATCAGCGGGAAGGAGATACTGAACGACACGCGCCGCCTGAGCGAACAGGGGAGGGGAAACTGCGTGGGACGCCCCGCGGCGGGCATGGACGTGCGTATCATCAAAATCATGGACGGGCCGGTGCGCCGCTGGTCGAGCGGCCTGGAGCTGCCGGATGGCGAGATCGGCGAGATCGCCGTATGCGGCCGCCAGGTAAGCACGCGGTACCACAACCGGCCCGACGCGGACGCGATGGCGAAGATACGGCGCGGGAAGGAGACCGTGCACCGCATGGGCGACCTCGGCTGGAAGGACGCGAAGGGCAGGATATGGATGTGCGGCAGGATGAAGCACCGCGTGCGCACCGCGCGGGGCGAGCTCTACACCGTCCCCTGCGAAGCCGTCTTCAACAATCATCCGGACGTGTTCCGCAGCGCCCTCGTGGGCCTGGGCGACGGCGCGGTGAAGACGCCTGCCATATGCATCGAGCTCCGGGAGAAGGCGTCGCTGGCGAGGAAGAGCGGGATACGGAAGGAGCTCCTGGCCCTGGCGCGGAGAAACGCGCTGACGGAGGAGATCGGGATCGTCCTCTTTCACCCCTCGTTCCCCGTGGACGTGCGCCACAACGCGAAGATTTTCCGCGAACAGCTGGCCGTGTGGGCCGCAGGAGAGGTGAAATGAAACAGGGAAAACTGATAATCGTAACCGGCGGCGGCGGGTTTCTCGGCTCGGCCATCGTGCGCAAGCTCGCGGAGCGGGGGGACCGGGTCCGCAGTGTCGCCCGGAATTTCTACCCGGACATAGACCTGCCGAACGTGGAACAGGTGAAGGGCGATATTGCCGACCGGGAAAGCCTGGTTGACGCCTGCCGCGGCGCCGACGCCGTGATCCATGCGGCTGCGCGCGCTGGTTCGTGGGGCGACTACCGGGACTACTACCGCACCAACGTCACCGGCACGGAGAACGTGATCGAGGCGTGCCGCGTAAACGGCGTCGCGGCGCTGGTGCACACCAGCACCCCCAGCGTGGTGATCGACGGGCGGGAGATCTGCGGCTCCGACGAGTCGCTTCCCTATTCGGAGAGGCACCACTCGCACTACCCGGCCACAAAGGCACTGGCGGAAATGGCGGTGCTGGAGGCCGCGAAGCGGGGGCTGCCGGCGCTGATCCTTCGCCCCCACGTGATCTGGGGCCCCGGCGACAACCACCTGGTGCCGCGCATCGTGGCCCGGGCGCGCAGGATCGTCCGGATCGGGGACGGGACGAACATGGTGGACACCATCTACGTGGACAACGCGGCAGACGCGCACATCATGGCTGCGGACCGCCTGATGAAGGACCCGTCGCTCTCCGGCGGCATCTACTACATCTGCCAGAACGAGCCGGTGAAGCTGTGGACCCTTGTGAACCTGATACTCACCTGGGCGGGATTCGCCCCGGTGAAGAAGTCCCTCCCGCTCCGCGCGGCCCGCGCCGCGGCCGCGGTCATGGAAGGCGCGTACCGGCTCCTGGGAATCAGGGAGGAGCCGCTCCTCACGCGCTATGTCGTGGACGAGCTGGGCACCAGCCACTGGTTCGACGTCTCGGCCGCGACGCGCGACCTGGGCTTCAGGCCCGCGGTGTCCATGCAGGAAGGCCTGCTGCGAACCGAGGAATGGGTGCGGCGCGTCTACGCGCAGCAAAATTATAATTGACGGGCGGTAAACATGAAATACGGTACCCGGACGGTTTATTACGCGATGGCGATCCCGGTGCTGGGGTGGCTCTACATTCTCGCCGGGTTCGCCGTGCCCCTGGAGCACTGGCTGCTCAGGGCGGCCTGGTGGCTCGACCTTGCCGCGTCAGCGGGTCTCCATGCGCTCCAGCTTTTCATCGCCCTGCCCGTGGCCCGGCGGAGAGGCGTGGGGACCGTGAACGCCGTCTTCAAGACCATGCTCCTCGGGGCAACCTGGTGGAAGCCGCTCCGGGACGGCGTCATCACGGGATAAGACAGTGACCGCAGGGGCGTCGCCGATGAAAACGTTTGTCTTCAGAGACCATCATGTCAGCTACAAGGATGAAGGGCGGGGCATCCCGATAATCCTCCTCCACAACGGCGGCAATGACCACAGGATCTGGGATTACCAGACCGCCCTGTTCGGCACCAGCCACCGCGTCATCGCTCCGGACCACCCCGGTTACGGCTCGTCGGACAAGCCGTATATCAACTACTCGCTTTATTTCTACACCGACTATCTCCGCGCTTTCATCGAGCACCTTGGCGTTGAGCGCCCCGTGCTTGTGGGCAACTGCATCGGCAGCGCCATGGCCTTGCAGTACGCGCTGGAAAGTCCCGGGAAGGTGCGCGCCCTGGTGCTTTTCAACCTGGCCACCGAGCAGACGCTCCTTCACGGTGTTTTCGGCTACATGTACCGGATGATTGAAAAGAACCCCAGGATACGGAACGTTTTCGCCCAGGTGGCTGATATCCGGGGCTTCTCGCGCATAGTCAGGATGATGGGGTTCGGCATCCTCTACGGGAAGACCGGCGACCCGGACGAATCGTTCCAGGACCACCTGGCCTGTCTCTACGCCGGCCAGGAGCAGATGCCCGTGCTCTACAACCTGCTCTCCAACTTCGCGAGCTTCCGCAAGCTCGACTGCGCCGTGCGTCCCGGCGACTTCCCTCCCTGCTGCATGATATGGGGCAGGCAGAACCACATCCTCTCCGCCGCGCACGGCGCGGAGTATGCCCGCCGCTTCGGCGCCGATGACTGCTTCATGATAGACGAATGCGGCCACATGGTGATGCGGGAAGATCACGATGGCGTGAATCACATCATGGCGGAGTTTCTTTTCCGCAACAGCGCCTATTACCGCGCCTCTGAATGACGTTCATTGGGCGAACAATGCATGTGCTTGAATTGTCCATGCCCGGGACCGGAAAATCATTGACAATTTCTGAACGTGAACCAACCCTGCCGTAAAAAGTTTCCGCAGCGTTCGTACGCCGCAGGCGGGGACCAAAAAATCAAGCCCGGGGGGGTCGTTTTCATGAGTGTACCAGAGACAGAGCATCGTATTTTATTTCTGACCGATAACACGCCGCTTTCCGCTACCATCGAAGAGTTTCTTCCTAAGGCAAAATACGGGATGACCGTTCTTCCCGGCGGCAGGAAGCTCGTGCGCGCCCTGACGGAACTATTGAAGAAGGATCGCTTTGACATTATCATCATTGACATGGTTTCTCTCATATACGGCGGCAGAGACCTGGTCCGGCGCATCAGGGACCTTGACAATCGCGCCGGCATAATCCTGATCGCCGGACACGGCTCCGGCTCGCTGGCGGTAGAGCACTACAGCGAAGGGGCCGACGATTTCGTCACCCGGCCGGTGAAGCGCGACCATCTCCTGATGGTGCTGGACCGCGTTATCGGGAACAGGAAGATCCTGAACGCCGACCGCGACCCGTACCGGTATACGCCGCTGGTCGACGGGCTTACCGGCCTTTACAACAGGAGCTATTTCCAGGAGCGGGGGCTCCAGGAGATCAGCGCTTCCCGGAGGGAGAGGAAGAGCTTCTCCGTCCTCCTGATGGAGATAGACGGACTCAAGCAGATAAACAGCGATTTCGGCAGGCAGACCGGGGACGGCGTCCTGAAAAGCGTGTCCGAGCGGCTGCAGAAGCAGTGCCGCGGCGGCGACACGGTTGCCCGTTGCGGCGGGGACGAGTTCGGGATCATTCTTCACCAGGCCGAACCGGAGACGGCCCGCCGTGTAGCCGACCGGATCATGGCCTCGGTTACCGCCGAGCCGTATGATGGAATAGAGAACCGGACGATCTCCGCGTCCATCGGCATATCGTCGTACCCGGGACACGCCGAGGACATGAAGGGCCTCCTCCTCAAGGCCGATACGGCCCTGACGAGGAGCAGGTCGTTCGGCGGGGGCTGCTCCCTGTACGGGAACGGCGAATGCGGCTGCAACCCGGCGGGCCAGGGGTAACTTTTCCGGCCCCGGGCGGTCTACAGGAAAGAGGGCCGGCGCACGGCCGCGGCCCTCAAAGCATAACACTTCAATGGTGGATGCCGATGTCCAGGACAACAGTCTTCCGCATATCCGTGACGCTGGCCGCGCTGCTCTCGATCGCGTGGCTCGATCCCTTCAAGGACGCCGTTTCGAGCGGGAACGACGAGTACGACATGAAGAAGTACAATAACGCGAAGCGCTATTACGAGAAGGCGGAGAAATACGCCCCGGGCGATAGCGACAGGAAGAAGCTCTCCTTCAATACCGGCGATGCCGACTACATGCTCGAGTCGTTCGACAACGCCCTGACCGGGTTCCAGGAGGCCGTCCAGTCCGGGGACCGCGAGGTGCAGAAAAAGGCATTCTTCAATGCCGGCAACGCCTACCTGAAAATGGGGAAATACCGCGAAGCCATCAACTCATATATAAACGCGCTCAAGATCGATCCCGGCTATGAACCGGCGAAGAAAAACATCGAGTATGTTTTAAAAAAGATGAGCGAGCAGGACAAGGACAAGAAGGACAAGGACGGCAATAATAAAGACAATAAAAAGGACCAGGACAAAAAAAAGGACCCCGGGTCCAACAAGGACCAGAAGCGGGGCCAGAGCCGTGATTCACGCCGGGGCCAGAACCAGATGAGCCGCGAGCAGGTGCAGAACATCCTGCGCGCGCTTCAGAAAAGCCAGGTCCGGCGGGAGCAGGGCCCGAGCGACGAGAGGAGGCATCTTGAAAAGAACTGGTAGCATACTGTTGAGCGCGGCGGTGCTCTTCGCCGCGGCCGCACCCGCGCTGCCGGCGCAGCTCGAGACCGTACTCGAGGAGCCGGCGATCGAGGTTGGGGACAGCACCACCCTCAGGGTGAAAATATCCGGGGACCCAGAAGATGTAAAGCCGGTCAAATACCCGTCGGTGCCGGGCCTCAGGATCGAGTATTCCGGCATGCAGCAGAGTTACCAGTACATCAACGGCAAGTCATGGTCCGGCGTGGAGCTGCTTTTCTCGATCACCGCGCTCCGCAAGGGGCGGTACCGGATTCCGGCCTTCGAGTTCCGGCGCGGCAGGGAAACGCTCCGCTCCGGCGAAGTCGTCCTCGTGGTCAGCGCGACAGCAGGCGGAGGCGGTGACGGGGAAGGCTCCGCTGTCTCCGACGTGCGCCCGTCGGTCGAGCTTTCCGCCCCGGCCGTGTACGTGGGCCAGCCGGTCATCATGCGCTATTATATACTCTCGGCGGGTACGCGGGCCACGGTCCACCAGTTCAGGGAGCTCCCTGAAAACAAGGGCTTCGCCGCCAGGCAGGTCGAGGACCCGGTCCATGACAAGGCCTCCGCGCGGGAGGGCGAGTACGAGAAGACGCACCTGGTGACCTTCGCCCTCATCCCGGCCGGGCCCGGCAATTACAATGTGGGCGGCGGCTCGGCGATCGTGTCCGTTCAGGTCTCGTCCCCGCGCCGCGCCCGGGACTTTTTCGGGAACTTCGGCTTTTCCGACTTCACGCGCCAGCAGGAGCTCGTCTTCGATGCCAGGCCGGTCACGGTCAGGCCGCTGCCGGCCGCCGGCAGGCCCGATGGCTTCCAGGGCGACATCGGAAGCTACACCATGAAAGCGGAGTGCCCTGCCGGAGACATCAAGGTCTTCGAGGAGAAGAAGGTGAGCATCACCGTCACCGGGACCGGCAACCTCGTCACCATGACGAAGCCCGCGCTCGAGCGGGAGGCCCCCGGGCTCAAGGTACTGGCCGAGGAAGGCGAGACGAGCATAGTCCTCGAAGGCGGGAAACTGAAAGGGAGCAAGAAGTTCACCTACACGCTCATCCCGGACAAGCCGGGTCCCGTGAACCCGGGCAGGTTCCGGTTCTCGTTCTTCAACCCGGACAGCGGCAGGTACGAGACGGTGGAGTCGGGCGAGATATCCTTCACCGCGAAGAGCGACGGCGGCGGACAGGCGGCCCGGTTTGACGAGGATACAGGTACGGGGAAGATGGATATGAACATACTTTATATCGCGCTTATAGCGCTCGCGATCGCCGGCATGGTCGTATTCGTGGTTCTGTGGGAGCGGCGGAAGTATCGCCTCGCCACCGCGCTCACGCGTCCGGAAGAGGAGGAGGCCGGGGAACCGGCGCCCCTTGACGAGGACGAAAATTTCATGGAAGCGGCGCGCTGCATCGAGACGACGGACAGGGCCGGCTTCCTCCGTGCGGCTGAAAAAGCGGTGGATCATGCCCGGCGCGCGTTCACCGGCACGGTGCCCGAGAAAGCGGCGGCCGCGGTGTCGAAGCTGAAAGACGAAATATACGGGTTCAAGTACGGCGGCGTCACGATCTCCACGGACGACATGAAGCGGCTCTGCGACGAGATAGCGGTGCTGCGGGGGATGATTCCGAGGAAGAGGAAATAAATTCCGGCGCATTTGACGGGTCCGCAAACGCGATAGGCCCAAACACGACAGGCCCGCAAGCGCGATAGGTCCGCAAGCGCGATAGGTCCGCAAGCGCTTGCGGACCTATCGGTTTACATTTTTTTTGCCTCCTGCCAGAGCTTTTCCATTTCCCCGATTGACATGTCTTCCAGGTTTTTACCCGTCTCCGCGGCGCGCTTTTCGATATGGCGGAACCGTTTTGTGAACTTCGCGATCGTTTTAAGGAGCGCTTCCTCCGGGTTGACCTCGATGAAGCGGAGCAGGTTCGTGATGCTGAAAAGCATGTCGCCCCCCTCCTCGACGATGTGCTTCGTGTCGCCGGTTTCGATCGCCTGCTTCAGCTCCCCGACCTCCTCGTCGAGCTTGCCGGCCACGTCGCCGATTTTCTCCCAGTCGAATCCCACGCGCGACACCTTCTGCTGGACCCGGTAGGCCCGGAGCAGGGCGGGGAGATGGTTTGGCACGCCGTCAAGTATCGATTCCCGGTGCGGCTTCTCCTTCTTCTTTATCTCTTCCCACCGCTCGACAACCTGTCCCGCGTCCTTCACGGTCGCGTCCCCGAACACGTGCGGGTGCCGGAGTATGATCTTGTCGATGATGCCCTGTGCCACGTCGTCGATCGAGAAGTCGCCGCGTTCCCGCGCGATCTCCGCGTGGAGGTAGATCTGGAGCAGCACGTCGCCCAGCTCTTCCTTTATGTGCGCGGGGTCGCCGCTGTCTATAGCGTCGAGTGCCTCGTACGCCTCCTCGATCAGGTAGGGGCGGAGGGACTCGTGCGTCTGCTTTCGGTCCCAGGGGCAGCCGCCCGGGGCGCGCAGGGCCGCGACGATCTCGGCGAAGCGGTAGAGGGGGCGGTCTTCTTTGAATTCCATGGCGTGACTCCAGTTAATTATAGCATCAAGTGATGCTATAATTTAATTGAGTCAATACCTTTTCACGTCATCCCCGCGAAAGCGTGGATCCCTTGGTGTAAGAACTTGTTTTATGGGTGCTATCCTTACGTTGGCGCGCCGCCCGGCGCCGGGTTACGACCGGGAGCCGGTCATGCAATTCATTGCGAGGAGAAGTGGCCTCCCCGGCCTCTCCTCCTCGCGCTCCTCCTCTCCGGGTCCCTCAAGCGCCGGGACAGGCTTCCGGGCAAATTCGCAAATCCGGCTACGCCGGAATTTGCTCATTGCCCTTATAAGGTTTGTCAAAACCGATAGGTCCGCAAGCGCTTGCGGACCTATCGGTTTTGACGTTTGAATGGCCCACGGTTCTCCTCCTGATCACTCCCGGATGGAACTTGTTGTATCAGGATGCGTTGTTATAACATGCGGTACGTTTTCGCTCGAGGCAAACTTCCATGTTTGCTCTCGCGACGCCGGGCATCCGTGCCCAGCGAATTGTAGATAGTCGTTCCCGACGAATAATCGTTTTGATTGCGATGCCGGCGATTGAAAGAGTGTATCTGCCGATAGCAATATGAATTGGACAATGTCCAAAAAATTGTTGACGGGTAATTCGTTATGCGGAATATAATATATCATAAAAAAAGCCGTGTTGAAATAATAACTATAGACTCGTTGTCCGTTACTGATTTTTTTCAATTGCCCTGAAAGAAAACAGTGTGCGTTTAGAATAACGCGTATCACAAGAATTCCGAATTGCGCTGGTTGAGACAAATGAAAAAATCTTATAGAAACATGCCCACACGATTGTCGCAAATCTGCTGTATTGCCATACTGTGTCCATTATGCATGTGCTCCGACTTCCCTGACAGCGTAAAGAAACTGGATGCGCTGGTAACGACGAGTATTTTTTTATGGCCGGGTAGAAATCCTGAAGTCATACAGCCCGACCCGGAAAATACCGGACCTTCATGCAGTTGCGGGAAGAAGAACGAACTGGGATCCTCCATGACTATGTCGGCTAACGATGATTCGGGGCGAGATAACTCTGATATTTTATCGTCTTCAACTGATGCTGGTGTAGATGGTAATAATAATACCGCGAGGTTTATGCATGGTGAACTAATCATTAAATTCCGTAAAGGTGTATCGGAATCGAAGTCGAAAACTTATATATCTAAATCCGACATTGCAATATCAGATAAAATATTGTTCCGAAAAAATACTTCAATAATGCGCAGGATTCGTCTTGCTCCATCTGTTACGGTAGAAAAAGCAATAACCGAATTGAGAAAAAATCCCGATGTCGAATATGTTCAACCAAATTATAAATATAACTTATACACAATACCGGATGATTATGAATTTGCTTCTCAATGGGGTCTACATAATACCGGGCAAACGATAAATAGAACTTCCGGTACCGCGGGTTTTGATAGTAATGCTGTCAATGCATGGGATATAACCACTAACTGTGATGAAGTGATTATAGCGGTACTGGATTCCGGGATAAATTATACTCACCGAGACCTGGCAGCCAACATGTGGAACGGCGTATCGTGTGTTGACGATTTAGGGAATCCTTTGGGCGGCTGTGCAACCGGTTATGATTTCGTTGAAAATGATAAAGATCCGAAGGACATGTCGGGGCATGGGACACATGTCGCCGGTATTATTGGTGCAAAGGGTAACGACGGAAACCGGATTAGCGGGTTGTGCTGGAATGCAAAAATTATGGCAGTTCGTATTTTTGATCCCTCGGGAGGAGGAACGACTGAAAATATTATTTCGGGAATCAATTTTGCCATAAACAATGGCGCAAAAATAATCAACGCCAGTTGGGGGACTACTGAATACGATCAGGCACTCTATGATGCCATCAAGGACGCTCGGGATAATGGTGTTCTCTTTGTTGCAGCGGCTGGAAATTATCACCGGAATAATGATACTTATTCTGTATATCCGGCAAACTTTGACCTTGATAATATCATATCAGTAGCCGCAATCGATCAGGATGGTGAGCTGGCATATTTTTCTTGTTATGGATTAACGTCTGTTGATATAGCGGCCCCAGGAACTAATATATTAAGTGATTATCCTGCCCAAATGGTTGATGCAACTGAATACTTTTCTTCGTGGTCTCGAGAATGGGGATGGGAGTATGAGGACTATATTACATACAATTATATTTTCAAAGGCAGTTTGAGAAATTTTAAAAGTCGCAACCACATGGATTCTAGTGCGTATCGGGTTTTTGATCTTACTGTAAATAATCCGGATTATGTCATGCTTAAGTATAAAGTGTGGAATTATTATATTCAGGAAGATGTTAATTTTGTTCATACAGTAATTGATATCGGTGGACAACGACCCTCAAATATACTCGGTACATTTAATAAGATTAATTTATCATATGTTTATGATTTGACCCCATATATTACTAATCATACTAGCATCGGATTCAGATTCGTTACAACGACCGTTATTCCTAATGAAGGTATTGAAATCGATCCTTTCATGATATCGCGTTGGTATCATTATGAAGATGCAACAACATGCATGTTTAATAACGGGACATCAATGGCTACCCCGTTTGTAACAGGGGTCGCGGGAATGGTATGGTCAGAAAATACCGGACTGACATATGCACAGGTGAAAAGCAAAATATTAAATGGTGCTCGGTTTAATGCCAATCTTACGGATAAAATTGCTGGCAGTAGAATGCTGGATGCAGCCGGGGCTCTCAGCGCCATTCCTTAAATATTTGAACATTGCAAATGGTTTGTAGTGCATCCTCACTAGTAGAGTGTTATCATTAATGGTTCAATGTCTTGAATAAAGTATGTGCAGTGTATACAGATGAATTTGCATGTTAGAATTATTCTCTTGTTCCTCGTGGGAATGCTTGCATTACCTGTTATATCTCAGGCAGCCGGTATCAGCCTGGGGGTTGCAACATGGTATTCGATGTGGGACCCCTACTGGGGAAAATACAAGGCGGGCTTGCAGTTGCCTATCATGCCAATGAGCTCTTTTACTCCACCCGATAATATGTTCAAAGTTGATGTTAAGCCCAATTTTATGTATGGCCCTGTTTTGTCCGCCCGTCTGCCTGATAATGTTAATTTAATTACAAGATTCATGTATGGGCAATTTAATGCACAAAAGAAGGAACAATATTATTTAAACTACCTGGTCATGGATAATATCGGGTTGATCACAAGATATGATGCGGATCTGATGCTTCGCTATCAGTTCCATGATATGGTATATCTAAAGACCGGGTTCAAGTATGTTCATTTTAAATACGAAGTGCTTGGATTGTCTTTGAGTTATATTGGTTTTTTTGCCGCCGGTAGAATCGAGAAAGAGAACACGTATAATGAGTATGCGCCTTTTGCCGGTTTTGGTGTCATGATACCGGCGGTCAAGGATATGCTTTTCATCGAAATCGATTCCGTTTTTCAATTCTGCTTTGCTGATGAATCAAATAAACAATTCACGATCGGAAGAACGGAATTCTCCAGCGATATAACCTACATTCCTCCTTATACGAAACGCAAGAATGTTAAAAAACTCGGTGTCGAAGCCAATTGTAACCTCATATACCGTTTGCCGGTCATCCCCATGAGCATGTCCCTTGGATTCAAATACAATATGTACAAGAAACTCGTTGTTGAAAAAGATAAAGCTTTAGAATACGAGCACCAGTATGGCGCTACCGCCTCGGTTGAATATTATTTTGATATCTCTAAGTCGAAAGCTGGGAACGCTGCATCGCTCAAGCCTGAATAATGCCGGTTATTGCGAGGCCTGTTTACTGCTGCGCGGTATGATGCTCGATCGGTTTTATCGTGTCGATTTCCCTCGATTTGACGCTCATCTCCTCCCGAAGATCATACTCCATCTGCAGGCCCAGCCAGAAATCGGGTGTCGTACCGAAAAACCGGGAAAATCTTAAAGCCGTGTCCGCGGTAATGCTCCTGCGTTTCTTCAAAATCTGGGAAATTCTCGTGGGCGGGATTTTGGTCTCCTGCGCAAGCCGGTAGGCCGAAAGCTTGAAGGGTATCAGAAATTCCTCCCTTAATATTTCGCCGGGATGTATATTGGGTATTTTTTTCATGGTAATTGCACCTCTTTAATGATAATCAACGATCTCGACCTCGCAGGCGTCGGATTTGTCCCAGATAAAGCATATTCTCATCTGGTCATTAATGCGGATACTGTAACGGTCTTTCCTGTCGCCTTTGAGCTTTTCCAGCCGGTTGGCAGGAGGAATCCGCAAGTCTTTCCGCTCCTTGGCCCGCTGGATCATGTACAGTTTCCTGAGTGCTATTTTCTGTATTGAAGCCGGGAATTTTTTTGAATATTCCTGGTTCCATATCTTCTCGGTTTCCCTGCACCTGAACGAGCGAATCATGGCCCATATTGACGCGCTACGTTAATAACGTCAAGCGATAAATTCGGTGACGGGGAAGGGGCCGGAACCATCCATCTGATCGCAATTCTATCTCGTGAAAACATTGCCAGGGCAACGCGCCCCCTTTGTGGGGCGGGGGGAATTGGCGGGGGTGGTCTGCGCCTCTGCGAGCGAGCTTTGCGTATTCCCTTCTGTTTTTTTCCTTGCTATTTATTCCTCCCTGTTCCACCAATAGACCATTCCGCAGAAACCACTGCCATACAGGAGCAGCCCATGCGCACCATGAAACCGGCCAGGATATTGCTATTTGCCATGCTCGGAGCGGTTTTTGCCACAATCGGCGACGCGTTCCACGTGCGCACGCATACGCTCTCGTACCCCAACCCGCACCTGTTCAACCAGGCCTGGTGGGTCTACCCGGGATTCCTGCTGGTGTTCCTGTTAATGGGATATCTCTATTCTCTCGGCATCGGGCGCCTGTTCATCGGCATGCAGGCGCGGCAGAGCGCGTCACGGGGGAGCGCGCGCGAGATGATCGAGGCGGCCGCCGCTTTTATCTTCGTCTATTTACTCAGCGGTTACGGGAATTACGATCCTGCCTTCATGTCGGTGATCTTTTACTCAGCCTTCGCGGTGCGCTGGCTCCTGACCTACGACCGGGCGTGGCTGCTCCTTATCGCGGCCGCCATGGCGGTCGGCGGGATGCTGGCTGAAGGCGCGATGTCGGCCCTGGGCCTGGTGGCGTACCGCCATGTTGACGTGTTCAACGTGCCCCTGTGGCTGGGCGGCCTGTACCTGCACGGCGCGTTCGCGCTGAGAGAGGGCATGCGTTTTTTCGTCTACGGTTCGCGGGGGCAGGGTTGAGCGGAAGGTCCCCGGCGGCAGGCGTCACAGGTTTTGCAGTATGCGGTTGATCTCGGCTATGTCGACCGGCTTTTCCAGGTAGGCAAGGGGCCCGGTCTGCATTGCGCGCGATTTCATCTCGCTGTTCGAGTAACCGGTCATGTAAATCACGTGTATTGCCGAGACACTGTTGATTTTTTCCACCGCTTCAATGCCGGTCATGTCGCCGATCAGGTTAATGTCCATCAGGATGCACAACGGTTTTTCGCTCAGCGCGCGCTCAACAGCCTCTTCCCCGGTGCCGGCCGGTATTCCCACTTCGAAACCGAGCTGTGTCAATGCCTGGCGCAGTCCCAGCGCGGTAATCGCCTCGTCTTCGACTATAAGCAGTTTCCTGGCCACCAAAGCGCTACATCCTCCGGGCGTATAGATGCGTCTTGAACGTTATTTCACAGGAGTGGCCAATCCCTCCGGGAAAGCGAATGCTGCCCTGGAGCTGGTGCCTGACAATCTCCCGGATTATGAGCATGCCGAGTGAATGGGACTCCAGGGGGTCTACGCCCGGCGGGAGGCCGGCTCCATCGTCGCCATACCGCAGCGTCACATCGTCCCCGGTTGAGACCAATTCTATGCTTATGGCGCCGCTCCTGCCGCCGGGAAAGGCGTGCCGGACAGAATTGCTGATGAGCTCGTTCAGCACCAGGCCGAAAGGAATGGCCGTGTCTATCGAAACGCTGCAGTTCTGGACCTCCTGCCGGACCGTTATCCTGCCGGATACGGACTGGTCGTTGCTAAGGATCAGGGCGGCGATGTCGGCAATGTATTCCTTCAGGTTGATGGAGGTCAGGTCCCGTGATTCATAGAGCTTCTGGTGCACCAGCGCCATGGTGCGGATTTTCAGGCCGATGCCGTCGAGTATGCCTTTCATCGCCTCATTGCCCGGTTTGGAGGCTTCCAGCGAGAGGAGGCTGTGAACGACCTGCATGTTGTTCTTGGTCCGGTGGTACAGCTCTTTCAGGAGCACCTCTTTTTCCCTGAGCGATTCCCGGACACGTTCGGTCATGTTTTTCTGCCCGGTAATGTCGCGCGCCGAGGTGATAACGGCCTTCACCCCGTGCGCTTCGTCGAATTCCGGCATCAGGGCAAGGTCGATCCATGCACCGCCGGGAAGCCGGTACTCGATCCTGTGAGGTGCCCTGTTCCCGATCACGGCCTTGATCGCTCCCTCCCAGAGCTCGCACAGCTCCGGCGGGTACCCGAGCTCCCGGTGCGTTTTGCCTATGAAAGCGTGCGGGGGCGTGCCGGACTGGGCCTCCACGGCGGGGTTCACGTACAGGTGCCTGCCCGCGGGATCAAAACGCATGATGACGTCCGACGAGTTTTCCGCGAGGGCCCGGAACGTTTCTTCCCTCGCGCGGAGGGCCTCCTCGGCGTTCCGCCTGTCGGTAATGTCCCGGATCGATTCGATGATTCCAAGCATGTTCCCGGCAGTATCGCGTATGGGTGAGGCTATCGCCCATATGTATCCGCCTTCGCCGCGGTGCAGGCCCGGCGCGTAGGCCTCGGCATAGTAAGATTCGCCCTGCCGGCGGACAAAGGAATATCTTGACTCGATCTCCCCGCCGCCGGCGCCCACGAGGTCCATGAGGTATTCCCGCTCATGGCCGTAAAAGGGGATCGTGCTTTTCGCGTGGTCCAGGCCAATGATGGCGCTCTTGGGCACTCCCGTCATCTCCTCCATGGCGCGGTTCCAGGCGATTATTCTTTTTTCCGGATTGATGATAAACGTGGCATCGGGGAGGAATTCGATGATGTCCTCGAGCTGCTTTTTGGCGGCGGTCAGGGATTCCTCGAAGAGCTTGCGCTCCGTGATGTCGATCCCCATCCCGATGAAAAACCTGAAGCTTCCCCTGTCGTCAAGCACCGACTGGCCGTGCCACTCGACCAGTATTTCGCGGCCGTCCCTGGCCACGATCCTGTTTTCGCTTGTGGTCTGCTTCCCGTCGTGGATGATCTGCCTGAACACGCCCCGCACGCCGTCCCTGTCGCTTTCGGGCACGAACGTAGCAAGGTAATCCCTGCCGATCACCTCCTCTTCCTGGTATCCGAGCGACGCGAGCATGAACCGGTTCATCATGATGGTTTTCCCCTCGCCGCTGATCACGACGAGGAACGCGGGGAAGGTGTTGACCAGGGTCATGTTGAAATCGTGCTCGTGCCGCAATTCCCGTTCCGCACGCTTGCGGTCCGTGATGTTCCGCACGATCGCCTGGATGAAGGGCCGGCCCATGATGTCGACACGGTTGAGGGATACCTCCGCGTCAAATGGCGTCCCGTCCAGCCTCGTGTGGACCCATTCGAAGAACTGGGGAGCGCCGGCAAGGGCCGCCTCGATTTTTCCGCGTGCTTTTTCAATTGAATTCATACCGTCCGGCTGAACCGGAGGCGAAAAATCGTACGGCCTGCTCCCCACGATGTCCTCCCTCCGGCAGCCGAATATTTCGCAGGTTTTCGCGTTGCAGTCGTTGAAAACCTCGCCCTTCATGATGAAGATGGCGTCATTGGCGTTCTCGAACAGGGTATGGTACATGATCTCGGAATTCAGGATCTGCTTCATGGCGTTGTGTTCCTGTGTTAGATCGCGAAAGTACCACACGCGGCCCAAGTATTCGCCCGTTTCGCTGACGGCCGGGGACGAGTAGCGCTTGAAAATGCGGCCGTCGGCAAGGGGCAGCTCGTCGCTGCTTGTTTCGGAGGGATTATCGTACAGGTGCTCCACGCGGGAAATGAACTCGGCGGGCTGCACGAGCTGGCCAAGGACATGCGCCAGGGCCTTTTCGTCGGATCGCGATCCCAGGATGTCCTCGGAGATGCCCCACATTTCAGCAAAGCGCCGGTTATACGAAAGGATGTTCCTCCCGCGGTCCACGACCAGGATACCGTCAAGCGCTGTTTCCTGCTGGGTCCGGAGCAGGGTATTGCTTATCCGGAGCCCATTCTCGGCCTGCCTGCGGAGCTCCAGCTCCCCTTTCAGCTCACTGGTGCGGGCGCGCACCCTCCTGTTGAGTATCCAGGCCCAGACGAATACCGTGACGGCTGACAGTGCCGCGAGCAGCAGGGCCCCAACGGCAGACGGCGGAAACCGGCGGGGCGCGGACGGTATCGCTCCTCCCGGCCCGGTGCCGGGTGCGCGCGCCGCCGCGAACGGCCCGGTTCCCGGGGTATATCCCGCCATGACGAGGGGCGGTACGGCAGCGGAGCCATCGGGCCTGTGCCCGCCGGGGGCGGCAGCGGCCTCCGGATGGCGGCCATATGCATGGTCCCTGACCCATGCGGCCGGATCGAAATCCGGCATGAAGGCGGCAAGATGAAGCAGTATGACGAAATAGTGCGCCGGCATATTTCCTCGATGGTTACGTATGGCCTCTGACGCCTGATTCCCGGGATTAATCCGGGGTAATGTCTGCCCCCGGAAGCCGCCCGCCTGCCGCTGCTTCACTATTCAAGATGCCCGTTCTTATGCACGGTGCGATAAACGAGCGTACGAAGAATAGTACGGCGGTCATCTGCGAGATGTGATGGTGACAGAACCATGGTGCGCTTTGAGTGACCGGCGGGTGTTATCGGCCTTCCCGGATAAAAAAACGGGGCGGGCCCGATAAGCCGGCCAATCAAAACAAGACCTGTTAAATATACAGGTTTTTCCGAATGTCGTCAAGCCAATTACAGCAGGTGCTCATTGTGCCGCCGCAGAAACTCTTGACAGGATAGTCGCACCCGGCTAAACTTCCCCTGCAATTTACCTATTCGTATCCGGAGCGAGCGATGCAGCGTGAAATTCTCTACGACAGCCTGGACGCCTTCGTTACCGGCGTGCAGGGCTGCGGAATTACGAAAATAGCCTTCAGCGAGACCGGCGAGAAGCGGGCCGAGGAGGTCGAGCCGGGCAAGCTGCAGGTGGTGGACGTGAACCGGGTCGAGCTGCTCGCATACCGCGACTCGACCATCCACAAGTGCGTGATAAAAGACGCGGACCGCGAGGCCCTGTTCGACCGGCTTGTGGCCGGCGGCTTCGACGTGACGCGCCGCAGCAGGAACATCACATGAAGAAAGACTCTTCCCCCATACTTGAAGTCAACCATCTGAGCGTGAAGTTCGCCATGTCCGGCGGCGACGTGCTGGCCGTGCGTGACGTGTCGTTTAAGCTGCACAGGGGCCGCACCATGGGTTTCGTGGGCGAGTCCGGTTGCGGCAAGTCGGTCACGGCGTATTCGATCCTCAGGCTGGTCCCGCCGCCGGGTGTCATCCATTCGGGGAACATCATGTACGACGGCAGGGACATCGTCCGGATGGAGGAGGACGAGATACGGAAGATACGGGGGAAGGAGATCGCGATGATCTTCCAGGAGCCGATGACCTCGCTCAACCCCGTGTTTACCGTGGGCTACCAGATCGCCGAGAGCATCATGCTGCACCTGGGAAAGTCCCGGCGGGAGGCGGACGAGTACGCGGCCGAGCTGCTCAACAGCGTGGGCATACCCGACGCGGCAAAGCGGCTCCGCTCCTATCCGCACGAGCTGTCGGGCGGCATGCGCCAGCGGGCGATGATCGCCATGGCGCTCTCGACCTCGCCGTCGATCCTGATCGCGGACGAGCCGACGACGGCGCTTGATGTGACCATACAGGCCCAGATCCTGGACCTTCTCCTGAAGCTGCAGGAGGAGCGGAAGATGTCGCTCCTCCTCATAACGCATGACCTTGGGATAGTCGCGAACATCGCGGACGAGATCGCCATAATGTACGCGGGGGAGATCGTGGAATACGGCAGGACCCCGGATGTGTTCCGGAAGCCGGGCCATCCCTACACGCGGGGGCTTTTCAGGGCAATCCCGCGTATCGGCGGAAAGCAGAAGGAGCTGCAGACCATACCCGGCATGGTCCCGACCATGACGGCTGCTCCCACGGGATGCGTATTTCTGCCGCGGTGTTATATGAGTATACAGAAATGCGGTTTTGCGCCGGTCGCGCTGCCTGCCCCGGGGAGGGGCCGCGCGGTGCGGTGCGTACGGTACCGGCCCTGATGATACGCCCGGGCCGGAGCGGGGGTGCTTACCTCAGCTCGTTAAGCCGGGCGCCGAATACCTCCTCGTTGATTTTCCTGTTGTCCTTCATCATCAGGTAAATCTCTTCCGCGATCACGGATGCGATCTTTTCCTTTGCCGTTGCTTCGTCGTGCCCGGACGCCACAAGCCGCTCGAAGGTCTTCCTGGTGATCGCCGGCTCGTTGTCCTGTATCTGCGTTTCAACGGACTTGATGATAAGCTTGTATAAATTGAAATCGCCCTCGAAATTCATTCCTTTTCTCCCATGACGGTACGGCGGTTACCGTTAAGCCGTCTTGATGCGTGAAGGGCCTTATTGTAATAGCTGCACTATTTATTTCAAGAACAATTCCGGGCCTGATGGCGGCATTAAAATCCCGGACCGGCGCTGTTTGGGCTTGACGAGACCCGACAGGGCAGGTATATTCGCTTTATCAAACCTGGTTATGAAAATGAAAAAAAATAACGTGTTGATACTCGATCCCGCGTATGTTGATAAAAGCGTGCTCAGGGAAATTCTGGTCAAAAATGGCTTTCATGTGCATATTTGCGTTAATGAGCCTGATGCCATCAACGCGATTGACACTTTTAAGCCGGACATCATTCTCTGCAGGGCGAGCGCGCGGATGATACAAAACAGCACTCTGTTATGCGGTTTTCATGACCGGGCGAAGTATAACCATATCCCGTACGCCGTTGTCACTTCCGGCGCGGACGTCGATTTTTTCCTGAAGGGGCTCGAGCGGGGCCTTACCCATGCCATCACGGCCCCGTTTAACGGCGAGTTCCTGGTCACCCGGGTCCGGGAAATAATCGAGGGCGAGAGCGGCGGCAGCGCCGATGAGCGGCCCGTCAGCATGAACGTTTCATACCGCGGATCGGATTACTCCCTGAGCCTGCAGCCATCGCAGCTCTCCCGTTTTATTGTCTCCATGCTTCAGGATACGGTAAGCCATTCTTCAACGCTTTCCGACATGATACAGAAACGAAACGCCCTGCACAGCCGGATCTGCCGCGCGGACCTGTTCGACGGCATCAGGTCGAAGACGGAGGAAGAGCTCATACTGGAGAAGGAGGTGAACGACGCGCTTGACAGGAAGGAGTTCTCGCTCCAGTACCAGCCGATCGTTTCGTTCGGGGACGGACACGTCAACGGGTTCGAGGCGCTTGTCCGATGGAACCACCCGGCGCGCGGCATCATCATGCCGACCGATTTCATCCCCACGGTGGAGCGGAGCCCGCTCATCATCCCTCTCGGTTTCTGGATCATCGACGAGGCGGTGCGCCAGGTCGCGTCCTGGCGCAAAAGCGGCGTGATGTCCCGGCCCATGCACGTCGGTATCAATCTTTCCGCGAGCCAGTTCGTTCATCCGGAGCTGGGCGCCTCGATCGCCGGCATTTTGAAAAAGCACGCGGTCCAGCCGGAAAACGTCGCCTTCGAGATCACTGAAAGCGCGTTCATGATGGACATGGAATCCGCGAACGTCCAGCTCCTCAAGCTCAAGTCCGGCAGGCACAGCATTTACATGGACGATTTCGGGACCGGCTATTCATCGCTGAGCTACCTCCAGCACTTCCCCGTGGACTCCCTGAAGATAGACCGCTCCTTCGTCCGCTGGATGCACGAGGACGAGCAGAGCGAGCATATCGTGCGCTCGATTGTCGGGCTCGCGCACAACCTGGGGTTGAAGGTTGTGGCGGAGGGGGTCGAGGAGGCGGAGCACCGGCGCATGCTCGGGGAGCTTGCCTGCGATTACGGCCAGGGATACCTGTTCTCGCGCCCGCTGGATGCGAAGGACGCGACCGACTTCCTCCGCAATTCCTGACTTCCGGGAAACCGTCACACGTCGTAATTCCTCTGTAAACTCTTGTAGGAGAGCGCCTCGAGCACGTGGCCTTTGGCGATCGAGGGCGAGCCTCCCAGGTCCGCTATGGTGCGGCCTGTTTTCAGGATCTTGAAAAACGTCCGGGCCGTGATATTGGTCCGCCTGACCGCGGTCTCCAGCACCTGCTCCGCGTCCGGTTCGAGGCGGCAGTGCGCCTTGATCTCGTCCTGCGTCATGCGGGCGTTGTAGCGCGTCGCGCTCCCGGCGAACCGCCGCGCCTGCACCTCCCGCGCGGTCATGACCCGGTTCTTGATCTCCGCCGAACCCTCGCGGCCGCCCCCGCCGAGCAGGTCGCCGCAGGGAACCCGGCCTACCAGCACCTCGATGTCGATCCGGTCCAGGATGGGGCCGGTGATCTTCTGGAAGTAGCCCTTGACATGGTGGGCCGGGCAGGTGCAGGGGATCTCGCCGTCAAAGAGATAGCCGCAGCGGCA